>NZ_JOCT01000022.1 GCF_000717875.1 Streptomyces sp. NRRL S-455
GCCCCCTTGTGCCCCGTCCCCTCGCGACCGGCCCCCTCACGCCCCGTGGCCTCATGGCCCGTCCCGTGCTGCGTGCCGATCACGTCCCCCGGTCGCGCAGGCACCAGACAAGCCCGCTGCCCGGGGCGGCCGTTGACCGTCACCAGGCAGTCGAAGCAGACGCCGATGCCGCAGAACACCCCGCGCGGACGGCCCTCGCCCCGGGTGGTGCGCCAGGAGGTGACACCCGCCGCCCACAGCACGGCGGCGACCGTCTGCCCGGGCAACGCCGTGACGGGCCGCCCGTCGAACGTGACCGTGAAGGCGGGCCCTGGCCGGGACCCTGCCAGCTCCAGCGGATTCACGCGGCCTCCTCGGGGAAGCGGTCGGGCCGGAACGGGGTCAGGTCCAGGTCCGGCGCCCGGCCGGTCAGCGTCTGGGCGATCAGGTGGCCGGTGCCGGTGGCCAGACCGATGCCCGCGCCCTCGTGCCCGCAGGCGTGCAGGAGTCCGGGAGCCCTCGGATCGGGACCGATCGCGGGCAGATGGTCCGGCAGGTACGGCCGGAAGCCGGCATACGTCCGTATGGCCCTGGCCTCTGCGAGGAACGGGAAGAGCCGCGTCGCGCCCGCCGCGAGCGCCCGCAACGCCGGGAGCGACAGCGTCCGGTCGAAGCCGACCCGTTCCCGGCTCGCGCCGATGAGGACCGGCCCGGCGGGCGTGCCCTCCACCACCGGGGAGGTCTGCAGTTCCGCCGAGTCGCTCGCGACGTCCGCGACGTAGTCCGCCGCGTACACCTTGTGCCGGACGCGCGGCGGGAGCGGTTCCGTGACCAGTACGAAGCCGCGGCGGGGCAGCACGGGCAGTGAGACCCCCGCACGGGCCGCCACCTCCCCGCCCCACGTACCGGCCGCGTTGACGACCGCCGGCGCGTGGATGTCGCCCCGGTCGGTCCGCACCCCGCGCACCACACCGCCGGGACCGCCCAGCACCCCGGTCATCTTCCAGCCGGTGAACAGCCGTGCCTTCGAGGCGCGCAGCAGGTGCGCGGCCGCCAGGGCGGGCATCACCTGGGCGTCCTGCGGGTAGTGCATGCCGCCCGCGAGGCCGGGGGCCAGATACGGTTCCAGATCGGGGAGTCGGTCGGGCGGCACCGGGACCGCCTCGACTCCCGCCGCGCGCTGCCCGGCGGCGAGTTTCTCCAGCCCGGCCAGCGCGCCGTCGTCGCCGGCGACGACGACACCGCCCTTGGCCTCGTACTCGACGGCCTTTCCCAGCCCGTCCAGCGCCAGTTCGGCCCACAGCCGGGCCGACAGCAGGGCCAGGTCGAGCTCTGGTCCGGGCTCCTTGTCGGAGACGAGGAGGTTGCCCTCCCCCGCGCCGGTCGTACCACCGGCCACCGGGCCCCGGTCCACCACGACCGTGTCCAGGCCCGCCCGGGCCGTGTACAGGGCGCAGGCGGCGCCCACCACTCCGGCTCCGACCACCACGACATCGCAGGTCAGCGACTCGCTCACGCCAGTACTATGTCACACACCACACCTGGGGGGAATGGGGCGGACGAAGGCCGGACGCGTCGGCGGGGAACGGTCAGCCGACTGCCGGCACCACGCTGAGGTGGGAGGCCTCACGGCGCGCCCGGCGGTTCCGGGACGGGGCGCGGCGGGCCTCGCGCAGGACGAATGTGAGCCGGGTGCAGCCCAGCTCCTCGAGCGTCCTGGACGTCTCCGCGACGACCCGGCAGTCGGTGGCACCCCAGCGCGGATCCGGGTGCAGCAGGGGCCGTACGGCACCGTCCTGTTCGACGGCGTCCTCACCGACCGAGCGGATCCAGTGCGGCAGACCGTGCCGGTAGGCGGCCTCCATGATCGGCTCCTGGGCGATGTCGCGCCGGATGGCCTGGAGTCCGTGGTCGGGGCCGCGGCTCTCCACGGTCCGCGCGAAGTGCGCGAGCATCGGCAGGCACCAGCTCGACTCGTGGTCACCGAGCACCGCGGGAGCGTCGGGGTGGAACAGTACGAACCTGAGGAAGTTGTCGTCCGGCATGGCCGTCGGGTGCGGGCCGACGCCACGGAACAGTGACCGGAAGGCGCTGTTGGTCAGGACGACGTCCCAGCAGTGGTCGACGACGAGCGAGGGGAAGGAGACGGCCTCCACGGACGCGGCGTAGTCATCCAGGTAGGCCTGGACTTCGGGAGTCTTGGACACGGGCCGCGGTGCCGGCCGCTGCCCTCCTGCCTGAAATGCCATCGGGAGGTCACCCCTCTTGCCTGTGCGGCCTTGACGCGGCGCCCCGATCCTGCTGCCCGGAGCTGAGGCGTGTCAACTATCGTGGCATTCCATGCCTGTTGACGGCTGAAATTGGCCACAGTTGTGGCGAGACCTGGATGTGAGTTCGAAGCACCGGCTACGCTCCGGTCAGTTCACGCCGGGGTAAGTCACGGCATCCGCTTGTGAGAAGCCTGTGAGAGACGTAGGAGATCTGTCGGTGACGGGTGGCTTCGTCGAGGGTCCTGGCGCCACGCCGAAGGCCGTGCTAGCGGCCGTCGTCGCCCGTGTCACCGCGCTCGCCGACCGCCTCGGCGTGCCGCACGCCGAGGTCTTCGACACCGGCCGGCTGTCCGTCGCCTCCGGCGTCCCGGAACCGGTGGTCAGGGCCCTGCTCAGCGGCCGGCCGGCGGGCGAGCCCGATGTGCAGGCCCGGTTCCTGCAGCGCCTGGACCTGCTGCGCCGGACCCGGCTCAAGGCCAACGGCCGCAAGTACACCCAGCAGGAGATCGCCGACGGCGCGGGCATGTCCCGGCAACAGGCCGGCGCCCTCATCAACGGCGACCGACGGCCGACCATGGAGCACTGCGACGCGCTCCAGCGGTTCTTCAGGGTGCATGCCGGTTTCCTCACGGCCGAGGACCCCGAGGCGCTGGTCAGCGCCCTCCAGCACACCGAGCAGGAGCTGCTGCAGAAGCTCGCCGACCGCGAACGGGAGGCGACCGCCGCTGTCGACGACCCGCTGGAGCGGCTGTTGCAGGACCACGGCGTGCGCGGCATCGCCTGGCGGGCCGCGCAGCTGCCCACCGACCAGCACCGCGACAAGGTCGCGGAGTGGCTGGACATGCTCCTGGAGAGCGTCAAGCGGCCCGGGTCGTGACCGTGGGGAGAACTGTGGGCATCGGTAAGGAAATGCGCCGCCTGTGCGGCGAGCTGGTCGCGGAGCTGACCCTCCCCGCGCCGGCGCGGCCCGACGAGTTGTATGCCGCGCTCTGCGACGCCATGAGCAGACGCCGTGGCCGCCCCGTCCGCTTCCGCACCGCCGCCTTCCCGCCCGGGACCGCGAGCGGGCTGTGGCTGGACATGGCCGAGCAGGACCTCGTCGTGATCGAGGAACGCACGGCTCCCGACCACCAGTTGGTGATCCTCGGGCACGAGCTGTGGCACATGAAGGCCGGACACTGCTCCCATCACGTCGAGGGCGCCGCGGTGGCGGCCCGGCTGCTCGACGACGACGCCGATCTCCAGGCCACCGTTCTGAAGGTCGCCGCCCGCACCCGCTCCGACCTGGACGAGGAGCGAGAGGCCGAGACCTTCGGCCTGCTGCTGGCCAGCAAGTGCCGGGCGTGGCTGATGGGTTCGTCGCCGCGGGTGCCGGTGCAGCGGGACCACCTGGCGGGGCGGATCGAGGCGTCGCTGGGGTATCCGGGGCCACAGGGCTGACGGCCCGTCCACGGGGGCCGGCGATCCGTCCGCTTCCGCCGAGCGGGCGAACCGGGGGGCGCCGGGGCCGGATTGTCAGTGGTGGGCGGCAAGCTGGGGGTGCGCCCTTTGTGTGCGGGGCGTGCGTGCCGCGAGGCGCGGGACCGATGACGCCGACACGGGGAGAGCCGACCGATGCCGACCGCCGTACTGACCGACCGTGAACGCAGCGCCGTCCAGGCCTATCTGCGCCTGCTGGCAACGGTCCGGGCCGCCTTCGACCTGGAGACCGGCCCGCCCGGCGCCCATCGGCCCCCGATCGTCCCGCCCGCCGTCCTCGCCGAGGCGGAGGCGGCCCTCGCACGGGCGGGCCTGACCGGCAACGAGGAGGCGTTCTTCCGGCTGTTGCAGAGCTGGTGTCCGGAGCCGGGGCCTTGAGCCGAGAGCTCGGGACCGCGGGTGGTCGCCCGTCCGCGGCCTGTCCGGGGTTGTGGCGCGGTTCCCCGCGCCCTGGGGGCGCGGGGAACTGACTCACTCGTGCGGTACGGCGATCGCCGTCGCGACCAGGCCCCGGCCCGCGGCCCAGCGGCCGTCGAAGTGGTCGAGGCGGCGGCCGCCCACCAGCGGCCCCGGGACGAGGAGCGCGGCGCGGAAGCCGCCGTCCGCGGTGAGCTCGATGTCGGCCTCCGTGAAGTCCAGCCACTTCCCGGTGAGGGGGAACCACGCCTTGTAGACGGACTCCTTCGCGCTGAACAGCAGCCGGTCCCAGTGGACATCGGGGCGCTGCGCCGCCAGCCGCCGCAGACACTCCCGCTCGGACGGCAGGGACACGGAGGGCAGGACGCCCTCCGGCAGCGGCCCGTGGACCTCGGCGTCGATGCCGAGGGAGGCCAGGTCGGTGGCGCGGACCAGTGCGGCGGCGCAGTAGCCGTCGGTGTGGGTCATGCTTCCGGTCAGCCCGGCCGGCCAGCCGGGGGCGCCGCGTTCCCCGGGCAGGATGGGCTGGGGTGGCACGCCGAGCTTCTCCATGGCGCGGCGGGCGCAGGAGCGTACGACGGCGAACTCCCGGCGGCGCTTGGCGACCGCCCGCGTCACGAGCGCCTCTTCCTCGGGAAACAGCGGTGTCTCCGCGTCGTCGTGGCCGCAGGCCTCCACGGTGACCACGGTCTGCGGCAGCAGTTCCTCGATCACCGCTCCTCGCCCTCCCCCGGCAGGATGCGCCGCAGCCGCCCCGGGTCCCCGGACCGCTTGCGCCACTCGCGTGGATAGCCCACCGACACCTCCTCGAAGCGCACGCCCTCGTGCCAGGTGGTGCGGGGGATGTGCAGATGGCCGTAGACCATCGTGTGGACACGGAACCTGCGGTGCCAGTCGGCGGTCAGCGTGGTGCCGCACCACATGGCGAACTCGGGGTACCACAGGACGTCGGTCGGATGCCGGTCCAGCGGATAGTGGTTGACCGGGATGACGGGGAGGTCTTCGGGCAGTTCCGCGAGTCTCCGTTCGGTCTCGGCGACCCGGGCCCGGCACCAGGCCTCCCTGCTCGGGTAGGGGTCGGGGTGCAGCAGGTACTCGTCGGTGCACACGATCCCCGTGCCGTGGGCGTACTCCAGGCCCTGCTCCTTGGTGACGCACCCGGCCGGCAGGAACGAGTAGTCGTACAGCGTGAACAGCGGGGCGACGGCCACGGGGCCGCCGGGGCCCTCCCAGACGGGGTACGGATCCTCCGGTGTCGTCACACCCAGTTCCCGGCAGAGCTCGACCAGGTGGTCGTACCGGGCGACGCCGCGCAGGGTGACGGAGTCACTCGGAGGGGTCCACAGCTCGTGGTTGCCGGGCACCCAGACGACCTTGCGGAAGCGGCCCGCAAGGGTCTTGAGCGTCCAGCGGATGTCGGCCACGGTATCCGCGACGTCACCGGCCACGAGCAGCCAGTCGTCGTCCGTCACGGGACGCATCCGCTCGACCAGGGCGCGGTTGTCCGGGCGGTCGATGTGCAGATCGCTGATGGCCAGCAGTTGTCCGGTACGACCGGCCGTCGACGTCATCTCCTGCCCCCCCCTCCGCGCGCACCTGCGCGAACGCCCCCACGAGATCACATCCCCGTGCCGGGTACAAGGAGGTCCCGCGGCGGTGCCCGCCGGATCCGTAACACTCGTGTTGCCGACACGGCCCGCCGAAGCCCTATGATCGGCCCCAACACCACCGCTACGGACGTCCCTTCACAGGGGCTCTTCGGTGACCCTCCATTCGTCCTGCCCGGGCACGGGCTGCTCAGCCCTGCCCGCGAACCGTGAAAGGCGGCCTGCATGGTCTCTCGCGTACGCGTCTGGCTCAACCGCACGTACGCGGAGAACGTGTTCTTCATGGATCAGCTGCGGAGAAATCCCAGCGACCGGGCGGTCGAGATCCATGCCACCCACGGGGACCCCGACTCCCCCGTGCTGGCCGCCGCCGACACCGCCGAGCTCGAACCCGAGGGCCTGTCCCCGGCGGGGTACGTCGAGTACGCGCTGAATCAGTGCGCACGGCGTGGCATCGACGTGTTCGTGCCCAGGCTGCACCAGGCCGCGGTCGTGGCGCACCGCGCCGAGTTCGAGGCGGCCGGTACGGCGGTGCTGGCGCCGCCGCCCGAGGCCGTGGCCGTCTTCCACGACAAGGTGGTCGCCTACGAGGCGGTCCAGGCGATCGGCGTGCCGGTCCCACCCTGGTGGCGAGTCCGGACGGCGACCGAACTGGTGGCCGCTGTGGAGGAGTTGGAGGCCGACGGGCACCGGGCGTGCTTCAAGCCGGCCTCCGGCGCGGGCGGGGTGGGCTTCCGTGTGATCACGCGCTCGCCCTTCTCACTGACGCACCTGGAGGGGTTCCCGAGTCCGTACGTGCCATTCGATCTGGTGCTGGAGGCGCTGCGGCAGGCCGAGGAGCCGGTCGACTGGCTGGTGATGCCGCGTCTGGAGCAGCCCGAGGTGTCGGTGGACTGCCTGACCGGCCCGGACAGCCGGGTGCGGCTGGCCGTGGGCCGCACCAAGAACGGCCGCCGCCGCGGCTTCACCCTGCACGAGCAGTGGCTGGAGCCGGCCCGGCGGCTCGCGGAGGGCTTCGGCCTGCACTACCTGTCCAACATCCAGTTCCGGATGCTCGACGACCGGCCGGTCCTCATGGACGTCAACACCCGCCCGGCCGGGGGCCTGCACCAGCTGTCGCTGTGCGGCGTCAACGCCCCGTGGGCGGCCGTGCAGCTGGCGCTGGGCGAGGACCCGGGCGAGGTCGTTCCGCCGTTCCTGGGCCAGGACTACACGGTGGTGTCGGGGCCCCGCCCCCTGCGGCCGGTGTCGCTGCCGCAGCAGCGGGCGGAGGCGGCCGAGCCGCTGCCCGGCCGGCACCGGGGGGTGCCGGTCGGCTCCGCCGTGTCCCTCTTCTAGGAGCCTTGTCCCTCTAGGAGCCGTGTCCCTCTGGAGCCGTGCCCCTCTAGGCGCTGTACCCCCACGCTCGGGCCAGTTCCCTGAGGCGTGGGGGGAGTTCCACGCCCGGGTCGGCGGGGCGGGCGGCCTGGATGCGGCCGGACTTGATGGTGCTGGACCAGTCGCCGAGCTGGGGACGGAAGCTTCCGTGGTCCTTGCTGCCGTAGTCGAGCATGCCGGGCTCCCAGGGGACACCGAGGTATTCGCAGACGCCGCGGGTGACCTGCTCAGGCTCGGTGGTGAGCTCCTCGTAGGTGATCACGTGGGGGGCGAGGTTCTGGCGGGCCTCCTCCAGCTTCTCGCTGTAGTCGAGGACCTCGGCGCGCACGGCCTCGTGATCCGGGTCGGTGCGCCGGGCGGTGAGGGACGTGACGACCGCGCCGGGGTGGCGGAGCAGCAGGATGTAGCGGGCGTCCGGCCAACATCGCCGCAGGCGGGGCCAGATGAGCGTGTTCGGCGGGGTCTTGTCGACGATGACGTCCTTGCCACTGCGGGTCAGTTCGAGGTGCAGCACCCGGTCCCACAGGACGTGTTCCAGCTCGTCCTTGTCGAGGTGGAGGGCGCGCATGGCGTCCGCGGTGAAGTCGCGGGAGAGATTGACGTGCACGGTGCGCAGGTGCATCTCGTGCGGGGCGCGGATGCGGCTGTGGCTGTTGAGCAGGACGCGCAGCAGCGTCGAACCGGAGCGCACCGACGACAGGACGAAGACCGGCGAGTCCACCAGCCGGGGGGCGAGCGGGGCGGTGTAGGCGTCGGCGGCCGGACGGGGGGCCGGGATGGCGTCGAGGTCCCAGCGCGGTGGACTGACCGCCTGCATCACCAGCCTTCCGCGACGCTTCAGGCCCTTGCCGATCGCAGCCATACGCGGGTCTCGCACGGTGACACCTTTCTTTCGCGCTGTGCGTTCCGCATCCCAGGGGGACCGGGCGAACTGAAGGTGTCGGGAAGGCGAACCGGCCTGCTCGCGGGCGTCCACATACCGCCCGTGAGCAGGCCGTTCTCCACTTTCCTAAACTTTCGTCAGAACCGGCCGGCTCCGCGGTACAGCTCCAGCTCCCCTTCCAGTTCGACGGCCAGGACCGTGGCGTGCGGGTCGAGGTCCGTCGCCGCGGGGGGCTCGATCCAGAGGATGCCCGGCGTTTCGTGCAGGCCACCGGTGACGCGGTGGGCCAGTTCGGTTCCGCTGCCCAGGACCGAGACCCCGCGAACCTTGCTGAGCAGGCCGCGGACGTTGATCTCGGCGCGTGGGGCGTCGAAGAGGATCAGGTAGAGGGTGCGGCGGTCCTTGGAGAGGGTGCTCGGGCCGTAGTGGTGGCCGGGCGGGAGACCTCGTCCGGTGCCGTGGACCGCCTCTGCGTGCCGGGCGATCCAGTCGCCGAGCCCCTCCAGCCGCTCCGCCTGTTCGGCCGGGATCGTGCCGTCCTCGCGCGGGCCGACACTGAGGAGCAGATTGCCTCCGCCGCCGATCGTCTCGGTGAAGTAGCGGATGAGCTGGTCGACCGACTTGTGGTTGTGGTCGTGGTGCTGGTGGCCCCAGGAGTCGTTGATGGTGAGGCACAGCTCCCAGGGGCCCTCTGGCGGGATCACCGGGGCGCCCTGTTCCGGCGTCGCGTAGTCGCCCTCGGAGAGCATGCGGGCGTTGAAGACGACGTCGGGGACCTCGGACCGGATCCTCGCGGCCAGCTCGGGGATCCGCCACTGCTCCTCGCTGCGGTCCCACTCGCCGTCGAACCACATCAGGTCCGGCTTGTAGCGCTGGGTCAGCTCGCGGATCTGGCCGTCCCGGTAGGCGAGGAAGCGTTCCCAGGCGTCGAGGTCCTCGTCCTCGGCCGCGACCTCCGAGTAGCGGTTGTCCTCCAGCTCCGGCGGGCGGCCGGGCTTGCGGGTGGAGGCGTAGTCGGGGTGGCTCCAGTCCGAGTGGGAGTAGTAGAGGCCGACCTTGAGGCCCTGCTCGCGCAGGGCGTCGGCGTAGCCGGCGATCAGGTCACGGCCCACGTTCAGGTCTCCGTAGGCGGTGTCCCACAGGGCGACGCCGTCGTGGTGGCGGCTGGTCAGCACGGCGTACCGGGCGCCGGCCCGCGCGAAGAGCCTCGCCCAGTCGCGCGGGTCGTAGCGGGAGGCCGTGAAGCGGTCGAACTGGGACATGTACTGGTCGTAGGGGACGATGTCGTCGTAGAACGACCAGGACTCCTGCACGCCGTCGACGGCGTAGATGCCCCAGTGGACGAAGATTCCCAGCTTGGCGTCGGTGAACCAGGGTTGCATGGCCATGGGTCAGCCCCTGCGCAGCCGGAGCGTCAGGATCTGGAAGGGCCGCAGGGCGACGGAGACACCGCCGTCGGCGATGACCGCGTCCTCGAGCGGCCGCTCCAGCAGGTCGGTGATCTGCGCGCCCGCGAGCGGGAAGCCGGTGCGCAGGACGCCCTGGGCCCGGCCGCCGCGCGACTCGTAGAGCCGTACGACGACGTCGCCGGAGGCGTCGTCGGCGAGCTTGACCGCCTCGACCGTGACTCCCTCGCCCTCGACGGAGACGACGGGTGCGGGGGCACCCGCCGCCTCGGCCGTCCGCAGCGGGAGGTTGAGGGCGTAGCCCTCGGCGACGGCGTCGTCGAGCGTCGCGCCGGGCAGCAGGGCGTAGGTGAAGCGGTGGCGGCCCTGGTCGGCCTCGGGGTCCGGGATGCGCGGGGCGCGGACCAGGCTGAGGCGGACGGTGGTCGTGGTGCCGCCGTCCTCGCGGACCGTGCGGGAGACGTCGTGGCCGTACGTCGAGTCGTTGATGACCGCTACGCCGTAGCCGGGTTCGCCGATGTGCACCCAGCGGTGGCCGGAGACCTCGAAGCGGGCCGCCTCCCAGCTGGTGTTGGTGTGCGTGGGCCGCTGGATGTGGCCGAACTGGATCTCGGCGGAGGAGTGCGGGGCGCGGATGTCGACCGGGAAGGCCGCCTTGAGGATCTTCTCGGTCTCGTGCCAGTCGATGTCGGTCTCGATGTCGATACGGGGGCTGCCGGCCCGGACGGTGATCGTCTGGGTGATCTTCGAGGCCTTGCCGAAGTCCCGCTCGACACGGATCGCGCCGATGAGCGGGTGCTGCTCGACGACCGTGACGGACGAGGCGTCAAGGAGGTCCGTGTAGCGGTTCCTGTAGTGCTTGTCGATGTCCCAGGCGTCCCAGTAGTTGGGCAGGTCGGTGTGCAGGCGCAGGAGGTTGCCCGGCTCGGCCAGGACCTCGCGGCCGGCCCGCAGGTCGCGGACGGACGACAGGGTGCCGTCCTCGGCCACCTCGACGCGGACCAGCCCGTTGTCGAGGACGCGGCCGTTCACGGTCACGGGCTGCGGGGGCGTGGCGTCGGTGAGGGGCGCGGAGCCGCTCGCGGGCACCTCCACGTACACCGGTGCGCCGTCGGCGGTGCGGAGCACCTCGGCGCGGTCGAAGGGGCTGGTGTTGAAGACGCGGGGGCCGCCCGTGCCGAGCGCGGCCACCGCCTCGGCCGTCAGCGCCCGCAGTTCCTGGGCGACGCGCGCGTACTCGGCCTCGGCCTCGCGGTGCACCCAGGCGATGGAGGAACCGGGCAGGATGTCGTGGAACTGGTGCAGCAGCACCGTCTTCCAGAGCCGGTCCAGCTTCTCGTACGGGTAGGCATAGCCCGGGGCGTGCAGGGCGGCCGTGGTCGCCCACAGCTCCGCCTCGCGCAGGAGGTGCTCGGAGCGGCGGTTGCCCTGCTTGGTGCGGGCCTGGGAGGTGTAGGTGGCGCGGTGCAGTTCCAGGTAGAGCTCGCCGACCCAGACGGGCGCGTCCGGGTACTCCTCGCGGGCCTTGGCGAAGAACTCGTCGGGGTGCTCGACGACGACCTTCGCGGAGCCCTCCAAGTCCGCCAGCCGGCGGGCGCGTTCCATGATCTCGCGGGTGGGGCCGCCACCGCCGTCGCCCCAGCCGAAGGGCGCGAGGGAGCGGGAGGCGCCGCCCTTCTCCGCGTAGTTGCGGACCGCGCGGGACATCTCCTCGCCGCTGAAGCGGGCGTTGTAGGTGTCGACCGGCGGGAAGTGGGTGAAGATGCGGGTGCCGTCGATGCCCTCCCACCAGAAGGTGTGGTGCGGGAACCTGTTGGTCTGGTTCCAGGAGATCTTCTGGGTGAGGAACCACTCGTTGCCGGCGAGCTTGGCGATCTGCGGATAGGCCGCGTTGTAGCCGAAGGAGTCCGGCAGCCAGACGCCCTTGGTCTCGATGCCGAAGTGCTCGATGAAGAACCGCTTGCCGTGGATGAACTGGCGGGCGACGGCCTCGCCGCCGGGCAGGTTGCCGTCGGACTCCACCCACATGCCGCCGACCGGCGCCCACTGGCCGTTCTTCACGGCCTCCTGGATGCGGGACCAGACCTTGGGGTAGTTGTCGCGCACCCACTCGTACTGCTGGGCCTGGGAGCAGGCGAAGATGAAGTCGTCGTACTCGTCGGCCAGGGACGTGACGTTGGAGAACGTACGGGACGTCTTGCGCTTGGTCTCGCGGATCGGCCAGAGCCAGGCGGAGTCGATGTGGGCGTGGCCGACGCCGGAGACGGTGTGCGCGCTGGCGTGGGCGGGCTTGGACAGCACCGGCTTCAGCGCTTGGCGCACCGAGGGGGCGGAGCCGGAGACGTCGTCCAGGTCCAGCAGGTCCATCGCCCGGTCGAGCGCGTGCGCGATCTCGTGCCGGCGCGGGTCGTGCTCGCCGAGCTCCAGCATCAGCTCGCGCAGCACCTGGACGTCTAGGTCGAGGTGCCAGACCTCCTCGTCCAGGATGGCGATGTCGGCGGCGCGGAAGGTGTAGAGGGGCTTGTCGCCCGCGGTCAGCTTGTCGCCGAGGGGCGTGGGCTTCGAGAAGTTGTCGGCGAGGATGTCCGGGTTGGAGGCGGCCTCGACCAGGTACTCGACCGTCTCGCCGCCCGTCGCCGGGTTGGCGATCGCCACGTACTGGTTGAGGGGGTTGACGGCCTTCAGCGGGGTGCCGTCGAGGAGGTGGACCAGCGCCTCGGCCTGGTTGCCGGGCCAGTCGCCCGTGAAGCCGAGGTCGATCACAGCCTCGACGCGGCGACCCGCCCATTCCTCGGGCACCCGGCCGCGCATGCGGAACCAGGTGGTGCCCCAGGGCGGGCCCCACGGGGTGCCCATCGCGAAGGGCTGGTACGAGGCGGCGGCGGCCTCCTCGAACGGGACCGGCTCCCCCGGGGCCTGCCAGGCCTCCACCTCGAAGGGAACGGTGGCCGCGTAGATCGCGGTCTTGATGCGCTGGTCGTGGAGGCGCTGCACGCGCTCTTCGATCCGGCGGCTTTCGTCGTGCATGGGAGTGTCTCCAGGAAGCGGGAAGAGCAGGCGGGAAAGCGCTTACCGAGCAGTGCTCACCTAAGGTACGCGAGCCCGGGATGGACCTCGATGTAGCCCTCGACGAGCCGGCGGGCCACGTTGACGGAGTCGACGAGTGGGTGCAGGGCGAAGGCCTTGACGGCGGTGGCGCGGGAGCCGGAGTCGGTGGCGGCCAGCACCTCGCGCTCGACGGCCTTGACCGCGCAGACCAGTCCGGTGGCGTGGCCGGGCAGCGGGTCGACGGTGACGGGATGGGCACCGTTGGCGTCGACGAGGCACGGCACCTCGATGACCGCGTCCGTGTCCAGGACCGACAGGGTGCGCTGGTTGCGGACGTTGAGGATCAGGGTGGTGCGCTCGTCCCGGGCGATCGCCCGCATCAGCGCCAGGGCGACCTTCTCGTAGCCGCCGGACAGGTCGTCCTCGTCGCGTTCACCGGCGCCCGCTGTCTCACGGTTCTCGGCCATGTAGGTGGCCTCGCGCTCGGCCCGGGTCCGGTCCCACACCGCGAGGGCGGGGGCGTCCGGGTTCTTCATCTCGGCGTAGAAGCGGGCCTGCTGGTCGTGCAGGAAGGCGCCGCGGGTCTTCTCGGCCTGCTGGTAGGCGCGGACGGCTTCCCGGTTGAAGTAGTAGTAGTGCAGGTACTCGTTCGGGATCGCCCCCAGGGACCGCAGCCAGTCGGCGCCGAAGAGCTTGCCCTCCTCGAAGGAGCCGAGCAGGTCGGGGTCGGCGAGCAGGCGCGGGAGCTCGTCCCGGCCGGCGACGCGCAGGCCGCGCACCCAGCCGAGGTGGTTGAGCCCGACGTAGTCGATCCACGCCTCCTTCGGGTTCGCGCCGAGCACCCGGGCGATGCGGCGGCCGAGGCCGACCGGGGAGTCACAGATGCCGATGACGCGGTCGCCGAGGTGACGGGACATCGCCTCGGTGACCAGTCCGGCCGGGTTGGTGAAGTTGATGACCCAGGCGTCGGGCGCGAGCCGGGCCACCCGCCGGGCGATGTCGACGGCGACCGGGACGGTGCGCAGGCCGTAGGCGATACCGCCGGCGCCGACCGTCTCCTGGCCCAGTACGCCCTCGGCCAGGGCCACCCGCTCGTCGTTCGCACGGCCCTCCAGGCCGCCGACGCGAATGGCGGAGAACACGAAGTCGGCGCCGCGCAGCGCCTCGTCGAGGTCGGTGGTGGCGGTGACCTCGGGCGCGTCGGGGACACCGGCCGCCTGCTCGGCGAGGACACGTGTCACCGCCGACAGCCGTCCGGCGTCCAGATCGTGCAGGACGACGTGCGTCACCCGGCCCTCGGCGTGGTCCCGAAGGAGCGCCCCGTACACCAGCGGCACGCGGAAGCCTCCGCCGCCGAGAATCGTCAGCTTCACCGGGTTCCTCCGATTCGGTGGGCCGCGCGTGGCACGTGGCGAGAGCCAGGCACGCGCCACCTGCTTGAACTCCCTGCACCGCCCCGGACCGGTTCCGACCCGGTCGGTGCAGGACCTTGCTGTTCGCCGGGCGGCGGGGCGGCCTGAGCCAGGACTCCCCACGCCACGGCCGGGCGAGGGTTCACGTCTGCACCCTTCCCGCCACGACGACCTCGACGCCCGCCTCCTGCAAGGAGGCGCGCGTCACCGTGTCGACCGGCTCGTTCGTCACCACCACGTCCAGCTCCTCGGGGCCGCAGACCTTCGCCATCCCGTGCCCCGGGAACTTCGCCGCGTCGGCGAGCAGGACGACCTTGTCGCCCGCCTTGATCATGGCCCGCTTCACCGGCACCTCCACGACCGTCGTGTCCATGACGTGCCCGCCGGGCCGCACCCCACTGGTACCGAGGAAGAGCCAGTCGGCGTGCAGCTGGCGCAGGTTGTCCTCGGTGAGGAAACCGACCAGGGACCGGTACTCACGCCGGACCATGCCGCCGAGCAGGACCAGCTCGATGCCCTCGTCGTCGGCGAGTTCCTCGTAGACCACCAGGTTGCTGGTGATCACGGTGAGTCGGCGGCCGTGCAGCTGCCGGGCCAGGCGGTAGGCGGTCGTCCCGATGTCCAGCAGCACCGACTGCCCGTCGCTGATCATCGCCGCGGCGCGCTCCGCTATGGCGTCCTTGTCCGCCACGCGCACTTCGGCGACCTCGGCGAAGGGCTGGTCGCCCTCCTCGACGACGGCGCCGCCGTGCACACGCGTGAGCAGTCCGTCTTCTTCCAGTTTGACCAGGTCACGCCTGATGGTGGCGGGGCTCACGCCCAGCTGCCCCGAGAGATCGGTCACGGCCGCGGGCCCGCCGGCGCGCAGGGCCCGCAGGATGAGTTGGTGTCGTCGTTCTGCCAGCACGACGTGAACAGTACTCGTCATCCTCAATCATTTCCATGCTCAGTTCTGCTCGGGTATTGACCAATCCCTTCGATCGGCGCACGATTCCGGTCACCGAAATGAAGAGTTTTGACGATCTCCCGTCGAAGCCTCGAGCGAGAGGACACATCCGTGGACGATGACCGGCCCGATGTGCTGCTGACCGGGCTGCTCTTCTACGACCTCGTCCTCACGGGGCTCGGAAAGCCTCCGACCCCGGGCGAGGAGATCTGGACGAGGGGCATGGGCTGCGGCCCGGGCGGCATCGCCAACCTGGCGGTGGCCGCCGCCCGCTTCGGCCTGCGCACCTCACTGGCCACGGTGTTCGGCGACGACTTCTACGGCGAGTACTGCCGGGACGTCCTGTGCGACCAGGAAGGCGTCGACCTCTCGCTCTCCCGTACGGCGGACGACTGGCCGACCCCGGTCACCGTCTCCGTCGCCTACGGCCACGACCGTGCCCTGGTCACCCACGGCCATGAGCCGCCGTACTCACAGGACGACCTGGTGCGCGATCCGCCCGGGGCACGTACCGCCCTGGTGCATCTCGAGGCGCAGCCGCGCGACTGGCTCGCCAAGGCCGCCGCGAACGGCACACGGATCTACGCCGATGTCGGCTGGGACCCCACCCAGGAGTGGTCGACGGCCCTCCTCGAGCAGCTCGCCCTGTGCCACGCCTTCCTGCCGAACGAGGCGGAGGCCATGGCCTACACCCGCACCGACAGCGCGGTGGCCGCGCTCGGCACGCTCTCCGAGCTGGTGCCGGTCGCCGTGGTCACCCGGGGCGGGGACGGCGCGATGGCCGTCGACCAGACCACCGGCGAGTACGCGGAGGTGCCCGCCCTCGACGTGGACGTGCTGGACGCGACGGGTGCCGGCGACGTCTTCGGCGCCGCGTTCGTCACTGCCTCGCTCGGCGGCTGGCCGCTGGCCCAGCGGCTGCGGTTCGCGGTGCTCGCGGCCGGTCTGTCCGTCCGCCACCACGGCGGGGCGCCGGCCGCCCCCGGCTGGTACGGCGTGGACCGCTGGTGGCGCTCCCTGACCGATCCCGAACTGAAGCGGACCTACGGCTTCCTGGCCGACCGCATCCCGGCCGATGTCGGCCCGCCCGTGCAGTACGCCCCCGTCACCCCGCCGGCCCCTCACACGTCCGTCGGCCCACGCGCCTCCGAACGGCGGCACTGATTCCTCCCCCCATCCCCTCAGCACGTCGAACAGCAACAGCAGGAGAGACCCGTGGACCTTTCCCGTAGACGCTTCCTCCAGGCCGCCGCGTTCACCGCGGCCGCCTCCGGTCTGACCGTGGCCTGCGGCAACGGCTCAGGATCGGCCGGCGACAAGAACGGCAAGAACCTCACTTTGTGGTACTGGGGAGGCGCGCTCAGCGACAAGGTGGTCGCCGAGGCGAAGACGCACTTCGGCAAGGAGGTGAAGCTGACCGTCGCCTCGATCGGCGGCGACTTCAAGTCGAAGCTCACCACGACCCTCGCGGCGGGCACCTCCGTGCCCGACATCACCGGCATCAAGGGCGAGGACATGGCGTCCTTCCTGCCCAACGCGAACCGCTTCCTCGACCTGAACGACCTGGGCTTCAAGGAGATCTCGTCGAAGTACCTGGACTGGAAGACCAAGCTCGCCCGGACCGAGGACGGCAAGCAGGTCGGTTTCCCGATCGACATCGGCCCCACGGCGCTCTTCTACCGCGTGGACCGGTTCGACAAGGCCGGGCTGCCCACCGACCCCGACAAGGTCGCCGCCGAGGCCGGGACCTGGGAGGACTACTTCGCCCTCGGCGTCGAGCTGCGGAAGAAGCTGCCCGGCACCTACCTGATCAACAACATCAGCTCGGTGTTCAACATGGCGGTCGGGCAGGGCACCGAGCGGTTCATCGACAGGGACAACCGCTTCATCGGCGACCAGGACCACATCCGCAAGGCGTGGACCACGGCGATCCGCCCCTACACCCTCGGTATCGACGCCAAGATCAACGACAACACCTGGAACGCCGCCATCGGCAAGAGCCTGAACACCGAGGTCGGCGCGGCCTGGCACGCGCTGGACATCGAGCAGGCAGCTCCGGACACCAAGGGCAAGTGGCGGGTCTGCGCGATGCCCGGCGGACCGGCCAACCAGGGCGGCTCCTACCTGGCCCTGCCCAAGCAGTGCCGGAACCCCGAAGAGGCGTTCAAGATCATCAGCTGGATCCTCAGCCCGGAGAACGACGCCCGGGGCTTCGCCGACGCCGCCATCTTCCCCGCCGCGCCCGCCGCGTACTCCATGCCGGCCATGACGGGCGGAGACCCCTTCTTCGGCGGGCAGAAGGTCATCGAGGTGTTCGGCCCGGCCGCCAAGGCCATCCCGGCCAGTTACGAGGCACCCGCCGACGCCGCTGTCATGGCGCCGTACATGACCGCGCTGTCCAGCATCGAGGCCAAGGGCAAGAAGCCCGACGACGCCTGGAGGGACGCCGTCAGCCAGGCCAGGCAGATCGCCCGCCGACAGGGGGTGAAGTGAGGTGACGTCACCTCCGGTCACCGGTCCCGCCGCGGCGCCCCGGCACCGCGGCGGGCCGGGCCCGGCCCGCTTCCGCCCCCGGCGCACACCGCCGACGGGCCCCGTGCGGCCAAGCCGTCGCGGAGTGCTGTCCCACTGGCGGCAGTACCTGGCGATCTCCCCCTTCTTCCTGATCTTCGGCGCCTTCTCGTTCTTCCCCGTCTTCTATTCCCTGTACCTCGCCTTCCAGCGCTGGGACGGCATGGGCACCATGCAGTTCGTGGGGCTGGACCAGTTCCGGTTCCTGTGGGACGACCCGGTCTTCTGGATGTCGATCCGTAACACCCTGGTGATCTGGGTCCTGTCCACCGTGCCCACACTGTTCGGCGCCCTGGTGCTGGCGACGCTGCTGCACTCGGTCCGGCGCTTCAAGGGCTTCTACCGCATCGCCCTCTACCTGCCGAACGTCACCTCGATCGTCGCCGTGTCGATCTTCTTCGGCGCGGTGTTCAGCAACAACTTCGGCCTGGTCAACGCGATCCTGGGCACGGTCGGCATCCCACCCGTGCCGTGGCTGAGCAATCCGTGGCTGATCAAACTGGTCATCGCGCTGCTGATGACCTGGATGTGGACCGGCTACAACATGATCATCTATCTGGCCGGCCTGCAGGCCATTCCCACACAGATCTACGAGGCGGCCAGGCTGGACGGCGCCGGGCCGATCCGCACGTTCTTCCAGATCACCATGCCGATCATGCGGCCCATCATCCTGTTCACCGTCATCATCTCGACCATCAACGGCCTGCAGAGCTTCAGCGAGCCGCAAGTCCTGTTCGGCAGCAACGCCGCCAACCCGAACCTCGGCGGCCCCGGCCAGGCGGGCCTGACCACGCTGCTGTACTTCTACCAGTCGGCGTTCGTCAACAACGACTACGGCTACGGCGCCGCCATCGTGTGGGCCTTCTTCGTACTGATCTTGGTGCTGGTCGTCATCAACTGGCGCCTGGTCCAGCGCGGGAGGAAGTCATGACCGCAGTGGTCAAGAGGCGGTCACGGCGCCCCAAGGGCCTGACCGCGCACATCGTCCTCGGTCTGGCCGTGCTGATCTCGGTCTTCCCGTTCGTGTGGACGATCGTCATGGCGACGAACACGACCCAGGACATCTACAAGAGCCCGCCGAAGCTGACCTTCGGTTCCCACCTGCTGGAGAACGTCCGGCACGTGCTCGACACCATCGACTTCTTCGGGTCGATGCTGAACACGGTCGTCGTCGCGTCCGTCACCACCGTCCTGGTCCTGTTCGTCGACTCCCTGGCGGCCTTCGCGTTCGCCAAGTTCGACTTCCCCGGACGCAGAGTGCTGTTCGCCATGCTGGTGGGGTTCATGATGCTGCCGCTCCAACTGGCCGTCCTCCCGCAGTTCATCCTCATGTCGGACATCGGCTGGGTCGGCACGCTCAAGGCGCTGATCCCGCCCGCCCTCGCCAACGCCTTCGGCATCTTCTGGCTGCGCCAGTACGTGGAGAACGGCGTGCCCGACGAACTGCTCGACGCCGCGCGCATCGACGGCGCCGGGTTCTTCCGCCAGTACTGGAGCATCGTGCTGCCGATGATCAAGCCGGCGCTGTCCTTCCTCGCCATCTACGCCTTCGTCGGTGCCTGGAACGACTACATCTGGCCGCTCGTCGTGCTCACCGACCCCAGCCACCTCACCCTCCAGGTGACGCTCGCCCAACTCCACGTCGGCCACACCACCGACTACAGCATGGTCATGGCCGGCGTGCTCATGGCGTCCATTCCGCTGGTCGTGGTCTTCACCATCTTCGCCCGCGGCTTCATCGCGGGCGCCACCGAGGGAGCGGTACAGGGGACCTGAGGGCCGCGCCCCGAAGGGGCGCGGGGCTGTTTCGATATGCGGCTCCGCCGCGTGGGCGCGATCAGCCACAACCGGCGTGCGGCCGAGAACCGGCAGGCGGCCCCGAGCTCTTGGTCCGCAGGCACGAGCGACGAGGGAGGCAGGCAGTGACGGACCTCGACGTAAGGGGTCGGAGCGGCAAGGTGCTCGTCGTCGGCATGGACGGCCTGCGCCACGACCGACTGCCCCTCCCCCAGCCTCCGGCCGGGGGGACCCCCATCTCGCTTCGCTCGCCGGCCACGGCACCCGTGCTGCACGGCCTGATGGCCGCCGGCGCCCACGGCACCAGCCTGCTGCCGTACGGCGAGGCCGACGGCCGGGCCGAGCACGGACCGTCGACCAGCATGGCCCACACCGACTCCGGGCCCGGCTGGTCGAGCGTGCTGACCGGGGTGTGGCCCGACCGGCACGGGGTGACCGGCAACGACTTCGCCGGCGCCGACTACACCCGCTGTCCCGACTTCCTGAGCCGCGCCGTCGCCGCCCGGCCCTGTCTGCGCGCCGCGGCCGCCGTGTCCTGGCCGGAACTGGTCCGCCGCGGCGTCCTCGGCGCCGCGATCGGCCGGCGGGTGTACTACGACGGCGAATCCGAGGGCTACGCGTCCGCGGACCGCCGCGTCGCCCACACGGTCGAACGCTGGCTCACCGAGGACGACCCGGACGTCGTGTTCGTGTACTTCGGTGCCACCGACGAGGCCGGCCACTCCACGGGCCCCCTCTCCCCCGCCTACGACCAGGCGCTCCTCGCCCAGGACGCGCACCTCGGGCGGCTGCTGGAGGCGATCGGCGCCCGGGAAACGGATCCTGGGCACGCCGGGGAGCAGTGGACCGTGCTCGTGACCACGGACCACGGGCACCTCGACACCGGGGGCCACGGCGGCGACACCCGGGCCGAGCGGGAGGTCTTCGTCATCCTCGCCGAGCCCGGTATGCCCGAGGGGACCCGGCTCGACGCTCCCAGCCTCGTCGACATCGCCCCCACTGTCCTGGACCGTCTCGGCATCCCCGTCGACCCCTCCTGGGGCCTGCGGGGGCGCGTCCTGCCCCGCCCCACGAACTCGGAATGGTCATGACCGACGCACTCGACCCACTGATCGCCCTGCGCCCCTGGGAGGCCCCCGAGGTGACCTCCTGGGGTCGGCTGCCGATGAACGCCGTCGACCGGCGTGCCGGCGCCGTCCTGCTCGACGGCGACTGGCGTTTCCAGCTGCTGCCCGCGCCGGACACCCCGGTCGGGGAGGTCTGGTCGTCGGCGTACGTGCCCGGCGTGTGGACCATGCAGGACGCGGACGACCTTCCCCAGTACCTCAACATCCGGATGCCGTTCGCCGAGTACCCGCCGGGTGTGCCCGCCGCCAATCCGACGGGCGTGTACGAGCGGGTGGTGGACGTGCCGGCCGAGTGGGCCGGGCGGCGGATCGTGCTCCAGGTCGGGGCCGCCGAGAGCGTGCTGCTGGTGCATGTGGACGGGCGGCCCGCCGGGATCTCCAAGGACTCCCACCTGGCGGCCGAGTTCGACCTGACGCCGGTGCTGCGCCCCGGCGAGCGAAGCGAGATGGAGGTCCCCCCGGCCGAAGGCTGGGGGAGGGCCACCCTGCGCCTGACCGTCGTGAAGTGGTCGGACGCCTCGCACGTCGAGGACCAGGACCACTGGTGGCACGGCGGGATCACCCGCTCGGTGCTGCTGTACGCGAGGGACCCGCTGCATCTCGCGGACGTGACCGTGCGGGCCCGGCGGGACGGCGACCTGCGGGTGGACTGCCAGGTCCGGGACACGGGCGGGGCCCTGCCCGAGGGCTGGTACGTCAGCGCGGAGCTGGACGGGCATCTTCTCAGCCAGGACGAGGAGTTCGACCGGGCCAACGCCGCGGAGGAGCGCGTCTCCGACTTCCTCGGCGAGGCCCGACTGCGGGCCGTCGTGCCGGATGTGCGCACCTGGACGGCCGAGACGCCGGAGCTGTACGGCCTGACGGTCCGGCTGCACCGCTCCGACGGCACCGTCGCCGACACCTCGCACCACCGGATCGGCTTCCGTGACGTCGAGATCGCCGGCCGGGACCTGCTGGTCAACGGCGAGCGGGTGTTCATCCGGGGCGTCAACCGGCACGACTTCCATCCGCTGACGGGGCGGACCGTGTCGTACGACGACATGCGCGCGGACCTGGTCCTGCTGAAACGGTTCGGCTTCAACGCGATCCGCACCGCGCACTACCCGAACGACCCGTCCCTGTACGACCTGGCCGACGAACTCGGCTTCTACGTCGTCGACGAGGCCGACATCGAGTCCCACGACCACGCGCACGAGATCGCCGACGACCCGCGCTATCTGAACGCCTTCGTCGACCGGGTGTCGCGGATGGTGCTGCGGGACAAGAACCATCCGTCCGTCATCATCTGGTCGCTGGGCAACGAGTCCGACTACGGCGCGAACCACGACGCGGCGGCGGGCTGGCTACGCCGACACGACCCGACCCGTCCGGTGCAGTACGAGGGCGCGGCCAAGCGCGGCTGGGCCCACCCCGGCCCGGCCTCCGACATCGCCTGCCCGATGTACGCGCCGCTGGAGGAGTGCATCGCGCACGCCATGTCCGGCACTCAGACCAAGCCGCTCATCCAGTGCGAGTACTCGCACGCCATGGGCAACAGCAACGGCACGCTGGCGGACCATTGGGAGGCCATCGAGTCCACCCCGGGTCTTCAGGGCGGGTTCATCTGGGAGTTCTGGGACCACGGCATCCTCCAGCGTGTGAACGACGGCAGACCGGCCGGGCGTGGGGGCGCCGGGCTGTATGACAACGGTGTCGCCGCGCCCGGTCATCGCTGGGCGTACGGCGGCGACTTCGGGGAGACGGACCACGACGGCGCCTTCATCGCCGACGGGGTCGTCTTCCCCGACCGCACGCCCAAGCCGGTGATGTTCGAGCACCGGGAGATCGCCGCGCCGGTGCGGATCGAGTGCTTCCGGCACGAGGGTGTCGTCCTGGGCAACCACCAGCACTTCCGGGGACTGGACTGGTTGTCCGGCGTCTGGGAGCTGTCCCTCGCGGACGGCGGCACCCTGACGGCTCCCGCCGAGCTGCCCGCGCTGCGCCCGGGCGAGACGGCCGCCGTACCGCTGCCGTTCGAACTGCCGGAGGACGGCGGCGAGGCGTGGCTGACGCTGCGGGTCACGACGGCCGCGGACGAGCCCTGGGCGCCGCGCGGCACGGTCGTGTGCCTGCCGCAGGTGCGGCTGCGGATGGCTCCTCCGGTCAAGCACACCCCGGTCACCGACCGCCCGGTCGAGGTCGACGAGGACGGGCTGCTGGTCCATCCGCTGCTGACGGCCGCGCCCACGCTGTGCCTGTGGCGGGCGCCGACCGACAACGACGAACTGGGCGGCATCGCGGCCCGCTGGCGGGACTGGGGGCTCGAAGCTCCCACCCGGAAGGTCGTCGCCGTACGGCGTGACCCCGGTCGGGTGGCCGTGGCCGCCGACTACCTGTGCCGGGGCGGAACCGTCCGTCACGAGCAGGTGTTCACGGCCGTGGAGGGCGGGCTGCTGGTGGAGGAGATGGCCGAGCTGCCCGAGGCGCTGGACGACGTGGCCCGGGTCGGGTCGGTCTTCGAGACGGCCGCCGGACTGAACCTGCTGGAGTGGTTCGGGCAGGGCCCCTGGGAGTCGTATCCGGACCGGGGCGCGGGCGCGCCGGTCGGACACCACTCGCTGCCGGTGGACGAGCTGTTCACGCCGTATCTGCGGCCGCAGGAGAGCGGTGGGCGGCACGGGGTGCGGCGGTTCACGCTGTCCGCGCCGGACGCCACCGGGCTCGCGGTGCGGCTGGACCGGCCCCGCCAGATCTCCGTGACCCGGTATCGCGCGGCCGACCTCACCGCCGCCGCGCATCATGACGAACTAGTGCCGCGGGCCGGGTGCGTGGTGCACATCGACGCGGCGCACCGCGGGCTGGGCACGGCGTCGTGCGGGCCCGACACCTTCGCCTCCTGTCTCGTCCCGGCCGGCGTCCATCGCTGGACCTGGACGCTGCGCCTTCTCTGACACTCCCCTCCGTCACCTTCAGGCCCCCCAGCAACCTTCATGGAGCACACGTGTGCATTTCGCATGATCAGGCCGTGGGCGAGGCGCCCCAGGCCGGTGCCGCCAGACGCGGTTTCCTCCGTGCCACCGCGCTGCTCGGCGCGACCGCCGCCGCCGTGACCGCGCTGCCCGCGGTCACCGCCCAGGCGGCACCCGCGGGTTGGCGTCCCGACCCGCGCAGCCGCCGCTTCACGCTCGCCGTGATGCCGGACACGCAGTACCTCTTCGACGGGCCGAGCATCGACAAGGCGCCGGTCGAGGCGTCGCTGCGGTATCTGCTGGAGCACGGCGGGGAGGAGAACATCGTCTTCCTGTCGCACCTCGGGGACCTCACGCAGAACGGCGCGAAGGAGGAGTTCGCGGCGATCGGCGAGGCGTTCCGGCTGCTGGACCGGCGGGGCGTCGGCTACAGCGTCCTGGCCGGCAACCACGACGTGAAGTCGTCGACGACCGACCAGCGTGGTGCGACACCGTACCTGGACGCCTTCGGACCGGAGCGCTTCGCGGGGAAGCCGACGTTCGGCGGTGCCTCCCCGGACGGCTACAACACCTTCCACCGGTTCACGGCGGGTGACCGGGAGTGGCTGGTGCTCGCGCTGGACTGGCGGCTGTCGCCGCAGGGGTACGCGTGGGCGAAGGACGTCATGGCACGGCATCCGAAGACCCCCGTCATCCTCACCACCCACGAACTGGTCGTCGAGGACGACTCCCTGTCGGACTACGGGCAGCAGCTGTGGGACCGGCTGGTCGAGGAGCACGACCAGATCTTCCTCGCCCTGGGCGGGCACTACTGGCCCGCCGCCCGGGCGACCCGGAAGAACGCAGCGGGGCACGACGTCCATCTGCATCTGACGAACTACCAGAACCGGTACTTCGGCGGTGCGGCGATGATCCGCCTCTACCGGTTCGACCTGGACCGGAACGTCATCGACGTGGAGACGCTGTCCCCGTGGATCATGGGCCGGGCCGCGCAGGGGCTCAACGAGCTGGAGCGGCAGGAGATGGAGCTGAGCGGCGACGCCGACCGGTTCTCCGTCGAGATCGACTTCGAGCGGCGCTTCTCCGGGTTCGCGCCGGTGCCCGCCCGGCCGGCCCGCCCCGTGGCGAAGATGCTGGTGCCGGGCACGGTGGCGTACTGGCGTTTCGAGAAGCCCGTCGACGGCACGGACGGAACCGTCCGTGACCTGTCCGGGCGGGGCAACGACCTGTCCCTGGTCACCGTCGGCGGAGGGGCGCTGGGCTGGTCGGCGGACCATCATCCCGACCAGCCGGGCCACGGCAGCCTGGAGTTCCGGGGCGACAAGCCGCCGCTGAAGGGCGCCTATCTGCGCACGGTCGACGGTGCCCCGCTCAGTCAAGCCACCTTCGAGGACGGCTACACCATCGAGGCGTTCTACCGCCTGCCCGCCGACTGGGACCCCGACCACAACGCCTGGGCGGGCCTGGTCTCCCGCACGGGCACGGGCGGCGCCGCCGGCAAGACCGCCGACGACCCGGACGAGCCGCTCGCCACCCTCTCGCTGTCCAACGACCGGGAACCGCAGTGGGCGATGCGCCCGCTCAACCAGCAGGGGATCTCCACCAACTGGGGCCAGGAGACCCCGCTCGAGACCTGGTGGCACCTCGCGGTCGTCAACGACGGCAGCCACACCACGCTGTACGTGGAGGGCTGTCCGGTGGTCCGCAACCCCAAGGCCTCGGCGGTCGGCATCACCTCCGTCGGGCTCCCGTGGCTGCTCGGCGGCTACGAGTACGGCGGCAGGATCGACCAGGTCTTCCACGGCCGGCTCGGCGACGTCCGGATCGTCGCCCGGGCGCTGCCCGTCACGTCCTTCTTGAACCAGTGAACCCCGAGGAACCGTCATGAGCGAGCAGCAGCTGCCCCACTGGGCCGACCCTTCCGTCTCCCCCGCAGCCCTCGATCCGCAGGGCGTCTCCCGCCGCGGACTCCTGCGCCGCGCCGGCCTGTTCGGCGCCGCCTTCGCCCTCGGCTCCGCGGCCACCCCGGCCCTGGCCGCCGGTGACCGGCGCCTCGGCGGCGAGGACCCCCGCCTCGCCTATCTCGTCGGCGACCACCACATCCACTCCGTCTACAGCCACGACGCCAAGTACACGTTCTCCCAGCTGGCCGCCGCGGGCGCCGAGTACGGCCTGGACTGGATGGTCTTCACCGAGCACTCGAACTTCGGGCACGCCGACTTCGGGGCCGCCATGGAGCACGAGGAGATCCTCAGGGCGCGGGCGGAGAACCCGCGTCAGCTGATCTTCCAGGGCCTGGAGTGGTACATACCCGCGGCCGAGCACTGCACGGTGTTCACCACGCCCGGCCGGAACGAGGTCGACCTGCTCACCCGTTTCGAGCGCGCCTACGACGGCAAGCTCCTCGCCTACGACAAGGGCGGCCCGGGCGACGCCGACACGGCCCGCAACGAGGCCCATGCCGTCAAGGCGATCAAGTGGCTGGCCGAGCAGCGCCGTTCGGGCTACGTCGACGACGTACTGGTCCTCGCCAACCACCCCATGCGGCTGGGCATCGACTCCCCGCACGAGATGCGCGCCTGGCGGGACGCGGCGCCCGAGATCATGATCGGCATGGAGGGCGCGCCCGGCGCCCAGGGCGCTGCCCTGCCCGGGTGGCGTGGCGCCACCTCGATCCGCGGCGAGTACGAGAACAAGCCGTCCGCGCAGTCCTGGCCCGGCTACCCGGCGGACGCGTACCTGACGTACGGCGGCTTCGACTGGGCGACCGCGACCGTCGGCGGGCTGTGGGACTCGATGCTCGCCGAGGGCCGGCTGTTCTCGATCACCACCAACTCCGACGCCCACCGGATCGTCTTCGACACCTGGAAGAACGGCGACTGGCAGCCCGGCCAGACCTTCGACGGCACCGGGAAGTTGCCCGACCCGGTGAACACCGACACCCCGCAGCCCGGCAGCGACTTCTGGCCGGGACAGTTCAGCCGCACCCACGTGGGCGTGACGGGCTACGGCTACGGCGCGGTCATGGCGGGCCTGCGCGCGGGCCGGGTCTGGCTCGACCACGGGCATCTGCTCGACGGGCTGGACGTCCGGCTGAGGCGGGACCAGGACCGGGGCCGGGGTGTGACGCTCGGCGGCCGGCTGCGGGTGCGCACGGGCGAGAAGCTCACGCTCGACATCACCGTGACGACGGCCTCGCGGCCCAACCCCCAGGGCCTCCTTCCCGAGTTGGCGCATGTGGACGTCATCCGCGGCGCGGTGCGCGGCCCGGTCGCCGACCGCGACACCTGGAAGGCCCCCGACACCCGGGTCGTCCGCTCGCAGGACGTCTCCGGCCGCACGGGCACCTACACCCTGCGCATCCCGCTGACCGCCGGCGAGGAGTCCTTCTACGTCCGGCTGCGCGGCAGCGACGGCAACCAGCACGGCACCGGCTACCTCGGCGCCTCCGTCGACCCGAACGGGCCGATCCCGCACCCGCCCGGGGACGGTGACCCGTGGGCGGACACGTGGTTCTATTCGAACCCCGTGTTCGTCGACGTGGAAGGTGCCTGACCTGTACCTCCGTCCCGCTGGACCTGTGGGTCGCGAACCCGGCCTGCTCGTCATCGACGTGGCAGGCCTCGACCATGGAACCCCCTCGGACGGGTCGGCCTGGGCGACCGTGGCTCGGGGATCTCGGACTGACCCCGCAGCGTGGGGAGCGTCGACCGGATGGCCCGGGTTCCTACGGTGCGCCTTCGGCGGGCAGAGCGAGTGCGGAGTCGATCGCCGTGTCCAGGAATGCGAGGGTGTCGCGGCGGCGGGCAAACGGGTTGCGGTAGCTCGAACGGCCCTGCGCTCCGCGGGTGCGCAGCCACAGGCTCTCGGCGATGATGCGCTCCCAGGGCGGGCCGAACACCTTCCGGGCGTAGTGACCCGCGCCGCTCTTGGAGGTCATCGTTCCGATGGCGAGGACATGATGCAGCCGGCTCACCCCGAGAACCGCCCATACCGGGAACCACTCGGTGAGCCCGATCGCGAGGGACAGCGGGCGCGGCTGCCTCTTCTGCTCGAGCCAGGGCCGCCAGTAGGTGCGAAGGTTGTCGCCCGTGTAGGCGCGCAGGACCCGCCGATCGGCCCACACCTCCACGTCGGCCGGCTGGGGACCGCGCACCGCGATCCCGTGCCAGGCCAGCTCGCAGAAGGTCACCGGGTTGACGCCGGACCGTCCGGCCGGGGTGAACCGGCTCTCCTGCGCACAGGGAATGTCGGGGCATTCGTGCGGACCGGCGGCGAGGTCGGCCCAGGTGAACACCGCACCGTCAAAGTGCGGCCGGGGGAAGCGGGCCACGGTCCGGCTGTGTGCCTCGGCCAATGCGGCCATCTCCGGCGACGCGCGCTCCACGCGGCGGTCGGTCACCGTGACGAAGTCGATGTCGCTCGACACGCTGAGCCGCCCACGGCCGACGGGAGGACGGAAGTCACCCAGCGCCACCGATCCGACCAGGTAGAAGCCGGTGACCAGGCCTGGTGCCAGCTCGTCCACGGCCGTCAGGAACAGCTCCACGCTCCGGTCGACCTCGACCGGAAGATCGTCGCCTCGCATGCCGCGCAGTCTATGGGCGACTCTCGTGCCACTCGGCTTCAACTCGTCGGTTCCCAGGCCGTGGCGAGGTCGCCGTCCGTGACCGGACTGCGGTGTGTCGTTTCCTCCCGCGCTGTGCAAGGGGTGGTGTGGATCCGGCGCCGGGCTTTCGTCTCCGGACGCCCGACCGGGCGCCGTGGCGGAGTGGCCGCTGCGGGCAGATACGCCTCCGCGCCGGCGTCGATGAGGCGCCGGACGGGGCCGTGATAGCTGACGCCGAGTTCGTACCGGCAGGTCACCGACCGATCGAGTGGAGGTACGGTGAGCCGCGTGACCGGTGAAGAGCCGCTGCGGCCGCAGTCCCTCATGCTGACGTTCCTGGGTGACCAGGTGCTCGGGCGGGACGTGTGCGTGTATTCGGGCAGCGTCATCGACGTGTTCGCCCGGGCCGGGATCGGCGAGCAGGCGACCCGCTCCACGCTGACCCGGATGGCCGGCCGTGATCTGCTGCGCCGCCAGCGCGAGGGGCGCCGCATGTACTTCGGGCTCACCGAGCGTTCGGAGGCGGTGCTGCGCGACGGGGAGCGGCGGATCTGGCAGACGGGGGCCGTCAACCGCCACTGGGACGGCACCTGGACGTTGCTGGGTTTCTCGCTGCCCGAGTCCTGGCAGCGTCAGCGGCACGACCTGCGCTCCCAGCTGACCTGGAGTGGCTTCGGCCCGCTGTTCAACGGCCTGTGGATCGCTCCCGGCGAGGTCGAGGTGTCGGCCCTGGTCGCCGAACTCGGCCTGTCCGCCCATGTGAAGGTCTTCCGGGCGCACGCGGAGGCCGGTATGGACATCGGCCAGATGATCGAGGAGACCTGGGAGCTGTCCGACCTGGCCGGCCGGTACGCGTCCTTCGTACGCCGCTGGCAGCCCTGGGAGGACGGGCTCCCGGACGCCGACGACGCCCTCGTGCTGCGCCTCCGGCTCCAGACCGAGTGGCTCCGTATCGTCCGGCGCGACCCGCGTCTGCCGGTGAAGCACCTGCCGGACGACTGGCCGGCGGAACAGGCCGAGAAGACGTTCCGGACGGTGCACGAGCGGCTCTCACCGCTCGCCCGTGACGCCTCGGAACGCCTTCTGGACCTGGTGCCGGCGCGGCCTCAGGCGTAGAACCGCGACAGGCTCTGCAGCACCGCGGCGGGCTTGGTGCCGCCGTCGATCTCGATGGCGCCCTCGACGGTGATCTGCACGCCGCCCGGCACGTCCTCGACCTCGGCGAGCCTCGCCGTCAGGCGGATGCGGGAGCCCACCTTCACGGGGGACGGGAAACGCACCTTGTTGAGGCCGTAGTTGACCTTCGTCGTCACGCCCTGGACGTCCAGGAGCTCGGTGAAGAGCGGGATGAAGAGGGAGAGCGTGAGGTAGCCGTGCGCGATGGGGGCGCCGAAGGGGCCGTCCTTGGCGCGCTCGGGGTCCACGTGGATCCACTGGTGGTCGCCGGTGGCGTCGGCGAAGGTGTCGACGCGCTCCTGCGTGACTTCGATCCACTCGCTGGTGCCGAGGTCTTCCCCGGCGAGCTTCTTCAGTTCGTCGAGGCCGTTGACGGTGATGCTCATGGTGTTCCTTACGGGTTGCCGTAGCGCGTACGGACACGGGACTTGAGGAGTTTTCCGGAGGCGGTGCGCGGGAGTTCGTCCGCGAGGACCACCGACTTCGGGATCTTGTACTTGGCGAGGCGGCCCGCGAGCGACGCGAGCACCTCGTCGGGGTCGAGGGCGGCGCCCTCGCGGGGCACGACGACCGCGCGCGGCACCTCGCCCCACTTGTCGTCGGGTACGCCGATCACCGCGCACTCGACGATGTCCGGGTGGGCGAGGAGCTGGTCCTCGATCTCGGCGGGATAGACGTTCTCGCCACCCGAGATGATCATGTCCTTGATGCGGTCGACGATGTGGACGTAGCCGTCCTCGTCGACCTGGGCGGCGTCGCCGCTGCGGAACCAGCCGTCCGCGAAGGACGCGGCCGTCTCCTCGGGCAGCCCCCAGTAGCCGGGCATGACGTGCGGACCGCGCACCACGACCTCGCCGGTCTCCCCTACGTCGGCCGGGGTCAGGTCGGGCCGGACGACGCGGACATCGCTGAAGAAGTGCGGGACGCCCGCCGAGCCCGCCTTGCTGACGGCGTGTTCGGCGTCCAGGAACAGCGTGCCGGGGGAGGCCTCGGTCATGCCGTAGCCCTGGAGGAAGGTCAGGCCGCGCTCCTGGTACTTCGCGATCAGCGGGGTCGGGACCGGGGAGCCGCCGCAGGTCAGGATCCGCAGCGACGACAGGTCGGCCTCCGGCCAGCGCGGGTGCCGGGCCACCTGGTCGAACATCGTCGGCACGCCGAACATGAAGGTGATGCGGTGGCGTTCGATCAGGTCGAAGGTGGCGTCCGGGTCGAAGGCCTCGACCAGGACGCAGGCGCCGCCCTTGAGCAGGACCGGCAGGGTCAGCATGTTCAGGCCCGCCGTGTGGAACAGCGGGGCGGACACCAGGGCGCGTTCGTCGGCGATCAGGTCGGTGTCGACGAGGACGTTGACCGCGTTCCAGGTGAGGTTGGAGTGGGTGAGCATGGCGCCCTTGGGGCGTCCGGTCGTGCCCGAGGTGTACATGATGATGCAGGTGTCGTCGGGGCCGACGGGTTCGTCGATCGGCTCCCCGGACGCCTCGGCGACGGCCGTCTCGTACTCCGCTCCGACTTCCAGGTAGACGCGTACGTCCGTGCTGCCTGGCAGGCCGGCGACCAGACCGGCGTAGGACGGGCCGTAGACCAGGGCCCTCGCGCCGGAGTCGGCGAGCTGGTAGGCGATCTCCGGGCCGGCGAGGCGGATGTTGAGCGGGACGAAGACCGCGCCGAGGGTTCCGGCCGCGAACAGGGTCTCCAGGTAGGAGGGGTGGTTCGGGCCGAGGTAGGCGATCCGGTCACCGCGGCGCACGCCCCGGGCACGCAGGGCGTGGGCGAGGCGGGTGGTGCGGGCATGGAGCGTGCCGTAGTCGGTGGCCGTCTCGCCGTGGATCAGGGCGGTGCGGTGCGGGGTCTTGCGGGCCCGGCGGGCGGGCCACGACCCCAGTCCCTCGTTGCGCATGACACGCCCCTTTACGGTGTGGCCAGCCCGAGCAGGCGGGCGGCGTTCTCCTTGAGGATCTTCGGCCGGACCTCCTCCTTGATCGTCAGCTTGTCGAAGTCGGCGAGCCAGCGGTCGGGGGTGAGGACGGGGAAGTCGGAGCCGAAGAGGACCTTGTCCTTCAGCAGGGTGTTCGCGTACTGCACGAGCTGCGGCGGGAAGTACTTGGGCGACCAGCCGGACAGGTCGATGTGCACGCCCGGTTTGTGGGTGGCGACGGCGAGGGCCTCGTCCTGCCAGGGGAAGGACGGGTGCGCCAGGATGATCTTCAGGTGCGGGAAGTCGGCGGCGACGTCGTCGACGTGGAGCGGGTTGGAGTACTTGAGCCTGATCCCTCCCCCGCCGGGGACGCCCGCGCCGATACCCGTCTGGCCCGTGTGGAACAGGGCGATCGCACCGGTCTCCTCGATCACCTCGTACAGGTCGTACGCCACCGCGCGGTCGTTGGGGAAGAAGCCCTGGATGCTGGGGTGGAACTTGAAGCCCTTCACCCCGTACTCCTCGACCAGACGCCGGGCCTGCCTGACGCCCGCCTTCCCCCGGAAGGGGTCGATGGACGCGAAGGGGATGAGCACGTCCGCGTTGGCGGCGGCCGCCTCGGCGACCTCCTCGTTCGGGACCGGCGGGGTGCCGGTGGCGGACTCGGCGTCGACCGTGAAGATCACGGCGGCCATGTTCCGCTCGCGGTAGTAGGCGGCCGTCTCCTGAAGGGTCGGCTTCCGCTTGCCCTCGACCTTGAAGTAGGCGGAGGAGGCGTCGTGCAGGTCGTCGTCCAGGGAGGAGTGGCCCTTGGAGGACACCTCCGCGTGGGTGTGGACGTCGATCGCGACCAGTGACTCCACATCCATCACGGGGTCCGTCACAGCGTCTGTCACGGTGTCCATCACGCCTCCGGGAGCTTCGGCGCCGGGATGCCGACCGACTGGAGCTCGGCGCCGACCGAGGTGGGCCAGGCGTCCGCGAGGGCGCCGGGAGTCCAGCCGCCGTCGGCGTACGCCGCCCTGATCTCCTGCGGATGCGACCAGAGTGCCACCTTGTCGCCGCCGATGCCGATGCACTGACCGGTCACACCGCGCGCTGCCTCGGAGGCCAGGAACGGCACCAGGGCGGCGCAGTCCTCCGGGGTGCCGAAGCCCTCGCCCTTGCGCAGGAAGTCCGGGAGCGGTTCACCGCCCCGCATCGCCTCGACGTACGGGGCGAAGGCCGGGATGGTCTCGGTCATCGCGGTGGCGGCGACCGGCACGATCGCGTTGACGGTGATGCCGGCGCGGCCCAGCTCCATCGACCAGGTGCGGGCCATCGCCGCGATACCGGCCTTGGCGGCGGCGTAGTTGGTCTGGCCGAAGTTGCCGCGCTGGCCGGCCGGGGAGCCGACCAGGATCAGCGAGCCGCCCTCGCCCTGCTCGCGCATGCGGACGGCGGCGGCCCGGGCGCAGGTGAAGGTGCCCTTGAGGTGGGTGGTGATCACCGCGTCGAAGTCGTCGTCGGACATCTTCCAGAGCACCTTGTCGCGCAGGATGCCCGCGTTGGTGACCAGGACGTCCAGGCGGCCGAACTCCTCGACCGCGCGGTTCACCAGCCGCTCGGCGGCCTCGGAGGTACCGACGGCGACGACCTCGGCGACGGCCCTGCCGCCCGCCTCCTCGATGGACTTCACGGCCGCCTCGGCCACGGCCTCGTCGACGTCGTTGACCACCACGGACGCGCCGTGGGCGGCCAGGGCGTGCGCGTAGGCGAGGCCGAGGCCCCGGCCGCTGCCGGTGACGACGGCGGCCTTGCCGGAGAGATCGATGCTGGGCACGGGTGGGTCCCTTCACGCGGGGTTCGACTGCGAGATCGAAGCTAAGAGCAATAATTGTCGACGTCAATAGTTGTTGATGGCCCACGGGTGCGGGATGCTGGCACCGCAAGGCCGTACCGAGCACAGGGAGCCCGCCATCACACGCCAGAACGTCACTCACGTCACCCCGAAGCCCATCGACGCGGACGAGCCATGGATGCGAGGGCTGCACGCCGACACGGGCTACCTGCTGTACCGGCTGGGCCTGCGCTCGGGGCAGCTGTTCAACGCCTGCCTGCAGGAGTCGGGCCTGCGCCTGCGCCACTACGCCGTACTGCGCTTCCTCGCCGGCTCCGAGGGCGCCCTCCAGCGGGAGCTGAGCGCCCGGCTCGGCTACGACCCGAGCGCGATCGTCGGCCTGGTCGACGATCTGGAGAAGCAGGGTCTCGCCGAGCGCCGCCCCGCCCCCGACGACCGCCGCAGCCGGATCGTCGTGCTGACCGAGAGCGGCCGCGGCTTCCTCCGCGACACCGACGAGGCCGGCCAGCGGGTGACGAACGAGCTCCTGGGCCCGCTGGACCCGGCCGAACGAGAGGCGCTGCACGCACTGTTGCTGCGGATCGCTGAGGACCGCCTCAACTGACGTTGTGCAAATGATTGACGGCTGCACGACTGATGCATACCTTCACGGACCAACCGCGACCCGTCCCCCAGGGAGCTCCCCGTGCAGCCATCACCTTCAGACGCCCAACCAGCCCACGACTCACGGCAGTTGCGCCGAGTCGCCGTCTCCGGCCTGCTCGGCACGACCGTCGAGTTCTACGACTTCCTCGTCTACGGCACCGTCGCCGCGCTCGTCTTCGGCGAGCTGTTCTTCCCCCGGGCCGACCCGGCGGTCGGCACCATCGCGGCGTTCGGCACCTTCGCCGCGGGCTATCTCGCCCGCCCGCTCGGCGGCATCGTGTTCGGGCACTTCGGCGACCGGATCGGCCGCAAGTCGATGATGCTGCTGACCATGGTCCTGATGGGCTGCGGCAGCTTCCTCATCGGGCTGCTGCCGACGTACGACGCGATCGGCGTCTGGGCGCCGGTCCTGCTGGTCGCCCTGCGCGTGGTGCAGGGCATCGCGATCGGCGGTGAGTGGGGCGGCGCGATGCTGATGGTCGTCGAGCACGCCGAGCACGCGCAGGGGTCCCGGCGCGGTCTGTGGTCCAGCTTCACGCAGCTCGGCGCCCCGCTCGGTTCCGTGCTGTCGGCCGGTGTGGTCACGCTCGTCGCGACCCTGCCCGACGACGCGTTCCGCTCCTGGGGCTGGCGGGTGCCGTTCCTGCTGAGCATCGTGCTGCTGGCCGTCGGCCTGTTCGTGCGTCTGAAGGTCGTCGAGAGCCCGCTGTTCGCGCAGGCCAAGCGGGAGCCGGTGGACAAGCCGCCGCTCCTGGAGGTGCTGCGCCGGCCGAAGCCCGTGCTGCTGGCCGCCTGTGTCGGCATCGGCGCGTTCACCACGCAGTCGCTGCTGACCAGCTTCATGATCTCCTACGCCGTCGACCAGGGGTACAGCCGGCCGCAGGTGCTGACCGCGGTGACCATCGCCTCCTGCGTGGCCCTCGCCGTCCTGCCCGCCGCGTCCGCGCTGTCGGACCGGGTCGGCCGCCGGCCCGTCGTGCTCGCCGGAGCGGTCGCCGCGGCCGCGCTCGCCTTCCCGGTACTGGCGCTGGTCGACTCCGGCTCACCCGGACTGCTGATCCTCGCGCTCGCCCTCGGCCACGGCGTCGCCCAGTCCACGATGTACGGGCCGCTCGGAGCCCTGCTCACCGAGATGTTCGGCACCCGCGTCCGTTACACCGGCGCCTCCCTCGGCTACCAGGGGGCGACCCTCGTCGGTGCCGGGTTCTCGCCGCTGATCGCCGGCAGCCTCGTCGCCTCCGCCGACGGCGGCAGCACCCCGGTCTCGCTGCTGCTGTGCGCGGGCGCGGCGATCACCGCCGTCACCGTGTGGCGGCTGCGCGAGACCCACACGGACGCCCTGGACTCCCCCGCCGCCTCCCCCGCCCTGGAAGGAACCCCGCGTTGAGGATCCGCCTCGCCCTGCTGACCGCCTGCCTCGCCCTGGCGACGACCGCACTGCCGGCGCGAGCCGTCGCAGCCGACACCCACCTGGAGGGTGTGCTCCCCTCCGGCGCCGCGTACGTGATGGACGTACCGGCGTCCTGGAACGGCACGGTGCTGCTGTACAGCCACGGCTACACCCCGGCGGGAGCCCCCAACCCGGCCCAGAACACGCCCGGTCCGGCCGTCCGGGACAAGCTGCTGGCCGAGGGGTACGCACTCATCGGCTCCTCGTACGCGACGAACGGCTGGGCGATCGCCGAGGCGGTGCCCGACCAGCTCGCCACGCTGGACCTGTTCACCGAGAAGTTCGGGGCGGCCGGGCGGACCCTCGCCTGGGGCACCTCGTACGGCGGCTTCGTCACCACGATGCTCGCCGAGCGGCACGCCGGCCGGTTCGACGGCTCGCTGTCGATGTGCGGACTGGTGCAAGGCGGCGTCGCCAACTGGAACAGCACCCTGGACCCGGTGTTCGCGCTGCGCACACTCCTCGCCCCGGACTCCGGCATCCGGCTGGCCTCCTTCGCGGACCAGACCGAGGCGGTCGCCGCGGCGAAGTCGCTCACGTCGAAGGTCGACGCCGCCCAGCGGACCTCCGAGGGCCGGGCCCGGATCGCCCTCGCCGCCGCCCTGCACAACATCCCCGGATACAACGACGCCTCCCAGACCCGGCCCGGCCCCACCGACTGGGCGACCCAGCAGTCCAACCAGTACGCCGCCGTCCGGGGCCTCCTCCAACTGCCCGCGTTCAGCTGGCGGCAGGAGGCCGAGAGCCGGGCGGGCGGCAACCCGTCCTGGAACACCGGTGTCGACTACACGGCCATGCTCGTCCGGTCCCCGCTGTACAAGGAGGTGACCGAGCTCTACAAGGAGGCGGGACTGTCCCTGCGCACCGACCTCTCGGCCCTGGCCCGGGCGCCCCGGGTGTCCGCCGATCCGGCGGCCGTGCGGTGGATGCGGAGCACCAGCGTGCTCTCCGGCCGGCTCACCGACCCCCAGCTGAACATCCACACGACCGGTGACGCGCTGATCCCCGTGCAGGCGGAGAGCGCCTACCGGCGGGCCGCCACGGCGGCGGGCTCGGCGGGGCTGTTCCGCCAGGCGTACGTCGACGGCCCGGGGCACTGCACCTTCACCGCGGGCGAGACACTGGCCGCCCTGCGCGCGGTGGAACACCGCCTGGACACCGGCCGCTGGGACGTGTCGCCCGGCGCGCTCAACTCCCGGGCGGTCGCGGAGGAACCGGCGGCCGAACCCCGCTACGTTCCGTACCGCCCCGCCTCCTACCCCCGCCCCTACGACCTCGCCCACCCGGGAGACGCCCGGCGATGACAGCCCTCCCCAAAGTTCTCGGCTCCGCTCGAACAGGGGGCGCCCCCACCGCGCCCGACCGGCTGCTGTCCGTGCTCGCGGCCTTCGACCACGAGCACCCGGCCCTGTGCCTGACGGACATCAGCCGGCGGGCCGGGCTGAGCCTGACCACCGCTCACCGGCTGGTGGGCGCCCTCACCGCGTGGGGCGCGCTGGAACGGGACGAGTCGGGCGTCTACCACATCGGGCTCCGCCTGTGGGAGCTCGCCGCGCTGGCCCCGCGCGGCCTCGCCCTGCGGCAGATCGCGCTGCCGTACCTGGAGGACCTGTACGAGGCGACGCACGAGAACGTGCAACTGGCCGTGCGGGACGGCCGGGACGTCGTCTACATCGAGTGGCTGTCGGGCCGGTCGGCGGTCGGTGTGCACATCCGCGTCGGCGGCCGCTGGCCCCTGCACGCCACCGGGGTCGGTCTCGCCCTGCTCGCCCATGGCGACCCGGAGTTCCAGGAGGAGTACTGCGCGGGTGAACTCGCGTCCTTCACGCCGCACACGATCACCGATCCCGCGCGGTTGCGGCGGGTGCTCGCCGAGGTGCGGCGCTCGGGGGTCGCGGTGAGCGACCGTCAGGTCACGGAGGACGCCCTGTCGGTGGCGGCACCGCTACGCGGCCCGGACGGCGCGGTGACCGCCGCCGTGTCCGTCGTGGTGCCGCACGCCCACGCGCAGGTGCCGGTGCTGGCCCCGGCGGTACGGGTGGCGGCGCGTGGGATCTCGCGTGCGCTCGGGTGGCAGCCGTGAACCCTCAGGCTTCCCTGGGCGGGGTCATCGCCCAGCGGATGGTCCGGGTCAGGGCGTGGCCGGTGGGGCGTACGGCGAGGCCCTCGACGACCGGCACCCGGGGCAGCCACAGCATGCCGCGCGCCCAGGGTGGAAGCAGGGTGACCGCGTTGGCGGCCAGCCCGCCGTAGAAGGGCCGCACAGGAAGGGGCAGGGGAGGCCGCAGGAGCAGGAAGCGGGCGGCGGCCCGGGCCTCGGGTGTGGCACGCAGTTCCGGGCGGTAGGCGGTCAGGCGCTCGGACAGTTCGCGGAGGTCCCGCGGTGGATCGGCCACTCCCAGCGCCTCGGCGACGCGCGCGGTGTCGGCGACGTAGGCGTCGTAGCCGGCGGTGTCCAGCGGCCGGGCCCCGTAGCGCGCGTGGGCGCGCAGGAAGCTGTCCGTCTCGGCGGCGTGCACCCAGCCGAGCAGGTGCGGATCGGCCGCGTGGTAGGGCACGCCCTCGCTGGTCGTGCCGCGGATCCGTTCGTGGATGCCGCGGACGTGGTCGACCGCCTCCTGGGCGTCCTCGGCGGTGCCGTATGTCGTCACGGCCAGGAAGGTGCTGGTGCGCTGCAGCCGGCCCCACGGGTCACCGCGATAGCCGGAGTGCCCGGCGACCGCGGCCATCGCGAGCGGGTGCAGCGACTGCAGCAGCAGCGCGGTCAGCCCGCCGATGAACATCGAGGCGTCGCCGTGGACCGTGCGGATCGGGCGGTCCGGCCCGAACCAGCGCGGGCCGGGCGTGTGGTGGATGCGGTCACGGGTGGCCGGCCCGCCGGGTCCGGCGACGCGACGGAACAGGGCACGGCCCAGCTGTTCTCGGACTTCGGTCAGCACGGTGGCCTCCCTTCCCCTGCTGCCCAGTGTCCGGCATGCCGGCGGGCGTCCGGACATGCCGGGCCGCCGGGGTCAGGGACCGGGCCCGGTCATCTGCTGCCCGAGGCGGGCGTGCTCGCGGCTGCCCCGGCACGCCGGACTGTCGGCGGCACGGACCAGCCCGGACACCTGCTGCCCAGTGCCGCACCTGCCCGGCCTCGGTGTCAGGGACCCGGCCGGTACGCCGCGCGGTCGGCCCGTCCGCCGGCGCCGAGCGGGCCGGTGTACCGGACCTGACCCGCGGCCTCCAGGCGGGGCAGTTCGCGGCGGGCCACGCGCAGCACCACCGGCGGCAGGGCGGGGCGCACCGGCTGGAGGAGCCGCAACCAGGGCGGCGCGTACACGGCGGTGCGGCGGCGCTCCATGCCTCGCACCAGGCGGGCGGCGACCACGTCCACGGGGTACACCCGGCGGGCCGGCGGTGGCATGTGGGTGCGCAGCTCGCGCAGGACGGCGTACCGGTCGGCGTCGCGGATCATCTCGGTGTCGGTCCAGTTGAGGTAGGCGATGCCGACGCCGACTCCCCGGTGCGCCACCTCGGCCCGCAAGGAGTGCGCGAAGGCCTCGACTCCCGCCTTGGAGGCGCAGTAGGCGCTCATCAGCGGGGCGGCGCCGAGCGACGCCAGGGAGGCGATCTGGAGGAAGTAGCCCGCCGTGTGGAGCAGGTCCGGCAGGAACGCCCGGGCGGTGTGGGCGCTGCCGGTGAGGTTGACGTCGATCACGCGGCGCCAGGCGGCCGGGTCCGAGGCGAGGAACGCGCCGCCCTCGGCGATGCCGGCGTTCGCCACCACGGCCGAGGGGCGCCCGAGCCCGGCCCGCACCGTGTGTGCCGCGGCATCCAGTGCGGTGAGATCGGTGACGTCGGCCTCCACGGCCAGCGCCGGGCCCGGCAGGGACGCGGCGACCGCGTCCAGGCCGGCCTTCTCGAGGCCGAGCAGCGCCACCCGGGCGCCGCGCCGGGCGACCTCGTGGGCCAGGGCAGCGCCCACGCCACGGGCGGCGCCGGTGATGACGATCGTGCGCTCGGCGAGCGGGCTGCTGCGCATGGGATGCCCTTCCTTGCCCCGTGCTCGGGGATCAGCGCCTGGTTCCGGCGCGGTCACGGCGGGCCAGGACGCGCTGGGCGCCGGCGAGGCCGGGGGGCCGGTGGCGGCGCAGTGCGGCCCGGGCGGCGTTGGCCCCGGGCGCGCCGTGCACCCCGCCGCCCGGGTGGGCCCCGGAGGAGGCGAGGAACAGGCCGGGCACGGGGGTCTCGGGCCGGCCGGTGCCCGGCAGGGGCCGGAAGACGAGCTGCTGGTGCATCGCGCTGGTGCCACCGTTGATCGCGCCGCCGGACAGGTTGCCGTCGAGCGCCTCGATGTCCGGGGGCGCGAGAACGCGGCGGCCGCGGATCAAGGCGCGGAAGCCGGGCGCGAAGCGTTCCACCTGGCGTTCGACCCGGTCGGCCATCAGTTCCTGGTCCTTGGGGCCCCAGTTCCCGGTGATGCCCTCGTCGGCGGCGTCGGCGCGGATCTCGTGGGGGATGTGGGTGTAGGCCCAGGCGGATTCGGTGCCCTGCGGGGAGCGGGTGGCGTCGGAGGTGGTCATCTGGCCGAAGATCAGGAACGGGCGGTCCGGGACCTGCCGCATGGCGATCTGGGCGGCGAAGCGGGTGAGCTCGTCCAGACCGTCGGCGAGGTGCACGGTACCGGCCCGGGACGCCTGCTCGGCCTGCCAGGGCACCGGGCCGTCGAGCGCCCAGTCGACCTTGAAGGTGGCGAAGTCCCACTGGAAGCGCCGCAGGTCGTCGAGGGTCTGCGCGGGCAGGTGTCCGGGGTCGACGAGCTCGCCGTACAGGGCGGGCACCGAGACGTCCGCCAGCACCGCCCGGCGCGCCCGCACCGCCTCACCGGCCGCCGTGCGCACGCCCACGGCCCGGCCGCCGCGGACGACGACCTGCTCGACGCGCTGCCCGCACCGCACCTGTCCGCCCCGGCTCTCCAGGCGCCGCACCAGGGCCGAGGTCAGCTCTCCGGAGCCGCCGGCCGGGACCGGGAAGCCGTACGTCTGCCCGAGCATCCCCATCAGCCAGCCGAAGCCGCCGCTGCCCGCCGACTCGGGGGCGAGGTCGGCGTGCAGGGCGTTGCCCGCCAGCAGCAGCCGGCCGCCCTCGCCGCGGAACTCCTCCTCCCCCATGCGGCGCACCGGCAGCGTCAGGGTGCGGGCCATGCGCAGTCCGCCGGCCGCCCGCAGCCGCAGCGCCAGCCGTGCCGTGGCACGGAGCGGCGGGAACGGGGTGAACAGGGCGTCCAGGAGGTCGGGGCGCAGGCTCTGCCACACGTCGTGCAGTCGCCGCCAGGCGGCTCCGTCGCCCGGCTCGAAGGTGTCGAGGGACGCGGCGGTGGTGTCGATGTTCCGGTCCAGGACGGCGCAGGTGCCGTCGGTGAGGGGATGCGCCAGCACGCTGGGCGCGTGGCTCCACCGCAGTCCGTGCTCCTCGGGGCGGAGTGCGGCCAGGACGGGCGAGGCGGCGGCGAGGGGATAGAAGGAGCTGAACAGGTCGTTGACGAAGCCGGGGTCGACGCCCCGGTCGTGGCGCACGGCGCCGCCCGGTTCTGGCTGTTCCTCCAGCACCTCGACGCTCCACCCGGCGTCCGCGAGCAGGTTGGCGGCGACCAAGCCGTTGGGGCCGGCGCCGATCACGACGGCGTCAGGCATGGCTGGTTCCGTCCGCGCCGCCCACCGTCACCTGGCCCAGGGCGCGCGGGGCGCTCCCCGCGTCCCGCGACTTGTCCTCGCACAGCCTGGCCAGCCGGGCCAGCATGGTGCGGTGGCGCAGCTGGATCAGTGCCTCGAAGCCGACGTTGTGCAGCCGGCCGCCGGCCCCTCGCAGGGGGTGCTCGTCGACGATCACCAGGCAGTGCTCGCCCCACGGCCGCAGCTCGATCGCGATGCGCGCCGTGCCCAGCGCGCCGGCCTTGGCCTCCAGCTCCAGGTGGGTGCCTTCCTCGCAGTGGCGGACGACCGTCTCGTTGTCGAGCTGTACCGGACCGAGCCGGATCCGGTACCGGATCGCCGCGTTCTTGTGCGGCCACTGTCCGCGCACCGGGTGGGACTCCGAGGTGCCCACCACCCACTCGCCGTAGCGGGTGCCGTCGGCCAGGACGTCCCACACGGCGCTCGGGCTGACTCGGATCAGGCGATGGCGTACGGCCACGGGTACCTCCTGCTGCCAACCGGCTTGTCCGTCGCCCTGCCGAGTGCCCCGGCGCCACCCGTTCAACAGCGCGACCGTGTGCGTTCAAGCTGTGCACTCATCGATCGTCCCGAACTTTTCCCGGCTTTACCTCTTGACGACCCGGTGGGGGCGGAGCACATTAGCGGCACTTTGAGAGCGCTCTCAACCACCACTCCCCCGTCCCGAGAGGCTTCCCCACATGAGTGACAGCCCCCGCAGACCCCGTCCTCGGCGTCCCGTCCGCCGGGCGTTCGTCGCCGTCGTCAGCACGCTCGGGCTCGCGGTCTCGGCCGCCGCGGTCGCCACCCCGTCCGCGAGCGCCTCCGCGCCGCCGCCCCCGTCGGGCTGGACGCAGGTGTTCGTCGACGACTTCACCGGGCCCGCCGGCAGCGGCGTCAACACATCCAACTGGCAGTACGCGACCGGCAAGGGGTACGCCGGTGGCCCCGCCAACTGGGGCACCGGTGAGATCGAGACGATGACGAACAGCACGGAGAACGTCTCCCTCGACGGCAACGGCAACCTGCGCATCACCCCGCGGCGTGACGCCGCGGGCAACTGGACCTCCGGCCGCATCGAGACCAACCGCACCGACTTCCAGCCCCCGGCCGGCGGCAAGCTCCGCGTCGAGTCCCGCATCCAGGTGCCGAACGTCACCGGAGCCGCCGCCAAGGGCTACTGGCCGGCGTTCTGGATGCTGGGCGCGCCCTACCGCGGCAACTACTGGAACTGGCCCGCCGTCGGCGAGCTGGACATCATGGAGAACACCCAGGGCCAGAACACGGTGTTCGCGACGATGCACTGCGGCACCTCGCCGGGCGGCCCCTGCAACGAGACCAGCGGCATCGGCAGTTCGACCACCTGTCAGGGCACGACCTGTCAGGCCGGCTTCCACACGTACCGCATGGAGTGGGACCGCTCGACCAGCGTGGAGGAGATCCGCTTCTACCTCGACGACGTCAACTTCCACACGGTGCGCGCCAACCAGGTGGACGCGACGACCTGGCGGAACGCCACGGACCACGGCTTCTTCATCATCCTCAACGTCGCGATGGGCGGCGGCTTCCCGGACGCCTTCGGCGGCGGGCCGGACGCCGGGACGCAGCCCGGCCATTCCATGGTCGTCGACTACGTCCAGGTGCTGTCCTCCGGCGGCGGCACCACGCCTCCCCCGACCGGCAGCCGTGACGCCTACTCCACCATTCAGGCCGAGTCCTACGACGGCCAGTCCGGAGTGAGCACCGAGTCGACGTCCGACTCCGGCGGCGGCCAGAACGTCGGCTCGCTCGCCAACGGGGACTGGCTGCAGTTCAAGGGCGTCGACTTCGGCTCCACGGCGGCACGGCAGTTCAGCGCCCGGGTCGCGAGCGGCGCGGCGGGCGGCGTCAGCGGGCTGGTCGAAGTGCGGCTGGACAGCCGGAGCAACGCGCCCATCGGGAGTTTCGCGGTGGGCAACACCGGCGGATGGCAGTCGTGGCGGACCGTCCCCGCGAACATCGCCTCCGTGACGGGGACGCACGACGTGTATCTGACCTTCACCAGCGGTCAGCCGGCGGACTTCGTCAACGTCAACTGGTTCACCTTCGGGCACTGATCCGGGCAACTGACCGGCCTCGACAGGGGGCTCCACGCACGCGTGGAGCCCCTTTTGCGCTGTCCGGTCTGCCCTCAGCGCAGTTCCGCCCGGAACGCGGCCGGTGTGCGGTCCGTGTGCTGGTGGAAGAACTTGGAGAAGTTCGCGGCGTCGGGGAAGCCGACCGCCGCGCCGACCCGGCCGATCGGCAGGTCGGTGTGGGCGAGGAGCCGCTTGGCCTCGAGGACGACGCGCTTGTCGATGAATGCCTTGGGGGTGTCGCCGGTCGCGGCGCGGACCGCGCGGACCAGGGTGCGGCGGGAGTAGCCGAGCGCGTCGGCGTAGCCGCTGACGCTGTGGTTGGTGGCGAAGTCCCGCTCCACCGCGTCCCGGAACAGGGTGAAGGTGGAGTCGGACCGCTGTCGTACGGACTCCGCGCTCGCGGCCAGATGGGCGAGCCGCAGCAGGAACGCGGTCAGCGAGTGGCGCAGAACGGCGGTGTGCAGGCTGAGCGGCAGGGTGGTCGTGTCCTCGTACTCGCGCTGGAGTTGGCCGAGCGAGTCGCGCAGGCCGGTGAGCGTGGCCGCGTCGGGTCTCAGCAGCGGCGGCAGGTCGTAGCGGTACAGGCCGGTGGCTTCCACGGTCGCGCGGGGCAGGAAGCCGGGCTGCATGGTCAGCACCGTTCCGCGGTACTCGCTGGTCGGTGAGAACCGGTGGACCTGCCCGGGGCGGATCCACAGCAGGTCCCCGGCCATGGCCTCGTACTCGGTGAAGTCGACCATGTGCCGGACCGGGCCCTCGCCGAAGAGCATCACGACATGGAAGTCGATGCGGTGGACACGCTCCAGGGGTGCCTCGGCGTGCCAGGTGCGGCCGGTGCCCATCGGGCCGATCTGCATGCCGACGCCGCCGACGCTCAGCTCGACCGGGAAGGGGAACGTTCTGATCCCGTCGCCGCCTTGGAGGTCTCTGTCCGCCATATCCGCCATGTCCGCCTCGTACCGCCCGGTTCGCGCTCCGCGCTGCCGCTGGGTGTCCCACTTTCACCACAGGCTGGCACACGGCGACCTTCCGGCAAATAAGTCAGACTTTTAGTTTTGAACGCGTCAGCCCAGCCACTTCGCTCCTATCGAGGACTTCTTGAAGATGAGCACGCAGACAGCGGACAGCTTCGAATGGACCGACCTCGACCGGCGTGCCGTCGACACCGCCCGTCTGCTGGCGGCGGATGCCGTCCAGCGAGTCGGGAACGGCCACCCCGGCACGGCGATGAGCCTGGCGCCGGCCGCCTACACGATCTTCCAGAAGGTGATGCGGCACGATCCCGCCGATCCCGAGTGGGCCGGCCGTGACCGCTTCGTCCTCTCCCCCGGCCACACGTCACTGACCCTCTACACGCAGCTCTACCTCGCGGGGTACGAGCTGGAGCTGGACGACCTGAAGGCGTTCCGCACGCACGGCTCCAAGACGCCCGGCCACCCCGAGTACGGGCACACGGCGGGCGTGGAGACCACCACGGGCCCGCTCGGCCAGGGCGTCGCGAACGCGGTGGGCATGGCGATGGCGGCCCGCTACGAGCGCGGCCTGTTCGACCCGGAGGCCCCGGAGGGCGAGTCGCCCTTCGACCACACGATCTGGGCGATCGTCTCCGACGGCGACCTCCAGGAGGGCGTCTCCGCCGAGGCCTCCTCACTGGCCGGCCATCAGAAGCTCGGCAACCTGGTCTTCCTCTACGACGACAACCACATCTCCATCGAGGGCGACACGGCGACCGCGTTCTCCGAGGACGTGTTGAAGCGCTACGAGGCGTACGGCTGGCACGTGCAGCGGATCGAGCCGCGGGAGGACGGCGACGTCGACGTGCACGCGCTGTACGCGGCGCTGACGGCGGCGCGGGCCGAGACCGGACGCCCCTCGATCATCGCGATGCGCACGATCATCGCCTGGCCCGCCCCCAACGCGCGGAACACCGAGGCCTCGCACGGCTCGGCGCTCGGCGAGGACGAGGTCGCCGCCACCAAGCGGATCCTCGGCTTCGACCCGGAGAAGAGCTTCGAGGTCGCCGACGAGGTACTGACCCACACCCGCCGGGCCCTGGACCGGGGCGCAGACGCGCACGCCGCCTGGGACAAGCGGATCGCGGCCTGGCGCGGCGAGAACCCGGAGCGCGCCGTCGTCTTCGACCGCGTCAGCAAGGGTGAGCTGCCCGAGGGCTGGGAGGACGCCCTGCCGGTCTTCGAACCCGGCAAGGCCGTCGCCACCCGTGCCGCGTCCGGCAAGGTGCTCCAGGCGCTCGGCGCGGTCGTACCCGAACTGTGGGGCGGTTCGGCGGACCTGGCCGGCTCGAACAACACCACCATCGACAAGACCAGCTCCTTCCTGCCGGCGGGCAACCCGCTGCCGGAGGCCGACCCGTACGGCCGGACGGTCCACTTCGGCATCCGTGAGTTCTCCATGGCCGCGGAGATGAACGGCATCGCGCTGCACGGCAACACCCGGATCTACGGCGGCACCTTCCTGGTCTTCTCCGACTACATGCGCAACGCCGTCCGCATGTCGGCGCTGATGCAGTTGCCGGTGACGTACGTGTGGACGCACGACTCCATCGGCCTGGGCGAGGACGGCCCGACCCACCAGCCGGTCGAGCACCTGGCCGCGCTGCGTGCGATCCCTGGCCTGAACGTCGTACGCCCGGCCGACGCCAACGAGACCGCGGTCGTCTGGGCCGAGATCCTGCGGCGGCACACCACCGCCCCGGCCCCGCACGGCCTCGCGCTCACCCGCCAGGGCGTGCCCACGTACGAGCCGAACCCGGCGGCGGCGAAGGGCGGCTACGTCCTCCAGGAGTCGTCCACCGAGGCCCCCGAGGTGATCCTCGTCGCCACCGGCTCCGAGGTGCAGCTCGCCGTCGCCGCGCGGGAACGGCTGGAGGCGGAGGGGACCGGCACCCGGGTGGTGTCGATGCCGTCCGTGGAGTGGTTCGAGGAGCAGCCGCGCGAGTACCGCGAGCGGGTGCTGCCGCCGTCCGTGAAGGCCCGGGTCGCCGTCGAGGCCGGGATCGGCCTGACCTGGCACCGCTTCGTGGGGAACGCGGGACGCATCGTCTCCCTGGAGCACTTCGGCGCCTCCGCCGACGCCAGGACCCTGTTCGCCGAGTACGGCTTCACCCCCGAGAACGTCGTCGCCGCCGCCCGCGACTCCCTCGCCGCCGCGCGAGCCTGATCCGAACGCCCGAAAGAAGATGATCACTGTGACCGAAGCGACCGCGAGCGCGGGAGCACTGAAGCGCCTGTCCGACGAGGGCGTGTCGATCTGGCTGGACGATCTGTCCCGCCGGCGGATCGAGTCCGGCAACCTGGCCGAACTCGTCGCCACCAGGAACGTCGTCGGCGTCACCACCAACCCGTCCATCTTCCAGGCCGCCATAGGCTCCGGCGAGGGCTACGAGGAGCAGCTCGCCGACCTGGCGGTGCGAGGCGTCACGGTCGACGAGGCCGTCCGGATGATGACGACCGCCGATGTCCGTGCCGCCGCCGACGTCCTGAAGCCGGTGTACGACGCCACCGGCGGCCGGGACGGCCGGGTTTCCATCGAGGTCGACCCGCGCCTGGCGCACGACACGGCGGCGACCGTCGCCGAGGCGCGGCAGCTGGCCTGGCTGGTGGACCGTCCCAACGTGATGATCAAGATCCCGGCGACGAAGGCCGGTCTGCCGGCGATCACCGAGGTGATCGGCGCGGGCATCAGCGTGAACGTGACGCTGATCTTCTCGCTGGAGCGCTACCGCGAGGTGATGGACGCCTACCTCGCCGGCCTGGAGAAGGCCCGGGCGGCCGGTCTCGACCTGGCGGCCATCCACTCCGTCGCGTCCTTCTTCGTCTCCCGCGTCGACTCCGAGATCGACAAGCGGCTGACGCTGCTGGGCACGGACCAGGCCCTCGCCCTGAAGGGCAGGGCGGCCCTGGCCAACGCGCGGCTGGCCTACGCGGCGTACGAGGAGGTCTTCGGCGGGACGCGCTGGCAGGCCCTGGGCGGCGCGCGTGCGAACCGGCAGCGCCCCCTTTGGGCCTCCACCGGTGTGAAGGACCCCGCCTACAAGGACACCCTGTACGTGGACGAACTGGTCGCCCCCGGCACGGTCAACACCATGCCGGAGGCCACGCTGAACGCCGTCGCCGACCACGGTGACGTCCAGGGCGACACCGTCACCGGCGGTTACGCCCAGGCGCGTGCCGACCTGGCGGCCGTCGAACGGCTCGGCATCGCATACGACGAGGTGGTGCGGCAACTGGAGAACGAGGGAGTGGCCAAGTTCGAGGTGGCCTGGCAGGACCTGCTGGACGCGGTCACCAAGTCCTTGAACAGCAAGGGAGTTGACGCGGAATGAGCGAGGGCATCCCTCAGACGGCCGAGCAGGAGACCATCGGGAGCAAGGAGGAGAAGGAAGCCCTGGCGGCCCAGGAGGCGGCCGGGGTGGAGCAGACCGGGGTGAGCGGCCAGGCGGCCCCGCGCGCGGTGCACACCGACGTCGACTTCACCAATCCCCTGCGCGACCCGCGCGACCGCCGGCTGCCCAGGATCGCGGGCCCGTCCGGGCTCGTCATCTTCGGTGTGACCGGTGACCTGTCCCGCAAGAAGCTGATGCCGGCGGTGTACGACCTGGCCAACCGGGGCCTGCTGCCGCCGGGCTTCTCGCTGGTGGGCTTCGCCCGCCGGGACTGGGAGGACCAGGACTTCGCACAGGTGGTGCACGACGCGGTACGTGAGCACGCCCGGACCCCGTTCCGCGAGGAGGTCTGGCAGCAGCTCGCCGAGGGCATGCGGTTCATCCCGGGTGACTTCGACGACGACACGGCGTTCAAGCAGCTGCGCTCCGCCGTCGAGGAGCTGGACGCCTCCCGGGGCACCAGCGGCAACTACGCCTTCTACCTCTCGGTGCCGCCGAAGTTCTTCCCGAAGGTCGTGCAGCAGCTGAAGAAGCACGGGCTGGCGCACGCCGCCGAGGGCTCCTGGCGCCGCGCGGTGATCGAAAAGCCGTTCGGGCACGATCTGAAGTCGGCCGAGGAGCTGAACGCGATCGTGCACGACGTGTTCGATCCCGAGCAGGTCTTCCGCATCGACCACTACCTCGGCAAGGAGACGGTCCAGAACATCCTGGCACTGCGCTTCGCCAACCAGATGTTCGAGCCGATCTGGAACCGGTCGTACGTCGACCATGTGCAGATCACCATGGCCGAGGACATCGGCATCGGCGGCCGTGCGGGCTACTACGACGGCATCGGCGCGGCCCGTGACGTCATCCAGAACCACCTGCTCCAGCTGATGGCGCTCACCGCCATGGAGGAGCCCGCCGCCTTCGACGCCGCGTCGCTGCTCACCGAGAAGCTGAAGGTGCTCAAGGCCGTGCGCCTGCCGCAGGACCTGGGCCGGCACACCGTGCGCGGTCAGTACGCGGCGGCCTGGCAGGGCGGCACGAAGGTGAACGGCTATCTGGAGGAGGAGGGCATCGACCAGGCCTCCACGACCGACACCTACGCCGCCGTCAAGCTCCAGGTCGACAACCGCCGCTGGGCCGGTGTCCCCTTCTACCTGCGCACCGGCAAGCGGCTCGGCCGCAGGGTGACGGAGATCGCGGTGGTGTTCCAGCGGGCCCCGCACTCCCCCTTCGACTCCACGGCGACCGAGGAACTGGGCCAGAACGCGATCGTCATCCGCGTCCAGCCGGACGAGGGCATGACGGTCCGGTTCGGCTCCAAGGTGCCGGGCACGTCGATGGAGATACGGGACGTGACGATGGACTTCGCCTACGGCGAGTCGTTCACCGAGACGAGCCCCGAGGCGTACGAACGGCTGATCCTCGACGTCCTCCTGGGCGACGCCAACCTGTTCCCCCGTCACCAGGAAGTGGAAGAGTCCTGGAAGATCCTCGACCCCATCGAGCAGTACTGGGCCACGCACGGCAGGCCCGCGCAGTACGCCTCGGGCAGCTGGGGACCCGCGGAAGCCGACGAGATGCTCGCACGAGACGGACGGAGCTGGCGCAGGCCATGAAGATCGACCTGACCGACACCACGGCAAGCAAGATCAACAAGGCGCTGGTGCAGGGCCGCCGCGCCATCGGCACGCCCGCAGTGGGCATGGTCCTGACGATGGTGATCGTCACGGACGAGGAGAACGCCTACGACGCGATCAAGGCCTCCGAGGAGGCCTCGCACGAGCACCCCTCGCGCACCCTGGTCGTCATCAAGCGGCAGGCCCGCACCCCGCGGGACCGCCAGTCCTCCCGGCTGGACGCCGAAGTGCGGGTGGGCGCCGACGCGGGCACGGGCGAGACGGTGATCCTGCGGACCTACGGCGAGGTCTCCGACCACGCCGACTCGGTGGTGCTGCCGCTGCTGCTGCCGGACGCCCCGGTGGTGGTGTGGTGGCCGGTGGAGGCCCCGGAGGTGCCCTCCAAGGACCCGCTCGGGGCGCTGGCCCAGCGGCGGATCACCGACCTGTACGCCGTCGAGAACCCCCTGGAGACCCTCCAGGCCCGGGTCCGCTCCTACGCGCCCGGTGACACCGACCTGGCCTGGACCCGGCTGACGCCCTGGCGTTCGATGCTGGCGGCGGCGCTGGACCAGGCCCGGGCGAAGGTGACCTCGGCGGCCGTGGAGGCCGAGGCCGACAACCCGGCCGCCGAGCTACTGGCCCGCTGGCTGGAGGCACGGCTGCACGTCCGGGTCGACCGCGTGGTCACCGCCGGGCCGGTCGTGACGGCCGTGCGCCTGGGCACGGAGAAGGGCGAGATCCTCATCGACCGCCCCGAGGGGCCGGTGGCCACGCTGACCCTGCCGAACCAGCCGTCGCGCACCCTCGCGCTGAAGGTGCGTGCCACCTCCGAACTCATCGCCGAGGAGCTGCGGCGCCTCGACGCGGACGAGATGTACGCCATCGCCCTGAACGGCGAGGCAACCGAGGAGACCCCCACTCATGTCTGACTCCCCCTGGCTCCCGCGGCGCCCCGAGTGGGCCGCGCTCGAGGACCACCGCACGGACGCCCTGCCGCAGCCGGACCTGCGTGCGCTGTTCGACGCGGACCCCGGGCGCGCCGAGCGCTACGTCGTCCATGTGGGCGACCTGCGCATCGACTACTCCAAGCACCTGATCACCGACGAGACGCTGGCCCTGCTCCGGGAGCTAGCCACCGCCACCGACGTGTCCGGGCTGCGCGACGCCATGTTCCGCGGCGAACGGATCAACGTCACCGAGGACCGCGCCGTGCTGCACACCGCGCTGCGCGCCCCCCGGGACGCGGTGATCGAGGTCGACGGCGAGAACGTCGTCCCGGGCGTGCACGAAGTGCTCGACAGGATGGCCGCGTTCGCCGATCGCGTCCGCTCCGGAGAGTGGACCGGCCACACCGGCAAGCGCATCCGGAACGTCGTCAACATCGGCATCGGCGGCTCGGACCTGGGGCCGGCGATGGCGTACGAGGCACTGCGCCCGTTCACCGCACGGGATCTGACGTTCCGCTTCGTGTCGAACGTGGACGGCGCCGACCTGCACGAGGCGGTACGCGACCTGGACCCGGCGGAGACACTGTTCATCGTCGCCTCCAAGACGTTCACGACGATCGAGACCATCACCAACGCGACCTCGGCGCGCTCCTGGCTGCTGAACGGCCTCGGGGGCGACGAGAAGGCCGTCGCCGAGCACTTCGTCGCCCTGTCCACGAACTCCGAGAAGGTCACCGAGTTCGGAATCGACGTCGACAACATGTTCGAGTTCTGGGACTGGGTCGGCGGCCGCTACTCCTACGACTCGGCGATCGGCCTGTCCCTGATGATCGCCATCGGCCCGGACCGCTTCCGGGAGATGCTCGACGGCTTCCGCATCGTCGACGAGCACTTCCGCAACGCCCCCGCGGAGGCCAACGCCCCGCTCATCATGGGCCTGCTCGGCATCTGGTACGGCAACTTCCACGACGCCCAGTCGCACGCGGTCCTGCCGTACAGCCACTACCTGTCGAAGTTCACCGCCTACCTCCAGCAGCTCGACATGGAGTCCAACGGCAAGTCGGTGGACCGCGACGGCCATCCCGTCCAGTGGCAGACGGGACCGGTGGTCTGGGGCACCCCCGGCACCAACGGGCAGCACGCCTACTACCAGTTGATCCACCAGGGCACCAAGCTCATCCCGGCCGACCTGATCGGCTTCGCCCGACCGGTCGCCGAACTGAGCGACGAACTCAAGGCGCAGCACGACCTGCTGATGGCCAACCTCTTCGCACAGGGGCAGGCGCTCGCCTTCGGAAAGACCGCCGAGGAGGTGCGGGCCGAGGGCGTGCCCGAGGAGCAGGTGCCGCACCGCACCTTCCAGGGCAACCACCCCACCACCACGATCCTGGCCACCGAACTGACCCCGTCCGTCCTGGGCCAGCTGGTCGCCCTCTACGAGCACAAGGTGTTCGTGCAGGGCGCGGTGTGGAACATCGACTCCTTCGACCAGTGGGGCTCTTCGGGAAGTGAACTGACATGCAGATCGGTCTTGTGGGCCTCGGCAAGATGGGCGGCAACATGCGCGAGCGCCTGCGCAACGCCGGCCACACCGTCATCGGCTACGACACCAACCCCGAGAAGTCCGACGTGGCCAGCCTGGCCGACCTCGTCAACCAGCTGGAAGCGCCGCGCACGGTCTGGGTCATGGTCCCGGCAGGCGACCCCACCCAGCACGTCATCGACCGTCTGGCGGACCTCCTGAAGCCGTACGACACGGTGGTCGACGGCGGCAACTCCCGCTGGACGGACGACGAGAAGCACGCCGAGGAGCTGGGCAAGCGCGGCATCGGCTTCGTCGACGCGGGCGTCTCCGGCGGCGTGTGGGGACTGAAGAACGGCTACGCCCTGATGGTCGGCGGCGAGAAGGAGTACGTCGACCGGCTGCAGCCGATCTTCGAGGCGCTCAAGCCGGAGGGCCCCTACGGCTACGTCCACGCGGGCAAGGTGGGCGCCGGGCACTTCGCGAAGATGGTCCACAACGGCATCGAGTACGCCATGATGCAGGCCTACGCCGAGGGCTGGGAGCTGCTGGAGGCCGTGGACTCGGTGGACAACGTCCGCGAGGTGTTCCGCTCCTGGCAGGACGGCACCGTGATCCGCTCCTGGCTGCTCGACCTCGCGGTCAACGCGCTCGACGAGGACGAGCACCTGGAGAACCTGCGGGGCTACGCCCAGGACTCCGGTGAGGGACGCTGGACCGTGGAAGCGGCGATCGACAACTCCGTGCCGCTGCCCGCGATCACCGCCTCCCTCTTCTCCCGGTTCGCCTCCCGGCAGGACGACTCACCGCAGATGAAGATGATCGCGGCGCTGCGCAACCAGTTCGGCGGCCACGCCGTCGAGTCCGCGAAGAAGGCGTAACACCGTGGGCGATCTGCTGCTGGTCCGCCACGGCGAGACGGAGTGGAGCCGGAGCGGACAGCACACCAGCTACACCGACCTGCCCCTCACCCGGCGAGGTGAGGAGCAGGCCGGATCGCTCGCTCCGCTCCTGGCGGGCCGCTCCTTCGCGCTGGTCCTCACCAGTCCGCTCGCGCGTGCGGTGCGCACCGCCGAACTCGCCGGCCTGACGGGGACCGACCGGGACGCGGACCTGCACGAGTGGTACTACGGCACCTACGAGGGCGTCACCACCGAGGAGATTCACCGCGACCGCCCCGGCTGGAACCTGTGGACCGACGGCGCACCGCCCGGGCCCGACGGCCGTCCGGGCGAGTCCCCGGAGGAGGTCGGCAAGCGCGCCGACCGTGTGCTGGCCCGGGTGACGGCGGCGCTGCCCGAGGGAGATGTGCTGCTGGTGGCCCACGGCCACTTCCTCCGCGTCCTCACGGCCCGCCGCCTGGGCCTGACCCCGGCCGAGGGACGGCTGTTCCGCCTGGAGACCGGCACGGTCTGCCGGCTGTCGACCGAGCACGGACGGCCCGTCATCGCGGAGTGGAACACCAGGGCCTGACTCGTTCCGGCCGGGGGCTGGTTGACAGCACCCGGCCGGGGCGTCAGAGTCCCCGCTGATGGAGATCGACAACTTGACGCCCGCCGAGGAGCGGGTGTGGCGCGCCTTTCCGCGCGCGCAGGACGTGGACTTCCGGCAGTCGGCGGACGAGGACCCGGCGCGTGGCGCGGAGTGGGGCCCCGAACGGACCGTCCGCGCGTCCGTGTTACGGGCCCTGCTGCTGAGCGCGCCGCAGGAGGACGGGGAGATAGCCGCCCTCAGACTCGCGGGTGCGCGGATCACCGGGGTGCTGCGCCTCCAGTACGCCGACATCGACCACGCCGTGCGCCTGAGCGACTGCTTCTTCGAGGAAGCGCCCGTGCTGTACGGGGCGCGGCTGCGCCAGCTGAACCTGCGCGGGTCCGTCCTGCCCGGCCTGGTCGCGGCCACCCTGCGCGTGGACGGCGTGCTGCGCGTGTCGGGCTGCCGGTTCGAGGGGCGGCCGGTCCGCCTCGGTGGCGCGCAGATCGCCGGGGCGCTCTTCATGGACGGGGCCCGCATCGAAGGCCCCCTCACCGGTCAGCCGGCTCTCCAGCTCAACCACGTGACCGTCGGGGACGGTCTGTCGGCGTCGGGACTGCGCATCCGGGGCGAGATACGGCTGACCGGCGCTTCGGTCGCCGGGTCGATCACCTTCAACGAGTCCCGGATGGAGGTCGGGCCGGGTGAGCCGGCCCTGGACGCCGAGACGCTCGCGGTGGAGGGGGACGTCCTCCTGCGCCGCGTGGACGTGCGCGGCTGGATCGGCCTGCGGGGCGCCCGGATCGCGGGCCGCCTGGACCTGTCGCACGCGCGGCTGTCGAACCCCGGGGACGCGGCGCTGCGGGCCAGCAGCTGCACCATCGGGGAACTCTGGGTACGCAGGAGCCCGCCCATGGAAGGCACCCTCAACCTTCGCCGCACCCAGATGGACGTCCTGTTCCTGGAGCCGGAGTCGGTGCCCGACGAGGTCCTGCTCGACAGCCTCGTCTACACCTCCCTCTCCCCGCACGAACCCGCCGAACGCCGACTGGCGATGCTGGAGCGGGACGGCGAGGGCTATGTCCCGCACGCCTACGAGCAGTTGACCGCCGCCTACCGCCGGATCGGAGACGACGAGGCCGCACGTCTCGTCCAGCTCGCCAAGCAGCGCCGGCACCGCGGCACGCTGCCCTGGTACGGACGGCTGTGGGGCTACGTGCAGGACGCCACCGTCGGCTACGGCTTCCGTCCGCTGCGGGCCGCGGGCTGGCTGGTGTCGCTGCTGGTGATCGGCTCCGTCGCCTACGCGCTGCACCACCCCGAGCCGCTGAAGCCGGACGAGGCCCCGCAGTTCAACCCGGTGTTCTACACCCTCGACCTGCTGCTGCCGGTGATCTCCTTCGGGCAGGAGGGAGCGTTCGCGCCCGACGGCCGGTACCAGTGGCTCTCCTACGCCCTCGTCCTCACCGGCTGGATCCTCGCCACGACGGTCGTCACCGGCATCACCCGCACCGTCAGCCGCCAGTGAGGCCCGGACAGGGGCCTCTCCGGGGAAATACTGGGGTGTTACGCGATCCGACGCAGATCAGTGCAGCTCAGCGGCTGTTCAGGGGACGACAGCGCGTGCAACACATGTGGTGCCATCGCTGGTCGGGCGAACGAGCGACGGCATCACGTCGTACGTGGCGCCGCATGACACCAGCTCCGATCGGTAGACGTCAGCGGCGCATGGGCCGTAGGGAGATTCAGAGCGCCGACCGCGGTGTCCCACTCCTCCACCACCAAGTGGCGGAGCTGCGGGCGGAAGCACCCGGGCAGCCGTGCGGCACAATCATCGACGTCTTCCGGGCAGACGCACAGGACACGCCGGACGAACGGCCACGGCCCGTCCGAGCGCATGGGTGGGGACCAGGGCCTGTCCGGTCGGCGGGGAGGAACACCGGACAGGCCCTGGTGGATTCGGGGCGTCAGGGCGCATCAGAGGTTCTGAGGCGAGGAGGGCGGCCACACGCGCCGAGAGGTGGGATCGGCTGGTCTCGAGAGGTCGACCGCCCACAGGAGGTTGGTTGCCATTCGAAGACATGCCGGCTGGACGATATGCGGCGCCCCGCGCCGGTCCCCCATCACAGCGACGAGCCACCGCAGCTCGTTGAACCCTGGCAGGGGGGATGTCATGGCTGGCTCAGGGTGAAGCGGGCGCGAAGCAGGTCGGCGGCGCGTGAGCTGGGGCCCACGAGCAGGTCGAACGCTCCGGGCTCGACGATCCGGCGCCCTTCGGCGTCGACCAGGGAGCAACCCCCGGCGGGGACCGCCAGCCGGACCCGCACGCTGTCACCGGGTGGGACCGTGACCTGCCGCCAGGCCTTGAGTTCCCGCTCCGCCCAGGTGACGCTCGTGACCGAGTCGCTGATGTAGGCCTGCACGGTCTCCAGTACCGGCCGAGCGCCGGTGTTGGAGACGGTCACCTCGGCGCGAACCACGCCGTCCAATGCCACGACTTCATCGAGGACGGCCAGGTCGGAGTATTCGATCGTGCTGTAGGACAGCCCCTCCCCGAAGACGAAGAGTGGTTCCTGCGTCAGGTCGGCGTAACGGTCACCATGCTGGCCGCGCACCTGGTTGTAGTAGACGGGCTGCTGCCCGGCATGGCGTGGCACTGACAGGGGCAGGCGTCCCGACGGCTCGATGAGACCGAGGACGAGCTCGGCCACCGCCTGGCCGCCTCGCATGCCCGGGTTGAACGCCTCGATCAGGGCTGCCGCGGCCAGCGCGGCGTCGGGGAGTACCGAGGGCTTGCCGTGGACCAGCACCACGACAACGGGTGTGCCGGTGGCGACGAGCGCTTCGAGGAGGGCGACCTGTCCGCCCTGCAGTTCCAGGGTCGCGGTGGAGCAAGCTTCACCCGTCAACGCGACGGTGTCTCCGACGACGGCGACGACGTAGTCAGCCGCACGCGCGAGGCTCACCGCCTCCGCGATCTGAGCCTCGTCGACGAGCGCGGGCGCGAACAGGGGCGGACGTGGCTGCCCGTCGGGGTACACCGGTCCCTGCGGGTCCGGCACGAGGCGCCCGATGTCGGCGCCGCGGGCGTAGGTGACCGTCCACCCGTCGGGGACGGCGGCGCGGAACCCGTCGAGCACCGTCGTGACGGTCTCGCGCGGGTGCCCGTCCGGCATCCAGTCCACTTGACCGGAGGCGCCGGCCCAGTCGCCGAGCATGGCCTGCGGGTCGTCGCCGTTGGGGCCGATCACGGCGATCGTGCGAGAGCCCCCGGCGGTGACGGTGTGGCCCTCACCCTCTACGGTCAGTCCGCCGTCGAGGGGCAAGGTGCCGTCGTTGCGCAACAGCACCAGGGACCTCCGGGCGAGTTCGAGGTTGAGGGCGGTGTGCTCGGCGCACCCGATCACGTCGGCCTGGCGTTCGCGGTCCGGCGCGCGGGGGTCCTCGAACAGCCCCAGTTCCAGCTTCAGTTTCAGGATCCGCCGGACCGCCTCGTCGATCTCCTCCTCCCGCAGCCGCCCCTGGGCGACTGCTTCCTGGGCGCCCTCGAAGAAGTCCGGCGTGGTCATCACCAGGTCGTTCCCGGCCTGGACCGCGACCGCTGCGGCCTCCACCGCGTCCGCGCAGACCTTCTGCTCCCACACCATCCGGCCCACGTTGTCCCAGTCGGTCACGAGCGTGCCGGTGAACCCCCATTCGCCCTTGAGGACGTCGTTCAGGAGCCACTTGTTCGCCGTGATCGGGACCCCGTCCATCGCCTGGTAGCCGAGCATGAACGTGCGGCAGCCCTCGCGAGCGACCCTCTCGAACGGCGGCAGGAACCATGAGCGCAGCTTGCGTCGGCTCAGGTCCGCCTCGCTCGCGTCGCGTCCGCCCTGCGTCTCCGAGTAACCCGCGAAGTGCTTGGCGCAGGCCAGAATCGCTGTCGGGTCGTCCAGTCCCGCTCCCTGGTACCCGCGGACCATCGCGGCACCCAGCTCCCCGATGAGCAGTGGGTCCTCCCCGAAGGTCTCGTTCACACGGCCCCAGCGCACATCGCGGGTGATGCACAGCACCGGCGAGAAGGCCCAGTGGATGCCCGTCGCGGCGACTTCCACCGCGGTGGCCCGGGCCATGCGCTCGACGAGGTCGGTGTCCCAGGTGCAGGCCATCCCCAACTGCGTGGGGAAGATCGTGGCACCCGGCCAGAACGAGTGGCCGTGGATGCAGTCGTCAGCGACGAGCAGCGGTATCCCCAGCCTGGTGGCTGCCGCCAGTTCGACGGCAGCGCGCATGCGCTCGGGCGAGGCATGCAGGATCGAACCGGCCATCTTCGTGGCCACGGCTTCCTCCAAGTCGCCCCGAGCGTCCAGTTGCAGCATCTGTCCGACCTTTTCCGGCAGCGTCATGCGGGCGAGCAGATCCTCGAGGCGTTCCTCGAGCGGTCTCGAAGGATCCCGGTAGGTCGGCGAGGCTGTGGCCATTGAGCCCCCGGGGCGGTCGGGGCGAGAGGGGATCTCCGATCCTGCCTGCTGGCACGCAGTCGCCGGGTTCCGGTGTGCTGCTGAACTCATGAGTTCGATCTCCTGGGAAGCTGTCGAGACGGCGCATCCGGGTGTCGTCGCCCTCGGCCTGATGCGCCGCCACTACGACTCTTGATGGCCGGCTTGCGGCAAGCGGCAACCGCGAAGTGGATGGTCAGGCAGTGGCCGGATTGCCTGTCGCGGCACCGGTGGACGCGGAGAAGGACCGCGAGCTTGCGGTCACACTGACCTCGGCGCGTCGGCGAGGTCACCGGTGGGCAGCGGGTCAGGCCGCCGGCGGGTTGGCAGGATCAGCGGTGCGCCCTGACGCAGTGGGTGTGTCGCGCCCGCGACCTCGACTGTCGTCGGGAGGCCTCCGGTCAGCGTGATCGTGGTGTGCTCCGGGCCGATCGCGACGTCGAACTCGCGTCCCTGCCACAGCATCCGGCGCAGGGTGAGGCCGTGCAACTGAGGTGGCAGGGTCGGGTCGAGCCTGAGCCGGTCCTCACGCCAGCGCATCCCGCTGAAGCCGTAGAGGAACACCTGCAGGAAACCGCCCTGTCCGGTGGTGAACGTGAAAGCGCCTCCGTGACGTTGCTCGGCGAACTGGTTGAACGGTCCGCGTATGAACGGGTCCACGCTGCGCCGCATGAAGTCGTAGGCCGCGGACCCGGGCGTACCCAGTGCGGCGTGGGCGATGGAGTGGATGGAGTCGGTCATGGACGGGCCGTCGGGGTCGGTGCGCGGCACGTAGTAGTCGAGATCGTTCCGCGCGACCTCGGCGGGCATGGGGTGCTCCCAGGGGTACTGCAACATCACCACGTCGGCCTGCTTGACGGTGTCGCCGTCGTAGCCGTCGTACTGCGGATGGATGCCCAGATCCTCGTCGAACGGGACCCGCAGGCCGTCGGCGACCCGGTCCCACTCGGGGTCCGCGGCCACGCCCACGACCTTCGCCGCCCGGGTGGCGATCCGCAGGGTCTCCGCGGCCGCGACGTTGGTGTACACGCTGTTGTCGACCGGGAAGTGGTATTCGTCCGGGCCCATCACCTGGTTGATGCCGTAGCCGCCGGCAGCATGGGGAACGGCGGAGCTCACCCAGAACTCGGCGGCACCCTGCAGCACCGGCCAGGCCTTCTCGGCGAGCCAGTCGCGATCGCCGGTCGCGAGGTAGTACTGCCAGTGGGCGAGGGCGACGTCGGCGGTGATGTGGTGCTCGAGGTCACCCATCTCGAAGCCGGGTGGGGTCTGCTCGTCTCCGTGCAGCGCACTCTCCCAGGGGAACCTCGTACCCGCGAACCCCGTTCGGGTCGCGTACTCCTGGGCCGCGGCCAGACGCTGCTGGCGATAGGTGTTCATACCCGCCGCGATGTCCGGGTGCTGGGCCAGCAGCGCTGGATACATCCAGGTCTCGGTGTCCCAGAAGACGTGCCCGTTGTAACCGTCGCCGGACAGACCGCACGGGGACAGGCTCCAGTCCACCCCGGTGCGGGTGCTCTCCAGCAGGTAGAACATGCTCGCGCGGACCTGCAGCTGCAGCACCGGGTCCCCAAGGACCTCGATGTCGGCCCGCCACAGGTCGGCCCACGCCGCCTCGTGCTCGGCCAGCAGGCCCCCGTACCCGGTGCCCGCCGCGTCCGCCGCGGCGGCGCGAGCAGCCGACAGCGGGTCTTCGCAGTCCTGGGAACTGGCCACACCGACGTACTTGGTGACCGTGTACGTGCTGCCGGCCCGCACATCGAAGGTGGCCCGCACACCGACCGACTGGACCTGGTCCGTCTCGCACTCGGCGACGTGTGCCGCCACCCCGGCGGGCAGTCCCAGTCGCGACGCGAGCGCTGCCGTGATACCCGTGCCGAGCGTCGTCACCGTCTCGTACGACTCCGCCGCCGTACCGTCGTAGCCCTTGCTCGACCGTTCGGTCAGCCTTGCGCTGGTCCCGTCGAAGACCCCGGACACGCGCGCCCGGCCACTCCAGTGCGGGGTGAAGGTGAGCTGGACCGCGGCCACCCGATGCCGGGACCGGTGGACCAGCACCTGGTAAGTGAGATCGGTGCGGCGGCCCGCCGGTGAGGTCCACGTCGCTTGTGTGGTCAGCAACCCGGCCCGCAGGTCCAGTGTCTGCCGGTAGTCGCTGACCGCTCCCTGCTCCGGGGCGTCCTCTTCACCTGCCCGTGCCGCCTGCGGCAGCCGTCCGTAGGTGCCCGACTCGTCGGAGAAGGCGAGCGTGGACCAGGTCGGGATGTTCGCGTACTTCTCGATCAGGCCGTCCTGGGCGAAGAACCCGGCCAGGTGCGCTTGGGTTTCGATCGGCGTCGTGGCGTATCCCGTCCCCGCCGCGGGGATCCGGCCACCGAAATAGCCGTTGCCGAGGAAGGTCGGCGCGTAGTCGTCGCCGGTTTCGGTGGTGCTGAGCGTCCACCCGGCGTCAGGCCGGGACATCTCTGTGGCGGTGGTCGTGTGGTCGCCGTGACCGGGAGGAGCGTGCTCGGACCGCGCGGGTGCCGGGTCGTGGGTGGGGTTGTCCTGGTCGGAGGGATCTCCGTGGGGGGTCATGCGTGCCCTTCTCTGATGGGTGTTGTCGTGGAGTGCATGGGCTGGGAGCGCTGGCCGGCCTCGGCGTGGCCCGCAGTTCGAGAACCGGCCTTACGCACGTGCGTGGCTCAGGACTTGGAGCCGGACAGGGCGATGCCTTCGACGATCTGGCGTTGCGCGAACGCGAACACGATCAGCATCGGTGCGGCCAGCAACGTCGTGGCGGCCATCAGCGCGGGCCAGTCAGAGACGTACTGGCCCTTGAACTGGTTGACCAGCAGCGGCAGCGTGAACTTGTCGGAGCTGTTGAGGAAGATCAGCGGGAAGAAGAAGTTGTTCCACTGGGCGAGGAAGGTGAAGATCCCCAACGCCGTGAGAGGGGTGCGCAGCAGCGGCAGGATGATCGTCACGAACGTGCGGACCCGGCCGGCGCCGTCGAGCTGGGCGGCTTCTTCCAACTCCCGGGGGATGCCTTTGATGTACTGGCGTAGCAGGAAGACGCCGAAGGCGTTGAACAGCGCCGGCGGCACGATGACCGCGGCATGGGTGTCCACCCAGCCCAGCCAGCCCATGATGATGTACAGCGGGATGATCGTGAGCTGGCCGGGGACCATCATGGTCGCGAGGAAGACCATGAACAGCGGGCGGCGGCCCCAGAAGTCGATCCGCGCGAACGCGTAGGCGGCCATCGCCGAGGTGAGCAGGGAGACCGCGGTGACCGTCAGCGCGATGTAGGTGCTGTTCCAGAACCCGCGGACGAAGTCGGCCCCGCCCAGGGCGGTGCGGTAGCCCTGCTCGGTCCAGTCCTGGGGCAAGAGCTTGGGCGGCTGCATGAAGATCTCGCCCAGGGGTTTGAACGAGGAGAACAGCATCCAGGCGAACGGCAGCGCCATGCCGATGGCGCAGACGAGGAGGACCGCGTGCAGCAGCAGTTTGCGACGGGCGGGCCGGCCGGAGCCGGAAGCGCCCTTGGCGGTCGTGACCGTGCGGCTGACGGTGTTGGAGAAAGTACTCATTCTGTGTAGTGGACCCATCTCTTCTGGGCTGCGAGCTGGCAGCCGGTGACTAGGAGCAGGGCCAGGAACAGGAGGAAGGCGAGAGCCGATGCCGCCCCGAAGTTGAACTCCCCGAAGGCGATCCGGACCACCTCGTAGACGATGGTGCGGGCGGAGTCCGGAGCCCTGTCGTCGAAGAAGACGTAGATGTAGTCGAACACCTGGAAGGAGCCGATGATCGAGGTGATGGAGAGGAACAGGATGGTCGGGGACAGCAGTGGGATGGTGACGTGCCGCAGCTTCTGCCACTCCGAACAGCCGTCCAGCACGGCGGCCTCCAGGAACGAGCGGTCGATGCTCTGCAGCCCGGCCATGAACATGACCAGCTGGTAGCCCAGGCCCTGCCAGATCCCGACGATCGCGAAGGCCGGGATGACGAACCGGGCGTCCTGCAGCCAGTTCGGCGCGGGCAGTCCGATCCCGCGTAGCGCGTTGTTGACCGGGCTGATGTCGGGGTTGAAGAGCCACAGCCAGATCGCCGCGACCGCAACCGAAGAGGTGATCACCGGAGCGAAGAACGCCAGCCGGTACACCGGGGTCAGCTTGCCGGCACGCTGCATCAGCAGGGCGAAGAACAATCCCGTGAGCATCAGTCCCGGCACCTGCAACACCGTGAACCAGACGGTGTTGACCGCCGAGCGCTGGATGCGCGGGTCGGACATGACCTCCGTGAAGTTGGACAGGCCGACGAAGGACCGGGTGCCGAACCCGTCCCAGTGGTAGAACGCCAGCACCAGGGCGAACAGCAGCGGGCCGACCATGAACACCACCAGCCCCAACAACTGGGGCGCCAGGAACAGGTATCCCGCGGCCGTGTCCCCGCCTCGCCGACGCCGGCTCCGGCGGTCCGGGTGGGCGTCCGGGTCCGCGGCCGTCAGCCGCGCCCGGGCCCGGGAACCGGCGCTGCTGACGGCCATCAGGCGCCCCCGTTGATCAGCTTGACCACCTTGCCGCTGAACGAACGCGGCGTCTCGTTGCCCGCCTTGAGCATCTTGTCCACCATCACCGGGAGCTCTCGGGCGACCTTCGCGTTGCTGGCGATCGCGCTGGGGACGGCGTAGCCCTTGGCCGCGACGTCGTTGAACAGGCTGCCGTGCGCGGGAACGTTGCCCTCGGTGACGACGTCGTCCAGACCCTTGATCGACGGCACCGCGTTGCCGCCGCCGGACAGGCGGAACCTCTGCCCCTCGGCGTTCAGGAAGTTGCCGAGGAACTCCAGCGCCTTGGCCTGGTTCTTGGACTTGGCGTTGACCGACAGCGCCGCCGTGTTGACCGGTACCGGCATGACGTCCTTACCGGACAGGGAGGGCAAGGGGGCGATATCGAAGCCGAACTTGACCTTTTTCATGTTCGGCAGGATGACGCGGGGGTAGGTGAGGCAAGCCAGCTGCCCGGCGTAGAACAGCACGTCAGGGCCCTGTCCCTGCGGGAGGGCGCCGGAGTAGGTGATGTTTCCCGACTTCAACTGCTCGAACAGCCACGCCAGCGCCTCCTGGGACTTGGGGTCGGCGTCGAACACCGCCTTACCGGACTCGTCGAAGAGCGTCCCGCCGAAGGTGGACATCCAGCCGAACCAGTCGAACCAGTTGCTGCCATTGAGTACCAGACCCCTCTTCTTGGTGGAGCGGACCTTGTCGAGCAGGTCGGTCAGCGCGTCCTGGGTCCAGGTGCCCGCCTCGAACCGGGCAGCCGGGTCGGTACTGACGCCCGCCTCGGCCAGGAGGTCCTTGTTGAACCAGAACACCAGCGGACTGCAGTCCACCGGCAGCCCGAACAGCCCGGGGCTGCCGTCCGCGGGCCTGCACCACCGGTACAGCCCCTCGTGGAAGTCATCGAGCTTGACCGCGGCGTCGCCACTGTCCAGGTAGTCGGTGAGGTCGAGCACCTGCTTGGTCTCGATCAGCTTGGCCATGTAGATGTCACCGACGTAGAAGGCGTCCGGAGCAGCGCCGGCCGACAGTTGCGGCAACAGCTTGGAGAGGTAGTCACCCACGACCTGTTGGTAGGTGACCTTCACGCCCAGTTCCTTGGTCATCTCCTCGGAGAACCGACGGAACACCTCCGACTGGGGCGGCCCGTCCCAACCCGCCCACTTCAGTCCAGGTCCACCCGCTGCGGAACTGCCGCCGCATGCCGCGAGCGCGGGCGCGGCGGCCAGACCGAGACCGGCGAACATGCCCGCCTTGAGGAGGTTGCGTCGGTCCATGGCCGAGGCGGCAGCCGCCTCCCTGATCACGTTCTTGCGTCTGAACACAGTCGTCCCTTCCGCTGGCGGTACGTCGCCGTAGAGCAGCCCTTGTTCGTTTCGCCGCGTCACGGCGCCTGGTCGAGCTTGTGGGCGCAGGTTCGCGGGCCCTCGGTGTCATCGGTATGACTTCTGTGTTACCGATAAAACGGGGACCGTAGGGGCGTTTGCCACAGCAAGTCAAGAGGTCTGCGTCGATGAGCCGGCGACCGTCGGCGTGCCGCCCACACCCGCGCATCACGAGGAGGGGCCCGGCGCCATCGCTGACTAAATCCCGAAATACCCACTGGCCTCGCTGGGTTCATCGCGACGCAAGGCATGCCCGTGACACGCCGAGGGACGCTCCCCGAGGGTTTGCAGCGATCTTGCGGCCTGATCGGCGCAACGATACGGACGGGCGAATCGAGCATCTTGACTGTCGCGCTTGCCGCCCACCAGAATGAGCGAATGGGTTTTACCGATCAACCATCGGTTCCGCAGCGTGGCCGCAAACCGGCCGCCAAGGGGACGTCCGGGTCGTCAAGGCCGACCATGGCCATGGTGGCGGCGCGGGTGGGAGTCTCCAAGCAGACCGTTCACTACGCCTTGAACTCACCGGACCGTCTCAGCCCAACAACGTTGCGTCGGGTCCTCAAAGCGGTGGACGAGTTGGGTTATCGACCCAACCAGGCTGCGCGTTCGCTGCGAACGCAGTCTCCACGAGCCGTGGGCTTTCGGCTGTTGCCGACCACCGAACGTCAGTCGGGCGGGGTATGGGCGAGCTATCTCTACGAACTCTCGGTGGCGGCGCACCGAGCCGACCACGCGGTCTTCTGCCACCCCGCCGCCACCGACGAGGAAGAGATCCAGGTCGTCCAGGAGGCCTTCAGCACGAACACCGTCGACTGCTTCGTGATCACTTCCATCCAGGATCACGACCCTCGTATCCCTTTCCTGCTGGAACGCGGCATTCCTTTCGTCTCCTTCGGACGCCCCTGGGGTCATCCCATGTCGGACACGTGGTGGGTCGACGTTGACGGCGCCGCCGGTCTGGAGCAGGCCGTTGACCATCTCGCCGAACGCGGTCACCGGCGCATTGCCTACTTGGGCTGGGACGGGTCCAGCGGGTTCGGTGACGACCGGGAGTCCGGCTGGCGCCGCGCTATGCGTTCACACGGCTTCTCGACCCGTGATCTCGCGGCCCACGGGCCCGACGAGATCAGCACGGGCCGGGAGCTCGCCGGCCGGCTCCTCGACAGGAAGACGCCACCGACAGGATTCGTGTGCGTCAGCGACACGATCGCGATCGGTGCGCTCCGAGCGTGCCAGGAGCGGGGGCTGGCCCCCGGCCGTGACGTCGGCGTCGTGGGATTCGACGACAGCGTCGGCGCACGCTTCGTCGACCCGGGGTTGACCAGCCTCGCCCAGCCACTGGAACTCGTCGCACGACACACCATGCGCCTTCTCCTCGACCGGCTCAAGGACCCAGACGCCAAGGCCGAACAGGTCTTGCTCCGGCCCACCCTCGTGGTCCGGGACAGCACCGTACCCCGATGAGTCCCCAGCCAGGCTTGGCAGCTGCAGTGCGCTGCCGCCTCAACGCGCACGGACGGTCATGCGCGCGGAACATCTCCCCGAGCCGCTCAGCACCCGTCGACGTCTCCCTGGGGACGGAGCTGTGGCGTGCGCGGTCGTCACCGTCCCGCCTACGGCCCGCCCGACCCGTGCGGTGAGGGCACCCGATCGGACCGCAACCCGCACTCGCTTCGGATCTGGGAAAGAGTGTGGCGCCTGCGAGTCGAGGCCCTTCTGCCCGAGCACGGCCTGCACCTCACCGGGACGCCGCCGGCATCCACGACGTTCGACGCGAACGCCCGGCGAGCCATGTGCGAGCCCACCCGCCTGCCGCCCTCGCCCGGGCTTCCGCCGGGAGGTCCCGGCTGTCGACGAGCTCGTAGATGTGCCCGAGCACCGGCATCGGGCGCCTCCCGCACCGACGCCGCGTACGACAGCGACCTGCGCACAGCGATGAGCACCCGGTTGATGCGGTGCTCACCCCGTACCGGGACGGCACCCGGCCCCGGCCGCACCACTGGCACCACCCGGTCCCGTGGCGCCTGGCGTGCACTTCAGCCAGACCATGAACAGACCCAGGTCGCGCCCCGTCGCCGTCCGCTCCCGGCGCCTCGACCGGCACCACCCCGGATGGAGCGCGACACCGGAGACCAACGAACCCACCTCACCCGCGTCACACCACAGCGAACCCACCCCGGGAGAAGGTGTGCTGCGCGGCCAGCCGTACCGGTGCGTTCGCGGCGCCGTAGCCCCGGTAGCCGTCGTCCCGCTGGACCAGTTCGAAGAAGACCCGGCCGACGGTGCGGGTGTAGCAGTGCCGGAACACGCCGTGGGCGTCGCGGTCGTAGAGGATGCCGAGGTCGCGGTAGGTCTCCAGCTCGCCGTCGGCGAACTCGAAGCGGGCGGCGAGGTCGTCGTAGTAGTTGGCCGGGACGGGCAGCAGCGTGCCGCCGGCCTCCCGGAAGCGGCGGGCCGAGGCGACCACGTCGTCGGTGGCCAGGGCGATGTGCTGGGCGTGCACGGTGTCGTCCGTGGGCGCGGCGCCGACGGTGAGGGCGATCCGGACGCTGCCGTCGGGGTTGGTGACCGCGCGGCTGCGCATCAGACCGTAGGGGTCGGCGACGTCCACGCTCTCCTGGGCCGTCAACCCGAGCACGCCGCGGTGGAACAGGGCCGCCTCGTCGAAATGGTGCCAGGGCTGGGTGAGGGCGAGGTGGTCGATGCCGCGGAGGTGCGCCGGCTCGGGCGCCTGGCCGGTGTCCTCGAAGTCCGACCGCCAGTCGGGCAGGTCCGGGCGGCCGGTGGCGCAGAAGAAGAGCTCCGTGCCGTCGGGGGCGGCGACCGCGTCGAGCGGGGCGTCCCCTGGTGCCCGGCGGCGCGGCAGGACGGGTGCCAGCAGTGCCTCGGCGCGCCGGGCCGCTCCGGCCGGGTCCGGTGACTCCAGCCCGATCGCAGCGAGTTGGGTGCCGTCCCGGCGCACGGCCGCCCCGGTGTTGACGAGGATCCGGGCGTCCCCCTGCTCCCACAGGTCGACGGGCTTGCCGCGATGCCGGGCGGCGCGGGTGAAGCCGAGGGCGCCGAGCAGGGTGGTGAGGGGTTCGGCGTCAGGGGTGACCAGCTCGGCGAAGGCGACGCCGGTGGGGACGACGGGCTCGGGCAGCGGGGCCCGGCCCACCGTCTCCTGAAGCACCAGCAGGGAGCGCCGGGCGTCCACGGCGGTCGGGCCGGCCGCGGCCTGCCGGAAGACGTCGTTGAAGACCTCCAGCGAGAGCGGGCCGTCGTAGCCGGTGCGCAGCACGTGCCGCAGCAGCCCGGCGACGTCGAAACCGCCCTGCCCGGGGAAGCAGCGGTAGTGGCGGCTCCACTGCAGGACGTCCATGGCGAGCAGCGGGGCGTCGGCGAGCTGGAGGAAGAAGATCTTCTCACCGGGGATGTCCTCGATGCCCTTGGGGTCCGTGCCGCGGGAGAGGATGTGGAAGCTGTCCAGGCAAGTGCCGAGGGCGGGATGGCCGGCCGACTCGACGATGCGCCAGGCGTGGTCGTACGTACTGACGTGCCGGCCCCAGGCGAGCGCCTCGTAGGCCACCCGGACGCCGGACTCCCGGGCGAGGTCGGCGAGCCGGCTCAGCTGCTCGGCGGCGAGGGCGTCGTCGTCCACCGCCTGCGGGGAGACGCTGGAGCAGACGAGGACCGTCTCGGCGCCGAGTCTGCGCATCAGCTCGAACTTGTGCCGGGCCCGCCGCAGGTTCCGGGCGAACTCGGCCTCGGGGACGGCCTCGATGTCCCGCATGGGCTGGAAGAGGTCGATGGTGAGGCCGAGGTCGGCGCAGCGGGCGCGGATCTCCTCTGGGGCGAGAGGACTGGCCAGCAGGTCGTTCTCGAAGATCTCCACCCCGTCGAAACCGGCCCGGGCGGCGGCCGTGAGCTTCTCGGTGAGGGAGCCGCTGAGGGAGACGGTGGCGATGGACGTGCGCACGTCGGTACCTCTCTCTGGTTCCGGGCCCCTGGAGGGCCTGTCCTTAGTTCCCCGTCGTCCGCGTGGAGGACGGGCGCAACGGCGTGCGGTGCGTGCCCTCGGCGTGCGGGGTCGCGGGTCATGTGGCGGAGTCACCTGTCCTGTGGCGCCGGGCGCCGAGGGTGCGTGCCGGACGTCGGGGCCCAGGCGCGGAACTCAGAACAGGCCCGGGGGCACCGGCCAGTTCGGTCAGGTCCGCCAGCATCCGCGTGGCGTCGGGTTCCCGCCCGGTGAACAGGCGGAACGCGTCGGCGGCCTGGAAGGCGGCCATGCCGCCGCCGTCGAGGGTGGCGCAGCCCAGCGCGCGGGCGGCACGCAGCAGTCCGGTCTCCAGCGGGCGGTAGACCACCTCCGCGACCCACAGTCCGGGATGAAGCAGTTCGGCGGGCAGGGGCAGGCCGGGGTGCGCGGCCATGCCCGTGGGGGTGGCGTGGACGATGCCGTCGGCGTGGGCGAGCAGCTCCGCCTGCCGGTCGGGAGACGCGGCGGCCGCGCGCCCCTCGCCGAAGGCGCGGTTCAGGGAATCGGCCAGGGCGGCGGCCCGCTCGGGCAGGGGGTCGACCAGGGTGACCCGCTCGGCGCCCAGGGTGAGCGTGGCGTGCGCGACGGCCGCCCCCGCACCGCCGGCACCCAGCTGGACGACCCGCTCCAGCGGCGCGTCGGGCAGCCCCCGGGCGAAGGACGCGGCGAAACCGGTGACGTCGGTGTTGTGGCCGACGGCGCGGCCGTCCTCGAAGACCACGGTGTTGACCGCGCCCAGCGCCTCGGCCTGCGGGGCGAGCCCGTCCAGATGGCCGATGACGAGCTGCTTGCACGGGTGCGTGATGTTGAGCCCGTCGAAACCCAGGTCCCGGGCGGCACGCACCAGATCGCCCACCGACTCCGGCGGCGCACCGAGCGTCTCGATGTCGATCAGCCGGTACAGCAGCCGCAGCCCCTGCCGCGCGGCCTCCCGCTCGTGCAACGCCGGACTGAGCGACGGGCCGATGCCGGAACCGATCAGTCCGACGAGATACGAGTCCTTGGGCACACGGGCCTCCCGAGCGGGGTCACTAATGTACGAACTAGTACGTTAGCTATATCAGCCCCGCACGGGCTCGGGAAGACCCCGCGGGCGGAGGGGCTCCTGCTTCTAGAATCACCGGCACCGGCACCTCCGCCCGAAGGAATGTGATGACCAGCGTCGAAGAACCGGCACGTCCCGGCGAGCGCGTCCGTGACGCCGCCCGCACCCAGGCCGAGATCCTCGACGTCGCCACACAGGAGTTCGCCCGGGCCGGCTACGACGGGGCCCGGGTGGACGAGATCGCCGCCCGCACCCGCACCACCAAGCGGATGATCTACTACTACTTCGGCGGCAAGGAGCAGCTCTTCACCGCTGTGCTGGAGCGGGCCTACGGCGTGATCCGGGAGGCCGAGCAGCGGCTCGACGTCGAGCACCTGGACCCGGTGGCGGCCATCCGGCGCCTGGCCGAGGTGACCTTCGACCACCACGAGCAGCACCCGGACTTCATCCGCCTGGTCAGCATCGAGAACATCCACGAGGCGCACCACATCGCGGCCTCCGAGAAGCTGGGGCGGATCGGCTCCCCCGCCCTGGACGTGATCCGCCGCATCCTCGAGGAAGGCCGCAGTTCGGGGCTGTTCACGGCCGACGTCGACGCCGTCGACCTGCACGCGATGATCTCCTCGTTCTGCTTCTTCCGGGTCTCCAACCGGCACACCTTCGGCGCGCTGTTCGGCCGCGACCTGATCGACCCGGCGCAGCGGGAGCACTACCGCACCATGCTGGGCGACATGGTGATCGCGTACCTGACGGCGGAGCGCGCGACGGACTGAGACGTCGCGCCGCGCGACCGCACGACCCCTTGACACCGGCAGCACACGGGCGCAGCATCACTGGCCATCCCCTACTAACTATCCAGTGGGTTAATTAGCCGCGATCCGGCCTCCCCCTCCACACCGTCCTTCTGTTCGCTCTGCCTAGGGTGGAGCCCCTAAGGAGCCGCCGTGTCCGTCCCCGCCACGCCCGAAAGGGCCGCCGCCCCGCCCGGTCAGCCCAGGAAAGCCGCGACCGCCGCCTGGATCGGCAGTGCCCTGGAGTACTACGACTTCTTCATCTACGGCAGCGCCGCCGCGCTGATCTTCCCCGCGGTGTTCTTCGACGAGTCCGACCCGGCCACCGCGACCCTGCTGTCACTGGCCACGTTCGGTGTCGCGTACGCCGCCCGCCCGGTCGGCGCGCTGGTCCTCGGCCACTTCGGCGACAAGCTCGGCCGCAAGAAGATCATGGTCTTCACGCTGATGCTGATGGGCCTGTCGACCTTCCTGATCGGCTGCCTGCCGACCCGGGCGCAGGCCGGCACGCTCGCGCCGGTCCTGCTGGTGCTGTGCCGGGTGCTGCAGGGCATCTCGGCGGCGGGCGAACAGGCCAGCGCCAACTCCATGACGCTGGAACACGCGCCACCGGGCCGGCGCGGCTTCTTCACCAGTTTCACCCTCAGTGGCACACAGGGTGGCCAGCTGCTGGCGACTCTGGTCTTCATCCCGGTCGCCGCGCTGCCCGAGGAGCAGTTGCTGTCCTGGGGCTGGCGGGTTCCGTTCTGGCTGAGTGTCGGGGTCGCCGTCGTCGGCTGGGTCATCCGGCGCAAGCTGGACGAGACGCCGGCCTTCGCCCGGCAGGCCGCCGAAAAGGGCGTCGTCAAACTGCCGCTCACGGTACTGCTGCGCGAGCACTGGGCGGATGTGCTGCGGGTGATCGCCGGCGCGCTGATCGCCTCGGTCAGCACGATCTTCACGGTGTGGGCGCTGGCGTACGCCACGAGCGACGCGGTCGGCATGTCGCGTACCGCCATGCTGTGGGTGGGCGCGCTGGCCAATGTGGTGGCGCTCGCCGCCATCCCGCTGTGGGCGATGCTGTCCGACCGGATCGGCCGGCGTCCGGTGTTCCTGGTCGGTGCGGCGGGCAGCGCGGTGACGATGTTCCTCTACCTGTGGGCGATCTCCACGGGCTCCTATCCGCTCACCTTCCTGACGGGCGTCCTCTGCTTCGGCGTGGTCTACAGCGCCGCGAACGGTGTGTGGCCGGCCTTCTACGGCGAGATGTTCACGACCCGGGTGCGGCTGTCCGGCGTGGCCATCGGCACGCAGATCGGTTTCGCGGCGGCCGGGTTCGCGGTGACGTTCGCGGCGCGGATCGCGGGGCCGGACGGGGACGACTGGTCGGCGGTGGCGCTGTTCACGGCGGCGCTGTGCGTGCCGCCTGTGGTCGCGGCCCTGTCAGCCCGCGAGACCCACAGGGTCCCGACCGAGGCCCTGGGTGAACGCGTCGCACCGGGAGCGGTTCAGCCGGAGAAGGCGGCGGCCTGACCCCTGAGAGCTTCGGTCCGGCGCTGCCTCAGCTGTTGGACCAACCCCGGCGGCACAGCACGAGCCGGTAGCCGTCGGGGTCCTCGATCGTGACGCCCCATTCGTTCCAGTACGGGTTGGGCGACTCCACCCGCTTGCCGCCGTGCGCCTCCAGCCGGGCGACCAGGCCGTCCGGGACCGGGCCGTCGAGGTAGATCACCAGCAGGTCCTCCTCGGTGGGACACGGCTCGACCGGCCGGGCGGGCTCGTTCACGAGCTCCAGGTGCCAGTCGGCGTCGGGCCGGCCGAGCATCAGCAGGTCGTGGTGGGCCGGTGCGGAGCCGCCCTCGGACCGCCACACCACGCTGAGGCCGAGCCCCGCGCTCCAGAAGCGCTCGGCCGTCGCGAGGTCACGGGAGGGGCGGGCGATACGGATGTGGCTGCGACCGTTCATGCCTCGCAGCCTAGGAAGCCGACGGCCACGGGACATCGGCCATGGGTCCTGCGCCTGGGGGCCTAGGTCGTGTCCCTCAGGGTTTGGTGTGCACGATCTGGATCAGGTTGCCGCACGTGTCGTCCAGCACCGCGCTGGTGATGGGGCCCATCTCAAGCGGCTCCTGCGTGAAACGCACCCCCAGGCCGCGCAGCCGCTCGTACTCCGCCGGTACGTCGTCCACGGCGAACGAGGCGGCCGGAATGCCGTCCTCCACCAGCGCCGTCTTGTACGGCTGCACCGCGGGATGGCCCGAGGGCTCGAGGAGCAGCTCGGTTCCGTCGGGGTCTTCCGGTGAGACCACGGTCAGCCACCGGTCCGTTCCCACCGGGACGTCGTGCTTCTTCACGAAGCCCAGCACGTCGGTGTAGAAGCGCCGGGCCTTCTCCTGGTCGTCGACGAAGACACTGGTGATGTGGATCCTCATGAGCTGTTCTCCGGTGAGTCGGTCGTGAGCGGTCATGGAACGTCGGCCCGTCCAGGATGCGCCGACGGTGAGGCGACCTGCCTGTCAGGTTCCCGCACCAGGAGAGGGTCTGAGGCGGCCCCGGCTGGGTATGCCGGTTCTCACCTCGACAAGCGCGACGGAGGACGATCGATGGCACGGCTGCGACAAGAGGCCGATCCGGGTGAGGCGGGGCTGGATCCGCAGGTGCTGGACCGCCTGGACCGGCACTTCGCCCGTCTGGTGGACGAGGGGCGGCTGCCGGGATTCCTCGTCTCCGTCGCCCGCGGCGGACGCGTCGCCCACCTCACGACGCACGGCCTGCGCGACATCGCGGCCGGGCTGCCCGTCGAGCCCGACACGCTGTGGCGGGTCTACTCCATGACGAAGCCGGTCACCGCGGTCGCCGCGCTGCTGCTGGTGGAGGAGGGCCGGCTGTCGCTGGACGACGCGGTCGCGGATCACCTGCCGGCCTTCGCCGCCCCGCGCGTGTACGTGAGCGGATCCGGGGCCGACGTCAGGACCCGTTCGGCCGACGGGCCGATCCTGGTGCGGCACCTGATGACCCACACCTCGGGCCTGACCTTCGGCTTCTACCACACCCACCCCGTCGACGCCCTGTACCGCGAGGCCGGTCTGGAGTCGTCCGTGCCGCCCGGGGCGGACCTGGCGGAGACCATCGAGGTGTACGCAAGTCTGCCGCTTCAGTTCGAGCCGGGGACGCAGTGGAACTACTCGGTGGCGAGCAACGTCCTGGGCCGGATCATCGAGGTCGTGTCCGGGCAGCCGCTCGACGTGTTCTGCGCCGAACGGATCTTCGGGCCGCTCGGCATGACGGACGCGGGGTTCCACGTCACGGACGAGCAGGCGCCCCGCCTGTCCGAGATGTACGGGGAGCAGGAGGGCGGCGGCATCGCGCCGTTCCCCGGACTGCCCCTGCGCGGCGGCCGGCCGCGATTCCTGTCCGGCAGTGGCGGCATGGTGGCCTCCGCCCACGACTATCACCGCTTCATGGAGCTGCTGCGCCGCCGGGGCGAGCTCGACGGCGTCCGTCTCCTCACCCCTCGGACCGTGGATCTCATGGCCCGCAACCATCTGCCCGGCGGTGCCGACCTGCGCGCCTTCGGCAGCCACCCCGCCCACGACGAGCCCGGCAACGACGGGGTCGGCTTCGGCCTCAACGTCTCCGTGGTGATCGACCCGGCCCGCACGCAGGCGCCCTCCGCGCTCGGCGCCTACGGCTGGAGCGGGGTGGCCACGACGACGTTCTGGGTCGACCCGGGCCGTGATCTGACGGTGCAGTTCATGACGCAGGTGCGGCCCAGGACCTCACACACGGTGTTCAAGGACCTCAAGCGGCTGGTCCACGAGGCCGTGGTGCGCTGATGTCCGTCACCCGTCGGCCGGGGGTGTGCCGAGAACGTGTCACCTGCTTCTTTCGAGGTTGCCCCGGCGTTCACGCCGGGGAGGAATCGCATCCGGGTGCTGCGACGCAAAGCGTGTCGCCTATCCCGTTCAGGGCGTGGGGCGGCCGTATCCCTGTCCGATGCCTCCGTGGCTATAGGAACGCACGTGCCTGTTGTCGCTGGTCGGGGTGATGGGCACGGGATCGGGGGACGCGCGTCCGACGGTCGTACGTACGGTCCTTCTTGGGATCGGGACACCTGGTCGTTGCGGGAGGGGGCGGGATGGCACACGTGGGGGCAGCCGTGGAGGTGGCCGGGCATGCCCGCTACACCTTCCGGCTACGTCTGTCGTCCGCTGCCCGCACGGCGCTGAAGGCGGAGTGGGACCGGTGCCGGTGGCTGTGGAACGAGTGTGTCGCCAAGTCCAGGGCCGTGCACCTGCACAACAAGGCAACGGGGGAGCAGCGGACGTGCGGCCCGGCTCAGCTCGACCGGATGCTGACCGAGGCCCGGAAGACGATTCCATGGCTGCGAGAGGGCTCCTCAGTGGTCCAGCAGCAGGTCATCCGCGACTTCAGCCGCTCTCGCGCCAAGGCACACAATGACATCAGGGGACGGCTGCCTCTTCGGCGGCGGGCCGCTATGCCGAAGCGCAAGAAGAAGCGCGAGGCACTGCCGACCCTGAACTACACCCGGCGCGGGTTCCGACTGAAGGACGGCCGGTTGCACCTGGCCGGGGGCATCGTCGTGAGGGTGGTGTGGTCACGGGAACTGCCCGCTGAGCCGTCCTCGGTGCGCGTGTACCAGGACAGCCTGGGGCACTGGTACGGCTCCTTCGTCCTTCCTGCGGCCGTCGAGCCCCTGCCGGAGATCGGCCGGATGCTCGGTGTCGACTGGGGTGTGAAGCAGACCGCGACCACCACCTCCGAAGCGCACGACCTGCCGCACCCCGAACACGGCAGGAAGGCCCTGCAGAAGCTGACCCGGTACGACCGGATGATGGCCCGTCGCCGGCCGAAGAAGGGCCGGCCGGCATCGAAGGGCTACCGCGAGGCGAAGAAGCTGCGGGCGAAGGGGTACAAGAAGGTCGCCCGGCAGCGCCAGGACACCGGCCGCAAATGGGCCAAGAAAGTGGTCCGCGACCACGACGCCCTCGCTGTCGAGGACTTCAAGCCCCGGTTTCTCGCCAAGACCACCATGGCACGTAAGGCCGCGGACGCCGCCATCGGCGCCACCAAGGCCGCTCTGCTCGAGATGGGCCGCAAGCACGGGCGTGACGTCCGCCTGGTCCACCCCGCGCACACCACGATGGACTGCGCCAGCTGCATGACGAGAGCCAAGCATGCACTGCCGCTGGGTGAGCGCACCTACACCTGCACCGCGTGCGGGGCCGTCTCCCCACGGGACAAGAACTCCGCACGCGTGATGCTCATCCGGGCTGGTCTCAACCCGGCTGGTGCTGATGGCGCAAGACCTCCTGGAGCACTGCTCCAGGAGGCAGCCTGAGCCAGAAATCCCCTCCCTTAGGAAGGGGAGGATTCAAGGGATGCCTGACGGAACCGGTCGAGGCAGCGTCCCCAGGGCCCGGTGACACCGAAGTCGAGCAGCTGGGGCAGCAGGGCGGCCGAGAAGTCGGCGCTGGACTCCAGCGGCAGCAGGGAGGGCAGGTTGTCGATGGCGATCAGGTCGAGCGGGGGCTCCGCGCGCAGCCGGCGCACGGGCACGTCCCAGTCGGTGGTGTCGTCGTACACCGGGAGGACGTTGAGGGGGGAGCCGACGTCGCACGTCACGTCGCACAGGGTGCGCAGGCGGCGGTCGGGGTCGTCGAGGTCCTGCTCGCGGAGAAAGGGCGGGACCGGGGTGGTGGCGAGCACCGCGTTGACCATCACGTCGTGCCGCAACAGGGCTTCGCGGTCCAGGTCGCGGGTCTCGGCGAGGTCCCAGCAGGCCGGGTCGGCTCCGGCTGTGGCGAAGGCCGTGCGGGCGCCACGGCCGCTGCGTCCGAGGGCGCCGATGACCAGGCCGGTGAACTCGGTGTCGCCAGCTGCCGGCTTGAGCGTCTCGTCGAGTTCGTCCTTCGTCGTGGGCACGAGCGGTGCCCTCAGCCGGCCCCGGTGCTGGAGGACGGCCAGGGCAGCGCCCAGGTAGCCGGCCCAGAACCCGAAGGCGGCGAGGCGTCGTCCGGAGTCGTCCACCAGGTACTCCAGGTCGAACAGCGCCCCGCCCCCGGCGGCGAACCGGCGCAGCAGGTCTCCCGCTCCCGGCTGGCCCTTGTAGGCGTGGCCGAAGAAGATGTGCCGGTGGGTCAGCTCGGCCGGTTCCGGGGGCAGTTCCTTCAGGCCGAGCACGACGGTGTCGCGCGGCGCCGACACCCAGGAGCCCGCGGGGGCGACGCGGCAGCCGGCCGCCTCGTACTCCTCGACGCGGAAGACACGCTGCGGGGACTCCTCGACGGTCAGTGCCACTCCACTGCCGACGAGCCGCCGGGCGTCATCGGGGACGATCGGTGTGCGTCGCTCGGTCGTGCGGGCCTCGTGGCGCAGCCACAGATGGAGCTCGGTCATACCCGGTGGCCTCCGGACGTCGGGCGCCGGCCGCTGACGGGCCGGCGCTCAAGGGGCGGACGTCCACGAAGCGTACGCGGCCCCCCTACGAGGAGCTGACCACCGCGTCCAGGTGGGGCAGGTGGTGGTCGAGGCGCTCCCGCTTGGTCCGCAGGTACGTGATGTTGTTCTCGCACGGCGGTATCAGCAACGGTACCTGCTCGGCGACACGGATGCCGTGGCTCACCAGCGCCTCGCGCTTACGCGGGTTGTTGGACATCAGCCGGACGCTCTTCACGCCCAGGTCGTCCATGATCCGGGCGGCCACGCCGTAGTCGCGGGCGTCGACCGGCAGGCCGAGCGCGAGGTTGGCCTCGACGGTGTCCAGGCCCTCCGCCTGCAGGGCCATGGCGCGCAGCTTGGCGAGCAGGCCGATGCCACGGCCTTCATGCCCTCTGAGGTAGACGACGACACCGGCGCCCTCGGAGACGACCGCGCGCAGGGCGGCGTCGAGCTGGTCACCGCACTCGCAGTGCTGGGAGCCGAAGGCGTCGCCGGTCAGGCACTCCGAGTGCAGGCGGATGAGGACGTCGTCGGTGCCGATCTCGCCGTAGACCAGTGCGACCTGTTCGTCACCGCGGTCGTGGTCCATGTAGCCGATCGCCTGGAATTTCCCGTACACGGTGGGCAAGGGGGCATTCACGACGCGTTCCACGCCGGTCCGCTGCGGAGCCTTCTTGCCGAGTACGCCAATTTTTTCTGTCATGATTCTCGAGTTCCTAAGCAGAGACGAAAGGCCGTGTCGATATGAGTGATCTGGTGCCGGCGGACACCACGGAGGACGTACGGACGCGGGGGGCCGGTGTCTCACGGCAGGTCGCGGTGCTTCCCGTGGGGAGCTTCGAACAGCACGGCCCGTATCTTCCGTTGGCGACCGACACGCTGGTGGCCTGTGCCGTCGCGCGGGAGATAGCCGGCGCGTACCCGGTGCACCTCCTTCCTCCGGTGACGATCTCGTGCTCGCACGAGCACTCGGCCTGGCCGGGGACCGTGAGCATCTCCTCGGTGACCCTTCATGCGGTGGTACGGGACATTGCGGATTCGCTCCGCCGGTCCGGGGTCGACACGCTGGTGGTGGTCAACGGGCACGGCGGAAACTACGTACTGGGCAACGTGGTTCAGGAGTCCTCCGCCCGCGGCGAGCGGATGGCGCTCTTCCCTGCCCCGGAGGACTGGGAGACGGCGCTGGAGCGGGCGGGTGTGGCCACCTCGCTGCTCACCGACATGCACGCGGGGGAAATCGAGACCTCCATCCTTCTGCACGCTCATCCCGAAATGCTCCGACCCGGTTATGAGACTTCGGATTTCGTCGCTGACGACCGGCGTCATCTGCTCACCCTCGGCATGTCCGCCTATACCGATTCCGGCGTCATCGGCCGGCCTTCGCTGGGTTCGGCGGAAAAAGGGAAGGAACTCCTGGCGAGCCTGGCTGATTCCTTCGGGGCGTATTTCTCGCTGCTGACCTCCGACGCGTAGTCAGCCGCCGACGCGGGGCCGGGGCCCGGGTCCGCCGCGACGGCCCGGGCCCGGTCTCCGGCGCGCAGGCCCGCGTACCAGCGGGCGACGAGCACGACGAGGCCGGGCAGGCTCGCCACGAGGCTGAGCACCCCGTAGACGACCGCGACGGCGAGTCCCCGGCCGGCGCCCAGGCCTGCGGCGCCGAACGCCCAGGCGGTGACGCCCTCCCTCGGCCCCCAGCCTCCGACGTTCAGCGGCAGGCCCATCGCCAGCAGCGCGAGGACCGCGAGCGGTACCAGTACGGCCACCGAGGCGGCGACTCCGGCCACGCGGGCGGCGAGTACGAACATGGCGACGTAACCCGCCAGTACGACCACGGAGCTGACCACGACTCCCGGCCCGTTGCGGCGGGACACCAGCCCTTCCCGCGCCTCGGCGAGCATGCCGCGCAGCGCCCGTCCCCGGCGGGAGGGTGCCGCCCGGTTCATGCGCAGGGCGAGGACGACAGCGAGTGCGCCGAGCGCGGCCAGGACGGCGAGCGGGGCGACGTGCCGGGCCTCGGCGAGCACCGGGGACGGCATGGTCAGCAGGACCACGGCACCCACCGCGAACAACGCGATCTGCCCGGCGGCCCGTTCGAGCACGACGGCCTTCACGCCCCGCCGCACATCCCCCTCGCTCTGTCCGTGCCGCACCGCCCGGTGCACGTCGCCGAGGATGCCGCCGGGCAGGGCCGCGTTGAGGAACAGCGCCCTGTAGTAGTCGGCGACGGCCGGCCCGAACGGCAGCCGGATCCTCAGGCCCCGGGCCACGAGCGCCCAACGCCACGCGCTGAACACGGTGGTGACGAGCCCGAGCCCGAGGGCCAGCAGCAACGTCTGCGCGTCGATCCGCCGCAGCCCGTCCAGGAGGACTCCGGTACCGAGCCGCCACATCAGCACGCCGAGGATGACGATTCCGGCGAAGGTGCCGAGGTGTGTGCGGACTCGGGGTGAGCCGAGCCGGGCGAGGGCGCCGCGGACGCGGCGACGGGGCGACGGGGCGGTGACGGACAGGGCTTCGAAGCCGGTTGCGTCCGTACCGCCGGTGCCGGTCCCGAGGGACGGGCACCGGCCACTGCCGGCCTCCGGGAACCACTCCGCGTCGGCGGGGATCAGCCGGTCACGCACCCCCGCCGCCGCGCCTCCCGGCACCGTCTTCGTCCCCGTCGCCTGAGGGCTCATGACGCTCCGCCCGCCGGGCGGCACAGGGCCAGGAGGTCGGTGTGGTGGACCGTGACCCGCAACTCGCCGGCCGCGCAGGCGGACAGGCGTTCGGCCAGGTACGCGTCGGCCTCGGCACGCAGCTCGGGGCGTTGTTCGACCGCGGCGCCGACCCAGCCGCGCAGCCACTGCTCCGTGAGCGCCGCCTGGTCGGGTCCGAGCCGCCAGGGGCTCGGATGCAGCCGTACCGTCGCGCCGTTCTCGGAGAACGCCTCGGCCGCCGCCGTGACCGCGTCGGGGCCGAGCAGTCCGTCGCGGCGCTGGTGCTCGTTGAACGCCTGGCCGATCTCCGCGTCCAGGGGATGAGCGGGGGTCAGTTCCACGCGTCCGGCGACGGAGAGCGTCAGCAGCGCGGGGCAGCCGGCTCCGGCACAGGCCGCGGCGAGGGTGTTGATCTCCTCGCGGGTGAGCACGTCCAGCAGGGCGGACGCCGTCACCAGGGACGCGCCCTGCAGGGCGTCCGGTGTGAGGCGGGCGATGTCACCGCGCCGCGTCTCCACCGTGACCCGGCTGCCGTCGGCGGCGGAGCGCGGGGAGGCGACCGCCGCGAAGTGCAGCAGGTAGGGGTCGCGGTCGTGCAGGATCCAGTGCTGGGCACCGTCCAGGCAGGGTGCGAGCCAGCGGCCCATCGAGCCGGTGCCGCAGCCCAGGTCGTGGATGACGACACCGCCCGACTTGCCCGGCAGGTTGGCCAGCCGGATACGCAGCGGGTCGAGCAGGTCGTGCGCCCGCGCGGCGGCGTCGGCCGGCTCCCGCAGCTGAAGCCACTCGGGTGCGTAACGGGGCGGATCGTCGGGCCCCGCCTCGCGCAGCTTCACGGTGGGCCGCGAGCCGGGCTTGGCGCTGGGGCCGGCGCCCGGAATGACACCGTCCATCGACTCGGCAGCCTCCCACGGCCCGGGCTGGGCCGGAATCATCCCGCTCTGCTGGGTCGTCGCCGGGTTCGTCATGCGGCCCTCCGGGGGTCGGTCGGGAGCCGGCGCAGTACCGCCGCCAGGCTCTGTGCGGTCGTCGCCCAGCCGCCGAGGGCGGCACGTCGTCTGCGGGCCGCGGCCTTCAGGCGGCGGCGCACGTCCGCCTCGCCGAACCAGCCGCGCAGTTCGGCGGCGATGGCGGCGGAGTTCTCCGGCGGCACGAGGATGCCGGGCATCCCGCCGTCGGGGGCGCGTCCGACCGCCTCGGGGAGTCCGCCGACGTCCGTGGCCATGACCGGGATGCCCCGCGCCAGTGCCTCGGTCACGGCCATGCCGTACGTCTCGGCGTAGGAGGTGAGGACCATCAGGTCGGCCTTGGCGTAGCTGGCGTCGAGTGCGGCGCCGGACTGCGGGCCCGCCAGTTCCAGCCGGTCCTGAAGCCCGTGTTCCCTGATGAGGGACCGCAGGTGGGCGACGTACTCCGGGTCCTGGGTCAGGCTGCCGACGCACACGCAGCTCCACGGCAGGTCGGTCACCGTGGCCAGCGCCTCCACCAGCCGGTGCTGCCCCTTGCGCGGCGTCACGGCGGCCACGCACAGCAGCCGCGAGACACCGTCGGTGCCGGGGGCCAGGGGCGCGATGTCGGCGCCGGGCGCCGCGACGTGGACCCGCTCCGGGGGGAGGCCGTGGTGGGAGACCAGACGGCGGACCGCCCAGTCGCTGGTGGCGACGACCGCCGGAACGGCCCGCAGCACCGCCCGCTCCTTGGCGTCCAGTTCGGCTGCCACGGCCGGGTCGAGCCCGGTCTCGTCGCCGAGCGGGAGGTGGACGAGGACGGCCATGCGCAACCGTTCCGCCTCCGGTACGACGATCTCCGGGACGCCGCAGGCGACCAGCCCGTCGAGCAGGACGACGGAACCGTCCGGCAAGCCGCTCAGGGCGCGGGCGAGTTCCGTGCGGGCGGCCGCCGACGGCCGGGGCCAGTCACCGGCCACCGCGTGCTTGGTCACCTGCCAGCCGAAGCCGGGCAGGTCCAGGCACACGCGCCGGTCGTAGGCGTTGCCGCCGCTGGGCGCCGCCAGGTCGTCGACGCCGCCCGGCAGCACGAAGTGCACGGTGCGCAGGGACATGGGGATGATCTCGGCGTTCTTCAGGGTGGCGTGCTGCACGGGCACGTAGTTCAGCCGCGCCGGTGCCGGTCCGGCCGGTCCCGGCCGCTCGATCGTCGTGTCGGTCACAGCGCACGCTCGTAACTCGCCCAGGCGATGTGCGACTCGTGCAGGGTGACGGTCAGGCCGGCGATGCCCTTGGCGCCCTCGCCCAGGGCGCCCTTGTGGATGCGCTCGGCGAGCCGGTCGGCGATGACCTTGGCGAGGAACTCCGTGGAGGTGTTGACCCCGGCGAAGTCGGGTTCGTTGTCCAGGTTGCGGTAGTTCAGCTCGCTGACGACCGCACCGAGTTCCTGGGTGGCCAGCCCGATGTCTACGACGATGTTGTCCTCGTCCAGCTGTTGGCGCCGGAACGTGGCGTCCACGAGGAACGTGGCCCCGTGCAGGCGCTGCGCCGGTCCGAAGACTTCGCCACGGAAGCTGTGGGCGATCATGATGTGATCGCGGACGGTGATGCTGAACAACGGACGACCCTCCAGGTGCGGCGCGTCTGCTCCCCCGCTGATGGCTGCCGGGGATGCCGGGTAATACGGCTCCTTGCCTTCCCCTGTTCAGCCTCGGGTACGTCTTTTCTCAGGTCAGGCGCTCTTGTCGGAGACGATCTCGTACCCGATGGAACGATTCGTCCGCCCATGCGCCAATCGCTCTCGTCGTACGCGTCAGGTGTTCTCGTCGTACCGGACGCGGTGGCAGAGCGCCGGGATCTCGCCGGAGGCCAGTTTCGGCAGCACGTCCGGCAGGTCCCGGAAGGCGGACTCGCCGGTGACGAGGGCGTCGAGCGCCGGGTCGGCGAGCAGGTCGAGAGCGACGGCGAGCCGGTCGGCGTAGGTGCGGTTCGGGCGGACCGGGGAGACGGTGCCGACCTGACTGGAACGGATGACGAGCCGCCGGGAGTGGAAGGCCTCGCCGAGCGGCAGGCTCACCTTCCGGTCGCCGTACCAGCTCAGTTCGATGACGGTCCCCTCGGCGGTGAGCAGTTCCAGGGACCTGGCGAGGCCCTGCTCCGTGGCGCTGGCGTGGACGACCAGATCGCGGTCGCCGAGAGCGTCCTCGGGTGAGGCGAAACCGACGCCGAGCGCCTCGGCGACCTTGGCGCGGGACGGATCGGCGTCCACCAGCTGGACGCGGACGCCGGGGAACCGGGCGAGCAGGGCGGCCACCGAGCAGCCGACCATGCCGCCGCCGACCACGGCGATCCGGTCGCCGACCAGAGGCGCGGCGTCCCACAGGGCGTTGACCGCGGTCTCCACCGTCCCGGCGAGGACGGCCCGTTCGGCGGGCACCGAGTCCGGTACGGGCGTCACGGCGCTCGCGGGGACGACGTACCGCGTCTGGTGCGGGTAGAGGCAGAACACCGTGCGGCCGGCGAGCGATTCGGGCCCCTCCTCCACCACGCCGACGTTGAGGTAGCCGTACTTCACCGGGCCGGGGAAGTCGCCCTCCTGGAAGGGCGCGCGCATCGCCGTGTGCTGGCTGACGGGCACACCGCCGCGGAAGACGAGCGTCTCCGTGCCGCGGCTCACGCCCGAGAACAGCGTGCGGACCAGCACCTCGCCCTCGCCGGGCTCCGGCAGGGCGACGTCCCGGATCGCACCGTGCCCCGGCGAGTCGATCCAAAACGCACGTCCGGTGTGCTTCATCGAAGTCCTCCTGAACGATCCGGAAGCCGCCTGCGTACCGAGGGATGCACAGGCCGCGCACAAGGTAGCGGCGTTGATCGACTCTGTCACACGGCCGGAGGGTGTTCGGTGGCCCTGAACAACACTTACGACGCGAGGCTCGTACAGCAGGAGACCGCCGTGGGGGCGGGCGTGCAGGTCCTGCTGCTCGCCCTGATCGGCACGGCGATCGGGATGGGCCCGGCGGGCTGGCTGAGCGGCCTCGCGTTCGGATTCGCCACCTGGGCGGTGCTCTCCCGTGCCCTGCACCGCTCCGGGTCGCGCAGCTTCGGCGCGGCGAACCGGGTCACCCTCGGCCGGGCCACCCTCGTCGGCGGGGTCACCGCGCTGGTCGCGGACTCCTTCCAGAGCTCGCCGCCCGTGTCGTTGTTCGTCGGTCTGACGGCTGTGGCCCTGATCCTCGACGGCGTGGACGGCAAGGTGGCCCGCCGCACCGGCACCTCGACCCCGCTGGGCGCGCGCTTCGACATGGAGGTCGACGCGTTCCTCATCCTGGTGCTGAGCGTGTACGTGTCGATGCAACTCGGCCCGTGGGTACTGCTGATCGGCGGCATGCGGTACGTCTTCGTCGCCGCGGCCAAGGTATGGCCCTGGCTGACCGCGGCGCTTCCGCCGAGCACCGCCCGCAAGACGGTCGCGGCGCTCCAGGGCGTGCTCCTGCTTCTGGCGGGCGCCGATCTGCTGCCGTACGCGGCCAACTTCGGTGTGGCGGCCACGGCTCTGGGCCTGCTGGTCTGGTCGTTCGGGCGTGACGTGCTGTGGCTGTACCGGACCTCGCGGGTCACCGAGTCCGAGGAGTCCCCGGCCCCGCGTCCGGTGCCCGAACTGGTCGCGGGCTGACGCCCGGGCCCGTTCAGGCGTCGAACCGGTCGCGCGCCGCCTCGATATGGCCCAGGTACCGGTGGGTCCAACCGCAGAGCAGGTCGACCGTGGCGCGCAGGGCCCGGCCCGGTTCGGTGAGGGTGTAGTCGACTCTCGGCGGCACGGTGGGGTGCACGGTCCGGTCGACCAGCCCGTAGCGCTCCAGCATCCGCAGGTTCTGGGTCAGCATCTTGTGGCTGACCCCCTCGACCGCGTCCCGCAACTCGCTGAAGCGCAGGGTGTCCTCGCCGAGGGCCTCGATGATGAGCAGTGCCCACTTGTTGGCCACGTCCGAGAAGATCTCCCGTGCCAGGGAGTCCGCCCGCCGCAGGTCCGCGTTCTCGGGCAGGTCTCTCAACTGCTTGGTCACCATCTGGTTCCCCAGTCACTGAAAAGTGCGTTCTTCCAGGTCGGCGTTCACTCTCCTACGGTTTCCGAGTAACCACAAGAGAGCGCGGGTCCGCGCTCGGCGGAAGAAGGACGGGAACCATGACCACCACCGACGTCTACGACCACGGCATACCGGCCGAGAGCCACTTCGGCTACGCGCAGGCGATCAGGTCCGGAGACCTGATCCATGTCTCCGGACAGCTCTCGTTCGACGACGCGGGCGACTTCCGTCCCGAGGACGACTTCGCCGCCCAGCTCAAGCAGACCCATGTCAACATCGACAAGGTCCTGGCCCACTACGGCGCCACCCGCAACCAGATCGTCTCCCAGACGGTGTACGCCGTGGACCTGATCCGGAACGCCGGACCGGCGGCGGAGGCCAACCGGGCCTATTTCGGCGCCCATCGGCCGGTCACCACGGCCCTGGGGGTCACCGAACTGACCTTCCCCGGACAGTTGGTCGAGATCAGCTGCGTCGTCGACACGAGGCTGCCCGCGTGACGCGCTGATCAGCGACGCGTCCCGGCCCCCACCAGGGTCCGCTCGTACGGGTCGAGGATGACGCCCCGGACCTTGGTGGAGACACCGGCGATGATCTGCTGGTGGGCGAGCGGCACGACCGCGTCCGTGCCGAGGATCCGGGCCTCGGCGGCCATGGCCGCACCCTGCCGCTCCCCCGTGCCGTCGGTCCCGTCGGCCTTCCTCACGGCCCGGTCGACGTTCTTGTCGCACAGCAGGGCCAGGTTGTAGCCGCCGTCGCAGGTGTAGTCACTGGCGAGGATGCCGACGGGGTCGCCGGTGTCCAGGAGGCTGTTGCGGGCGCCGATGAACGCGTCGAACTTCCCGGCCAGCGCGTCGCTCTCCAGCCGTGAGTACTCACGCACCTCCAGCTTCACCTCGAAGCCGGCCTTCTGGAGCTGCTGTTGCACCACCTGGGCGACCTCGGGGAGTTCCGGCCGGTTGTCGTAGGTGGCGAGGGTGATCCGCGCACCGCCGGGCCGAGCGGCGTCCGCGCGCCCGGCCGGCTTCACCCGCTGGCTCTCGGCCCAGGTGACGGCGGGGCCGTAGATGCCCGCGCCCGGGTCGGCGTACCCCTCGAAGACGCCCTTGACGATGGCGGAGGAGTCGACCGCCTCGCGGGCGGCGGCCCGCAGCTTCGGGTCCTTGAAGGGCCCGGAGCGGGTGTTGAGTTGCAGGCTCGTGGTGCGAGTGGTGCCGGCTTCCTTCAGGGTGGCCTTGTCGAGCGTGGCGGCCTGGGCGACGGGGATCGCCTCGGCGATGTCGACGTCACCGGTGCGCACGGCGTTGGCGCGCGCGGTGCCGTCCTTGACGAAGCGGGCGTCGATGCCGGACGCCTGGGCGCGGCCTCCCCAGTAGTCGTCGAAGCGGTCGAGGGTGGCGGAGCCGCCGCCGCTCACCTTGGTGATCTCGAAGGGTCCGGTGGCGGTGCCGACCGGGTCGGGGTTGCCCTTGCCGTACGCCTTCGGGGAGAGGATCGCCAAGCTGGGGCTGGACAAGCGCATGGGCAGGACGGGGTCGGCCGTCCCGGTGGTGATGCGTATACGGCGGCCGCCGTCGGCCTCGGCGTCGAGGGTGACACCGGCGAGGGCGGTAGGCGCCGGCTTCGCCTTCGTGGCACGGGTGAGCGCCTCGGCCACGGCCTGCGGGGTCACGTCCGTGCCGTCCTGGAAGGTGGCCTCGCGCAGGGTGAACTCCCAGGTGCGGTCGCCTTCCCGGCGCCAGGACCGGGCGAGCGCGGGGGTCGCGCCGCCGTTGGCGTCCAGGGCGGTCAGCCCCTCGGTGACGCCGAGCCGGCTGAGCAGCGTGGCGTCGGCTCCGTACGGCGAGAAGTTCTCGGCGGGCGGGAACGCGAGGGCGACGCGCAGGCGGGATCCCGACTGCCCGCCGTCCGGCGACGACTCCCCACCCGGGGAGGCGAAGCAGCCGGCCAGACCCGGGAGGAGGACGAGGGCGGCGAGGAACCGGACGGGACTCTTGATGCTCTTGACACGCACTTGCACAGCATATGCATCTAGGGGGAGCAAAGACCCACCCCCCTAACGGCCCAGGGGATTTGACACCGACGACGATCACTCTCTAAACCTAGCCACATGACATCCATTTTCAAGAAGGTGGCGCGGCCGTGAGGGTCGCTTTCGTCGGCAAGGGCGGCAGCGGCAAGACCACCCTGTCGGCTCTCTTCTCACGCCACCTGGCCCGCTCCGGCGCCCCCGTCCTCGCCGTCGACGGCGACATCAACCAGCACTTGGCCGAGGCGCTCGGCCCCACGGAGGTGTCCGCCCCTCCCCTGGGCGAGCACCTGGCCTCGATCAAGGACTACCTGCGCGGCACGAACCCACGCATCACCTCCCCCGAGGCGATGATCAAGACCACCCCGCCGGGCCGCGGCTCCCGCCTCCTCCGCCCGCTCGGCGACGACGAACTCCAGGCCCGGCACGTCGGCCGCGCGGGCGGCGTACCACTCATGGTCACCGGCGAGTTCGACGAGTCCGACCTGGGCGTGGCCTGCTACCACTCCAAGCTCGGCGCGGTCGAGCTGTACCTCGGCCATCTGGTGGACGGCCCCGGCGAATACGTCGTGGTCGACATGACAGCGGGCGCGGACGCCTTCGCCTCCGGCCTGTTCACCCGCTTCGACATCACCTTCCTGGTGGCGGAACCCACCCGCAAGGGCGTCTCGGTCTACCGCCAGTACCGCGACCACGCGGAACGATTCGGGATCCGTGTCGCGGTCGTCGGCAACAAGGTGACCTGCGAGGAGGACCTGCTCTTCCTCAAGGAGCAGGTGGGAGACGACCTCCTCACACACCTGGTGCAGTCCCCCTGGATCCGCGCGGCGGAACAGGGCCGCACCGAACCCGGCCCGGACGCGCTGGCGTCCTTGGAACCGCACAACCTGCACGCCCTCCGCGTGCTCCGCGAGACGGTCGACTCCCACGTCCGCGACTGGGAGCAGCTCCACCGACACGCGGTCGAGTTCCACCTGCGCAACGCGCGGGCGTGGGGAGACGCGCGGACGGGAGGGGACCTGGCGGCGCAGGTGGACCCGGGGTATGTGCCGGGTCCGGCCGCCCCGCGGTGAGACGCGCCGCACCCACCACATCCGTCCCCGGCTACTCGATCCCGGTGGCGTCGAGTAGCCGGACCACGTCCTTGCGCCCGTACCCGAGCAGTCGGGCGCGGTCAGCGGCCATCAGCACCAAGTGCGCGACGATCTTCGCGGCGTATCCGTTCTTGTCGTCCGCGTCGAACCATTCCTGGGGCTTCTCGACACCCAGGCTGTTCATCACCAGCCCGTACTCCCGTCGGACCTCCGCGACGGTACCGGCGACCGCGTCCATGAGCGTCTTCCCCGGCCGCTCGCACTCCATCGCGAAGCACCCCCAGTCCACCGGCACACACCCCTCCGGCGGCCGCGCCCGCAGCCCCGCGTACCTCTCGTCCTCGAACCCGGCAGTCCGGAACTCGTCGTGCACCAGCGAGAACCGATGGAACCCGGGCGGAACCGGAGGCGGTGGAGGCGTGTACTCCCACCCGGCGTCCTCGTACAACTGCCGCTTCACCTCTTCTTCGTCGGCATGCGTCACAGTGAAGCCGTTGGCCTCGTTGCGCCCGGTCGTCGTGCCGTCGGGGTTGCGGTGGAAGTGCAAGCCCATGGTGTGCTCCCGCTGTTGTCGTGATGGCAATGGACGAAAAGCCCCCGTCACCAGCTCGAACGGCCCGCGATCCCAGCCCGTGCCCGCTTCTCCGCAGCCTCACCCGATCGCGTGAAAACAGGTGGCGTGGGAACTGGCCGACTGGGCGGGATCTGTGGTTGTTACGCTCCCACGGTGAGCATTCCGGGCCCCGCAGAAATCCGAGCGCTGCACGAGAAGCACGCGCCCACCGCCGAGGCGTTCACGCTCGTCCACACGCACTGCGAGATCGTCTGGGGAGTCGCCGAGCAGCTCCTCTCCGCGCCTCATCTCGCTCACCTCGACGCCGAACTGGTCCGCGCCGGCTGCCTCCTTCACGACATCGGCGTCTACCGCCTCTACGGAGACGACGGACGGCTGGACCACGAGAACTACATCCGGCACGGCCTGCTCGGCCACGAGATCCTCGAAGCGGAAGGCTTCCCCGAAGCCCTCCGCCGCTTCTGCTCCCACCACACCGGAGTGGGACTCACGCGGCACGACATCGTGAGCCAGGGCCTGCCTCTCCCTCCCGCCGACTACCTGGCGGTGACCGAGGAAGAGAGGCTGGTGATGTACGCGGACAAGTTCCACACCAAGTCCAGGCCGTCGGTGTTCCTCTCCCCCGACGAATACGCCGCCCATGTTCGCCGTTTCGGCGCGGACAAGGTGACCGCTTTCCAGGCCCTGCGCGCGGAGTTCGGCGACCCGGACCTCAACCGGCCGGTGCCGTGCGGCGGCAGCATCCACCGGGTGGCCGGGTCCGATAGGTGACTCACGGCGACGAACACGGCAAACCCCCCGCCCAGGCGTCGTCGTTGACCTACGGTGACGTCATGACGACGGAGCCTCTCCCCCTCCTCACCCCGACCGGCACCTGCTGGTGCGGATGCGCCAAGAAGGTCGGCGTCGGATCCTTCTTCGCCCCCGGTCACGACAAGGTGGCCGAGGCGGCACTGCTGGCGGTCGAATACGGTTCCGCCGTGGCCCAGTTGCTGCACGCACACGGGTACGAGGACGCCGGTACGCCGTGCTCGGTCCGGGCGAGGGCGTATGGGCGGTGGTGGGCATCGCGTCGAGCGACCGGTCATCCGGGCCGTCGGAAGAGCAGCAGCAGAGAGACCCCGGCGATCACCGCCGTGACCGGCCACATCCTGAGTGCCCATGGTCCCAGTGCCGTCAGCGCGGCGAAGCCGTAGAGAGCGGCCGACCAGCCCAGCAGGGCGTGGAGGGTTGCGGGCAGAGACCTGGACCACCGCAGTACGAACGCCGCGGCCACCGCGACCGCGGGGTAGAGCCATTGCTTCTCCGCGGCGGGCCCGCTGAACAGGACGTACTGGACCAGGTCGGGGAACCAGGGTGCGGTCTCCGCCCGCACGGCGAGCTTGGTCGGCCCTGGCCAGGACAGCCGGACCTCGTCGGCGAGTTCGAGGGGAAGCGCCCAGCCCGTGGCCAGCAGGACCGTCCACAGCAGTGCGCTGAGGGCCGCGGCGTGGCCGAGACGGCTGGGCTCACCTGTGCCGAACCGGGGGGTGCGGTTCGCGGGCGCTCCACTGCCCCGGGGTCTCGTCGCACTCGGCCTCGAGGCGGGACGCGGCTTGGAGGGCTGAGCAGGCGTGCGCCGGGAGCGTGATGGCGCGGACTGGGCGTGAGATGCGGACCGGGGGCGTGGCATCGCGGACCCCCGGCTCTGCTCCGCCAGGCGTCGCAGACGTGCCTCGCGCATGCGTCTGAGTTGCTCGTCTCCCATGATTCCCGGGTGCTCCATGTCATTCGTTCGATCGAAGGCGCCGGCGCGGTCGGCCGTGGGGGACGGGCAGCACTGGTGAAGCCGGCTGTCGTGCGGGCCGTTCCGCGTGGCGGTGCGACTACCGGGAGCCGGGGCTGGAGACCGCCCGGCGGGCGCGGAGAGCCTGCTGCATCTGTTCCGTGGTCGCCGAGTCCCTTGTACTGCCGTACTCCAGCGGGTCGACGCGGCGGGGTTCGTCGCCGCAGACCGGACAGTCCGGGCGCCGTCCGGTGCGGACCCAGATGCTCTGGAAAGCATGCTGTCCGGGCGCGTTTTCCATGACTTTCGGGAAGAACCAGTGGTCCGGTTCCATGGCCATCAGCACCATGGGCAGGTGCTCCGCCAGGGGCTTCGCCAGGAAGTGGGTGATCCGGTCCTGCGCGTCGTCGTGGAGCAGCGCCAGGGCGATCTTCGCGCCGGACGAGGCGACATGCTGGATGTCGGGCAGCAGTCCGGGGACCGCGAAGCTGCGGCCGGTTCCGTAGTCCGTGTCCGGCCGCATCCCCAGGTTCCCCAGGGACTCGCGGACACCCCCGGTCGAACACGCCCAGCACGGCAGCGGTGGCTTGGTGAAGACGACCTCGCCGCCGGCCGCCCCCTGGTAGAGCCCGACGAAGACGGCCGGCTTGCCGGACCAGTAGGCGAGGTGGTTGAGACGTTGCTGGGCGGCATTGTCGTCGGTCGCTGCGATGATCAGGTCGACGTGTGGCAGGGTCTTCATCCACCGCTTGGGCTTGATGTCGCCGACGCTCGCCTTCCAGGCCCGGCTCCTGATGCCGGGGTTGACGTTCCGCAGGTGACGAGCCGTGGCGTTGGCCTTCGGCGAGCCGATGTCGTGGGCGGTGAACAGTGAGCGGCCGATGTTGGCGGCTTCGACCCGATCGGGGTCCACCACGGTCATCCGGCCCACGCCGGACCTCACCAGTACGTCGGCGAGATAGGAGCCGACCGATCCAGCGCCCACCAGCAGGACGTGGCGGTGGGCCAGGGCCGGCGACAGGAGGCCGCCGGTCCGCGCGAACAGCGCCTGTCCGAGGGATGCGCGGCCAGTCAGACCGAACCACCCGCCGGCCCGGCGCAGCACGCCGCGGTGGGCTGGACGGGTGGGCAGGGGCGAGGGGCCCGGTGCGGCGGGTGTGCCGGACGCCTGCAGCGTGCTGGGGGCCGGTGCCGGCGCACGCGAGACGGCGGGCGCCGGAGCGGTTCGCTCGGCGTGCCCGTCCGGGGTGAGGGGCTGGTGGCCTCCCGGTGTCGGTGCCGCGGCTGCCTCCGGTGCCGCTTCCTTCGGCGTCCCGCCGCTTTCCGGTGCCCGGGGCGTCATCGCCGTGCCATTCAGTTGCCGGGTTCCCGGTGCCGGCACCGCGTGCGCCCCGTTCGGGGTGCCGAGCATGGACTGGAACGCACGTGCCAGACGGTCGACGGGAGCGGACGCGAGGTCCCACGGCAGCGCGAGCACATCAGCTCCGCCAAGACTGTCGAGGGTGTAGAGGACAGGTGCGGCGAAGGGGAAGTGCGCGGTCACGAAGAGGTGCCGGCCCGGCCCGAACAGGGCATCAGGCAGCGGCACGCTCACCCCGTTGATGTCGTCGAGCACCTCCACCGAGCACTCGAGGAAGGGCAGACCCGCCCGTTCGACGGCTTCGCGCAGTGGGATGCGGATCGGGCGCATCCGTTCCAGGGTGAACCGGGGGCCATCGAACGTGCCGCAGAAGAACGAGATCCGGACGCCCGGGGAGGGGCGCAGTTCGTGCGGCCCGAGCGTGCTGCCGCCGTCGTGCGTGACGATCGGCGCGATGTACCGGCCGAGTTCCGGATTGGCCTCCAGGGCCGTGGCGAACTCGTGCCGGTCCTGATGGGAGGGTTGGGGCGTCCGGGCGGGGTGGGAGTGGACGATGCCTTTGAAGCGTTGCGCGCCGGACTGCTCCCGCCGGGTGATCTCATCGAGCAGCCACTGGGAGTTCTGGTACTCGACGCGGGTCACCCGCGCGGTGGGATCGTGGATGAACGAGGTCACCACGTCCTGCCCCCGGAGCCCCAGCAAGGCGCCTCCCTGCTCGGGCTGCACGGCTCCGAGGGTGCCGTCCAACGCGTCGAGGACGAAGTCGAAGATGCGGACAGGCAGCATGCCGGAGTCTCCTCAGCGGATCGGGAAAGCACGGGTGAACTCCGGCAGTCCGCGATCGCGGGCTGCCGGGCCTTCTCACGGCGGTGCTTTCGAAGCTCGCTGCGGGCTCCGGTGGCTTCGGCCGTGCTGTCAGCGGTGGGCGGGAGCGGCTGGGTCACTGATTGTGGTTGAAGGGGAACGAATGCCCCATCTGTACGAAGTCGACGCCGAGTGCCCACACGGCGGAACGCGAGTACGCGGTCTCCAGGTCGGGCATGCCGCTGCCGGTGCTGCTGCTCAGGCAGATCTTGCCGCTCTTGTACAAGTGGTTGCCGTGCTGGTCGAGCTTCGGAACGCTCTCCATCGGTGGTTCGAGCAGCCGTACGTCGTACTGCGTGCCGTTGAACGTCGCGCACATCACGTAGGTGTTCCCGAACTCCGTCGTGATGCTGTAGACCCATCCCTCCGCGCCGGGGGTGTCCTCGTAGTAGGCGTTGGCGGGCAGCTTCCGCTGTGCGACGCGCCGCTCCTCGGCGAGGCGCTGCCCCCTGCTCAGCACCGCGAAGGTGCCGTGCGGGACCTTGGACAGCGGTGCGTCCCCCTCGGTGCCGGCGCCCAGACGGACCCGGCCGGTCCGGTCCACGTACACCTGCTGGTCGGGGACGGTGGGCGCCTCGGAGTTGCGTCGCTGGCTCGCGAAGAAGCTGTCGCGAATGGCGTTGAGGTCATACATGTCTGCCACGAGCGGGTCGCCTTCTGCTCGAAATGATGGAGAGGGGGTCGGTCTCGGACGGCCGTGCCGGTCAGGCGCGCAGGGCCGGGTATCCGGCCAGGCAGCCGCGCAGGGTCCTGGTGTCGTCCCCGTCGGGGCCGAAGAACGTGACGTGATCGGTGAGCAGCGCGTCGAACAGTCTTCGCGCGGCGGCGACGTCACCTGCGGTGTAACTCCAGTGCGCCTGGTCGAAGCGTGCTTCCAGAAGGGTCCGGTCATCCGCGCCGATCGCGCCTCCCACCGCGGCGAGCAGCTCACCCAGCTGAGCGGCTGCCTCCGCGGGCCGACCGCACTCGCCGGTGTACCGGGCGAGGTTGAGCCGGCAGAGGATGGCGATCGGGTCACCGGCGGGCAGCCGCGTCATCAGCTGAGTGCGCAGAATCGTCAGCAGCGACACCGCCTGCTCGGGCCGGCCCGCCTCCTGCATGGTCCGGCCGAGGTTCAGCGCGATCAGCCAGGTGACGCGGTGGTCGGCAGAGAGCGCGTCGACGGCGTTTCGGAGGACCTCCTCCAGAAGGTCGGCGCGTTCGTGCGGGCTCGTCACGGACATGGCGCCCTGGAACTCGGCCTCGATCCGGTGCACGGCTCCGGCCTGGTCAACGGCGGCACGGCGCCGCCGTCGCCCGGGAGCTGTGCCCATGGAACCGATCCCGTCGAGGCGGGCGAGCACTTCAGCCGTACCTGTGGGGCGGTCGGTGGGGGACTTGGCGAGGAGTTCCCGGACCAGGTCGTCGAGCGGGGCGGGAACGTCCGGCCGTTCGACGCGCAGGGAAGGAACGGGTGCCTCCCGATGCGCGTTCCAGTAGTCCGTGAAATCGGCCGCGTCGGGGAAAGGCCCTCGACCGGCGATCGCCTCGAAGAGGATGCACCCCATGGAGTAGAGGTCGGATGCGACGCTGGGAGCCCCACCCGTGAAGAGTTCGGGCGGTGTGTAGGCGGGGGTTCCCACGAAGTAGCCGTGCCGAGTGACCCCCGTCTCGAGGAAGCAGGACTCCCTTGTGGAAAGGGGACGGGCGATACCGAAGTCGATCAGGACCAGCCGTGACTGTGCGCCGCCCGGCAGTGAGGCGCCCGAGACCGGGCACAGCATGAGATTGGCGGGCTTGAGGTCGCGGTGCACCAGGTCCCGCGCGTGGACCATGGCGACCGCCTCGCACAACTGCCGGACCAGTGACAGCACTTCGGGCATTGAAGGCCGAGGGCGTGCGGCGAGGTACTGCTGGAGGGTGAGGCCGTCCAGGAACTGGGTGATCAGGTACAGGCAGTACTCCTGACCCGAGAGTTCCGCGCTCACGTCGTAGATCTTGACGATGCGCGGGTCGTCGATGGCCGCGAGCACTTTCGCTTCCCGGACGAAACGCTGGGCGAGCTCGTCAGTCGGCGTGCGGACCCGCAGGGACTTGATCACCACTGTGCGGTTCAGCAGCAGGTCCCTGGCTTTCCAAACGTCAGCCATCCCCCCGGAAAGCCGTTCACAAAGCTCGTATCTGGCCGGTTCTGTGGTCGGCACTCCCACTTTTCCTCCGACGAATGTGGCGGGAAAAGCACGGTGACACACCGTCAAGCATGTGACCATCCGTTTGCCTGATATTTCACCCTAGAGGGTGATGAGAGGGGGCGTGAGGCATGGCGGGACCTCGACGCCGCCCGAGGGAGACCGCCGACGGGCAGGCTCCTTCCGGCCATGGGCGTCACCATCGCTCCGATGCCGCACAGATGGGGACCCGGAGCACGTCCCGACGTCCGTGTTCAGTGACCGCCGGCGCCGCCCAGGAAGGCCGCCAAGGCGGTCACGAACCGCTCCTGGTCGTCCCGCCACGGGAAATGCCCCGCCCCGTTCTGCACGACGAGCTCCGCTCGCGGGAACAGCCCGGCATATTCCTTCATCACAAGCGGCGGCCCCGCCACGTCGTACTCCCCCGCGAGGACGAGGACGGGCAAGGGAAACGCGGCGAGCGCGGCCCGGACGACATCGGTATCGAAGGCACCGTCGGAGGCGTACAAGGCCGCGGCCTCGTCGTTCCGCTGCCGCTGCTCCGCCGCACGGAACGCCCGTGCCTCGTCGTCCCACCGGCCGTACCAGAAGGGGGCGACGGCGTCCCAGTCGTCTGCCGTCGCCCGGCCGGACGTGATCGCCTCCAGGGACGCGTACGCCGGGGCGAACCACGGTTCGTCCCGGCGCAGGCGGGCCGTCTCCAGGCGGTCCTCGGCGGTGATGTCGAGGCCGACGGCGAAGACACTGGGGGTGATGAGGGCGAGCCGCCCCACGTGATCCGGATGGCCGGCCGTGTACAGAGCGGCCAGGTTCGCACCGGCGGAGTGCGCGAGCAGGTCCATCCGCTCCAGGCCCAACTCCTCACGCAGCGCCTCGACATCTGCGACCTGCCGGTCACAGCGGTACGACGCCGGGTCCGGCGGCACCGCTGACCGGCCGGTGCCTCTGAGGTCCAGCCGGATCAGGGTGCGGTGCGCCGTGAGACCACCGAGGTCCCCCAGGTACACGGAGTCCTGCATGGGCCCTCCGGGGAGGCAGACCAGAGGCGGGCCGTCTCCCGTCACGTGATAGGCGAGGGTGGTGCCGTCCGGGGCGGTGAAGGTGGGCATAGGCGCGAGGCTGACAGAGGGCGGAGCCCGGGGCAACCGGATATCCGCGGGAGCGGGCCGGGGCCGTTGTTCCGGCTATTCCGGTGGCGTCGGGGTGTCGTGGGTGCGGTACATCGCCTGGACGTCAAGCTCCAGTTGCACCGTCGGGCCGACCACCGCGATGCCCCGGGCCAGCATCGAGCGCCAGTTGAGGGTGAAGTCCTCGCGATGCAGTTCCGCCGTCGCCAGGGCCGCGCAGCGCAGTTCCTCCCCGTAGCCGCCGTTGACCGTGCCCAGGTACGTCGTGTCGAGCGAGACGGAGCGGCTGACGCCGTGCATCGTCAGCGAGCCCAGCAGCGCCCACTTGCTGCCGCCCCGGTAGGCGAAGCGGGTGCTCACGAAGTCGATGTACGGGAAGCGGTCGACGTCCAGGAAGTCCGCGGACCGCAGGTGGTTGTCGCGGGTGGTGTTGCCGGTGTTGATGCTGGAGGCGTCGATGCGGACACGCACCCGGGAGTCGGCCATGTCCTGGGCGATCTGGATCCCGCCGTCGAAGCGTTCGAAGCGGCCGTGGACGTGGGCCATGCCGACGTGCTTGGCTATGAACCGGATCGCGGTGTGCGGCGGGTCGAAGAGCCAGGTGCCGGGCGCCGGCAGCTGGAGGGCTTCGGCCGGTCGCAGCCAGACCCGCTCGGTGGGCGTCGACACGCCCGCCGGGACCTCGACGGTCTCGCGGTGCGGCTGGAGGCCCTCCGCCGCGATCATCAGGCTGTACCGGCCGGGGGGCAGTGCCGCGACGAAGTAGCCGTACGGGTCGGTCGTGCCTCGGGCGGCCACCCGGTGGGTGTCCAGGGCGGTGACGGTGACGTCCGCGGCGGCCAGGGGCGTGCCCATCGGGTCGACGACCTCGCGGGCCACGGCGCCGGCGCCGGACGGGAGGGGGAGGGCGAGGCCCGCCGCCGCGGCGGAGGCGCCCTTGAGCCGCCGTCGCCGGAGCAGTGCGAGGGCCATGTGCTTCACCTTTCTTCGGGTGCGCGGCCGAACGGCGGCGGTTCAGCGCACGCCGACGGCCGCACCTTGCTGCGGTCACACCCCCTTGTCGATCTTGCCAGTCCCGGAATCGGTCCGGGTGTCTCATTTCGAGACAGTCAGGCCCGCCGCGCCTTGAAGGAGTCCGCGTGCTCGGCTGCCCACTGGGCGAAGGGGCGCGCGGGGCGGCCGGTGACCTTTTCGACGGTGGCGGAGACCGTACGGCCCACCTCCGGGGTGTTCCCGTACGCCTCGAGCAGGAAGCCGATCACGTCCTCGGGGAGGTAGGCCGCCCGCCACTGCGCCACGGCCTGCTCCTCGGTCAGCTCGACCAGGGCGATGTCCCGGCCGAGTTCGGCGGCGATGGTCGCCACCTTGTCGCCGACGGTGAGCACTTCGGGCCCGGTGATCACGTACTCCTGACGGCCGTGCCCCTCCTCCGTGAGCGCGACCGCGGCGACGGCGCCGATGTCGCCCTCGTGGACCATGGCACTCAGCCGTGCGACGAACGGCTCGCGGACCTCACCCGAGGCGATGATCCCGTCCACCCATTCCAGGGCGTTGGCCATGAACTCAACGGGCATGAGGACGGTCCAGTCCACACCGTCGTCGGCGCGCACCACGTCCTCCAGCGGGGTCGGCCCGCCGCCGTGCAGCACGGTGAGCCGGCGCACGCCGGCCGAGCGGGCCAGTTCCAGAATCCGCGGGCCGGTCTCCAGCGGGGTGAAGGCCGCCCCGCCGAAGGTGATCAGATGGAGGCCGGTGATCCCCTCGAGGGCCGGGGCCAGGCTCTCGGGCCGGGTCAGATCGCCCTCGGCGATCTCCACCCCGGCCGGGAGAGCGGCCTGCGCGGCGTCCCGGGTGAGGGCGCGGACCTCGTGGCCCCGGGCGAGGAGTTCGGCGACGACCTGACGGCCGACGGTTCCGGTGGCTCCGGTGACAAGAATCTTCTGCGTCTGGGTCATGCCAGGACCGTAGGAGCCCTTGCGGTCATCCGCTGTCCGCGAGCCGGAGTCGAGCCGGCTCCGGTGGGCCTCCCTCGTAGGCCGCGAGCAGCACGGCCCGGACGCCGTCCGCCGTCACCGGGCGCGGGTTGGCGTAGGGCTCGCCCGCGACCTGGTTCGCCGCCGGTGTCACGTCGCCTTGGGCCAGGCCGAGTTCGGCGAGGGACCGTGGTGCGCCGAGGCGGCCGACCAGGTCCCACAGGGCGCGGGGCACGTCCTCGGTGTCGAGGGCCCGGCGCAGTACGGTCAACGCTTGTGGGGCGGCGGGGGCGTTGTAGGCGAGGGCGTAGGGCAGCACCACGGTGTGGGTCTCGGCGTGCGGCAGTCCGTACGTGCCGCCGAGGACGTGGCACGTCTTGTGGTGCAGCCCCATCGTGGTGGCGCCGAGGCAGGAGCCGCACAGCCACGCCGCGTACAGGGCACGGCTGCGCGCGTCCAGGTCCTCCGGGTCTGCGGTCAGCCGCGGCAGAGCTTCGGCCATGGCCCGCACGCCCTCTTCGGCCATGACGGAGATGAGCGGTGATGCGTCCGGGGCGTACAGCGCCTCGACGGCGTGTGCCAGCGCGTTGACGCCGCTGGTCACGGTCAGCGCTACCGGGAGGGAGAGGGTGAGCCGGGGGTCGTAGACGACGCTGCGGGGCTGCACGGCCGGGTCGCGGCCGGTGCGCTTGGTGCCGTGCTCGGTCAGGCCCCAGACCGGGGTCATCTCGGAACCCGCGTAGGTGGAGGGGACGGCGATCAGCGGCAAGCCGGTGCGCAGGGCGATCGCCTTGCCGAGGCCGATGGCGGAGCCGCCGCCGACCGCGACGCACCCGTCCGCCCCGGCCGCGCGTGCGGCGGCGACGGCCCGGTCGGCGTCCTCGACGGGCACGTGCATCCGCGCCTCGGCGTGCACGCCCGCGCAGGTGTCGCCGAGGGCGTCCGCGACGGCGCGGGCGACGGGTTCGCCCCGGTGGCCGCATACGACGAGCAGTCGCCGCAGACCGAGGCGTGCGGCCTCGTCCGGGGTGGCGGTGACGGCGGCGCCGGGACGGAAGACGACGCGTACGGGGCGGGTCTCGTAGGAGAAGTCGTCCTGGAAGGTCATGACGCGCGCTCCAGGACGAGGTCGAAGCGGGCGTGCCGGAAGGGGTTGGGCACGCCGAACTCCCGGGCGAGGGACGGGTCGTCGGTCATCGCGAAGTCCTGGACGAGGCTCCGCTTCACGGCGAACACCGCGTCGGAGTCGAGGTAGTCGCCACCGGCCACGAAGATGTGGGTGGTGACGGGCGTGTGTTCCGCGGCGGTGGCGATGAAGTGGATGTGCGCGGGACGGTAGGGGTGCCGTCCGGTCGCGCGCAGCAGGTCGCCGACCGGGCCGTCGGTGGGGATCGGGTACGGCGCCGGGACGCAGGTGCGGAACCAGAAGCGGCCCTCGGTGTCCGCGGTGAACAGTCCGCGCCCGTTGCCGGCGGGCTGCACGCCGGGCTGCTGGACGTCGTAGTAGCCCTTGTCGTCGGCCTGCCAGACGTCGACGGCGGCGCCGGGCAGCGGGGTGCCGTCCTCGGACCGCACCCGGCCGCTGACGACGCACGGCTCGCCGCCGCCGACCAGGTCGATGTCGTCACCGAGGGCGCGGACCGGCGACTCGGTCATGTGGAAGGGCCCCAGCACGGTCGACTCGGTGGCCCCGGGCGCGTGGTGGCCGTGGACGGTCTCCACGAGCATGGAGAGGCCGAGCACGTCGGACAGCAGGATGAACTCCTGCCGGGTGTCGGTGCAGGCCTGTCCGGTCGCCGTGAGGAAGGCGATCGTCTTCTCCCACTCCTCCTGCGTGAGCCGGGTCTCGCGCGCGAAGTCGTGCAGGTGGCGGACGAGGCCGGTGAGCAGCTCGCGCAGCCGCGGGTCGGCGGTCCCGCGGAGACTGGCGACGGCCTGCTCGGTGACGCTGGCCCCGGTCGCGTCGGTGGTCATCCCCGGCTCCTCGTCGTCGGCGTCCGCTTCTTCCGTTTCTTCCTCTTCATCCATGATGGCGCGCTCAGGCGTGTCCGAGGATCCGCCGGAGAGCGTCGGCCAGCAGCTCTCCGGCGTCCGGGGCGGCCGAGGCGTGCCGGAAGGCGACGAACCCGTCGGGGCGGACGAGCAGGGCGCCTCCGTCGGAGATCTCGCTGAGTCGCGCCCAGTCCCCGTAGGGGTCCTCGTACTCCTGCCCGGGGCCGATCACCACCGTGGCGATCTCCACCTCCTGGGCTTCGGCAGCCCGCACCCAGGCCTCTCCCCCGATGCCGGTCAGCAGGGTGAAGCGGCCCCGGCCGGCGGTGTCGAGGGTGGACAGGGTGCGGGTGCCGGAGGTGATCCAGGCGTGCGGGAGCCGGGCGCCGGGACGGGAGGAAGGCTGGTGGTACAGCTCGGGGTCGCGGTCGAAGCCGGGGTCGGGTGTGCCGTCCGGGACGATCGCCCCGGAGGTGTAGCGCTGGTTGAGGTCGACGCCGTGCGCGTTGAACTCGTAGACCTTGAAGGCGATCGCCTCGCGCAGTTCGGCGCGCTGCTTCTCGGCGGCCGCGGTGGCGTCCTTGCGGGCGGCGATGTTGGACCAGAGCTGCTCGGGGGTCTGCGGGGAGAGGCCGTCGAGCGCCTCGAAGATGGGGGCGGTTTCGCGGATGGAGCGGTTGGCGCGGGTGACGATCTGCCGGCCGATGGGCGCGCGTTCGGCGGTGTAACTGTCGAGCAGCCTGGGGTGGGCGGTGCCGTCGAGGACGAGCTTGAGCTTCCAGGCCAGGTTGTAGGCGTCCTGAATGGAGGTGTTGGAGCCGAGGCCGTTGGACGGCGGATGGCGGTGCACGGCGTCGCCGGCGCAGAACACGCGACCGTTCGCGTACGTCTCGGCGTACATCTCGTTGACGGTCCACGCCGAGGTCGATTTCACGGTCACCGGTACGTCGTCGTCCCCGACGAGTCCCCGGACGATGGACTCGGCGTACTCGGTGGTCAGGTCGGGGGCGCCGGCGGTCACGTCGTAGCCCCAGACGATCAGCCACTCGTTCCAGGGGCGGACGCAGCGCACCAGACCCGCTCCGATGCCGCCGACCGTCGCGCCGGGCGCGAGGACCCAGTAGAGGGTGGAGGGGCGGTGGGCGGTGTACCGGGCGAGGTCCGCCTCGAAGACGATGTTGATGCTGCCGGCCACGCCCATCTGGCCGCCCATCGGCAGACCGGCGTCCTCGGCGACCTTGGACCGTCCGCCGTCGGCGCCGATCAGGTACTTGGCGCGGATCTCGTACGTGTCACCGCGCAGCCGGTCTCGGACGGTGGCCGTGACGCCGTCGGCGTCCTGGGTGTGGGAGACGTACTCGTTCTGGAAGCGGAGCCGGGTGCCGCGGGCGACGGCCGCGTTGACCAGGACCGGCTCCATGAGGTGCTGCGGCATGTCGCACATGCGGGTGGGGCTGGCGAGTTCGTGGGCGGCCTGCACGAGCGGGTCGTTGCCCCAGGAGCGCACCCGGCCCAGTTCCTCGCCCGCCAGGCTGGTGCAGAAGGTCGTGTTGCCCATCAGGTGCTGCGGGGTGGCCTGCGCGATGACCTCGTCCTCGACGCCGAGGTCGCGCAGCACCTCCATGGTGCGCTGGTTGGTGATGTGCGCGCGGGGGGTGTCGGCGAGGCTCGCGTAGCGGGTGACCACGATGTTGGGCACGCCGTAGGTGCTCAGGGCGAGCGCGGCCGAGGCACCGGCCGGGCCACTGCCCACGATCAGGACGTCGGTCTCGACGACGGTGGACACGGGGTGCTCCTGCGAAGAGAGGTCGGGCGGCGGGGAGTTGGATGTTCATGATCATGGCGTGCTCGGTCCGGCCGCGGGTGTCTCATTACGAGACACCCCCGGGGGACCGACCCGCGGTTGTTGGGCGTTCAACGGAACCCGCTACGGTGGCTGTGCCGTGACCACCACAGACCCCTCCCCCGCAGCCACCACCCTGTCCTCGCTGCGCCTCGCCCGCGAGCGCTTCCTGTCGGGATGCCCGCTGCCCGACGGCGTGCCGGAGGAGGTCGTCGCGGCGTGGCGGCGGGCGCGGTTCTTCGGAGTGCCGCACGACTTGGAGGGGCCGACCGCGGGCCCGGCGCGACCTGTCGATTCGGCGCTGATCGCTGCCGCCCGGCCGGTGGCGGACCGGATCGTCCCCGCCCTGGGCACGGGCGGGTCGGTCCTCGTCCTCACCGACGAGCGGCTGCGCGTGCTGTGGACGGCGGGAAGCATGGCCGGGCTCGACGCGGGCGCGGTTCTGTCGGAGCAGGAGGTCGGCAGCAACAGCGCGGCCCTGGCTCTGCGCACCCGGCGCCGGGCCGAGATGCACGGGCCCGAGCACTTCCTCGACCGGTGGCAGGACGTGTCCGCCGTGAGCGTTCCGCTGCTCGGGCCGGAGAACGGTCAGGTGCTCGGCACGGTGACCGTCGCGTCGCCGCTGTGCGCGGTACGCCCGCATCCGCAGGCGGCCCTGGCCGAGGCGGCGGCGACCGCTGTGGAGGCGGAGCTGCGGGCGCGGGCGGGGCGGGTCGAGCGGGTGCTGCTGGACGCGTACCTGCGGGCCGGGCAGGACCGGGCCGTGGCTGCCCTCGACGGCCGCAACCGGCTGATCAGCGCTGCCGCGCAACGGTTGGCGACGTCGGAGGTCCTGGCGGCGCTGGAGCGTAGGGCGGTCAGCGCGCGGCACGCGGACGGCACGGCTCCGGCGACGTCGCCCGAGGCGGCGGTGGTGTCCGGGCTCGTGGAGTTGCCGGAGGGCGCCGGGTGCACCGCACGGATCAACCCGGTGCGTCTGGACGGAGCGGTCGTGGGAATCGTCGCCCTCCTGGAACCGGTCGACGCTCCGCCGCCCCCGGTGCCGGGCTCGTCTGCTCCGTCGGTTGCCCTGACCGGCTCCTCGGGCCCCTGGCGGCACGCCGTCGGTCGCGCGGTCGAGCTCGCGCGCTCCCGCGAGCCGCTGCTGCTCACCGGTGAGCGGGGCGTGGGCAAGTCCGCCCTGGCCCGGGAACTGCTGGGGCCCGGCCCCGTCCAGGAGGCGGACGCGGCGCGGGACGCCGGACTGGCACAGGCCCTGCCCGCCTGGCAGGCCGACCGCCCACTGCTGCTCCGTCACGCCGAGCGTCTCGCACAGCCCGGCGTGGCCGCGCTCAACTCCCTGCTCGACGCGCACCCCGACACCCCGCTCCTGGTCACCTACACGCCCGGCACTCCGGTCGGCCCCTGTCTACAGCGCCTGCTGGACAAGCTGTCCGCCCGTTCGGTGACCCTCCCCCCACTGCGGGAACGCACCGAGGACATACGGGAGCTGCTGCCGGCCCTCGCCCCGCGGCCGGCGCCCGGGCAGCCGCCCTTGACGTGGACCCTCGACGCCCTGCGCGCCCTCGAGCTGTATCCGTGGCCCGGGAACGTCACGGAGCTTGCCCATGTCGTCCGGGCTCTCGCGGAGCACCGGCGGCTGTCCGGGCCGGTCCGCCGGGCGGAGCTGCCGGACGCCGTGCGGGAAGGACCGGCCGCGCGCCCCCTCAGCCCGATGGAACACGCCGAGCGCGCCGCGATCCTGGAGGCCCTGCGCCTGCACGGCGGCAACAAGGCCCGTGCGGCGACGGCGCTGGGGATAGGAAGGGCGACGCTGTATCGCAAGCTGCGGGGATACCGGGGCTGAGGAGCTGGGCGCGGTGGGCCACCCGGGCCTCGTCGGAAAACAGCTCGGGCGGGTCGGGAAGCTTCCCGACCCGCCCGAGCTGGTCCGTGTCCGAGGGGGGACTTGAACCCCCACGCCCGATAAAGGGCACTAGCACCTCAAGCTAGCGCGTCTGCCATTCCGCCACCCGGACGAGGTGTCCGCCGCCTCGCGGGGGCTGTTCCCCGCGGCGACAGGGACAACCATACCAAGGTTTCGGAGTGCCTTTCACCTGCGTTTCCTTCCATATGGCGGGGGTCCGGGACCTCGCCCTGCGATACGCCTAGGGTCACACCATGAGTGACTGGATGGTTACGCAGAGCCCTCTCGCAGGGCGCCGCCCGCGTGCGCTGTCGCCCTTCAGGGAGCATCTGCGGGACACGTTCTGGTTCGCCCCGACCGCCGCGATGGTGAGTGTCTTCGTGGTCTGGGTGGCGGCGCAGGCGCTCGACACGGCCGTCGTCGAGGCGCTCCAGGAGGACGGCGACTACGAGACGCTGGACGAGCTGCTGCGGTTCGCGCAGGACGCGAAGACCGTCGTGAACGTCGTCAGCTCGGCGATGATGACCTTCATCGGTGTCGTCTTCAGCATCTCGCTGGTGGCCGTGCAGATGGCGAGCGGGCAGTTCACCCCCCGTGTGGTGCGGCTCTTCGTGCGCAGCCGGATCACCAAGGCGACCTTCGCGGTGTTCCTGGCGACCTTCGTGCTGACCCTGCTGGTCCTGACGGCCTTCGACACCGCCGACGACCCTCGTGACGTGTCGACGCTGCCTTTGGTGCAGTCGGTCCTCACACTCTGCATGGTCGCGCTGAGCCTGCTGCTCTTCGTCCTGTACGTGAACGCCACACTGCGGCTGATGCGGGTCAGCCATGTGATCGCGCGGATCGCCGCGGAGTCCTTCCGGGTGATCGCCTCGATGCCCGCGCCGACGGGCGGACAGGACATGCCCGGCCTCGGTTCCGTGACCGCGTGGGTGCCGCACGAGGGCCGGGCGGGTGTGCTGCGGGACGTGCACGTCGCACGGCTGGTGCGGGTGGCGCGCAAGCACGGGGTCGTGCTGCGGCTGGTCCCGCGGATCGGGGACTTCGTGGTGCCGGGCACGCCTGTGCTGGCGGTGCACGGCGGCTCCGCGCCGCCGCGCGGCGCGCTGCGCTATACGACATCGGTGGGCGTGGAGCGGACCTACCACCAGGATCTCGGCTTCGGGCTGCGGCAGTTGTCCGACATCGCGCTGCGCGCCCTGTCTCCGGCGATCAACGATCCGACGACGGCCGTCCAGGCGCTGGACCGTGTCGTGCAGCTCCTGGCCGCGCTGAGCCGGTATCCACTGGACGCCGCCCTGCACCGCGACCGCGACGGCACGGTGCGGCTGGTGCAGCCCGTGCCGGGGTGGACCCAGCTGGTCGATCTGGGGTTCACCGAGGTACGGGGATGCGCTGTCGGGAGCCCGCAGGTGTCGCGCCGGATGCTGGCCGGGCTGGACGACCTGATGCTGCTCGCGCCACCGGAGCGCCGCGAGCCGCTGCTGCGCCATCGCGAGCTGCTCCGCCAGGCGGTCGACGAGTCGGCCCTGAGCCCGGCGGACCGCGCGTTCGCCCTGCGCCCGGACCGGCAGGGCATCGGCTGACCGGCTCCGGCCGGCCGATGCCCCGGCGGTCTCTGCTCACGGCAGCAGCTGGCACTCCGGGAAGTTTCCGGCAGCCACTCCCCCACCGGTGTCCGTGTCACCCGAGGACGTTCCCGCAGCCACTCCCCCGCCGGTGTCCGTGTCACCCGGGGAAGTCCCCCGGCAGCCGCTCCGCCGCCGGTCCCGGTGTCACCCCGCGCACCTCGCTCGCACGGCCGTCAGCACTTCTCCCGCAGCGAGTGCAGGTGCGCGCTGGAGCGGCGGGCGAAGGTGAAGGACTCGGCCGGGTTGTCGTGCTCGGCCTGCCAATGGTGGGCCAGACGGTGGCCGCGCAGCCGGGTCACGGCCGAGATGAACCGCTGGTAGTCGATGTCGCCGTCGCCCACGTCGGTCATGCGGTAGCCGTACGGGTTCGACGGGTCGCTCTCGCCGTCCTTCACGTGGAACAGCGGATAGCGGTCGGGCCTGCGCAGGACGTAGTGGAGCGGTTCGAACGGCGCGGGCGTGCCGTCGGGCCGCTTGGAGAACCGGAACTGGCCCACGTACGCCCAGTAGATGTCCATCTCCAGGTAGACGAGGTCCGGGTCGGTCTCCTTGAGCAGGACGTCGTAGAGCCGGACCTTGGGGTTGTCGGTGGCGAAGGAGAACTCCTCGGAGTGGTTGTGCTGGTAGAACTTCATGCCCCGGGCCCTGGCGGCCGCGCCGTAGGTGTTGAAGTCCTCGGCGGCGCGCTTCCAGGCGTCCACGGTCGAGCCGTAGCGGAACGGGCCGGCGGCCGTGCCGATGTGCTTCAGACCGAGGGCCTGGGCATCGTCGAGGACCTTCTCGAGGTTCTGGGCGAAGGTGTAGGCCTTCGGGTCGTCGGAGTAGTAGCCGACGTGGCTGCCGATGGGGTTCAGGCCGTGGTTGCGGGCCAGCCGCTTGAGCTGGGCGAGCGTGATGGGGCCGGCCGAGCCCTGGGTGTAGCCGGCGAACTCGACCTCGTCGTAGCCGTACCGCTCCAGTTCGGCGAAGACGGGGCCGAAACCGAGGGTGGAGACCTTGTCGCGCAGGCTGTAGAGCTGGATGCCGAGGCGGCCGGGCGGCAGGACGGGGCGGCCGCGGCCCTTCGCCCCGGACGCGGTGCCGGTGGCGGCCGTCGCGTTGTCCGTGGCGGCGGTCGCGGGGGACGCGGCACCGAGCAGGGCCGCGGCTGTGGCGCCCGCGGCCACGCCCAGCATGCCTCGTCTGCTGAGGCGGTGGCTGAGCTCGGGGTCGGGCTGGGAGAAGCGGCTCATGTGTGGAACTCCTCGTGATCGCGGGGCGTTGTCAGTGGTGAGTGCTTCACTTGTGACCAGTCGGGACTGAGGGCTGAGGCGTCAGTCGAGACCGGCGAGTCGGAGCAGCAGTGACTTCACATCGGTGGCCGCGACGCGGTCGCCGACAGCGCGGGGGGTGGAGCAGATGAGGAGCGGACCGTCGTCGTCGCTCTCCGGAAGGCGGCCGTGGCTGCCGCGAATAGGTGACGGGTCGAGGGGCACGACCGCCATGCGGTAGCGCATGCCGAGTTTCTTGCGCGCCAGCGCGGTGGCCGCCTTGACCTTGACGTAGGGGTCGAGGGGATCCATGAAGAGCTCGACCGGGTCGTAGCCGGGTTTGCGGTGGATCTCGACGAGTCGCGCGAAGTCGGGCGCGTGTGCATCGTCGAGCCAGTAGTAGTACGTGAACCAGGCGTCCGGTTCCGCCACGGCGACGAGTTCGCCCGCACGCGGATGGTCGAGATGGTGGGTCTTCTTGCCCTCGTCGTCGAGGAGTTGCGCGATGCCGGGGAGGCCGTCGAGGGCGGCCCGGGTGGCGTCGAGGTCCTCGGGGCGGCGTACGTAGACGTGGGCGATCTGGTGGTCGGCGACCGCGAAGGCGCGGGACGCCATCGGGTCCAGGTACTCCATGCCGTCCTGCGTGTGCACCTCGAGCAGGCCCGCGCGGCGCAGGGCACGGTTGATGTCGACGGGCCGGTTCACGGGGGTGATGCCGTACTCGGACAGCGCGACGACGGTTCGGCCCTCGGCGCGGGCGTCGTCCAGCAGCGGGGCCATGGCGGCGTCGAGGTCGGTGGCCGCCTTCAGCGAGCGCGGGTCGTCGGGGCCGAAGCGCTGCAAGTCGTAGTCGAGGTGAGGGAGGTAGCAGAGCGCCAGGTCGGGGTGCCGGGTGCGGACGATGTGGCGGGTCGCGTCGATGATCCACCGGCTGGAGACGAGGTCCGCCCCGGGGCCCCAGAAATGGAAAAGGGGGAACGTGCCGAACTTCTCGGTGAGTTCGTCGTGAAGGGCGGCCGGCCGGGTGTAGCAGTCGGGCTCCTTGCGGCCGTCGGCGTAGTAGACCGGACGGGGGGTGACGGTGATGTCGGTGTCGGCGCCCATGGCGTACCACCAGCAGATGTTGGCGACGGTGTAGCCGGGGTGGGCGCGGCGGGCGGCGTCCCAGAGCTTGTCGCCGGCCACGAGTCCGTTGTGCTGGCGCCACAGCAGGACGTCGCCGAGTTCGCGGAAGTACCAGCCGTTGCCGACGATGCCGTGCTCCGAGGGCATGGTGCCGGTGAGGAACGTGGACTGGGCGGCGCAGGTGACGGCGGGCAGGACGGTGCCCAGCGGGGCGCGGGAGCCGGACCGGCCGAGTGCCTTGAGGTGGGGCATGTGGTCGAGGAGACGGGGGGTGAGACCGACGACGTCGAGGACGAGGAGCGGGGTGGGCCGGTCCGCGGGGGCCGGGGCCGGGTCCTCACGGGTGCTCATGGCAGCTCCTTCAGGCCGAGGTCCGTCAACAGGTCGCGGGCGAGGGTGAGTTCGGCGGCGATGCCGTCGGCGAGCTGGGAGCGGCCCTTGGGGCGCAGCTCGGGTGGGAGGGCCTGCCAGGTGTAGGTCTCGACCTCCAGGTGGTGGGTGAGCGGGGCCGGGCCGCCGACGAGCCGGGTCAGTGCGGTTTTGAGGACCGGGAGGGTGGAGGTGAGGGGTGCGGCGGGGGCCGCGTGCAGGGGGACGTGGAAATGGGCGCGCCAGGGTGCGCCGTCCGGCAGGGCGTGGCCCGCGAGGGCCTCGTCGAGGTCGTCGGTGGCGCGCAGGCCGGCGGCGGTGGAGGTACGGGTCTGGTGCAGGAAGCGGGGTTCGGCGAAGGCGGCGAGGGCCTGGCGGACCTCGGGCAGATGGGGGTGCTCGGCGTGCAGGGCGGCGGAGAGCTGGGACTTGACGACGGGGACGCGGGCCTCGGTGAGGGCGTCCAGGGCGGTGTGCGGGTCTTCGAAGGAGGTGGCGAGGTGGCAGGTGTCGACGCAGATGCCGATGCGGTCGTGGCCGATCGCGGTGAGGGGGGCGATGGCATCGCGAGTCGTCTCGACGACGCAGCCGGGTTCCGGTTCCAGGCCGACGCGGATGGAGCGGCCGGTCAGCTCCTCGAGGGCGTCGAGGCGTTCCGCGAGGGTGCGCAGAGCGGTGCGGGCGGTTTCGGCGCGATGGTCGTCGTACGCGGTGCGCCAGGCCAGGGGCAGGGTGGAGATGGTCCCGTCGGTGACGTCGTCGGGGAGGAGCCCGGCGAGGACACGGGCCAGGGCGGTGGTGTGGTCGAGGCGTTCCGGGTCGGCCCAGTCCGGTTTGTAGACGCGGTACTTGACTTCCTCGGCGCCGAAGCCCTCGTAGGGGAAGCCGTTGAGGGTGACGACCTCGAGGCCCCGCCGGTCGAGCTCGGTGCGCAGGCCGCGCAGGGCGGACGGGTCGGTGACGAGGGCGTGTGCGGCGTCCTTGGCGAGCCACAGCCCGATGCCGAGCCGGTCGCGGCCGAGCCGGCGGCGGACGGGTTCGCAGTGGTCGCGGAGCTGGGCGAGGACGCCGTCGAGGGTCTCGGCGGGGTGGACGTTGGTGCAGTAGGCGAGGTGGACGGTGGATCCGTCGGGGTGGCGGAAGCGCATGGCTCACGCCTCCGTGCCGGGCACGCGAGCCGGCGCGGCGGGTCCGGGGTCCGGCTCGTGCGGGTCCTTGGGGACGCCGCGCAGGACGGAGTTGCCCTCGTGGGTGGCCTCCGTGCCGGTGACGTCGAGGTTCAGGCGGCCGCTGAGTCCGTAGAAGGCGACGGGGTTGCGCCACAGCACCTGGTCGACGTCGTCCTCGCCGAAGCCCTCGGCCAGCATCAGGTCGCCTACCTTGCGGGTCTTGAGGGGGTCGCTCTTCCCCCAGTCGGCGGCGGAGTTCACCAGGACCTGCTCGGTGCCGTAGGCGCGCAGGATCGCGACCATCCGCTCCTCGTCCATCTTGGTGTCGGGATAGACGGAGAAGCCCAGCCAGCAGCCGCTGTCCTTGGCCTCCTTGACGGTGGTCTCGTTGAGGTGGTCGACCAGGACGCGCTCCGGGGGCAGCGCGGACTCACGGATGGCGTCGATGGTGCGGCGCAGACCGGCGAGCTTGTCGCGGTGCGGGGTGTGCACGAGGGCGGGCAGGCCGTGGTCGGCGGCGAGCTGGAGCTGGGTGGCGAGGGCGGTGTCCTCGGCCGGGGTCATGGCGTCGTAGCCCACCTCGCCGACCGCGACGACGTTGTCCTTGACGAGATACCGGGGCAGCTCGTCGAGGACGGGTGTGCAGCGCGGGTCGTTCGCCTCCTTGGGGTTGAGGGCGATGGTGCAGTGGTGGGCGATGCCGTACTGGGCGGCACGGAAGGGCTCCCAGCCGAGGAGGGAGTCGAAGTAGTCACGGAAGGAGGCGGGCGAGGTCCGGGGCTGGCCGAGCCAGAAGGAGGGTTCGACGACGGCGCGCACACCGGCGGCGTACATGGCCTCGTAGTCGTCGGTGGTCCGGGAGGTCATGTGGATGTGGGGGTCGAAGATGCGCATCAGGACTCCTTGCCGTGGGGGTCGTCCGGGCCGGCGGTGGGCGTCACGGGCTCGGTCAGGTCCAGGACGCGGTACAGGTCCTCGGGGACGGGGCGGCCGGCCGCGGAGCGCTCGGCGGCGTAGTCGCCCAGCATGCGGGCGAGTTCGCCGTCGCCGTGGGCGCGCCGGCCCAGGTCCGCCACGTGCTCGACGGGGACGCCGGTGAACAGGCACTTCAGCACGGCGTGACGCCAGGCGTGGGCGGTGAGGTGCCGGGCGGCGTACGGGCCGACGGCGGCGGTGAGGAGCCGGGTGTCGTTGGTGCGCAGGGCGTCCTCGACGAGGGGCAGGGCGTCGGGGCCGGGCACCAGGTGCGGCAGGGCGTGCAGGACGGCGCGGCGCTCGTCGGCGGTGCCCTGGAAGTAGACCCGGGTCAGGGCGTCGGTGCCGGCGCGGGCCGCGTCGAGGATGAGGACCCGTGCGGCGTCGGCGTGCGCGGCTCCGCAGCGGCGTCCGGCCTCGGCGAGACGCAGCTCCCAGGCGGAGATCGGCCCGTGGACGCCGGGGTGGGCGGCGGCCTCGTCGAGGGCGTGCTCCAGCCAGGCGCGGGCGGCGGGGTCGAGTTCGGTGGTGAGGCGACGGCGGAGTTCGGCGAGGGAGGGGGCGGTGGTGAGGGCGGTGCCGGGGATGGTCTGGCCGGTGTGGGTTCCGGTACTCGGGGCGTCCTGGGTGCTGTCGGTTCTCGCCGCGGGAGTGGCGCGGGGCTGGGTCATCGGGACTCCTCCGTGGATACCCCGGCCTTCGGGCCGGGGTGGGGGTACCTACCGCTTGCGGGGGAGAAACGGACTCCTGCGGAGCGGGGCAGGGCAAGCCTGTTCCCCGCCAGGGCGCACCGGTTTCCACCGCCGACCGGCCGACATCCGCTGCTCACACGGAAGCCGATACGGTGTGAGGTGTGACGCAGCAGGTCAAGCGGGCGTTCAAGTACCGCTTTTACCCCACGGACGAGCAGGCGGCGGAGCTGTCGCGCACGTTCGGCTGCGTCCGTCTCGTCTACAACAAGGCGCTGGAAGAGCGCACGCGGGCCTGGTACAGCGAGCAGCGCCGGGTCTCCTACGTACAGTCGTCCGCCGCGCTGACCGAGTGGAAGAAGACCGAGGAACTCGCCTTCCTGACGGAGGTCTCCTCCGTCCCGCTCCAGCAGGCGCTCCGTCATCTCCAGACGGCGTTCGGGAACTTCTTCGCCAAGCGCGCGAAGTACCCGCGCTATAAGTCGCGGAAGAAGTCCCGGGCGTCGGCCGAGTACACCCGCAGCGCCTTCACATGGCGCGAGGGACATCTGACCCTCGCGAAGATGGCCGAGCCCCTGGATATCCGCTGGTCGCGTCCGCTCCCGGAGGGCACCGAGCCGACCACGGCGACCGTGTCCCGCGACAGTGCGGGGCGCTGGTTCGTGTCCCTGCTGTGCGAGGACACCATCACCGCGGCCCCCGCCACCGACACGGCCGTCGGTCTGGATGCCGGCATCACCTCCCTGGTGACCCTGTCCACCGGGGAGAAGATCGCCAACCCGAAACACGAGCGGCGCGACCGCGCCCGCCTGGCCCGCGCGCAGCGTGAGCTGTCCCGCAAGGCGAAGGGCTCCAACAACGCGGAGAAAGCCCGGCGTCGGGTCGCCAAAGTCCACGCGCGGATCGCCGACCGGCGCCGCGACTTCCTGCACAAGCTCACTACTCGTCTCGTCCGTGAGAACCAAACGGTCGTGATCGAGGACCTCACCGTCCGCAACCTGCTGAAGAACGGCCGTCTCGCGCGTGCCATCTCCGATGCGGCCTGGACGGAACTCCGCTCCATGCTGGAGTACAAGTGCGCCTGGTACGGGCGTGAACTCGTGGTGATCGACCGCTGGTTTCCCAGTTCGAAGCTGTGCGGGGCCTGCGGCACGGTCGCGGCGAAGATGCCGCTGAACGTCCGCGAGTGGACGTGCGAATGCGGCACCCGGCACGACCGTGACGTGAACGCGGCACGCAACATCCTGGCCGCCGGTCTGGCGGCGACTGCCTGTGGAGACGGTGTAAGACCTCAACGGGAGTCCTCCCGGACGGGGCGGTCGTCGGTGAAGCAGGAAACCCAGCGGGCGACCGCTGGAACCCCCCGCCTTTAAGCGGGGGGAGGAAGTCAACTGCTGCTCCCTTCAGGGGCGGAGAGAGCGCCGTGGGGTGGCGCGGTCTGCTGGAGGGCCGGAGCGGGGGACGGCGACGTGGCGGCCGCGGCCTGCTCGGCGTGGCGGAGGAACGGGAGGGAGTGCTCGGCGTGGTGGGGGCCCGCGTGGGAGTGGCGGGGCAGTTCGACGACGGTCAGGCCCTGGTAGCCGGTGGCGGCGAGGGCCGCCAGCACGGGCGGGAAGTCGATCTCCCCCTCCCCGAACGGGAGGTGTTCGTGGACACCGCGCCGCATGTCCTCGATCTGGACGTGCCGCAGCCATGGGGCGGCGTCGCGCACGCAGTCGGCGGGAGAGCGGGGTTCGAGGCACTGGCAGTGGCCGATGTCGAGGGTGAGGCCGAGCGGCTCGGGGTCGCCGAGGGCGCGGCGGAGGTGGTGGAAGTCGGCCAGGGTGGCGAGGAGATGGCCCGGTTCGGGTTCGACGGCGAGCGGGATGCCGGCGGAGGCGGCGGCGTCCAGGACGGGGGTGAGGGACTCTGCTAGGCGCTTCCACGCGGTGTCGGTGTCGGTGTCCTCCGGGACGATCCCGCTGAAGCAGTGGACCGCGTGGGCGCCGAGGTCGGCGGCGATGCGGACGGCCCGGACCAGGAGGTCGACGCGGCGGGCCCGGTCGTGGGCATCCGGGTTCAGCAGGGAGGGTCCGTGCTTGCGGCGCGGGTCGAGCACATAGCGGGCGCCCGTCTCCACGGTGACGCCCAGGCCGAGCTCGTCCAGCCGGTGCGCGACCCGGCGGGTGCGGGCGGCGAGGCCGGGGGCGAGCGGGTCGAGGTGCATGTGGTCGAGGGTCAGCCCGACACCGTCGTAGCCGAGGTCGGCGAGGAGGGACAGCGCGTCGTCGAGGCGGAGGTCGGCGAGGCCGTTGGTGCCGTAGCCGAAGCGGAGGGGGGTGCCGGGGACACGGTCCTGTGTGCTCACGTCACGCTCACCGTCCTCGCGTACCGCGCTCCGAGTGGGGCCAGGGCCGCGATGAGGAGGGCCGTGGCCGTGCTGCCGGAGCGGGCGGTCAGGGTGGCCTGGAGGGGGATGGTGGCGCGGATACCGGCGCCCACGGCTCGTTGGGTGAGAGGAGGTGAGGGGTTGAGGACGGCGTGGAAGTAGGGGCGTGCGGTGGTCGCGGTGTAGGCGGCTGCGAGGGCGGTGGTGAGGTGTGCCGTGGGCTGGGCGTTCGGTGCGGGGCGTGGAGACCGGGCGGCCAGCGGGCTTCGCAGGACGTGGGCGGCTGCGTCCGGTTGTTCCGCCGGGAGTTCGCCACGGCTTCTCGTCACGCGGCGCGTCAGCAGGGCGGTCGTCGCGAGGGCCGCCAGAGGGGCCAGGGGTGAGCCGCCCCGGGCCTCCTGGCGGGAGACCGTCGTGACGGCCAGGGTGTGGGTGCCGAGGAGGGCGGCGGAGGGCAGGGCCCGGCGGGTGCGGCCGGTGGTGGCCGCGGCTCCCAGGAGCAGGTCGAGGCCGCGGGCCGCACCCATGGCCAGGGGACCGGCGGGTGTGTGCTTCAGGCGGAGGTCGTACGCCCAGACGGTCGCCGCGAGTGGGGCGGCGACGGCCAGCGCGGGACGGCCGGCGCCGGCGGCCAGGGCCAGTCCGGCTCCGGTGAGGGCACAGGCCGCCGTGAGTGCGGCGGCGGGGCGGATGCGGCCGGAGGGCAGGGGGCGTTGCGGGCGTTCGACGGCGTCGACGTCGCGGTCCGCCCAGTCGTTGAGGGCCATGCCGGCCTCGTAGAGGCAGAGGGAGGAGCCGATGGCGAGCAGGGTGCGGGCGGTGGGGGCCGCGCCCGTCGCGGCTGTGCCGGCCAGGGCGTCGCCGGGGACGCTGAACAGGGCGGGCAGGCGCAGGAGTTCGGCCCAGGCACGGCCCCGGGGTGAGCGGCCGGCTTGTCCGCGGGGCGGTGGTGTGCCGTCGGCGGGTGCGGGGCCACCCGCCCTGCCCCCGGCAGTCGTTCCCTCCGCGGTATGCGCGCGTCGGCCGGGGCTCTTGTGCGCCCTCACCGCGCTTCCCCTGTCCCCTCAGTGTGCCCCAGGCTCCGCCCGAACCGGACCAGTTCCTCGTACTGCTCTGCGAGACCGGACGGCCCGCTCCCGACCGGGTCCTTGAAGTAGAAGCCGAGGGCACCGAGCGGACCGGACAGCCCCGCCTCGTGCGCACGGGCGGTCAGCCGGGCCAGGTCCAGCACCAAGGGAGCCGCGAGGGCGGAGTCGCAGCCCTGCCAGATGGTCTGGAGGATCATGTGGGTGCCGAGGAAACCGTCGAAGGCGATGTGGTCCCATGCGGTCTTCCAGTCGCCGAGGGCCGGGACGTCGTCGATGTGCACCTCGCCCTCGGGGACGGTGCCGAGGGTGTCGGCGAGGACGCGTTCCTTTCCGGCGTTCTTCGCCGCGGCGGCGGCCGGGTCGGCCAGGGCGGCTCCGTCGCCGCCGCCGAGCAGGTTGGTGCCGGACCAGGCGCGGACCCTCAGCGCCCGCTGCGCGAACATCGGGCCCAGCACGGCCCGCAGCAGCGTCTGGCCCGTCTTGCCGTCCCGCCCGGCGTACGGCAGGCCGCTCCGCTCGGCCTCGCGGGCGGCGACGGGGTGGTGCAGGCCCTCGGACGGGGTGAAGTTGACGTAGGGGCAGCCCGCTCGCAGGGCCGCCAGCGCGTACCGGGTGCTGGCGGGGAGCGGGGCGTCGGGCCCGTGGGAGGCGGGTTCGGTGGAGGCGACGTTCACCACGACGGCCCGCTCCAGCTCGTGCCGGTGCACGAAGTCGCGTATGTCGTCGGCGAAGGTTGTGATCAGTTCGGTCTCGCTCCTGGTGTCCCCCGGAGTGGGGGCACCGGGCCTGATCTCCCGGTCGGCGGCGGCGAGTTCGGCGGCGACGGCGGTGGCGACGCCCGGTGGGAGGACGCCGCCGGCGGTCAGGGACTCGGCGCGTTTGGGCAAAGGGCAGTCGAGGGTGTCGTGGCCGCCGAAGACGAGGTCGGACAGCGCGGGCAGGCCGCTGTCGGTGAACGCGGGGGTCTCGGTCACCATGCCGGTGGGCGGGTGCAGTCCGGCGCTGACGGCGGCGCACCCCGTGACGACGGTGGTGGCGACGGAGCCTCGGGCTCCGATCAGCCACACCCCCACACGCGGTCGGGAGAGGGACGCGGACATGGGCAGCCTCCTGGTCGTGCGCGAACCCGGGGTGAGGGGAAGGGACGGCGGGCGGGGGTCCGGCGTCCCCCGCCCGCCGCCGTTCAGTCGCCCTTGACGGGCAGTTCCTTCAACTGGATGTTGCGGAAGGAGACCTGGTCGTCGGCGCCATGGTTCTGAAGGCCGATGTAACCGTCGGTCAGGCTCCGCTGGGGGTCCTTGTTGGTGAAGTCGTTGATCTTGACTCCGTTGAGGAACACCTGGAGGCGTTCGCCCTGGACCTTGATCTCGTAGGAGTTCCACTGGCCGGGCGGCCGCAGAACCTGGTCACGTGCCTTGATGTTCGCCGACTTGAACGAGTAGACGGAGCCGGTGGTGCGGTCGGCCGCGTCCGTGGCGTCGATCTGGATCTCGTAGCCCTTGTTCACCGCGGACCAGGGGTCGTCGGAGGCCGGGAAACCCACGAAGATCCCGGAGTTGTCGTCGCCCCGCATCTTCCAGTCGAGCTTCAGCGAGTACGACTTCAGCTCCTTGGCCTGGTACCAGAGCAGACCCATGCCGCCCTCGGACTCCATCACGCCGTCCTTGACGACGAACTTGCCGGGCCCGGCCTGCTTCCAGCCGTCCAGGGTCTGGCCGTTGAAGATCTTCCGGTAGTCCTTGCCCGGCTTGCAGTCCGCCTTCACCTGACCGGTGGCGTACTGCAGGCCGCCGAGCAGGTGGGCGCGGAAGGCCTCCTCGGCGTAGGACTCCTTGGTGTGTCCGCCGCCGGTGTAGAAGGAGCGTCCGCCGCCGTAGCTCTGGCACCAGGCGATCGGGTGGTCGCCCTTCATGTTCCCGCCCTGGTAGGTGGTCTCGTCCAGGGTGGCGAGGACCTTGGCCTGCTCACGCGGGTTGGTGCGGTAGTTGTACCACTCGTCGGTGCGCTCCCAGGCGTCGCCCAGGTGCGCGGTGGACGGGTGGTCGTGGTCCTCGACTCGGACGGTGGCCTTCTGGATGGCCGGGTGCGAGTCGAAGTAGGCGCCGACGAGGCCGCCGTAGAACTCCCAGTCGTACTCGGTGTCGGCGGCGGCGTGGATGCCCAGGTAGCCGCCGCCGTTCTTCACGTAGTTCTCGAACGCCTGCTGCTGCTCGGCGTTGAGGACGTCACCGGTGGTGGACAGGAAGGCCACCGCGTCGTACTTGGCGAGGTTGGCCGTGGTGAACTGCCTGGCCTCCTCGGTGGCGTCGACCGTGATGCCGGCCGGGCCGCCGATCTCCTTCAGCGCGGCGATGCCGGCCGGGATGGAGTCGTGGCGGAATCCGGCGGTCTTGGAGAAGACCAGGACCTTCTTGCCGCCCTTGAACGGCTCCTTGGAGAACTCGAAGTCGTCCACGTCGAACAGCGCGCCCTCGCCGCCCTTGAAGACCAGGTAGATCTCCGTGGTGCGCTTGGGCAGGGCCCGCAGCGGCACGTCGACGTTCTGGAAGGTCTCCCAGCCGCCGGTCGGCGGGATGTACGCGGAGCCGTGCAGCGGCCCGTCGGGCGAGCCGGTACGCAGCTCGATGAAGCCGCCCGCGCCGCCGGAGGAGGCCCGCACGGTCATCTTCCTCTGCCCGTCGAACCGGTAGGGGGTGAAGGAGATCCAGTCGCCGTCGTTGATGTCGCCGACGGTCTTGCCGCCGTTGGCGCCGGTCTTGTCGATGACCGACACGCCCGACTGGGTGGAGAAGTGCTCGCCCTGGCGGTGCAGCGGCTGGAGCACGGCGCGGGCGGTGCCGGTCAGCGCCTCCTGGCCGTTCGCCCCGCCGTCGGTGTAACTGGCGCCGACGACGCCGTAGATGTTGGCGTTGGGGTCGTGCCCGCCGTCACCGGGGGGCGGCTTCAGGGTGCCCTCGCAGCCCATCTCGCTGGTCAGCTCGTGGGCGTGGGAGTCGTGGCCGAGGCTGTAGACGACCTTGACCTTGGAGCAGTCGACCGTCTCCTCGGGGTCGGTGACGGTCACCTTGAACGGGACGGGCTTGCCGAACTCGGCCATGCTTCCGTTGCCCGGGACGTCGATCCTCACCTTGGGTTCGGTGTTGCCGACGACGATCCGGATGCTGGCGTTGCCGGTGTTGCCCTCGGGGTCCCTGGCGGTGAAGGTGGCGCTGTAGGTGCCTGCCTTCTTGTACTTGTGGGTGGGGTTGAGGCCCTCGCCCTTGGTACCGTCGCCGAAGTCCCAGCTGTAGGTGAGGTTCGTGGAGTCGGCGTCCTTGGCGGAGCCGGTGAACTTGACCTTCAGGCCTGCCGCGCCGGACGTCTTGTCGGCGCTCACCTCGGCGACCGGCGAGAAGCCGTCCTCGGCGCTCTCGATCCGGTACAGCGCGGAGTTCTCGTCGCCCTGGAACCAGGAGACGCCGTAGTCGAGGACGTAGAGCGCCCCGTCGGGGCCGAACTCCATGTCCATGATCTGGGTGCCGGTCCAAGGGAAGTCGTTGATCTTCGCGACCGAGCCGTCCCCGTTCTGCTCGATCCGCTTGATCCACCGGCGGCCGAACTCACCGGCGAAGAAGTCACCGTCGTACGCCTCGGGGAACTTCACGCTGGAGTCGAGATCGGGGTCGTAGCGGTAGACCGGGCCGGCCATCGGGGACTCCGAGCCGTCGCCGAACTCGGGCACGGAGCCGCCGTCGTACGGGATCCAGGCGGCCTGCGCGGGCGGCAGGTCGACGAGGCCCGTGTTGTGCGGCGAGGTGTTCTTCGGGGCGGCGCAGTCGAACTTCTCGCCGGACTCCTTGGTGGCGAAGTCGTAGTCGACGTAGGCGTCGTTGTTCCCGGTGCAGAAGGGCCAGCCGAAGTTGGCCGCCTTGGTCACCTTGGCGAACTCGACCTGCCCCGCCGGTCCGCGCTTCGGGTCGGCGGCGCCGGCGTCGGGGCCGTAGTCACCGACGTACACGATGCCGGTCTTGTCGTCGACGCTCATCCGGAACGGGTTGCGCAGGCCCATCGCGTAGATCTCGGGGCGGGTCTTCTCGGTGCCCGGGGCGAAGAGGTTGCCCTCCGGGATCGTGTACGAGCCGTCCTCGGCGACCTTGATGCGGAGGATCTTGCCGCGCAGGTCGTTGGTGTTGGCGGAGCTGCGGCGGGCGTCGAAGGCGGGGTTGCGGCCCTCGCGGTCGTCGATCGGCGTGTAGCCGTCTGAGGCGAAGGGGTTGGTGTCGTCGCCGGTCGACAGGTAGAGGTTGCCGTCCGCGTCGAAGTCGATGTCGCCGCCGACGTGGCAGCAGGTGCCGCGGGAGGCCGCGACGTCGATGACCTTCTTCTCGCTGGCCGTGTTCAGCGTGCCGTTGGCGTTGAGGACGAAGCGGGAGAGGCGGTTGACGCCGTCGAACTTCTTGAAGTCCTCGGCGGTCCCGGTCTCCGGTGCGTCGCCCGCGGGGGTGTCGAGCGGCGGGGCGTAGTAGAGGTAGATCGCCCGGTTGTTCTTGAAGTCCGGGTCGACGCCGACGCCCTGGAGGCCTTCCTCGTCATGGGTGTAGACGGGGATCTTGCCGGCGATCTTGGTGACGCCGCCCTGGTCGGTGAGGCGCAGCGTGCCGTCGCGCGAGGTGTGCAGGACGCTGCGGTCGGGGAGCACGGCGAGCGACATCGGCTCGCCCGTCTCGGGTTCGCCCTTGGCGAGTGGCACCTGCTGGAACTGGCCTTCCGCGGCGGCCGGTTCGTCGTGCTCCGGGTGGCCGGGGTGGGCGCCGGCCACGGTGGCCGGGGTGCCCACGGCCAGGAGCAGGCCGGTGAACAGGGCGAGGCTGGTGCGGAGTGCGGGGCGCCTCGGGGCGCGGGGGCTTCCTGGTCTGGTTCTGTGCACGAAGTCCCTCCGGGAACGGGGTGTGCCGTACGGGTGGGTGCGAAAACGTGCGGTGCGGGCGCCGGGGTGCGCCGTCACCCCGGAGGTGCGTGTATCCTGAACGCTTCAAGGACGGTAACCGCGTCCGTCCGGGACGAACACCCCTTGCGCCAGGGCCGGTTCACCTTTCTCCCAGCACAGGACAAAGCGGGATCGGTGCAGGCCGGAGGGGGGACCGGCGGTGGTGCCGGTCCCCGTCCCCGACCTGCGCCGGGGGTGTGGCTCAGCTGTTGAACGCCGCGTCGAAGGACGCGCTGGGCGGTTCGAAGTCGAAGGCCTTCAGCCGGGTCAGCGCCTCGGGGGCACCTTGGAGCCGGTCCATGCCGGCGTCCTCCCACTCGACGGAGACCGGGCCCTGGTAGTCGATGGAGCGCAGCATCCGGAAGACGTCCTCCCAGGGGACGTCGCCGTGTCCCGCGGAGACGAAGTCCCAGCCGCGCCGCGGGTCGCCCCAGGGCAGGTGGGAGCCGAGCCGGCCGTTGCGTCCGTCGAGGCGCTTGCGGGCCTCCTTGCAGTCGACGTGGTAGATGCGGTCGCGGAAGTCCCACAGGAAGCCGACCGGGTCGAGGTCCTGCCACACGAAGTGGGAAGGGTCGAAGTTCAGCCCGAAGGCCGGGCGCCGGCCGACCGCTTCGAGGGCCTTCTGGGTCGTCCAGTAGTCGTAGGCGATCTCGCTGGGGTGGACCTCGTGCGCGAACCGCACGCCTTCGGTGTCGAAGACGTCGAGGATGGGGTTCCAGCGGTCGGCGAAGTCCTGGTAGCCGCGTTCGATCATGGCGTCGGGGGCGGGCGGGAACATGGCGACCAGGTGCCAGATGGCGGACCCGGTGAAGCCGATGACCGTGTCGACGCCGAAGGCGGCGGCGGCGCGGGCGGTGTCCTTCATGCGGTCCGCGGCCCGCCGCCGGACTCCTTCCGGGTCTCCGTCGCCCCACACCGCGTCCGGCAGGATCGCCTGGTGGCGTTCGTCGATGATGGCGTCGCAGACGGCCTGGCCGACCAGGTGGTTGGAGATGGCCCAGCACTTGAGGCCGTACTTGTCGAGGAGCTGGTGCCTCGACTCCACGTACGAGGGATCGCTCAGCGCCTTGTCGACTTCGAAGTGGTCGCCCCAGCAGGCGAGTTCCAGGCCGTCGTAGCCGAAGTCGCGGGCCAGGCGGCAGACCTCCTCCAGGGGCAGGTCCGCCCACTGGCCGGTGAAGAGCGTGAAGGTGCGCGGCATCGAGACGGTCCTCCTCAGAACGAGATCGGCGTGTAGACGGAGTTCTTCCCGGCGCTCTCCTCGACCGCGGCGAGGACGCGCTGCACCTGCAGCCCGTCGGCGAAGGACGGTTCGGGGCTGCGGCCCTCGGCGATGGCGTGGACGAGGTCGCGGGCCTGGTGGACGAAGGTGTGCTCGTAGCCGAGGCCGTGGCCCGGCGGCCACCAGGCGTCCAGGTAGGGGTGGTCGGGTTCGGTGACGAGGATCCGGCGGAAGCCGGCCTCCGCGCCGGGCTGGGTGCCGTCGTGGAAGGACAGCTCGTTGAGCCGCTCCAGATCGAAGGCGAGCGAACCGCGCTCGCCGTTGAGTTCGATGCGCAGGGCGTTCTTGCGGCCGGTGGCGTAGCGGGTGGCCTCGAAGGAGGCGAGGGCACCGGAGGGGAAGCGGGCCGTGAAGAGGGCCGCGTCGTCCACGGTGACCTCGCCGGTGCCGGCCGACGGGGCGGCGGACAGCCCGCTGGTGGCGCCGGTCGGCAGGGGCCGTTCCCGTACGAAGGTCTCCGTCAGCGCCGAGACGCCCGCCAGCCGCTCCCCCGTCAGGTACTGCGCGAGGTCGATGATGTGCGCGCCCAGGTCGCCGAGCGAGCCCGAGCCTGCCTGGTCCTTGCGCAGCCGCCACGTCAGCGGGAACTCCGGGTCGATCAGCCAGTCCTGGAGGTACGTCACGCGCACGTGCCTCAGCCTGCCGAGACGGCCCTCGGCCACCATCCGCCGGGCCTGGGCGGTGGCCGGCACCCGGCGGTAGTTGAAGCCCACCATCGCCACCTGCCCGCGTGCACGCGCCTCCTCGGCCGCCCGCGCCATCGAGGTGGCCTCCTCGACGGTGTTGGCGAGGGGCTTCTCGCACAGCACGTGCTTGCCGGCGGCCAGGGCTGCCAGCGCGATCTCGGCGTGGGTGTCGCCGGGGGTGCAGATGTCGACGAGATCGATGTCGTCCCGTTCGACGAGGGCCCGCCAGTCGGTCTCGACGGACGCCCAGCCGTGCCGGTCGGCCGCCGCCTGCGCGGCGGACCGGTCCCGCCCGCAGATCACGGCCTGCACGGGGTTCAGCGGCAGGTCGAAGACGCGGCCCGCGGTGCGCCAGCCCTGGGAGTGGGCGGCGCCCATGAAGGCGTAGCCCACCATTCCCACGCGCAGGGGTGGCTTGCCTGCCTCGGTCCCTTCTGGCTGCGCTTGCGGCTGTCCCATACGGGTGTCCTCCTCGTCCTGGTCGGGGTGGCGCACGTGGGGGGTGCGGGCGGAATCACTTGAAGCCGGTGGGCATGTACTGGTCGACGTTGGTCTTGTCGACGACGGCCGAGTAGAGCGTGATCGACGCGGGGATCTCGAACTCGGCCATGCCGCCGATGCCCTTGCCCTGGCCGAGGGCGCGGGCGAGGTCGATAGCGGAGGCGGCCATGGTCGGCGGGTAGAGCACCGTCGCCTTGAGCACCCCGTTGTCCTGCTCGATGGCCTGGAAGGCGGAGAGCGCGCCGGCGCCGCCGACCATGAGGAAGTCGTCCCGTCCGGCCTGCTCGATGGCGCGCAGCGCGCCGACGCCCTGGTCGTCGTCGTGGTTCCACAGCGCGTCGAACTTCGACTGGGCCTGGAGCAGTTGGGCCATCTTGGCCTGCCCGGACTCGACGGTGAACTCGGCGGCCTGGCGGGCGACCTTCTTGATGTTGGGGTAGTTCTTCAGGGCGTCGTCGAAACCCTTGGTGCGCTGCTTGGTCAGCTCGAGGTTGTCCAGGCCGGCCAGTTCGATGACGCGGGCGTCGGACTTGCCCTTCAGCTTCTCGCCGATGTAGTGGCCGGCGTTGAGGCCCATGCCGTAGTTGTCGCCGCCGATCCAGCAGCGGTAGGCCTGCGGGGTGTTGAAGATCCGGTCGAGGTTGACGACCGGGATGCCGGCGCGCATCGCCTTCAGGCCGACCTGGGTGAGGGCCTTGCCGTCGGCGGGCAGCACGACCAGGACGTCGACCTTCTTGTTGATGAGGGTCTCGATCTGGCCGATCTGCTGGGCGGTGTCGTTGGAGCCCTCGGTGATCTCCAGGGTGACGTCGGAGTACTTCTCGGCGCGGCTCTTGGCGTTGTCGTTGATGGCGTTGAGCCAGCCGTGGTCGGCCTGCGGGCCGGCGAAGCCGATGGTGACCCGCTTGCCGGGCTTGTCGTCGGCGGCCGGCTGGTTGTTGCCGGCCGGTTCGTCCTTGGAGTCGGACGGCTCGTTGCTCGTGCACCCCGTGAGGAGGGCACCGGCGGAGACGGCGGCGGCTCCGAAGAGCAGCCCTCTGCGGCTCGTGATCTCTGTCATGGCGGGGAACCCTTTCCTCAGGTCGTGCTCGCGGTACGTCGTTGGACCAGCACGGCGGCGACGATGATCGCTCCCTTGGCGATCTGCTGGACGTCGCTCTGCAGGTTGTTCAGGGCGAAGATGTTGGTGATCGTGGTGAAGATCAGGACGCCGAGGACGGATCCGACGATGGTGCCCCGGCCGCCGGTGAGCAGCGTCCCACCGATGATCGCGGCGGCGATGGCGTCGAGTTCGTAGAGGTTGCCGTTGGTGTTCTGGCCGGAGCCGGCCAGGACGATCAGCAGGAAGGCGGCGATACCGCAGCACAGCCCGGACAGCAGGTACAGGTAGAGCCGCTGGCGGCGGACGTCGATGCCGGCGAGCCGGGCGGCCTCCGGGTTGCCCCCGACGGCGACCGTGCGGCGGCCGAAGGTGGTGCGGTTGAGCACCAGCCAGCCGATGACCGTGACCACGGCGAAGACCAGCACCAGGGGTGGGATGCCGAGGACGTAGGCGTCGCGCTCCCCCAGGTCGAGGACGGACGGCACGGTGACGATCTGCGTCTTGCCGTCGGTGATCTGCAGGGCGAGGCCACGGGCGGAGGCCAGCATGGCGAGAGTGGCGATGAACGGCACCATCGCGCCGTATGCGATGAGCACCCCGTTGACCAGGCCGCAGCCGACTCCGACCACGACCGCCGTGAAGAGGATGCCGGTGAAGCCGTACTCCTGGGTGGCGACGGTGGTCGCCCACACCGAGGCGAGGGCGACGATCGCGCCGACGGACAGGTCGATGCCGCCGGAGACGATGACGAAGGTCATGCCGACGGTGACGACGCCGATGACGGACGCCTGAGTGAGCACCAGTTGCAGGTTGCGGGTGTCGAGGAACTCGTCGGGCTTGGTGATGCCGCCGATGAGCACCAGCACGGCGAGCACGCCGAGCAGGGAGAGGGTGCGGACGTCGGCGCGGGCCATCAGGCCACGCCAGGCGGGGGGCTGGGCCTGGGACACCTTCGCGGTGCTGCTGTCCCGCGGCGGGGAGACGGGCTGCGTCATGACACCGGGCTTCCTTCCATGACCAGGTCGAGTACGCGGTGTTCGTCGAGTTCGCGCGCGGGTGCCGTGTGGACGACGCGGCCCTCGCGCAGCACCAGCACGCGGTCGGCGAGGCCGAGCACCTCGGGCACCTCGCTGGAGACCAGCAGCACGGCGAGACCCTCGTCGGCCAGCCGGCGGATGACCGCGTAGAGCTCGGCGCGGGCGCCGACGTCGACGCCGCGGGTGGGTTCGTCTAGCAGCAGCACCTTGCAGCCGCGCAGCAGCCAGCGGGCGAGCACGGCCTTCTGCTGGTTGCCGCCGGACAGGGTGCGCACGGGAACCGACGGGTTGTCGGGCCGGAGCGACAGCTCGCGGGTCGCGGCCCGGGCGGCGCCCAGTTCGGCGCCCCGGTCGATCCAGCCGCCGCGCGAGAAGCGGGACATGGAGGAGACCGACACGTTGCGGGTGACGGACTCCAGCATCAGCAGGGCCTGCGCCTTGCGCTCCTCGGGGGCGAGCCCGAGCCCGGCCCGGACGGCGGCCCGGACGCTGCCGGGCTTCAAGGGCCTGCCGTCGACGAGCACCTGACCGGACGTCGGCTTCCGGGCGCCGTAGACGGTCTCCAGGATCTCGGAGCGGCCCGAGCCGACGAGTCCGGCGAGACCGACGATCTCACCCGGCCGCACCTCCAGGTCGAGGGTCTCGAACTCCCCCTGCCGGGACAGCCCCTTGACTTTCAGGACCGGCTCGCCGGGCGGCGGGGAGACGGGCCGGCCGGGGAAGACGTACTCGACGTTGCGGCCGGTCATCAGGGCGACGACCTCACGGGTCGGGGTCGCTTTCGCGGGGAGCCCGTTCGCGACGGCCCGGCCGTCCTTCAGGACGGTCACCCGGTCGCCGATGCGGCGGATCTCCTCCAGGCGGTGGGAGATGTACACGACGGCGACGCCGGCGGCGGTGAGGTCGCCGACGATACGGAAGAGGTTGTCGACCTCGTCCGGGTCGAGGGCGGCGGACGGCTCGTCCATGACGATGAGCCGCACGTCATGGGAGAGCGCCCGGGCCATGGACACGATCTGCTGCTGCGCCGCCGACAACTCCCCGACGAGCCGGGCGGGGTCGATCTCCGCATGGCCGAGTCGCTTCAGCAGGGAGGCGGTCGAGGCCCGGGCCGCCTTCCCCCGCACGACGAACCCCGCGGCGGTCGGCTCGTGCCCCAGATGCACGTTCTCGGCGACCGACAGGTGCTCCACCAGGTCGAGTTCCTGGTAGATGGTGGCGATGCCGAGGCGCATGGCGGCGATCGGTGAGCGGAGGGCGACCTCCTCGCCGCGCCACCGGAGGCGGCCGGTGTCGGGCTGGTGGGCGCCGGCGAGGACCTTGATGAGGGTCGACTTGCCTGCGCCGTTCTGGCCGAGGAGGCAGTGCACCTCGCCGGCCTGGACGTCGAGGTCGACGCCGTCGAGGGCCCGGACTCCGGGGAACGACTTGGTGATGCCGGACATGCTGAGCAGCGGTGGTTCTGGTGCCATGCGAATTCCCCTTGGCGGGCGGGCCGGTGTCAGGGCGCTTGTCGAGCAGGCGTGTTGTCGAGCAGGCGTGTTCAGGTGCAGGGCAGAGCAGGGCGCTGTGCTGGTGAGCCGTGCTGGTACTGGTGAGCCGTGCTGTGGAAAGGGACTACGCGGGTGAGAACAGGTGGTCGCTGATGAGCCGGGCCGCGCCGGTGACGCCGGCGGCGGGTCCCAACTCGCCCAGGACGATGGGGAGGTTGCCGGTCGCCAGCGGCAGCGACTGGCGGTAGACCTGGGTGCGGATCGCGGCGAGCAGGGTGTGGCCGAGGCCGGTCACCCCGCCGCCGATCACCACCAGGCCGGGGTTGAAGAAGCTGACCAGGCCGGCGATGACCTGGCCGGTGCGGTTGCCGCCCTCGCGGATCAGATCGAGCGCGGTGGCGTCACCGGCGGCGGCCGCGGCGGCGACGTCGACGGCGCTGAGGGTGCCGTTCGTCTCCAGCCGGGAGGCCAGTTCGGCCGAAAGCCCCTGCTGGGCGGCCTCCATGGCGTCGCGGGCTAGGGCCGCGCCACTGAAGTGGGCCTCCAGACAACCCCGGTTGCCGCAGGCGCAGGGGCGGCCGTCGGGGACGGCCTGGATGTGCCCGATGTCGCCGGCGCTGCCCGTCGTACCGCGGTAGACCTCACCGCCGACGACGATGCCGCAGCCGATGCCTGTGCCGATCTTGACGCAGAGGAAGTCGGCGACGGTGCGGGCGACGCCCGCGTGCTGCTCCCCCATCGCCATGAGGTTCACGTCGTTGTCGACCATGACCGGGCAGCCGAGTTCCTGGCTGAGCGCCTCCCGCACGGGGAAGCCGTCCCAGCCCGGCATGATCGGCGGCGCCACCGGGATGCCCTCGGGGAAGCGGACCGGGCCCGGGACGCCGATGCCGGCGCCGTCGAACCCCTCCGCGAGCCCGGAGGCCTTGAGTTTGGCCGCCATGGCCAGGACCTGCTCGAAGACCGCGACCGGGCCTTCTCGCACGTCCATGGGATGGTTGATGTGCCCGAGGGTCTCCAGCTCGGCGTTGGTGACGGCGACGTCGACCGAGGTCGCGCCGATGTCCACACCGAGGAAACGCAGTTCGGGGTTGAGCCGGATGTTGTGGGAGCGGCGGCCGCCGCGCGAGGCGGCGAGTCCGTCGGCCACGACCAGCCCCGTCTCCAGCAGCCGGTCCACCTCCACGGCGAGCTTGGACCGCGAGAGGTCGACCTGGTCGCCCAGCTGGGCGCGGGAGTTGGGGCCGCCGTCGCGCAGCAGCTTCAACAGTCGGGCCTGATGGGCGTTTCCGGGTCGTGCGGTCATACGTCTCACGAGCCCCTCCCCGCCTCATGCGGCCTGTGCGCGCCGGCTTTCCGCCACATCGGTGGCTTGCTTTCGGAGGGAACGTAGCAGCGGCTGCCGAGGGTGGGAAGAAGTTGCGCAGATATTGCCCTCGACTTTTTCCACTCAGAGGACAAAGGCGAGGGCCGTGGGCCTTACCCGGCAGGTAATTGACCGTGCGCGCGGCCCGGGTCAGGCTGGCACCGCCATGAGTCCTCGTCGCCCCCTCGGGAGGTCCCGTATGACCGGCACGCCTGCCCCTGAAGCGCTGCTGAAGGCGGTTCCCTTCGCCGGAGAACTGGGCATCTCACTGGAGGAGGCCACCCCCGGCCGGGTCACGGCCGCGCTCGCCTGGGCTCCGGAGCTGTGCACGGTGGGCGGCGTCCTGCACGGCGGCGCGCTGATGGCCCTCGCCGACACGGCCGGCGCGGTGTGCGCGTTCCTCAACCTGCCGCCGGGCGCGAGCACCTCGACGGTCGAGTCGAAGACGAACTTCTTCCGCGCCGTGCGGTCGGGCACCGTACGCGCCGAGGCGCAGCCGGTCCACGTGGGCCGTTCCTACGTCGCGGTCCGGACGGACCTGCGCGACGAGGACGGCACCCTGGTGTGCCAGACGACCCAGACCCAGGCGGTACTGACGGCCGGGTGAACCCCTGGTCTAGGGACGCGCCCGCGCGTGGTACGACCTGCGCGTGTGCTCGGTGTGCTCGCGCATCAGCCGGGCGGCCCGCTGTTCGTCGCCACCGGCGATCGCGGCGATGAGGTCACGGTGCTCGGTCCAGGACTGGTGGCCGCGCTGCCGGGCGACCGGCGTGCAGTACCAGCGGACACGACGGTCGACCTGGGCGGCGAGTTCCGCGAGGACGGCGTTGCCGGCCAGGTCCATGATCTTCGCGTGGAAGCGGGCGTCCACGGCGACGGCGCCGTCCACGTCGTCGGCCTCGACGGCCTGCTCGCCCTCGGCGCACAGCGCTTCGAGGGCGGAGATCCCGGCACTGTTCGCGTTCGCCGCCGCGAGCCGGGCCGCCTCGGCCTCCAGGAGCGTACGGACCGTGAGGAGCTGATCGGCTTCCTCCTCCGTCGGCTCGTGCACGAACGCGCCCTGGGCGGGCCGCAGATCGACCCATCCCTCGGTGTTGAGCCGCTGCAGCGCCTCGCGCACCGGCTGCCGGGAGACCCCGAGGTGCCCGGCGAGTTCGCTCTCGACGAGGTGCTGACCGGGCTGGAGCGCACGGGTGGTGATGAGTTCGAGCAGCGCCTCGTACACACGGTCGCGCAACGGACCCGGACGTTCCAGCCTGGGTACCGCCCCCTGGGGCAGGCCTGGCGACAGCATCGCGGGTCCCCCTCCTCGACAGGGCCGTGCACGGCGCGGCGGAAGCTCACCGCGGAGCCGGCACCGACTGTCTTTCATCTACAGTCTACGGAGCACGCGGAGCAGGGTTCACCGCGTCGCAGCAGGGCGTCAGGGGCAGCGGACGACCTGCCCCGCGTACGACAGGTTCCCGCCGAAGCCGAACAGCAGCACCGGGTCGCCGGTGGTGACCGCGCCCTGCTCGACCAGCTTGGAGAAGGCCAGCGGGATGCTCGCGGCCGAGGTGTTGCCGGACTCGGTGACATCACGTGCGACGACCGCGTTCACGGCGCCGATCTTCTCGGCGAGGGGTTCGATGATGCGCAGGTTGGCCTGGTGGAGCACGACCGCGGCGAGGTCCGCCGGCACCAGACCGGCCCGTTCGCACGCCCGGCGCGCGATGGGTGGCAGCTGGGTGGTCGCCCAGCGGTAGACGCTCTGGCCCTCCTGGGCGAAGCGCGGCGGGGTGCCCTCGATCCGCACCGCGTGCCCCATCTCCGGCACCGAGCCCCACAGCACCGGCCCGATGCGGGCCTCCGGAGAGGCTTCGACCACCGCGGCCCCCGCGCCGTCGCCGACGAGCACGCACGTGGTGCGGTCGCTCCAGTCGGTCACGTCGGACATCTTGTCGGCGCCGATGACGAGCGCGCGGCTCGCGCCGCCCGCGCGGACGGTGTGGTCGGCGGTGGCCAGGGCGTGGGTGAAGCCCGCGCACACCACGTTGAGGTCCATCGTGGCGGGCTGCGGGATGCCGAGGCGGGACGCGACCCGGGCGGCGGTGTTGGGTGAGCGGTCGACCGCGGTGGAGGTGGCCACCAGTACCAGGTCGATGTCGGCCGGGGCCAGTCCGGCCGCCGCGAGGGCCTTGGCGGCGGCGTGGGCGGCCAGTTCGTCGACCGGCTCGTCGGCCTCGGCGACGTGGCGGGTGCGGATGCCCACCCGGCTCCTGATCCACTCGTCACTGGTGTCGACCATGCCCGCCAGGTCCTCGTTGGTGAGCACCTTGGCGGGCTGGTAGTGGCCGACTGCGGCGATGCGCGAGCCGTTCATTCGGGCGGTCCCCCTCGTTGCCTTGGGTAGCGGGACACACCAGTCTGATCAGTGACTCGCCGGTACGCGGGCAGGCAACGTGACAGGAAACGGGCGTCAGGGTTGTCAGCTTCGATCAGATCCTCGGACGCCCGCACACCTATCCGTCACCTAGCCGGTGAACAGCTGCGTCGCCTTCCGGACGAGTTCGTACAGCCCGTAGGCGAGGGGGACGCCCACCCACACCCAGGCGAAGGCGATCAGCCACCGCCGGTCCGGGCTAGGCGGACTCTGACTGCTGTCGCTGGACACGGTCGGCCTCCTTCGGCTGGGGGACGTGGTGGCGTGGGTGGACGGGCCGGACGAGTTCGTTGGCGACGAAGCCGACGACCAGCAGCCCGATCATGATGACGAACGACAGCCCGTACAGGGACGCGCCGTGCCGGCCCGCCTCCTCCTGCCGGTCGGCGATCCAGTTCACGATCAGCGGGCCGAGCACCCCGGCCGTGGACCAGGCGGTGAGCAGCCGCCCGTGGATGGCACCGACCTGGTACGTGCCGAACAGGTCCTTCAGATACGCCGGGACGGTCGCGAAGCCGCCGCCGTAGAAGGAGAGGATCACCAGCGCGCACAGGACGAACAGCGGCTTGGAGGAGTCGCCGAACAGGGCGATGAGCGCGTACATCAGCGCGCCGGCGCCCAGGTAGACGCGGTAGATGTTCTTGCGGCCGATGAGGTCGGACGTCGAGGACCAGCCGATGCGGCCCGCCATGTTCGCCGCCGACAGCAGCGCGACGAATCCGGCGGCGGCCGTCACCGACACCGGTGTGGAGGTGTCGGCGAAGAAGTCCGTGATCATGGGCGCGGCCTTCTCCAGGATGCCGATGCCCGCGGTGACGTTCATGCAGAGCACGATCCACAGGAACCAGAACTGGGGGGTGCGCAGGGCCTGGTTCGCGGACACCTGCGGGCCGGTGGGGGCTTGTCGCGCCGTTCCCCGCGCCCCTGGGGCATGACGCGGAACCCGGACCAGCAGAACACCCAGCAGCATGAAGACGGCGTACGACAGACCGTGCACGAGGAAGGCCAGCGCGATGCCGGAGCTGTCGGCGCCGAAGGACTCCAGCATCTGGGCGCTCCACGGCGAGGCGATCAGCGCGCCACCGCCGAAGCCCATGATGGCGATGCCGGTGGCCATGCCGGGCCGGTCCGGGAACCACTTGATCAGGGTGGAGACGGGTGAGATGTAGCCGATGCCGAGGCCGATGCCGCCGACGAAGCCATAGCCGAGGACGATCAGCCAGTACTGCTCCGTGGCCGCGCCCAGCGCGGAGAGCAGGAATCCGGACGAGAAGCAGACCAGGGCGACGGTCATCGCCCAGCGCGGGCCGTTGCGTTCCACGAGCGTGCCGCCGAACGCGGCCGACAGGCCCAGCATGACGATGCCCAGCTGGAAGGGCAGCGCGCTCTGGGTGCCGCTGAGGCCGAGCGCGGACTCCAGGGGCGGTTTGAACACGCTCCAGGCGTAGGCCTGGCCGATGGAGAGGTGTACGGAGAGGGCGGCGGGCGGAACGAGCCAGCGGCTCCAGCCCGGGGGTGCTACGGGGGGACTCATGAACCCCGGACGGTAGGGATCCGCAAGGGAGTTGAGAAGGCGGCGCGTCGACCGTATGCGGTGAGTGGTAGCCGGCATGCGCCGAACGGTCGGCGCGCGGCCCCTCGCCGCCCCTGTCGCCGACGGTGACGACCACGGTGTGCGCGTACTGTGGAGTGGGCCGCGGCATGACGCCGCACGTGCAGGACAATGAGATCGTGAAGGTCACCTCGCCGCACGTACAGAACCGGGACTGATCAGGACATGGGACGAGTCACGGAACGACGCAAGGTGCTCCGCATCCGGGACGGAGCGGTCTCCAGCCGCCCGGACACGCTGGTGGCCGAGGAACCCCTGGAGATCCGGCTGAACGGCAGGCCCCTGGCCATCACCATGCGCACCCCGGGCGACGACTTCGCACTGGCGGCCGGCTTCCTGGTGAGCGAGGGGGTGCTGGGCGGGCAGCGGGACCTGCGGAACATCGTGTACTGCGCCGGGGCCACAGGTGGGGGCCCCTCCCTGCTCGAGCGAAGCCGAGAGCTTGGGGGAGGCGCGAACACGTACAACGTGGTCGATGTGCAGACGGCCCCGGACGTGGTGATCCCCGACATCACCCTGGAGCGGAACGTCTACACGACGTCCTCCTGCGGCCTGTGCGGCAAGGCGTCGCTGGACGCGGTCCGGACGACGGCACGCTGGCCCATCGCCGACAGTCCCGCGGTGCGGGTCACCCCGGAGCTGCTGGCGAGCCTGCCCGACCGGCTGCGCGCCGCCCAGCGGGTCTTCGACCGGACCGGTGGCCTGCACGCCGCGGCCCTCTTCTCGGAGGGCGGTGAGCTGCTGGACGTCCGGGAGGACGTGGGCCGGCACAACGCGGTCGACAAGCTGGTCGGCCGCGCCCTGCAGAACGGGGACCTGCCCCTGTCCCGGACGGTTCTGCTCGTCTCGGGCCGGGCCTCCTTCGAGCTGGCTCAGAAGGCCGTGATGGCCGGCATACCGGTCCTGGCGGCCGTCTCGGCGCCGTCCTCGCTGGCGGTGGACCTGGCCGCCGAGACGGGCCTGACCCTGGTGGGCTTCCTGCGGGGCGGCTCCATGAACGTGTACGCGGGTGAGGACCGCATCGCCCTGCGGGCGGCGGCCGCCCAGGACTGAGCAGGCTCCCCGGCGACACGGCGGCGGGGCCCCGACCGGCGGAGCGCCCCCTGCGCCGCAGGGGCGACCGAGGCACGGTCCGACCTCGGCAAGGTCGTCCTGATCCCCTGACGCACGCTTCTTGTGGGGGTCTGCGGGTCCCAGTACCGTCATGACCCCACACATGGGACGTAGGATGTCCGATTGTCCGCACTTCTGCCGCCCGGATGTCCGATTCCATGCCTCGGTGGTCCAGCCGACAGACGCATGAAGGGCAGGTCGCACCATGCCGTCAAGTCTTCGCGCACGTCTGAGATCCACCCTGACAGCCGTTCTCACCGCCGCGGCGCTGCTGGCGCCCACCGTCCCGGGCCATGCCCGACCCACCGCAGAATTACCGGAGTTCGAGCAGCAGATCCTCTTCAAGGCTTCCCAGGATCCCGGCTACTCCTGCTTCCGGATCCCGGCGATCGTGCGGACGACGGCCGGCACGCTGCTCGCCTTCGCCGAGGGCCGGGTCCTCAACTGCGGGGACGCGGCGGACATCGACATCGTCGTCAAGCGCTCCACCGACGGCGGCCGCACCTGGGGACCGCTCCAGGTCGTCAACGAGGGCGCCGGCGACACGCACGGCAACCCGGCGCCCCTCGTGGACCGGAGGACCGGCCGGATCCTGCTGGCCGAGACGTACAACACGGGCCGTACGGACGCCGGCAACTGCACCGTTCCCTGCGACCGCACCCCGCACCTCCAGTACAGCGACGACGACGGCCGGACCTGGTCGGAGCCGCGCGACCTGAGCGACGAGATCCTGCCCGAGCACTGGAACTCCTGGTACGCCACCGGTCCCGTGCACGGCATCCAGCTCACCCGCGGCAAGCACGCCGGGCGGCTGGTGTTCGGCGTCAACACCGAGACGTGGGACGGCAGCCGGGTCACCGCGAACCATGCCGCGCTCATCGTCAGCGACGACGGCGGCGACCACTGGCGGATCGGCGCCACGGACTCCTGGCCCATAGCGCAGGACGGCACGTTCCGGCAGAAGCCGTCCGAGGTGACGCTCACCGAACGCGCCGACGGCGGGGTCCTCGTCAGCGGCCGGGAGCAGGACGGCACCGACCTGGGCCACCGCTCCCAGACCGTCAGCCGGGACGGCGGCGACAGCTTCGCCACGCCCTTCCGCGACCTGCCCGACCTCTACACCCCGCAGGTCCAGGGAGCGACCCTGCGCCTGGGCGACCGGATCCTGCTGTCCGCCCCGGCCGACCCCGACCGCCGCCGGACGATGATGGTCCGCTCGTCCTACGACGGCGGGCGCACCTGGGACAGCGTGGACCGGGGCACGGTCGTCACCACGGACTGGTCCGGCTACTCCGACATGGCGTCGGTCGACTCCTCGACGGTGGGCCTGCTGTACGAGGGCGGGGCGGTCGACGCCCGGGACGAGATCCGCTTCGCCCGCTTCAGCGAGGACTGGCTGAAGCCACGGCGGGGCCGCGACCCGACCACCCGTGACGCGGCGGCCGGCGCCAGGCCCGCGGCCGTGCTCGGCGGTGCCGGGCGGACGGCCGGGGTGCGCGGAGGCGCGCTGTCCTTCGACGGCACCGACGACGCGGTACGCCTGCCGTTCCGGTCCCGGCTCCCGCTCGGCGACGGGGACTTCACGGCGTCGCTGTTCTTCCGCTACACGGCCACCACCGGCGAGCAGCCGTTCCTGTGGATGGGCGGCATCGGCACCACCCAGCCGCAGATCTGGCTGCGCGGGGAGCCGGCGAGCGACCGGGTCCGTGGGCTCATCACGACCCGGTCGGGCGCGACGACCGTCAGGTCGGCCTCGGTGTGGACCACCGGCGCCCACAACGACGGACGCTGGCACCATCTGGCCCTGCGCCGGAGCGAAGGGAAACTGACGCTCTTCCTCGACGGTTCGCAGATCAGCACCACGGACGTGCCGGGCTCGGTCAGCCGCAACTCCCCGTTCGGTGTGCACATCGGCCAGCGGATGGACAGCAGGGCGTTCCTGACGGGGGCGATCGACGACGTCCGCGTCTGGAACCGGGCCCTGACCGACCGGGAGTTGGCCTCCGGCGCCTCGGGCGCGGCCGCGCGGGGCACGGTGCTGTGGCTGCCCATGGACCAGGTGAGCGGCAGCAACTAACGTCACGGGACGTGCCCGACGACGCATACGCAGCACGAGCACGACAGCGCACGGGAACCGGGATCGGCCTGCTGCTGGTCCTGGTTCTCGGGGCCGCGCTGCTCATCGCCCTCCCGGAGGACGAGAGTCCGGACGACGACGGCGCCTGCCGGGCGCGCACGGTCCGCTCCTGGCAGGCGGACGACGGCCTCACCGCCGAGTTCGCCCGCTACGGCGACGACGCGAGCCGCACCGACGACTGGACCGGCGGAGACGGCACCCACTCGGTGCGGCTGCCGGACGGCCGGGTGCTGTGGCTGTTCTCGGACACCTATCTGGGCCGGGTGTACGGCCCGCCCAACCCGCACGGCGAGTCCTACGCCTGGCGGGACGCCACCACGCCGCTGGTGCGCAACTCGGCCGTGCTGATGCGCGACGGACGGCTGGAGACCACCCTCCCCGCCCCGCTGTTCGCCGACCCGGCCCCGAACCAGTGGCGCTGGCCGGTCGCGGCCCGTGTCGAACCCCGCTCCCCCGGCTCCTCGGAGCAGGTCGTGCGGGTGCTGCTCTGGGTCCGCACGGCCGGCCAGGCCCCGTGGATCTACGGCGTGCCCACCGCCACCGAGGTCGCCACCCTGTCCCTGCCCGATCTGCGCCTGGAGTCGATCGTCAAGGTGCTCGACCAGCAGCTGGTGCCGGACCCGTCCCGGCGCGTGCTGTTCGGCACGACGCTGGTCGAGGAGGACGGCTGGACCTACGTCTTCGGCGGCGACGACGGCCAGGCCGCCTCCCGCCCCGCCTCGCACGCGTACGTGGCCCGGGTGCCGGAGGGCGGGCTCGCGGATCCGGCGGCCTGGCGGTACTGGAACGGCTCCGCGTGGTCCGCCGGCGCCCGCCCCCGTCCGGTGCTCGGGGACGGGCAGCGCACAGGCGTGGGCAGCGCCTTCTCGGTCGTCCGGGACGGCGGGACCTATGTGCTGTTCACGATGGCCACGGGCACCAAGGGGCTGACCACCGTGGCGTCGTACTGGGCGTGCTCCCCGGCCGGGCCGTGGCACGGTCCGGCGAAGGAGTTCAGCCCGTCGCTGCCGCAGGGCCAGGTGGCCGCCTACAACCCGCAGGCCCATCCGGTGCTGAGCGGCGAGGGGCGCCTCGTACTGAGCTACGACGTCAACTGGCTGGAGACGACGGGCGCCGCGGCCCAGCTCAGCCGGAACGTGTCCCTGTACCGGCCGCGGTTCGTGACGCTGCGGCTGGCTCCGGAGCGCTGACCTCCTCCGTGCGCGAGTCGCGCGAGCGGCGCTTTGCGATCACGGCGCAGACCATCAGTTGCATCTGGTGGAAGAGCATCAGCGGCAGCACGGCCAGCGAGGCGTGCGCGCCGAACAGGACGCTCGCCATGGGAAGTCCGGAGGCGAGGGACTTCTTCGAACCGGCGAACTGCAGGGTGATCCGGTCCTCCCGGCCGAAGCCCATCGCCTTTCCGCCGTACCAGGTCACCAGCAGCATCACGGTGAGGACGACCGCCTCGACGACGAGCAGCCCGGCGAGCCGGACGGGGCTGACCTGGTGCCAGATTCCCTGGACCATGCCCTGGCTGAACGCGGTGTAGACGACGAGCAGGATCGAGCCGCGGTCCACGAGCCCGAGGACCTTCCTGTGACGGGTGACGAGGCCTCCGATCCAGCGGCGCAGCAGCTGACCCGCGAGGAACGGCACGAGCAGTTGCAGCACGATCCGCAGCAGCGAGTCGGCGGAGAACCCGCCGCCGCTGCCGCCGAGCAGCGAGGCCGCGAGCAGCGGGGTGGCGATGATGCCGACGAGCGAGGAGAAGGAGCCCGCGCAGATGGCGGCGGGCACGTTGCCGCGGGCCATCGAGGTGAAGGCGATCGACGACTGGACCGTTGACGGGACCAGCGTGAGGAAGAGCAGGCCCTGGTGGAGCGGGTGGGTGAGGATCACCGGCACCAGCCCGCGGGCCGCGAGGCCGAGCAGCGGGAAGACGACGAAGGTGGCGGCCAGGACCGTGACGTGCAGCCTCCAGTGGCGCAGGCCGTCCAGCGCCTCGCGGGTGGACAGCCGGGCCCCGTAGAGGAAGAACAGGACGGCGATCGCCGCCGTGGAGGCACCGGACGCGACGTCGGCGGCCGTTCCGCGGGCCGGGAGCAGCGCGGCGACGCCCACCGTCGCGAGCAGGAGAAGGATGTACGGGTCGATCGGCATCCGACGCGGTCGGCGCAGGCGTTTCACGGTGCTCCACTGGCTCGAACGTGCAGGCGGTACAGGGCCGGAGCGGCCCTCGTCCATCCTGCTCCCCGGACCAGCGATCGGGAATCCCGTACACCGCTCTCACTGTCATCACGTTCCGCGATAGCCTGGAGCCATGCACGACCCCTCCCATCTGCGCACCTTCCTGTCGGTGGCGCAGACGCTGAGCTTCACGCAGGCCGCGCGACGGCTGGGGCTGCGGCAGTCCACCGTCAGTCAGCACGTGCGGCGGCTGGAGGACGCCACCGGGCGGACGCTGTTCAGCCGGGACACGCACTCGGTGGAGCTGACGGAGGACGGCGAGGCCATGCTCGGTTTCGCGCGCCGGATCCTGGAAGTGCACGAGCAGGCGACGGCGTTCTTCACGGGCACCCGGCTGCGCGGCCGGCTGCGGTTCGGCGCGTCGGAGGACTTCGTACTGACCCGGCTGCCGGAGATCCTCGAGGGCTTCCGGCACGAGCACCCGGAAGTCGACCTGGAGCTCACGGTCGAGCTGTCGGGCACGCTGCACGAACAGCTCGCCGCCGGGAAGCTGGACCTCGTCCTGGCCAAGCGGCGGCCCGAGGACCCGCGGGGCGAGCTGGTCCGGCACGACAGGCTGGTGTGGATCGGCGCGGAACGCCTCCGGCTCGACCCGGCCCGCCCGGTGCCACTGATCGTCTACCCGCCGCCGGGCATCACCCGCGCACTCGCCCTGGAGGCGCTGGAGCGGCAGGGCCGCGAGTGGCGCGTGGTGTGCACCAGCGGCAGCCTCAACGGCCTGGTCGCGGCGGCCCGGGCGGGCCTCGGCGTGATGGCCCACTCCCGCGGCCTCATCCCGCCGGGCCTGGTCCGGGTCCCGGACCGGGCGGGCCTGCCGGAGCTGGGGCAGGTCGACTTCGTCGTGGTCCACGGCCGGCGCCGCCCCTCCGCGCAGGACGCGGCGGACGCCCTGGCGGCGGCGATCCTGTCCGGCGGGGACCGGTTGCACCGCAGCTCACGCAAGAGCCTGTGACAACCGGAGTGACGGAATCCGCCGCCGCCACGCTGACAGAAGAGACGCCCCTCGGGTCGCGTCGGGCCGCGCCCGGGGTCGTACAGATTCGGTGGAGATTACGGCACCGAAACTTACTCAACCGTCAGGATTCTGTCCGACCCTTCCCCATGTGAGCGCTTTATCCCTCGCTGACCAGCACCGACGAGTGCGACGCCCGCCTTCGGCCCCCCTCCCGCACCCCGGCCCCGTGGGGTAGCTTCCATGGCGCTGTGCGGAGCGTCACTCAACAAGAGCGCTGAGGAGCGGGGAGCGGGGTTTGCGCGAGTTTTCCAACCCTCCGTTGGCGTTGGCGCCTCCGGTGGGCGGCCTGGCCGACGTGGTCTTCCAGCGTGCCGAGGACGACCCACTGCACATCGCCCTGGGGCGCAAGGACGAGTCCGGGCAGTGGCGGGACGTCACCGCCGCCGAGTTCCGCGACGAGGTGCTCGCCCTGGCCAAGGGCCTGCTGGCGAGCGGCATCCGGTTCGGCGACCGGGTCGCGATCATGTCCCGGACACGCTACGAGTGGACGCTTTTCGACTACGCACTGTGGACGATCGGCGCCCAGGTCGTGCCGGTCTACCCGACGTCCTCGGCCGAGCAGTGCTTCTGGATGCTCCACGACGCCGAGGTGACGGCCGCGGTCGTGGAGCACGAGGACCACGCGATGACGATCGCCACCGTCATCGACCGGCTGCCGCGGCTGCGCCGCCTGTGGCAGCTCGACTCGGCGGCGGTACAGGAGCTGTACGACGCCGGTGCGCACCTCGACGACGAGGTGGTGCACCGCCACCGGCAGGCCGTCACCCCCGACTCGGTCGCCACGATCATCTACACCTCGGGCACCACGGGCCGCCCCAAGGGCTGTGTCATCTCGCACGGCAATTTCATGTACGAGGCGGACACCGTCATCGAGCGCTGGGAGCCGGTGTTCCACTCCAAGCGGGGCGACGAGGCCGCGACCCTGTTGTTCCTGCCGCTCGCGCACGTCTTCGGGCGGATGGTTCAGGTCGCGGCGATCCGCGGCGGGGTGAAGTTCGGCCATCAGCCGCAGCTGAACGCGGCGGCCCTGCTGCCCGACCTCGCCGCCTTCAAGCCGACGTTCTTCCTGGCCGTGCCGTACATCTTCGAGAAGGTGTTCAACGCGGCCCGCCGCAAGGCCGAGAAGGAGGGCCGCTCCGGCCCGTTCGAGAAGGCCGTGGACATCGCCATCAAGTACGCCGACGCGGTGGAGGCCAAGGCCTGGGGTGCGGGGCCCGGCCCCTCGGCGGGACTGCGCATGCAGCACCAGCTGTTCGACAAGCTCGTCTACGCCAAGATCCGCGCGGCGATGGGCGGCCGCATCCGGCACGCCATGTCGGGCGGCTCGGCGATGGACCGGCGGCTCGGGTTGTTCTTCGCCGGGGCGGGCGTGCACATCTACGAGGGCTACGGCCTGACGGAGTGCACGGCCGCCGCGACGGCCAACCCGCCCGGACGCACCCGGTTCGGCACGGTCGGCCAGCCCATCCCGGGCATGACCGTGCACCTCGCCGACGACGGCGAGATCTGGCTGCACGGCCGGAACGTCTTCCAGGGCTACCTCAACAACCCCAAGGCCACCGACGAGACCCTGCACGACGGCTGGCTGGCCACCGGCGACCTCGGCTCGCTCGACGAGGACGGCTACCTCACCATCACCGGCCGCAAGAAGGAAATCCTGGTGACATCGGGCGGCAAGAGCGTTTCACCCGGCCTGCTGGAGGAGCGCGTCCGGGACCATCCGCTGGTCAGCCAGTGCATCGTCGTCGGCAACGACCGCCCGTACATCGCCGCCCTGGTGACCCTCGACCAGGAAGCCGTGGAGCACTGGCTGGCAATGCGGAACAAGCCGCGGATGTCCCCCGCGGAGCTGGTGCGCGACGCGGATCTGGAGACGGAGATACGACGCGCGGTCGTCGCGGCCAACACCCTCGTCTCACAGGCCGAGTCGATCCGTACCTTCCGCATCCTCGCCCAGCCGTTCACCGAGGAGCACGGGTTGCTGACCCCGTCCCTGAAGCTGAAGCGCAAAGCGATCGAGAAAGCGTACGAGAACGAGGTCGAGGCACTGTACCGGGCGTGAGGCCCGCCCTGTGGGGCAGGTGTCGCTTCGGAAACCCTCCCGCCAGGAATACATCACCGCTCGTGATCGTTGACGACGGGAGCACATCTGACCACTTACCGAAGGATCGAGAGCTCGTGAGCAAGGTCCCCCCGATCAAGCTGAACAACGGCGTCGAGATGCCCCAGCTGGGCTTCGGAGTCTGGCAGGTGCCGGACGACGAGGCCGAGACGGCCGTCGCGACGGCGCTGGAGGCCGGGTACCGCAGCATCGACACAGCGGCGATCTACGGCAACGAGGAGGGCACCGGCAAGGCCATCGCCCGGTCCGGTCTGCCCCGCGAGGAGCTCTTCGTCACCACGAAGCTCTGGAACGCCGACCAGGGGTACGACGCCACGCTGCGTGCCTTCGACACGTCGCTGGAGAAGCTAGGCCTGGACTTCGTCGACCTGTACCTGATCCACTGGCCGACGCCCGAGCGGGGTCTGTACGTCGACACCTACAAGGCGTTCGAGAAGCTGCACGCCGACGGCCGGATCCGGGCCATCGGTGTCTCCAACTTCCTCCCCGAACACCTGGAGAAGCTGATCGGCGAGACGTCGGTCATCCCCGCGGTCAACCAGATCGAGCTGCACCCCCACCTGCAGCAGCAGGCCTCCCGTGAGTACCACGCGGAGCAGGGCATCGCCACGGAGGCCTGGTCGCCGATCGGCCAGGGCAAGGGCCTGCTGGAGGTCCCGGCGATCGTGGCCATCGCCCGGAAGCACAACCGCACTCCGGCCCAGGTCGTGCTGCGCTGGCACATCCAGCTGGGCAACGTGGTGATCCCGAAGTCGGTGACGCCGTCCCGGATCAAGGAGAACATCGACGTCTTCGACTTCAGCCTGGACACCGAGGACCTGGCGGCCATCAGCGCCCTCAACGAGGACCGCCGCCTGGGCCCGGACCCCGCGGAGTTCAACGGAGCGTGAGCCGCACCGGCAGCGCCCCGGTCCCGGAGCCCTGATCGGCCCGGACCGGGGCGCTTCCTGTCTTCCGTCCGCTCTCTCAGACCGCCCGCACGGCCGTGTGGACGGTGTGGGCCTCCAGGACGAACAGGTCGGGACGGTGGTGCACGCTCGCCTCGTCGTCGGGGTCGAGGAGCCGGTCGATGGTCGCCACGTCGTCCGCGTCGAGGCCGTCCGTGAGCCGCTCGCGCAGGTGCGACAGGTACGCGGCCACGTACGCACGGGCCCGGTCCGAGGCGGGTGCGGGGAGGTCCAGCAGGAAGCTGTGCGTCCTGGTGTGCTTCAGGCCCGCCGCGGCCAGCATGGCCGGCCAGTGCTCCGTCTCCGCGACATGCCCCGGCAGTTCCGTGCGCATCCGCGTGAACCACTCCGCCTGCACGGCGTCGAGCCGCGCCTCCAGACCTGGCCGGCCGATGCCGATGTCGCGCGGCAGGAACCGCGGGGGCAGACCGCCCTCCATCAGGGCCAGCGTGCCGCCGGGCGCCAGCCGTGCCGCGAACGCGGCGAGCGCGGCCCGCTGGTCGCCCAGGTGATGCAGGCTGCGGCTCGCCCAGAGCAGGTCGGCGGGGTAGTCCAGTTCGTCGAGCACGCCGGGCAGTTCACCGGCGATCGTGCCGAAGCGGTCGGCGACCCCCTGCCGCTCCGCACGCGCCCGGGCCCGTTCCAGCAGCGGCTCGGAGCCGTCCACGGCCACGATCCGCGCGCCCGGGAACGTCTCGGCGAACAGACACGACACGACACCCGGCCCGCTGCCCGCGTCGACGATCAGCCCGGGCTCGGTCACCTCCTGCCCCAGCCAGGCCAGGGCCCGCTCGTACAGGGGCGCGAACAGTTCCGCCGAGGACTCCAGCATCGGTCCCAGCTCGGCCCAGTCGAAGTCCGTGTGGTCGTGGTGGTGGCGGTGGCCGTGCTCGGTGTCATGGTCGTGCTCGTGCGTCATGGTGGTCAGCCTCTCGCTCGGATGCCGTCAGCCTGCGCCGACGCACCGGGAGAGGGCCACCGCTGTTGCCGCTCCCGCAAAAAGGATCCGCCGGGGCCGGGGCCCCGGCGGATCCGTGGGGACGGGGTGTCAGACGGTCAGGACAGCGGCGGGTACGCGTTCTGCATCAGCTGCCGGAACTGGGCGGAGAACCACTTCCCGGACAGCGGCGCGTCCGGCAGGGCACCGGACATGTTGTGGTTGTTGCGCGGGTTGCCCGTGTAGGTGGGGTCGCACATCCGGTCGAAGCCCTTGCCCTCGTCGTTGTCGATGGCCTTGCTCGACCCGTCGGACTCGCCCGGCGGCTTCATCCACACGTACGCGTCGATCCCGGCAGCCGGGTTGGCCTGCGGACGTTCGCCGAGGCCGGCTCCGGCCTGGTTGCACCAGTTGCCGGGGTTGAAGCGGCGGTCGTAGCGACCGCCGTCGACATACGCGTCGACGGAGGTCTGGGGACCGGGACCGGCGGGCCGTGCACTGCCGCCCCAGCCATTGCGGGAGGTGTCGATCAGCATGCCGATGCCGGACGGGAAGCCGACCGAGACGAGCTGGTTGCGGAAGGCCTGGGCGAAGGACAGCTCGTCCGTGTAGCGGTTCCAGTCCACCCACTTGGACTCGCGGACCGACTTGCCGGCCACGTTGTCGGTGATGGAGAAGTTCTCCTCCTTCAGCGCGCTGTAGTTCGCCGTGTTGGTGATGAAGCCGTGCACGTCGTTGACGGTCGCACCCTCGGCGGTCGCCGCCTCCTTGAACAGGGTCGCGGAAGGACCGAAGTTGTCGTCCCAGCCGATCCAGCCGTGGTGTCCGGCGTCGACGTAGTTGTAGACGTTCGGCACGTCGCCGAGCTTGTTCAGCGCGTAGCCGACGCCCTTGATGTAGTTGCCGTTGGCCTTCATCACGTCGCACTGCGGGGTGGCCGTCGGGCGACTGCCGGTGTTGGTGACGAGGTTGGGCAGCGAGTCGATCTCGACCGTGGTGACGATCCGCAGGCCGGCGTACTTGGAGTCCGCGAGGATCGCCTTGATCGGGTCGATGTACTCGGTCTTGTAACGGCCGATCTCGTCGGCCTTCAACTCGCCGTTGGAGGCGAGGGCGGCGCAGTCGCGGCCGGGCAGGTTGTAGATCACGAGCTGGACGACGAGTTCGCCGGAGCCCTTCTGGCGCAGCGCCTCGTCGAGGTGGGCGCGCAGGCCCATCTTGCCGCCGGCTCCGTTGATCGCCGCGATGCGGTCCAGCCAGATGCCGGTCGGCTGGTTGGCGACGCGGCTGCCGCCCGGCTCGGCGGCGGCGTTCGCGGACCACTCCGGGTTCACGTACACCTTGGCGCCCTCGTAGGGGTTGTTCACCCGGTTGGACGGGCCGCCGGGGTCCGGCGGATCGGTGGGTCCGCCGGGGCCGCCGTCGTCGACGTTGCAGGTCACGCCGTCGAGGGTGAAGGTGGCCGGGATCGCGTTGCTGCCGCTGTAGCTGCCCTGGAATCCGAAGCTGACCGAAGCACCGGTGGCGAGCTGGGCGTTGTAGCTCTCGTTGGCCGCGGTGACGGCGGCACCGCTCTGGCTGAGCTTGGCGTTCCAGCCGCTGGTGACCTTCTGGTTCCCGGCGTAGGACCACTTCAGCGACCAGGACGACTTGGCGGCGCTGTTGTTGGTGATGGTCACGGCAGCCGTGAAGCCGGTGCTCCACTGGTTCTGGATCTTGTAGTCGACGGTGCAGGGGACGGCGGCGGCGCCGGCACCGTCCGGATCGACGGCGAACGCGGTGCCGGTGGCACCGCCGACCAGGGCCATGGCGGCCAGTAACGCTGTTCTCGTACGGCTCATGAGGGCGGGTATCCCTTTCGGTCGTGGGGGTGTCAGCCGTTCAGGGCGCGCTCCGGCAAGGACATGAGGAACCCGGCATGGGACTCGCGCAGAGGGGGGCAGCCGCGCTGGGGGCGGCTTGAAGTACTGAACGCGAGGGGTGTCGCATGAGCGACTCCTTGCAGGTCGGGCATGCCGTGACGGACGCGTCGACTGATGGAATCGCTCCCACTGGTGTCAAGGAAGGTAGCGCCAAGTGTCGGCAAAGAACAGGGGAGTCACTGACTTTCGCTCAAGAAGTGCGCCGAAGTTTTTCGACTCTTCAAGGCCCTTGACCGATACCTGTGGCGACTTCACCATGGGAGCGCTCCCACTGGTTCAAGCCTTGACTTCTCCGAGCCGCAAGGAGGAACCAGCACGATGCATCCCCCACCCCGGAGACGGAGAGCCGCGCGGCGCCTGTGGACCGCCGCGCTCGCCGCTCTCGCGCTTCCGTTGACGATGCTCTCCTCAGGGTCGACTCCCGCGCAGGCGGCGGCACTTCAGTGCAGTGTCGACTACAAGACGAACGACTGGGGCTCCGGTTTCACGGTGGACCTGACCCTCACCAACCGCGGCACGGACGTCATCGACGGCTGGACGCTGACCTACGCCTACTCCGGCAACCAGAAGCTGGGCAACGGCTGGAACGGCACGTGGTCGCAGTCCGGCCAGAACATCACCGTGAAGAACGCCCCCCACAACGCGCGGGTCGCCGCGGGCGCCGCCGTCTCCACCGGTGCCCAGTTCAGCTACAGCGGCAGCAACACCGCGCCGACGTCCTTCTCGGTCAACGGCACCGCCTGCACCGGCGCGCACCAGCCGCCCATCGCGGTGCTGACCAGCCCGGCCGCGGGAGCCGTCTACACCCAGGGTGAAGCGGTCCCGCTCGCGGCCACCGCCGCCGCCGCGGACAACGCCACCATCAGCAAGGTCGAGTTCTACGACGACACCAAGCTGCTCGGCACGGACACGAGCGCGCCCTACACGCTGTCCGTCTCGAATTTGACGGTGGGCAGTCATTCCCTGGTGGCGAAGGCCTACGACAGCATGGGGGCCTCCGCGGACTCCACGCCGGTCGGCATCACGGTCGCGTCCGGTCCCACCGTCGTCGCCTCGCCGCTCCAACTGGGCGTGCAGTCCGGCAAGTCGGGCACGTACGAGGTGAAGCTGTCCAAGCAGCCGGCCTCCAACGTGACGGTGACATCGGCCCGCGCCAGCGGCAACTCGGGCCTGTCGGTGTCAGCCGGCGCCTCGCTCACCTTCACCCCGCAGAACTGGAACACCGCGCAGAAGGTGACCGTCGCGGCCGACGGCTCCGGTACGGGTTCCGCCGTCTTCGAGTCGACCGCCCCGGGCCACGCCAAGGCCTCGGTCACCGTGACCCAGCTGGCGGCGACGAAGGACTACGACGCCCGTTTCCTGGAGCTGTACGGGAAGATCACCAACCCGGCGAACGGCTACTTCTCCCCCGAGGGCATCCCGTACCACTCGGTCGAGACGCTGATCGTCGAGGCGCCGGACCACGGCCACGAGACCACCTCGGAGGCGTACAGCTACCTCCTGTGGCTCCAGGCCATGTACGGCAAGGTGACCGGCGACTGGTCCAAGTTCAACGGCGCCTGGGAGATCATGGAGAAGTACATGATCCCCACCAAGGCCGACCAGCCGACCAACTCCTTCTACAACGCCTCCAAGCCGGCGACCTACGCACCCGAGCTGGACACGCCGAACGAGTACCCGGCCAAGCTCGACTCCGGGGTCTCGGTCGGCCGGGACCCGATCGCGGCCGAGCTGAAGAGCGCGTACGGCACGGACGACGTCTACGGCATGCACTGGCTGCAGGACGTCGACAACGTCTACGGCTACGGCAACTCCCCCGGGAAGTGCGAGGCGGGCCCGTCGGACACCGGCCCGTCGTACATCAACACCTTCCAGCGCGGTGCGCAGGAGTCGGTGTGGGAGACGGTGCCGCAGCCGACCTGTGACGCCTTCAAGTACGGCGGCAAGAACGGCTATCTGGACCTGTTCACGGGTGACGCGTCCTACGCCAAGCAGTGGAAGTTCACCAACGCCCCGGACGCCGACGCCCGTGCGGTGCAGGCCGCCTACTGGGCCGACATCTGGGCCAAGCAGCAGGGCAAGGGCTCGGACGTCTCCGCGACCGTGGGCAAGGCCGCGAAGATGGGCGACTACCTGCGCTACTCGATGTACGACAAGTACTTCAAGAAGGTCGGCAACTGCGTCGGTCCCTCGGCCTGCCCGGCGGGAACCGGCAAGGACGCCTCGTTCTACCTGATGTCCTGGTACTACGCCTGGGGCGGCGCCACGGACACCAGTGCCGGCTGGGCCTGGCGCATCGGCTCCAGCCACGCCCACGGCGGCTACCAGAACCCGCTGGCCGCCTACGCGCTCGCCAACTACGCGCCGCTGAAGCCGAAGTCGGCGACGGGCGCGGCCGACTGGGCCAAGTCCATGGACCGGCAGCTGGAGTTCTACCGCTGGCTCCAGTCGGACGAGGGCGCCATCGCGGGCGGCGCGACCAACAGCTGGCAGGGCCGCTACGCGACCCCGCCCGCCGGGAAGTCGACGTTCTACGGCATGTACTACGACGAGAAGCCCGTGTACCACGACCCGCCGTCCAACCAGTGGTTCGGCTTCCAGGCGTGGTCCATGGAGCGGGTCGCCGAGCTGTACCAGCAGACCGGGAACGCACAGGCCAAGACGGTCCTCGACAAGTGGGTCGACTGGGCGCTGTCCAAGACCACGTTCAACCCGGACGGCACGTTCCGCATCCCGTCGACGCTCCAGTGGTCGGGCCAGCCCGACACCTGGAACGCCTCCAGCCCCGGCTCCAACAGCGGGCTGCACGTCACCGTCGCCGACTACACCAACGACGTCGGGGTGGCGGCCGCGTACGCCAAGACGCTGACGTACTACGCCGACCGGTCCGGTGACACGGAGGCCGCGACGGCCGCGAAGAAGCTGCTGGACGGGATGTGGGCCAACCACCAGGACGCACTCGGGGTCGCCGTTCCGGAGACCCGCGCGGACTACAACCGGTTCGACGACCGGGTGGTCGTGCCGAGTGGCTGGACGGGCACGATGCCGAACGGTGACGCGATCAACTCGTCGTCGACGTTCGACTCGATCCGGTCCTTCTACAAGGACGATCCCTCCTGGTCGAAGATCGAGAGTTACCTCGCGGGCGGGGCGGTTCCGTCCTTCACGTACCACCGGTTCTGGGCTCAGGCGGACATCGCGCTGGCCATGGGCTCGTACGCGGAGCTTCTCGAATAGCCCCCGCCGGGCGCTCCACGGGTCGGGCGGTCGTCATCTGCGGGCCGTATGTGGCTGGTCGCGCCGTTCGCCGCTCCCCCAAAGCAGCGTCCGAAGCTCTGCGTACGTGGCCCCGCACCTGACGCGGGGCCACCTCGGCCGGGCGGCTCCACCCGCACGGGAGCCGCCCGGCCCTCGCACGTTCCCCCTCACGGAAGGAACCCCACCGTGCGAAGAACCCGTATCCTCACGGCGGTTCTCGCCCTGGCCGCCGGTCTGCTGTCGGGCGCCCCCACCGCCCTGGCCGCCAACCGGCCGTCGGAGAGGATCGCCGCCGACACCTACACCTGGAAGAACGCCCGGATCGACGGGGGCGGCTTCGTCCCCGGGATCGTTTTCAACCGCTCCGAGAAGAACCTCGCGTACGCCCGCACCGACATCGGCGGTGCCTACCGCTGGCAGGAGTCGACGAAGAGCTGGACGCCACTGCTGGACTCGGTCGGGTGGGACGACTGGGGACACACCGGGGTCGTCAGCATCGCCTCCGACTCCGTCGATCCGAACCGGGTGTACGCGGCGGTCGGGACGTACACCAACAGCTGGGACCCGAAGAACGGCGCCGTCATGCGCTCCTCCGACCGCGGGGCGAGCTGGCGGAAGACGAACCTGCCGTTCAAGCTGGGCGGCAACATGCCGGGGCGGGGCATGGGCGAGCGGCTGGCGGTCGACCCGAACCGGAACAGCGTGCTGTATCTGGGCGCGCCCAGCGGCAAAGGGCTGTGGCGGTCGACGGACTCGGGGGTCACCTGGTCGCAGGTCGCCGGCTTCCCCAATCCCGGCACCTACGTGCAGGACCCGAGCGACAGCTCCGGCTACGCGTCCGACAACCAGGGCATCGTGTGGGTCACCTTCGACGAGTCCACCGGCACGGCCGGCAGCGCCACGAAGACGATCTACGTCGGGGTCGCCGACAAGGACAACGCGGTGTACCGGTCGACGGACGCGGGCGCGAGCTGGCAGCGACTGGCCGGGCAGCCCACCGGCTACCTCGCCCACAAAGGCGTCCTGGACGCGAAGAACGGACACCTCTACCTCGCCTACAGCGACAAGGGCGGGCCGTACGACGGCGGCAAGGGCCGGTTGTGGCGGTACGCGACCGCCACCGGTGCCTGGACCGACATCAGCCCGGTGGCGGAGGCCGACACCTTCTACGGTTTCAGCGGGCTGACCGTGGACCGCCAGAAGCCCGGCACGGTCATGGCGACGGCGTACAGCGCCTGGTGGCCGGACACGCAGATCTTCCGCTCCACGGACAGCGGCGCCACCTGGACCAAGGCGTGGGACTACACGTCCTATCCGAACCGCGAGAACCGCTACACCATGGACGTCTCGTCCTCGCCCTGGCTGACCTGGGGCGCGCACCCGCAACCGCCCGAACAGACCCCGAAGCTCGGGTGGATGACGGAAGCCCTGGAAATCGACCCGTTCGACTCCGCTCGCATGATGTACGGGACAGGCGCGACGATCTACGGCACCGAGAACCTCACGAACTGGGACAGCGGAGGCAAGTTCACCGTCAAACCGATGGTGCGGGGGCTGGAGGAGACGGCGGTCAACGACCTCGCCTCTCCCCCGTCGGGCGCCCCGCTGCTCAGCGCGCTCGGTGATGTCGGCGGGTTCCGGCACACGGACCTGACGAAGGTGCCGTCGATGATGTTCACGCAGCCCACCTTCACGACGACCACCAGCCTGGACTTCGCCGAGTCCAACCCGAACACGGTGGTCCGGGTCGGCAACCTCGACTCGGGCCCGCACATCGCGTTCTCGACGGACAACGGCGCCAACTGGTTCGCCGGGACGGACCCGTCGGGCGTGAGCGGCGGCGGCACGGTCGCGTCGGCCGCGGACGGCAGCCGCTTCGTGTGGAGCCCCGAGGGTGCCGGTGTGCACCACGCGACCGGCTTCGGCACGTCGTGGCAGGCGTCGGGCGGGATCCCGGCCGGGGCGATCGTCGAGTCGGACCGGGTCGACCCGAAGACCTTCTACGGATTCAAGTCCGGGAAGTTCTACATCAGTACGGACGGCGGGGCGACGTTCAAGGAGTCCCCGGCGACCGGGCTGCCGAGCGGCGACAGCGTCCGCTTCAAGGCACTGCCCGGCGGGAAGGGCGACGTATGGCTGGCGGGCGGTGCGACGGACGGCGCGTACGGCCTGTGGCACTCCACGGACGGCGGGGTGAGTTTCACGAAGCTCTCAGGCGTCGAGCAGGCCGACACCATCGGCTTCGGCAAGGCGGCACCCGGGGCCTCCTACCAGACGCTCTACACCAGCGCGAAGATCGGCGGTGTCCGGGGCATCTTCCGCTCCACGGACAAGGGCGCGAGCTGGACGCGCGTCAACGACGACGCCCACCAGTGGGGCTGGACGGGAGCGGCGATCACCGGTGACCCGAGGGTGTACGGCCGTGTCTACGTCTCCACGAACGGGCGTGGCGTCATCTACGGCGACAGCTCCGACGGCGGGACGACGGACCCGGGTCCCGGCCCCGACCCGACGCCCACCGGTGCCTGCGCGGTGACCTACAAGGTCACCAGCCAGTGGGCGGGCGGCTTCCAGGGCGAGGTCCAGCTCACCAACACCGGTACCGGCCCCTGGACCGGCTGGTCCCTCACGTGGTCCTTCCCCGACGGCCAGAAGCTGGCCCAGGCGTGGAACGCGGAGGCGGCGCAGTCGGGTACGGCGGTCACGGCGAAGAACGTCGGATGGAACGGCAACGTGGCCACGGGCTCGTCGGTGAGCTTCGGCTTCACGGCGAGCTGGTCGGGGACGAACACGAAACCGACCGCGTTCAAGCTGGGTGACCAGAGCTGCAAGGTCGCCTGAGCGGGCCTTCGAGGGCGCGTGCCGGTTCACGGCACGCGCCCTCGGTGGTGCTCCTAGAGCTTTCACTCCCCGATCTGCTCCCCACGGACCTAGGGCGTGAACACCGTCGGGCGGGGAGCCGTCGGCATGGCGTCGCCGATGAAGAAGCTCGGGTGCGGGGGCTGGTTGTACGCGGTGTTCTGCCAGGCCAGGGCCGTGCGGTACTGCGTGTCGTGGAGCAGGGTGGTGATCTTCGTGCTGGTCTCGTGCGGGGTCGAGTAGATGCGCAGGGCCGTGTTGCCGCTCGTGCGCCAGACGACCTCCTCGCGCCAGTCGCCGAAGAGGTCGCCCGACAGCACCGGCGTGGACTTCGTGCCGTTGTTGGAGGAGACGCCGGAGCCGGTCAGCAGGCGGGTGTCGGCCGACGTGCCGTACTTGTCGATGCGGGTGCCGTCGAGGAGTTCACGGACGGGGTCACCGTCCCACCACGACAGGAAGTTGGCGCTGGACGGCTCCCTGCCGAGGGAGGCGCCGGTCGCCGAACGCAGAGTGGTGTCGGCGGCGGACCAGGCCTCGGCGCCCGCGCTGCCGGCGTAGATGTCGGCGGCTACACCGCGGCCGTTGTCGGAGCCCGACGCCGTCTGCCACAGGATGGAGCCGGTGCGCGCGTCGGCCATCCAGGAGCCGGGCTGGCTCGAGCTCTCCGAGACCTTGAAGTACTCCAGGCCCGCGCGGGACGGGTTCAGGTCGCCGACGTGGCCGGCGTCGCCGTGGCCCAGCCTGGTGGTCCAGAGGCCGTTCCCGTTGTCGTCGACGGTCATCGCGCCGTAGACGATCTCGTCCTTGCCGTCCGCGTCGACGTCCGCGACGGACAGGCTGTGGTTGCCCTGACCGTCGTAGCCCTTGCCGCTGTTGGTGGAGGAGGAGGTGTCGAAGGTCCAACGGCGGGTGAAGGAGCCGTTCCGCCAGTCCCACGCGGCGATGACCGTGCGCGTGTAGTAGCCGCGCGCCATGACCAGGGACGGGCGGGAGCCGTCGAGGTAGGCCGTGCCCGCGAGGAAGCGGTCGACGCGGTTGCCGTAGGAGTCCCCCCAGGAGGAGACGCTGCCACGGGCCGGCACGTAGTCGACGCTCTGCATCGCCTTGCCGGTCTGGCCGTTGAACATGGTCAGGAACTCGGGACCGGCGAGCACGTAGCCGCTGGAGTTGCGGTGGTCGGCCGAGGAGCTGCCGATGACCGCGCCGGTGCCGTCCTTCGTTCCGTCGGCGGTCTTCATGGCGACCTCGGCCTTGCCGTCGCCGTCGTAGTCGTACACCTGGAACTGTGTGTAGTGCGCCCCGGAGCGGATGTTGCGGCCCAGGTCGATGCGCCACAGCCGGGTGCCGTCGAGCTTGAGGCCGTCGACGATCGTGTTGCCGGTGTAGCCGGACTGGGAGTTGTCCTTGGCGTTGGTGGGCTGCCACTTCAGGGCGAGGTCCAGGGCTCCGTCGCCGTCCAGGTCGCCGACGGAGGCGTCATTGGCCTCGTAGGTGTAGGACACGCCGTCGGGGGTCGTGCCGCCTGCGGGCGGGGAGATCGGGACGTCCTTGTAGCCGGTGCGGAACTGGATCGCGTGCACCGAGTCGCCCTGCTCCACGCCGTTCACGATCGCGCGGACGGTGTAGTCGGCGTGGGAGGGGGCGCCGGAGTGGAAGTAGTTCGTGGTGCCGGTGATCGGGGTGGCGTTGACCTTCGTACCGGCCCGGTAGACGATGAACGACACGTCGTTCGGGTCGGTGCCGAGCCAGCGCCAGCTGACCAGGTTGCCGCTGCCGGTGTGGACGCTGACCACGCCCCGGTCGAGCTTCTCGACCTGCCGGGCGGTGGCCGCCTGTGCGGCGTCGCCGGTGGCGAACGTGGTCAGGCCGGCGCCGAGGAGCGCCGCCGTGCCCAAGGCCACCGGGAGGAGGACACGGCGTCTGCGGTGCCTGTGCGGGTGCTTCATGGACGGACCTCCTGGGAGAAGGGGGGTTCCGTCTGTGGTCGCCGCCGGAGGCACGGGAGTTGCCGTCTGTTTCCGCCGGGGCCTTCACTCGGGCTTCACTCGGGCTTCCGGAAGGCCCGGAGCGTGAAGACCGGGTCCGGGCGTGGGCGGTCCTGGTCGGGGAGTTGCGCCAGACGGGTGGCGAAGCCGTCGGCCAGCGGGTCGCCCGGGGGCAGGGTGACGAACCAGCCGCGTCGGAGGTCCGCGACCGTGCGCCGGGGGCTGCGGCCCTGCCCGTGACCCCGGAAACAGGCCTGCCCGGCCGGGACCAGGCCGTGTCGCGCGGCGTACGACTCGACGGCTTCCGCCGCGTCGCGGACCGGGCTGGGCGGGCGGGAGGCCAGGACGACATCGATGTCACTGCCCACGTTGTGGGAGGCGGCCTTGTCGACGGTGGTGACGTAGACCCCGCCGGGCCGCAGCACCCGGGCGCACTCGCCGACGATGGCCCGCGCGTCGGCGGGACCGGCCGCCAGGTGCAGCAGCCACACGCTGCTGACGACGTCGAACTCGCCGTCGCGGAAGGGCAGTCGCCGGCTGTCGGCGAGCACCACGGCACCGGGCAGCCGGGTGGCGGCCTGCCGGGCCATCGCGGGGGTGAGGTCCACGCCGGTCACCCGTATGCCGTCGCGCGCGGCGGCCAGCCGCCGGGTCACTATGCCGGTGCCGCAGGCGACGTCGAGCAGGCTGCGGGTCTGCGGCGGCACGAATCCCAGCACCGCTTCCGCGGCGGCGGCCGCCCGGGGCTCGCCGCCGCGTGAGGCGTCGTAGCGCTCCGCTTCCTCGTCGTAATCGAGCACCCGGTCAGTGTGCCCCGTGCCCGGGGGCCAGGTCCTCCACCCTGCGGGCGAGCTCGAAGTCCTTCTCGGTGACGGCGCCGCCCACGCTGTGCGTGTGGACGGACAGGGAGACCGTGTTGTAGCCGAGCGTGAGGTCCGAGTGATGGTCGAGCTCCTCCTGGACCTGGGCGACGTGCACGACCATCGCGGTCGCGGCGAAGTGCGAGCCGAGCCGGTAGGAGCGGGTGAGGCGTCCCTCGTCGAGCGACCAGCCCGGAAGCTCGGCCAGCCGGTCCTCGATCTCCTTCTGCGACAGCGGTTCGACGGGCATGAGCTGCGCTCCTTCCCTTGCGCCGGTGGCCTTTCCCTGTTCTCAGCCTGCCACAGCGGGACGTCCGAGGGCCTGGTCGCAGGGCGTACGTGTCCGGCACGGCCGGTTCTCGACTACGGTCCTGGCATGACCACTCACCCGTCCACAGCGGAGAAGGGCGTGGGCCCGCTGCTGCGGGCCTGGCGGGAGCAGCGGCGGATCAGCCAGCTGGAACTGGCCTTGCGTGCGGACTCCTCGGCCCGGCACATCAGCTTCGTCGAGACGGGCCGTTCCCGGCCCAGCGAGGAGATGGTGCTGCGGCTGGCCGAGCACCTGGACGTCCCCGTGCGGGAGCGCAACGCGCTGCTGCTGGCGGCCGGTTACGCCCCGCGCTACCCGGAGACGCCGCTGGACGACCCGGCGCTGGGCGCGCTGCGCGAGGGCATCGAGCGGCTGATCGGGGGCTACGAGCCGTATCCGGCGCTGGTGGTGGACGCGCTGTACGACGTGGTGGCGGCCAACCGGGGGATCATGACGCTGGTCGACGGCGTCTCCGAGTCGCTGCTGGAACCGCCGCTGAACGCGATGCGGCTGGCGCTGCATCCGCAGGGCCTGGCGCCCCGGATCCGCAATCTGCGCGCCTGGCGGGGCCACCTGCTGGAGCAGATGGAGCGGCAGATCGCGCTGCACCGCTCCGAGCCGCTGCGGGCCCTGTACGAGGAGGTGGCGGCGTATCCGGTGCCCGACGCCGATCCGGCGGAGGAGCCGCCCTCGGAGCCCGTGCCGTACTTCGCGCTGCCGCTGCGGATCGAGCACGAGGGGCGGACTCTGTCGTTCATCTCCTCGATCTCCACCTTCAACACTCCGATGGACGTGACCGTCGCGGAGCTGGCCATCGAGACGCTGCTCCCGGCCGACCCGGCGACGGCCAAGTACCTTCAGGGACTCGTACCCTGACGGGCCCGCAGGATGGTGGGCTGGAGGTGGAGAGGGCGTTGGCGCCGGTCGCCACGGCGTCCAGGGCCGGGAAGCGGCGCGGCGTCGGCTGCGGGGCGGAGGTCCGGGCGAGCGCGGCGAGCTGCCGCGATCTTCTCGCCGCCGGCCTGTCGGACGGGCGACGGAACGTGACAGACTGATCGCAGTCCTGGGCGCGTTGGGGAGGCGGGGCGTGAGTGAACGGCGGGCCGCACCCACCGTGGGCCAGGTGGTGCTGGGCAAGCGGCTGCAGGAGCTGCGCGAGGCGGCGGGTCTCAGTCGGGACGAGGCCGCCCGGGTGCTGCGCGTCGCCCCCGCGACCGTCCGGCGGATGGAGACCGCCGACGTCGCGCTGAAGATCCCGTACGTGCAGATCCTGCTGACCGCGTACGGGGTGGCCGACGACGAGGTGACCGCGTTCGTCGAGCTCGCCGAGGAGGCGAACCGGCCGGGCTGGTGGCAGCGGTTCCACGACGTGCTGCCCGAGTGGTTCAGCCTCTACGTGAGCCTGGAGGGAGCCGCCCGGATCATCCGCTCCTACGAGCCGCACTTCGTTCCGGGACTGCTCCAGACCGAGGGGTACGCGCGTGCCGTCCTGGAGGCGGGCACCATCGGGAACTCCGGGCCGGAGGCCGTGGAGCGGCACGTGTCGCTGCGGATGGAGCGGCAGCGGCTCCTGGAACGCGAGAATCCGCCGCACCTGTGGGTGATCATGGACGAGACGGTGCTGCGCCGACCGGTGAGCGTCGACGGCCGGGTGATGCGCGACCAGCTGGACAAGCTGCTGGAGTACTCCGCGCGGGACCGCGTCACCCTCCAGGTCGCCGAGTTCAAGGACGGGCCGCATCCCGGGACGTACGCGCCGTTCTCGCTGTTCCGCTTCGCCGAGCCCGAACTGCCCGACATGGTCTTCACCGAGTACCTGACCGGCGCGCTCTACCTCGACTCCCGCAAGGAGGTCTCCGCGCACCTGGAGGTCCTCGACCACATGACGGCGGGCGCCGCGTCGACGCAGCGCACGGAGGGGCTGCTGCGGGAGTACCGCGACAGCTTCTGAGCGCGGTCCACGGCCGTTCTCCCTGGTCACGGCGCGGTTCTGACCCGTACGGGCCCGGTCGGCAGGTGTGCCCGCCTGCCCGCCCTTAGCGTCGGGAGCACGGGGCGCACGCGAAGGAGGTCCGATGCCCGGGTTCGAGGTGCTGTACCAGGCGGCCGCGCTGTGCCTGATGTACCCCGACGACGACTTCCGCGCCCGGCTGCCGCTGCTGCGCGAAGCCGCCCCGCAGCTCAGGGAGTTCGCCGATCACGCGGCTCTCACCCCGCCGCGGGAGCTGGCCGCGCACTACGTCGAGGTCTTCGAGGCCGGTCACGACCTCAGCCTGTACCTGAGCGCCTGGCGTGAGGCGGCACCGGCGCCCTCCGAGGAGGTGTACCGCGCGCACGGCCTGGAGACCACCGGCGAGGAACCACCGGACTTCCTCCCGGCGGTCCTGGAGTTCGCGGCCCGCACCGGCAGCGCCGAGCTGCTGACCGAGCACCGCGACGGCCTGGACCGGCTCCGCACCGGCCTCACGGCCTTCGGCACGCCGTACGCGACGGTCCTGGACGCGGTGTGCGCGACCTTGCCGCCCGCGCACACCGGGGCCTAGGAGACGGTACCCCCTCTAGCAGAAGCACGGCTCCGTGCCCGATCCCAGGGAGGGGATGTCGCGGTCGGTCAGAGCACCGGCGAAGGCGTGCACCTCGTCCACGTCACCGTGCAGGTACTCGCCCCACCCGTCGCCCGTCCGGGCCCGGCCGATCTGGAGCGCACCGGAGCCCCGCCAGCCGTTCGGGAGATCCGCCGTCGCGTCGGCGCTGGTCTGGCCGTCGACATAGAGTCTCACCTTGTCGGTGGCGTCGTCGTAGACCACCGCGACCCGGTGGCCGGTGCCGTCGCGGCCGTCCGCCCTCGCGAACCGGGCCACCACGGTTTCGGGGGCACCCCGCTGGTCCTTGTGCGGCATCACCAGCTGCCAGGCGTGCTGCTCGGGCAGGTAGCGGACCTTGAAGGCGTCGGTGTGCTCGCCGGGCAGCGACAGCACGGTCATGGGCCGCTCGGGCTCCCTGTCCGCCAGGCGTACGACCACGCCGATGGTGAAGCTGTCCGAGGTGTCGACCACCGGTCCCTGCGCGGTCGCATGACCGGTCCTGCCGTCGAGCGCCAGATGGCCCTCGCCGACGAGCGCCTCCGGCACCGGCACGCAGTCCGGGTCCAGCCACGGGAGGCACGAGCCGTCCGGGACGCGGTAGATCGACGCGCCGGACCCCAGCTTCAGCGGGGCACCGCCGTTCCGCTCCGGGCTGGTGCCGTCGGTGGCCGTCTCCAGCGACCAGTGGCCCCGCGACGACGGTGTGCGATGCGCCAGCCCGGCCGCCTCGGCGGGGACGACGACCCGGTCGTGGACCCTGACGTCACCCAGCTCGCCGTGCCAGCGGTCGTGGTAACCGTTGCCGTCGCGGACCCGGCCGATCTGGAAGGCGTCGGCCGCTCCGGCCGGAGCGGCCTCGGACCGGGTACCGGTCTCGTGGCCGTTGACGTACAGCCGCGCCTCGCCGGTCTCCGCGTCGTACACGCCGAGCAGATGGGCCCATTCGCCGGCCTCCGGCGCACCGCCCGACACCCGCGCGCCGCCGACGGTGAAGGACCACGCCGGAGCCTCGCCCCGGGCGCTCAGACCGAGGGCCAAGCCCGCGGAGTCGCCCGCGTCCTGACTGGCGACTGTCATGTTCCGGTCGGTCTGTGCCGGGCGTGCCCAGGCGCTGACCGCGAAGCTCTTGCGCGGGTCGGCGACGGCCGGACTGCCCGGGGTGAGGTAGCCGTGCACGCTGCCGTCCAGGGTCGCCGTCGCGGTGAGAGCCGTGCGTGCGGGGGCCGGGCCACCGAAGGTGACGCCGGAGCCTGCGCGCGCGTCGGTCCCCGCCTCGGCGTCGGCGGTCGTGGCGCCCTCGGCGTCGTCCAGGGGCCAGTGCGCGACCGCGGCTCGGCCGTCCTTCACGTAGAAGCGGTACGACGACTCGCTGCTGACGCGTCCGGAGCGGTCGAAGGACTGGACGGTCAGCTCATCGGCGGACGACCGCAGGGGCAGGTAGGAGACGGTCGCGGGACCGCCGGGCCGCTCCGGGCGAGCGGTCCCGCCGGGGCCGCCGATGAACCGGTACGTGTAGGCGACGACGTCGTCCGAGGGCGAGTCCATGGTGAAGTGGCCGTACACGCCCACGCCGTCCACCCAGAACACCTCCTCCGGATACTCGGGAGAGGTGATCTTCGCCGGTTCCGGGCTGTCGTCGTCGTAGACGAACTCACAGACCGAGCCGTCGCCCTCGGAGCTCCAAGGGGAGTTCGCCGCGCCGTCGTTCGCGCGGACACGCCAGGAGATGACGGTGTCCGGCGGGAGGACGTCCGCGGGCATGCGCCACTGCTGCCGGTCGCCGGAGGGCGTCTCGAGCGTCGTGTGCGTGAGCCGCTGCTCCGCTCCGTCGGCGTCGGTCCACCAGGCCTCGAACTCGCCTGTGACCAGGTTGGCCTCGGCGGGGTGATTGTCCTCCTCCGGGTCGTACAGGACCGCGCTCAGGGCGGGCGGCCCGGAGACGTACGCCCTCTCGTCCCCCGCCGCGCACGCCTTCTGCCCCGTCCGCAGATCCTGGACGAGCGGCTGCTTCGGCGGCAGGTTGTCCGCGGCCTGCGCCACGCCGGTGCCGGTCGTCATCACGGCCGCCACCGCACACCCCACCGCCAGCAGTCTGCGTCCGCCGGGTCTCTTCGGTGCGTCCAACTGTCCCTCCCCTGTGAACTTCCCACGGCCCGTTGGTCACACGAGCCGCTGGAGGTTAACAGAGGGGCACCGACATCATCGAAAGGCTTTTCCGGGAACGGGAGTTCGACCTATGCGGCGCCTCCCTCGCGGTCGCGGTGGTCCTTCTCCTCGTCCACGATCTCCGCGTCGACCACGCCCTCCTCGTCCTGCGGCGCGGTGGATTTCTCCTCGGTGGGGGTCTGCTCGGTGGGAGTCTGCTGGGCTTGGGCGTACATCGCCTGACCCATCTTCTGGCTGACCGAGGCGAGCTTCTCGACAGCGGTGCGCAGGGCGGCGGTGTCCGCCTGTTGTTCCAGCTGCCCCTTGACGTCGGAGACGGCGGACTCGACCTCGGACTTCGTGTCCGCCGGGATCCGGTCGCCATTCTCGCGGAGGAAGTTCTCGGTCTGGTAGACGAGTTGCTCGGCCTGGTTGCGGGTCTCGGCCGCCTCGCGGCGTCTGCGGTCCTCCTCCGCGTACTGCTCGGCATCGCGCATCATGCGGTCGATGTCGTCCTTGGGCAGGGCCGAGCCGCCGGTGACGGTCATCTTCTGTTCGCGGCCGGTCGCCATGTCCTTGGCGGAGACGTGCATGATGCCGTTGGCGTCGATGTCGAAGGCCACCTCGATCTGCGGCACGCCGCGGGGCGCCGGCGGCAGCCCGGTGAGGTCGAAGACGCCGAGCTTCTTGTTGTACGCGGCCATCTCCCGCTCGCCCTGGTAGACCTGGATGCCCACCGAGGGCTGGTTGTCGGCCGCCGTGGTGAAGATCTCCGAACGCCGGGTCGGGATGGTGGTGTTGCGCTCGATGAGCTTCGTCATGATGCCGCCCTTGGTCTCGATGCCCAGGGACAGCGGGGTGACGTCGAGCAGCAGCACGTCCTTGACGTCGCCGCGGATGACGCCCGCCTGGAGCGCGGCGCCGACGGCCACGACCTCGTCGGGGTTGACGCCCTTGTGCGGCTCCTTGCCGGTGAGCTCCCTGACCAGGTCGGTCACGGCGGGCATCCGGGTCGAGCCGCCGACCAGGATCACGTGGTCGACCGCCGCGAGCTTCACACCGGCGTCCTCGACCGCCTGGTGGAAGGGCTTCTTGCAGCGGTCGAGCAGCTCCTGGGTCAGCTCCTGGAACTGCGCCCGGGTCAGCTTCTCGTCGAGATGCAGCGGCCCCTCGGCGGAGGCGGTGATGTAGGGCAGGTTGATCGTGGTCTCGGTGGAGCTGGACAGCTCGATCTTGGCCTTCTCGGCGCCCTCGCGGAGCCGCTGCACGGCCATCTTGTCGCTGCCCAGGTCGACGCCGTACTGCCCCTTGAAGCGCTTGACGAGGTACTCGACGATCCGCTGGTCCCAGTCGTCGCCGCCGAGGTGCGTGTCGCCGTTGGTGGCCTTCACCTCGATGACGCCCTCGCCCATCTCCAGCAGCGACACGTCGAAGGTGCCGCCGCCGAGGTCGAAGACGAGCACCGTCTGGTCGTTCTCCTTGTCCAGCCCGTAGGCCAGCGCCGCGGCCGTCGGCTCGTTGATGATCCGCAGCACCTTCAGGCCGGCGATCTCCCCGGCCTCCTTGGTCGCCTGCCGCTGGCTGTCGTCGAAGTACGCTGGGACGGTGATCACCGCGTCGGTGACGTCCTCGCCGAGGTAGGACTCGGCGTCCCGCTTCAGTTTCTGCAGCACCCGCGCGGACAGCTCCTGCGCCCGGTAACGCGTGCCGTCGATGTCGCCCTGCTCGGGGAAGCGCCAGTGCGCGTCACCCATGTGGCGCTTGACCGAGCGGGCGGTGCGCTCCACGTTCGTCACGGCCTGCCGCTTGGCCACCTCCCCCACCAGCACCTCACCGTTCTTGGCGAACGCCACGACCGAGGGTGTGGTTCTGGCCCCCTCCGCGTTGGCGATGACGGTGGGCTCGCCGCCCTCCAGCACGGCGACCACCGAGTTCGTGGTTCCGAGGTCGATCCCGACCGCACGTCCCATCGCTGTCCCCTTCCGCCAGGGCGACTCCGCACACTCTCCAGCACAAAACTTGAGTGCGCTGTTGTCAATGCCGCGAAGGGGTGACCGGCCCCCGCAGCTCCACCGCGCGCCGGGGCCGGTCGGTGACGAGCACGTCCACGCGGGGGTGGGCGAGGAAGGCGCGCATCAGGGTGTCGTCGTTGACGGTCCACACCATGGTGAACAGTCCGTGCCGGGTCGCCTCGCGCAGGACGTTCGTCCTGGCCAGCCGCTGGTGCACGGCGACACCATGGGCTCCGCAGGCCCGGATGCGGCGGGCCGGGAACAGCTCGCTGAGCCGGGTCCCGGGCAACCGGGCCAGGGCCAGCTCCCTGCGGTCGCGCCCCAGGGAGAGCGCGGTGCGCACCCGGGGGAAGCCGTGGGTGACGGCGGCGACGGAACGGTCCTCCAGCGTCGTCACGACCAGCCCGTCCACGCCGAGCAGGGCCACCGCCCGGTCGATCACCTCCCGCTCGTAGCCCACCTCCTTCAGGTCCAGGTGCGCCACGAGCTTCCCGGCGATCAGCGCCATGACGTCGTCCACCACCGGCACGTCGTATCCGGCCCGCTCGCTCAGCTCGGCGTGCGTGATCGCGGACAGCGGCGGCCCTGTGGCCCCGACCCGGGGATCGTGGTAGACGGCGAGGACACCGTCGGCCGTGCGGCGGATGTCGAACTCGACGTACTCCGCGCCGGACTCGATCGCGTCCTTGTACGCCTCCCAGGTGGCGGCGCCGGCGCGCTCGGAGCCGCCCCGGTGGGCGGAGACGGCGGGGCGTGTCGTCATGGTCGGGGGCTCCCGGAGGGCGAGCGCGGCGGCGGTACGGGTACGGCCTCGTCGTCGGGCGCCGGCAGCAGCGAGCCGGAGTGGGTGCTGATGCGTCTGAGCAGCACGTAGCCGATCACCACCAGGACGACGAAGGGCAGCCAGGCCAGCGCGTAGGCCGTGCCGTAGGCGCGCAGGTCGAGGATGGAGCGGTGGTCGTCGACGTTGGTGCCGTTCACGCCGAAGAAGGCCAGCAGCAGGGTGGGCGGCAGGGCGATCAGGGTGGCGGCGGCGACGAGGCCGGAGACGGTGCGGTCGCGGCGGTCGTCCCGCTCGGCGAGTTCGGCGTCCAGGGCGGCGGAGCGGGCGCTGATCACCGAGGTGAGGCGTTCGACCATGCGGGCCGAGTTCTCCAGGCTGTCGCGGATGCCCAGTGCGTCGCGCAGCGAGGACTGGAAGGCCTCCATGACCATCTCGGGGATCAGCAGGCTGTCGACGTAGGCCTCGACACCGAAGGCGAGATCCAGCTGGAGTTCGTTGACGCCCGCGGAGAGCCGGGAGATCAGGGAGCGGATCTCGGTGGGCGAGTCGGCCAGGGCCCGCTCGTTGGCCTTCATCGTCGCGAAGGCCGTGAGCCGGGTGCGCTGGAGCACGGCCAGGGCGGAGACCATGCCGACGGCGACGAGCATCAGGCCGTTCTCGACGTGCGGGGCCCAGCCGGCCTGGACGGAGACGCCCCGGCCGAGGGCGGACAGGGTGACGCCCTGGTTCCTGATGGTCGGCGACAGGCTCGCGTCGTGGGGCGCGGCGGGGTTCCACGGCATCCTGCCGCGGTAGACGAGTTCGTTGAGCAGGACCGCCTTGCGGGCCTCGTCGGCGCCGAGCAGGTCCCGCTGTAACCGGCCGCCGGGGAAGACGAGTTGGTGCACGTTCTGGCCCAGGGCGAGCGGCCGGCCGCCGAGCCGCTCGGCCAGCGCCTGCGGCAGCGGACGGTCGTCGAGTTCGATCCGTTCCCGGTCGAAGCAGGTGGTGGCCAGCCAGGCGGCGAGGTCGCCGGCCGTGGTCTCGCCCGCGAAGGCGCAGTCGACGACCAGGGTGGCGTCGCCGCGCGGGGTGGTCACGAGGAGCATCCGCAGGGACGCGAGGCCCAGGCCGTGGTCGCCGTGCGGCAGCCGCAGGCGACGGGGCGCGACCTGTTCGTCCAGCACCGGTACGGGGAGCACGTCCTGGCTGGTCATCAGGTGGGAGGCGAACCGGCCGTAGTCGTAGCGGTCGACGAGGGCGCCGAGGGGGGTGTCACGGGGGCGCAGCCGTCCGGAGAGGCTGAACAGCAGCAGGACGCGGGTCCGGTCGCGGGCGGCGGAGTCGAGCACCGTCGCGTGGGGGGACGTTCCCGGCAGCATCGCGTTCCTTCCGGCCCGTGGTTCGAAAGCGTCTGGTTCATACCCCGGGCACGGGGGGCGAACCGACGACGTCGCGCGGGCGGCCCCGGGGGGCGGCCCGCGCGACGTGGGTGAACGCGGTCAGGCGAGCTTGGCGGTCAGGGTGATGGGCGTGGCCTTGAGGGCCTGGCTGACGGGGCAGCCGACCTTGGCCTCCTCCGCGGCGGCCTGGAAGGCGGCTTCGTCGATGCCGGGGACGGTGCCCTCGACGGTGAGGTGGATGCCGGTGATGCCCTCGCCGGGCTGGAAGGAGACGTCGGCGGAGGTGAGGAGCTTGGTGGGCGGCGTGCCGGCCTTGTTGAGGATGTTGGAGAAGGCCATCGAGAAGCAGCTGGAGTGGGCGGCGGCGATCAGTTCCTCGGGGCTGGTCTTGCCGTTCGCCTCCTGGGCGCGCGAGGCCCACGTGACCGGCTGCTCGCCGATGGCACCGGAGGAGTCGAAGGTGACGACGCCGTTGCCCTCGAGGAGGTTGCCTTCCCAGACGGTGTGTGCGGAGCGCGTGGTAGCCACGGTTCTTCCTTTCGCGTGCGGACTCGCGTACGGACCCGTCGGACGGGTTCCGTTCCCCATCCGATCACATTCCGGTTCGGCTCACTCGGAAGACCCGGCCTCTGGCGGTGTACGGCGGCCGTGTCCGCGTCAGGCGGCGCGTTCCTCGGTGCTCTCCAGCGGTACCTGAGGGCCGTTCGACTCGCGCAGCCAGCGGCGCAGCACGCGGTGGACGTGTTCGGCGCCGACGAGTTCCTCGCCTTCGCCGACCGGCGGGGACAGGACGAGCGGTGACAGCAGGAAGGGTCTGCCCTGTTCGCCGCCGAGGCCGCCGTGGGAGCCGATCTGCTCCTCGAAGGCGAGGACTTCGCCGTCGGCCGGGTCGTGGAAGGAGTTGACCATGATGTCGGCGGTGTGCGGGAAGGAGTGCGCGCGGCGTACCGCGTCGACGGCGCCCGGCCCGAACGGGGCGAGCGGCCCCGGGTTGTCGTCCAGGTCGGCCAGCGGGATCTCGGCGCCGTACGCGCCCAGGACGACCCCGCCGTGCTCGTCGCTGCGCACCAGCAGGAAGCCGATGCCGGGGTGGTTGGCGAGGGTCGGCAGCAGCGCCGGGTGGCGGGCGTCGATCTCCTCCTTGCTCATCCGGTGCGTGACGTCCGGGAAGGAGATCAGGCCGAGGTTGCCGGAGGCCAGCACGATCGGCTCCTCACGGCGCCGGGGGTGGTGCTCCTCGCCGCCTTCCGCCACCGGGAACCGCAGCGCGGCACGCACGGCGGCACGGGCCTCCGCCCCGCTGCGGGTGCGCTCCGCCCGGCGCGACACGGGCAGTCCGCAGCCGGCCCGCACCAGGTCGCCGAGGGTGAGTCCGTAGCGGGAGCGGAATGTCTCGCCGGGGCTCTGGCCGTGGTCGGACAGCACGACGATCCGGTACGGGCGCGGGGCGTGCTCGGCGACCTTCTCGATCAGGGCGAGCGAACGGTCCAGGTGTTCGAGTACCTTCTGCGCGTCGCGGCTCGCCGGGCCGGAGTGGTGGGCGACCTCGTCGTAGGCCACCAGGTCGGCGTAGACGGCGGTGCGGCCGGCGAGCATGTCGCCCATGACGGAGGCGACGACGACATCCCGCTCGACGACCGTCGCGAAGGCGCGGACGAACGGGTACAGGCCGCCGCGGGAGACGCGCGGACGCTGCTTGCCCAGGCGGGCCCGGGTGGACTGCGCGATCTCCCGGCAGACCTCGGCGACGAAGGAAAGGGCCGTGCGCACGGCGTTGGCCGGGTCGGAGAAATAGGCGAAGTAGCCCGCGCGGGAACGGTTCTCCGTGCTGCGGCGGCGAGTGGCGATGGACAGCACCAGGGCCTGCTCGTCCGCGCCGCCGCCGAACAGGTTCCCGCGGCTGGCGCCGTCGATGGTGAGCAGGCCGCCGTGCCCGGCATACGCGACGGCGCGGCGCTGCAGTTCGGCGGCGCTGGTCGGACGGTTGCAGACGACGACCTCGCGGGTGTCCTTCTCGTACCAGCGGAACGCCGGGACGTCGTGGTTGCTGCCGTGCAGGATGCCGAGCTGGCTGGCGCCGGTCTGGCTGGACCAGTCGGTGCGCCAGGGGGTGAGCCGGTGGGTGGGGCGACCGCCGTCGCCTATGTCGAGCCAGCGGGCGACGGTGGGCATCAGACCCTTGCCCGCCGCGTCCAGCAGGACGTCGTGGCCGACGCCGTCGAACTGGATGAAGACGGTGCCGTGACTGGCCGGGCTGGGCGGGCCGGATCTGCGGCGGCGGTCGGAGAGCCGGTACAGACGGCGGCGGTAGGCGTCGTCGTCGCGCACGGCCAGGGCGGCGCCGGTGGCGGACGCCACGGCGGACATCACCGCGGCGACCACCACGGCGGTCTCCGGTGCGGCGGCACCGCGCTCCGCGGGGTTGAGGCGCAGGGCGAGCAGCAGCAGCGCCCCGTTGAGGAAGAACACCAGCAGCCCGAGCACGAGCGCCGGTACGAGGAGCAGGAGCCGGACGAGCAGCGGCCACACCAGGGCCGACAGCAGGCCGAAGGCGCCGGCGCCGAAGGCGGCCGTGACGGCGATGTCGGTCGCGCTGTCGCCGTTCGCCGAGCGGAGCCGGAAGTCCGGCAGGATCCCGGCGAGGACGAGCATGGTGACGGTGGAGACCGCCCACACGGCGATGCTCCGCCCCACCTGACTGGCGAACCGCCGCCACCGCACGCCCCGCACGCCCCGCCACCTCACGTCCCTGGCCCGCCGCCGCGGGCTCGCCGCTCACAGTGTCTCAACGCCGGGGGAACGCCCTTTGTCCCTGCGCTCTTCCTCCGGGCCGAGGACATTCCTTGTTTCCCGCCGCGGCGGCGGCAACCACGACGGGACGTCAGCGGCGTCAGCGGCCGTCGTAACCGGCCGTCGGCATCGACAGCCGGCGGTGCACGCACGCCTTCATCGCCGCGTCGTACGCCGGCTCCGCGTGCCCCACCGTCTCGACCCGCACCCCGCGCCGCGCACACTCCGCGGTGAACTCCTCGACGGACGCGAGCGCGCTCTCCAGCACCCGCCTGCTGGGCGCCACGAACAGGTCGAGACCGGGCCGGACGCCGTCCCACAGCACGCCGTGGTCCGGGCGCAAACCCCGGACCAGTAACTCCCGGCTGACCACGTATCCCCGCTCGGCGGCCCACCGGGCGCACATCGCGTGCTGGCTGCGGGAGTCGACCAGGAACGGGTCCTCGTCCAGTTCCTCCAGCGGCGTCAGACTCGCGATCGCCGTGACCCGCACGGGCACCATGGCGTCCCCCTCACCTCCGGTTTCGCCGCCGACCCTACTCCTGCACGTAGGCTTCGGGGAGTCGCGCGAAGGAGGCAAAGAGGTGCCGGTGGAGATCACCTGGTGGGGTCACGCGACGTGCACGGTGGAGGACTCGAACGTACGGGTGCTCACCGACCCTCTGTTCGCGCGCCGGCTCGCGCACCTGCGCCGGCGGCGCGGGGCCGTGCCACCGCCGAGCGCCCGCCTCGCGGACGTGGCGCTCGTGTCGCACCTGCACGCCGACCACCTGCACGTGCCGTCGCTGATGCGGCTCGCTCCGGGCACTCGCCTGTTCGTGCCCCGGGGTGCGCGCCGGGCGGTGCCCGGTCTGCGCCGGCTCACGCACCTGCGGGTGAGCGAGATGGCTCCCGGGGACGAGACGCCGGTCGGTGACATCGTCGTACGGGCGGTGCCCGCGCGGCACGACGGGCGCCGGCTGCCGCTCGGACCGCACCGCTCCCCCGCGCTCGGCTACGTCATCGCCGGTGAGGCCCGGACGTACTTCGCCGGGGACACGGGGCTGTTCGACGAGATGGCCAAGGAGGTCGGACCGGTCGAGGTGGCGCTGCTGCCGGTGGGCGGCTGGGGGCCGTACCTCGGCGACGGGCACCTGGATGCCGGGCGGGCGGCGGAGGCGCTGGCGCGGCTGGCGCCGTGCAGTGCGGTGCCCGTGCACTACGGCACGTACTGGCCGATCGGGATGGACGCCGTGCGCCCCCACGAGTTCCACGCGCCGGGCGACGAGTTCGTGCGCCTCGCGGCCCGGCGCGCACCCGGCGTGACGGTGCACCGGCTCGGGCACGGGGAGAGTGTGCGCGTGGAGGTCGCGCGGTGACCTGGACCGCGCCGATAGCGCAGGCCGGCGCGCCTCTGCTCGTCGCGTCGGCCGTCACCCCCGCGCCGATCCTGCCGGAGTCCACGCAGCAGGCGGTCGGGTATCCCATGCTCTTCCTGCTGGTCCTGGTCGGGACGTTGCTGCCGGTGATCCCCACAGGGGCGCTGGTGAGTTCGGCGGCTGTGGTCGCCTTCCACCAGATGGCGCCGTTCTCGATGCTGATGGTGTTCGTGACGGCGTCGCTCGCGGCGTTCCTCGGTGACGCGACGCTGTACTGGCTGGGGCGGCGTGGGCTGAAGTCGAGGAACGGGTCGCGCTGGCTGGAGCGGATCCGGGCACGGGCGCCGGAGGACCGGCTGGCGCAGGCGCAGGAGAAACTCGCGGCGCATGGTGTCGCCGTACTGGTGCTGTCCCGGCTGGTACCGGCGGGGCGTATCCCCGTGATGCTGGCCTGCCTGCTGGCCGAGTGGCCGCTGCGGCGGTTCTCCCGGGGGAATCTGCCGGCCTGCGTGGCCTGGGCCTTGACGTATCAGTTGATCGGGGTCCTCGGGGGGTCGCTGTTCGACGAGCCGTGGCAGGGTGTGGTGGCGGCGATCGGGCTGACCCTGGTGATCAGCGCGGTGCCGAGTGTGGTGCGGCGGGTGCGCAGTTCCCCGCGTCCCTGAGAGGCCGGCGTGTCTACAGCACCTTTGACGCGCCCACCGGCATGTCCCACAGGTTTTCGCGGGGCAGGCCCGCCTTCTCCCATGCCGCCCGGACGCGGGTGAGGGGTTCGAGGACCGGCTCCGCCGACAGCACGAAGGTGGCCCAGTGCATGGGGGCCATCCTGGTCGCGCCCAGGTCCTGGGCGGCCAGAACCGCCTCCTCCGGGTCGCAGTGGACGTCGCTGAGCCACCAGCGCGGGTCGTAGGCGCCGATGGGCAGGAGCGCGAGGTCGATGCCGGGGTAGCGGCGGCCGATGCGGGAGAACCAGTGGCCGTAGCCGGTGTCGCCGGCGAAGTAGACGCGCCGGCCCTGCTGGTCGGTGAGGACCCAGCCGCCCCACAGGCTGCGGCAGGTGTCGGTGAGGGTGCGCTTGGACCAGTGGTGGGACGGGACGAAGTCGAAGCGGACACCGTCGATTTGGGCCGCCTCCCACCAGTCGAGTTCGGTGACGCGAGTGAAACGGCGGCGGTGGAACCAGCGTCCGAGCCCGGCCGGGACGAACACGGGGGTGTCGCGCGGGAGTCTGCGCAGCGTGGGGGCGTCCAGGTGGTCGTAGTGGTTGTGGCTGATGACGACGGCGTCGACGCGCGGCAGCGCCTCCCAGGGGACGCCCACGGGTGTGACGCGGGCCGGGGTTCCGAGGATCCGGCGGGACCAGACCGGGTCGGTGAGGACGGTGAGACCGCCGATGCGGATCACCCAGCTGGCGTGTCCCGCCCAGGTGACGGCGACCGTGCCGGCGTCGACGCGCGGCAGCGGGCCCGGCTCGTAGGGCAGCCGGGGGATGTCGGCGAGGCCTTCCGGGCCGGGTCTCACGGCGCCTTCGCGGGCGAAGCGGGCCATGGCCTTCAGGCCCGGGAGGGGGGCGGTCAGCCGGTCGTGGAAGGTGCGCGGCCACACCCGGCGTTCGGCCAGCGGCCTCGGCTCCGCCAGCGGCGGGTACGGGGACGCCGGAGGGGACGTGAGGGCCGGAGCGCCGGCTTCCTGGGTGGTCCTGGTCGAGGTCGTGGTCGTGGTCGAGGTCGTGGTCGACTCGGACTGCTGCGTCATCGAGGAGGCTCCCATCGCTGAGCGTCGTCGCGGAGATCGTCGAAGGCCGACTTCAGCTGGATCAACGCGCGCCGCACGTGCGGCAGTTCCAACGGCGTGGGGGAGGTGAGGCATTCCGCGCGTTCCGTGTCGGAGCCGTGCAACAGTGCGCCGGTGGACAGCCGCACGCGCGGGACCTCGAGCTCGTCGCCGAAGCGGTGGCCGCCCGGGGCGGGCATGCCGATGCGGGCCGAGAGGAAGTCCTCCAGTTCCTGTGCGTCGCCGACGCCGTGCGCGCTGAGCGCGGGACGCAGCGGGGTGAGGTCGACGTACAGGTGGCGGCCGGCCTGCGGGGGCCGGGCGAGGGCACCCGCGGTGACGACGGCGGAGTGTGCCTCGGCAGCCACGCGTGCGTGCAGGCGTACGGCGGTGGCGACGCGCTCCCTGACCGGTTCCGGTTCTCCCAGGGCGTAGGCGGCCGCCGCCGCGACGGGGGCGGCGACGCGGGCGTCGAGGGCCGTGAGGACGTCGAGCACGCGCGCGTGGAGGCCTTCGGCGTCGTCGCCGGCCGGGAAGCGGGCCACGGCGGCCGGCCAGCCCGGCGGGAGCAGGGCACCGGCCAGGTCGGTGACGACGGTGACCCGGTCGGGCAGCATCTCGGCGGGGCTGAGCAGCACGGTGCCGTGCGGGTCGTGCAGGGTGTCGCGCCAGGTCTCGTCGCTGACCAGGTGCAGGTTCTCTCCCTGGGCGGCCTCGACGGTCTCGTGCAGGAGCTCGGGAGGGGCGACGCCGGCCGTGGGGTCGTCGGCGACGGACAGCACGAGCAGGCGGGGGTCGCCGCCCTCGGCGCGGACCCGGCGCGCGGTCTCCAGCAGGGCGTACGGGTCGGGCACACCACCGCTCTCCGGCGGGGTCGGCACATGAAAGACGGGGCGTCCCAGCAGGCGGGCGTACGGCGCCCACCAGGCGGCGCAGGGCCTGGGCACGAGGACGTCGCCGCCCAGGGCGGCGGTCAGGGCGAGCAGCAGGGCGGGGGCGCCGGGGCCGGCGGCCACGCGGTCGGGGGCGCAGGGCAGGCCGCGCCTGTCCCAGTAGCCGCAGGCGGCCTCGCGCACGGCGGGACCGCCGCCGACCGGCTCGTGGTCACCGCGGGAGGCCGCGGCGGCGAGCACCGCGGACAGCTCCGGCAGTACGGGCAGTCCGTCCTCGGGGAGCGGCGGCCCGAACCGGACGGGGCCGTGGCCTTGCGGGTCCGTCCGCCGCATCCGTACCTCCGCAGGGCCAGGGCCAGAGCCAGTGCCTGGTGCCGCCTTGTGTCACCTTCGGCGCGTGCGCCGTCCGCTGCCCGGTGTTCCGTACGGTGCGGGCTCGTGCCTTCGGCCTCCGAGTACCCAGGACGCCGCCGCCCCATGGGCGCCCCGCCGGGTCGTGACGATCACAGCATGATCGGGCCGGGCCGGGGAAGCAGGGGACCTCCGGGGGCGGCGGTGCGTGTGGGGGTCAGCGGTAGGGGTCGTTCTCCCGGTTGCGCAGCCGGTGTACGGCGGCGCCGAACGCGCCCGCGATCAGCACGCCGCCTGCGACCAGGGCGGGCACGGAGTCGCTGAAGGCGCCGCCGTCACCGGCCCGCACCCCGCGCCGCACGACCGCTCCGCCGCACTCGTCCTCGTGCTGCCACGCTTCGCCGGCCGACTCGCCGCCCGGTACGTCGGACGCTTCACCGGCCAGCCCGCCGCCCGGCACGTCGGACGCTTCACCGGCCAGCCCGCCGCCCGGTACGTCGGACGCCACCGGCCAGCTCGTCGCCCGGCACGTCAGCCGATTCCCCGCCCGGATCACCGGCCACCTCGCCTGCCACCTCACCCGGGTCACCGGTCGGCTCGCCACCCAGCTCGTCGGCCGCCTCGCCGCCCGTTTCGTAGTCAGGCTCATCGGCGTGGCAGGGCTTGTGAGCGGGTTCGTGGGACGGCTTGTGCGACGGGTGGTGACCGCCACCGCCGCGGGCCACGGTGAACGTCGCGCTCCACTCCTTGCCCTTCCCACCGGGAGCGGCGGGACAGGCGCCGTCGACGGTCCACGCCGAGTCCTTGCCCTGGGCGCCCGAGTCGCCCCCCAGGTTCTCGGCGGAAGCGATACGGGCCGTGCCGCGGTAGGCGGGTCCGGACACCTTGTCGTCGTTACCGGTCACCTTGCGCAGCGGGACCGTGCCCGCGTCGAAGGCGCGCGAGGTCGCGTCGATGGTGTCGGGCGGATGCCCGCCGTCCGGATCACAGCTCACCGAGACGGTGAGCGTGCCTCCGGGCTCGACGGTGGCCGGGCTGACCTCGGCGGCGGGTTCGGCGGCGGCGACCGGCGCGAAGCTCAGCGGGGCCGAGCCGGCCAGGACGGCGACGGACAGTGCGTGGAGGGTGCGGCGCATGGCGCGAGCTCCTTCGGGCGACGGCAGGAATGCCCTTCTGCCATCACAGCCATCCCGGTACGCCACCGCGCGCGACCGGCCCCCATTAGCGGGACAGCACCCTCCGACCGGGTGAACGCGCTACGCGACATCCCGCATGACCTGCTCCCGCACACGGCCGCAGCACCGGCTGATCAACCGGGACACGTGCATCTGCGAGATCCCCAGCTCCTCGGCGATCCGGCTCTGCGTCATGTCCCCGAAGAACCGCATGTACAGAATCGTCCGCTCCCGCTCGGGCAACGCCGCCAGCCGGTCCTTCACGGACTCACGGTCGACGACCGTGTCCAGCGCGGGGTCAGGGGACCCCAGGGCGTCGCTCAGGGAGTACCCGTCCTCGCCGCCGGGCAGCTCCGCGTCCAGGGACAGGGCGGTGAAGCTCTCCAGCGCCTCCAGGCCGGCCTTGACGTCCTCCTCGCTCATCTGCGCGTGCTCGGCGATCTCGGCGACGGTGGGCCGGCGGCCGGAGATGGTCTGGGACAGTTCCTGGGAGGCGAGCCGGACACGGTTGCGCAGGTCCTGGACCCGGCGGGGAACGTGCAGGGTCCACATGTGGTCGCGGAAGTGCCGCTTGATCTCGCCCGTGACGGTGGGCACCGCGTAGCTCTCGAAGGCGTTGCCGAGTTCGGGGTCGTACCGGTCGACGGCCTTGACCAGGCCGAGGGCCGCCACCTGGCGCAGGTCCTCGAAGTTCTCGCCGCGGCTGCGGAAGCGTCCGGCCAGACGGTCGGCCATGGGCAGCCAGGCCTCGACGATCTCGTCGCGGAGCGCGTCGCGCTCGGGCCCGGCGGGGAGGGCGGCGAGCCTGCGGAAGGCGTCTGCCGTGTCGGGGGCGTCGTCGTGGGGGTGCTGCTTCGTGCGTGTGTGAATCGACATGATGCGTCGCAATCCCTTGCAGGTGCCTGGGGTGGACGGACGGTCACCGTGGGAGCGCGAACGTCGTGCGACAGGATCGCCGGTGGCGGCGCCTGGCGCCGCTCTCACGGGCGTGCCTCCTGTCCGAAGCACTTCGGGGCGCCTGCCCCTCCCCCCTGCCCGCAAACCCGCCCCAGGTTTTCCGCCGTCCCGCGGGGTGACTCGGACTGCTGGCCCGTTCCCCCTACGTCCGGGAGGTCGTACATGAGCACCAACGTCTCCGACCACGTCCTGCACAGGTTGCGCGAGTGGGGGGTGGAACAGGTCTTCGGCTATCCGGGCGACGGGATCAACGGCCTGCTCGCCGCGTGGGGCCGGGCCGAGAACGAGCCACGTTTCGTGCAGTCGCGGCACGAGGAGATGTCCGCGTTCCAGGCGGTCGGCTACGCGAAGTTCAGCGGCCGTCTCGGGGTGTGCGCCGCGACGTCGGGGCCGGGCGCGATCCATCTGCTGAACGGCCTGTACGACGCCAAGCTGGACCATGTGCCGGTGCTGGCGATCGTCGGGCAGACGCACCGCACCGCGATGGGCGGCTCCTACCAGCAGGAGGTGGATCTGCACACGCTGTTCAAGGACGTCGCCTCCGACTTCGTGGAGACGGTGACGGTGCCGGAGCAGCTGCCGAACGTGCTGGACCGGGCGATCCGCACCGCCTACGCGCGGCGCTGCCCGACCGCGATCATCATCCCCGGCGATGTGCAGGAGCTCGACTACTCGCCGCCGACGCACGAGTTCAAGATGGTCCCGTCGAGTCTGGACCGCAGCTCGTGGACGGCGGTGCCCTCCGAGGACTCGGTGCGGCGGGCCGCCGAGATCCTCAACTCCGGTGACAAGGTGGCGATTCTGGTCGGCCAGGGCGCGGCCGGCGCGCGGGCCGAGGTGGAGCGGATCGCCGAGCTGCTCGGCGCGGGCGTCGCCAAGGCGCTGCTCGGCAAGGACGTCATCAGCGACGAACTGCCGTACGTCACCGGCTCGATCGGCCTGCTGGGCACGCGCCCGTCATACGAGCTGATGCGGGACTGCGACACCCTGCTGACCATCGGCTCGTCGTTCCCGTACTCCCAGTTCCTGCCGGAGTTCGGCAAGGCGCGGGGTGTGCAGATCGACATCGACCCGCACATGGTCGGGATGCGCTACCCGTACGAGGTGAACCTGGTCGGTGACGCGAAGGCCACCCTGGAGCGGCTGATCCCGCTGATCGAGGGCGGGCGCGGACGCGAGTGGTACGACACGGTGTGCGACAACGTCACGCGCTGGCGTGACGTCATGGAGCGCCGGGCGGGGCTCGACGCCGATCCCATCAACCCGGAGTACGTGGCCCGCGCGCTGGACCCGCTGCTGCCGGACAACGCGATCGTCACCTCCGACTCGGGCTCGACGGCGAACTGGTACGCCCGGCACCTGACCATGCGGCCGGGCATGCGCGGTTCGCTGTCCGGGACGCTGGCGACGATGGGCTGCGGGGTGCCGTACGTGATCGGCGCGAAGTTCGCGCACCCGGACCGGCCGGCGATCGCGCTGGTCGGGGACGGGGCGATGCAGATGAACGGGATGGCGGAGCTGATCACGGCGGCGAAGTACCGGCATCTGTGGGAGGACCCGCGGCTGGTGGTCGCGGTGTGGAACAACCACGATCTGAATCAGGTCACATGGGAGATGCGGGCCATGGAGGGCGCCCCGTCGTTCCTGCCCTCGCAGGAGCTCCCGGACGTACAGTACGCGGCGTTCGCCCGCTCGCTGGGGCTGACCGGTATCAGGGTCGAGAAGCCGGAGGACGTCGAGGCGGCCTGGCGTGCCGCGCTGGAGGCGGACGGTCCGGCGGTGGTCGAGTTCCTGACCGACCCGGCTGTCCCACCGATCCCGCCGCACGCCACCTGGGATCAGATGGAGGCGACCGCCGCGTCGATCCTGAAGGGCGACGCGGACCGGGGATCGGTGGTCAAGCAGGGCTTCAAGGCGAAGGTGCAGGAGTTCCTGCCTGGGCGGGAGAAGAAGTAGCCGCCGCAGGGGCAGGAGGCACGCCGACCGGTTCGCTCCGGTCGGCGTCGTCCTGCGGCAGCAGCAGTTCCTCGTAACGGCCCAGCACCAGCACCACTCCGAGCATGAGCAGCGGGATGAGCACAGCGAACAGCGCCATGACGTGTCCTTCCCCAGGGATGTGTGGGGGGGTGTGACCCGGGTCTCCCGGAGGCGGTGGCGCAAACCAGCGCGGTGGGCGGCGATCCGGTGGACGGAACCCGTGTCGGCTTCCGGTGTACGGGTACGCGGTGCGGACCCCCGAAGGTCTGGAGGGAGACATGCAGCGAGGCAGCGACCGGCTGAACGTCCACCGGGACGACGAGATGAAGCACGAACTGCAGGGTCTGCTCAGGTCCGGGCACCCCACCCGCAGTGAGGAGTGGCACGACCCGGAGCCGGCCGCCGAGGACGACCCCGAGGTCGCGTACGGGCCGGTGACACCGAGCCGTGCGCCGACGTCCCTGGAGTCGGTACGGCTGGAGCTGGCCAAGATCCTGGGCCGCAGGGCGTTCCCCGCGAGCGCGCGGGAGCTGGTCCGCGAGTTGCGCGGACACCAGGCGCCCGACGTGCTCGTCGAGGCCCTGGAGCGGCTGCCGCACAAGGAGCGCTACGGCAACGTCCAGGAGCTGGCCCAGGCCCTGGTCCGAGCCCGGGAGACCGGGCCGGAGGAGTACGCGTAGGAACCGCCCGGGGGCCTCGCGGCCGCACCACGCCGGTGCGGCCGCGACCCCCTGCCGGTGCAGGTGACGGACGGAGGGCAGGCCCCGTGAAGGCCGAGTTGGTGAAGGACGTGATGACCCCGGGTGTGGTCGCCGTGCGCCCGGACGCCTCACTCGTCGAGGCGGCGCTGTTGATGCGCACGCAGAACATCGGCGACGTGGTGGTGGCCGACGGGCAGGACGTGATCGGGGTGCTCACCGACCGTGACATCACGGTTCGGGCGGTCGCCGACGGCACCGACCCGATGACCGTGAGCGCGGGGACCGTGTGCACGAAGGAGCCGGTGACGGTGGCGCCCGACGACCGGGTGGCGACCGCGGTGGCGCTGATGCGTGAGCACGCGGTGCGCCGGCTGCCGGTGGTGGAGAACGGGCTGCCCGTCGGGATCGTGAGCCTCGGCGACATGGCCGAGGCCGAGGATCCCGCGTCGGCGCTCGCTGACATCAGCCGCGCCGAGCCGGACGCCCGGTGACGCCGTCGCCGAGGAAGAGCAGACAGGAAAGGACGTCGAACATCATGCGTATCGCGTTTCTGGTCGCACCCGAGGGTGTCGAGCAGATCGAGCTGACCGATCCGTGGCAGGCCGCGAAGGACGCTGGTCACGAGCCCGTGCTGGTGTCGACGCGGCAGGGGGAGATCCAGGCGTTCAACCACCTCGACAAGGCGGACACCTTCCCCGTCGACGAGGTCGTGGGCGAATCCTCGCCCCGCTCGTTCGAGGCGCTGGTGCTGCCGGGCGGCGTGGCCAACCCGGACTTCCTGCGCATGGACGACAAGGCCGTGGCGTTCGTCCGGGACTTCTTCGAACAGGGCCGTCCCGTGGCCGCGATCTGCCACGCTCCGTGGACGCTGGTCGAGGCGGACGTCGTACGCGGCCGGGTGCTGACCTCGTGGCCGAGTCTGCGGACGGACATCCGCAACGCGGGCGGCACCTGGGTCGACGAGCAGGTGCAGGTCTGTGACCACGGGGCGGGCAAGCTGGTCACCAGCCGCAAGCCGGACGACCTGAAGGCGTTCTGCGAGACCTTCCTCGAGGTCTTCGCCCAGGAGGCCGCCTGAGGGAGGCGCTCCGGGCGAAAGGACCCGGCCGCTGGTCCGCTTTCGAGGGGCTCAGGTGCCGGGGGGTGTGGGAGTCGCCGACTCCCCGCTTCCCCGCTCCCGGGCCCCTTCGCGTGTGCGGCCCGCGGCCACCGGACGGTGTGGGTTGCGGCGCAGGTATTCGCCCTCGAGCTGTGCCATGCGCTCGTTGTGGGCCCGCAGCGCGTCGTTCGAGCCGTAGAGCAGCGTGTCGTGGCGCGTGCGGTGGATGGTCTCCAGCTCCTTCATGAGCTGCTGGTCGTCCAGCCGACCAGGGTCCACTCCGGTCATGGTGTCGCCCCGCTCGTCGTGTTCGTTCATGCGGTCCGGGTACCCGCCCCGGGAGCAACTGAGCACTACCCCCGAGCGGCATCCAGGAGGGAGCCATGGATCTCGCCTTTCTGCACCCACTGTACGAACACACCGGCCCCTGGGCCTCCGTGTACGTCGACACCTCCCGGCACACGGAGGACACCCCGCACGAGCGGCGGCTGACGGCCCAGGCGATGGCCAGGGAGCTCGCCGAGCAGGGCGCGGACGAGGCGACGTGCCGGGCCGTACAGAGCGCGGTCGAGGAGCTGGCGCACTCCTCGGAACCGCACGGCCGGGCCCTGTTCGCCCGCGCCGGCGAGGTGGTCCTCGACCCGCCGCTGGCCCGTCCCCCGCAGGGCGGTGACTGGGCCGAATGGGCCCCGCTGCCGCGGGTCACGCCGCTGCTGGAGCTGGCCGGCGAGGACCCGGTGTGCGTGGTGGCGTACGTCGACCGCAAGGGCGCGGACTTCGAGCTGCGCAGCGGACTCGGCAGCGAGGACGCCGGGGGCGTCACCGGGCGCCAGTGGCCGGTGCACCGTACGAGCTCCGTGGACTGGTCCGAGCGGCATTTCCAGCTGCGGGTGGAGAACACCTGGGAGCACAACGCCGCGGAGATCGCCGACGCGCTCGCCGTGTGCCAGGAGGAGACCCGGGCCGACCTGCTGATTCTCGTCGGTGACGACCGTGAGCGGCGCTCCGTGCACGAGCGGCTGCCCAAGCGGCTGCACGACCTCGTCGTCGAGGCGCCGCACGGCAGCGGCAGCCGGCTCCTCGACGAGGACGTGGAACGGGCTCGCGCCGAGCACGTGGCGCGGCGGGCCGAGGCGGAGCTCGACCGGTTCCGGGCCGCCCGGAACCCGGACGGCGAGGGCCGCGCCGGGGCCGTGGAGGGCGTGCCGGCGCTGATCGACGCGGCGCGTGAGCACCGTATCGACGAACTGCTGATCAGGCCGGACGGGCCGGACGCGCACCGCGAGGTGTGGATCGGCGAGGACCCGGACCAGGTCGCTGTGCGGCGCACCGACCTGAAGATCCTGGGTGAGCAGAACTCGTGGCCCGCCCGGGCGGACGACGCGCTGATCCGCTCCGCGGTGGCTACCGATGCGCCCGCGCTGGCGGTTTCCCAGGAGGAGGTGCCGGTGGGGGGCCTCGGGGCGCTGCTGCGGTGGAAGTGAGCGGGGTGTTGTGGTGCGCCCAGGCGCCGTAGGGGTGCTTCACACGTCGCGTGTGCGGGTGCGTCGGGGCTGGTCGCGCCCACGCGGCGGAGCCGCACGGTGAGACAGCCCCGCGCCCCTGAGGGGGCGGCGCACCCTCTCAGCGCGTTCGTTCCACTCTGCGTTCGTCCCAGACCGGGTCCGGGGTTTCCCGGACCCGGCCGTCGCTGCCGAAGACCAGGTAGCGGTCGAAGGAGCGGGCGAACCAGCGGTCGTGGGTGACCGCGAGGACCGTGCCCTCGAAGGACTCCAGGCCCTCCTGGAGCGCTTCGGCGGACTCCAGGTCCAGGTTGTCGGTCGGCTCGTCGAGCAGCAGGGCCGTCGCGCCTTCCAGCTCCAGGAGGAGGATCTGGAAGCGGGCCTGCTGGCCGCCGGACAGGCGCTCGAACGTCTGCTCGGCCTGGTTCGTCAGCTCGTAGCGGCGCAGCCGGGACATGGCGGCGCCCCGGTCCTGTGCGTGCTCTTTCCACAGGATGTCGAGGAGTGTGCGGCCCTGGAGCTCCGGATGGGCGTGTGTCTGCGCGAAGTGGCCGGGCACGACCCGGGCCCCCAGCTTCCAGTGGCCCGTGTGGGCCACGTCGTCGCCGGCGAGCAGGCGAAGGAAGTGGGACTTGCCGGAGCCGTTGGAGCCGAGGACGGCGACGCGTTCGCCGTAGAAGACCTCCAGCGAGAACGGCTTCATCAGGCCCGTGAGCTCGAGGTTCTCGCAGGTGACGGCCCGCACTCCGGTACGGCCGCCTTTGAGGCGCATTCTGATGTCCTGCTCGCGAGGCGGCTCCGGGGGCGGGCCGGCCTCCTCGAACTTGCGCAACCTGGTCTGGGCGGCCCGGTAGCGCGAGGCCATGTCGTGGCTGTTCTCCGCCGCCTGACGCAGGGTCAGCACCAGCTTCTTCAGCTGGGCGTGCTTCTCGTCCCAGCGTTTGCGCAACTCCTCGAAGCGGGCGAAGCGTTGGCCCCGGGCCTCGTGGTAGGTCGCGAACCCGCCGCCGTGCACCCAGGCGTCCGCCCCCGCGGGTGAGGGCTCGACAGAGACGATCTTCTCGGCCGCGCGTGCGAGGAGTTCACGGTCGTGGGAGACGAAGAGGACCGTCTTACGGGTCTCCTTCAGGCGTTCCTCCAGCCAGCGCTTGCCGGGCACGTCCAGGTAGTTGTCGGGCTCGTCGAGGAGAAGCACCTCGTCGGTGCCGCGCAGCAGCGCCTCGAGCACCAGTCGTTTCTGCTCACCGCCGGACAGCGTGCGCACCTGCCGCCACTGCGCCTTGTCGTACGGCACGCCGAGCGCCGCCGTGGTGCACACGTCCCACAGCGTCTCGGCCTCGTAGCCGCGGGCCTCGGCCCAGTCGGCGAGGGCCTGGGCGTACGTCAGCTGGGCGGCCTCGTCGTCGACGGTCATGATGGCGTGCTCAGCGGCGTCGACGGCCTGCGCGGCCTCTCGGATGCGGGGCGGGGCCACCGAGACGAGCAGGTCCCGTACGGTCGTCTCGTCGCGCACGGATCCGACGAACTGCCGCATCACGCCGAGTCCGCCGCCGACGGTGACGGATCCGCCGTGCGGCTTCAGCTCACCGGCGAGCAGCCGGAGCAGGGTGGTCTTCCCCGCGCCGTTGGGTCCCACGAGGGCGACGACGGCCCCCTCCCCCACCCGGAACGACACATCACCCAGCAGCGCCCTTCCGTCAGGCAGGTAGTACTCCAGGTGCGCGGCTTCGAGGTGACCCATGGGGCACGATTGTGTGGGTGCCGGGGAGCTGGGGCAAACCCATTATCCCGTCGGGTCCAGGTCAGGCGAGAAGCGGGTGGCCTGGTCGCGCAGGGCGTGCAGGGTCAGTTTCAGCAGCGGGTGATCCTCGCTGCCGCTCCGTACGGCGGTGAACACCCGCCGGGTCGGCCGGCCGCCGCGCACCGGGCGGATCACGGCGCCCTTGAAGGCGATGCCGTGCAAGGCGGAGCGGGGGACGAGCGCCACGCCGACACCGGCGGCGACCAGTGCGCACACCGCCCGCGAGTCGTCGGCCAGGCACTCCGGGCGGGGGTCGAAGCGCGCCTCCTCGCATGCCCGCAGGACGACATCGTGCGCCGGGTTGCCCGGCCATGGCGTGACCCACGGATCCTCGCGCAACTCGTGCAGGGCCACGTCCGGGGCATCGGCCAGGGGGTGGGCCGAGGGCAGGACGACGTCGAACGGTTCCGCGTACAGCGGCCGTCGCAGCAGCTGGTCCCCGTCCTGGCGGGGGGTGTCCCGGTCATCCACCCCCAGGGCGATGTCGACCGCGCCGTCGATGAGCAGCCGGCGGCTCGCGTGTCCTTCGGCGTCCTTGACCCGGACCCGCACCCGTGGGGCGCGCTCCCGCAGCTCGGCCACCGCGGGGGCCACCACTTCGGTGATGGCGCTCGCGAACGCGGCGATGGTCACCTCGCCGGCCAGCCCCTCCGAGCAGGCGGCCATGTCGGCCTCCGCCTGTTCCAGCTGTGCGGCGATCGTGGCGGCGTGGGCGGCCAGGACCGCGCCGGTGGGCGTCAGCCGGACGGTCCGTCCCCGCCGCTCCAGGAGCAGGTGCCCGACCTCGGCCTCCAGCGCCGCCAGCTGCTGCGAGGCGGCCGAGGGCGAGAGGTAGAGGGCCTGGGCGGCCGCGGTGACGGTGCCGTGCTCCGCCAGCGCTTTCAGCACCCGGAGCCTGCGAGGATCGATCACGAGAGCAGTAGACCAGCAGTTGCCTCCGCTGTGAAGCAGAGCTTCAAAGGCAATCCGCGAAATTGCCGATGGACTTAACAAGGGCGGCACCGCAGAGTTGTGTCCGGCGCCCCCATCTCCTCTTCTCTCCCCTCACTCCCCCTGCTCCAGCAAAGGACTTTGTTGTGCCCATGACCGATCGGCGGCGCCGTGAACACGACCTCCTCGGCGACCGGGAGGTGCCGGCCGAGGCGTACTGGGGCATCCACACGGCGCGTGCCGTGGAGAACTTCCCGATCACCGGCACGGCGATCTCCGCGTACCCGCACCTGGTCGACGCCCTCGCCGCCGTGAAGGAGGCCGCCGCTCTCGCCAACCGCGACCTCGGTCTGCTCTCCCCGCGGAAGGCCGACGCGATCGCCGCCGCCTGCCGGGAGATCAGGGGCGGAAGGCTGCACGACCAGTTCGTGGTCGACGTCGTCCAGGGTGGCGCGGGGACCTCGACGAACATGAACGCCAACGAGGTGATCGCCAACCGGGCCCTCGAACTGCTCGGCCACGCCAAGGGCGACTACCGCCACCTGCATCCGAACGAGGACGTCAATCTCGGCCAGTCCACCAACGACGTCTACCCGACGGCGGTCAAGGTGGCCACCGTCGCGGCCGTGCGGGAACTGCTCGCCGCCATGACCGTGCTGGGCGACGCCTTCGCCGCCAAGGCCGAGGAGTTCCGCGACGTCCTGAAGATGGGCCGCACCCAGCTCCAGGACGCCGTCCCCATGACGCTCGGCCAGGAGTTCTCGGCGTACGCGGTGATGCTGGAGGAGGACCGGAGCCGACTGGACGAAGCCGTCCTGCTCGTCCACGAGATCAACCTCGGCGCCACGGCCATAGGCACCGGCCTCAACGCCCCCGCCGGATACGCCGAGGCGGCCCGCCGCCATCTCGCGGCCATCACCGGGCTCGAGTTGACGACCGCGGCCAACCTGGTGGAGGCGACCCAGGACTGCGGCGCCTTCGTCCAGATGTCCGGCGTGCTCAAGCGCATCGCGGTCAAGCTCTCCAAGACCTGCAACGACCTGCGGCTGCTCTCCTCCGGTCCGCGGGCCGGGCTCGGCGAGATCAACCTCCCGCCGGTGCAGGCCGGTTCGTCCATCATGCCCGGCAA
>NZ_JOCT01000023.1 GCF_000717875.1 Streptomyces sp. NRRL S-455
GGGCGGCACGGGTGGGCGTGGGGGTCCCCCCTGTTCGAGCGAAGCCGAGAACTTGGGGGAGGCACCCCGCACCGCCGGGCTGCGGACCCACCCGGCCCCAGCAGCAACGCCGAGAGCCTGACAAGAGGGTGTGTCTCACACCGGCCGGTGGTTCCACAGGTGGGGATCGGAACCTATCGTCAAGGTCATGTTCGCTGTCTACGCCGCCCGAATCGACCGCGACCAGCCGCTGACCGGCCTCGAGTTGGGAGAGCGACCGGCTCCCGAGGCCCGGCCGGGCTGGAGCACCGTCACGGTCAAGGCCGCCTCCCTCAATCACCACGACCTCTGGTCCCTGCGCGGTGTCGGCCTCGCAGAGGACAAGCTGCCGATGATCCTCGGCTGTGACGCGGCCGGCGTCGACGAGGACGGCAACGAGGTCGTCCTGCACTCCGTGATCGGACAGAGTGGGCACGGAGTGGGCCCCAAGGAGCCCCGTTCCATCCTCACCGAGCGGTATCAGGGCACCTTCGCGGAGCAGGTCGCCGTCCCGACGTGGAACATCCTGCCCAAGCCCAAGGAGCTGTCCTTCGAAGAGGCTGCTTGCCTGCCCACCGCGTGGCTGACGGCGTACCGGATGCTGTTCACCAACGCGGGTGTCCGGCCGGGTGACTCCGTGCTGGTGCAGGGCGCCGGCGGCGGTGTCGCCACCGCCGCCATCGTGCTGGGGAAGGCGGCCGGACTGCGGGTCTTCGCCACCAGCCGGGACGAGGCCAAGCGAAAGCGGGCCGTGGAGCTGGGGGCCGTTGAGGCGCTGGAATCCGGGGCGCGGCTGCCGCAGCGGGTCGACGCGGTGATCGAAACCGTCGGGGCTGCCACCTGGTCGCATTCGGTGAAGTCGCTGAAGCCCGGCGGCACGCTGGTGATTTCCGGTGCCACCAGCGGGGACCGGCCCTCGCACGCCGAACTGACCCGGATCTTCTTCCTCGAGCTCAAGGTCGTCGGTTCCACGATGGGCACCAAGGACGAACTGGAGGACCTGCTCTCGTTCTGTGCCGCCACCGGTGTGCGGCCGGTCATCGACGAGGTGCTGCCGATGGACCGTGCGCGTGAGGGCTTCGAGCGGCTGGCGTCGGGTGAGCAGTTCGGGAAGGTCGTGCTCGTCAATTCCTAGTGCGTTTGCGTCTGCTGTGTTCGGCGGCCGGTCCGGGTTCGGGCCGGCCGTTTTGTGTGTCAACTCGGGTTGACGCGAGTGGGAATGTCAACGTAGGTTGACGGTATGACCGAAGCAACCGATCTGGCCGAGCGTGCCGGTGACCGTGACCCGCGGGTCGGCCTGCGGGCCGTCGCGGCGCTGCGCAGGCTGCTGGAGCAGCTGGAGGCCGTGCAGGTGCGCAACGCGCGCAACCAGGGCTGGTCGTGGCAGGAGATCGCCACCGAACTCGGTGTGAGCAGGCAGGCCGTGCACAAGAAGTACGGGAGGCATTGATGTTCGAGCGGTTCACGAAGGACGCCCGGGATGTGGTGAAGAGCGCGTTCGAGTACGTGGAGGGGGACGGTGGGGGCGGGCAGTGTGTGGAGCCGGAGCATCTGCTGCTTGCCCTGCTGGACCGGGAGGGCAGTCGTGGCTCCCTCGCACTCAGCGCTCTCGGGCTGGGGGAGCGGAGGGAGTCCGTGCGGCAGGCGCTGCGGGAGGCGCGGCGGCGTGCCGGACTGTCGCAGGCCGACACGGACGCGCTCGCCGGGCTCGGGATCGATGTGGCGGAGATCGTCGCCCGGGTGGAGCAGGTGCACGGGGTGGGGGCCATGGCGGGCGACCGGCAGGACAAGCGGTGGTGGTCGGGGCGTCCCTCCTTCGGGCGAGGCGCCAAGGATGTGCTGGAGCGGTCCTTGCGGGTCGCTCTCGCTCAGCGGGACCGGCACATCGGTGACGAGCACATCCTGCTGGCCCTGGCCGTGCGCCCCGGTGTGCCGGCGGAGGTCCTCGCCGACCACGGGGTGACGTACGGGTCTCTGATGGGGGTGCTGTACGGGAGTGGTGGCGAGGCCGAGGCAGGGTGAGGGGGCGGCTCCTACTTCCGGGGGGTACGCAGGAGTGCTCCTATGTGGGCTGCCGCCGTCGACAGGTGGCGGCGGGCGTCGCGCAGCTGGTCGGCGGTGACGCCGTGGTCGCGGGCCGCGTCGCGGATGTCGTCCCGGAAGCGGTCGAGCAGGCGGTCCAGGTCGCGGGCGGGGTCGCCGGTGGAGTCCGTGGCGTCCTCGTGGGCCCAGGCCGGTTCGTAGGCGGCGGGGAAGTCCTCGGCCATGGGCTGGGAGCGGGGCGGCTGTGAGGTCGGCCTGCCGGTCCAGTCGAAGGCGAAGTCCTTGCCGTAGTTCTTTCCGAACTCGCCCACCTCCTTGGCCAGTTCGCTCAGGCCTTCGCGCAGTCCCGTCGGCCAGTCACCGCGTGTGAAGTGGTCCTGGACCTGCTCCTGGACCCGGCGGGCGATGCGCTGCATCTGCTCCTGGGCCTCCTTCGCCTGGCGGCGGGCGCGCTGCGCGTCCTCCCGGGCGCGGCGGCTCTCGTCCTTGGCGCGCCTGGCCTGCTCCTTCCATTCCTGCCGGGCACGCCGCATCTCCTCCTTCGCGATGCGCCAGGCCTCGTTGTCGCCGTGGCTCGCGGAATCCCCGAGGGGCGTGCCCTCGGCTCGTGACCCGTTGGCGGTGTCCCGGCGGGCCTCGGTGGCCGCCGCGCGCATCTCACGGCGCAGGTCGCCCGCGGCCCCGCGCACGTCGGCGCGGATCTCCGCGGCCAGTTCGGCGACCGACTCGCGGATCTCCAGCTCCAGGTCGGCCAGCTCGCCGCTGCGGTCCGCCAGTTCGGCGCGGCCCGCGTCAGTGATCGAGTAGACCTTGCGGCCGCCCTCGGTGGTGTGGGTGACCAGCCCCTCGGCCTCCAGCTTGGCCAGGCGCGGGTAGACCGTGCCCGCCGACGGTGCGTACAGGCCCTGGAAGCGCTCCTCGAGGAGGCGGATCACCTCGTAGCCGTGGCGCGGGGCCTCGTCCAGCAGCTTCAGCAGGTAGAGGCGGAGGCGGCCGTGAGCGAAGACGGGAGGCATGTCAGAGCACCTTCTTGTCGGTCGTGCCGTCGGCCGGGCTGCCGGCGTGGTCGGCGCCCCGGTCGGAGACGGAATTGTCTCCCGAGCCGGCCTGCGGGTCGTCCTTCAGGTCCCGCGCCTCGCCGTCCGCGTCTCTGGCGGGGCGGCGGAGCAGGGCGATGGAGCCGGAGACGGTGGTGGCCCGCAGTGTGCCGTTGCCCGCGCCGAGACGGCCCGTGATCTTGTGGGCCCCCCACTGGCCGTGCACCCGCAGATCGTCGAAGGCGTTGGAGATGGCGCCGCTCGCCGTGTTGGCCTCGACCTCCGCGTCCGCCGGGTACGGCAGCCGGATGGCGATCTCGCCCGAGACGCTGGTGAGCCGCACGTCCGTGGGGCCCTCCGGGGCGAGGTCGACGATCATGGAGCCGCTGACCGACTCGGCCCGCACGGAGGGTCCGGAGCCCTCGACGACCGTCAGGTCACCGGAGACCGAGTTGAACCGCAGATCGCCGGTCACGTTCTGGGCCTCCACGTTCCCGGCGACCGTGTCGGCGCGGACCGGGCCGGCGAGTCCCACGAGGGTGGCGTCGCCGGTGACCCCCTTCACGACCGAGGGTCCCTCGATTCCGGAGAGCACGGCTGTCGCGCCGACCACCCCGACCTCGACCCGCGTGCCGGCCGGGACGGCCAGGGAGACCAGCGCGCTGCGTCGCAGGCCCTTGCCTTCCAGCCACTTGAGGAAGCCCTTCCAGGGCAGGTCCTCGTAGGTCACCGTCAGCGTGCCGCCCTGACGGGTCACCATCAGGGGTGGGCCCTCGATCTCGGAGACTTCCAGGCGGGCGGGACCTTCGTCCGTGCCCACCACGTTCACCCCGCCGTTGACGAGTCGGACGTGGAGGTCGCTCACCGGCTCGTCGAAGGTGAGTTTCGTCGGCTCCGTGACGGACCACTCGGACATGAAGCGACCTCCCCGATTCCACGCGCCATATCGCGTCTCTTCTCATTCACGATATATCGCGGTGGGGTAAAGTCAAGACATCCGTTCTGGGGACGCTGGGTGGGCTGGGGGGCTGGGTCGGCAACGGCTCGCCGGGGAGGGCGGGGGAGACCGTGTTGACTCGAGTAAGTGGTGCCGGGCGCGGCCGCCGCCCCTGGGCGGCGCGGCATAGAGGCCGCCGTCATCCACGCTCGCGAACGCGGCGGCCTGATCGGCTTCCTACTCGTCGTCCTCGTCGTCCAGCCGCGCCAGCCACGTGGCCAGGCGCTCCACCGGCACCTCGAAGTCGGGGTTGAGATCGACGAACGTCCGCAGCTGCTCGGCGAGCCACTCGAAGGTGACCTCCTCCTCGCCGCGTCGCTTCTCGAGTTCCTCGATGCCTCGGTCGGTGAAGTACAACTCTTGCTCCTGATCCGGAAGGGCAAGCCCTCTTGCCTACCCGTCCAGGGTAGGACGTGCGCTGTGCGCGGCATGACCGCACTGCGGCGTCCTGGACTTCGGACCCCGGCCGATCCGGGACCGGGAACGGCGAAGGGTCCGGCCCCGGGTGCGCACACCCGGGGCCGGACCCTCGTACGAGCCGGTGCTCAGAGGCTCAGGCCTCGAACACCTCACGCACCAGCTGCTCCTGCTCGGCCTGGTGCCGCTTGGCGGAACCGACCGCCGGGGACGAGCTGTGCGGGCGCGAGATGCGACGCAGACGCTCGCCGTGCGGGACCTCGGCACCAACTGCCAGGTCCAGGTGGTCGATCAGGTTGAGCGCGATGAACGGCCAGGCACCCTGGTTCGCCGGCTCCTCCTGGGCCCACAGGTACTTCTCGGCGTTCGGGTACTTCTTGATCTCCGCCTGGAGCTCGGCACCCGGCAGCGGGTACAGGCGCTCGATGCGGATGATCGCCGTGTCCGTGATACCGCGCTTCTGACGCTCGGCCTCGATGTCGTAGTAGACCTTGCCCGCGCAGAAGACGACCTTCTTGACCGCGGCCGGGTCGACCGACGCGTCGCCGATGACCGGCTGGAACTGCCCGGTCGTGAACTCCTCCGCCTTCGCCGCCGCCGCCTTCAGGCGCAGCATCGACTTCGGCGTGAAGACCACCAGCGGCTTGTGGTGCGGGTTGTGCACCTGCCACCGCAGGAGGTGGAAGTAGTTCGACGGCGACGTCGGCATGGCGACCGTCATGTTGTTCTGCGCGCACATCTGCAGGAAGCGCTCCGGGCGGGCCGAGGAGTGGTCCGGGCCCTGGCCCTCGTAGCCGTGCGGCAGCAGCAGGACGACGCCGGAGGTCTGGGCCCACTTCTGCTCGGCCGACGAGATGAACTCGTCCACGACCGTCTGGGCGCCGTTGACGAAGTCGCCGAACTGCGCCTCCCACATCACGAGCGCCTCGGGGCGGGCCAGCGAGTAGCCGTACTCGAAGCCCATCGCCGCGTACTCGGAGAGGAGGGAGTTGTAGACGTTGAGCCGGGCCTGGTCCTCGGAGAGGTACTGCAGCGGCGTGTACTCGTCGCCGGTGCTGCGGTCGATGATGACCGCGTGGCGCTGGCCGAACGTACCGCGCTGCGAGTCCTGGCCGGCCAGGCGGACCGGGACGCCCTCCAGCAGGAGGGAGCCGATCGCGAGGGTCTCGCCCATGCCCCAGTCGATGGTGCCGTCCTCGACCATCGCCGCCCGGCGCTGCAGCTGCGGCAGCAGACGCGGGTGGACGGTGATGTGGTCGGGGATGTTGACCTGGGACTCGGCGATCCGCTTGACGACCTCCGTGGTCACCGCGGTGTTCACGGCGACCGGGAACTCGGCCTGCGGGTCCGACGGCTCGACCGTGGCCGGCTGGGAGGTGGCCTCGCGGACCTCCGTGAAGACCTTCTCCAGCTGGCCCTGGTAGTCCTGCAGCGCCTGCTCGGCCTCTTCCAGGGTGATGTCGCCGCGACCGATGAGGGACTCGGTGTACAGCTTGCGCACCGAGCGCTTCTTGTCGATCAGGTCGTACATCAGGGGCTGGGTGAACGCCGGGTTGTCCGACTCGTTGTGACCGCGGCGGCGGTAGCAGATGAGGTCGATCACCACGTCCTTGTTGAACGCCTGGCGGAACTCGAAGGCGAGTCGCGCCACGCGGACGACGGCCTCGGGGTCGTCGCCGTTCACGTGGAAGATCGGGGCCTCGATCATGCGGGCCACGTCCGTCGCGTACATCGAGGAGCGCGAGGACTCGGGGGCCGCGGTGAAGCCGACCTGGTTGTTGATGACGATGTGGACCGTGCCGCCGGTGCGGTAGCCGCGCAGCTGCGACATGTTCAGGGTCTCGGCCACCACGCCCTGGCCCGCGAAGGCCGCGTCGCCGTGGATCGCCACCGGCAGGACCGTGAAGTCCGTGCCGCCCTTGCCGATGATGTCCTGCTTGGCGCGGGAGACGCCCTCCAGGACCGGGTCGACGGCTTCGAGGTGCGACGGGTTCGCGACCAGGGAGACCTTGATCTGCTCGCCGTCGAGGCCCGTGAAGGTGCCCTCGGCGCCCAGGTGGTACTTCACGTCACCGGAGCCGTGCATCGACTTCGGGTCGAGGTTGCCCTCGAACTCGCGGAAGATCTGGGCGTACGACTTGCCGACGATGTTGGCGAGGACGTTCAGCCGGCCGCGGTGGGCCATGCCGATGACGACCTCGTCCAGCCGGGACTCGGCGGCCGAGTCCAGCACCGCGTCCAGCAGCGGGATGACGGACTCGCCGCCCTCCAGGGAGAAGCGCTTCTGGCCGACGTACTTGGTCTGCAGGAAGGTCTCGAAGGCCTCCGCCGCGTTCAGCCGGCGCAGGATCCGCAGCTGCTCCTCGCGCTCCGGCTTGGAGTGCGGGCGCTCCACGCGGTCCTGGATCCACTTGCGCTGCTTCGGGTCCTGGATGTGCATGAACTCGATGCCGGTGGTGCGGCAGTACGAGTCGCGCAGGACTCCGAGGATGTCGCGCAGCTTCATCATCGACTTGCCGGCGAAGCCGCCGACGGCGAACTCGCGCTCCAGGTCCCACAGGGTGAGCCCGTGCTCGGTGATGTCCAGGTCGGGGTGCTTGCGCTGCTGGTACTCCAGCGGGTCGGTGTCGGCCATGACGTGGCCGCGGACCCGGTAGGAGTGGATCAGCTCGAAGACGCGGGCGGCCTTCGTGACGTCGTCGTCGTGGCTGGCGTCGATGTCCTTGAGCCAGCGGACCGGCTCGTAGGGGATGCGCAGCGCCTCGAAGATCTCGTCGTAGAAGTTGTTCTCGCCGAGCAGGAGGTTCGCGACCTGGCGCAGGAACTCGCCGGAGGCGGCGCCCTGGATCACCCGGTGGTCGTAGGTCGACGTGAGCGTCATGACCTTGGAGACGCCGAGCTTGTTCAGGGTGTCCTGGGAGGTGCCCTGGAACTCCGCCGGGTAGTCCATGGAGCCCACGCCCATGATCACGGACTGGCCGGGCATCAGACGCGGCACCGAGTGGACCGTGCCGAGGCCGCCCGGGTTGGTCAGGGAGACCGTGACGCCGGAGAAGTCGTCCATCGTCAGCTTGCCGTCGCGGGCGCGGCGGACGATGTCCTCGTAGGCCTGCCAGAACTCGAAGAAGTTCAGCGTCTCGGCCTTCTTGATCGCCGCGACGACCAGCTGGCGGTCGCCGTTCGGCTTGACCAGGTCGATGGCGAGACCGAGGTTGACGTGGTCCGGCTTGACCAGGGTCGGCTTGCCGTCCACCTTCGCGAACGAGTAGTTCATCGCCGGCATGGCCTTGATCGCCTGGACCATGGCGTAGCCGATGAGGTGCGTGAAGGAGATCTTCCCGCCGCGCGCCCGCTTGAGGTGGTTGTTGATGACGATGCGGTTGTCGAACAGCAGCTTCACCGGGACCGCGCGCACGGACGTGGCCGTGGGCAGTTCCAGGGAGGCGTCCATGTTCTTCGCGACCGCGGCGGCGGGACCGCGCAGCACGACCTGCTCAGGGCCGGAGGGGGCCTCAGCGGCGGGCTCGGCCTTCTTCGCGGCGGCGGCCGGCTTGGCAGCGGCCGGCTTGGCGGCCGGAGCGGCCTTCGCCGAGGCGGGCGCCTGGGCCTGCCCGTCGGGCTTCGCCTGGGCGGGAGCCGGCGCGGCGGCCGACTTCTCGGCCGCGGGGGCGGGGGCCTGGGCGGGAGCGGCCGGCGCGGCCGGCTGAGGGGTGGTGGTCCCCGCGGCCCCCGCGGCCGCGGTACCCGCCGGAGCCGAGGCGGCGGCCGCCCCAGGCTTGTAGTCGGCGAAGAAGTCCCACCAGGCTCGGTCTACCGAATTCGGGTCCTGGAGGTACTGCTGATAGATCTCGTCGACGAGCCACTCGTTGGCACCGAACGACGCTGCGGGGTTCTTCCCCGCTTGGTCGGTGTCGGTCGAGATGCTCGAGTTACTGGGGGACTGTGGCGACACGGCGGCAACCGCCCTCTTCCGCTTCACAAGATGATGGACAGCGGGAATCAAGGCTACGCCTCCCCGACCGTGAAGGTCAGGTGGGGCCCGTTCATCGTCGCGTAAGTCACATCGCGAAGTGCGTTTCAGGGGTTGAAATGGCGGGAAACAAGCGTGGTTCCGCTTGAGAAGGGAAGGGCGGGACACGGCCCCGTACGCCGATGGCGCGGGCCTGTGCCTGATCACACGTGTCCTTCTGCGCGGACGCCCGTGGATCTTGTGGCTCCGCTTCGAACTTTACGTCAATTTGGCACAGAGGGAAGTCCCGGAAGGGTGACAAGAATCCGGCAACCCCGCTCGGATTCGGCCACTCCGATCCTGCCGCCGTGCAGATCCACCGCCCAGCGGGCGATCGCCAGGCCGAGACCCGTGCCGCCGTCGCTGCCCGGTCCCTGCGGCCGCTTGGCACTGCCGCGGTTGAACCGCTCGAAGACCCGGTGCCACTCCGACTTCGGAATGCCGGGGCCCTCGTCCAGGACCTCCAGCTCCAGCGACTCGGGCAGCGCGCCGCGCCGCGCCTTCACCGTCACCCGGCCGTGCGGCGGGCTGTGCTTGACCGCGTTGTCGATGAGGTTGGCGACGACCTGGTGGATGCGCTCGGGGTCGGCGTGCGCGGTCAGCTCCGGCGGGTGGACGTCGAGGTGCAGATGGACGTCCGTCCGCGTGTGACTGCCCGAGCCGGTGGCGATGCCCGCGCGCACCGAGGCGACCATGTTGGCCTCCTTCAGCACGCCGGACAGATACGGCCACACCTCGAACCGCCGCTTCTTCAGCGGTACGACGCCGTTGTCCAGGCGGGACAGGTCCAGCAGCGTCTCCACCAGCCGGCCGAGGCGCTCGGTCTGCTTCAGCGCCGTGCGCATCGTCTCCGGGTCGGCCTGGGTGACACCGTCGACGATGTTCTCCAGCACCGCGCGCAGCCCCGCGATCGGCGTGCGCAGCTCGTGCGAGACGTTCGCCACCAGCTCCTTGCGCTGCCGGTCCTGCGCCTCCAGCTCGTCGGCCATGGCGTTGATCGTCACGGCCAGGTCACCCAGCTCATCGCGGCGGTTCTCCCGCGTCCGGCGGGTGTAGTCGCCCTGCGAGATGGAACGGGCCACGGCCGTCATCTCGTCCAGCGGGGCGGTGAGCGAATGGGCGACGAATTGCGTAATGAGGAGCGTGGCGATCATCGAGAAGACCGTGATGAAGCGCAGCTCCGTCTTGGTGTGCACCGCGATCACCGACAGGCCCGTGGTGATCAGCACCGAGATGACGACCAGCGCGCCCAGCTTGGTCTTGATCGAGAAGGGACTCACCCCGCCCCAGGGCTCCGGCTCCCCGGGACCTCTCCGCGCGCCCGGCCCGCCGCTCATGGCGTCGGGGTCTCCAGGGCGTAGCCCACGCCGTGCACCGTACGGATCCGCTCGGCGCCGATCTTCCGGCGCAGCGCCTTGATGTGGCTGTCGACCGTCCGGGTGCCCGAGGCGTCCGCCCAGTCCCAGACCTCGGCGAGCAGCTGCTCGCGCGAGAGCACCGCGCGCGGCGTGTTCGCCAGGCACACCAGTAGATCGAACTCGGTCGGCGTGAGGTGGACGTCCTCGCTCCGCACCCGCACGCGCCGCTGCGCGTGGTCGATCTCCAGTTCGCCGAGGCGCAGGATGCCGGAGCGAGGGGTGGCCGCCGCGATGGCGGCCCGCTCCACCCGGCGCAGCAGCACGTGCACGCGCGCCGCCAGCTCCCGCATCGAGAACGGCTTCGTCATGTAGTCGTCGGCGCCGACCCCGAGGCCGACCAGCATGTCGGTCTCGTCGTCGCGCGCGGTGAGCATCAGCACCGGCACCGGGCGGGCGGCCTGCACACGACGGCAGACCTCCAGACCGTCGAAACCGGGCAGCATGATGTCGAGGATCAGCAGGTCGGGCTGCCAGGCCTCGGCGGTGTCGACCGCGGCCGGACCATCACCCGCCGTTTGCACGAGGAATCCCTCGGCGCGCAGGCGGGTCGCGATGGCGTCCACGATCGTGGCGTCGTCCTCGACGACGAGAACCCGGCGCTGTGCGCCCGGGGTAGCCGTCGCCGAACCGTTGTGGGAGGTGTGTGTCTGCTCCATCGCCCGCCCCTGGGGTGTGCTTTCCGGAACCAGTGGGGTGATTCCTTCTGACTGGCTGTGCCTGCGCATGGTTGCGATTGACGCTTGAATGATCGGCGTCAGGGGAGCAGCGTACGGGGAGTCAGCACGCCTTTGCTATCCAGGGCTGATGGCGAGGTGCACGACGTCGGGAACGCCCCGGGCAACCGGGATCTCTTCGGTACGGACCTGTTGGAACCCGGCATTCCGCAAGGTACCTTCGAATTCCGACGACGGCTGGGCGGACCAGACGGCGAGAACCCCGCCGGGTCTCAACACCCTTGCGCAGCTTGCCAGTCCGGCCTCTCGGTAGAGATTTCCGTTGCCCTCCGTGACCGTCCAGTCGGGACCGTTGTCGATGTCGAGGCACAGGGCGTCGAACGTGTCGGATGTCTCATTGACGTAGGCCACGAGATCGGCTTCGACGATATTCGCGCGCGGGTCGGTCAGGGCCCGGGCGGAGATCGCGGAGAGCGGGCCGTCCCGGTGCCATTCGACAATCGCCCGCTCGCGTTCCACCACCGTGATCCGTCCCCACCGCGGGTCCGCCGCCGCGTGCGCCAGGGAGAAGCCGACGCCGAGTCCGCCGATCAGTACGTCGGGGTGGGCCCGGCCGTCCAGAGTCTCCAGCGCGGCGTCGACCAGTCGCCGCTCGGAACGGCCGTCGGAGGTGTCCATCAGGAAACAGCCGTTCGCGATGATCTCCAGCCGGCCGCCGTGCCGTCGCAGCACGACCTCGCCGTGCGGGCCCTCGCGACGGTCCAGTACCTGGGGGATGTCGTTCGAGGTGGGCATGGGGGCATCCTGGCAGGTGCGGAGAGCGCGGCGCGAAGGAATTCCGCGCGGCCAAGAGGCCGCGGCGAATCGACCCGCTCGCGGCGTCCGTCACGGAGGGCGGGGCGGAAAGCGGCGAAGCCGTTGGCTGAACGGCACACCGGCGGCCTGTGCGCGACCGGTGTCCTCGTGGCAGGCATGGCGGCGACCGAGGTGCCGTGGGCCTTGCGGTGTCGGCCGGGTATCCACCCGAATCCTCGCCGCGTCATGCGACACGCGCCACCGCGTCACGCGCAGCGCTCCGCGTCACCGTGTCACGCGCCACCGCGCCATGCGCCACCGCGTCACGCGCAGCGCTCCGCGTCGCCGCGCCATGCGCCACCGCGCCACGCGCCATCGCGCTCCGCGCCACGCGCCGCCGCGACGGTGTCAGCGCAGGCGTCGTGGCCGGTGCCGGCGCACCGGCCGGATGTGACGGTGCGCCAGTGCGGCGTCGCCCGCCGCTGCCGTGGCCGGGCGTGCCGCCGACCGTCTTCGGTGGTGTGCTGCTCCGGGGCTGGGGCCTCCGCCCTCGCCGGCCGGAGGGCGCACCGGAAGCAGGTGACCGCCTGGGCGCCGGGGGGCTCCTCAGCCCTGCGCGGAGCCCGGCGGGCCGTGCCTGGCGCTGGTCAGCAGGGCGACCACATCCCAGCCCAAGGTCTCGTAGAGCCCTCGTCCCGCTGGTGTCCCGGCCAGGACACCGGTCCGCGCCCCCTGCCGGGCGGCGGCGTGCTGCAGGGTCCGCATGACGAGGCTGCCGAGGCCCTTGCGGCGATGCCCGGGGGCCGTCTCGATCTGGTCGACGACGGCGGTCTCGCCCGTCGGGGCGATCTGGCCGCGTGCGGCGAGGGAACCGTCCGGCGCGGCCACCATCAGGCGGGTCACTCCGCCGCGCGACCACATGTGCGGCCGGTAGCCGTCGGGGACGTCAGGAACGTCGCCCATGGTCAGCGGGACGGTCATCAGGTAGCCGGGCTCGGGGTCGATCCACCAGCTGTCGTCGAGCCAGCCGGCGACCACGGACGGGTCCCGGAACGCCTTGAGCCACACGCCGTGCCCGGTCACCGCGCCGGCCACCTTGCGGACGGTCGTCTCGTCCAGGTCGTCGCCGGTCGTGCCGAGCACATGCCGCGTGACGTGCCCGAACATCCCCATGTCGATCGTCCAGCCCCATGGCTCGGTGACGGGTGGCGCGGCCCCGCGCGACACGATCCATCCGTTCACCCATGCCTGCACGGTTCCGTCCATGCCATCCCCCCGTAATGGGTGCTTCGTGTATTCGTCTATTACTGAAAGAACATTACGCGCCTGTCGGCTGCCCGTCTCGCGGGTGATCGCTGAGGGCGAACATCCGCCGGGGAACATCCGGGCGCCCCCGAGCATTGAGTCGGCATAGCTCAACTTGACTGCCGAAGGGGAGATCATGGCTTCGACGTCCACACCGCTCACCCTGCCCGTGCTGCCGCTCGACGACGAGGTCGTGCTGCCCGGGATGGTGGTCCCGCTGGACCTGAGCGACAACGAGGTCCGGGCCGCGGTGGAGGCCGCTCAGGCTGCTGCTCGGACAACGCCCGGAAAGCCCCGGGTACTCCTGGTGCCGCGCATCGACGGGACGTACGCGAACACCGGCGTGCTCGGCACCGTCGAGCAGGTGGGCCGGCTGGCCGACGGCGACCCGGGCGCGCTGATCCGCGGCCGGGGCCGGGTGAGGATCGGTGCGGGGACCACGGGCCCCGGCGCGGCCCTCTGGGTCGAGGGCACCAGCGTCGACGAGACCGTCCCGGAGCCGCTGCCCGGGCAAGTGACCGAACTGGTCAAGGAGTACAAGGCGCTCGCCACCGCCTGGCTGCGCAAGCGCGGCGCCTGGCAGGTCGTCGACCGGGTCCAGGCCATCGACGACGTCTCGGCGCTCGCCGACAACTCCGGCTACTCGCCGTTCCTCACCACCGAGCAGAAGGTGGAACTGCTGGAGACCGCCGACCCGGTGGCCCGGCTCAAGCTCGCCACCCAGCAGCTGCGCGACCACCTCGCCGAACAGGACGTGGCCGAGTCCATCGCCAAGGACGTCCAGGAGGGCGTCGACAAGCAGCAGCGCGAGTTCCTGCTGCGGCGTCAGCTGGAAGCGGTCCGCAAGGAGTTGCGCGAGCTGAACGGCGAGCAGGACGGCGAGGAGTCCGACGACTACCGCGCCCGCGTGGAGGCCGCCGACCTGCCCGAGAAGGTCCGCGAGGCCGCGCTCAAGGAGGTCGACAAGCTGGAGCGGTCCTCCGACCAGTCGCCCGAGGGCTCCTGGATCCGGACCTGGCTCGACACGGTCCTGGAGATGCCGTGGAACGAGCGCACCGAGGATGCCTACGACATCCGGGGCGCCCAGGCCGTCCTCGACGCCGAGCACGCCGGCCTGGAGGACGTGAAGGAGCGGATCACCGAGTACCTGGCGGTGCGCAAGCGACGCGGCGACCGGGGACTCGGCGTGGTCGGCGGGCGACGCGGCGGTGCCGTGCTCGCGCTCGTCGGACCGCCCGGCGTCGGCAAGACCAGCCTGGGCGAGTCCGTGGCCCACGCGATGGGCCGGAAGTTCGTGCGCGTGGCCCTCGGCGGCGTCCGGGACGAGGCCGAGATCCGCGGCCACCGGCGGACCTACGTCGGTGCCCTGCCGGGCCGGATCGTCCGCGCCATCAAGGAGGCCGGGTCCATGAACCCGGTCGTGCTGCTCGACGAGATCGACAAGGTGGGCTCGGACTTCCGGGGTGACCCGGCCGCGGCCCTGCTCGAGGTGCTCGACCCGGCGCAGAACCACACCTTCCGGGACCACTACCTGGAGGTCGAGCTGGACCTGTCGGACGTGGTCTTCCTCGCCACCGCCAACGTCCTGGAGGCCATCCCCGAAGCCCTGGCCGACCGCATGGAGATCGTCCGCCTGGACGGTTACACCGAGGACGAGAAGATCGTCATCGCCCGGGACCACCTGCTGCCGCGGCAGCTGGAGCGGGCCGGACTCGGCGAGGACGAGGTGGCCATCGACGAGGGCGCCCTGCGCAAGCTCGCCGGTGAGTACACGCGCGAGGCGGGCGTGCGCAACCTGGAGCGGTCCGTCGCACGGCTGCTGCGCAAGGTCGCGGCCCAGCACGAGCTGGGCGAGCGGGAGCTGCCGTTCACCGTCCGCGACGAGGACCTGCGCTCCCTGATCGGCCGGCCGCACCACGTGCCCGAGTCCGCCCAGGACCCGGCCGAGCGCCGGACCTCCGTGCCGGGCGTGGCGACGGGCCTCGCGGTGACGGGCGCCGGTGGTGACGTGCTCTACGTGGAGGCGTCGCTGGCCGACCCCGAGACGGGCGCCGCGGGACTGACCCTGACCGGCCAGCTGGGCGACGTGATGAAGGAGTCCGCGCAGATCGCGCTGAGCTTCCTGCGCTCCCACGGTGCCGAGCTCGAACTGCCGGTGGCCGACCTGAAGGACCGGGGCGTGCACATCCACTTCCCGGCGGGCGCGGTCCCCAAGGACGGCCCCAGTGCCGGCATCACGATGACCACCGCGCTGGCCTCGCTGCTCTCCGGCCGCCTGGTGCGCACGGACGTGGCGATGACCGGTGAGGTCTCGCTGACCGGCCGGGTCCTGCCGATCGGCGGCGTGAAGCAGAAGCTGCTCGCCGCGCACCGGGCGGGTGTCACCACGGTGATCATCCCCAAGCGCAACGAACCCGACCTGGACGACGTCCCGGCGGAGGTGCTGGACAAGCTCGACGTCCACACCGTCACCGATGTCCGCCAGGTCCTGGAGCTGGCGCTCGCCCCCGCCACCGCGGGTGCGACGCCGGAGGTTCCGGTGGCCGCGTGACGGAGGTCATCGGATGAGGAAGGCCCGGGCCCCGTGAGGGAGGCCCGGGCCTTCACTGTGTGGTGGCCCTGTGTACAGGGGTGGCCTGCCCTGCGGAATACTTGCCGAGCTGCGGCGATGGCGCCGGGTGCGGAGAATTTCAGGTACCGGGATCGGGTACCGGGCGAGAACCGAGGCAGGGGCTGACGTGCGCGAGGAAGGCAACGACGCCGGACACCGGGAGGCCGGTCCGGCCGGGAGCGGGGTGGACCAGCCCGCGTTCCTGGCGCTGGAGCGGGAGCTGACCGTGCTGCTGCGGCGTGCCCGGGCCAGCCAGGGCGAGATGGCCCGGGAGGTCCATCCCGACCTGGAGTCGTCCGCGTACGGCCTCCTCGTCCGGCTGGACGAGTGCGGCAGGCAGCGGGCCACCGAGCTCGCCGCCTACATCGGCGTCGGCAAGGCCACGATGTCCCGCCAGCTGCGCGCCCTGGAGGACCTCGGCCTGGTCGCCCGTGAGCCCGACCCCGCCGACGGACGCGCCTGGCTCGTGGCCCTCACCCAGGAGGGGCACGACCGTGTCCGCCGGGTGCGGGAGGCCCGCCGCGCCCGCTACGCCGGCCGTCTCGCCGACTGGGACACCAGCGCGGTGACGGAACTGGCCCGGCTGCTGCACCAGCTCAACCGCAGCATGGAGAAGTAGTCCTCGACGCCGGTCGTCAGAACTCGACGAACACCACCGTCGCGTCGTCGTGCGACTTGCTCCGGCCCAGGAAGGTCCTGGCCGTGTCCGCCCGTTCCAGCGCGCGGACCCGGTCCACCAGTGCCTGCGGTCCCTCCTTGCGGACGAGGCGGAAGCAGTCCGTCCAGTCGCCCTCCCGGAAGCGCTCCACCCAGCGCGAGGCACCGTCCGTCAGCACGGTCAAGGCGCGCACCTCCCGGCGGGGCAGCGTCCCGGTCACCGCCCGTCCGGACACCGCGGGGTCGGCCGCGGCCGTGAAGAAGCCGCCTTCCCTGTTGCGGACCGTGGAGTCCACCAGCGCGTCCGTGGCCAGGGCGGAGCGGGGCAGGAGGGACAGGCGGTCGTCCAGGAAGGGCGTCACCACGCCGTCCGGTGACTCCACGAGGAGGGCGGAGTCGGACAGGACCAGGTACTCGACCGTCTCGGTGGACCAGCGGGCCACGACCACCGTGGCCTGAGGGGTGCGTGGGTGAGAAAGGTCACAGGATGAGGCGTGTGCCTCAGCGGTACGCGCGATGGCACGGGACAAGGCGTCGACCAGGGGAGCGTCCGGGAGTGAAACGGTCAGTTCGGTCAGTGCTCCCCCGAGGCGCGCCGTGAACCAGGGGACGGAATGCAGACAGCCCGTCCCGCCCTTCGGGGGCGTGACCCCGTCCAGGACGACGACCGAACCGCCCTGTCCGGAGGCCGGTAGTCCGACAGCGGCGAAGTCCTCGTTGGGGCGATCCGCGTCTCCGGGCTCCGAAACGAGTTCAGTACGCATCCAGCCAGTCTGCACGAGCCCTTCACAAGGTCCGCAAGAGGCTGGCAATGGTTGCCGGATCTGCGCAGTCGTGCAGGTCAGGCGCCCCGTTTTGGGTGGAATGCATTGTTCCGAGAAGGCGCGTTGGCGAATACTGCCACCGCCTGCCCCCGGCGTCCAACCGGCGGGCCGCGCAAGGCCGCTGCAAGGGCCAGCGGAACTTGCCCCTCAACTCCCGTCCGGGGTTCACTCCTTCGAGTGGCGGGTCAGGTGATGCGCGCGTGCGCTGCCCACCGGCGCTGGGAGGGTCGGGAAGTGTACCTGGAGTACGCGTCAGTTGACGGAGCGTCATCCGGGCCCATGAGTTCACGAGTCAGGAATGCGAGCACCGGTGCAGAAGTCGCGGCCTCGTCGCACAGGCAAGAAGACGGCCCCCGTTCAGGGCGCTGAGTCGACGCCCCCCACCGGCAAGGGCCGCCCCACCCATGTACGCAACCGGCTCATCGTCGCCGTGGCCGTGGTCGCCGCGGCCATCGCCGGTGCCGGTACCCCGTCGGTCCTCGCCGCCTCCGGGCAACTCCACGACTCGCAGGAGCTCGTGACGCTCGCCGGGCAGACGCAGGACGCCCTCGCCCTCGCGCACTCCCTCGCCGACGAGCGCGACGACCTCACCTCCTACATCGCGGCCGGCCGACCCAAGTCCAAGGCACCCTCCGAGCAGCACAGCGCCCGCGTGGACCGGCAGGTGGAGGAACTGCGGGCGGACACCGACACGCCCGCCGCGCTCCGCTCGGACCTCGACGACATATCCGCCGTACGCCGAGCGGCGCTCACCGGCAAGAGCAGCGCCCTCGAAGCGCACCAGGCGTACTCCACCACCATCACCGAACTCCACCGGCTCGCCGAACAGCTGGCCCAGCAGACGCCGCCCCGCGCCGGCTCCGGCAGCCACGCCCTCGCCGAACTGGACTCCGCCGTCCAGCAGGCCGCCGCCGCCCGGGGCCTGCTGCTCGCCGCCCTCAGCGTGCCGCGCGGCACCGACACGGCCATCGACCCCGTCACCGGCCTGCCGACCGAGACGTCCACCTCCTCGGACGCCGACGCCCGGCAGCGCGACGCCCTGAGCGCCGCCGCCCAGCAGGCCCGGCTGCGCTCCGACGCGGCCCTGGCCGACTTCCGCGCCACCGCCCCCGAGGCGGCCCGCACCTCGTTCGACAACACGGTCACCGGCACCGAGGTCAACTCCGCCGAGAAGTACCTCGCCACCCTGACCGACCAGCCGAGCCTCTCCGGCGGCGAACTCTCCACCAGCACCAAGAAGCTGGACGCGGCCCTGTCCGCCCGCGTCGACGTGATGCGCGGCGTGGAGTCCGCCCTCTACGACCGCCGGACCAAGGACCTGGAGGCGCTGCGCGACGACGACGTCACCGCGCTGGAGATCCGCATCGCCGTCCTCGGCGCCCTCATGTTGCTCGCCGTCGGCGTCGCCACGGGCATGGCACGCAGCCTCACCCGCCCCCTGGCCGTGCTGCGCCTGGGCTCCAAGCGCCTGGCCGAGGCCGAGGACCCGGCGGCCGAGGAGCCGGTGAAGTTCACCGGCCGCAACGACGAGTTCGCCCAGGTCGTCCGCTCCGTCAACGCCCTGCACGCGCACGCCGCCGCCCTCACCGAGCGGATCAGCACGCTGGAGGCCGACCGCAAGCACCTCGTCGGCCAGCGCCAGAAGATGGCCGACGCCCGCGAGGAACTGCGCGGCGAACTCGCCGAGTCCGCCGCCCAGCTGGAGCGGCTGCGCACCGCCATCGGCGGCACCTTCGTCAACCTCGCCCTGCGCACCCTCGGCCTGGTCGAGCGGCAACTGGCCGTCATCGAGAACCTGGAGGAGCGCGAGCAGGACCCGGAGCGCCTCTCCACGCTCTTCAAGCTCGACCACTTCGCGACGGTCATGCGCCGGCACAGCGAGAACCTCCTGGTCCTCGCCGGCACCGAACACGTCCAGCACGCGGCCGGGCCCGTGCCGCTCGTGGACGTCGTCCGCGCCGCGGTCAGCGAGATCGAGCGGTACGAGCGGGTCCGGATCGCCGCGCTGCCGCCGCACGCGCACATCGCCGGGTTCGCCGCGGACGACCTCTCTCACCTGCTGGCCGAACTCATGGAGAACGCCACCTCGTTCTCCCCGCCCGACCTGCCCGTCGAGATCTCCGGCTGGCTGCTGGAGAACGGCGAGGTCATGCTCTCCGTCCAGGACGAGGGCATCGGTATGACCGCGGACCGGCTGGAGCGGCTGAACACCCGCCTCACCGGCTTCGACCCGGAGGCGCCGTACGACCAGGAGGGCGAGGACGGTCTCGGCCTCGGCCTCTACGTCGTGGCCCGCCTCGCCCACCGCCACGGCGTGCGGGTACAGCTGCGCGAGCAGAAGCAGGGCGGTGTCGCGGCGGTCGTCGTCCTGCCCCGCCCGCTGCTCGCGACGGCCCCGGCCGCGGCGGTCCCGGCGTCCGGCCCGCACTCGAGCACGACACACGGCTTCTCCCTCCCCGGCGCCGACGCCGAGGCCAACTCCAACGTCCTGTACGGCCGCGCCGGCAGTGGGGATCCGCTGGTCGCGCTCGCGGAGAAGGCGGTGCGGAGCGAGGAGACCGCGGGGGTGGCGGATCCGGCCGAGGCCGCGGGGAGTGCGGTGTCTACCGGGTCTGGTGTCTCCGCGGGGACTGTTGATTCCGCTGAGCTTGAAGAGTCTGCGGGGTCGAACAGGACGGCGGGGACTGCGGGCACCGGGTCTGCGGGGTCGACCGGGACTGCGGGGACTGCGGGGACCGAGTCTGCGGGGCCGAGCAGGGCCGCGCGGACTGCCTGGACCGAGTCTGCGGGGCCTGATGAGTCCGCCGGGCTTGTTGAGGCTGGGGAAGACGGCAGGTCTGCTGGGCTCGTTGGGACCGGGGAGTCCTCGGGACCGGGCGAGACCACGGGGACGACGCGGTCTGCTGGGTTCCCGGACCCCGGGGAGTACGCGGAGCCCCGGCAGGTCGCGGACGACGTGGAGGGCACGCAAGCCGTCGGGCATCCGGAACCGGCGGAAGACGCAGGACCGGTGGCCCCGGCGGAAGGGGAAACGCCGGCGGTCCAGGCAGGAACCGGACCGACCGCCCCGTCAGCGGAATCTCCGGCAGCCCCGCCGGAGACCCCCGCTGAGACCACGATGGAGCTGCTGCTCCCGCTGCAGCAGGCGGAATCGCCCGAGGTACCGCAGGGAACGGCGGACTTCGCGGCGCAGCGGGAACCCGGCGCGGGCCGACGGGACGAGACGGAGCCGGCGTGGCAGCCGAAGCCGCACCCGGCCCACGACGATCCCGCGGCCGCCGGCGGCGAGTCCGCCCCGCAGGGACCACCCGCATCCGACCACGAAAGCCGCACGCGCGGTGCGGAGGGGAACGGCACCGCCGAAGGCGAAGCCGAGGCGGAGGCTGACGTCGAACACGAGCGCGTCACCGACAAGGGCCTCCCCAAGCGCACCCCGAAGATCACCGCTCCGACCACCGAGCCCCGCCGACGCAGCGGATCCGTCGACGCCGAAGCCCTCCGCCGCCGCCTCGGCGGCTTCCGCCAGGGCGCCCAGGCCGGCTACCGCGAGGTGGAGGCGGAAATCGCCGAGAAGACGGCCTCGCACAAGCGGCCGGCCACCGGCACATCAGGACCAGCTGAATCCGAAGAAGCCACGGGGGGCACAGTCGAGGAGGCAAGCAGTTGACCGCGCCCAGTACCTTCGGACTGATCGGACTGAGTAGTGAGGCCCGCAACCTGCACTGGCTGCTGACCAACCTCGTCGAGGAGGTACCCGGCATCCTCTCGGTCGCGGTCGTCTCCTCCGACGGACTGCTCCTACTTTCTTCCGACGCCCACCGCAACCAGCAGGCCCGGGAGGCCCTCCAGGCCCGCGGGCCCGGGCGGAGCGGACCGCGCGGCTCGGCCGCGGACCTGGCCACCATCGTCTCCGGCATCGGCAGCCTCACCATCGGCGCCGCCAAGCTGATGGACTTCGGCGGCGTCAGGCACACCATGGTCGCGATGGACGAGGGCAGCCTGTTCGTGATGTCCATCAGCGACGGCTCGCTGCTCGGCGTCCACGGCTCCGCGGACTGCGACATGAGCGTCGTGGCGTACCACATGGCCCTGTTCGTCGGCCGCGCCGGACACGTCCTGACGCCCGAACTCCGCAGCGAACTCCGTAAATCCCTGGAGGATTCCCAGAATCCCCAGACGACGGGGAGGGCCCGATGAGCAGTACGCCCAAACAGCATCTCCCGGTCCGCGGCGGTGACCGCAAACCCGCCCGGGTCCGCCCGTACTCGCTCACCGGCGGCCGTACCCGCTTCGGCCACGTCCTCCTGGTGGAGACGTTCGTGGCGAGCACGGCCGCGCTGGAGGCCCCGGAGGAGCGCCGGGAACTGACCAACGGTTCCCTCTCCCGCGTGATGCCGGAGCTCCAGGCCATCGTCGAGCTGTGCCGCCGGATGCGTACGGTGGCCGAGATCGCCGCGCTGCTGAAGATGCCGCTCGGCGTGGTCCGCGTGCTCCTCAGCGACCTCGCGGACCAGGGAAAGATCCGTGTGTACGGAACGGGCACCGGCCACGGCACGGGCCGCCCGGACCGGGCTCTGCTGGAAAGGGTGCTGAGTGGACTCCGTCGTCTCTGAAGCCGCTCACGGCGTCTCTGGTACATCCCCGTTCGTGCAGCCCGACGAGGGCATGCACGCCTGGGAAACGGACCGCACCCGCGCCCCCATCGCCACGAAGATCGTGGTGGCGGGCGGCTTCGGCGTGGGCAAGACCACGCTGGTCACCGCCGTCTCGGAGATCACGCCCCTGCAGACCGAGGCGCTGATGACCGAGGCGAGCGAGGCCACCGACGACCTCACCGCCACCCCGGGCAAGTCCACCACCACCGTGGCCATGGACTTCGGGCGCATCACGCTCGACGACGACCTGGTGCTCTACCTGTTCGGCACGCCGGGCCAGCAGCGGTTCTGGTTCATGTGGGACGACATCGTGCGCGGTGCGATCGGCGCCGTCGTCCTGGCCGACACGCGCCGTCTGAAGGACTGCTTCCCGGTCCTGGACTACTTCGAGAGTTCGGGACTGCCGTACGTCGTCGCCGTGAACCACTTCGACGGCAGTGAGCGGTTCGAGCCGGAGGACGTGCGGGAGGCCCTGACCATCCCGCGACACATACCTGTCATGATCATGGACGCGCGTCGCCGGATCTCCGTGATCGAGACCCTCCTGGCCCTCGTGGGCCACGCGCTCGACGAAACCCCCGAGTAGAGGACAACCCCGCATGCGGAAGATACTCGTCGTCGGAGCCGGCCAGTCCGGACTCCAGATCGCTCTCGGCCTCCAGTCCCAGGGGTACGAGGTCACCCTGATGTCCAACCGGACGGCGGACGAGATCCGCACCGGCCGGGTCATGTCCACGCAGTGCATGTTCCACACCGCCCTGCAGCACGAGCGCGATCTCCAGCTGAACTTCTGGGAGTCCCAGGCCCCGAAGATCGAAGGGCTCGGCGTCTCGGTCGCCGCGCCCGGCTCCTGGGCCGAGGGCCCCGCGGCACGTGCGATCGACTGGCTGGGCCGGCTCGACGGGTACGCGCAGTCGGTCGACCAGCGGGTGAAGATGGCCGGCTGGATGGAGACGTTCGCCCAGCGCGGCGGACAGCTCGTCATCCACGGCGCGGCCGTCGGCGACCTCGACTACTTCTCCCGTACGTACGACCTGGTGCTCGTCGCCGCCGGCAAGGGCGAGCTGGTCCAGATGTTCGCCCGGGACCCGGAGCGCTCCCCGTACAGCGAGCCGCAGCGCGCGCTGGCCGTGTCGTACGTCCACGGCCTCGGCCCGCGCCCCGAGCACCCGGACACCGAAGGGGTCCGCTGCAACCTCGTGCCGGGTGTCGGCGAACTGTTCGTGATGCCCACCCTCACCACCTCCGGCCGCGCCGACATCCTGTTCTGGGAGGGCATACCCGGCGGCCCGCTCGACGTCTTCAACGGCGTCAAGGACCCGGCGGAGCACCTCTCCCTGACCCTGGAACTCATGGAGCGGTACGTCCCCTGGGAGTACGCGCGGGCCACCAAGGTCGAGCTGACCGACGCGGGCGGCACGCTGGCCGGCCGCTACGCCCCCACCGTCCGCACCCCCGTCGGCCGACTCCCCGGCGGCGGGCTCGTGCTGGGTGTGGCGGACGTCGTCGTGGCGAACGACCCGATCACCGGCCAGGGCTCCAACTCCGCGTCGAAGTGCGCGGCCGCCTACCTCTCCTCGATCGTCGAGCGCGGCGACAAGCCGTTCGACGAGGAGTGGATGCGGGCCACCTTCGACCGCTACTGGAACACCGCGCAGCACGTCACCAAGTGGACCAACGCGATGCTCGCGCCGCCGCCGGAGCACATCCTGAACCTCATCGGCGCCGCCGGTGAACTCCAGCCGGTCGCCGACCGCTTCGCCAACGGCTTCAACGACCCGGCCGACTTCGAGAACTTCTTCTACGAGCCGGAGAAGGCGCAGGCCTACCTGGTCGAGGTGTCCGGCGCGGGCGCCGCGTAGCCTCCTTCCGCGTCGTACCCCTCGTCCGACCCGTCCGTGGCGCCCTCGGGGAGCTCCGGTGGCTGGTACCGCCGCAGGGGCTTCCCGTCCGGGTCGGGGCGTACGGCGCCCAGGAGCGGGTTGGCCGCGATCGGTGACACCTTGACCCTCGCGCCCGGGCGGGGCGCCTGTACGACCATGCCGTCGCCGAGGTACAGCGCCACGTGCGTGGCTTCCGGGAAGTACACGACCAGGTCTCCCGGGCGCAGCTCGGAGAGCGGGACGGGCTTCAGCCGCTTCCACTGCTCCTGGCTGGTCCGGGGGATGGGCGTCCCGGCCTCGGCCCACGCCTGCGAGGTCAGGCCTGAACAGTCGTACGACTTCGGGCCCTCGGCGCCCCACTCGTACGGCTTGCCGAGCTGCCGTACGGCGTAGCGCACGGCCCGGTCGCCCCCGGCCGAGGGTCTGCGCAGGCCGCTGAGCGCGCCTGACGCCATGAACCTCTCCTGCGCTTTGCGGACACCGTTCCTCTCGAACTCGGCGAGGGTGGCGAGCTGGTCGCGGTTGAGGGAGGCGAGCAGCTCCTCGACTTCGCGAAGCCGCTCGTGGACCTCGTCCCGTTCCTTCTTCCGCCGCTCGGTGAGGGCGAGCTGCTCGTCGAGCGCCTTGCGGGCCTTGCGGGCCAGGTCGTGGGCCTTGCGCTCGCTGCCGGTCAGCCGGCCGACCGTTTCGGCCCGCTCCCGGGCCAGCCGGCCGATCACATGGCCCTGGTCGAGGGCGTGCTGCGGGTCGCGGGCCAGGAGCAGGCGCAGATACGGGGAGAGATCGGTGCTGCCCTGGTACTGCTGCCGGGCGAGCCGGCCGGCCGCTCCCCGGCTGTCGTGCAGGGAGAGCCGGGCGCGGGCGAGGGCGCGGTTCAGGCGGTCGGTCTCGGCCCGCTGCTTCTTCAGCGTCTCCTCGGTGGCGTTGTAGGCCTCGGTGGCCTTTTCCGCGCCCCGGTAGAGGTTCTGAAGGTCTGTCAGGAGAGCGGCCATGGAGGCGGTGCCCTGTCCGGGGCCGGGTCGTGGAACGGGAACGGCCGTGGCGGGTACGGGCGCGAGGGCGGCTCCGGTCGCCGTCGCCGTGAGGCAGACCAGAACGAGGCGTGCGAGCTTTCCTGACATGCCGTCACCTCCGATGCAGGGTGGCCCTTTGCCACCGGACATCGTGAGGATCGGGGGTGTGCGGGTGGTGTGCGCGCCAACTGTGCTCGATTCGGCGCAACGGGGTCACTCGTCGGCGTCGTCCGGCTTGCGTGGCGGCGTGGCGTCTGGATCGCCGGGCGGCGTGGTGTCCGGTTTCGACCAAGGCCAGTTGAGCCGCCGGGTCGGGGCTCCCTCGGGGTCGTACTCGTACTTCCACCGGTGGGTCAGCCCGACTGTGCCGTGTCCGCGGGGTACGCGGCGGTAGACGAGCACGGTGGGCGGGCCGCCTTCGGGGTCCGGGACGGGGATGCGGTACGTCTTGGGCGGGTGGCCGGTGATGCCGAGCAGGACGGGCAGGACCCTGCCGTCCATGGGGCCGCCCTCGAAGGGGATGTCTTCGCTCTTCACCGGAACAGTGTCAGACATCCCCGGCGAGCGCCTGGACCAGGGCGTCGGTCCGTGGGTCGCGGCGGGCGGTCACGGTCAGCATGGCCACGAACTGCTCGACGAGCCAGTCGCGCAGTTCCTCGGCCGGAGGCTGTTTGTCCTCGTCGAGCCAGATGAGTGACGAGGCCTCGACGGCGGTGATCCACATCCGGACGGTCATGCGCAGACGGGGGCCCGGATCGGTGACCTCGAGGTGCCGGAAGATGTGCTCGGCGGCGGCGCGGCGCACGCCGTCGACGATGGCGGTGGTGCGGGATGTCTCGACGACGCTGCCGCCCTGGAGGAGGGCGCTGAAGCCGGCGTCGTGCTGGTCGACGAAGGTGAGGTAGCGGTCGAGGGCCCGGGACAGGCGGGGGAGCATGGGACCCTCGAGGGGTTCGTCGAAGCAGTGCCGCAACTCGTCGGCGGCGGACCTGAGGGCGGCCTCGTACAGCTGCTGCTTGCCGCCGGGGAAGTACCGGTACACCAGTGGGCGCGACACCCCGGCCGCCTCCGCCACGTCGTCCAGGGACACGTCCTCCGGAGCGCGGTGGGCGAAGAGGTTCAGCGCGGAGGTGAGGAGCTGACTGCGGCGTTCCTCGACGCTGAGTCGCCGGTAGGCGGGGGTGGGGGCGGCTGGGGTCATGACCCGCAGCGTAACCGGTGCCTGCGGGTGTGGGGCGGGTGCCGGGTGTGCCTGCGGCTTCGGTGAGGGTGCGCGTGGCGCCAGCGGTTTCGTGGTGGGTCGGGGCCGCGCCGGGGGGTGTCCGTCCTCGGAACGGCGCGATGGGGTCGGAGACCGATTGACTGTCCGTTGACGCGCCAACCAGCTGCGGCCAGCTGCGGGCGGACACCCCCCGACACGTCCCCTTGCGTGGTACGGCGGCCGCCGCTGCGGGCAGTCGTGCCGCTGGGGCGGCACGGGTGGGCGTGGGGGTCCCCCCTGTTCGAGCGAAGCCGAGAACTTGGGGGAGGCGTTCGAGCGAAGCCGAGAACTTGGGGGAGGCACCCCGCCGCGCCGGGCTGCGCAACCCCCCGACCTCAGCACCGACGAAGCGCACCTGGAAGCCAACAGCACAGAGCACCGGCCAAAGCGACGCAGTCCTACGCCAGCAGTCCCGACGACTTCCACAGCCGCCGCCCGACGCCCCTCAGTACTCCGATGTCGTCGAGGAAGTCCGTCAGTCGCCTGGCGCCGTTCTGCATGACCTCGCGGCGATGGCCGCTGGCCCGTACCTGTGCGAGCGCCTCGCGCTGGTCCAGTCCGACGTTCGTGTAGACCTCGGGATTCACGAACGCCACCGAGAAGACCCGGGCGAACTCGCCCGAGGTGATGCGGGTGAACTCCTGGGACCACCTGGGGGCCGTCACCATCTGGCGGCGCAGTTCCTCGCGGGCGTAGCGCACATGGCGGGCCTCCTCCACGACGTGGATGCGGGTGACGCCACGGATGAGGGGCTGGACCCGCTCGTCGGGGAAGGTCAGGCGCTGCATCCAGTCGAGGACCTCCTCACCGAGCAGGGTCGCCGTGAAGGAGCCGGGGGTCGTGGAGATCGTCTTGAAGAGGCGGCCGAGGTGCTGGTGGACGCGGCTGACCGGGTACCAGGGCGTGCCACCGTGGGCTATCAGCCGGGCGAACATCTTGGAGTGGCGGCACTCGTCCTCGATCTCGGTGAGGGCGTAGCGCACGTGCGCGCTCGTCGCCGCTTTGTCGTAGATGTGCCGGACCAGCAGCTGCATGAGGATGATCTCGAACCAGATCCCGAGGGAGGCCAGGGCCGCCGCCTCGTGCTGGGAGAGGATGATGCGCTGCTCCTCGCTCATCCGCTTCCAGAGCGGGGTGTCGTAGAGCGACACCAGCTCCGGGGGCCAGAACCACTTGCCCTCCTCGAAGGGCGCGTCCCAGTCCAGTTCCTTGTCCGGGTCGAAGGAGTGCTTGGCGGAGGAGTCGAGCAGCCGCTGGGCCACCTGCTCCCGGTCCTTGAGCAGGCCCAGGGCATCGCGCAGGCCGTCGAGCGCGTCGGCTTCCGTCAGGGTCGTCATGGCTGCCCACCTCGTTGTGCACACGTCATCGTCCCCTTATGAGACTGCCTGTCAGCAAGCTCGTCAATCCCCTGTGCGCGACTTGTTGACGCGACGTCTACCACGTGTGAGCCTGCGGGGCATGCCGACCTTCGACCTGTACGCCAAGGAACCGGACGAGTCCGTGTGGCAGGTGCCCGCGAGCGGCGCGGCCCGCTTCAACTGGGAGTACGACAACGGCCGTGACCGTCTCCTGGCCCTCTATCAGAAGGGCAAGGACAAGCAGTGGGACGGCCAGAAGCGGATCGAATGGGAGCTGGAGGTGGATCCGTACGATCCGCTGGGCACCCCGGACGAGGCGTTGTCCCTGTACGGCACCCGGCACTGGGCGAAGCTGACGGAGAAGGACAAGGGGGAGCTGAGGCGGCACTACGCCTCCTGGCAGTTCAGCCAGTTCCTCCACGGTGAGCAGGGCGCGATGATCTGTGCCGCGCGGATCGTGGAGTCGGTCCCCGACCTGGACGCCAAGTTCTACTCGGCCACCCAGACCATGGACGAGGCCCGGCACGCCGAGATCTACGGCCGCTTCCTGCACGAGAAGATCGGGCTGCTGTACCCGATCAACGACAACCTCCAGTCGTTGCTGGGCGACACCCTGCGCGACTCGCGCTGGGACATGCCGTACCTCGGGATGCAGGTGCTGATCGAGGGGCTCGCCCTGGCCGCCTTCGGCATGATCAGGGACACGACCGACAAGCCGCTGCCGAAGCAGATCCTCGCGTACGTCATGCAGGACGAGGCGCGGCACGTGGCCTTCGGGCGGATGGCGCTGCGGGACTACTACCGGCAGCTCACCGATGTCGAGCTGAGGGAGCGCGAGGAGTTCGTCATCGAGGGGTGCTACCTCATGCGCGACCGTCTGCGGGGCGTGGAGGTGCTGGAGAACTTCGGCATCCCGAAGGCCGAGGCGGAGGCGTACAGCGAGGAGTCCGAGTTCCTCGCCCTGTTCCGCAAGCTGCTCTTCAGCCGCATCGTCCCCTGCGTCAAGGACATCGGCCTGTGGGGAAAACGGCTCCAGCAGGCCTACGTCGACATGGGCGTCCTGGAGATGGGCGACTCCGATCTCGATCTGCTGATGTCCCAGGACGAGGAGATCGCCGAGAAGCTCGACGCCGAGCGGTTCGCGGCGGAGGAGCGGGAGCGGGTGGCGGAGGTGCGGGACGCCGTCGAGGCCGGCAGGTGTCCCGACGGTTGATCGTCCGTGCGTCATCCGTCACATGGCAGGGCCTCAGAGCGAACAGCCCAGCCCCTCCGGCACCTCGCCGAGCAGCGGCGTCGCCCCCTGGGGCGGGAACGACGTGCGCAGGGTGAAGGCGTACGGGGTCGGGCCGTGGGTGCGCAGGTGGAGGAGGCGGGATTCCGCCTCGGCGACCGTGGGGCGGTGGCCCGCCGGGACCCACCAGAGGGCGGCGATGGCCTCTTGGACGCGCTCGAACCACTCGCGGCGGCGGGCGAGCATCTCCCGGTGCCTGCCCTGGTACATGAACGCGGTCAGGGCGTTGGTGTCGCGCCACACCGACATGTTGATGATGAGCCAGGAGTCACCGAAGACCGGGATGTCGGTGGCGTCGCCGTTGTCGCCCTGCAGGCGCCAGACGAAGCCGTCGGCCGCGTCGGCGTCCGCGTTCACCGGGTCGAGGTTGTCGACGAAGTCCTTCAGCAGCGGGGTGTCCAGCGGTGCCTTCAGGCGAGCGATGTTGACCTGGGCGAGCTCGTACGCGGGGGCAGGCTGAGTCATGACCGAACGGTAGGTCGGGAGCTGCCGGTCACGGTAGTACCGTCTCACGAACTGGACTTCTGGTTCCGGGAGTTGAGTGCCGCCTTCATCACCGCTCGCGCGATCGGCGCCGCGTCGCCGCCGCTGATGTGTCCGCGGTCCGACCTCGCGTCCTCCAGGACCACGGCGACCGCCACCCGTGGCGCCGGGTCGTGGTCGCCCTGCGCCCAGGAGACGAACCAGGCGTACGGCGTCCCGGAGTTGCCGAGGCCGTGCTGGGCGGTGCCGGTCTTGCCGCCGACCTTGGCGCCCCGGATCGCCGCTTTGCGCCCCGTGCCGTTCCTGACCGCGTCCCGCATCAGCGCGCGCAGCCGTACGGCGGTGGAGGGGGACATCGCCTGGCGGGCCGGGCGTGAACCGGCTGTCGCGAGGGTGCTGCCGCCCGGCCGGGTCGTCCGCTCCACCAGATAGGGCTCCCGCACCTGACCGCCGTCGGCGACGGCCGCCGCGACCATCGCCATCTGCAGGGGTGTGGCACGCGTGTTGTACTGGCCGATCGACGACAGGGCGAGCTGGGCCCGGTCGAGCGAGGTGTCGAAGGTGGACCGGGCCACCGGGAAAGGGATGTCCATCTCGCCGTTGTCGAAACCGAAGGCGCGTGCCGTCCTCGTCATGTCCCGCGCGCCCACCTCCACGCCGAGTTTCGCGAACACCGTGTTGCAGGAGAACGTGAAGGCCTCCCGCACCGAGGCGTCCGCGCAGCCCTTCGACTCGTTCACCAGGCGCGTCCTCGTCCCGGGCAGGGTGTAGGGATCCGGGGAGCCGGTCGGCGCGTCCAGGTTCCTGACCACGCCGGCGTCCAGCGCCGCGGCGGCGGTGACGATCTTGAAGGTGGAGCCCGGTGGATACGTCTGCCGTACCGCCCGGTTGAGCATCGGGCGGTCCCGGTCGGCGTTCAGCCGCGCCCACGCTCTGGACGCCGCGGCTCCGTTGCCGGACAGCGGCTGGGGATCGTAGGACGGGGCGGAAGCCAGGGCCAGGATCCGGCCGGTCGACGGCTCCAGCGCCGCGACCGCGCCCTTGCGCCCGGCGAGCCCCCGGTACGCCGCCCGTTGCGCGGCCGGGTCGAGGGTCGTCACGACGTCGCCGCCCCGGTACCGCGCCCGGGTGAAGTCGTTCCACAGCGGGAACGGCGCCAGCATCGGGTGCGTGCCGGACAGCACGGCGTCCTCGGCGTCCTCCAGCAGCGTCGTCCCGTACAGCTGGGAGGCGAAGCCGGTGACCGGCGCGTACAACGGGCCGTCCGCGTAGGTCCGTTCGTAGCGGAGGTGCTCGCGGGTGTCCTTCGAGCCGGTGACGGGCCGGCCGCCGACCAGGATGTCGCCGCGCGGCTGCGCGTACCGGGCGATGTCCGGGCGCCGGTTGGCGGGGTTGCCCTCGTACGCCGGGGCCCGCACGACCTGGACGCGGGCGGCGTTGAGCAACAGGGCCACCAGCAGCAGGGCGCAGAAGAACCCGGCGTGCCGGATGTGCCGCGTCACCGCGCGTCCTGCCCGTCGTGCTGACGGCGTGCCGAGTCGCTCACCCGGACGAGCAGCGCCACGATCGCCCAGTTGGTGACCACCGAGGAGCCGCCCTGCGCCAGGAACGGCATCGCCATGCCGGTCAGCGGGATCAGGCCCGTCACACCGCCCGCGATCACGAACACCTGGAGCGCCACGAGTGAGGCGAGGCCGACCGCGAGCAGTCGGCCGAAGGGCTCACGCAGTGCCAGGCCCGCCCGGAAGCCGCGCTCCACCAGCAGGCCGTAGAGCAGGAAGATCGCGGACAGGCCCGCGAAGCCGAGTTCCTCGCCCGCCGTGGCCAGGATGAAGTCCGACTTCACGGCGAAGCCGATGAGGACCGAGTGGCCGAGGCCCAGGCCCGTGCCGAGCACGCCGCCCTCCGCGAAGGCGAACAGCGACTGTGCGAGCTGGTTCGCGCCCTCGCCCGCCTCGATGGACGTGAACGGGTGCAGCCACGTCTCGATCCTGCTGTGCACGTGCGGCTCCAGCCGGCCCACGGCGACCGCCCCCAGTGCGGCCAGCAGCAGGCCGACGGCGATCCAGCCGGTGCGGCCGGTCGCGACGTAGAGGAGGACCACGAACAGGCCGAAGAAGAGCAGCGACGTGCCGAGGTCGCGTTCCAGGACGAGGACACCGACGCTCACCAGCCAGACGGCGACGATCGGGCCCAGGACCCGCCCGGTGGGCAGCTGGAGCTTCCAGACGCGGCGGCCGGTGTAGGCGAGGGCATTGCGGTTCGCGGCCAGGTACGCGGCGAAGAAGACCGCCAGCAACACCTTGGCGAACTCGCCCGGCTGGATGGAGAACCCGGCGATCCGAATCCAGATGCGGGCGCCGTTCACCGCCGGGAACAGGATCGGCAGGGTGAGCAGCGCGAGCGCGGTGACGACGCAGACGTACGTGTAGCGCTGGAGCAGCCGGTGGTCGCGCAGCAGCAGGACGACCAGGATGAACAGCGCCACGCCCAGCGTCGACCAGATCAGTTGGGCCGGTGCCGCCCGGTCGCCCGGGGTCTCCAGGTCGAGCCGGTAGATGAGCACCAGGCCGAGCCCGTTGAGCAGCACGCCGATGGGGAGCGGCAGGGGGTCGGCGTACGGGGCCCGCAGGCGCACGGCCAGATGGGCCAGCAGTGCGAGCACGCCGAGCCCGGCGCCGTAGCCGGCGGCACCGGGCGGGAGGGCGCCGTGCTGGGCGAGGCCGACGGCGCAGTAGCCGTACACGGACAGCAGTACGGCCAGGACGATGAGGGCGAGTTCGACGCCGCGGCGCCGGGGGAGGTGGCGGGCGGTCGGCGCGGGCGGGTCCGCCGTCGCCACGGTGATTCCGGCCTTGCTCATGTCCGGAATCTACCTAAATGAGGTGCCTGGTGTTGCGGTCTGTTCGAGTGTCAGCACCGGCGTGGTGTGCGTTCCGATGGGCCCGGGGCTCTCACTCCGCCGTCAGTCTCAGCGTCGCCACGGCCCCGCCGTCCACCGCGTTCGCGAACTCCAGCCGCGCCCCCAGCACCTCCGCCTGCCCCGACGCGATGGTCAGCCCCAGCCCGTGCCCCTTCGTGACCCCCTCCGTACGGAACCGCTGCGGCCCGTGCGCCACCAGGTACTCCGGAAAACCGTCCCCGTGATCGCGAACGGTGACCACCGGCCCGTCCACGGTCAGCACGACCGGTCCCCGCCCGTGCCGGTGCGCGTTCACCACGAGGTTCCCCAGCACCCGCTCCAACCGTCGCCGGTCCGTCTCCACGCACACATCCCGTACGACCCTGACCTCCGTGCCGCTCCCGGCGCCCCGCACCACCCGCTCGGCCAGCGCCCCCAGCTGCTCGGTGTCCAGTTCCAGCCGCTCCCGGCCGGTGTCCAGCCGCGAGATCTCCAGCAGGTCCTCCGTGAGGGTGCGCAGCGCCGCGACCCGGTCCCGCACCAGCTCCGTGGGGCGGCCCGGCGGCAGCAGCTCGGCCGCCGCGTGCAGCCCGGTCAGCGGGGTGCGCAGCTCGTGTGCCACGTCCGCCGTGAACCGCTGCTCGGCGAGCAGCTTGCCCTGCAGCGACGACGCCATGGAGTCCAGCGCCGCCGCGACCGCGGCCACCTCGTCCTGCGGACGTGCCGGATCCCTCGTACGCCGATGCGCACCCGGGTCGTTCACGCGTGCGTCCAGGTCGCCCGCGCTGATCCGCCGGGCCACCCGCGCGGTGATGTGCAGCCGTCGCGTCACCCGTGTCACCGCGAACGCGCCGACCAGCAGGGTCGCCCCGATCGCCAGCCCCGAGGACCAGAAAATCGCCCGGTCCAGGCCCTCGATGGTGCGTGCCTGCTGGGAGTAGTCGACCGCCACCGCCAGGGCCCGGTCGCCGTCGGCGGGCCCCGCCGCCCACATGGTGGGGCGTCCCGCGAAGTCGGCGACCATCGTGCCGCGGTTCCCGGCGACCGCGAGGTCCCGCAGCTGCCGGGGCAGGCCCGGGGGATCCAGACCGGCGCGCCGCCTGAGCGGATCCCCGGCCTCGTACCGCTCGGTCGCCGCCGCCAGCCGCTGCAGCGCCTGGTGGCGGGCCTGGCCGACGGTCTGGTTCGTCACTTGCACGTGCACCAGGACGCCGAGCAGGGCGGCCAGGGTGCAGCACATCACCGTGATGAAGGCGGCGGCCTTCGCGGCGAGCGTCCCGGACCACCGGGGGAGGGCCGCTCTCATCCGGTGCTCGCCGAGGGGGAGGCGGACGGGGAGGGCGAGCCGGCGGGGTGGCGGGAGTGCTTCCGCGGGCCGGTGGGCAGCATCTCGTCGTGGGTGAGGAGCATGGCCCGCTGGTCCGGGTCCCAGGTCCACTGGAGGCGGTACTCGTAGCCCGCGACCTCGGACGGTGAGCGGATGACGAGGGAGCGCCCGGCCAGTTCGACGCCGCTCAGGGCGTCCTCCCAGGCCATGACCCGCGTGAGCCGGTGCTTCTCCACGGTGTAGACGCGCACCGCGGTGGTCTTGCCGGGCAGCAGCGGAAAGCCGAGCGTCAGGTCGTCGCGCCCGTCGCCGGTCAGGTCCCGGTAGTACGGCCTGAGGACCGGGCACCGCCCGTGCCCGGGGCCCTTGCCGCAGTCGGCCATCCGGCGGGCCGTGTCACGGTACGGGGCCTTGCCGCCGTCGTAGTCACCCGGCTGCGTGGCGATCTCGGCCCGGACGACGCTGACCGGGTCCACACCGCGGATGTCGTCGTCGCGGGGGACGGTGACGCCCTTGACCACCTCGGTGTTCACCTCGCCGATCTCGAAGGCGGGACTGGACGCCGGTGTCAGCTCCGGCCACAGCCGGGCCGGACCGATCGCCGTCGGCGTCGCACCGGCACCCTCCAGCCCACCGGCGTCGCCGCAGCCGGCGGCAGCGGCCAGCAGCAGGGCGAGGGCGGCGGTGCGGCGGGCGGCTTTGTCGAGGCGGCTTCCGGGGCGGCGGGCGGGCACTGGACTCCTGCTGTTCGAGGATGATCGTTCGGGATGATCACGCGGCTCGGACCGACCGTCGGCCCCGTACACCCTATTCGTGGGCAAATCCCATGCGCGCGTGAGGGAGTCCGTCGCTTCGCACGTGAGGGAGCCCGTCGGCTTCGGGGCGTGACGGCACCGGTCGCCTTCGCAGGCGGGTGAGCCCCCCGCCGCGCTACTCGGTGAGCTCCTCCAGCAGTCGGGCGGTGGCCAGCCCGGCCCGCAGGTACTCGACGAACAGCTCGTTGTGCAGCGCCCAGGGCGAACGGCGGGCCCGGATCAGCCGGATCGCCTCGTCGGCGGAGCTGCCCAGGCGTATCAACGCGTGCGCGACGACGAGGCCGGAGCGGTTGTACCCGTGGTAACAGCGCACGAGGACCTTGCGGCCCTCGTCCAGCGCCTCGCACGCGGCCTCGGCCAGCCGGATCACCCCGGCGAGCTGCGTCCCGTCGAGCGGTCCGTCAGGGATGGGCCACACGTGGTGGGCGACGCCCGGGTCGGGTCCGTGTCCGGGCAGCCGCAGCAGCGTCTGCACGAGATCGAACTCGTCCCGCACGACGGCGAACTCCAGATGGCCCAGGGTGGCCGTGTACTCGTGGCCGCCCATCCACAGACCGGGGACGACCTCGTTCCACGGGCTCTCAGGAGCCGGCACATCGGGTTTCCTGCGGGTACGCAACGGCGCCTCCCCACCATCACCGCCCAACTCCTTCCAAAGGTAACCGGGTTCTTGCCCCCGCAGCACCCCGCCTGTTCCCATGGACTGGGGTGATGGTGCATGGACGGACTGCGCGTCATACCGACCTGGCGGCACGGCCAGGAGAGGCTGTACGTCTGCCTCCCGGACGGCCGGAACATCGCCTGGTACGACCCCGAGGCCGCCCGGGTCAATCTGCTCGGCGAGGACCACGAGGACGATGTGCTCCGGGCTCTCGGGCCCTTCGTCACCGGCCCGGTGAGGGTGGGACCGCCCCCGGTGCCGACCCCCGCCGAACTCGTCCGTCTGACCCTGCACCCCGACGACGACCTGGCCCCCAACCGTCCCGGTGAGGCCCTCCTCGTCGCCCTCGACCGCGATCCCGGCAGGGCCCGCCGGCTGCGCCCCGACCCCCGCCGCCGGGCCCTGGCGGCCGAGCAGACCGTCGGGGACGCCCTGGACCGGCTGGACGGCGTCGGCTGGCACGCCCTGCACTCCGTCCCGCTCCCCGGCGGCAGCCGCGTCCACCACCTGCTGATCGGTCCCGGCGGGCTGTTCGCCCTGCACACGCTGTACGCGCGCAAGCAGCGGGTGACGGTCGCCGACCCGGCGGTCACCTTGGGGCGCCGCGACACGCAGCCCCTGCTCCGCCTTCTCCGCGCCGACGCCGACCGCGCCTCGCACGCCCTGACGGCGGAGGTCCGCCCCGTACTCGTCCTGGTGGAGCCCGCGGCCTTGTCGGTCCCCGCCGCCCCGCGTGAGGTCCGCGTCCTGACCGACACGGACGTGCCGGACCTGGCCCGGCAGGGCGGCGTCCTGAAACCGGCGGACGTGGAGGCTCTGCACGCCATGGCACGGGACCGGAACACCTGGACGCGCGTGTGAGGCGTCCTCCGCGGGGTGCCCGCCCAGGTCGGGCGGTCTCGGCGCCCGGCCTCTGAGGGCGGGCGCGTGCCGACCCACCGGGCGGAGCTACGGCAGCCGCCCCGCCCGTTCCGGATCGAGCAGCGGGGCGAGCAGATCACCGTAGTCCTGCACCCGGGGTGCGATGTCCGTCGCCCGGAAGTCCAGGCGGCCGGGCGAGCCGCACTCCTCGACCTCCTCCCAGGTCACGGGGGCCGAGACGGTCGGCTCGGGGCGGGCCCGGAGCGTGTAGGGGGTCGCCGTCGTCTTGCGGGCGGCGTTCTGGCTCCAGTCGACGAAGACCTTTCCCGGCCGCAGACTCCGGGTCATCCGGTGCAGCGCGAGCCGGGGCATGGCCTTCTCCGCCTCGACGGCCAGCTCCTTGGCGTACTCGGACACCCGCTCGGAGGACGCCCCGCGCACGGCGGCGAGCAGGTGCAGCCCTTTCGAGCCGGAGGTCTTGGCGTAGGCCTCGATGTCGTCCCGGGCGAGCCGTTCCCGCAGCCACAGCGCGACCTCGCAGCACTGCACGATGCTCGCGGGCGCCCCCGGATCGAGGTCGAAGACGATCCGGTCGGCCTCCTCCGGCGTGCCGACGAGCCACTGGTGGGTGTGGAACTCGGTCACCAGGTTCGCCGACCACATCAGGCTCGGCAGGTCCTGCACCAGCACCATCCGTGAGGGGCCCTCGACCCGCGGCACCTCGGCCGTGGTGACCCACTCGGGCGTACCCGGCGGCACGTTCTTCGTGAAGAACACCTGGCCGTCCGGCCCGTCCGGATACCGCAGGAAGGACACCGCCCGGTCGCGCAGATGGGGCAGCAGGACCTCGGCGACGGTCGCGTAGTAGTGCAGCACCTCGCCCTTGGTGAAGCCGGTGGCGGGATACAGCACCTTCTCCAGATTGCTGAGCGCGAGCCGTCGCCCCTCCACCACTGTGATAGGCGCCATACGATAAGAATTCCACGCAAACCATGAGGAACACTCCCGACAGTGACCGGAAGGGTGCTGCACGTGAGATCCATCTGGAACGGCGCCATCTCCTTCGGCCTGGTCAGCATCCCGATCAAGCTGGTGAACGCCACCGAGAGTCACTCGATCTCCTTCCGCCAGATCCACACCGAGGACGGCGGCCGCATCCGCTACCGCAAGTTCTGCGAGCTGGAGGACCGCGAGGTCACCCAGGGGGAGATCGGCAAGGGCTACGAGGACGCGGACGGCACGATCATCCCGATCACCGAGGAGGACCTCTCCAGCCTGCCGATCCCGACGGCCAAGACCATCGAGATCGTCGCCTTCGTCCCGGCCGACCGGATCGATCCGCTCCAGATGGACGCCGCGTACTACCTCCAGGCGAGCGGCGCCCCGGCGGCGAAGCCGTACACCCTGCTCCGGGAGGCGCTGAAGCGCAGCAACAAGGTGGCGATCGCCAAGTTCGCCCTCCGCGGCCGGGAGCGCCTCGGCATGCTCCGGGTGGTCGGCGACGCGATCGCGATGCACGGCCTGCTGTGGCCGGACGAGGTCCGCGCCCCCGAGGGCCTGGCCCCGGACGCGAACGTCACGGTCCGTGACAAGGAGCTGGACCTGGCCGACGCCCTGATGGACACGCTGGGTGAGGTCGACCTGGAGGACCTGCACGACGAGTACCGCGAGGCCGTGGAGGAGGTCATCGCCGCGAAGGCCGCCGGCGAGGCCCTGCCGCAGGCCCCCGAGCCCGCGGCGGGCGGCAAGGTCCTGGACCTGATGGCGGCCCTGGAGAGCAGTGTCCGCGCGGCACGCGAGTCCCGCGGCGAGGAGGCCGGCGAGCACGCCGAGGTCAAGTCGCTCCCGCAGGACAAGACCGCCCGCGCGGCCCCGAAGCAGACCGGCGGCAAGAAGTCGACGTCCGCCGCGAAGAAGACGGCGGCCAAGAAGACCACGGCGTCGGCGAAGAAGTCGACCGCCAAGTCCGGGCAGGGCACGAAGAAGACCGCGTCGAAGAGCACCGCGAAGAAGACGACCGCGAAGAAGTCGGCATCCCGCAAGCGCTCGGCCTGACCTCAGTGGTGCTCGGAGACGAGGACCGCGCGGGTGCCGGGCTCCAGCGCCTGGAAGACGTGCGGGACGTCGGCCGGATAGCAGATGTAGTCGCCCGGGTGGAGTTCCACCGGCTCCTCGGCGGTGCCCACCAGGGCCCGCCCCGTGCTGATCACGACGTGCTCCACCACTCCGGGCATGTGCGGGGCCGAGGAACGCTGTGGTCCCGGCTCCGCGGCGACGCTGTAGACGTCCCGCCGGGCGCCCGGCGGGGAGGCGGCGAGGAGGGTGGCCCGGTAGTCGCTCTGCCCGGACCCGACGGCCGGCCCTTCCCCCGCCCGGATCACCTGCACCTGCGGCCGGGGGGTGGCCAGCAGCCGGGCGAAGGGGATCTCCATGGCCACGCACAGCGCCCACAGCGTCTCCAGGCTCGGGTTGCCGGTGCCCGACTCCAGCTGGGAGAGCGTGGACTTGGCGAGCCCGGCCCGGCGCGCGACCTCGGTGAGGGACAGCCCGGCGCGGACGCGCTCCGCCCGCAGGGACGCGGCGATCAACTGGATGGGGGGCTTCAGGGCGGGACCGGTGGCGGGGGCGGTGGCGTCGGACACGGCGTGTTCACTCCAGTGGTCAGTCGTTCGGCTTGACGAACGCTCGCAGGCGTGTTCAGCATAAAGGCCATGCGTTCGTTTTGCAGAACCCATCGGAGAGCCCACCGTAGAGCCCACCGGAGAGCCCGCCGGAGAACTCTGGACGGTGCACTGCTCCGTGACATCGCGCTGGTCTGCCTGGCCGTCGGGGTGACCGGGGTGTCGTACGGTGCCATCGCCGTGACGTCCGGGTTCGCGTGGTGGTTCCCGGTCCTGATGGGGGCGCTCGTGCTGGCCGCGTCGTCGGAGTTCCTGTTCGTCGGGATCATCGCCGCCGGGGGCAGCCCGTTCGCCGCGCTGCTGGCCGGGCTCCTGGTCAACGCGCGCCACCTGCCGTTCGGGCTGGCGGTGTCCGACGTCCTCGGGCAGGGACGGCGCGGGCTGCTCGCGACGCATCTGATGAACGACGAGACGGTCGTCTTCGCCCTCGCCCAGGACGGGCCGGCGCGCAAGCGGGCGGCCTACATGACCTGCGGTGTGGGCATTCTGGTCTGCTGGCCCGTCGGCGCCGCGCTGGGCGCGTTGCTCGGCGGTGTCGTACGGGACACCGGCGCGTTCGGCCTGGATGCGATGTTCCCCGCTGTGATCCTCGCGCTGATCCTGCCCGCGATGAAGGAGCGGCCCCTGCGGCGGACCGCACTGGCCGGAGCGGTCCTGGCCCTGGCCGTCACCCCGTTCCTCCCGGCCGGCCTGCCGGTCCTGCTGGCCCTGGCCGCCCTGCCGCTGTTCACCGTCACGGTGCGGAAGGAGGCCGTGCGTTGAGCGACGCGACACCGACCCTGGTGGCGATGTCCGCCCTGGCGGCCGGGACCTTTCTGCTCCGCCTGTCGGGTCCGGCTCTGCGCGCCAGGGTCACGTTCCCCGAGCGCGCCGGGAAACTTCTGGAGGTCTCGGCGGTCCTCCTGCTCGCGGCCCTGGCCGCCACGTCCGCCCTCGCCGAGGGAGAGACCTTCGCAGGCCCCGCCCGGCCGCTCGGGGTCCTGGCGGGCGGGGTCCTGGCATGGCGCGGGGCGCCGTTCCTCGTGGTCGTGCTGACGGCGGCGGGCACGGCGGCGCTGCTGCGGCTGGCGGGTGTTCCGTGAGGCGGAGGTTTCCCCTGCGTCGACGGGCAGCCCGCGGGCGGCCCGCTGTCCCGACCGGCGCAGCTGACGGGCAGCCCGCCGCCCCGACCGGCGCAGAGTGCTGCGTGTGCCCCGCCACTGATCCTCAGGCCACGCGCCGCTCCGGCGGCTCGGACTCGTCCTCCTCGTCCGGGAGATGGACGTCGTCGACGGCGATGTTGACCTCCACGACCTGCAGCCCGGTCATCCGCTCCACCGAGTTGACGACGTTGGTCCGGACGTCCGCGGCGGTGTCACCGATGGCGGCCCCGTACTCGATGACCAGGTCCAGGTCGACAGCGGCCTGACGCTCACCGACCTCCACCTTCACACCCTGCGTGACGCCACCGCCCGTGCCGGGTACGTGCTGGCGCATGGCACCGACGGCCCTTGCCATCCCGGCGCCGAGGTTGTGCACCTCGGGAACCTCCCGGGCGGCCATGCCCGCTATCTTCGCCACGACCGTGTCCGCGATCGCGGTGTTGCCGCGGGTCTCCGGGGGAGCGCTCGCGTCTCCCCGGCCCTGCGTGGCCCCTTCCTGCTTTCCCGCCCTGGTGGCGGTTGCGGTGCTTCTGCGCTGTGTGGTCTCCGTCATGACCGTCACCTCGATGATCGGCGCGGGGTATGAGCAGCATTGCTCCTTTCCACCGTAGAACAATGGGGCATAAGGGGCGAAAGTGATGAAGCTCGCGTATGGCGGCTTCTCCTTCACGGAGGCCGACGGCGCGCAGCACCGGAACGTGCGATCAGGGCGCAGGCGGCCTCGGCGCACCGCGGTCGCCGTCTCTCGTCGTGGGGCGTGAGTTGAGCCGTGCGGCCCGGCGCGTCAGGTGATCGCGCTCGGCGAGGTCGGGCGCCTTCAGGGCCGCCTCGGCGTACAGCCTCGCCGCCGTGGTCAGGTCACCGTCGCGCTCGTGCAGGTACGCCGCCACCGCGGTGTAACGCGGCAGCCCGGCGTCGAGATCCGCGAGCGCCGCCAACCCAGCGCGCGGCCCGTCGGCCTCCCCGACGGCGACCGCGCGGTTGAGCCGGACGACCGGACTGCCGGTCAACCGCGCGAGCTCGTCGTACCACTCCACGATCTGCACCCAGTCGGTCTCCTCGGCGGTCGGCGCGTCGGCATGGAGTGCCGCGATGGCCGCCTGCGCCTGGAACTCGCCCAGGCGGTCCCGGGCGAGGGCCGCCTGCAGGATCTCGACGCCCTCGGCGATCAACTCGGTGTCCCACCGGCCGCGGTCCTGCTCGGCGAGCGGCACCAGACTGCCGTCGGGCGCCGTCCGGGCGGCGCGCCGGGCATGGTGGAGCAGCATGAGGGCGAGCAGCCCGGACACTTCCGGGTGATCGACCTGAGCCGCCAGCTGCCGGGTGAGCCGGATGGCCTCGGCGGCGAGATCGATGTCGCCGGAGTAACCCTCGTTGAAGACGAGATAGAGCACGCGCAGCACGGTCGCGACATCGCCGGGCTGGTCGAACCGTACGCCGGACACGGTGCGCTTGGCCCGGCTGATCCGCTGCGCCATGGTCGCCTCCGGCACCAGGTACGCCTGGGCGATCTGACGAGTGGTCAGCCCGCCGACCGCGCGCAGGGTGAGCGCGACCGCGGACGCCTGCGTCAGCGACGGATGGGCGCACAGGAAGTAAAGCCGGAGCGTGTCGTCGGCGCAGGGCGCGGCCCCCGGCACAGGCGCCTGCTCGACGATGTTCTCCCGCCGGTGCCGGGCGGCGTCCGCCCGGGTCGCGTCGAGGAACTTGCGCCAGGCCACGGTGACCAGCCAGCCCTTCGCGTCGCGCGGCTGGTCGGACGGCCACACCCGGACGGCCTCGACCAGCGCGTCCTGCACCGCGTCCTCGGCCGCCGCGAAGTCGGCTCCGCGGCGGACGAGGACGGCGAGCACGCTCGGCGTGAGGCGGCGGATCATCGCCTCGTCCATCGTCGCGGTCACTCCGTGATGGTCGGCGGGGCGGTCAGGAACGGACGCACCTCGAGCCACTCGTGAATCGGCTTCCCGCCCGCCCCGGGGGCGGCCGACAGCTCCCCGGCCAGCTCGACCGCGCGCTCGTAGCTGTCGACATCGATCACCATCCACCCCGCGATGAGGTCCTTGGTCTCGGCGAACGGCCCGTCGGTGACCGGCGGCCGCCCCTCACCGTCGTACCGCACCCAGGCCCCCTCGGGCGCGAGCGCCTGCTCGCCGACGAACTCGCCGGTCTTCTCGAGCCGGTCCGCGAAGTCCCGCATGTACCGCACGTGCGCCGAGATCTCCTCCGGCGTCCACTGGTCCATCGGGACGTCGTTCACCGCGGCCGGCGCGCCGCGGTAGTGCTTCAGCAGCAGGTACTTGGCCATGATGCCTCTCCTCGTGCTGGTGCGACCCATTCTGGTCGCTCTCACCACGGGGACGGAGCGGACCGCGGGTTCTCGACATCGTCGCCAACGTCGCCATCGTCGCCGAAAAATCTTGCGCGGACTGCCGCCGGAGGGCAGGTCACCGTGGCGATCAGTCGCGAGGCAGCAGGGTCCCCAGCGGCCCGAGATCCAGATTCAGGTCCTCCCGCCGCAGCCCGTGCTGGTCGCACAGCTCCGTCATCCGCCGTTCCAGCATCATCAGCGTCACCCCGATGCGCTCGACCTGCTCATCGCTGAGGTCGCCCTGCTCCACCCTGCGGACCGCCTGCCGCTCCATCAGCTGCCGCAGCAGTTCGACCACGGTCAGCACCAGGGCCACCAGATCCCGTCCGACCGCGTCGGGGTCGACATCGAGCCGGTGGCCCGTCACAGTGGCCCCGAGTCGGCCCAGGGAGCGGGCACCCGCTCGGAAACCGATGACAGCAGGGCGTGCAGCGACAGCCGGACCAGCGGCACGTCCGCGATGGCGATCACCAGGTCCCCGCTGATCACCACGCCCGTGGCCATCAGCCTGTCCAGCAGATCCACCAGCGGTACGCCGATCGGCCCGTCGAGCGGCTCACGCTCCTGCCACGGCACGGGGTCAACGATCTCCATGGAGCCCGTCCTCCCCTGCGAACGAGTAGGGCACCCACGGCCCGGAGAGCTCGATCAGCGCTCCGGTGCGCTCCCGCAGCGCGGCCACGGCTTCCTTGAATCGAGCCGTCTCGGCCTCCTCCACCAGGTAGGCGCCGTTGAGGACCTGGGCGCGGTGGCCGTCGCCCGGCTGCTGTTCCTGGAGCCGGAGCCGGCGTGCGGCCACCGCCAGGTCTCGGAGCACCGCGTCCGTCTCCTCGGCGGTGAGCAGCGCGGCGCGCCGGCTCTCTTCCCGTGCCCGGTGGACACCTCGTACCCGCTCGAGGTACGCCCGTCCGGCACCGGACGCCGGTGGCCCTCCGGGCCCGGCCGTCGGGACGGCGGTGCGGCCCGCCTCGTTCGCGGCGGACGCCGAGGACACGTACACCTTGACGCCCCACTCGACCCGGCCGTCGACGCGGGCCAGCGCGGTGTGGAAGCGACCCGCGCCGGCGCCCAGCGCCTGCCGGGCGCGCTCCTCGCTGCTGTAGAGAGTGGCCAGCGCCATCGGCACAGCGGGCCCGTGAGCCGCGACGGCCGTCACGACCCGGTGGTGGGCGCGCACGCATCGCTCCAGCTCAACAGGGTCGGAGAGCCGTTCGGTCCAGGCCCGGCGGCCGGCGTCGGCCGCCGGCACCTCCTGTACGACGGCGTGCAGCCGCTCGAAAGGCAGCGCCCGCACCGGGGCGGTGGTGATGCCTGGCAACTCGGCGAGGACGCCCTCGTCCACACCGCGGCAGACCGCGAAGACGTAGGTCGCCGGCGCGGCGGGCGGCCCTGCGGGGACGGGCTGTGTCATGACACCGGTCGCTCCTCGGCTCGTCGGGTCCGTTCGCCCGGCCGACCCTCCGTGGTTTCCGCACTCGTCCCGGATGCGGCCGTGCCGTCACCGGGAAGCCCCGCACCCTGCGAGGACGCGGGTGCCGCGAGCTGCTCGCGCAGTCGCCGGTTCTCCTCCACCAGCTCTCGGTGCGCGGCGCGGGAGGAGAGCGCCGGATCGGTCTCCCACCAGTCGATGCCTGCCTTCTTCGCGGTGTCGACGGAGGCGACGAACAAGCGAAGCCGGATGGTGAGCAGCTCGATGTCCAGAAGGTCGATCTTGATGTCGCCGGCGATGACGATGCCCTTGTCCAGCACGCGTTCGAGAATGTCGGCGAGGTTGCTGGTGGAGGGGCCCGGAAGCCGGTCCGCTCGCCCGTAGTCGACCTGGGTCACCGGGTCACCTCCGGGCCCGGTCTCGCTTCCAGCCGGTCGAGCAGCCGGTCCTCTTCCCGCTCGAACGCGGCCAGGTCGATCTCCCCGTCCTCCAGCGCCTGGTTCAGCGCGGCAAGCCGCGCGCGGACCGCCGCCGGGTCGTTCACCTCACGATCGGCGGCTTCGGCCAGCTGGTCGGCGACCCACGCCACGCCTCGCACGGGGGCCAGCGGCGCGGTGAGCAGTGCGGAGAACAACCCCATGTCAGCCCTCCGTCCGCATCGCGGCAGCCGTCGCGACCTCGGGCTCGGCGAAGCTGTAACAGGGCAACGGCCCGGCCACGCGCAGCTCGACCCGGTCCCGGTACCCGGCGGACAGACGGTCGACAGCCGCCCGGAAAGCCACAACGTCCTCCCGGTCCACCAGGAACGACATGTTCAGCACGGTTCCGTCGACGTGCGGCCCGGTCGAACGGGCGACGGCCAGCGCCTCCAGTTCCGGCTGGACCTCCTGTGCGGCGTCGGCCGCGCGGCGCTCCAGGGTGTGGACCACCGCCTCACCCAGGCGCACGTTCGCCTCATATCCCGGGTGGCGGTGCGCGGCCTCACGAAGCTGCCGGATGCGGGGCTCCTCGGCCACCAGCGCCGCGAGCGCGCCGGTGGCGGGCAGCGCCTTGACGTTCATCTCCACGCGTCCGGCCAGCCGGTCGAGCGCGCGCAGATTCCGCTCCTGACCGGTTTCGAGCTGCTCGAGGACCGCGTCGGCGTCCGGAGCCACCATGCCGAAGCGCATCGGCAGCACCGGTCCGTCGAGGGCCAGCGTGAGCAGCACTTCCTGATGGGCCAGCAGATCCCGCCGCCGCGCACGCAACGGGACTGGGGCGGCACTGACCACGGCCGCGGTCTCGCCCACGGGCAGCACCTCCAGGGCCGCCTGCGGTGTGCCCACCCCACGCAGCTCCGCCGGCATGCGGTGGCCGCGGGCCACGATGCCGTAGACGTAGGTCCCGGCCGCGTTCATCGCTCACTCTCCCGCCTGCGGCGCCCTTCCCCGGACTGAGCCTTCGCACTGCGACGCCGCGACCGCTCCTCCGGCTCCTTGTCCTCCGGCTCCCTGTCCTCCGGCTCCTCGTCGCCCTCCTCGGAACCGCCGACGACGTCGCGCAGCTTGTCGCCCACCGACTCGATGGTCTTCCTGACCTTGCGTTTCCCCACGCTCTTGGCCGCCGTCCCGCCGAACAACTCGGGGACCGTGGTGCTGCGCGAGGTGGCCTCCAGATCGACCCGGTTGCACGCCTCGGCGAACTTCAGATACGTGTCCACGCTGGCGACCACGATGCGCGCGTCTATCTTCAGGATCTCGATGCCGACCAGGGAGACCCGGACGAAGACGTCGATGACCATGCCGCGGTCCAGGATGAGTTCCAGGGTGTCGTACAGCGTCCCGGCGCGCGGTACGTACACGACCTCGCTGCTGGAGTAGGTGGTGGTCGTGGCCATGGTCAGTGGGTCCTCTCGGAAGGCTTGACCGGGTGGGCGCCGACAGGGCAGGCCGTCAGTCGTTGACGGCGCCTCGGTGGTAGCGGCAGACCCTGCGGTACTCGGCAGGCCGGCCCGAATCATCGAGCACCACCTCGTATGTGGCGAGCAGGCTGGTCGTATCGGGGATGCGAGGCACCTCCAGCACATCGAGGGCGACGCACCAGCCGTCCTCGGTGCGCCGCACGGCACACACGCCCTCGATGCGGTGGACGATGAAACCCTGCAACCAGTCGCAGGCGGTGCGGGCGGCCTTCTCGGGCCCGACCTGCGCGACCGTTCCCCGGCCGGCGTCCGCTGAGGTACTGCGGGCACGCGCGCCCTTGGAGGATGGACTGCTACCGGTTCGGCGTTGCTCTGGCATGACGCCAGCGTCACCGGGCGGCCCACCTGGCGCATCTTCGCGACGGCCGATCCGGCGAACGCGCCTATGGCCGGGATGGGCCGACCAGTGCCGCACTCGGCTGCGGCCGGCCGACGGGGGCGCCCATGGGCGTCACCCGGATTGCGGCAGGTCATGACCAGGGTGACGCTGTGACGGTGACTCAACGTGCACCAGTGGTTGTGCATCCGCCGGGACCCGATGGCGGACGGCACGTGACGATTCGCGGTGAGCAGGTGGGTACGGCCTATCACCTGCTCGATGTTCTGCAGTTTCTGCGTCGTGCCGGCCTGCCGGAAGCACACGAGGAAATCGATGACCCCGATCTGGTCGAATGGCGCGGTGGCGACTCCAGAATGTGGCGCGAACAGCCGTAGGAGGAGCTTCTCCTGCAGGCCTGTCATCCCACCGGGTCAGCGAGGGGGACGGGAGCCGAGCCGAAGGCGGTCACGCTGCACGAACTCGTCTTCCCCCGAGGGCCGGAGGGCCGGAGGGCCGGAGGGCGGAGGGCTGGAGGTGCTCGGCGCCGCTCGACGTGTGATCCCACATCAGCCTCGGGGGCGCCTCATGCCTCAGCCCGCCCGGTCCTTGCGCAGGAACCGGCGCAGTCGCCGCAGCGGCCACGCGTTGATCACATCATCCGGGGTGAGCCATCCACGTTGTGCCGTGCCGATTCCGTAGCGCAGGCAGGCGAGCTGGGGGATCGAGTGGGCGTCGGTGTCGATGGCGAACTTCGCCCCATGACTCCTGGCGCGGAGGACGTCCTCGTCGCCCAGATCGAGGCGGTCGGGCTGGGCGTTGACCTCCAGGGCCGTGCCGGTGCGGGCGCAGGCGGCGAACACCTCGTCGAGGTCGACGTCGATGCCCGGCCGTTTGCCGAGCAGCCGGGTGGTGGGGTGGCCGATGATGTTGACCAGGGGGTTCTCGCAGGCGCGTACGAGCCGCCGGGTCATCGCCCTGCGGCCGACGTTGAAGTGGGAGTGCACCGCGGCCACGCGGATGTCGAATCCCCGGAGGAACTCGTCGGGCCAGTCCACCTCGCCTTCGGGGCCGATGTTGAGCTCGGTTCCGTGCAGCAGCCGCATTCCGTGGTACTTGCCGTCCAGTGACCGTACCTGCTCGCGCTGGGTGAGGATCTTCTCGTCGGTCATGCGCTGCATGTACAGGTTCGGCGCGTGATCTGTGACCGCGTAGTACGCGTAGCCCCGCTCGGCGGCCGCCGCCACCATCTCCTCCAGCGGGGTGAGGCCGTCGGTGAGGTCCGTGTGGGTGTGCAGGTCACCGAGGATGTCCCGCTCGGTCACCACCTCGGGCAGCTCGCCGCGCAGTCCGGCCTCGACCTCGCCCCGGTCCTCGCGCAGGGTGGGCGGTATCCACGGGAGGCCCAACCGGGCGTAGACCTCGTCCTCGGAGCGTGAGGCGACCCGTTTTCCGCCGTCGGTTTCGAACAGGCCGTACTCGGAGAGCTTCAGCCCCAGGTGGACGGCGATCGTGCGGGTGCGGATGTTGTGCGCCTTGGAGCCGGTGAAGTACTGCATCCCGGCACCCCACGCGTCCGGTCGAACCACCCGCAGGTCGACCTGGACGCCCTTGACGGTACGGATCGAGGTCTTCTTCTCGCCGTGCGCGATGACCCCGGCGGTGGAGGGCAGTTCGGTGAGCGCGCCCATGAAGGGGGTCGAGCGGCGGGCGGCGACCAGGATGTCGATGTCGCCGATGGTTTCCTTCATCCGGCGCAGCGAGCCGGCGTAGGCGCACTGTTCACACCCGGTGATCCGGGAGAGTTCGGCGACGATGTCCTCGGCCGCCTCCATGGCGGTGCTCAGCAGGATCCGCCCACCTGCCTGCTGCATGAGGGCGATGCCGCGCAGGATGTTCTCCTCGGTCTTCTCCCCGAAGCCCTTCAGGTCGCGCAGCTTCTCCGCCTTGATGGCGTCGGCCAGCTCGCCCACCGAGGAGATGTGCAGATCCTCGTAGAGCGCCATCGCCTTCTTGGGTCCGAGGGTGGGAATGGTGATGAGCTGCCGCACCCCCGCGGGAATCCGGGCCCGCCGCTCCTCGACCACCGTGACATGGCCGGTGCGGAAGTACTCGACGACCTTCTCGGCGATCGACTTGCCCACACCCGGAATCTCTTTCAGACCGGCGGCATCCAGGTGAGAGACGTCGGCGGGGTATCCGCCGATCGCCCGGGCGGCCTTCTCGTAGGCGCGCGCCTTGAACGCCTCGCCTCCGGTGATGGCGATGAGGTCCGAGTACTCCTGAAGGAGCGCCTCGACCTCCTCGTTGGGCCGGACCACGTCTCACAGTCTAGGAACCGACGTGTGCGGCATGCCATCTCTCCACCTCGCTGCTCCATGTCCCCAGGCCCCTCCAGCGCCCGGAGCCGTCGGGCCCGGGGTGTACCTGGATCAGGAGGATCAGCTGATCTGACGAGCACGCGTTCCGGTCACGGACCGTGCCCGCCGTGCTGCGGCTGACCGGCGAGGGCTACCCCGCTGCCCGCGTGCTACTGGTTGGTGTGCGGGACGGTGATGACCGGGCAGCGGGCATGGTGCAGCACGCCCTGGCTGACGGAGCCCAGCAGCATGCCGGTGAAGCCGCCGTGACCACGTGTGCCCACGACCAGGCCGAGGGCGTGTTCGGACGCCGTGGCCAGGACCTGTACCGGGTGACCCGTGACCACCTCGTGGTGCAGTGCCACTTCCGGATGGGCGGCGGTACGCCCGGCGACGGTCTCCGACAGCAGCCGGCGGCACTCCTGGACGGCCGCGTCCTCGTCCAGGACTCCGAGCCGCGGTGGGTGCCACACGTACACGGCCCGCAGGACCGCGCCGCGCAGGGCGGCCTCCTCGAAGGCGAAGTCGACGGCGGCGGCGGACTGGGGGCTGCCGTCGACTCCGACCACGAAGTACGGGGGTTCCTGGGTGATGTGTTCCGACTCGGGGAGGGTCACCACCGGGCAGGGCGCGTGAGCGGTCAGCGGCAGAGTGACGGCGGCGGAGCTGAAGTGCTCTTGGAGGGGACTGAGATGCCAGGAACCGAGCACCACCATGGTGGCGTTCTGTGCCTGCTCGCGCAGCACCCACGCCGGGTGCCCCTCGGCCAGCAGCCCGGACACCGGCATCTGCGGATGCCGGGACTCGGCGAAGGCCACCGCCTCCTCCAGCGCGCTGTCGCCCGTGGCGTGCAGTGCGTCGTTCCACTCCTCCCAGGTCGGCCGGCCGCCGGTCGGCCGGTATCCGGGGGTCGGCACGTTCTGCGCGAGGACCAGAAGCAAAGGCAGGCGGCGCCGGTCCGCCTCGTCGGCGGCCCAGGCGAGCGCCGCGCGTCGGCCGGGATCGGGGTCGACACCGACCACGATCGGTTCACGTCCTTGTGCATGGGGCATCGCCGACTCCCTGTGGCTTCTTCGACCGGCACGTCGGGCCGATGACGGTCACCGCGGCCGAATCGGTTCTTGTTCCGGCCTCGGGGGCGCCTACAGGCCCTGGGCGAGCAGGAGTTCGTGGGCGAGTCGTGCGCCGCGTGCCGCTTCCTCGGGGGAAACGTCCTGCGACGGGATGTTCTCCAGGCCACGGGCGAGGACCCGGACGGCCTCGGCCAGGGTCGCGACCTGTGCCTCCAGTCGGCTCAACCGGGCCTCCGGTCCGGGCGGGGCACTGGCTTCGTCGGGATGGGGCTGCGTCATGATCGTGCCTCCTTTCGAGGTGATGGGGCCGCGGGGGCGACGCGGTCTTCCGAAGCCGAAGGCATCGAGATCCGGCACCAGCACCTTCATCGCCCCGGTTCCCGGGCCGCTCCTCATCACGCTGATCAGCCCGTGCTGCGCAGGGTGTACCTCCTGCCATCACACGGTTCCGCTGCCCTGGCCGCGGCGGTGCGCGGACAGAGAACCCGGGCAGCGACCTCGGGCGCCTGATCAGCCATGGGGACCACCACCGTGTGGCCGCCCGGCAGCCGTGCCCTGCCGGTCACCGCTTATAGCCAGTAAACAACGGCCGCCCAGCGCCCGCAGCGAACAGGACCGTGGGCGACACGTACGGTCCGTGGCCCCGCCGTGTGGCTGCCGCAGATGGTCAGGTTGCCGAAGACGTACTGGTCAGGGCCACCGAGGGCGGCCACGATCGGTCGGGCGAGGCGCCTGGGCGGATAGACGCCGCCGGCCAGGGCGGAGGTGTCGGCGACGTGGCCGTGCAGTCCGTTGCCGCCCCTAGGCAGCGCGCTGGACGAGGAAGGCGGCCGGGTGGCCCGTCGCCATTGAGGTGGGCGCCGTGTCAGACCTTGATGACGGTGGCGCGCCTGCCGCACAGCGCCATGAGGTCCCCGGGGTCGGAGGTGAGGATCGTGGTGGGTCCGGGGGCGGCGAGGGCGGTGGCGCTGAGCATGGCGTCGATGGCGCACTTGTGGCCGTGCAGGCCGGCGTCGGCGAGGAGGGCGGCTGCGTGGCGGGCGAGGGGTTCGGTGACCGGTTCGACGATGAGGCGGGAGAGGGTCCACTCCAGGGCGGGGCGGTTGATCCGCGGGTGGACGACTTCCGTCAGGGTGCCGCGGAGGTGATCACCCGTAGATCGTTGGCGAGGGCGAGGGCGAGGGCGAGGGCGAGGGCGAGCCGGGCGGTGACGGTACGGTCGCGGAGGACGGCTTTGGCCAGTGCCTCGCTGTCCAGTACGAGGGTGCCGCCGGGGACGGCGGGGGAGCGGTTCACGCGGCGTTCGCTCCGCCCGTCGCCTGGTTGTTGCGGGCAGTTCGGGTCAGGGCGTGAGCGTCACGAGGCCTTCGCGCGGGGCGGTGGCGTCATCGAGTGCCTGGCGGCAGATTTCACCGGTGACGATGAGGCGCTGCCCGACGCGGGCGGTCGAAGCGGGGGCCCCGGCCAGATGCCGTGCGTCCACCACGAAACGGGGCAGGTGGTGGGTGAGCCATGCGAGGTTCTGACACAGCCGCCGGGGCCTCGCGCCGCCTGGTTCACCCGTCATCCGGAAGATGCGACAGATGACCGTTCACCCGTCCTGCGACAGCAAGCCTGCCAGCGTCTCGTAGGAACGGTCCCAACCCCATTCCCGGCACACCCAGGCACGCCCCTTCACGCCCAGCGCGCCTGCCGCCTCCCCGTCAAGGAGCAGTTCGGTCAGGCGAGCGGCCACGGCCTCGGCGCTTCTTCCGTCGACCACATGCCCCGTCTCACCGTCCCGGACCGTGTCCGGAGCACCTCCGGAGTCCCCGACGACCACGGGGAGCCCGGCGGCTGCCGCCTCGAGGAAGACGATGCCCAACCCTTCGACCTCAAGACCGAGCCGCCGGGTACGGCAAGGCATGGCGAAGACATCAGCCGCCGCGTACAACGGCGCGACCCGGTCGTGGGGCAGCCCACCCGTGAAGACGACGGCGTCCTCGACGTCTTCCCGACGGGCCAGGGCCCGCAGCCGGCCTGCGTAGGATCCGGAACCGACGACGAGCAGGCGCGTTCCGGGCACCGTTCGGCGCACCGTGGGCAGGGCACGGATCAACGTGTCCTGCCCCTTCCTCGGCTTCAGCCGTGCCACGCACACCACGACCGGGTCGTCGTCGCCCAGACCCAACTCCCGGCGCACCGCCCCAACGTCGGAGCGGGGCCGGAACGTCTCGTGATCCACTCCCGGAGTCAGCCGGGCCAGCCTGGCCGCGCCCCGGGGCCCGACGGCGCGGGCGATCCGCGTCCGGGTGTACTCGCCCAAGCACGTCACCGTGTCGGCCCCGTGACAGATGCGGCGCAGCAGCCCGCGGGCGATCGGCACCTTTGCCCACCACAGTTCGTGGCCGTGCGTGGTGGCGACGATGCGCTCCGCCCCGGCGCGGCGCAGTCGCGGTGCCATCAGGCCCAGCGGAGCCGCGGCCCCGAACCAGACACGGGTGCAGTCATGGGCGCGGAGCAGTTCCGCCACCCGCGCCGAGACACGTGGGGTGGGGAGCAGGGTGCGGGCGGAATCCCGGATCACGGGGAAAGGCTGGGCGGCGTCGAACTCCGCGCTCCCCGGGGTAGCAGAGGTGTACACGACGACGTCGTCCGCAGGAAAGCGACGGGTGACTTGGTACACGAAGGTTTCGATGCCGCCTTGCCGGGGCGGGAAGTCGTTGGTGACGACCAGGGTGCGGGGCACCGCGCTCACGCCCCATCCCGGTCGGTGACGAACAGGTAGTTGCGTCCCTCGTCCGTGACACGGGGGACGGGACGCCAGCGCGCGTTCCGCCACGCGTACATGCGATAGCCCTGCCGTTCCATCAGGTCGACGACCCCTTGAGCGTTCCACCCGTACTTGGCCAGATGGCGTTCCTCGATCTCCAGGAGCACAGCGGGCCGGTCGCTGCGCAGAGTCCGGTCCGCGCCCAGCAGTACGGCGGGCTCGGCACCCTCCACATCCGCCTTGACGAAGTCCACCCGGCCCAGCACACCGCCGGCCCGTAAGGCGTCGACGGTGGTGACCCGGACGGGGAGGCGGCGTTCCCCGGCGAACTCCTCGTTGGGGCCGAGCCCGTCGGCACCGGAGGTGACGAACGCCCGGCCGTGCACGGGGAGGCCGCGGCGCACGGGCAGGCTCATCTCGGCGAGTTCAGTACGCGCACCGAGAGCGACCCGGTGCCGGTGGACCGTGCCCCGACAGCCAAGCACGGTGCTTCCGGCGGACAGCACCCTGAACGCTCCCGGCAGCGGTTCGAAGCTGTGCACCGCTCCGCTCGGCCCGACCAGGCCGGCGAGCGTGTACGTGTACAGGCCGTACTCGGCGCCCACGTCGAGACAGGTGCCGCCCGCACGCACCACCCCGGCCAGCCCGGCCAGTTCCCCCTCCACGAAGGACACCCGGCCCCCGAGCCGGCGTAATATCCCGGCGGTGCGGGACAGCCGGAACGGGCGCCGCGCCAAGGGACGGCGGGACCCGGCCGCATCAGGGGCCCCAGCCCGGTCCCGAACCGCGCCCGCCTCCATTCCGATGCTGCGTAGGTTTCGTGAGGTATCCGCGGACACGTGGTCTCCTGTGGTCAGACGCGAACGGTGGCAGGCAGGTCAGAGCCGTGCCGGTGGGTCGGCCGTGCGGCCGGGGACCCCCGGAGCACGGGGACGGCGGTGCGCTCGGCGTCCCGGCCGCCGGGACGGCAGCACATGAGCAGCACCAAGGGGTAGACGAAGTAGCCGAAGCGGGTCGCGGGAGCGAGACAGAAGGCTGCGGAGAGCCCGAGCGCGAGCCGTGCGGCCGCGACCGGGGTGGTGAGCGGCGGACGGACGACGAGGGAAGCGGCCATCAGGACCGCGGCCACCCCGAGGGCCACCACGGCGACGGTTCCGCCCAGGGACGAGGCAAGCAGATGGCCCGGCAGCGGGCTGTCCGCGGGCGACGGAACATCCGTCATGCCGAGCGGGAAGAGGACCGCGTGCCGGACAAGCCCCGCCGCGTCGGTGACCGCGACGGGCAGTACCCCCGCGGCCGCGATGGCCGTCGTCGCCGCCAAGCAGCGCAGGGCGGTCCTCATTCCGTCGCGTGTTCCGGAGCCGCCCAGCGGGGCATCCGTACCGGGTCGCGAGGCGTGTCGCCGACGTATCGCAACCGTGGCGAGCAGGGCAACGGCGACGGGAACCGCGGGCCAGGCGGTCCACTTCAGCACGGTGGCGAGCCCCAGAAACACCCCGGCACGCCCGGCCTGCGCCCGGCCCGCGTAGGCCAGTCCCAGGCACAGCAGCCCGACCACCGGGAGATCGATGCCTCCGACGGCCAGCGGCAGCCCGATCACCGGACAGGCGAGCAGCCCGAGGAGGACCGGTGCCGAGCCGACCGGGCGGCCGGAAGGCTCCCGCTTCACCGCCGGGTCGTCCCGCCCCGGTGTCCGCATCACACGGAGCGCGGCGACCGCCGCGGCGACGAAGCCGGCGGCGGACCACCATCGCGCGTCCGTCCACTCCGCCTCACCGAAGAGCGCGCGGGGCAGTCCGAAGACCGTCGTCCCGGGCAGGTACGGGTTGTACTCGGACAGCTGGTCGGGCGCTGGAACATAGGGGGTGCCGGTGCGCAGCAGCAGCGCGGCCGCGTCCTCCACGACACGCACCTCGGACTGGGCGCGGGCGGTACCGAGCAGCAGGAGCGGGACAACTGTCGCCCCGAGGGCGGCCACAGCACCGGGCAGCCACCCCGGGTGATGTAAGCGGCACGCGGCCAGCAGCGCGGCGATCCCGTAGCCGACGGCCGCGGCCGCGCCCCAGACCCGGTGCGTGGACAACGTCGTCAGCATGGCGAGCAGCACCGCGTAGACCGCGTACAGACCCCAGCCGACGGCCCGAAGCCGGCCGACGGGCCGGCGTTGCGCACGGCAGGCCGTCCATTGCCGGAGCATCGTCACCTCCCCTCCGTCGGGCTGGATTACGACGGTAGGGAGACGCTGATCGCTTTACGTCAAACGGTGATCCGAATCCTGGCGTCAACCCGTGGGTTGATTGCTGCGGGCCGGATCAACCCGTGCACCGATGCAGCAGGCGCATGCACTGCCCGACAATCGGCGGTATGGACAACGATCGTTGCCGCTTACCGGCGGCGAAGGAACGGGCGGTCCACTCCCCCCGTGACGGCGGACGTGCCCGGTCAGTGATCCGACAGGTTCTCGATGCGCCCGCCCGTCCGTGGACCACGGCGGCGGTGCTGTCCTGCGCGGCCGTGGCCGAGGCGCTTCGGATGCGTCCGGACTCCTTCCTGGTGCCGCTGACGGCCCTGCTCGCCACCGTGTGCTCGGCGTGGCGCCACTCCCGGCCAGTGCTTGCCCGGGTGTCGATAGGGAGTGCACTGCTCAACTCCCTCGTCTGGCCACAGATGTTCATGTCGGTGGCCCTGGCGGGGCTGCTCGGGTTCTACGCGCTCTCCCGCAACCGGGTGCACCATCCGGTCACGCTGGCCGTCTGTGGAACGGTCGGCGCGATACTGGTGAACATCGGTCAGATCAAGGCCGGGGCCTACGACCTGACCGGACTGCCGCTGGAGCACACACGTGGCGTGGTGCCGTACCTCACCGACTCCTTTGTGGTGGCCGTGGCGATCGTGACGGCTGTCAGCATCGGGGACGCGGTGCGCAGCAGGGAGGAGATGCGCCACGAGCGCCTGGCCGCGCAGGCCCGGCGGATCGCCACAGAGCGACAGCGGGCTGCGGAGGCCGAACGTGCCCGCATCACACGGGAGTTGCACGACGTCGTGGCCCATTCGGTATCGCTGATCGCGGTACAGGCGGAGACCGCGACCTACACGGTGGCGGACCTCGGGCCGGAGGGGCGGGAGAATCTCCAGCAGATCGCGGAATCGGCGCGTACCGCGCTGTCGGAACTACGGCAGATCCTCGACGTGCTGCGCGACCGGACCGGCGAACGCGCTTCGACCTCGCCGCAGCCCACCCTGGAACGGCTGGACGAGCTGATCGAGCAGCACCGGGCAGCCGGGGGCGAGGTGGTACTGCGCCGGACCGGTGGGCCGGAACCGGTGCCCGCCACCGTGGGCCTCGCCGCGTTCCGCATCGTGCAGGAGGCGCTGACCAACACGCGCAAGCATGCCCCCGGCGCGCGGGCCGTCGTCGAGATCGGCCGCCACCCGGACCGGGTCACCGTACGGATCGAGGACGACGGAGCACACGGCGTGGGAAAGCCCGGCTCCGGCGGACGGGCGCCGCGGAGACTGTCCACCGGCTCCGGCACCGGCCATGGACTCGCGGGCATGCTCGAACGGGCGACACTGCTCAACGGCCGGCTCTCGGCCGGTCCTCGGCCGTCGGGCGGATTCGTTGTCGACGCCGTCCTGCCCGTGGAGCAGACTCGGACACCTGAAGATCGTTCAGAGATCTGGGAGGGGGTAGCCACCGGATGATCCGGGTGCTGGTCGCAGACGACCAGGCAGTGGTCCGTACCGGCTTCGCGAACCTGTTGGCCACGCAGGACGGCATTGAGGTGGTGGGAGAGGCCGAGAACGGTCTGGAAGCGGTGCGCATGGCCCGCGAAACCCATCCCGACGTGGTGCTCATGGACGTGCGCATGCCGGTCATGGACGGTATAGAAGCCGCCCGCCGCATGCTCGACCCGGAGGGCCGGGACCCGGGCGAGGAAACGGGAGCCCCGGTCCACAGGCCGCCGAAGGTGCTCATGCTGACGACCTTCGCCCTCGACGAGTACATCTACGAGGCGCTGGCCGTCGGCGCCAGTGGCTTTCTGCTGAAGGACACGACGTTTCCCGAGCTGCTGAACGCCGTCCACGTAGTGGCACGCGGAGAGGCGCTGCTGGCCCCCTCCGTTACCAAGCGCCTCATCGCGGAGTTCGCCCACCTGCGTTCCCCCACCAGGCCGACACCGTCACTGCAGAACCTCACCGCCCGGGAGACCGAGGTCCTCACACTCATCGCGCGCGGGCTGACCAACGCGGAGATCTCGGCCCGGCTGCGGATCAGCGACCACACCGTGAAGACCCATATCAACCGCCTGTTCGCCAAGCTCGACCTGCGCGACCGGGCCCAGGCGGTGATCCTCGCTTATGAACTGGGTCTGGTCTCCCCGAGGAACGGCGGGCCCGCACGCTGAGGAGAGTGCCCCTCACCGCCACGCCGGCAACGCGACCCGCTCCAGGGCTTCGGCCTCTTTCAGGTGTGCTCGCTCAGAACGCTGGTTCCACGGTGTCCTCGGTGGGCAGTCGCTGTGCGCGGGTGCCGAAGGGGTTGTCGATGACATACCGCCAACGGCCGTCCGGACCCCGCCGGGCGATGTCGGTGGCGGTGCCCTCGACGTGCACGGCCTGGCCCTCCCGGCCGGTCCCGTCGATGACCCAGTCGACTATCAGCAGCGCCAGGTCTCCCTTGCGGTACACGTGCCGCGGACGGACCGAGATGGGGACTCCCAACTGTTGCAGGCGGCCGTTGGCGGCGTGCAGGTCCGGGCCGGTAACCGGCATTCCCGGCTGCGGGACCAACACCGCCGCGTCCTCGTAGACCTGCGCCAACGCGGTGGCGTCGCCGCTGTTGAATCGCTCGGCGAACACCGCGGGCACCTCTTCGGGCCGATCGGCCAAGGCTCGCATGATCGACAGACGTCCTTCCGGGCCTGGAGAATCGAAGTGCCCCACACGCTAGGAGGCGATCTCGTGACTCACCGAACGGTTGGTCACCCGGCAGGGCTTCCCGACGACCCGCGCGCGAGCGTCACCGCACCAACCCCCGAGTGCCCGGTGGAGATCACGCTGGCGGCCCTGCACGGCCGCTGGACGACGCTGGTGGTTCGCGAACTGTTACGCGGTGACCGCTCCTACAGCGAGCTGCGCGCGGCCCTGCCCATGTTGTCGGACAAGGTGCTGTCCGACCGGTTGGCGCAGCTCGGCAAGGCCGGAGTCGTCGCGCGCGACCGTCGACCGGGCTGGCCGCCGCGAGTGCGCTATGCGCTCACCTCGAGTGGACACCGCCTCGGCCCTGTCCTGCAGGCTCTGTGGGACTGGGGGGCGGAGGTCTCAACATGAAGCAGGGGGGCTGAGAGAGGTTGTGTGACAAGCCCTGTTGCTTGACGTCGAACTGAGTCGCCTCGCCTGCGGCGATGCTCCAAGATCCCGCCCACAGCTCGTCCACAGAACCTGACATACGCCCGCTCCGAGCGGCGTCCACTGCACATACGCGAAGACCCCGTCCAAAGCGTTCTCGCTGATGGCGGGGTCTTTGGGCACCTCATGCAAGGTGCCCCCGGCAGGATTCGAACCTGCGCACACGGCTCCGGAGGACCCTTCCTAATACGGAAAATCAGCAGGTCACGGGTGTACGCACCGACGATGGACGGTTCCGTGTCCACGTATGGTCCACAGCCCCGCGTGGGTGCTCGTTGCGCTCATCGGACGGCAGGGGTTGTCACCTCGGCCGTCCTGGCTCAGGGCACCCAACCTGCGTGAAGTCGTGACGGTGAAGTCGAAGCAAAGACCCAAGGTAGGGCGGGGTCGGGCCGGGGGCGCGGTGTGGTGGTACAGGGGCGCACGGAAGGCGCACTCCACTGCTGTTGTGCCCCGGTCGGTGTAGCCCGATTCGGCGGAAGTGCTTCCACTTGCCCAGGAGTTGCTGAAGTCTTGACGAAGCGTGGGCAAGGAGAGTCGTGAAGGCCGGTTCATGAGTAGTGGCTCATGGATGTCTGGTTCCTTCCGGGGTGTCCGGTCGCGCAGTCGACCCTTGGGTGGGTGCGTATTGCCTGGTAGGCAAACCCGTTGAAGGTGCGTCGGCTTTGGTCGGATGTCGTAGGTGATCTCCGGATTGCGAATCGGTAACAGGGGGTTCCCTGTGGTGGGGATTTATTGAACGCTGGAGCTTCACGATGCGGGGGAACTGTGAAGATCATCATGATGAGGGTTCAGGGGGATTGTCTGAGCCCGTCGTTGGCCCTGCGCTGACGCAAGAGGAGTCATGCGCATCTGCTTGCCGGGGTGGGGCGGCAGCGATCTGCCTGTGATGACGAGCACCGCCGAAGCCGGTCGCACGGAGTCGGGCTGTGAGATGCACCGGTGGTGCCGGTACCGGCCTGCGGTCGGAGCGTCCTGCAGCAAGGGCCAAGGATGTCGGATCCACCCTCCTGTAGCAGGTCGGACGTTTTGGTGCTCATGCACCACCCGTCACCCATGGAACCTGAGGGGACGAGCTGTCGTGGCTGGGTTTACCTTCCGTGGCGGGTCGACGGTGTGCGATGTCGCACCGCGTCGGGACCTCGGTAATCGACGTCCAGGAACCGCATGGGTGCAGATCTGACATTGGTGAATTATGGTACTGAGAGCGGGGGCAGTGCAGCCGTGATGGGGAAGAATGCCGATTGGGTGCCCGACGCGGGATTGGTCCGCGAGGTTGACGAACTCTTCGAGCGGGCGATCAACGCGTATCGCGCGAATGCGAACCTGATTACGGAGCATGCCAACCAAGAGGAGTCCATCCGGGTCGGCGGCTACTCGAACCGGACGCTCCTGGAGCTGGTGCAGAACGCGGCTGACGCGATGTCGGGGGCTGCCGAGCACGAGGAGGGAGCAGGGCGGGTCGAGATCGTCCTCGACCTCGACCGCCAGTCGCTGTACTGCGCGAATGCCGGTCGTCCGTTCTCCCGAAGCGGCCTCACCACGCTCGCTCATGCGCACCTCAGTGGTAAGCGGGGCGACGAGATCGGTCGGTTCGGGCTCGGTTTCAAGTCGGTGCTCGCGGTCACCGACACCCCGCAGGTGTTCAGCCGATCGGTTGCCTTCGAGTTCAACTCTCCGAAGGCGAATTCGGCGATCGCAGCGATCGCACCTGTGCCCAAGAGGCTCCCGGTCCTGAGGACCCTCACTCGGATCGATGCGGAGGCCGAGTTCGCCAAAGACCCGATTCTTGCCGAGCTGGCGGACTGGGCGGTGACGATCGTCAGACTGCCGCATGCTGCGAGGCTGGAGAGCCTCAGGAAGGAAATCGAGGAATTCCGCTCCGAGTTTCTCCTCTTCGTCAACTCGGTGCGTGAGATTCGACTTAGGGTGGTCGGAGCCGACGCGAACTTCGTGACGAGCCATGTGTCGCGCGACCTGGGCGATGGCAGGTTCCGGATCGAGCGTCCCGACGGTGACCACGACGAGTGGTACGTCGACAACCGAATGCACGCACCCAGTCCCGAGGCTCGGATCGAGGTCGGGGAAGCGGTGTCGCGCGACCGGATGAAGGTCACGGTTGCGATGCCTGCGCGCTTCGCTCAACTGAGAACGGGCGAGTTCTGGTCGTACTTCCCGCTCCAGGACAGGACATCGGCGTCCGCCCTCTTCAACGCGCCCTGGAGTGTCAACGACGACCGCACCACCTTGCTCACGAACACGTACAACCGGGAGATCCTCGTGACTCTCTCGGGGATGTTCCTCGATATGCTGCCGAAGGTCTCGTCCGTCGACGATCCGGCAGCACACCTGGACTACATGCCAGCGCGTGGCCGTGAGACCCACTCGTTCGGCGACGAGATCCTCTGCGTCCATGTCCCGCAGCTCGGTTGCGAGAAGGCCCTGATCCCTGACGCGACCGGTGCGCTCCGCACGCCGCCGGAGCTGCGTCCACTCGACTTCGGTGTCGGCGACGCATCCGAGCGTGACCACGAGGAGTGGATCAGGTCGCCCCACACCGACGACGCCGTGCCGCACTGGCGCTGCTATGCCAGCGGTCAGCGTGTGACCCGTCTGAGGGCGCTGTATGTATGCAGCGTCTCCTCCGCCTTCGCCGACTCACGTCCCAGGGACGAGCTGAAAGCGTTGGAGAGAATCCCCAAGAGAGGTGTCCTTTCCTGGCTTCGGGAGTGGGCGGAGGGGCCCGACGTGGCCTCTGCGGCGAAGGCGCTCGAATTCGTGCTGAGGAATCCCAACGGCTTCGGCCCTGCGAAGGTCATACCGACGACCGATGGCATGCTGTCCATCAAAGACCGCGACCGGGTCTTCCTCCATCGTGCGGAGGACGTCGACATCGAAGGATCGTGCTTCGTCGATCCGGACTTCCTGGCCGTTCCCGGCGTCGAGAAGAAGCTCGTGGACAGAGGGTTCCGGGACCTCGACCCTCTCGCGAAGTTCGAAGCCAGGATGGCCAGGCTGTCACCGGAGTCCCAGGACGACGAGCTCCCGAAGTTCTGGGACGCCGCCACTGATGTGCCCATGGCACAGGCACAGAAGGTTGTGGCGGGCAACAAGGCGGGTGCTCTCAGGGTTCCGACGCTCGACGGTGGTTGGGCCTTGCCCGCGTATGTGCTGGACATCGATGGCCTCGGTGACAGCACTCCCGATCGAGTCCTGGACCGGACGAGGTGCGTGCCACAGCTCGCACACGCGGCCGGAGTCGTCACTGAGCCGGTGGCCTCGTACTCGCTCGAGGACGAGGTCCACTTCGGGGACTACCGCCAGTACGTGGTGGATGAGGTGAACCGGAGGCTCGGGCCCGGAGAGCGCCCCGTCGAGCAGGTCGAGTTCGACAGGGGGGACGGCCCCGGTCCGTTCTCGGCACTCCTGATGTTGCAGGAAGCGGGCGTGCCCGAAGCCATACGCGAGCGGTGGACGGAAGGGCTGCTCAGACTCGACCAGGCAGGGCACTGGCTCTGCACGGACATCGACACGGGGCTCAGCCACCGGGTCCTGTCCCCAGTTCGCTGGGCGGCGGGTCGGGCCGGCCTGCTGAAGTCGACTCGCGGTCACCGGGCTCCCGGTCGCGTCGTCTCCGCTTCGCTCGTCCAGTACGAGGCCCTGCTGCCTCTCTTCCGAGGACCGCGCCACGTCGAGGACGCTCTGATGCTGCCCAAGGACTTGGGCGAGGTCCCCGCGGAGGTCCTGCGCGAAGCGCTTGAGGCGGAGGTCACCTCGCCCATCAGCAACGTGGCGCTGACGGGGTTCATCCTCACCGCGAGTCGGTTCGCATTCCCGGAGGGACATCCGACGTTCGTTCCCGCCCGGGTGGGGCGCGCCATCGAGAGGAGGCGGCCCGACGCGGTGTACTTGGCGACGACTGAGGAGGAACGCGAGTTCCTCAGTCTTAGGCAGAAGCCGTACCTCAAGGTGGATGAGGACGAAGTGGAGCAGTTCGTCGAAATGGTCGGATGCCGACGGTTTGAGGACAGCTTCTCCTTCTCGCTGCTGATCGACGGCCGGCAGGTCGAGGAGCGCGTCATCGACCTTTACACCGGACTGCGCTCGACGTTCGTCGAGGACAAGGTCACGAACGCTACGGTGGCGAAAGCCGTCCAGATCACGAAGCGTGTGACCACAGAGGACGGTGTCGAGGACCAGTCGCTCGAATGGCACCGCCAGGGACTGACCCTGGTGGTCCAGGCAGAACTCGACGAACGTCGTGTCCTGCAGATCGTCAACGAGGCATTCGACCTGCGTCTGTCGAACGCCGAGCTGAGCGACATCCTCCAGGCACGCGTCGACCAACATCTCGAGACGCAACGGCAGGACGCCAGGGCTGCGCCCGATGACGCTGAGCGGCTGGCGATCTACATCGGTGACGACACGCTTAAGGAGAACCTGCCGAAGGGACTCTGGCAGGCGCTCGAGGGCCAGGGCCTGGTGGACGCCTCCACGTCCATCGCTGAGCTCTTTCTGACCGTGTACGGCAGCGACTCGATCAAGCTTCTTGCGGAGGAGTTCAGCACCGAGGGGTACACGGACGTTCCCACGACATGGGCGGGGGGAGCATCGACCGTCGCCTGGCTTCGGAAGATGGGGTTCGGCGCCAAGTACGCCGGGCGTCGCACCCGACACCAGGACGATGAGTTCGTCGTGCCCGGTGCCGTGAAGCTCAAGCCCCTGCACGACTTCCAGGAGAAGATCAGGGAGGAACTGAAGGAGGTCCTGACGTCCCGAGGGCGGGACGGTCGCGCGCTCAAGGGCATGGTGGAGCTTCCGACGGGAGCCGGGAAGACCCGGGTGGCCACCGAAACCGTGCTGCGGCTGTTCGTCGAGGGCGAGATGAGCGGAACCGTGCTCTGGATCGCGCAGTCGGAGGAGCTCTGCGAGCAGGCGGTGCAGACGTTCGGGACGGTCTGGCGTTGGCTCGGGGACGAGCGTCCGTTGACGATCGGCCGGCTCTGGAAAAACAACGTTGTCCACGAACCCGACACCGAGTTCAGTGTGGTCGTGGCCACCGATGCCAAGCTCGATTGGGTGGCCGACACTCCTGAGTACGAGTGGCTGAGCAGGGCCTCCGCTGTGTTCATCGACGAGGCGCACCGGGCCGGCGGGTCGAAGATGTACACGAAGATCCTCAGGTGGCTCGGAGTCGACGGTCGTAGCTGGGAACGGCCTCTGGTGGGCATCTCGGCGACGCCGTTCAAGGGCAGCGGCGACGTTACCGAGCCGACGAAGGAACTGGCGGCCCGCTTCGGTCACCACAAGATGAGCGCCTTCGACGGTAACGCCTACCCGGAGCTGTCGAAGAGAGGTGTCCTCGCCAGGGTCCGACACGAAGTGCTGAACGGCGTGAAGGTCGCGCTGGAGCCGGACGAACTCGCACAGGTGCGGTCCCTCCGCAAACTCGAGCCCCAGGTCCTCGACCGCATCGGTCGGGACCAGGCCCGCATGAAGATCCTCGTGGACGACATCCTGAAACGGGATCCGGAATGGCCGATCCTCGTGTTCACGCCGAACGTCCTTTCCGCCCAGGTCCTCGCCGCGACACTGCGTTACCGGAAGGTCGCGGCCGAGGCGGTCAGCGGCCAGACCGGACGGCAGACGCGCCGGGACGTCATCGAGAGATTCAAGAGGAACGAGATCAGGGTTCTGGCCAACTGCGACCTGCTGATCCAGGGCTTCGACGCGCCCGGCGTCCGGGCGCTGTACATCGCGAGGCCCACGTTCAGTCCCAGCGCCTACATCCAGATGGCCGGCCGCGGTCTGCGTGGTCCTGAGAACGGCGGCAAGGAGGAGTGCCTCATCGTGGACGTTGCCGACAACTTCGGCGCGGTCAACGATTTCCTCGGATTCCGTGCCTACGAGGGCCTCTGGCGAAAGCAGGGATCGTGATTGTCATACCGGATCTCGCCGACATCGAGGCGACCACCACCAGCAACGCCGAGCGGCGGGTGGCCAGGCTGCTGCGAGCGATCGACGGCCCCTCCGACGCCGTCGCCTTCCACTCCGTGAAGCTGCGGAGTCACGCGGTAAAGCAGCAGGGGGAAGCGGACTTCGTCGTGCTCTGGAACGGCGTCGTCGTCATCGTCGAGGTCAAGGGCGGGGGCGTCAGGAAGTACGACGGTGTCTGGTACTCCATCGACCGTCACGGTGACTGGAAGAAGTTGCGTGAGTCGCCGATGGACCAGGCGCAGTCGGCGATGTACGCGCTGCGCGACATCCTCCAGGAGGAAGGCGTCGGTTGGTTCGCGACCGAGGCCGTTGCCCTCACCCCCGACATAGACGCGCCTCCGGCAGCCGTCGAATGGAAGGGGAGCCACTGGTGGGCCAAGGAGCAGATGAGCATCGCCGCACTGACGGAAGCCTTCGAAAAGGTTGCCAGCGAGGCGAGGACCGCCCCCTTCGGAGTCAGAGTCGCCCGGTCCGAGACTCTCCGGGCCCGTCTCTTCGGCGAGTTCACGAGGATGCCCGTCATCGATGCACAGCGGGGCGCCGTGCTGGAGGAGCAGAATCGAGCGACCGAGGGCCAGGCCAGGGTCTTGGCCGCGCTCTCCCGGAACCCGAGGATGCTCGTCTTCGGTGGCGCGGGCACCGGGAAATCCCTGGTGTTGGCGGAAGGCGCAAAGCAGGAGGCGGGCGAAGGGAAGGCGGTTCTCATCACCTTTCACTCGCCCGCCCTGGTCGACTTCTTCGGTCCGCGGATCGAGGGCAGAGACATCGATCTCCTTCCGTTCGCGGACCTGTCCGGTGACAAGCAGTACGACGTCGTCTTCGTCGACGAGGCACAGGACCTCATGAACGCCAGCGGCATGGATGCCCTGGACGCCGTGATCCGCGGGGGTCGAGAGGGCGGCCGGTGGAGGATGTTTCTCGACCCCAACAACCAGGCACGCGTCGACGGCGAGTTCGATCCGGAGGTCTGCGAGTTGGTCCAGCAGGAGGCGCTTCAGTACGACCTGGACCGGAACGTGCGCAACACCCGTGCGATCGTCCACGTCGTGCAGGAGTACCTCGGCGCCGACGTCGGGGACCCGGGCATCGTCCATGGCGACCGAGTGGAATGGCGGTGGTCCGACGGGACGGCCGGTGTCTCCGCGGCCGAGACCGTGGCTCGCGACCTCGTCGCGAACGGGGCCCGTCGCCAGGACATCTGGATCATCAGTGTGTCCGAGGACGCCGAGCCGCGCAGGAGCGAGGCCGGATTCCTCGTGACCAACCCCCGTTACGCCAAGGGGCTGGAGGCAGAGCACGTCATCGTGTGCGACCTGCCCCAGGAATACGACGACCGGGGACTCGCCGCTTTCTACGTGGCTGTCACGCGGGCGCGGGTCACGCTCCACGTGGTCGCGTCCAAGAACGGCAAGAAGCGGCTCCAGGATCTTCTTCGAAAGCAGGTTGGGAAGTGAACCTCACAGCGGCCCAGAAGGAGGCCCTCCACCATCTCCGAGCCTCCTACGTGGGGCCCGAGGCCGGAGACGAGGAGGTCACGGCGAACCTGCCTCACCGGCAGTACGCCGTCGGCATGCTGTTCCCGGTCGAGGCCGAGGCCCGAGGCTCTCACGGCGACGGGAACACGGACGAAGAGGTATCGGCGGATGTCCCCGATGGTGATGTTGAGGAGAGTGGGGCCGGTGTCCCCCTGGCCGAGGACTGGAAGCCCTCGTCCGTCGCGCTCTCCTTCGTCACCGACGGCGACTCGGTCGACGTCGACTTCTCGTGCGGTACGTACGCCGCTGTCGAGGGAGACGGGCCGCCCAGGTGGCGGCGTACCCCGTACTCCGTCGACGGCCTCGACCTCCAGCGGGGCAAGGGGCCCGAGCGCCTTTCCGTGGGTGGTGTCTCGATCGAGATCGGGTCGCGTTGGCGCGACTTCCAGGGCGACTCGTTGGTCACCGTCCACGTACGGGTCCTGACCGAATCCACGGGAGACGACCGACTCGACATCCCTCGGACGCTGTTCCAGGTCCACCTGGCCGCCGCTCCCTCCGCCGGGGCGGAGATCCTGGAGTACGACACCACGCGCTCGATCGACACCGACCCGGAAGCCGCCGAGCTGCGCCTGCGATATCGCAACCGAAAGGTCTACGCGGTCGGGCACGGAATGGCCGCGGACTGGGAGTTCGCGGACGGCCGTTGTGCCAAGGTCTTCCTCGATCCCGTGCCGGCCTTCGTGGTGCCCGCCGTCGAGACCACGGGGTTCGATGAAGGGACGGCCGAGGCCGAGGCGTTGGAGCTGGGGCACCTCCAGAAGATCGACAAGGATCCCGAAGCGGTCCTTCGATCGTTGGACGCCTTCCTCCAGGCGTTCGCCGGCTGGGCCACCCGACAGATGGAACGGGCGGAGGTGTTCGGCTACGACAGGGCCGTGGCTGTCCGCATCGCCGGCCGTTCGCAGGACGCCGTCGACAGGATGAGGGAAGGCATAGACCTCCTCCGGGCGCCGGGACGACAAAACCTTCGAACGGCCTTCTCACTCGGCATGGCCGCCATGCGTCTTCAGATGCGGCAGGCGTCCATCAACCGCGGGAAGCCGGAGGAGCAGGTGCCGGAGCCGCGGTGGCGACCCTTCCAGCTCGGCTTCCTGCTCGTGTCGCTGGCCTCCACCGTTGATGAGGGGCACAAGGATCGGGACCTCGTCGACCTCATCTGGTTCCCGACCGGTGGCGGCAAGACCGAGGCATACCTGGGTCTCGCCGCGATCGAGGTGTTCCGCCGACGGCTCGCTCACGGCACGGCCGGCGGGGGAACCGCCGTCATCACCCGTTACACCCTGCGGCTCCTGACCTCTCAGCAGTTCCAACGGGCCGCGGCACTGGTCTGCGCGATGGAGCGGCTGCGGGCCACGGACGACCGGGCGAAGGGCATGGCGCCGTTCTCGATCGGTCTGTGGGTGGGCAACGAGGTCACCCCCGGCACGCGAGTAGAGGCGCGTGAGGCACTCAAGCGGCTTCAGAAGGCCGCGCGCCCGGAAGAGGCGAACGAGTTCCAGATCGAGAGCTGCCCATGGTGCCTGACACCCTTGGTGCCGAGGCTCAGGAGCGACAAGCCAGAGGACTACGGCATGCGCCTGGACGGCGTGGACGTCGTGCTCCACTGTGTCGACGCGTCGTGCGACTTCGCCGGCGAGCTCCCGCTCGCTGTCGTCGACGAGGTGCTTTACAAGGAGCCGCCCACGATCCTCCTGGCCACCGTCGACAAGTTCGCGCGTCTGCAGTTCAGGCCGGAAGCGGGCAGGCTGCTCGGTCTCGGGACCACCTTCAGGCAACCGTCCATGATCATCCAGGACGAGCTGCACCTGCTCTCGGGACCGCTCGGAACCACCGTCGCCGTCTTCGACGCGGTGATCCAGCTCCTGCTGAGCCGGTCGGGCTCCAGTCCCAAGATCGTGGCCTCGACGGCCACCATCCGCGCGTCCGAGGAGCAGGTGGAGGGGCTTTACGGGCGTGAGGTCGCCCTGTACCCGCCATCGGGACTCGACGACGACCGGACCTTCTTCTCCCGCCCGGTGGAAAGCGGAGAAGGACGTCTCTACGTCGGCCTGATGCCGCAGTCGGTCTCGCAGCCTTCGGCCGTCATCGCCGCCGTCACCCCCATGGTGGAGATGCCGGAGGCGCTCGCCGCCCGCGCCCCGTCCGCCGCGTCACGGGACGCGTACTGGACGCTGGTCATGTACCACAACAGTCTTCGTGAGCTCGGACGCACCGGGACGCTGGTCGTTGACGACGTCAACGGCCGTCTGGAGCCCCGAGCCGAGAGGCTCGGCTTCCCGTTGCGGCCCGTCAGGGCGGGGAAGGTCCTGGAACTGACGAGCCGTCGCGGAGCCGAGGAGCTGCCGAACGATCTCCGCGCACTCCGGGTCAGGGCCGACGAGTCGCCGGAGGCCGTCGACGTGGTCCTCTCGTCGAACATGCTCTCCGTGGGCATCGACATTCCGCGGCTCGCGCTGATGCTCATGGTGGGGCAGCCGAAGACCACGGCCGAGTACATCCAGGCCACGAGTCGTGTCGGGCGTGGAGACACGAAGGGCGTCGTCGTCACGCTGTTCCGGTCGGGCAGGGCCCGTGACCGGTCGCACTTCGAGACCTTCCGCGGCTACCACGAAGCTCTCTACCGGAGCGTGGAGCCCACGAGCGTCACGCCGTGGTCGTTGGCCTCGCGCGAGAGATCGCTCGCCGGCGCGCTCGTGGCGCTGCTGCGGCAGTCGTTCACCGCACTCGCCCCGCACGACGCGGCAGGTCGGTTCGACCTCGGGGACGACAGGATCCGCGAAGCGGTCGAGCGACTCGTGGACCGGTTCCTCGGCTATGTGACGCGCGCCGATGATCTCGAAGCCCCGGAAACACGCTCCGCGATGTGGAGCCTCCTGAGGGACTGGGACCGACGGGCAGCGCAGGCACGCGAGTCGGACGAGCCCCTGTACTACCAGCGGACGATGAAAGACCAGGCAGCTTTGTTGAAGAAGTTCGGTCAGCCCGGCGAGGGGTGGCTCGTCGGAGACTCGATGAGGTCTGTGGAGCCCAACGTGGCGGTTGAGGTCCAGGAACCGCAGGAGGAGGTGTACCATGGAGAAGATCAGGCATGACCTGCGCCTCTCCGAGACGATCTCACCGTTCGGTGTGGGAGCGATCGTCGACGTGCGAGGCGAGTCGCTCATGGCGCCGGACACGTCCTGGTGGGACAAGAAGTTCGCCCACGAGATCAGCTGTGAGCGTCTGATGGCCCGCCTCGGTGCCGGTGTCCTGAGACAACCACCGGCCCATGCGAGCCGGGCCGCAAAGGAAACCCCCGCGCTGCCGTACTGGCGTTTTCCCGCTTGGCGGTTCTGCGAGCGCTGCGACAAGCTCTCGAAGCTGACCGGTAAGAAAAAAGGTAAGTGGAGCAACACCTGCGACTGCGGGGGCGCGCTTGTACCGATGCGATATGTCGCCGTCTGCGAAAAAGGCAGCCACATCCAGGACATCAACTGGTTCCAGTGGGCACATCGTGGGCGCGCGGCGAGCCTGAACGAAGCGGTCCGCTTCTGCCGTGACTACAAGGCGCTCAGGTTCCGCAAGCTGGCCACTCGTGGCGAAGGCCTCGCAGCCCTGGTGGTGAAGTGCCACGGGTGCGGGAATGAGCGCAGTCTCGCTGAACTCGTGACGAAGGGGGCCCTGCACCGCGACGGGATTCGTTGCGCGGGTCGGCAGCCCTGGGAGCCGGAGGCTTCCGTCAAGAAGCCTTGCCCGTACGAGCTGGTTGCCGTGCAGCGCGGTGCCACGGGCAACTACATCGCCGAGAGAATCTCGGCTCTCGACATACCGGAGGAACGCCCACAGTCCGCGGACACGGCCGACAAGATCCGTGGGCACATGCTCTTCGGGAAAGTCGTGACCGACAACGGCGGCCCCCAGTCGGAAGTATTGGCGCAGCTGATCGCCGACGATCTCGGAGTGACGGCGGAAACCGTCCTCGGCGTCGCGGCGGGGGAGGAAAGCCCTGCGGGCGAGCTGCTGCTCGACCTGAAGGACGGCGAGTGGTCGGCGTTCCTGAAGAAACTCGACGAAGGGCGCGACCGCACGGGAAGCGACTTCGTCGTCGACGGACGAAGCCTCGAAGGGCTCGTGGGACCGCAGAGCCTCCTCGGCAGGATCAGCGGTATCGGACAGGTACGCCGGGTACGGGAGGTCCGTGCCCTGCGGGGGTTCCGACGCCACGATGCGGAAGCGGCGCTGATCAACGCCGATCTGGGGTCGGACCGGTCGTATCGACCCACCTACCCGGCGATCGAACTGTTCGGGGAAGGGATCTTCCTGCGGTTCGACGAGGAGAAGCTCGCCGCATGGGAGGCGCAGCCGGAGGTGCAGGCACGCGCCGGCATTCTCAAGACGAGAAGGGCCGACTCTGCCTGGGCCGGCCGTCTCGACGTGCCGGAACCCAGGTACATCGCCCTGCACACGCTGGCGCACCTGCTGATCCGGCGGCTGGCGTTCGCCAGCGGGTACGCGTCTGCCGCGCTGCAGGAAAGGATCTACGCGAACTCCGACCGCACGGACAAGACCGCCGGGATCCTGATCTACACCGCGGCGGGGGACGCCCAGGGGACCCTCGGCGGCCTCGTCAGGCTCGGGGATCCCAAGAAGCTGATCCCTCTCCTGGTGGCGGCCCTGGACGACGCGGACTTCTGCTCCAACGACCCGGTCTGCATCGAGAGCGACCGTCAGGGAGCCTCACAACTGAACCTCTCGGCCTGCCATGGGTGCTCGCTGGTCAGTGAGACCTCCTGTGAGACCGGAAACCGGCTGTTGGATCGACAGCTGGTCCTGGGCGGAAGCGACGTGAGAGGACTGCTGGACGACGTTCTGACGGACGTACGACGGCCCAGGTGACGACCTTCAGCGTTCTGCGGTCCCGTAGCACATACTTGGGGCCGCAGAACGGCCATCCTCGGACGCCTTCGGGCGGGGCCCTTAACCGTCACTGCCCTCTCAGACTCTGAGGTGCTGATCAGTCTGCTTCCGGAAACCCACACGGTTCTCGTCGGTCGACGGGCTCGGCTGCGGTGCACTGCTGCAACAGTTCCGGAGGCCGCTTGGCTCTCCTGTGTTCCAGCAGGTCACAGCCTCATATGCAACTCGCCAGCCGGACTCTGTCCGCGGGTGGTCCGCGGCTAGCGGGTAGCGCTCTGGCAAAGCACGCTGGTTCTGCCACTGGTCAGTGCGGTCCGTTACTTCGGGCACGAACGGACTGGGCTATCAACTGGGCTGCCTGGACGGGGTCCTCGTGTTCCCACACGCGGATAGTGAGCCAGCCGGCGGCAGCAAGCTGCGCGTCCGTGTCGCGGTCGCGGTCTTGGTTCCCGCGAATCTTGTTAGACCAGTACGCCGAATGAGTAAGGGGGGTGCTGTGATGCTTGGGGCAGCCGTGCCAGAAGCAGCCGTCTAGGAAGACAGCGACCCTAGCGCGGGAGAACACCAGATCGGCTGTGCGCCGCAGACTCGGCAGAGGCCGCTTGCACACTCGGTAACGCAAACCCAGGGCATGGACTGCCCTCCTCAGGGCCATCTCGGGGTGCGAGTCACGGCTGCGGTTGGCGCGCATCGTTGAGCGTGCCGCGTCGCTCGATGCCCATGAAGGGCGTGGGGACGTGACCATGCAGCCACCGTAGCCCTGGCTACGTGCGGGCTACAGGGTCCGCGGGCCCATGGCGGGGCGATTGCCAGGAGTGCAGCCTGCGTAACTCACCCGGAGTGGGGATGATTCGACAGTGCGAGTGAAGACGTAGGCCAGGTGGCTCCTTGTTCCGGCGTGCGTGCCGCTTGCCCAACTACTGAAACAGGCTGGGCTGGTGTGAGAGGATGCGTGATCGACCGTGCCGACACGCCCCATGCTGACAGCTCGAACGAGGCTTTACGATACTCAAAGGTACATAGTGATCACTCAGCGTCGCAGCTCTGCCAAGCAACTCAACGTCCTCCCTGGAGGTGGGGCGCTTCAGAGTAAAAGCTTCATTGAGTTTTTTGCGGGTATTGGGCTTATCCACGAAGCCTTGTCTCCCCTTGGTTGGCATTGCTCGCTAGCCAACGACAATGACCCGCGTAAGGTTGCAGCTTACAAGGCGAATTATCCGGACGTTCCCTTCTCCGATGCCGACATTCGCGATATCCCTGCGTCTAGCCTGCCTCACGCTCTTCTGGCGACGGCATCCTTCCCCTGTATTGACCTTAGTCAGGCGGGAGGGAGGCGCGGGATCGAAGCCGAGCATAGCGGCATTGTATGGTCTTTTCTCGAACATGTTTCCGACCTGATCACTCAAGGGAAAGCTCCGCAGTTCCTTCTTCTGGAGAATGTAGTCGGCCTTCTGACGCTCCATGAAGGGCGCAGCATCGATCTCCTTCTTACTGAGATTGCGAAGCTCGGCTATTCATTCGATCTTATCCAGGTGGACGCTCAACACTTCACGCCCCAGACGCGTAACCGTGTCTTCGTCGTCGCAGTGCGTGATGCCAGCCTTGCGGTAGGCGTCGAGATGCCAGATACCCACATCCGACGCTACAAGGTTCGTCAAGTCTTTGAGCGTAATAGGGATCTGCCGTGGGCATTCTTTGATTTTCCCTCTCTGCCTGAGAGAGAGATCTCGCTGCAGGATGTGATTGAAGAGATCCCATCTGGTGATCGTCGCTGGTGGGATGCAGAGCGAATGGATTACTTCTGGTCGCATCTGGAGCATGACCATAAGCCGCGATTGATGGACTTGATGAATTCCGGGGCAGACGTCTACTTGACTGCAACTCGGAGAGGTCGTCGTAGAGGCCTCCGCGAACAGATCATCAATATTCGGTGGGACGGTCTTGCGGCTTGCCTGCGGACGCCGAAGGGCGGGTCGTCGATTCAGTTCATTGTCCGACTTCGAAACGGCACAGCGCAGGTTAGGAAGATCACGGGCATTGAGAGTGCACGGCTCCAGGGCGTTGCGCTGCCGAATATGTCGCCGAACTTTGTGATTCCTGACGGAGAGCAGTCGGCTCTATACGCCTTTGGCGATGCTGTCTGCGTGCCAGCTGTGCGCTGGGTCGTAAAAAACAGTATCGAGAAGTTCCTTGCTGAGGGGGCGGCGGCACTTCTGAGGCCGGCCAGCTCCTCGGCTCAGCTTGAGCTGGACTTTGGAGCCATTGCGTGACACTGAATTTTCCAGACTTCGCTGATTCTTCCAAAAAGGACAAGATTGCGGATCTGCTACGCCTGGCAGATACCGATCTCCTGAATAACGACTACGTTGACGTTAGACGCGCAAGTCAATTGCTGGGAGTTTTGATCAACTCATATAAAGAGTTGATCCAGGAGGGTCAGCATCTGAACGACCCATTCCTGGAGAAAGCCTTCAGGGAGGACTCGCTTTTTCAGCTGGCGCTCTCGGCGGCATTCGACTTGGTCTCGAACGCAGAGTATCTGCACGGTCGAGTGGTCAACGCAAAATGGATTTATTGCAACCGCTCGCGGGAGAGTCCCAAAGCTTATTATTCCTTCCTTAAGCAATGTCCGCACTGTTGTATCGAAGTCGGCCTTGGGCCCAGACTTAATGGCGCGCAGCATAAGCCCACGAGTCACCACATTGGCGAAATCACTACTGTGGTCTCTGTCTTGCTTCTCCAGATGATCGCAGCGGCGAACGATGAACCTTTCGCCGTCGCTACCATCACAAAGCAGTCGCACGATGTCGATGCCATCGGCTATCGAGACGATCTTCTCCTGTTGTTCGAAATAAAAGCATCGCCGATGGTCACCTTCCCTCTTGTTGTGGACTTGCCGGAGGCTCTGCTTACAGATGCATCCGGTGAGCCCCGGGAGTACGGCCAGCACTCCTTGGTTGATATGAACTTGGCCGGCGTGTCTCTTAACCTTGCAGTGCCTCATCGCGGTTGGTCAGTCCCGCTCGGCGAGAAGACTGCTGCAGACTGGCCGTACGTGCCTATGATTGAGCACTTCCGGCGACCGGATAAATTCCGTGAGTACCTGGCTGCCTGGATAGAGTTGTATGAGGCGTACAGTACGCCGAAGGTTCAGCGACAAGGGCGGGCTATACGGTTGGCCTATCTCGTCAATGGTTGGGGTGACGAGATCGATTCGAATAAAACCAAACCCGGCTTGGGGCGCACTGACGACATTAAAAAGGGAACTTACCAATTGGTAAAGTTCGGCTCTTACTACCGGGATGATTCCTCTGCCCTTAAGGTTCGTGGGGCCCTTGTTGCCAACCTGGATCCGGTGTCTTTGAGGTCCGGTTATATTGACGGCCTCATCGACATTCGGTGGGGTCAAGGCGCGGACTTCACGCCAGATGGTGAGCATTACAGGATCCACAAGGACAGGCTCAAATATCTCTACGACGCCATCTTCGCGTTCAATCGGCCCACCTTGAATGATCCGACTTTGCAGACCGCCTTGGACCTGAAGGCGGTGGCGGCATGCTTGCAGGCTGGACGGCTGGACGAATTCCTCAGGCGATGGACTGCAGAGGGGCCAGAAGCGGTCGTCGACGAGGTCGCTTCGGGAGAGATGTTGTGGTGACGAACATTTCTTGAGGGGATCACTCTTGATGTTCACGGTGCGGGAGTTGCGCGGTGCCGCGACGAGGTCGGCGGAGCGACTTTGGGCAGGAGCTGCCATGGGGCGAGTGATCATGGCCCCGTAAGCTTCCGGCGCGTCGGGCAGTCTGTGGACCTGCCCGTTAAGGCACGACGTTGGGGCCATGATCTTCGAGGCTCGCCCCATGGTGGCTGCCTAAAGTCGTGGAGCCGACCGCCCCAGCCACAGAGGGTGTCTCCCTCTTCTTGCCCGCAGTCGCCGAGCGCGCCGCCGGGCGCGGCCAGCCGGGGCGAAGACAGGAGGCAGGCCGCGCCGCAGAGGCGGCGCGCGCCCGCGCCGTGCGCGGGCACTTGAACCCGTGAAGAAGGTTGTTACTCAGTAGGGACTGTGATGCGCCACAAGGGAGCGTCGTACTGTTTCGGACGGCTGCTGATGAGCAGCTGGCGCAGGTCCTCGCGCAAGGAGCCGTTGAGGTTCAGGGCCTCGGTGATGCGGCGGAACGTCGTGTGGGTGACTCCGCGGCTGCGCGCCTCGGCTTCGAACTGGTCGAGCTGGGACAGTGAGGCTTCTGGGTCGAGTTGTACCGGTGGCTGGTCCTTAAGCCATGTGGCCTTGTTGCGCTCGTAGTCGATTTCCGAGTAGCCGCAGATTTCGCGGCTGTACGCCTCGACCTCGTCCAGGGTGGCGGTCGTCAGGATGGCGCGGGCCAACTGGTTGCGGGTGAGCGCCTCGTCTAGGTCGACCTCATGGACCGTCGGTCCCTCGTCGGCGAGGGGGACAGGGAGGCCGGCGTCTCGCATCTCGCAGGTGCCGCGTACGCCTCGGGCTGTCGCTGCGAGCATGCCGGTTGCCTCGGAGGGGTGCCATTCCAGGACCGAGCTGATCGGCTCGACGTCCTTCGCGGTGAGGGTGTGGATGAGCGGGCCGAGCATGCCGCGCAGTTCGTCGAGAGGGAGTTCGCCATCAAGGCCGGGGCCCGCCACCAACAGGCGGACGGGAGCGTTCACCTGGCAGCACGCAGCGAGTGTGACGGCGTCGGCAAGTGGGCTCTTCAGCGTTGGCTCGTCGCCGCGGGCGAGGATGTCACCGCCCACGTCCAGGAGGTCGATCGACTCTGGTGACAAGTGGTCCACCAGCTCTTCGAGTTGGCGGGTGACGCCCTCGACCCCGTGGCGCGGATCGATCAGCGCGAACGTGTGCCGGAGCTCTGCTGCAAGCCGGGGGAGAGTCGAGCCTGCCGGAGCGACCGGGCGGGCCTCGGCCGGCACTGCCCAGACTGCTGGGGTGAGGGGCTGGAGGCCGGTGAAGTTGTCCGGTCCTCGGGGACCCGGAACCGGGTCGATCAGGAGGCGGTCCCACGCGTACGTGAGGATCACCGCCTGGTCCTCGTCGCCGTAGAGGGCGGCGTGAATCATTGCGGCGGCGACTGCGTCGCCCCCTCCTCCTGCTGCGACGATCAACCGCGTCATGCGGATCAGCCTACGGGGTGGGGGGTTGACCACTCACTCTATAGTGGCTAAAGGCCATAGCCACTTTTATCGAGAAGCAGGCCTCAGCTCGGTAGCGGGGTGCCCGACTACTCGCCTGGGGCTCGCCTTGGGTGAGGAGGACTGATGCCGCAGATCGAGGAGGCTCAGCCGAAGTATCTCCAGATCGCGCACTACATCCGTGATCAGATTCTTCGGGGTGACCTGCGACCGGGCGACGAGGTGCCGTCCGAACGGCAGTTGGCGGCGGACTGGAAGGTGTCCCGGCCCACGGCCGCGCGGTCGTTGGAGGCGCTGAGTCATCAAGGGCTTGTCGAGAAGCGTCAGGGGTCGGGCACGTACGTGCGGAGCCTCGAAGTCAACCGGCGGGCTCGGGAGTTGTACGGGCGAGCTCGGCAGACCGGGAAGATCTACACGCCGGGTGAGTATGCCGTGATCACCTCTGCCGGTTGGCTGGAGGCGCCGGATCACGTGGCTGAGGCCCTGGGCCTGGTCAAGGACTGTCGGGCGGTGCACCGGCGGCGGGTGACCAACAACCAGGACGGCCCGATCACGCTGTCCACGTCGTGGTTCGCTCCGGATGTCGGTCAGCGTGCGCCGAAGCTTCTGGAGCCGGAGCGGATCCAAGAGGGGACGTTGCTGTACGTCGAGAACATGACCGGTCGGCAGGGGAGTTACGCGGAAGATCGCATGTGCGCGCGTGCGGCGACTGAGGAAGAGGCCGAGGACCTTCAACTTGCCGCCGGCTCTGCCGTGCTGATCGTGCACCACGTCGTCTTCGACCTCCAGGACCGGCCGTTGGAGTTCGCTGAGGCTACCTACCCGCCGCATCGTTGGGCGTTCGAGCAGGGCTACCCCCTCACCTGAGGGGGCCAGTTGCGCCGAATCGCTTGCGTGCTCAAGTGGCTAATGCCACTATCCAGAAAGTGGCTAAGGCCACTTACTGGGAGGAGGCGCGGTGTGACGAGTCAGCGGCCGGATCAGGGCACGCACTTACCTTGCCGGGTTGCCGGGGGCGCGGTTGGAAGCGCGTCGACTCGCGGACGACCCTGGCGCTTGCCGCCGCTGCCGACCGCGCCCGCGCCACATCGAAGCGGCGCTGCCTCGACTGCGACGGCAGCGGCAGGAAGTGAGCACCCGATGGCCTACATGATCGACCGCTACCCGTCAGAGGAATCACCGCGTCTCGGTGCGATGACCTTGCACCCCGTCGCTGAGTCTGTGCCGCGGGCTCGGCGCTGGTTCCGCAAGTTCATCGCCCCGTACAACCCAGCCTGCGCCGTCGACGACTGCGTGCTGATGATCTCGGAGCTAGTCACCAACGCCATCGCTTACGGCCGGTTGGACGAACCCTGGCTCGTACGGGTTGAGTGGTTCCGTGAGGGGACCTCGCTCCGGGTCGACGTGCACAACCCCGGCTTTCCGGCGAACGTGCGACTGAGGCATCCCGACGCCAACGACTCCCACGGGCGCGGACTGCTCCTGGTCGACTCGCTGGCCGAGTCGTGGCACGCCGCACCGAGCCGCTTCGGCGGAACCGTCGTCTCCTTCCTGGTGGCCGATGCCTGGCCCGGAAGGTAAGAGTTCGCTCCGCTTCTATTTCGATAATCGAAGATTCGCTAGTCTGGTTGACCAGCTGACTTGGCCAATCTCGACAGGCGGCGTTCATGGCGTATGAAGTGGAGCCACCGAAGTACGTGCGCCTCGCGCAGACGATCCAGCGTCGCATCGAGGACGGCACGTACCCGCCTGGCACTCGGGTGCCCAGCGAGAACCAGTTGGTGCAGTCCTTCGGGATGTCCCGCCCCACCGTCGTGCGGGCGCTGGAACTGCTGAAGCGTGATGGCTGGCTGGAGTCCCGACAGGGATTCGGCACGATCGTGCGAGGCCGCCCGGCTGTCGTCGAGCAGAAGGACCGCCGGGGGAGTGAGACGCTCACACGCGATGAGTCGCAAGCGGCGGGCCGGTTGGTCGAAGTCGGTTACGTCCCTGTTCCGGCGCGAGTCGCATCCGTCCTCGGGCTGCCCAAGCGGGCCAAGATTCTCATGCGCCGGTTCCTGGCGGAGGAGGATGGCGAACCGGTGGAGCTGGTGTCGTCCTACTTCCCCGCCGGCCTGGTCGAAGGTACGGAACTGGAGAGCGCCGACGTGCTGGTAGGGGGCACCCGCGCACACCTGGAGACGCGCAAGAAGGTCCGCTTCGACCATGTGACGGAACGGGTTTCGGCACGTCTGCCGGAGCCCTCCGAAGCGGAGCTTCTGGATCTCCCTGAGGGGGTTCCGGTCCTCAGTGTCCTGGTCGTCGCGTGTGACGCTTCCGGGCAGGCGCTGCAAGTCTCCGACGTGCTGCTTCCCGCCGACCGGCAGGAACTGGAAGACACCTACCGTCTGAACTGAGCCCGATGGGCGGCCCGTTCGCCGCCGCTCCATCTCGATTCGCACTTGACAAGTCAACTTGGCATCTCTAGCTTCGAACTTGCTAAGTCAACTTGTCAGGTGGCGAGTTGATCGACTCAAGAGGAGAAATCTGTGCGTGTGATCCGTATTGATGCCTCGGCCGCCACGATCCTGCTCACCGAAGCGCCGGCGCCGAAGGTGCGCGACCGGCAGACCGGTGAGATCGCCAAGGACGCCGTGAGTGGTGAGGCGCTGATGACGGTCGGCGTCGTCTACATCGACGAGGGTGAGTCGTCGCTTATCCAGGTGACCGTTCCTGAGAGCGGTGTGACGGACGGACTGACCGTGGGGGCCCCGGTAGCGCTGCCGGGGCTCATCGCCCGGCCGTGGGAGAGCGTGTTCAACGGGCAGCAGCGGCATGGCATCGCCTACCGGGCGACCGCCGTTGCTCCCGGCGCCCTCCCGATGGAGCAGGCGGGCTGATCGTCGTGACAGACCTGGTGACGTGGGCCGAGCTGGGCGGGGCGCTCGCTGCTTTAGGCGGCGCGGCCTACGCCCGGCATGCCCATCCCGCGGCGTACTGGTCCACGGTTCGGCTGCCCCTTTCGGTGGCCCGGCTGCTGGCCTCGTACACGTCCACGATGGACGCGTGTGGCCTGACAGTCGAGCCGCCCCGGTGGCGGGCCCTGGCCGTCAAGGCCACGACTCGCCGTGAGGTCCGGCCGGTGCCTCCTCGCCGAGGCATGATCCGGCCCACCTCGACCGGTCTGCGGCTTCGACTGCGACTTGCTCCGGGCCAGGAACCAGCGGACGTGGCGGCCTCGGCCGAACGGCTCCGGCACGCCTGGGGCGTTCACGCCGTGTACGTGCGGGACGTCAAGCCCGGTGTCGTGGAACTGCGGCTCGTCGGCTTCGACGTCCTGCGGAAGGTGCGGATGCCTCGCCGGACTGAGGCTGGTCCGCTCCGCGTGCCGGTGGCTCTGCGGGAGGACGCAACCGCCTTCGTACGGGACTACCGGGCCGTACCCCACGAACTCGTGCTCGGCGCCACGCTGTCCGGCAAGTCCATGTTCCTGCGGAACCTGCTCGCCGGCCTGGCCGCCCAGCCGGTCGTCCTGGTCGGGATCGACTGCAAGCGCGGTGTGGAGCTGGCGCCGTTCGCTCCTCGGCTCTCGGCGCTGGCGACCGACCCGGAGCAGGCGTCCGATCTGCTGCCCGCGCTCGTCAAGGAAATGGAGGACCGATACGACCTGATCAAAGCACGGCAGGGCATCGCGCCCGGCACCCCGGATGAGCTGATCACCTCGGACGTCTGGGGCCTGCCGGAGGACGAACGCCCGGCTCCCATCGTGCTGTTCGTCGACGAAGTGGCAGAACTCTTCCTCGTCGCCACAAGGAAGGAGGAGGAGCGACGAGACGAGATGGTCACCCAGCTCATCCGGCTCGCTCAGCTCGGCCGCGCGGCCGGCATCTATCTGGAGATCTGCGGGCAGCGCTTCGGGGCCGAACTGGGCAAGGGAGCGACCATGCTCCGGGCTCAGCTCACCGGCCGTGTCTGCCATCGGGTGAACGACGAAGCGTCCGCAAAGATGGCGCTCGGTGACATCGCCCCCGAGGCTGTTATGGCCTCCTGCGCCATAGCGGCCGAGTTGCCCGGCCTCGCCGTCGTCGGCGACACGTCCGGCGGCTGGTCCCGCATCCGCACCCCTCACCTGTCCCTCGCCGACGCTGCGGCCACTTGCCGCGAGACGGCGCACCTCGCCCCAGACGTTCCGGCGCTCGCGCCGTTCCGGCCTCACGTTCCACCCATGCCGGTGAAGGAGTCCGGCCCCCTGGCCACTCCTCGGCCCATCACCGAGTAGCCAACCCCGCTCCGACCGTCGGCGCGGCCGTCCCGCGCCAAGTCCCTACCCCACCCATGCCCGGAACTGGAAGGAGTGGCCGTGCGTGCCTTGCCCGTCCGTGTGGACGCCGTGCTCGTTCAAGCGGTGATCGCCGCCGCGCTGTCCTTCGCTCACCTGCATGACCTGGCGCTCGCTGCCGGACAGGACGGCTGGAAGGCGTGGGCCTATCCGGTCTCCGTCGACCTGCTGTTGGTGGCGGCCTGGCGTCGCCTGCGCTCCGGTGAGGCGAAAACCGCCGGGTGGTGCTGGTTCCTCGTCGCACTGACGGCATCCCTCGGCGCCAACGTCGCCACCGCCGGACTGCTCGACCTGGAGGACGTACCGGCCTGGCTCCGCATCCTCGTCGCCGGATGGCCCGCGGTCGCCTTCCTCGGCGGCACGCTGCTCGCTCACGGAGCAATGAATCCCAGCGCGGATCCGGCGACGGCACCAGAACCACCTTCGACGGCACAGGCGCCGGAACCGACCGCCACAGACGTCGAGCCGCCCACGGTTGCGCCCGAGCTACCGGCCGCTGCACCAGATTCGGCTTCACCGCCTCCGTCCCCGGTACCGCCCGCGCTCGTCACTCTCGCCCGGAAGGTCGCCGACGAACACCGCGCCCGGACCGGAACCGACATCGACACCTCGACCCTTCGCGCCCGGCTCGGTGTCCCGATGCCGCTCGCCGAAGCCATCACCACCCAACTCACCTGATCCGGAGGACTTTCCCCCTTGCGCCCGTCCACGCTCCGCGCGCTGAAGCGCGCCGCCGAGCTGACTCGACAGAACCGCCTGACCGAAGCCGTGCTGATCGCCGAGCCGGTGATCCTCGCCGCCGACAGCTACGAGGGCGACGAGATCTTGCGCTGGCTGGCCGACCACGTCACCGACTTCACCGGCGAGTCCTACAAGGAGATGCCCTGATGCCCGCCAACCGCCGTTTCCGCCGCGTCGTCCGCATCGGCCCCGTCCAGGTTGCCACGTACTACGACGGCCGGGGCCGCGAGAAGCACACCGCCGCCTGCACGGCTCCGCGCTGCGGCTTCGCCACCGACTACGACAGCCGCGCCGCCGCCGAGCTGGCCGCGCGCACCCACCGCTGCCGCGTCCGCTGAGGAGCTCCCGTGACCGTCTCGCTGCCGCTCGTCTTCGTCCTGGGCGTCATTGCCTGGGCCGCGATCAAGTTCCTCGGCATCCGCCTCTGGGTCGCCGTAGTGATCGCCCTGTTCGGCTTCTGGCTCTCGCACACCATCCTCGCCCCGGCCATCGAGTCCGGCACCCGCTCCGGGGTCGACGTCGTCAACGGCACCCACGAATGACACCCCGACCGACAAGGAGTCCCGCGATGTTCCGCCCCAAGCTGCCCGACACCCCGCACATCCCGAGCATCACCACCCACATCCCGCAGGATCACGCCCCGGCTCCTTCCGCCGGCCGCTCGGTCGCCCCGTTCGTGGGGGTCGGCGCCGGTGCGGTGGCCGCCGTGGTCGTCGTCGGCGTTGTCCTCACCGCGCTCCTGGCGGCGGTCGCCGTCTCGGCCGTGTCCGTGGCCATCGCCGCCGTGGTCCTGCGCTCTCTCGTCACCGGCGCCAACAGGCGCTGACCGGCCGCCGGGGCGGCAACAAGCCGCCAAGCATCCCGCCGCCCCGGGGCCGTCCCTCCCAACCGCCGAAACAGCCGAAAGGAAGACCCATCATCACCCGGCAGACTCCGCCCCCGCTGGCGGAACTCTCCATGCTGGCCTCCCTCGGCACCATGCCCGAGCTGGCCCGCCAACTCTCCGGCCTGGGCGGCTGCACCAACCCCGTGCGCCTCGACGGCCACCGCACCGAGTACGCCGTCGACCGGACGACCGGAGAGATCGGGCGCGTCCTCCACCACCTCGACTCGTCCTCCCTGCCCGCCGGAAGTCTCCTCGTCCGCTGCAACAACCGCCGCGCCACCCGCTGCGCGGCCTGCGCGGAGGTCTACCGCCGAGACACCTTCCACCTGATCACCGCCGGACTCCGCGGCGGCAAGGGCACCGCCGCACAGGTCGGCACACACCCACGCGTCTTCGCCACCCTCACCGCACCGAGCTTCGGTCCGGTCCACAACCGCCCCTCCAACGGGCGGCCCTGCCGCTGCGGTAACCGGTACGACGACACAGACCCGACCCTCGGTACGCCCGTCGACCCGGACACGTACGACTACGAAACGGCTGTCCTCTGGAACGCCCACGCCGGAGCCCTCTGGCGGCGCTTTTCGATCTACCTGCGCCGTGAGATCGCCAAGCGCGCCGGACTCACCCAGCGCGCGTTTCGGCATCACGCACGCCTCTCCTTCGCCAAGGTCGCCGAGTACCAGAAGCGGGGCGCCGTCCACTTCCACGCGGTCATCCGCCTCGACGGCCCGGAGGGCGGCGACACGGCTCCTCCGGCCTGGGCGTCCGCTGAGCTGCTGACCGACGCCATCCAGGCCGCCGTCACCGCCACCCGAGTCAACGGACCGGACGTCGACGGCCGCACCCACACCTTCACCTTCGGCCGCCAACTCGACGTGCGCACCATCCGCTCTGCCGACTTCGACGGCGGCCAGGAGCTGACCGAACGGGCCGTCGCCGCGTACATCGCCAAGTACGCCACCAAAGGCGCCGAGACAGCGACCGGCACCCTGGACCGGCCGATCCGCTTCCTCGCAGAACTGGCACAGGCCCGGATCACCGACCACGCCCGCCGCATGATCCGGACGGCCTGGACCCTCGGCGCCCGCAAGCACCTCGAACACCTCCGCCTGCGCGCCTGGGCCCACATGCTCGGCTTCCGCGGCCACTTCTCCACCAAGTCCCGCCGCTACTCCACCACCCTCGGCGCCCTCCGCGACGCCCGCGCCGAATGGCGCCGCGCCCAAGCCGACACGGTCGCTCCCCAGGACGGCGAAACCACGCTCGTCCTCGCCCACTGGGTCTTCGCCGGAACGGGCCTCAGCACCGGTGAAGCCTGGCTGGCCGCATCCCTCGAACCCGCCCCCGGAACGGAAGGAGAACCGACATGGACGCCCGTCGTGACGAGCTGATGACCGTTCGCCAAGTCCTGGATGAGCTGGGCGGTGTCTCCCGTCGGACGTTCTACCGCTGGCGAGAACTGGGGTACGGGCCAGCCGCATTCAAGCTGCCCAACGGAGAGCTGCGGGTTTGGCGGAGTGACTTCAACACATGGCTGCGACAGCTGGAGGAGGCGGCGTGAAGTCTCTCGACGTAAAGGTCTGGGGCGTCCGCAAGCGGGACACCAAGACGCCCTCGTACGGTGTCCGCTGGTCTGTCGCAGGCGGTGTGTTTTCGGAGTCCTTCCGCACCAAGGCGCTCGCCGACCACTACCGCACGAAGCTCATGCGTGCCATGCGCGACGGCGAGGAGTTCGACACGGAGTCGGGACTTCCGGCCTCAATGGAAGAGAAGAAGTCGGCCGTGTCGTGGTACGCCTTCGCTCTTAGGTACCTCGCCATGAAATGGCCTCATGCCGCCCCCAACACACGGGACGGCATCAATGAAGCCCTCACCAGCGTGACGCTGGAACTCCTCGACGAGCGCGCCGGACGACCATCCGACGAGGAGATCCGCAGAGCATTACGCAACTGGGCCTTCGTGCTGCCGGGGCCCGATGACCGGGAAGTCCCGGACGACGTGCGGAACATTCTCCACTGGGTGTCCAAGGCATCCCGGCCGCTCGCCGATCTCGCTGAAGCGGCCACGGCTCGCACGGTCCTCGACTCGCTGAAGCTCAAGCTCGACGGCACGGCAGCAGCGGCGGAGACCGTGCGGCGCAAGCGTCGGACACTAGTCAACGCCGCGAACTACGCCGTCGACCTGGGGGAGCTGCGGGAGAACCCCATCACTGCTGTCCGCTGGCAGAAGCCGAAGGTGTCCAACCAGGTCGACCCGCGAGTTGTCGCCAATCCGGAGCAGGCACGGAACCTCCTGGCGGCGGTTTCCTACGTGGGCGGGTACCGGCGTGCTCGTGGTCGTCGCCTCGTGGGTCTGTTCGCTGCCATGTACTTCGGTGGCCTGCGGCCGGCGGAAGCGGTCGGACTCGTCGAGACGGACCTGAAGCTTCCCGAGCAGGGCTGGGGCTCGGCGCTGCTCCACCGGACCCGGCCGTCCGTCGGCAAGCAGTGGACCGACTCGGGGGAGACTCATGACGATCGTGGGCTGAAGAACCGGCCGAGCGAGGACGTCAGGCGGGTGCCCATCCCGCCCCACCTCGTCACCGTGCTCCGCGAGCACCTGGCCGCCTTCGGCACGGCGGACGACGGGCGGCTGTTCTTCAGCGAGAAGGGCTCGGTCGTCCCGTCCTCGACCTACTACCGTGTGTGGCAGGAAGCTCGGCTCCTCGCGCTTCCGCCTGCCGTCGCGGCCTCACCGCTCGCGAGTCGACCGTACGACCTCCGGCACTCGGCGCTGTCGACGTGGCTCAACGCCGGTGTCGACCCCACCGAGGTGGCCGAGCGCGCCGGCAACAGCGTGGAGGTCCTGCTGACCCGCTACGCGAAGTGCCTCGACGGACGGCAGGACGTTGCCAACCGGCGTATCGAGGACCTCCTTCGCGAGTACGAGTGAGGCACTCGCACCCCATTGAGGCTCTGGGCATCTTGTCCGGGGCCTCTCTCGTTTTTGAGCCCTACCTGCTGCGATGCTTCGGGCTGAGAGCGGATGAGGGGGGGCTCGTGGAGCTGAAGGTCACGCGCTGGAAGCGGTACGGACATGATCGCGTGTACGCGAATCTGCCTGATGGCGTCGCGGTCGGCTGGGCGGACGTGAAGACGGGGAGCATCACCGTCTTGGTCGCTGAGTATCGCGACGACGTGATCGCCGTGCTGACACACCACTTACGGGATAGCCCCGAGCCGGTCTTGCCGCAGAGGGCACCTGAAGCTGAAGACGGCCCGATGCTGCCGCCTCTGACGCCGGCCGACGACCTGGCCACCAACCGTCCCGGTGAATCCCTCCGCGACCTGCTCGACAAATCCGGCCCGGGGCTGATCGAGCGAGTGGTCTCACGGCTCCTGCGGCGCCCTACCGAGTGGGACTCATGGCATAAGGGACTGGCGGGGGAGAGGCGAGTTGGAGCCGAGCTGAACCGCTTGGAGCGTCACGGATGGCGGGTCCTGCATTCCATCCCCCTGGCCAATCGCGTGGATGTCGATCACCTGCTGATCGGGCCGGGCGGGGTGTTCAGCATCAATACGAAGCACCACCACGACAAGGCCGTATGGGTCGGCGACGATGCCGTGAAGGTCAATCACGGAAAACCGGCGCCCTACGCACGCAAGAGCCGGGCGGAGGCCAAGCGTGTAGTCCAGGTGCTTGAGCACTACTGCGATTTTCCCGTACCGGTTGAGCCCGTACTCGTCTTCGTCGGCGTCACCGATCTCCAAGTGGTCGCCACGCAACTCAGTGTCCGGGTGTACCAGGAGCGCCAAGTGGCGGCTCTGGCACCCCTCTCCGGAGTACTGACGGGCGAGCAAGTCGAGCAGGTGTACAGCGTCGCTCGCCATCGACAGGCTTGGAGCCAAGCCTGAGCCAGCCCGTCTCAGCGAGGTCAGTCATCCTCGCGGAAGTGGTTCACCCGTTCCAGCGGGTTGCAATGACATCCGCGACGCTGAAGACATCGTCGCACTCGGGGCATTGCGCCTTACCGAAAAGATAGGTCAACTTGACCGCGACATCGGCCTGGTTGTCGGCGAGCGCGCGACTGTGCAGTCTTTGGGCAAGTCCCTCCAGCGCCGAGGAGTCTGCAGGCTGAAGAGGGATCTTCTTTGCCGCGGTCTCGTTCATGTACATGCTGTCGGTAGTCGAGAAGCAGCCGTACTCACCGAAGGCTATGAAGTTCTCGGCGCTACACGAGGGACAGGGAACTTCGTACTCGTCGTCGTTCAGGCCGTCGAGCTGTTCGCCCCACACATCAACGCCTTCGAAGCTGAGGAGTGCGGCGAGCAAGTAGACGTAAGTTCCGGGGTCATCGCCGAGGCCCGGATCTCGAAGGGCTTCCTCGGTCAGTTGCAGTAGGTCGGACATCTCCGCGGCATAGGCAACGTGTGGATCTTGCTCGCCGTGTGGCTGGTCAGTGCTGGCCGCGATGGCGCCCGCCAGCAACAGCGGCCCTTGTCTGTCCGCGGGCGACCACCGGCGCGCCATGTCTCGTAGGGCCGGCAAGGTCGCGTGGCTCGCCGAGTAGACGGTGCCCTGATGGCACAGCCGGGACCAGAGCTCGCTCCAGCCTGAGTCACTCGGATCCTGGCTCACTGCGTCGAGCAGACCCGGAATGTCTTCTGCCGTGCCGTAGGCGTGGTGGAGCTGCGACCAGTCCGTCATGCCAGCGATCTAAGCAGTCGGGTGCCGCAGACTTCGCAGCTGGGGGTGCATCAGTAGCCCTGTCTCGAGCGCAAGCCAAGCCTGGGTCGGAAAGCAGTCGGCGACCTGCGGCGATGCTCCAAGATCCCGTCCACGCCTCGTCCACAGCCCTCGACATACAGCCGCTCCGACCGGCACACGCCTGCACATACGCGAAGACCCCGGCCTCAGCGTTTCCGCTGGTGACGGGGTCTTTGGGCACCTCATACAGGGTGCCCCCGGCAGGATTCGAACCTGCGCACACGGCTCCGGAGGCCGTTGCTCTATCCCCTGAGCTACGGGGGCGTGTCGGTCGCGTTGCTCGCGGCGACGGGTAGAACACTACCAGCTCCCCCGGGGTGGTCATGAACGGGTTTCCGCTGTCGGGGGCGGGTGTGTGGGTCGCCCGTGCAGGGTGGAAGTGGGGAAAACCCGGACGCGGTGGCCGAGGTCGACCTACTCTCGAGTTGTGCCAGGCGCGTCGGGCCGGGTGCTTGTTGTGGACGACAACAAGGTCATCCGGCAGTTGATCAGGGTCAACCTCGAGCTGGAGGGGCTGGAGGTGGTGACCGCGGCCGATGGTGCCGAGTGTCTTGATGTCATCCATCAGGTGCGGCCCGATGTCGTGACCCTCGATGTGGTCATGCCCCGACTGGACGGGCTCCGCACCGCCGCACGCCTGCGGGACGATCCGCGCACCCGTGACGTGCCGCTCGCCATCGTCAGCGCGTGCAGCCGGCACGAGGTCGAGGCCGGGCTTGAGGTGGGTGTCGACGCTTTCCTCGCCAAACCCTTCGAGCCGGCCGAACTCGTCGGCATGGTGCGACAGTTGATCGAGCGGGAGCGGGAGCGGGAGCGGGAGCGGAGTGCAGGGGGGCACGGCCACGGTGGTGGCGCCGCTGCCGGGGGCGCGTCCGTGTTCGGGTCCGTCGTCGGTGCGGAGGAGGCCGAGCGGGCCGGCAGTGCCGGCGGCTGACGGACCAGGTCGAGTGCGCGCTCCGTCGAGAACGGGTGTGTCCGGTCCCGTCCGGCCCGATCACCTCGTTGACGGAGACGACTCGTCCACATCCCGGACCACCACGAAACCGGCTCGCATACCCACCCCCTTCCTCCCATACGCTTGTCCCCGTGACCCCCGTCGAGCTCTCCCGCACCGTGCTGCATGCCGTGCGTCGCGCTGTCGACGAGGGGGAGCTCAGCGTGAGCGTGCCGGAGCGGGCCGTGGTCACCGCGCCGGGGCCCGGGGGCTGTGGTGACTACGCCACCAACATCGCCCTCCAGCTGGCCGGCGCGGCAGGGCAGCCGCCGTTGCGTGTGGCCGAGATTCTGCGGTCGCGTCTCGTGGGTGAGCCGTCCGTCACCGATGTCGTCGTCACGGGACCCGGGTTCCTCAACCTCAGCCTCGCGAGCAGCGCCTCCGCCGGGCTCGTCGACGAGATCTCGCGGTGCGGGTGGCGGTACGGGCACGCCGATGGGCCAAGCGGGGCCGTCGTGCGGCTCCGGTGCCCGGCAGAGGTCCGTGCCGTCGTCGTCGCGGACGCCCTGGCCCGGGTGCTGCGCAGCCAAGGCGACTCCGTGCGGATCAGGTGCGACGGCCGGCCCGAGACGGAGTGGGGATCCCTCCTCGGCGTGGATCTCAGGGACCCCGGAGGGTTCCACGACCTCTCCGACCGGCCCGACCTCGAGGTCACCATCCGCCCCGTCCCCGCCCCCGCCGACCCCCTGCCCCTCGGCCGGGACGCCGCCCGCTGGGCCCTGCTTCACCCCGCCGGTCACGACCGGCCCCACATCACCGGCGACCACCTGGTACAGCGGGAGTCCAACCCCCTCTTCCGTGTCCGGTACGCCCACGCCCGCACCCGGGCCCTCCTGCGCAACGCCGCCGACCTGGGCTTCCACCCCGAGCCCGGCCCCGTGCGGCACAGCGACGCCACAGCGCTGGTCGCCGCACTCGGCGACCACCCCCGCGTCCTTGCCGCCGCCGCCACGCACCGCACCCCCGACCGCCTGGCCCGGCACCTCGTCACCGTCGCCGACGCCACGCTGCCCCTGCTCCCCGCCGTGCTGCCCCTCGGCGAGGAGAAACCCTCGGCCGCCCACCGTGCCCGGCTCGCCCTCGCCGAAGCCGCCGGGACGGTGCTGGCCGGCGGCCTGTCCCTGCTCGGCATCGACGCACCCGACCATCTCTGAGAGAGCACGCAAGAATGAGCCGTTCCGCACACCCCGCCGGGCCCCGTCACGCCGATGTCCTCCCCGAGGGCCACTACTCCGCCCCGCCCGCCGACCTCAACGCCCTGGACCCCAAGGTCTGGGCGCAGACCGTGACGCGTGACGAGGACGGTGTCGTCACCGTCGGCGGGATTCCCGTCACGCGGCTCGCCGAGGAGTTCGGCACCCCCGCCTACATCCTCGACGAGACCGACTTCCGTTCCCGGGCCCGGGCCTGGCGGAACGCCTTCGGCCAGGACGCCGACGTGTTCTACGCCGGCAAGGCGTTCCTCTCCCGCGCCGTCGTGCGCTGGCTGCACGAGGAAGGGCTGAACGTCGACGTCTGCTCCGGTGGCGAGCTGGCCACCGCCCTGTCCGCGGGCATGCCCGCCGAGCGCATCGCCTTCCACGGCAACAACAAGTCCGTCGACGAGATCACCCGGGCCGTCGAGGCCGGTGTGGGTCACATCGTGCTCGACTCCTTCCAGGAGATCGCCCGCGTCGCCCACATCGCGCAGAGCCTCGGGAAGCGGCAGAAGGCCCTGATCCGGATCACGGTCGGCGTCGAGGCCCACACCCACGAGTTCATCGCCACGGCCCACGAGGACCAGAAGTTCGGCATCCCGCTGGCCGGTGGGCAGGCCGCCGAGGCCGTACGCCGTGCGCTGAAGCTGGACGGTCTGGAGCTCGTCGGTATCCACAGCCACATCGGGTCGCAGATCTTCGACATGTCCGGGTTCGAGGTCGCCGCCCACCGGGTGGTCGGGCTGCTGAAGGACGTCCGTGACGAGCACGGCGTCGAACTGCCCGAGATCGACCTCGGGGGCGGGCTCGGGATCGCGTACACGAGTGACGACGACCCGCGTGAGCCGCACGAGATCGCCAAGGCGCTCAGCGAGATCGTCACCAGGGAGTGCGAGATCGCCAAGCTGCGCACGCCCCGCATCTCCGTCGAGCCCGGCCGCGCCATCGTCGGACCGACCGCCTTCACGCTCTACGAGGTCGGCACCGTCAAGCCCCTCGACGGACTGCGGACGTACGTCTCCGTCGACGGCGGCATGTCGGACAACATCCGCACCGCGCTGTACGACGCGGAGTACAGCGTCGCGCTGGTCTCCCGCACCTCCGACGCCGAGCCGATGCTCGCCCGGGTCGTCGGCAAGCACTGCGAGAGCGGGGACATCGTGGTCAAGGACGCGTTCCTGCCGGCCGACCTGGCACCGGGTGACCTCCTCGCCGTGCCGGCCACGGGTGCGTACTGCCGGTCCATGGCCAGCAACTACAACCACGTGCTGCGGCCTCCGGTCGTCGCCGTGAGTGACGGCGAGGCCCGGGTGATCGTTCGCCGGGAGACCGAGGAGGACCTGCTGCGTCTCGACGTCGGCTGAGCCGGACCGGCGGAGGGAACGACAGCGGGGCGGAAGATCTCCTGTCTTCCGCCCCCGTACAAATGAAATAGATATCTCACGATCCGGACGAAGGGCAGAAACTCCCGTCCGGTGAGTGAGACTGTTGCAACCGTAGACGGTAAGAGGAAACGAGGTCGGATGATGCGTACGCGTCCGCTGAAGGTGGCGCTGCTGGGCTGTGGAGTGGTCGGCTCAGAGGTGGCGCGCATCATGACGACGCACGCCGACGACCTCACGGCCCGGATCGGGGCCCCGGTGGAGCTCGCGGGCGTGGCCGTGCGGCGGCCCGACAGGGTGCGTGAGGGCATCGCCCCCGAACTCGTCACCACCGACGCCACCGCCCTCGTCAAACGCGGTGACATCGACGTGGTGGTGGAGGTGATCGGCGGCATCGAGCCCGCGCGGACCCTCATCACCACCGCCTTCGAGCACGGCGCCTCCGTCGTCTCCGCCAACAAGGCGCTGCTCGCCCAGGACGGTGCCACCCTGCACGCCGCCGCCGCGGAGCACGACAAGGACCTCTACTACGAGGCCGCCGTCGCCGGTGCCATCCCGCTGATCCGGCCGCTGCGCGAGTCCCTCGCCGGCGACAAGATCAACCGGGTGATGGGCATCGTCAACGGAACCACCAACTTCATCCTCGACAAGATGGACTCCACCGGGGCCGGGTACCAGGAGGCCCTCGACGAGGCCACCGCCCTGGGATACGCGGAGGCCGACCCGACCGCCGACGTCGAGGGCTTCGACGCCGCCGCCAAGGCCGCCATCCTCGCCGGCATCGCCTTCCACACCCGCGTGCGCCTCGACGACGTCTACCGCGAGGGCATGACCGAGGTCACCGCGGCCGACTTCGCCTCCGCCAAGGAGATGGGCTGCACCATCAAGCTGCTCGCCATCTGCGAGCGGGCCGAGGACGGCGGGTCCGTCACCGCGCGCGTGCACCCCGCCATGATCCCGCTGAGCCACCCGCTGGCCTCCGTGCGCGGCGCCTACAACGCCGTGTTCGTCGAGTCCGACGCCGCCGGGCAGCTCATGTTCTACGGGCCCGGGGCGGGCGGTTCCCCGACGGCGTCCGCCGTGCTCGGCGACCTCGTCGCGGTCTGCCGCAACCGGATCGGCGGCGCGACCGGACCGGGCGAGTCCGCCTACGCGGCCCTGCCGGTGTCGCCCATGGGCGACGTGGTCACGCGCTACCACATCAGCCTCGACGTGGCCGACAAACCGGGTGTTCTCGCCCAGGTCGCGACCGTCTTCGCCGAGCACGGAGTCTCGATCGATACGGTTCGCCAGTCGGGGAAGGACGGCGAGGCCTCTCTCGTCGTCGTCACGCACCGTGCGTCCGACGCCGCCCTCACCGGGACCGTCGAGGCGTTGCGCAAGCTCGACACCGTGCGTGGTGTCGCCAGCATCATGCGGGTTGAAGGAGAGTAACCAGCAATGACCCACCAGTGGCGCGGAATCATCGAGGAGTACCGGGACCGGCTGCCGGTATCCGACACCACGCCGGTCGTGACGCTCCGCGAGGGCGGTACGCCGCTCGTGCCCGCGCAGGTGCTCTCCGAGCGCACGGGCTGCGAGGTCCACCTCAAGGTGGAGGGCGCGAACCCGACCGGTTCCTTCAAGGACCGCGGTATGACCATGGCCATCACGCGGGCCAAGGAGGAGGGTGCGAAGGCGGTCATCTGCGCCTCCACCGGCAACACCTCGGCCTCCGCCGCCGCGTACGCGGTGCGGGCCGGGATGGTCTGCGCCGTGCTCGTGCCGCAGGGCAAGATCGCGCTCGGCAAGATGGGCCAGGCCCTCGTGCACGGCGCGAAGATCCTCCAGGTGGACGGCAACTTCGACGACTGCCTCACGCTCGCGCGCGGCCTCAGCGACAACTACCCCGTGGCGCTGGTCAATTCGGTCAACCCGGTACGTATCGAGGGTCAGAAGACGGCCGCGTTCGAGATCGTGGACATGCTCGGCGACGCGCCCGACATCCACGTCCTGCCGGTGGGCAACGCGGGCAACATCACGGCCTATTGGAAGGGCTACAAGGAGTACGCCGCCGATGGGGTCGCCTCCCGGACCCCCCGGATGTGGGGCTTCCAGGCCTCCGGCAGTGCCCCGATCGTGCGCGGCGAGATCGTCAAGGACCCGTCGACCATCGCCACCGCCATCCGTATCGGCAACCCGGCCTCGTGGCAGTACGCGCTCGCGGCGCGGGACGAATCGGGCGGTTTCATCGACGAGGTGACGGACCGTGAGATTCTGCGCGCCTACCGGCTGTTGGCCTCGCAGGAGGGCGTCTTCGTCGAGCCCGCGTCCGCCGCGTCGGTCGCCGGCCTGCTGAAGGCCGCCGAGCAGGGCAAGGTCGACCCGGGGCAGCGGATCGTGTGCACCGTCACGGGCAACGGGCTGAAGGACCCCGACTGGGCCGTCGCCGGCGCCCCGCAGCCGGTCACCGTCCCGGTCGACTCGGCCGCCGCGGCGGCGCGTCTGGGCCTCGCCTGAGGGGCGCCCCTGGGGCGTCTCCAACCGTCCTGACGTGCGCCGACGCGCCGAGCGCCGGTGTAAGGCCCGGCACGGTCCGGCGCAAGACGGCGCTTGCCCTGGGGGCTTCCCTGCGGGGGGTGCACAGGGGGCTTACGACACGCATCGTGCGCCTCCTGTGCGCCCTATGTCGCCACAGAACCTTCCTTCGATAGGCTGTACTGAACCCGCCCGCCGCATATGCCTCCGCACGGAGCGCGGTGCCGCGCCGTCTCCGCGGCCGGACAGCCGCCGGCCACCCCGGCCGGCAGCGGCCCCAGGGTTCTCGTACGCCATCGAATGTCCGTCCCACGTCATTCGACCATCACGCAGCTCAAGGAGAGTCATCGAGCGATGGCCGGTCCAGCGTTCCGCGCCGCCGCCGTCCGGGTGCGCGTCCCCGCCACTAGCGCCAACCTCGGCCCGGGCTTCGACGCCTTCGGCCTCGCGCTGGGCTTGTACGACGACGTGGTCGTCCGGGTGGCCGACTCCGGGCTGCACATCGACATCGCGGGCGAGGGCAGCGAGACCCTCCCGCGCGACGAGCAGCACCTCCTCGTCCGTTCCCTGCGCACCGCCTTCGACCTGCTCGGCGGACAGCCGCGCGGCCTGGAGATCGTCTGCGCCAACCGCATTCCGCACGGCCGGGGCCTCGGCTCCTCCTCGGCCGCCATCTGCGCCGGAATCGTCGCCGCCCGCGCCGTGACCATAGGCGCGGAGGCCAAGCTCGACGACACCGCGCTGCTGGAGCTCGCCACCGAGATCGAGGGTCATCCCGACAACGTCGCCGCGTGCCTTCTGGGCGGCTTCACCCTGTCCTGGATGGAGGGCGGCGCGGCCCGCGCGATCAGGATGGACCCCGCCGATTCCATCGTTCCGGTGGTTTTCGTGCCCGGAAAGCCGGTACTCACCGAGACGGCGCGCGGCCTGCTCCCGCGCACCGTCCCGCACGTCGACGCAGCCGCCAACGCGGGCCGGGCCGCCCTGCTCGTCGAGGCCCTGACACGCCGCCCCGAGCTGCTGCTGCCCGCCACCGAGGACCGGCTGCACCAGGAGTACCGCGCCCCGGCCATGCCCGAGAGCACCGCCCTGGTGGAGCGGCTGCGGTCCGAGGGCGTACCCGCGGTCATCTCCGGCGCCGGACCGACGGTCATGGCGCTGGCCGACGAGGCCACCGCCGACAAGGTGGAGGCCCTGGCGGGCGCGGACTGGGCGGCGAACCGGCTGCGCCTCGATCAGCAGGGCGCGAGCGTGCTTCCGCTCGCGACGTCCGGCGAGTCCAGCGACATCTAGAAGCACACGGTTGCCGGATTTGGAGAGGGGGAATGTTTGTTGGATCCGGTAGTGTTAACCTCAAGTCTGCACCCGACCCCACCATGGCGAGGTGCCTCGTGTCCCCGTCCGGGACAGACATTCTTCCGGGAGCCCCCCAAACCGCACTGTGTTCCGTACGTAGGACCGTACGGCGTACACGGACACTGAGCGGGGCGCAGGGCACGCTCCGGGACCGGTGCGACCACGCCACGTGACACTGACACTGGGTGCCACGGCATAAGGAAGCGCCATCACCAGATTCCTCCGCCGCTTAGGCGGACCACCGCCCCGGCACGGTTCACACCACACGAACCGAAGCCGGACAGCACAACCGGTCGCCGAGCCAGACAGGCCGACGTCCGCTCCAGGGAAGGACCCTTCGTGAGCGACACCACCGATCTGATGGGCGCACGTGTCGAGGAGACAGCTGCCGCGCCCGCCACGGACGCCTCCGCGCCTGCCACCGGTGCCGGCTCCCGGCGGCGCCGCGGTACCGGCCTCGAGGGCATGGTGCTGGCCGAGCTGCAGCAGGTCGCATCCGGCCTCGGTATCAGGGGCACCGCGCGGATGCGCAAGAGCCAGCTGATCGAGGTCATCAAGGAGGCGCAGGCGTCCGGCGGCGCCGCTCCGGCGGCGAAGGCCGACGCCCCCGCCGAGACCAAGCCGAAGCGCCGCGCCACCTCCCGCGCCCGTACGGGCGACAACGCGGAGAAGGCCGACAAGAAGGCTGACGCGAAGCAGCCCTCCGAGGCCCCCGCCGCGAAGGCCGAGAAGGCCACGGCGCAGCAGCAGATCGAGATCCCCGGCCAGCCGTCCCCCAAGGTCTCGGCTCCGGTCGACCAGGGCGGCGCCCCCACCGACGACGCTCCTTCCGAGCGCCGCCGTCGCCGTGCCACCGCCGACGCCGGATCCCCGGCTTCCGCTCCCGAGACGGTCGCCGCCGAGGCGAAGAACGAGTCCAAGGGCGACGCGTCCGCGCAGCAGCAGTCGCAGCAGCAGTCCCAGAACGACGCCAAGTCCGACTCCGGTGACGGCGGCGAGGGCCGGCGTCGCGACCGCCGTGACCGCGGCCGGGACCGCGACCGCCGCGGCAAGGGCGACGACCAGCAGGGCGGCGGCCGCCAGGACCGCGGCGGCCAGCAGAACCAGCAGGGCGGCGGCCGCCAGGACCGTGGCGGCCAGCAGGACGACGACGACTTCGAGGGCGGCCGGCGTGGCCGTCGTGGCCGTTACCGCGACCGCCGTGGCCGTCGTGGCCGCGACGACGTGCAGGAGCCGCAGATCGCCGAGGACGACGTCCTGATCCCCGTCGCGGGCATCCTCGACATCCTCGACAACTACGCCTTCATCCGCACGTCCGGCTACCTGCCCGGCCCGAACGACGTGTACGTCTCCCTCGCCCAGGTCCGCAAGAACGGCCTGCGCAAGGGCGACCACATCACCGGTGCCGTGCGCCAGCCCAAGGAGGGCGAGCGCCGCGAGAAGTTCAACGCGCTGGTGCGCCTGGACTCCGTCAACGGCATGGCCCCCGAACACGGCCGTGGCCGCCCGGAGTTCAACAAGCTCACCCCGCTCTACCCGCAGGACCGGCTCCGTCTGGAGACCGACCCGGGCGTGCTCACCACCCGCATCATCGACCTGGTCTCGCCGATCGGTAAGGGCCAGCGCGGTCTGATCGTGGCCCCGCCGAAGACCGGTAAGACCATGATCATGCAGGCGATCGCCAACGCGATCACGCACAACAACCCCGAGTGCCACCTGATGGTCGTCCTCGTCGACGAGCGTCCGGAAGAGGTCACCGACATGCAGCGGTCGGTCAAGGGCGAGGTCATCTCCTCGACCTTCGACCGCCCGGCCGAGGACCACACGACGGTCGCCGAGCTCGCCATCGAGCGCGCCAAGCGGCTGGTCGAACTCGGCCACGACGTGGTCGTCCTGCTGGACTCCATCACGCGTCTGGGCCGTGCCTACAACCTGGCCGCGCCCGCCTCCGGCCGCATCCTCTCCGGTGGTGTCGACTCGACCGCGCTGTACCCGCCGAAGCGCTTCTTCGGTGCCGCGCGGAACATCGAGGACGGTGGCTCGCTCACCATCTTGGCCACGGCTCTCGTGGACACCGGGTCCCGCATGGACGAGGTGATCTTCGAGGAGTTCAAGGGCACCGGCAACATGGAGCTCAAGCTCGACCGGAAGCTCGCGGACAAGCGCATCTTCCCGGCCGTGGACGTCGACGCGTCCGGCACCCGCAAGGAAGAGATCCTGCTCGGTGGCGAGGAGCTCGCCGTCGTGTGGAAGCTGCGCCGAGTGCTGCACGCGCTCGACCAGCAGCAGGCGATCGAGCTGCTGCTCGACAAGATGAAGCAGACGAAGTCGAACGTCGAGTTCCTGATGCAGATCCAGAAGACCACCCCGACGCCGGGCAACGGCGACTGAGGCAGGACTCTGCGCGAGAGGGCCGCTCCCCGAACGGGGGCGGCCCTTCGTGCTGTTCGTGTGCGGGTCGGGGCCCCGCTCCGGCAAGGCCACCGGCGAGATCTTCGCCACAAGAAGGTCCGTCCGCACCGATTTCGAGCAGTACGGCATCTTCGGCTGAAATCGCAGGTGAGCGGCGTACGCCCCGCTACGTCCGAACACGGACCGTGTCCACCGCCGTACGCGGTGGGCACAGTCCGTTGTGCAACCCTTTCCCGAGTTTCTCCGTCTGACCAGGCGGAGTGACGATGGTGCCAGGGGGGAGTCCCCCGACCGAGCACGCCTGGCACTGACCGCAGGGGGTAACAGACCGTAGACGAGCAGCTGAGGAGCCCATGTCTGCCGAGAGCACGCCGGGCCCGGGCATACCGGGCGGGACCGGCACCAACGGACCGCGCCACCGCGCCAAGGGACGACGCCGCAAGCCCCGCACGCGCCACAAGGGCTTGATGATCACGGCCTGGACCGCGGCGGGCATCGTCGTCCTCGGCGGCACCGGGGCGGGGTACCTGTACTTCAAGCTCAACGGCAACCTCAAGAGCGTCGACATCGACCAGGCCCTCGGCACCGACCGGCCCGAGAAGGCCGACAACGGCTCCGAGAACATCCTCGTCCTCGGCTCCGACACCCGCGCCGGCGGCAACAAGAAGCTCGGCGGCGGCACCGACGACGGCAGCGCCCGCTCCGACACGGCGATGATCGTGCACGTCCACAAGGGCCACAAGAAGGCCAGCGTGGTCTCCATCCCGCGCGACACCCTCATCGACCGGCCCTCGTGCAGCGACACCAAGGGCGACGAGCACCCCGCGGCGAAGGACGTGATGTTCAACTCCGCGTACTCGACGGGCGGGGCCGCCTGCGCCGTGAAGACCGTCGAGTCGATCACCGACCTGCGCATGGACCACTACCTGGAGGTCGACTTCGCCGGCTTCCAGAGGCTCGTCGACGACCTCGGCGGCGTCGAGGTCACCACGACCAAGGCCATCGACGACCCCGACAGCCACCTGAAGCTGAAGGCCGGCACCCACAGACTCGACGGGGAGCAGGCCCTCGGCCTGGTCCGCACCCGCCACGGCGTCGGCGACGGCTCCGACCTCGGCCGCATCCAGCTCCAGCAGGCCTTCATCAAGGCCCTGCTGCACCAGGTCAAGGACGTCGGCGTCTTCAGTGACCCCAAGAAGCTGCTCGACCTCGCGGAGACCGCGACCAAGACGGTGACGACCGACTCCGACCTCGGCTCGGTCAACGACCTCGCGTCCTTCGCGAACGGCCTCAAGAGCATCAGCCCCTCCGGCATGAACATGGTCACGATGCCGGTGGCCTACGACCCGGCCGACCCCAACCGCGTCCTCCTCCAGAAGAAGAAGGCCCAGGAGATCTGGACCGCCCTGGCGCACGACAAGCCGATCCCGGCGAGCGCGACGAAGGGCACCGCGACCGGTGAGGCCAAGGGCGTGGTGAACGCCGAGTAGGGGGCGCGGGGCTGTATCGGTGTGCGGCTCCGCCGCGGGGCGCGAACAACACCCACCGGCCCGCGGGGAACAAACGACGGCAACCCCCGGTTTTGGGAGTAGGCCCCAGTCCTGGCAGACTGGTACGTCGGCTCCGGTTCACGCTCCCGCATCCCGCGGCGGCGACCCGGCGCCCTCCCGAAACCTAGGAGACACCTTGAAGCGCGACATCCACCCCGAGTACGTCGAGACGCAGGTCAGCTGCACCTGCGGCGCGTCGTTCACCACTCGCAGCACCATCGAGTCCGGCACCATCCGCGCCGACGTCTGCTCCGAGTGCCACCCGTTCTACACGGGCAAGCAGAAGATCCTCGACACCGGTGGCCGTGTGGCCCGCTTCGAGGCCCGCTTCGGCAAGGCCGCCGGCTCCAAGAAGTAGCGAGCCTCAATTCGCCGGTCCACGGACGCGCCCCCTCACCGGGCGCTCCGGGACCGGCGTTTTTGGTCGCCCGCCCTTCACCCCGTCCGTACACAGGAGCCCAAGATGTTCGAGGCCGTCGAGGAACTCGTCGCCGAGCACGCCGACCTGGAGAAGAAGCTCGCCGACCCGTCGGTCCACGCCGACCAGGCCAACGCGCGCAAGCTCAACAAGCGTTACGCCGAGCTCACCCCCATCGTCGCCACGTACCGCTCCTGGACGCAGACGGGCGACGACATCGAGACCGCGCGCGAATTCGCCGCCACCGACCCCGACTTCGCCGCCGAGGTCAAGGACCTGGAGCAGCAGCGCGAGGAACTCACGGAGAAGCTGCGCATGCTGCTGGTCCCGCGCGACCCCAGCGACGACAAGGACGTCATCCTCGAGATCAAGGCGGGCGCCGGCGGCGACGAGTCGGCCCTGTTCGCCGGTGACCTGCTGCGCATGTACCTGCGGTACGCCGAGCGCGTCGGCTGGAAGACCGAGATCATCGACTCCACCGAGTCCGAACTCGGCGGTTACAAGGACGTCCAGGTCGCGGTGAAGACCAAGGGCGGCCAGGGTGCCACCGAGCCCGGACAGGGCGTGTGGGCGCGGCTGAAGTACGAGGGTGGCGTGCACCGCGTGCAGCGCGTCCCGGCGACGGAGTCCCAGGGCCGTATCCACACCTCCGCGGCCGGTGTCCTCGTGACGCCCGAGGCGGAGGAGATCGATGTCGAGATCAACCCCAACGACCTCCGCATCGACGTCTACCGCTCCTCCGGCCCGGGCGGACAGTCCGTCAACACCACCGACTCCGCCGTGCGCATCACGCACATCCCGACCGGAGTCGTGGCCTCCTGCCAGAACGAGAAGAGCCAGCTGCAGAACAAGGAGCAGGCACTGCGTATCCTGCGCTCGAGGCTGCTCGCAGCCGCGCAGGAGGAGGCGGAGAGGAACGCCGCGGACGCCCGCCGCAGCCAGGTCCGCACCGTCGACCGCTCCGAGAAGATCCGCACCTACAACTTCCCGGAGAACCGCATTTCGGACCACCGCGTCGGCTTCAAGGCGTACAACCTGGACCAGGTCCTGGACGGCGACCTCGATGCCGTGATCCAGGCGTGCGTCGACGCGGACTCGGCGGCCAAGCTGGCGGCCGCGTAAGACCGTAGGAGTACCGAGTACCGGAGGACTTGCGTGCAGCAGTCATTTGGGGGGCGACCCCCAAGCCCCCGCAGCGTGCTGCTCGCGGAGGTGGCCCAGGCCACCCAGCGGCTCGCCGACGCAGGCGTGCCCTCGCCGCGCACCGACGCGGAGGAACTCGCCGCGTTCGTGCACGGCGTCAAGCGCGGCGAGCTGCACTCCGTCAAGGACTCCGACTTCGACGCCCGCTACTGGGAGGTCATCGCCCGCCGCGAGGCCCGCGAGCCGCTCCAGCACATCACCGGGCGGGCCTACTTCCGCTACCTGGAACTCCAGGTCGGCCCCGGGGTGTTCGTGCCGCGGCCCGAGACCGAGTCCGTGGTCGGCTGGGCCATAGACGCCGTGCGGGCCATGGACGTCGTCGAGCCGTGCATCGTCGACCTGTGCACCGGCTCCGGCGCCATCGCGCTCGCCCTCGCCCAGGAGGTGCCGCGCTCGCGCGTGTACGCCGTGGAGCTGTCCGAGGACGCCCTCAGGTGGACCCGCAAGAACGTCGAGGGGTCCAGGGTCGAGCTGCGCCAGGGAGACGCGCTGTCGGCCTTCCCGGACCTCGACGGCCAGGTCGACCTGGTCATCTCCAACCCGCCGTACATCCCGCTCACCGAGTGGGAGTACGTCGCCCCCGAGGCGCGGGACTACGACCCCGGCATGGCCCTGTTCTCCGGCGAGGACGGACTCGACCTCATCCGCGGCCTGGAGCGCACCGCACACCGGCTGCTGCGCCCCGGCGGCGTGGTCGTCGTGGAGCACGCCGACACCCAGGGCGGCCAGGTGCCGTGGATCTTCACCGAGGAGCGGGGCTGGGCCGACGCGGCCGACCACCCGGACCTCAACAACCGCCCCCGGTTCGCGACGGCCCGCAAGGCACTGCCGTGACCGTCCCCCAGACTCTTTCCCAGACGTACGTGTACGAGGAGGCCCGCTAGATATGGCACGGCGATACGACACCAACGACGCGACCGACCGCACGACCGGTCTGCGCGAAGCCGCGTCCGCCGTCCGCCGTGGCGAGCTGGTCGTCCTCCCGACCGACACGGTGTACGGCATCGGCGCGGACGCCTTCTCCTCGGAGGCCGTCGCCGACCTGCTGGACGCCAAGGGCCGGGGCCGCAACATGCCCACGCCCGTCCTCATCGGCTCCCCGAACACACTGCACGGGCTCGTCACCGACTTCTCCGAGCTGGCCTGGGAGCTGGTCGACGCCTTCTGGCCCGGCGCGCTGACGCTCGTCGCAAAGCACCAGCCGTCCCTCCAGTGGGACCTCGGGGACACCAGGGGCACCGTCGCCGTGCGCATGCCTCTGCACCCGGTCGCCATCGAGCTGCTCACCGAGGTCGGCCCGATGGCCGTGTCCTCCGCCAACCTCACCGGCCACCCCGCGCCGGAGGACTGCGACGCCGCGCAGGAGATGCTCGGCGACTCCGTCTCCGTCTACCTGGACGGCGGCCCGACCCCCGGCATCGTGCCGTCCTCGATCGTCGACGTGACCCGTGAGGTGCCGCTGCTGCTGCGCGCGGGCGCCATCTCCGCGGACGAGCTGCGAAAGGTCGTACCCGACCTCGAGGTGGCGAATTGACGGCCCCTGGAGCGGGGCGTGGCATAGGCAACGGGGAAAGCGCGGCGGAGATCACGACGACGTTCGTGGGGCTTCCGCGTGACAGCTTCCGCATCCTCCACGTCAGCACCGGCAATGTATGCCGCTCGCCCATCACCGAGCGGCTGACCCGCCATTTCGTCAAGGAGCGGCTCGGCATCCTGGGCGGCGGGCTGATCGTGGAGAGCGCGGGCACCTGGGGTCATGAGGGCGCGCCCATGGAGTCCCACGCGGAGACCGTCCTGGCCGACTTCGGCGCGGACGCCTCCGGATTCACCGGCCGCGAGCTCCTCGACGAGCACGTGATCCGCGCCGACCTGGTGCTGACCGCCACCCGGGACCACCGGGCGCAGGTCATCTCGATGGGCCACTCGGCGGGCCTGCGCACCTTCACCCTCAAGGAGTTCACCCGCCTGGTGAAGGCCATCGACCCGGCGACCCTGCCGCCCCTGGAGGAGGGCGTGGTCGTCCGCGCCCGGGCCCTGGTGCGGGCCGCGGCGGCTCTACGCGGGTGGCTGCTGGCGCCGAACGCCGAGGCTGACGAGGTGTACGACCCGTACGGGGCGCCCCTGACGTTCTTCCGTTCCATCGGGGACGAGATACACCAGGCGCTCGACCCGGTCGTCACGGCCCTGACGGGCGTCCCCGCACGGACGTAACGACCGAGCGCCCCAGGGGCCCCGGGCCTACATTGGACGTACGTCACCGTCGACGCCGCCCGGAGCCCACCATGACGGTCACCCCTGCCATCGAGGCCGACGTCCTGCGCCACCAGGACCCCGAGCTCGCCGACATCCTGCTCGGGGAGCGGGAACGGCGGTCGACGACGCTCCAGCTGAACGCCGCGGAGAACTTCAGCTCGCCGGCCGTGCTCGCCGCCCTCGGCTCACCGCTCGCCGACAAGTACGCGGAGGGGTATCCGGGAGCCCGGCACCACGGTGGCTGCGAGATGGCCGACGTCGCCGAACGCCTCGCCGTGGACCGGGCCAGGGCCCTGTTCGGTGCCGACCACGCCAACGTCCAGCCGTACTCGGGCTCTTCGGCGGTGCTGGCCGCCTACGCCGCCCTGCTGCGCCCCGGCGACACCGTCCTGGCCCTCGGCCTGCACCACGGCGGCCACCTCACGCACGGCTCGCCCGCCAACTTCTCCGGCCGCTGGTTCGACTTCGTCGGGTACGGCGTGGAGGCCGAGTCCGGGTTCATCGACCACGAGCAGGTGCGCACCCTGGCCCGCACGCGCCGTCCCAGGGCGATCGTGTGCGGTTCGATCGCCTACCCCCGGCACCTGGACTACGCGTTCTTCCGCGAGGTCGCCGACGAGGTGGGCGCCTACCTCATCGCGGACGCCGCGCACCCCATCGGGCTGGTCGCCGGGAGAGCGGCGCCGAACCCGGTGCCGTACGCGGACATCGTCTGTGCGACGACCCACAAGGTGCTGCGGGGGCCGCGCGGCGGCATGATCCTGTGCCGTGCGGAACTGGCCGAGCGGGTCGACCGGGCCGTGTTCCCTTTCACACAGGGCGGTGCGCACATGCACACCGTCGCCGCCAAGGCGGTCGCGTTCGGGGAGGCGGCGACACCGGCGTTCTCCGCGTACGCCCATCAGGTGGTCGCCAACGCGAGGGTGCTCGCGGCCCGGCTGGCCGCAGAGGGCCTGGTCGTCACCACCGGCGGCACGGACACCCACCTGATCACCGCCGACCCGGCGCCGCTCGGCGTCGACGGACGCACCGCACGCGGCCGTCTCGCCGCGGCCGGCCTGGTCCTGGACTGCTGTGCGCTGCCTCACGGTGACGCCCGGGGACTGCGGCTCGGCACCGCCGCGATCACCACGCAGGGCATGGGTGAGGCGGAGATGGCGCGGATCGCCGAGCTGCTCACAGGGGTGCTCAGGGGCGTGACCGGGACCGCGAGGGCCCGTGAAGATGTGCGGGAGCTGGCCGGTGGATTTCCGCCGTATCCGGCTTGAGTCGGGGTAAGCGCACCAGGGTGCACAGCTACTCGTGCAACCATCGTCGCTACCCGGAAGTCCTCACACGTATGCGCGCATCGCTAGGGTGTGGGGCTGAGATGCCAGCGAGACCTGTGGGGAATGCCCGTGCGTGAATACCTGCTGACGCTCTGCATCACGGCCGCGGTGACGTATCTGCTGACAGGGCCGGTACGGAAGTTCGCGATCGTGGCCGGAGCGATGCCGGAGATCCGGGCACGTGACGTGCACCGGGAACCCACTCCGCGGCTCGGCGGTATCGCGATGTTCTTCGGCCTGTGCGCGGGCCTGCTGGTCGCCGACCATCTGACCAACCTCAACCAGGTGTTCGTGACGTCGAACGAACCTCGGGCGCTGCTCTCGGGCGCGGCCCTGATCTGGCTGATGGGCGTGCTGGACGACAAGTTCGAGCTGGGCGCCCTGATCAAGCTGGGCGGCCAGATGATCGCGGCCGGCGTCATGATCCTGCAGGGCCTGACGATTCTGTGGCTGCCCATCCCCGGTGTCGGGACGGTCTCCGTCACCCCGTGGCAGGGCAACCTGCTCACCGTGGCTCTCGTGGTCATCACCATCAACGCGGTCAACTTCGTCGACGGTCTCGACGGCTTGGCGGCAGGGATGGTGTGCATCGCCGCAGCGGCGTTCTTCCTGTACACCTACCGGATCTGGTACGGCTACGGTGCCGAGGCGGCGGCCCCCGCGACCTTGTTCTCCGCCGTGCTCATGGGGATGTGCCTGGGCTTCCTGCCGCACAACATGCACCCCGCCCGGATTTTCATGGGTGACTCCGGGTCCATGCTGATCGGTCTGGTCCTCGCGGCGAGCGCGGTGTCCGTCACCGGCCAGTTGGACGTGGAGGCGCTCAACGTCAACCTCGGTGGCGACCGGGAAACGACCCACGCGATGCTTCCCGTCTTCATCCCCCTGCTGATGCCGCTGACCATCATCGCGGTGCCGGCCGCCGACCTGATCCTGGCGATCGTGCGCCGCACCTGGCGCGGCCAGTCCCCGTTCGCCGCCGACCGCGGCCACCTGCACCACCGCCTGCTGGAGATCGGCCACTCGCACAGCCGCGCGGTGCTGATCATGTACTTCTGGTCGGCGCTGATCGCCTTCGGCGCGCTCGCCTATTCGGTCAACTCGGCGTCCATGTGGATCGTGCTCGGCGTCGTGTTCCTCAGCGCGATCGGCCTCATCCTGCTTCTGCTGCCGCGCTTCACACCGCGCGCCCCGCGCTGGATGGAGCACTTCGTGCCGCCGCGCTACCGCAGGCGCGGCGAGGTGGCGGCCGTGGCTCCCGAGGCCTCGACGCCGGCCTCCACCGCCGAACAGCCGGCCGCCGTCGCGCACGAGAACCGCCCGCCGGCGGTGTCCGGGGTCGCCGGAGTCAACGGGGCGACCGCCATCGGCGCCCGTGCGCATCTGGCCGACCGGCGCAAGGCCGGGACAAGGTAAGAATCTGACTAGAGCATTGCCAAGTCGTGGGGTTGTGATGGGGGAGCGAACCGCCCTAATACCAGACAAGTCGGCGCCGTTCTCGCTCAGACGCGCATGTTCACTCTCATGTGTGACGGTGCGCACACCTTCAGGTAAAGACTGCATCAAATAGTTTGTGATACGGTTCACGAGAACCCCCCGGATAGAGCCGAAGGGCCGTAGTGCGACGGTCCATTGGTGTGAGGTCTCCACTCAGCCCGGGACTACGCTCGTCCATGACGACACCCCTGCCCCCTGCGAAAGCGGAGTTGCCGCCATGCCGTCCAATGACGCCCGGAACCTTCTGCAGTGCGCTGTGCCCACAGCCGCTGCCGGTGCGGTCGCGGTCGCCGTCAGTGGCGTGGTGGCCGGAGGCAAGGGAGCCATCGGAGCCGCTGTCGGTACGGCGCTGGCCATCCTCTTCATGGGAATCGGCCTCTTCGTTCTCCAGTGGACGGCAAAAACGCTCCCGCAGTTGTTCCAGGCCATGGGCCTGATGCTCTACATGGCCCAGCTCCTGCTGCTCCTCATTTTCGTCGCCCTCTTCAAGGGCACCTCTCTCTTCGATCCGAAGGCGTTCGCCGCCGGGATCATCGTCGCGACCGTCGTGTGGATGGCTGCGCAGGCTCGTGCGCACATGAAGGCCAAGATCTTCTACATCGACCCGGACTCCGCGAAGAGTGAGAAGCCGGAGAAGACCGGGCCGTCGTCGTGAGGAGTAGGGGCGCGATAAAGAGCACTTCGAACTCCTGCTATCGTCCGGTGCCAACTGCGGCATCGCGGGCGCGGGCATCTGAGCTGACGCCTGCTCGAACGCGAGGCTCGATGCCCCCCAGCCGCCCTCACATCCGTAACACCAGTCCGGTGCCGATCCGCGGCTGCGCGCCGCGCCGACACAACGAGGTTGCCGTACCCATGCGTCACACCGAAGGAGCCCGCGGTGAGTGCTGACCAGACCCAGCTCGCCTTTGACTGGAGCTGTCGGATCATGTCCGACGGGTGTGGTTTTCCGGCACCGGGCCTGCACTCGTTCCTCTTCAAGCCGATCGCCACGGTTGGAGGGTTCGAGTTCAACAAGGTGATGCTGCTCGCCATCATCACCACGATCCTCGTCATCGGCTTCTTCTGGGCGGCCTTCGGCAAGGCCAAGGTGGTGCCGGGCAAGCTGCAGATGGTCGGTGAAGCCGGCTACGACTTCGTCCGCCGCGGCATCGTCTACGAGACCCTCGGAAAGAAGGAGGGCGAGAAGTACGTCCCCCTGATGGTCTCGCTGTTCTTCTTCATCTGGATCATGAACATCTGGTCCGTGATCCCGCTGGCCCAGTTCCCGGTGTCGTCGATCATCGCGTTCCCGGCCGTCCTGGCCGTGATCGTCTACGTGACCTGGGTCTCGCTGACCTTCAAGCGGCACGGATTCGTCGGGTTCTTCAAGAACGTCACCGGCTACGACAAGTCGCTCGGCGGCGTGCTGCCGCTCGTGATGGTCATCGAGTTCTTCTCGAACCTGCTCGTCCGGCCGTTCACGCACGCGGTGCGACTCTTCGCCAACATGTTCGCCGGTCACCTGATGCTGGTGATGTTCACCGTCGCCTCCTGGTACCTGCTGAACAGCTGGATGATCCCGGCGGCCGGTGTCTCCTTCGTGATGACCATCGCCATGATCGGCTTCGAGCTTTTCGTGCAGGCCGTCCAGGCGTACGTCTTCGTACTCCTCGCCTGCACGTACATCCAGGGCGCTCTGGCCGAGCACCACTGAGCCCCACCACCCCCAGTCGTCCGGTGGCCAACCCCCACCGGTCCGTTAAGAGAAGGAAGATTCAGCATGGCTGCCACTGAGACCCTTGCCGCTGTCTCCGGTTCCATCGGTTCCGTCGGTTACGGCCTCTCGGCTATCGGCCCCGGCATCGGCGTCGGCATCATCTTCGGTAACGGCACCCAGGCCCTCGCCCGCCAGCCCGAGGCCGCCGGCCTGATCCGCGCCAACCAGATCCTGGGCTTCGCCTTCTGTGAGGCGCTCGCCCTCATCGGCATCGTCATGCCGTTCGTCTTCGGTATTGACTAAAAAATCCCTACCGACAGGCAACGACGAAAGGCACTGATGTGATCGCCAACCTGGTACAGCTGGCGGCCGAGGAGGAGCAGAACCCGCTCGTTCCTCCGGGCCCCGAGCTGCTCGTCGGCACCATCGCCTTCGCCATCGTGTTCTTCTTCTTCTGGAAGAAGCTGCTTCCGAACATCAACAAGGTTCTGGAGGAGCGCCGCGCGGCGATCGAAGGCGGTATCGAAGAGGCCGAGACCATGAAGGTCGAGGCCCAGAGCGTCCTTGAGCAGTACAAGGCACAGCTCGCCGAGGCCCGGCACGAGGCCGCGCGACTGCGCCAGGAGGCGCAGGAGCAGGGTGCCGCGCTCATCGCCGAGATGCGGGCCGAGGGCCAGCGTCAGCGCGAGGAGATCGTCGCCGCCGGTCACGCCCAGATCGAGGCCGACCGCAAGGCCGCCTCGTCCGCGCTCCGCCAGGACGTCGGCAAGCTCGCCACCGACCTGGCCGGCAAGCTCGTCGGCGAGTCCCTCGAGGACCACGCCCGCCAGAGCCGCGTGATCGACCGGTTCCTCGACGAGCTCGAGGAGAAGGCCGAGGCCGGGCGATGAACGGAGCGAGCCGCGAGGCCCTGGCAGCCGCACGTGAGCGTCTCGACGCGCTGACGGACTCCACGTCCGTGGACGCAGGGAAGCTCGCCGACGAGCTGGCCGCCGTCACCGCGCTGCTCGACCGCGAGGTGTCGCTGCGTCGGGTCCTCACCGACCCGGCGCAGGCCGGCGAGGCCAAGGCCGAGCTGGCCCAGCGCCTGCTCGGCACCCAGGTCAGCGGCCCGGCCGCCGACCTGGTGGCCGGCATGGTGCGCTCCCGCTGGTCGCAGTCGCGCGACCTGGTGGACGCGCTCGAGGAACTGGCCGCGACCGCCGACCTCACCGCCGCGCAGAAGGCCGGCAAGCTCGACGACGTCGAGGACGAGCTGTTCCGGTTCGGCCGGATCGTCTCCTCGAGCACCGAGCTGCGCGCCGCGCTGACCGACCGCAAGGCCACCACCCCGGCCAAGAGCGAGCTGCTGCGCAGCCTCCTCGGCGGCCGGGCCCAGTCGGCCACCGAGCGTCTGGTGACGCGTCTTGTGACCGCGCCGCGGGGACGTAGCCTGGAGTCGGGACTGGAGTCCCTGTCCAAGCTCGCCGCCGACCGCCGGAACCGCATGGTCGCCGTCGTCACCTCGGCGGTGCCGCTGAGCGACCCGCAGAAGCAGCGCCTGGGCGCCGCCCTCGCGAAGCTCTACGGCCGCCAGATGCACCTCAACCTGGACGTGGACCCCGAGGTCCTCGGCGGGATCCGGGTGCAGGTCGGTGACGAGGTCATCAACGGCTCCCTCGCGGACCGCATCGAGGACGCCAGCCGCCGGCTCGCCGGCTGAGCAGCAACTCAATAGGCACAACGTACTTACGACGGCCCTGGTTGGGCCGTACAGAAGAATCCTGGGGGTCGCCCCCAGACCCCCTAAGAAACTTCGGGCCCAACAAGGAGAGCAGGGAACCCAGATGGCGGAGCTCACGATCCGGCCGGAGGAGATCCGGGACGCGCTGGAGAACTTCGTCCAGGCGTACAAGCCGGACGCGGCCTCGCGCGAGGAGGTCGGTACGGTCACCTTTGCCGGCGACGGCATCGCGAAGGTCGAGGGCCTGCCCTCGACCATGGCCAACGAGCTGCTGAAGTTCGAGGACGGCACCCTCGGCCTCGCCCTCAACCTCGAGGAGCGCGAGATCGGTGCCATCGTCCTCGGTGAGTTCAGCGGCATCGAGGAGGGTCAGCCGGTCTCGCGCACCGGTGAGGTTCTCTCCGTCGCGGTCGGCGAGGGCTACCTCGGCCGCGTGGTCGACCCCCTCGGCAACCCGATCGACGGTCTCGGCGAGATCGAGACCTCGGACCGCCGCGCCCTCGAGCTGCAGGCCCCCACGGTCATGCAGCGCAAGTCGGTGCACGAGCCGATGGAGACCGGCTACAAGGCCGTCGACGCGATGACGCCGATCGGCCGTGGCCAGCGTCAGCTGATCATCGGTGACCGCCAGACCGGCAAGACCGCCCTGGCCGTCGACACGATCATCAACCAGCGCGACAACTGGCGCTCGGGCGACCCGAACAAGCAGGTCCGCTGCATCTACGTCGCCATCGGCCAGAAGGGCTCCACGATCGCCGGTGTGCGCGGCGCTCTGGAGGAGGCCGGCGCGCTGGAGTACACGACCATCGTCGCCGCCCCGGCGTCCGACCCGGCGGGCTTCAAGTACCTGGCCCCGTACACCGGTTCGGCCATCGGTCAGCAGTGGATGTACGAGGGCAAGCACGTCCTGATCATCTTCGACGACCTGTCGAAGCAGGCCGACGCCTACCGTGCCGTGTCGCTGCTGCTGCGCCGCCCGCCGGGCCGTGAGGCCTACCCGGGTGACGTCTTCTACCTGCACTCCCGCCTGCTGGAGCGCTGCGCCAAGCTCTCCGACGAGATGGGCGCGGGTTCGATGACCGGTCTGCCGATCGTCGAGACCAAGGCCAACGACGTCTCGGCGTTCATCCCGACCAACGTCATCTCCATCACCGACGGCCAGTGCTTCCTGGAGTCGGACCTGTTCAACGCCGGTCAGCGCCCCGCGCTGAACGTCGGTATCTCCGTCTCCCGAGTCGGTGGTTCCGCCCAGCACAAGGCGATCCGCCAGGTGTCCGGCCGTCTGCGTGTGGACCTCGCCCAGTTCCGTGAGCTGGAGGCGTTCGCCGCCTTCGGTTCCGACCTGGACGCCGCGTCCAAGGCGTCGCTGGAGCGCGGTCAGCGCATGGTCGAGCTGCTGAAGCAGCCGCAGTACCAGCCGATGGCCACCGAGGACCAGGTCGTCTCCATCTGGGCCGGCACCACCGGCAAGATGGACGAGGTCCCCGTCGCCGACATCCGCCGCTTCGAGAAGGAGCTGCTGGAGTACCTGCACCGCAAGGAGCAGGGCCTGCTGACCTCCATCCGCGAGGGCGGCAAGATGTCGGACGACACCCTGCAGGCCATGGCCGACGCCATCGCCGAATTCAAGAAGCAGTTCGAGACCTCCGACGGCAAGCTGCTCGGCGAGGACGCTCCGGCTGCGAGCAAGTGACGACGGAAGGGACCTGACTCATGGGAGCCCAGCTCCGGGTCTACAAGCGTCGCATCCGATCCGTCTCCGCGACCAAGAAGATCACCAAGGCGATGGAGATGATCGCCGCCTCGCGCGTCGTCAAGGCGCAGCGCAAGGTGGCGGCCTCCACGCCGTACGCGACCGAGCTCACCCGCGCGGTCACGGCGGTCGCGACCGGCTCGAACACCAAGCACCCGCTGACGACGGAAGCGGAGAACCCGACCCGCGCCGCGGTCCTGCTCCTCACGAGCGACCGCGGTCTGGCCGGCGCCTTCAACTCCAACGCCATCAAGGCGGCGGAGCGGCTGACGGCGAAGCTCGAGGGTGAGGGCAAGGAGGTCGTCAGCTACATCGTCGGCCGCCGTGGTGTCGCCCACTACAACTTCCGCGAGCGCAAGATCGCGGAGTCGTTCACGGGCTTCACCGACGAGCCCTCGTACGCGGACGCCAAGAAGGTCGCGGCCCCGCTGATCGAGGCGATCGAGACGGAGACGGCCGAGGGCGGCGTGGACGAGCTCCACATCGTCTACACCGAGTTCGTGTCGATGATGACGCAGACGGCGACCGAGGCGCGGCTGCTGCCGCTCAGCCTCGACGAGGTGGCGGCGGAGGCGAAGCCCGAGAAGGGCGAGATCCTCCCGCTGTTCGACTTCGAGCCCTCGGCGGAGGACGTCCTGGACGCCCTGCTGCCGCGCTACGTGGAGAGCCGGATCTACAACGCGCTGCTCCAGTCGGCCGCCTCCAAGCACGCCGCCACGCGGCGCGCGATGAAGTCGGCCACCGACAACGCCGGAGAGCTCATCGAGACGCTCACCCGGCTTGCCAACCAGGCCCGCCAGGCCGAAATCACCCAGGAAATCAGCGAGATCGTCGGTGGTGCCAGTGCCCTGGCCGACGCGACCGCGGGGAGTGACCGATAAATGACCACCACTGTTGAGACCGCGACGGCTACGGGCCGCGTCGCCCGGGTCATCGGCCCGGTCGTCGACGTGGAGTTCCCCGTCGACGCGATGCCCGAGATCTACAACGCCCTCCACGTCGAGGTCGCCGACCCGGCGCTCGCGGGCGAGAAGAAGACGCTGACCCTGGAGGTCGCCCAGCACCTGGGTGACGGCCTGGTCCGCGCGATCTCCATGCAGCCCACCGACGGTCTGGTCCGCCAGGCCCCGGTGACCGACACGGGCGCGGGCATCTCCGTCCCGGTCGGCGACTTCACCAAGGGCAAGGTGTTCAACACCCTCGGTGAGGTGCTGAACAGCGACGAGGTCCACGAGGGCGAGCGCTGGCCCATCCACCGCAAGGCCCCCGCGTTCGACCAGCTCGAGTCGAAGACCGAGATGTTCGAGACGGGCCTGAAGGTCGTCGACCTGCTCACCCCGTACGTCAAGGGCGGCAAGATCGGTCTGTTCGGTGGCGCCGGTGTCGGCAAGACCGTGCTGATCCAGGAAATGATCATGCGTGTCGCCAACCTCCACGAGGGCGTCTCCGTCTTCGCGGGCGTCGGTGAGCGCACCCGTGAGGGCAACGACCTCATCGCGGAGATGGAAGAGTCCGGAGTTCTGGACAAGACCGCCCTGGTCTTCGGCCAGATGGACGAGCCCCCGGGCACCCGTCTGCGCGTGGCCCTGGCCGGCCTGACGATGGCGGAGTACTTCCGTGACGTCCAGAAGCAGGACGTGCTGTTCTTCATCGACAACATCTTCCGCTTCACCCAGGCCGGTTCCGAGGTGTCGACCCTGCTCGGCCGTATGCCCTCCGCGGTGGGCTACCAGCCGAACCTGGCCGACGAGATGGGCATCCTCCAGGAGCGCATCACCTCGACCCGTGGTCACTCGATCACCTCGATGCAGGCGATCTACGTCCCCGCGGACGACCTGACCGACCCGGCCCCGGCCACCACCTTCGCCCACCTCGACGCGACGACGGTTCTGTCCCGTCCGATCTCCGAGAAGGGCATCTACCCGGCCGTGGACCCGCTGGACTCCACGTCCCGGATCCTCGACCCGCGGTACATCTCGGCGGACCACTACAACGCCGCGATGCGCGTGAAGAACATCCTGCAGAAGTACAAGGACCTGCAGGACATCATCGCGATCCTCGGTATCGACGAGCTCGGCGAGGAGGACAAGCTCGTCGTCCACCGTGCCCGTCGCGTGGAGCGCTTCCTGTCCCAGAACACCCACGCCGCCAAGCAGTTCACCGGCGTGGACGGTTCGGACGTGCCGCTGGACGAGTCGATCACCGCGTTCAACGCGATCTGCGACGGCGAGTACGACCACTTCCCGGAGCAGGCGTTCTTCATGTGCGGTGGTCTCGAGGACCTGAAGAAGAACGCGAAGGAGCTGGGCGTCTCCTGAGCCTCGCGCTCGTCGGAGGGGGCGGGGTTCGTCCCGCCCCCTCCGTCACGCCCATTAGACTTGTAATCCACACCCGGCACTCCCGCCGGGTGGTGACCCGAGGAGCCACCCTTGGCTGCTGAGCTGCACGTCGCGCTGGTCGCGGCCGACCGTGAGGTCTGGTCCGGCCAGGCCACCCTGGTCGTCGCGCGCACCACGTCCGGCGACATCGGCGTCATGCCCGGTCACCAGCCGCTGCTCGGTGTGCTGGAGTCGGGCCCCGTGACCATCCGCACGAGCGAGGGCGGGACCGTCGTCGCCGCGGTCCACGGCGGATTCATCTCGTTCGCGGACGACAAGCTCTCGCTGCTCGCGGAGGTCGCCGAGCTGTCGGACGAGATCGACGTCCAGCGCGCGGAGCGGGAGCTGGAGCGCGCGAAGGCGGAGGACGACGCGGAGGCCCAGCGCCGCGCGGACGTCCGTCTGCGGGCGGCCACGGCGGCGCGATGACCGTGGGGGCGCCTCCCAGGCCCTGCAGGCACTGGGGGACCGCCGTGTGAAGAGTTCACTCAGCCGCGGCTGGGTACCGGAGAGATCCGGGCCCAGCCGCGGCTGAGGTGGATGTGGGTGATTTTTACGTTCCGTTACCTAGGAGACGAGGAGGTCGGTGCCGATGGTCCTCGCTCTGACTGTGTGCGGAATCGTGGTGGCCCTCGTGCTGGTGGGCCTGTTCGTCTTCGGTCTGCGGCGCCGGCTGATCCAGCGCTCGGGCGGCACCTTCGACGCCAGCCTGCGCTGGGACGCCCCTGAGCAGGGCGACACCAACGGCAAGGGCTGGGCGTACGGAGTGGCCCGGTACAACGGCGACCGTGTCGAGTGGTACCGCGTCTTCTCGTACTCGCCGCGCCCGCGCCGCATCCTGGAACGCTCCGCGATCGAGGTGGCCGGCCGCCGGGTCCCCGAGGGCGAGGAGGAGCTGGCGCTCCTCTCCGACCATGTGATCCTGGCCTGTCTGCACCGGGGGACTCGGCTGGAGCTGGCCATGAGCGAGGACGCGCTGACCGGTTTCCTCGCGTGGCTTGAGGCAGCCCCGCCCGGACAGCGAGTGAATGTGGCGTAGCCACATTCACTCGCTGGGTGGGGGTCCCCCCCGGACGAAGCCTGGGGGAGCGTCAATGTGGCTCAGTAGCTCTACTGCCTGAGGCCGCGGTCGATGGCCTTCACCAGCTCACCGTTGCCGGTGTCGCCGCTGAACTCCCAGAAGAACGCGCCGCCCAGGCCCTGGTTCCTGGCCCAGGTCATCTTCCCGGCGATCGTGGACGGAGTGTCGTAGGACCACCAGTTGCTGCCGCAGTGCGCGTACGCCGTGCCCGCGATGGTGCCGGTGACCGGGCAGGAGTTCTTCAGGACCTTGTAGTCCTCGATGCCCGCCTCGTACGTGCCCGGAGCGGCGCCGGTCGCCGAGCCGCCCGGGGCGGACTGGGTGACGCCGGTCCAGCCGCGGCCGTAGAAGCCGATGCCGAGCAGCAGCTTGGCGGACGGGACGCCCTTCGCCTTGAGCTTGGCGATCGCGTCGGCCGAGTTGAAGCCGGCCTGCGGGATCCCCGGGTACGAGGTGAGCGGGGAGTGGGGGGCGGTCGGGCCGTCCTTGTCGAAGGCGCCGAAGTAGTCGTACGTCATCACGTTGTACCAGTCGAGGTACTGTGCGGCGCCCCCGTAGTCGGCCGCGTCGATCTTGCCGCCGGAGGAACCGTCGGCGGTGATGGCCGCGGTGACCAGGTACTTCGGACCGAACTCCGTACGCAGCGCGGACATCAGGTTCCTGAACGCCGCCGGGCCGGACGTGTCGCAGGTCAGGCCGCAGGCGTTCGGGTACTCCCAGTCGATGTCGATGCCGTCGAACACGTCGGCCCAGCGCGGGTCCTCCACGACGGCCTTGCAGGACTTGGCGAACGCGGCGGCGTTCTGCGCGGCCTGGCCGAAGCCGCCCGAGTAGGTCCAGCCGCCGAAGGAGTACAGCACCTTGATGTGCGGGTACTTGGCCTTGAGCTGGCGCAGCTGGTTGAAGTTGCCGCGCAGCGGCTGGTCCCAGGTGTCGGCGGTGCCGCTGACGGACTGGTCGGCGGTGTAGGCCTTGTCGTAGGCGGCGTAGGTGTCGTCGACGGTGCACTGGCCGTTCTTGACGTTGCCGAACGCGTAGTTGATGTGGGTGATCTTCGACGCCGAGCCGGACGTCACCAGGTTCTTGACGTGGTAGTTGCGGCCGTAGACGCCCCACTCGACGAAGTAGCCGAGGTTGACCTTGTCGCCGGTGGGCGGCTCGGTGGTGCCGCCGGTGGTGCGCACCGCGCGGGCGCCGCTGACCGGGCCGGTCTGGTCGGCGGTGTCGCGGGCCTGCACCGAGTAGGAGTAGTCGGTGCCGGCGGTCAGGCCGGTGTCGGTGTACGAGGTGCCCGTCACGGTGGCGACCTTGCCGCCGTCGCGCAGCACGTCGTAGTTCTTGACGCCCTTGTCGTCGGTGGCGGCGGACCAGGACAGCTTCACCGAGGTGTGGGTGATGTCGGAGGCGGCCGGGGTGCCGGGGGCGCTCGGCGCGCTGTCGCCGGGTTCCGTGGTGCCGCCGTCACAGCTGCCGCCGTTCAGCTTGCACTTCGCGGGGGAGCCGGAGCCCGTGCCGTTGAAGCCGAAGGAGACGGATGCGCCGGGGGCGAGGGTGCCGTTCCAGGACTTGTTCTTCGCGGTCCAGTGGGTGCCGGAGGAGGTGACGTCGGCGTCCCAGGAAGAGGTGACGGAGGTACCGGAGGGGAAGTCCCACTCCACGGTCCAGGAGCTGAGTGTCGTGGTTCCGGTGTTCTTCACCGTCCACTTGCCTTCGAAGCCCGAGCCCCAGTCCTGCGTCTTGGCGTAGGTCGCGGTGGCGGACGCGGCCGCCTGGGCGGGGGTGGCGAGGCCGACCATTCCGGCCAGCGGGAGCAACAGCGTCGCGAGTCCTGCCGCGGCTCTGTGTCTGAAGCGCATGCTGCGCCTCCTTGTGGGGTTGTCGGGGCGTGACTGAGCCTCACGCCCCTCATGGTGCGGTGAGAATAGAAAGGTCTGAACCACCGGTCAATAGGTCTGGACCACCGCATCGGCGTCGGTTCAGATCCCCAACTCCTGCGCCAGCACCGCCGCCTGCACCCTGCTGCGCAGTTCCAGCTTCCCCAGCAGCCGGCTGACATGGGTCTTCACGGTCGCCTCGGCCATGTCGAGCCGCTCGGCGATGCCCGCGTTGGACAGGCCTTCACCCAGACAGGACAGCACTTCGCGCTCACGCCGGGTCAGCTGGTCCAGGACGGACGGATCGGCCGTCGGCTCCCGCGCGGGCTTCGCGGCGAACTCGGCGATCAGACGGCGGGTGACCGCCGGGGAGATCAGCCCCTCCCCGCGCGCCACCGTCCGTACCGCCTCCAGCAGTTCCTTGGCCTCGGCGTTCTTCAGCAGGAACCCGGACGCGCCCGCGCGCAGCGCCCCGAACACGTACTCGTCGTGATCGAAGGTGGTCAGCACGAGCACGTCCGCGAGCCCTTCGGCGACGACCTGCCGGGTCGCCGACACTCCGTCCACGCGGGGCATCTGAATGTCCATCAGCACCAGGTCCGGCCGCAGCTCGCGCGCCAGTGCCACCGCCTGCTCGCCGTCCGCCGCCTCGCCGGCCACCTCGATGTCCGGCGCGCTGCGCAGGATGAGCACCAGGCCTGAGCGGACGGCCGACTGGTCCTCGGCGACCAGGACGCGGATCATGGGGTGTCTCCTTCGGCGGTGTCGCTGACGGGGAGGGTGGCGCGTACGGCCCAGATCTTGCCGTCCCGCGAGTCCTCGGGACCGGCCTCGAAGGTGCCGCCGAGCAGCGCGGCGCGCTCCCGCATGCCGACCAGGCCGGCGCCCGATCCGGGGGCCGTGGGGCCGTCCCGGTCGCCGTAGGGGCTGCTCACCTCGACCGTCAGAACACCGTCGCACCGGGCGAGGGACACGGCGACCCGGCCGGCGCCGGCGTGCTTGAGCGCGTTGGTGAGGGACTCCTGGACGATGCGGTAGGCGGCGAGTTCCACGGGCGCCGGGACCGCGCCCTGGGCCGCGTCGAGGGTGACGTCGAGGCCGTTGGTGCGCGCGTTCTCCACCAGGGCGACGAGTCCGTCGAGGGTGGGGGCGGCGACCGGCTCGGTGTCGCCGCTGGAATCGCGGAGGATCCCGATCAGCCGCCGCATCTCCGCGAGCCCCTCGACGCTGTTCTCGCGGATGACCACCAGCGCCTCCTGCGAGGTCTTGGGGTCCTCCAGGGAGAGAGCGGCCGTGGAGTGGATGGCGATCGCCGAGAGGTGGTTGGCGACCATGTCGTGCAGTTCGCGGGCCATCCGGGCACGCTCGGCGGTGACGGCCTGGGTGCGGTCCATCTCGGCGAGCAGCGCGGTCTGCTCGGCGAGCAGCCGGGCCGCCTCGGCCGCGTCACGGTGGTTGCGGACGATCAGACCCGTGGCGGCGGGGCCGAAGGACACGAGGCCGGTGATCACACCGATCAGCAGCGCCTCGGGCTCGCGCCAGACCGCGAACGGCACCACCGCCCCGGCCACCGAGAGCAGCCCGGTGATCCGCGGGATGCGGTGGGCCGAGGCGGGCGGTCCGTACAGGACGGCCGCGTACATGAGGTCGGTGTACATCAGGATCGTGACCAGGTTGCCCTGGGTGACGAGGTCCAGCACGATCGCGGGCGTGCCGATCAGCAGGGCGGTGCGGGGGGCGGTCCGGCGCAGCAGCTCGCAGCCGGCCATGACGAAGAGCGGCAGCAGAAGCGGCCAGCGTCCCGGCAGGAGCACGTACGGCTCGGTGTGCGGACGGGTGGCCAGGCCGACGCTCCACAGCAGCAGCCCGCCGAGCAGCCCGGCCAGCGCGACGCGGACGTCGAAGCGGCGGGGGCGGGGGAGTCGTACGGCCATGGCACCATCCAACACGGCCGTCGCGCCCTGAGCGTGAACCCCGCGGAGGGTCCTCGGCTGCATCCTTCGATGTACTGCGGGTTCGTCAGTGGCGATGACGATTCCGGGCACGCCGCACGGGAGCCTGAAGAGGTGACCGAGAGGAGCGAACCGTGATCGTCGCATTGATCGCCGCCTGCGAGATCGGCTTCTGGGTGCTGCTGGCGGCCGGGCTGAGCGCCCGCTACCTCCTGCGCATGCCACGGCTGGGGCTGGGCCTGCTGCTGTGCGAGCCGCTGTTGGAGGTCGTCCTGCTGGTCGCCACCGCGCTGGACCTGAAGAACGGTGCCGAGCCGAACTGGACGCACGGGCTGGCCGCGCTGTACATCGGCTACACCGTCGGGCACGGCCACCGCACGGTGAAGTGGCTCGACGGCCACGCGGCCCACCGGCTGGGCGGCGCCCCGAAGCCGATCGGCCCACCGCGCTACGGAATGGCCCGCGCCCGCCACGAGGGCAAGGTGTGGCTGGGCACGCTGGTGGGCGCCGTCGTCGCGACCGTGCTCCTCCAGCTCGCGATCTGGTACGTGGACGACCCGAGCCGCGTGACCTCGCTGGAGAACTGGCGCTACGGGGCCTGGCGTGCGGCCGGGATCCACGGACTGGTCGCTCTGAGCTACTGGATCTGGCCGCGCAAGGCCCCTGCGGGTGAGCCGGAGGCGGTCACCACCTCGAAGGAAAGGACACACTCATGAGCAAGGCATCCCAGTACCTGCTGGAAGGCGTCGCCACCTTCCTGATCGGCCTGGTGCTGTGGCGGTTCACCGGAGACGTGGACGTCCCCGTGGTGACCCTCACGAAGGTGGGCGTCGTGATGATGATCGTCGGCGGGGTCCTCTCCGCCAACGGCCTCCATCACGTCGCGCGAGGCAGAACCTAGCGTTCGCCGCCCGGCACCCACAACACATCTCCGACCTCCTTGTTCGCCGTCCTCGCGAGGATGAACAGGAGGTCGGAGAGCCGGTTGAGGTAGGTGGCCGTCAGGGGGTTCATCGTCTCGCCGTGGGCCTCCAGGGCGGACCAGGTCGAGCGTTCCGCCCGGCGTACGACCGTGCAGGCCTGGTGGAGCAGGGCCGCGCCCGGGGTGCCGCCCGGGAGGATGAAGGAGCGGAGCTTCTCCAGCTGCTCGTTAAAGCGGTCGCAGTCCGCCTCCAGCTTGTCGATGTAGAACTGCTCGACACGCAGCGGCGGGAACTCCGGGTTCTCCACCACCGGCGTCGACAGGTCCGCTCCCACGTCGAACAGGTCGTTCTGGACGCGGGTGAGGACCTTGACGATCTCCTCGTCCAGGCCGCCCAGCGCGATCGCCGTGCCGATCACCGCGTTCGCCTCGTTGGCGTCGGCGTACGCGGAGATCCGCAGGTCGGTCTTGGCGACCCGGCTCATGTCGCCGAGGGCGGTGGTGCCCCGGTCGCCGGTCCTGGTGTAGATGCGCGTCAGATTGACCATGTGGCCAGCGTAGTTACGCTCCGGCGGTTCGGAACACGCGTGTGCCCACCGTCACGGAGACGGCCGTGAGCCCGACGGCCACCAGGGCGCCGTACAGCATGTGCGCCGTCGCGTAATCGCCGACGTACGCGTCCCGCACCGCGTCCACCAGATAGCGGAACGGCATGAGGTGCGACAGTACGTCCAGCCACGCCGGTCCCAGGGTCATCGGGAGCATCAGGCCGGACAGCAGCATCGACGGCATGGTCAGCGCGTTGACCGCCGGACCGAAGCTCTGGGGCGTGTCCAGCTTCATCGCCAGCGCGTAGGACAGCGCGGCCAGCGACACCGTGAGCAGCGCGACGAACCCGAAGCCGATCAGTACGCCGGCCAGCGGCGCCCGCAGGCCCAGGGCCATGGCCGCCAGCACCAGCAGCACGGCCTGGAAGACGAACACGGTGGCTTCCCGCAGCACCCGGCCGAGCAGCAGGGCCAGCCGGCTGACCGGAGTGACCCGCATGCGCTCCACCACTCCCTGCCCCTTCTCGAGGATGACCGCGAAACCCGCGAACGAGGCTCCGAACAGACCGAGTTGGCACAGCAGGCCGGGGACGAGCATCTGCCAGGAGCTGCCGCGCCCGCCGAGCGGCAGGTCGGTCAGCAGCGGGCCGAAGAACAACAGGTACAGCAGCGGCATCAGGACGCCGAAGAGCAGTGCGAAGCGGGAGCGCAGGGACTGGCGCAGGTAGCGCCCGTAGATGAGGGCGGTGTCGTGTAACAGCATCGGGAGTCCTCTGCGTCCTATACGGCGACGGGGGTCTGGTCGGCCGGTGCGGCGCTGCGGCCGGTGATGGCGAGGAACGTGTCCTGGAGGGTCGCGTCGATCGAGCCGCCGTACTCCAGCTTCAGCGCGTCCGGAGTGCCCTCGGCGGCGACCACGCCCCGGTCGACGACGACCAGCCGGTCGGACAGGGCGTCGGCCTCGTCGAGGTAGTGGGTGGTGAGGAAGACGGTCGTGCCGTGCTCGTCGCGCAGTCGGCGCACCAGGTCCCACAGATCGGCGCGGCTGCCGGGGTCGAGCCCGGTCGTCGGTTCGTCGAGGAACAGCACCTTCGGGCGGTGGGTGAGCGCCATCGCGATGTCCAGTCGGCGCCGCTGCCCGCCGGAGAGCGCCGCGCACTTGCGGTCGAGCAGCTCGGTGAGGTCCAGCTCGCGGGCGAGTTCCCCGGCCCGCTCGGCGGCCCGCGCCTTGGTCAGCCGGTACAGGCGCCCCTGGGTGACGAGTTCCTCCCGCACGGAGATCTGCGGGTCCACCCCGCCGGACTGTGCCACGTAGCCGCAGGACCGCCGCACCCCGGCCGGGTCCGCCGCCAGGTCGTGGCCCGCGACGGTGGCGGCACCGCCGGTCGGCGCCAGCAACGTCGTCAGCATCCGCAGGGTCGTCGTCTTGCCGGCCCCGTTCGGGCCGAGGAAACCCAGGATCTCGCCCTCGCGCACGGTCAGGTCGATACCGCGCACGGCATGAACGGGGCCGTGCTTCGTCCGGAAGGTACGGGCCAGGCCGGCCGTACTGATGATTGCCATGCCGCCCAGAAAAGCAGAGTCTCTTAAAGTTTGCAATGGCCCCAAGTTTTGAGGGGCCCCAGGGAAGTTAGGATTCGGGCATGACAGAGGGGCTCAGGGAGCGGAAGAAGCGCGAGACCAGGCAGCGCATCTCGGACATCGCCACCGGGCTGTTCCTGGAGCACGGGTTCGTGACGGTGACGATCGCGGACGTGGCGGAGGCGGCCGATGTCTCCGTCAACACCGTCTACAACTACTTCCCGGCCAAGGAGGACCTCTTCTTCGACCGCTCGCAGGGTGTCGTCGACCGGCTCTCCCGCTGGGTGCGCGGCCGGGACGCGGGGGAGTCCGCCGCCCGGGCGGTGCTGCGCGAGCTGCGCGCCGAGATCGAGGCGGTCTCGCCCCGGATGGGCCTCATCGAGGGTTACGACCGTTTCATGCGCTGCATCGACGAGGCGCCGCCGCTGCGCTCCCGGCTGTGGCGCATCCAGCAGGAGGTCCAGGACAACCTGGAGGCGACCCTCCGGGAGGAGACGGGTGCCGAGGGCGGCGACCCGCTGCCGAGGCTGATCGCCGGTCAGATCTGCTGGGTCCACGGCACCGTCTTCGTGGCGATCGGCCGTGAGATGGCCAAGGGGCGCAACCCGGACGAAGTGTCACGGGAGATGCTCGTCCTCCTCGACGACATCGAGGAGCTGTTGAGCGAGAACGTGCTCAACTACGCCGTCCGGGAAGCCGAGTGACCCCTGCTGGTGTGATGTCCGTCATGTGAGACGTGACGCGCATTACTTACTGGTCACACAGGCCCTCACGAGCGCTAGTGTCCGCCCGAGAGGCAGACATGAACAGCGCGTCAGGGGAGTCGCACAGTGGCACGGAAGCTCGCCGTCATCGGAGCCGGCCTCATGGGGTCCGGTATCGCCCAGGTCTCCGCGCAGGCGGGCTGGGACGTCGTCCTGCGCGACGTGACCGACGAGGCGCTCAGGCGAGGCACCGACGGCATCAAGGCGTCGTACGACAAGTTCGTCGCCAAGGGCAAGCTGGAGGCGCATGACGCCGACGCCGCCCTCGCGCGCATCACCGCGACCACCGACCTGGACGCCGCGGCCGACGCGGACGTGGTCGTCGAGGCCGTCTTCGAGAAGCTCGAGGTCAAGCACGAGATCTTCCGCAACCTCGACAAGATCGTGAAGGACGAGGCGATCCTGGCCTCGAACACCTCCGCCATCCCGATCACCAAGATCGCGGCGGCGACGGAGCGCCCGGAGCGGGTCGTCGGCACGCACTTCTTCTCGCCGGTGCCGATGATGCAGCTGTGCGAACTGGTGCGCGGCTACAAGACCAGTGACGAAACCCTCGCCAAGGCTCGGGAGTTCGCCGAGTCCGTCGGCAAGACCTGCATCGTCGTCAACCGCGACGTCGCCGGCTTCGTGACGACCCGTCTCATCTGCGCCCTGGTCGTCGAGGCCGCGAAACTGCACGAGTCGGGCGTGGCGAGCGCCGAGGACATCGACCTTGCCTGCAAGCTGGGCTTCGGCCACGCCATGGGCCCGCTGGCGACGGCGGACCTGACCGGCGTCGACATCCTGCTGCACGCCACGAGCAACATCTACACCGAGTCCCAGGACGAGAAGTTCGCGGCTCCCGAGTCGATGCGCCGGATGGTTGACGCCGGTGACATCGGACGCAAGAGCGGGCAGGGCTTCTACAAGCACTGAAACCGCACACACCCCGGGGTCATCACACCCCGGGGTGAATTCGGTATCGGTTCGCTTACAGGAAGCAACCTCTGCGCCCTCCACGCAGTCAGAGGTTGCATCACCCACATCAGAACGCGGAGCACGAGACGCACGCACGGGGAGCGCATATGTACATCAGGGGCGACCACGCCGAGCTGGTCGTCGGGGGCCGCCTCGACGTCCGCAGCGCGGCGGACGCCCGTACGGTCCTGCACTCGGCCGTCGACGACGGAGTCGGAGACCTGGTGCTGGACCTGTCCGAACTGGACTCCTGGGACGCCACCGGACTGGGCGTGATCATGGGAGCCCACCGGCGGGCCGGCCGCTGCGGCCGGCGCCTGGTCCTGCGCGGCGTGCCGCCGCAGATGCAGCGCCTGCTGGTGGCCACCCGCCTGCACCGGATCCTGGCGATCGAGGGAGGCATCGGGGTGGAGACACTGCCTCGCGTGTGACGCCTCGTACGTGTGAACCGGATGACCCGGGAGACCCGGACGGACGATGTCGAATCGTGCGGCGAATGGTGCGACGCGCACAATCCTCACGAGACCGTGACGTCTCGGACGGCGCGGTACCCCGGACTGTCGTAGATACTGTGCGAAGGTTTAGGGTTCGGCTGCCCGCTGCCATGCCACCCTTCGAGCGGGCCCGGACCAGAAGCGACAGCGCGGTGTGCAGCAAGGCCGGGAGGGGCTAGCAGGGCACACACACGCTTTTGGGGGGCTTGACCTATGGACCCGAACACCCGGGGACCCGAGGAGTACGGCCACGACGGCGACGGTACCGCGCCGCGCCAGCGCCCGCCCCGGGAATCCCTCACACCCGACTTCAGCCAGCACGCGCCCGCGCTCGCCCGCACGGTGCAGCTCGTCTCCGGCGACTTCCTGCTGACCGTCAACCCCGTCGACGGCAGCGAGATAGAGGTCTGCCCGCCCGCCGAACGGCCCGCCCGTCCCGTCAAGCTCGACCCGGCCGAACGCGCCGAGGCCGAGCGCGCGGCCCTGCCGCCCGTCCCGCCCGGTCCCGCGCAGCCCACTCTGCCGCTGCTCGCCCGCCAGGAGGAACGCGAGCAGCTGGTGCGCCTGCTCGCCCGCGGCCGCACCGTCCGCCTCACCGGGCCCGCCGGCTCCGGCCGCACCCGCCTGCTCGACCTGGTCGCCGAGGACTGCTCGGACCTCGCGCCGGACGGCGTCGTCCGGCTGAACGGCTTCGGCCGCACCTCCGGCGAACTGCTGTACGACCTCTTCTACGCGGTGTACAAAGCCCCCCTGCACCGCCCGGACCGGGACGAACTGCTCACCCATGTCCGTGAGATCGGCGCGGTCGTCGTCCTCGACGGCCTGGACTTCGGCGGCGCCGCGCTCGACGAGCTGCTGGAGGCGACCCCCGAGTGCGCCTTCCTGCTCGGCGCCACCCCGGACGTGCCGGCGCCCTCCGCCGACGCCGGTGTGGAGGAGGTCGTCCTCGGCGGACTGGACCGCGCGGCCGGACTGGACCTGCTCGAACACGCCGTCGGCCGTTCCCTCACCGAGGAGGAGTCCAACTGGGCGGGCGACCTCTGGTTCGAGTCCGAGGGCCTGCCGCTGCGCTTCGTCCAGGCCGGCGCCCTGCTGCGGCAGCGCGACCGGCTGCGTGCCGGAGCCGGAGCCGTCGACGAGTTCGGCGTCTTCGAGGACGCGCCCCCGGCCGACGGGTACGACGCCGCCGAGGAAGACGAGGTGCCCCTGCCCTCACTCGGTGAGGCCGCCGCTCCCGCGCCCCTGCTCGCCTCCCGGCTCAGCGCATCCGCCCGCGCCACCCTCCGGTTCGCGGTCGCCCTGGGCGGCGAGGTGCCGCACCAGGCGCATCTGCCCGCTCTGGTCGGCGACACCCACGCGGATGCCGCGCTCGGCGAACTGGCCGCCTGCGGCCTGGTCTCCGCGGTCGGCTCCCGCTACCGGCTCGCCGCGGGGGTGTCGACGCAGCTCGAGGCCGCGGGGTACGCCGACGAGGCCGAGGCCGGCGCCCGCAGCGCCGCCCAGCACTACTCCTGGTGGGCCGGGCACCCCTCGGTCACCCCCGAGCGTGTGTGCGCCGAGGCCGACGCGCTCCTCGCCGCCCTGGCGGTCCTCACCCCGCTCACCGGCCCGACCGCCGAGGGCGAGGAGAGCCCGGCCCTGCACCTGGCGCGCACCGCCGCACCGGCGTTCGCCGCCGGACTGCACTGGAGCGCCTGGGAACGGGCCCTGCGGACCGGCGCCGAGGCCGCCCGGCTCGCCGGCGACGTCGCCGAGCAGGCCTACTTCCACCACGAGCTCGGCATCCTCGCCCTGTGCGGCGGACAGCTCGACCGGGCCCGCGCCGAACTGGAGACCTCCGTGGGTCTGCGCGGCGCCCTGTCGGACAAGCGTGGCACCGTCGCCGGCCGCCGTGCGCTCGCCCTGGTCGCGGACCGCTCCGGCACGCCGCTGACTCTCGGGCCGACCGCGGGGGAGGAGGTGCCCGACGCCCGGTACGAGGAGTCGGCGTCCCCGGCCGAGGGTGTACCGGCGGCCTTCCCGACCCTCCAGCAGCCCTCAGCCCCGGCCCTGGTCACCCACCGCTCCTCGCAAGGGCCCTCGCGCAAGGCCGGGGGCGGGCTCAAGGGCCTGGCCCGGCGCAACCTCGTGGCCGCCGGGGCCGGCGCCCTGCTCGTCGCGGTGCTCGGCACGGTGGTGACGCTCGGCGCCACCTCCGACAACGACCCGAATCCGCCGTCCGGCCAGGTCGGCGTCGACCCCTCGGCCAGTCAGGGCCCGAGCGACGGCAGTCTGGGCGCCGAACGTCCGGTGAACGACAGCGACGGTGACCCGGGCGTGGTGACCACCCGCCCGACCGAACCGGGCCCGGACGGCACGCCGGGGACGTCGGACGATCCGACGCCGACGAGTGGACCGAGCGGTTCGCCGAGCCCCAGCGACCCGGGGTCCACGACGAAGCCGCCCACGACCTCGAAGCCGCCGGCGACATCCAAGCCCCCGACGACGTCGAAGCCCCCCACGACATCGAAGCCGCCGACCACGTCGAAGCCGCCGACCTCGCAACCTCCCACGTCCGAGCCGCCGACCTCGCAGTCGCCGACCTCCGCCCCGCCGACCACCAGCCCGAGCACCTCGGACTCCGCGAGCGGCCCGGCGCCGAGCGCCCCCGCGAGCACCACGGCGAGCGCGCCGCAGAGCAGTGCGGGGACGCCGGACGGCTCGCAGCCGCTGGTGATCTGACACCCGACACGCGGCAGGGCCGGGTCCGTTCCCGGACCCGGCCCTTCTTGTCGTACGGGACGTGTCAGAACAGCCGCAGCTTGTCGTCCTCGATGCCGCGCAGCGCGTCGTAGTCGAGGACCTGGCAGCCGATGCCCCGGTCGGTCGCGAGGACACGGGCCTGGGGCTTGATCTCCTGCGCGGCGAAGATGCCGCGGACGGGGGCGAGATGGGGGTCGCGGTTCAGCAGCTCCAGATAGCGCGTCAGCTGCTCCACGCCGTCGATCTCACCGCGCCGCTTGATCTCGACCGCGACGGTCTTGCCGTCGGCGTCCCGGCACAGGATGTCGACCGGGCCGATGGCCGTCGGGTACTCGCGGCGGATCAGGGTGTAGCCGTCGCCGAGCGTCTCGATGCGGTCGGCGAGCAGCTCCTGCAGGTGCGCTTCCACGCCGTCCTTGATCAGGCCGGGATCGACGCCCAGTTCGTGCGAGGAGTCGTGGAGGACTTCCTCCATCGTGATGATGAGCTTCTCGCCCGCCTTGTTGACGACGGTCCAGACGCCCTCGTCCTCGCCGGTGCCCTCCTTCAGTGTGCAGGGCGGCGACATCCAGTTCAGGGGCTTGTAGGCCCGGTCGTCGGCGTGGATCGAGACGCTGCCGTCCGCCTTCACCAGGATCAGACGCGGGGCCGAGGGGAGGTGGGCGGTGAGCCGCCCGGCGTAGTCCACGGAGCAGCGGGCAATGACGAGACGCATGGTCGGCAACGCTACTCGACGGGTGCCTGTCGACGCGATTCGCCCTGGAAAACACATGTTCGGTAATGGCCGATTGTGTGCATGGTGTGCTCATTGAGAGTGTGCCATCTGCGCATTTTCCTGGTGCCGTCCCCGCCGGTTGCTTACCGTATGAACGGGAGGTCGCGACGTGTGTACGCAGCGTGTCCGGTATCGCGAACTCCCTTATTGTCCGGCAACCCCTGCCCGCCGGGCGGGGGTGCGAGAGGAGAACTCATGTCGCTCGACGTCTCACCGGCCCTACTGGAACAGGCCGAGCGAGGCGAGGTCGATGAAGCCGAATTCGTCGACTGCGTCCGGACCTCCCTGCCCTACGCGTGGGAGATGATCAGCTCCCTGGTGGCCCAGCTGAAGGTGGACGGCGGTGCGTTCGCCGACAACCAGACGCCTCCGCCGGACGAGCAGGCACGCGGTCAGCTGCTGCGTGCGCTTGCGAGTGACGCGATACGCGGCGCGCTGCAACGGCACTTCGGTGTGCGGCTGGCCTTCCAGAACTGCCACCGGGTGGCCGTCTTCCCGCTTGACTCCTCGGTCGACGAGAAACTGGGCCGCTTCACCTCGGTCCGCAGTCAGGTGCTGAATCAGTCCCCCGAGTTCCGCGACTGCTGAGGCGCCGCCTGCTTGCCGCTCCGTACGCGGGAGGTGCGCTTTTGTACCGGAGCGGCAAGCCCCCAGGAACCCACCGCGCTTTCAGACGAGTTGGGGGAGCACCTCGGCCCCCAGCCGCCGTACGTTCTCCTCGGTCGCCGCCAGGTCCCCGGAGCCCTCCACGAGCAGGGCGAAGCGGGAGATGCCGGTCCGCTCGCTGGTCGCCGCCAGCCGGTCCGCGCACAGCCGCGGGGTGCCCACCGGGTGCAGCCCGCAGAGCAGTTCGGTGTACGCCAGCGGGTCGCGCATCCGCCGTGTGCGCCCGTCGACCGTGACATGCGCCTCCAGGCCCTGTTTCAGCCAGCCCGGCATCGCCTTCATCAGCGTCTCCGCCGCGTCGGCCCGCCGGTCCGCGATCTGGCAGACGCCCGCCGACACATGGGACGCGCCGAGGATCTCCTCCGCCGACCGGCCGCAGGCCCGCGCGTGCTGCCGCCACAGGGCGACCATCTCCGCCTTCTCCTCGTCCCCCACGTGCATCCCGAGCAGCATCGACAGGCCGCGCTCGGCGGCCAGCCGCACACTCGCCGGGGACGTGCAGGCGACGACGACCTCCGGCCCCGCGACCTCGTTCAGGGCCTCCGACGGCCGGGGGACGACCGTGACTTCACGGAAGCGGAAACGCTCACCGTCGGCCGCGACAGACGGTGCGCGCAGCCAGCGCACCAGGAGGTCAAGGGACTCCGGGAACCCCTTCTCGTACGCCTCCAGGCCCGCGCCGAACACCTCCAGGTCGACCCACGGGCCGCCACGGCCGACACCGAGCGTGAAACGGCCGCCGCTCGTGTGGTGCAGCAGCGCGGCCTGTTCACCGAGGGCCACGGGGTGGGCGGTGGGCAGGACGCTGACCGCCGTACCGACCCGGATGCGGCGGGTGCGGCCCAGCAGCCAGGCGGCCAGCGTGACGGCCGAGGGGCACGTGCCGTACGGCACGAAATGGTGCTCGGCCAGCCAGACCGTGTCGAGCCCGGCCTCCTCGGCCACCTCGGCCGAGCGGACCGCGCGGTGCAGCGCTTCTCCCTCGCCCTGACCGGGGAACTGGGCCGCCAACACGAAACTTCCAACGCGCATTGCTTTCCTGCTTCCTTGGCTCCGACACGGAGCTCCCCCACAGCGCATAACCGTCTGACACGTGCCGAGGACACGGCCGGGCGGAGTATTTTGCGGATTGTCTGCAGAAAGAACGGCGTTCCGCGCGGGGCAAGGGGGCGACCCGGCGGGAGCCCGCCTCGCCCGACGAGGGACTTGGGACGATTGGTGGCGTACGTGTACCCACGTCCTCGCCGCGTAGGCTGGACACGGCCCGTGCTCCCTGTATAGCCCCAAGAGGTGTCCCGTGTCCCCGCGTCGTAACCGACCCAAGGGTGCCGGTTCTTCCGGCCGGAGCGCCGAGGACGACCGCCCCGGCCGCTACGGCGGCTGGCAGTCCTCGGAAGACTGGCAGGGCGAGAGCTGGAACGTGCGGCACGTGGCCGGCGCGAGCGCGCAGGGCAAGGCGTACCGCTGCCCGGGCTGTGACCAGATGATCCCGGACGGGGTGCCGCACGTGGTGGCCTGGTCCGCGCACACGGGCGTCGACGACCGCCGGCACTGGCACAAGGCCTGCTGGAACGCACGGGACCGCCGCACCCCGGGGGTGCGGCGGTCCCGTAACGCGCCGAGGTTCTGAGGGACCTCGGAGGGAACTCAGACGTCCCGCTTCTCCAGCAGCGCGAAGGCGGCGGCGTACGCGACGGCCGTCACGCCGAGGATGATCCACAGCGGGTCCCAGCCGGACGGGCCGGACGTGCTGAGGGAGGCGGAGTAGAAGACGCTGAGCTGGCTCGGGATCGAGTACTCGAACAGGGCGTCACGCACCCCCTCCAGGGACTCCGAGAACATGAACAGCGCGATCACGAGCGGAGCGAGCACGGCACCGACCATGAGGGTGATGGCGCCCGCCGAGTGCCGGATGACCGAGCCCATGGCCAGCGAGAGCAGTCCCAGCAGGGCGATGTACAGCGCGACGCCGACCGTGCCCTTCAGCCATTCCCCGCCGGAGGGCGACTTCACGCCGTCGCCCGCCAGCATGGCCATGTGCAGGAAGGCGACGAGGGACACGGACACCAGCGTCACCACGAACGCGACCAGGAAGAACACCACGGCCTTCGCCGCCAGCACCCGGCCGCGGCTCGGGCACGCGACCATCGTGGTGCGAACCATGCCCGTGCCGTACTCGGAGGCCGTGGTCAGCACGCCCAGCGTGATGATGCACATACTGCCGAGAAGCAGACCGAAGAAGCCGAGGCCGAGCGGGTTCTCGCCCTCCAGAGCCGGGTCGGAGTTCGCCACCACCACTCCGGTCAGTGTGCCGATGCCGACCACGAGCAGCACGAACACGCCGAGCGTCCACATCGTGGAGCGCACCGACCTGATCTTCGTCCACTCGGAGGCGATGGCGTGCCCGAGGTGGGTGCGCACGACGGGGATCGGTGAGGTGTAGCCGGGGTACGCCGAGCCGGCACCGGGCGCCGCCTCCCAGTGGGGCGCGGCCTGCGACATCTGGGGCTGGGGGCTGCTCATCGGGGGTCCTCGGGCTTGGTCAGGTCGGAGGCCGGGGCGGGCTGCGCCGCGGCGGAGGGCGTCTTCGGCGCGGGCTGTCCGGTCGGCTGGGGCGCGGACGGTTCGGGGGCCGCGACCGGCTGAGAGGAGGGCTGCGCGGCAGCCTCGGACGACGGCTGCGCGGGAGCCGCCGCCACCTGGCCGGTCCCAGCAGGCACCCGCGGCGTGCTCTGCGGTGCGTCCTTCGGTGCCTGAGGCGTGGGCTGGGCGTACGGGTTCGGCGTGCCCGCGCCGGAGACGCCGGGGGCGACCGGAGCCGTCCCAGGCGCGCCCGGGACCCCAGGTGCGCCGTACGGGCCCGCCGGTGCCTGGCCCGGCGCCCCCTGCGGAGGCATCGCGAACGGCCGGCCGTCCGGCTGGGGCGGCGGCGGGGCGTACCAGCCCGGCTGGCCCTGACCCGGGACCGGCATCGGCGGCTGCGCGCCCGGCGGCAGCGGCTGCTGCAGACCTTCCTTCTGGTCGATGGTCGAGCGGTAGTCGACCGCGCCCTGCGTCATCCGCATGTACGCCTCCTCCAGCGAGGCCTGGTGCGGCGACAGCTCCCACAGCCGTACGTCCGAACCGTGCGCGATGTCGCTGATGCGGGTGAGCGGCAGCCCGGTCACGCGCAGCGCCCCGTCCTGCTCGGGCAGGACGTGGCCGCCCGCCTCGGTGAGCGCGGCCGACAGCTTCTCGCGCTGCTGCGGCTCGGTGTCGGGCGTCCGGACGCGCGCGAAGCCCGCGGAGTTCGCGGAGATGAAGTCCCGCACGCTCATGTCGGCGAGCAACTGTCCGCGCCCGATGACGATGAGATGGTCGGCGGTCAGCGCCATCTCGCTCATCAGGTGGGAGGAGACGAAAACGGTCCGGCCCTCCGCCGCCAGCGCCTTCATCAGGTTCCGCACCCACAGGATGCCCTCGGGGTCGAGCCCGTTGACCGGCTCGTCGAACAGCAGCACCTGCGGGTCTCCCAGCAGCGCCGCGGCGATACCGAGCCGCTGCCCCATGCCGAGGGAGAAGCCCTTGGACCGCTTCTTGGCCACGTCGTGCAGGCCGACGACCCCGAGCACCTCGTCGACCCGCCTCGCCGGGATGCCCGACAGCTGGGCCAGGCACAGCAGATGGTTGCGGGCGGCCCGGCCGCCGTGCACGGCCTTCGCGTCCAGCAGCGCCCCGACCTGGCGGGGGGCGTTGGGCAGCCTGCGGTATGGATAGCCGCCGATCGTCACATGCCCGGACGTCGGGTTGTCCAGGCCGAGGATCATCCGCATCGTCGTCGACTTGCCCGAGCCGTTCGGCCCGAGGAAGCCGGTGACGGCCCCGGGCCGCACCTGGAAGGAAAGGTTGTACACAGCGGTCTTGTCGCCGTAGCGCTTCGTCAGGCCGACTGCTTCGATCATGCTCCGCACCCATCGCAAGTTCAGGACAGCGGGGCACACGCCCCCGTAAGGGTTAGGAGGATATCGAGGAGCTGACGGTTCCACCCAAGAGGAGGTAAAAGGTCACGCCACGCCTGTCCCCCTAGGCATCGCGCTTCTTCAGCAGCACGTACCCGCCGATCAGTGCCGCCAGCACCCACAGCCCCATGATCCCGAGCCCGCCCCACGGCCCGTACGGGGTGTCGTCGTCGATGGGCGTGACCACCTGCATGATCTTGCTGCCGGCCTGGTCGGGCAGGAACCGGCCGACCTTCTTCGTCGCTTCGACGTTGCCGAGGACGTTGGAGATCAGGAAGAAGAACGGCATCAGGATGCCCAGCGACAACATCGGTGAACGCAGCATCGCGGCGACGCCCATCGAGAACATCGCGATGAGCGTCATGTAGAGCCCGCCGCCGATCACCGCCCGCAGCACACCCGGGTCGCCGATCTCCGCCCGGTGCTCGCCGAGCATCGCCTGCCCCAGGAAGAACGCGGCGAAGCTGGTGACGAGGCCGACCAGGAGGGCCAGCCCCGTGGCGACCGCGATCTTGCTGAACAGGAAGGACCCGCGCTGCGGCACCGCGGCCAGCGACGTGCGGATCATGCCGGTGCTGTACTCGTTCGACACGACCAGCACACCGAAGACGATCATCGCGAGCTGACCGAGACTCATCCCCGCGAAACTGATGAACGTCGGATCGAACTCCGCCCGCTCCTGCCCGCCCATGCTGTCGAACTCGTTCGCCGACAGGGCCGAGATCAGCATGCCGAGGGCGACCGTCACGACCACCACCAGCGAGAGGGTCCACACCGTGGACGCCACCGACCGGATCTTGGTCCATTCCGACCGTACGACCTGCGTCGTCGCCATGCTCAGCCCCTCTTCCAGCCCTCGCCCCACTGCTGCTGCCGTGGCGGCTCGGGGCTCGTCTCGCTGTGTGCGTGGTACTCCACCGACTCCGCGGTCAGCTGCATGAACGCCTCTTCCAGCGACGCCTGCTGCGGACTCAGCTCGTGCAGCGTGATCCGGTGCTGCGCCGCCAGTTCGCCGATGTGCTCGGCCTTGCCGCCGTCCACCTCCAGCACTCCGTCGCCGCTCTCGACGGCCACGATCCCGGCCTGGTGCAGCACGTCGAGGAGCCTTTCCCGCTGCGGGCTGCGGACCCGGACGTACGACCGTGAGTTGCGCTGGATGAAGTCGGCCATGGAGGTGTCCGCGAGCAGCCGCCCCTGCCCGATGACGACCAGGTGGTCCGCGGTCAGGGCCATCTCGCTCATCAGGTGGGAGGAGACGAACACGGTCCGGCCCTGCGCCGCCAGAGACTTCATCAGGGTCCGGATCCAGTGGATGCCCTCGGGGTCGAGGCCGTTGACCGGCTCGTCGAACATCAGGATCCGGGGATCGCCGAGCAGCGCCGCGGCGATGCCGAGCCGCTGCCCCATGCCCATCGAGAAGCCCTTGGTCTTCTTCTTCGCGACCGCCGTCAGCCCGACCGTCTCCAGTACCTCCCCAACCCGGCCCCGCGGAATGCCGTTGCTCTGCGCGAGGCACAGCAGGTGGTTGTAGGCGGTGCGCCCGCCGTGCCAGGCCTTGGCCTCCAGCAGGGCGCCGATGTACGTCAGGGGGTCCTTGAGCTGGTGGTAGTGCTTTCCGTCGATGCGGACGTCGCCGGCGGTGGGGTGGTCGAGACCGAGGATCATCCGCATGGTCGTGGACTTGCCCGCGCCGTTGGGTCCGAGGAAGCCGGTGACGATGCCTGGTCTGACGGTGAAGGACAGGTTGTTGACCGCCACCTTCTCGCCATAACGCTTGGTCAGCCCCTCGAGCTCAATCATGCCCGCCACGCTAGGACGTCACAAAGCCCTCTGCCACCCGAGCGGCAGAGGGCTTTGCGGAGATTCAGACTCCGTATCCCGGCGTGTTACCGGGACTGCTGGGCCGGGACCCCGCGGGAGACCGGCTCGTCCTCGGCCGGCGTACCGGCCGCGGCGACCGCGGCGCCCGTCAGCGTGGCGAGCATCTCGCGGACGTTCGTCAGCTGGGCGTTGATGCTGTCGCGGCGGTTGGTGAGGGCCGCGAGCTCACGCTCGGATTCCGAACGGATGCGGTCGGCCTTGGCGTTGGCGTCGGCCACGATGTCCTCGGCCTGACGCTGAGCCGTCTCGACCGTCTGGCGGGCGCGGCGCTCGGCGTCCGTGCGCAGCTTCTCGGCCTCCAGGCGCAGCTGCTCGGCCCGGTGCTCGATCTCGGCCAGGCGCTTCTCGGCCTTGGCCTGACGGGAAGCCAGGTCGCGCTCGGACTGCTCGCGACGCTTGGCGAGGTTCGTCTCGAAGTCGGCGGCGGCCTGGGCGGCCTTGGCGCGGGTCTCCTCGAAGAGGGCGTCCGCCTCCTCGCGCTTGGACTGCGCGTCCTTCTGCGCCTCGGAACGCAGCTGGGCGGCGTCACTCTTGGCCTTCTCGACGATCCGCAGGCCCTCGTCCTCGGCCTTCGCCTTGCGATCCGCGGAGTACGCCTCGGCGTCGTTGCGAACCTGCTGGGCGGCCGACTCGGCGAGCTCGCGGTGCTGCTCGGCCGCGCGCCGGGCCTCCTCGCGCAGGTCCTTCGCCTCTTCCTCGGCGAGGCGGAGGATCTTCTCCACGCGTGCGCCGAGACCCGCGTACGACGGCTCGGCGTCGTTGACCTGGGCCTGGGCGTTCTGCGTCTCGAGGTGGAGCTCTTCGATGCGCTTTTCCAGAGCGGTGATGCGGGCGAGAGCGCTGTCACGGTCGGAGACGAGCTTGGAGATACGTTCGTCCACCTGAGCGCGGTCGTACCCACGCCGCACAAGCTCGAAGCCGTAGGGGGAAGTGTCGCTCATGGGGTTCCTGTCGAAAGAGACCGGTGAGGTGATAGAGGGAATCCTAGGGGCCGAAACGGTGTGTCATCGAGCGGATGCGCGTTTGATCTGGAAAATGAGACCCCTTTCGGGTGGCTGACCGCAGGACTGCTTGCCAAAACCTTGGTCAAAGGCCCTAGCAGACACTCCCATCGCCTCGCTTGGCTAGCTTTCCGAGGACTTGCCACCCGAACGGGGTGCGCCGACTGTTGCGCCGGCCTTCACCCCGCTGTCCTTCGCCGGGGACGGAGCCTCAAAGGATTCCAACGCCTCCAGGACGTCCTGGACACGGGAGATCTCGGCGTTGATGTCCTCGCGCCGGCGGACCAGGACCTCCAGCTCGCGCTTCCCCTCCTCGACCGTCCGCTTGGCCTCGCGGATCGCCTCCGCCTTGAGCTCCTCGGCCTCCCGGACCAGCGTGGTCTTCTTCTGCTCGGCCTCCTTGAGCAGGCCCTCGGCCTTCTTCACCGCGGCGATACGGACCTTGCCCGCCTCGGAGTTGGCCTCCGAGACGATCTCCTTGGCCTGTGCCTGCGCCTTCGCCAGCTGTTCCTCGGCGGCCTTGACGAGCGCGTCGCAGCGGTCGCCGGCCGACTTCATCGCCTCGGCCGACTCGCGCCGGGCCCGCTCGTGCAGCTCCTCGATCTCCGAGGTGATGCGGTCCCGCAGCTCCTCCGCACGCTCCCTGATCTGCGTGGCGTCCCGGCGCGCGCCGACCAGCAGCTCGTCCGCGTCCGTACGGGCCTTCTCCACCAGCGAGTTGCCCTCGACCGTCGCCTCGGAGACGAGCCGGTCGGCCTCCTTGCGGGCCGCGCCCACCATCCGGTCGGCCTGCGACTCGGCCTCCGCCGTGGTCTTCTGCGCCTGCTGCTGCGCCTCGGAGATCAGCTTGTCGGCCTCGGCCGTGGTCTCCGTGATGAGCTTGTCGACCTGCTCGGCCGCCTCGGAGCGCCGCTTGTTGGCGTCCTTGCGGGCCTCGTCCAGTGTGCGGTCGGCCTCCTCGCGCGCGGACGTGACGAGCCGCTCCGCCTCCGCCTCCGCTTCGGCCTTGACACGCTGGGCCTCGCCCCGGACCCGCTCGGCGTGCTGCTGCGCCGAGCCGACCGTCTCGGCGGCCTCGGCACGCAGCCGCTCCGCCTCGCCCGAGGCCTCCGCGACGAGCTGCTCGGCCTTGGCGACCGACTCGGTCCGCACCCGCTCGGCCTCGGCGGCCGCCTCGGACCGGACCCGATCGGCCTCCGAAAGAGCTTCCGTGCGGACCCGCTCGGCCTCGGTGACCGTGTCCATCCGCAGCCGGTCGGTCTCCTGGATCGTCTCGGTGGTGAGCCGCTCCGCCTCGTTGCGGGCCTCGGTGATGAGGGTGTCCGCCTGCGTCGCCGCGTCCGAGCGGATGCGGTTGGCGTCCTCACGGGCGTCCGCCCGGGTGCGCGAAGCGCTCTGCTCGGCCTCGGCGATGGCGTCCGACGCCTCCGTACGCACCCGCTGGGCGTGCTCGGCGACCTCCGCGCGGATCCGCTCCGCCTCCGTGATCGCCTCGGACATCGTCCGCTCGGCGAGCGTCTTGGCGGCCTCGGTCTCCTCGTGCGCCTCGCGCCGCAGCCGGGCGGCGTCCTCGCTCGCCCGCTCCCGCTCCGCGTACGCGTCGGAACGGACCCGGTCCGCCTCTTCCTGCGCCTCCCGCCGCGTACGGTCCGCCGCGTGCTCGGCGGCGCTGCGCAGCCCGGTGATCTCCTCCTGGGCCTGCTCGTGCAGCCCGGCGACGGAGTCCCGGACCTGCTGGGCGTGCTGCTCGGCCGCGGACACCATCTCGGTGGCCCGCCGGTCGGCCTCCTCGACCAGCCGCACGGCCTCGGTCTGCGCATCCTCCACGCGCTTGCGCGCCGAGGCCAGCAGTTCCTCGCTCTGCTCGCGGGCCCGCTCGCGCTCCTGGTCGGCCTCCTGCCGGGCGCTGCCGAGGAGCTCCTCGGCCTCCCGGCGGCGGCGGTTGGCCTCCTCCTGGGCGGCGGCCAGCGTCTCGGACGCCTCGGTGGCCAGCCGCTCGGCGGCGGTCTGCGCCTCCGCGCGCACCCGGTCGGCGCTCTCCTGCGCCTCCGACTTCAGCCGCTCGGCCTCGCTCGCGGCCTCGGACCGCAGCCGTACGGCGACGGCCTCGCCCTCGGCCCGCGCGGCGGACGCGTCGGAAGCGGCCTCGTCGCGGAGCCGCTCGGCCTCCGCCTCGGCCTGCTGCTGGAGCGTACGGATCCGTTCGGCGGCCTCGGCGCGCAGCCGGTCGTTCTCCTCGGCGGCCTCGCGGCGGATCCGCGCGGCCTCCTCACGGGCCTCCGACAGCGCCTGCTCGGCCGCCGTCAGCCGCTCCTCCGCCTCGCTGTGGAGCCGCGTCAGCTCCTCGGCGGCCTCCGCACGGCGTGCCTCTATGGCCCGCTCGGTCTCCTCGTGCAGTTCCAGCACCGCACGCTCGGCGTCCGACTTGAGGGCCTCGGCCTGCTCGATGACCTCCTCGCGGTGCCGTTCCGCCTCCTGCCGGGTGCGCTGCAGCGTCTCCTCGGCCTGCCGGCGCAGGGTCGTGGCCCGCTCGATGGCCTCCGTGCGGACCTTCTCGCTGTCCGTCTGGGCCGTCGTCCGCAGCTCGTCCGCGTCCGCCTTGGCCTTGGCGAGCAGCTCCTCGGCGGACCTCGCCGCCTCCTCGATCTGCGCCACGGCCTCCTTGCGGGCCTCGGCGCGGATCTTCTCGCCCTCCTCGACGGCGTCCGCCCGCAGCTGTTCGGCCTCGCCGCGCAGCCGACGGGCTTCCTCCTGGAGCTCGACCGTCTTGGCGCGGTACTCCTTGGTGTCGTCCTTCGCCGCGCCCTTGAGCTCCTCGGCGATGTCGTGCGCCTCGGCGCGCAGCCGGTCCGCCTCGGCCTCGGCCTCCCGGCGGATCCGCTCGGCCTCCTCGGCCGCGGCCCTGGTGGTCTTCTTGGCGTCCTCCGACGCCTTGGTGAGGACCTCCTCGGCGGTCCGGGCCGCCTTGGACAGCTGGGTCGCGGTCTCCTCGGCGGTGAGCGTGCGGGCCTTCTCGGCGGCCTCCGCGACGATCTTCTCGGCCTCGGCGCGGGCGTCCGCGACGATCTGCTCCGCCTCGGACTTGGTGTTCTCGGCCTCCTTCGTGGCCTCCTCGACCAGCCGGGCGACCTGTTCCTTGGCCGTGCGGGTGCGCGTCTCGTTCGCGGACTCGGCGCTCGCCAGGGCCTTGGCGGCGGCCTCCTTGGCCTCCGCGACCAGCTTGTCCGCCTCGGACTGCGCCTTGCGGAGCGCCTCCTCGGCCTCGGCCATCCGCTGCTCGGCGGCCCTGCTCAGCTCCTGGGCCTCGCGGCGCGCGGACTCCGACTCGGTGACGGTGGACGTGCGCAGCTGCTCGGCGTGGTCGGTGGCCTCCTGGGCCTGGGTGGAGGCCGCGTTCAGGAGGCGCTCGGCGTCCGTGCGGGCACGCCGCAGGATCTGCTCGGCCTCGGCCCGGGCCTCCTCGGCGGCGCTGGTCAGCCGCTGCCGGGCCTCGGTCGCGAGCCTCTCGGCCTCCGCGCGGGCGGCGGCCAGGGACTGCTCGGCCTCGGCGCGGGACTCCTCCAGCAGCCGGCGGGCCTGCTGCTCGGTGCGGGCCCGCAGCTGCTCCGCCCACGCCACGTTCTCGTTGACGTGCGACTCGACCGTCTGGCGGCGCTCGGACAGCTCCTGGTCCAGCTGCTGGCGGCGGGTCACCGCCTCCTGGTGCAGCTCCGCCTGGAGCCGGGCCGCCTGCTCGGCGTGTTCCTGGAGGATCCGCTGGGTCTGCGCCCGGGCCTCGCTCAGCTCCCGGTCGGCGTCCGCGCGGATCTGGTCGGCCTGCATCTGCGCGTTGCGCAGCAACTGCTCGGCCTGCCAGCCGATGTCGCCCCCCTCGAAGGAGGGCCGGGACATGATGGTGCGCCGCGCCTCGTGCAGCTTGGCGCGCAGCACCTCGACCTGGTAGCCGAGGTCCTCGGCGTGCTGGATCGCCTTTTCCCGTTCGGTCTTCAGCCGCTTCATCTCGGCTTCGAACCGAGAGAGGTGGTCGACGTCAGCCGCCGGCTCTCGCTCCTGGCTCTCGTAGCCCCGCACTGCGCGGTCCCATCCGTCCCCTGGTCGCAACTCTCTTCAACGAGCTCCGTCCATCCACCGAACGGGGCCCCCGGGGAATGGTGTCAGATCATCGGCGGAGCAGAGGCTGCTGCCCCGACGCTCGTCCCCCGAAACCCGGACCCCGGAATGCGGTCGCCACGGATTGGGCGGCGACCGCACCCAACCCTACCGGCCCTTATGTACGAGGGTCAGTGCTCAGGTGACTCAACAGGCGCCGAAGTGACCAGTTCTGTCAGTACGCCATGGCAGTCCTTGGGGTGCAGGAAGGTGATTCGTGACCCCATGGAACCGCGTCGGGGCTCTTCGTACAGCACGCGTACGCCCTTGTCGCGGATGTCCGCTGACTCCGCGTCGACGTCCGCCGTACCGAAAGCGATGTGGTGGACGCCCTCCCCGTTCTTCGCGAGCCACTTCCCGACGGCGGAGTCCTCGCGGGTCGGCTCCAGAAGCTGCAGGTAGGAGGCGCCGCCGTCGGACGTGTCGTTGATCTTGAGCATGGCCTCGCGCACGCCCTGCTCCTCGTTGACCTCGGAGTGGAACACCTCGAAGCCGTACGTGGCCCGGTAGAACTCGACGGTCTTGTCGAGGTCGAAACAGGCGATCCCGATGTGGTCGATTCGCGTCAGCATGGATTCAGTGCAGCGCGCCGGAGGTGGTTACGCAACGTGCGAGCGATCACACCGACAGCCAGGTGACGCGGTGGAGTACCGGTCAGTACATTCGAAGTAAACCCTCGTTCACTCCTCGGCTGTGCAGGCCGGTAAGGGGATCGCAGCTCATGACTTCTGGAACTTCCGGAGCGAACAGCTCGGTGATCGTCGCGGGCGCGCGTACGCCCATGGGGCGGTTGCTCGGCTCGCTCAAGTCCTTCTCCGGAGCCGACCTGGGCGGCTTCGCGATCAAGGCCGCCCTCGACCGTGCGGGGATCGGTGGCGACCAGGTGCAGTACGTGATCATGGGGCAGGTGCTGCAGGCCGGGGCGGGGCAGATCCCGGCGCGCCAGGCCGCCGTCAAGGCGGGCATCCCGATGAACGTGCCGGCGCTGACCATCAACAAGGTGTGCCTGTCGGGTCTCGACGCCATCGCTCTCGCCGACCAGTTGATCCGTGCGGGTGAATTCGACGTGATCGTCGCCGGTGGTCAGGAGTCCATGACCAACGCCCCGCACCTGCTGCCCAAGTCCCGTGAGGGCTTCAAGTACGGCGCGGTCCAGATGCTCGACGCCATGGCGTACGACGGGCTGACCGACTCCTTCGACGGCGTCGCCATGGGCGAGTCGACCGAGAAGCACAACACCCGGCTGGGCATCGGGCGCGCCGAGCAGGACGAGATCGCCGCGCTGTCTCACCAGCGTGCGGCCGCCGCCCAGAAGAACGGGCTCTACGAGGCCGAGATCACGCCGGTGGAGATCCCGCAGCGCAAGGGCGACCCGGTGCTGTTCAGCAAGGACGAGGGCATCCGCGGCGACACGACCGCGGAGTCGCTCGGGAAGCTGCGTCCGGCGTTCGCCAAGGACGGCACGATCACGGCCGGCTCCTCCTCGCAGATCTCCGACGGTGCCGCCGCCGTCGTGGTGATGAGCAAGGCCAAGGCGCAGGAACTCGGCCTGGAGTGGATCGCCGAGATCGGGGCGCACGGGAACGTGGCCGGGCCGGACAACTCGCTGCAGTCCCAGCCGTCCAACGCGATCCAGCACGCGCTGAAGAAGGAGGGGCTGGGCGTCGAGGATCTTGATCTCATCGAGATCAACGAGGCGTTCGCGGCGGTGGCCGTGCAGTCAATGAAGGACCTTGGGGTGTCCACCGAAAAGGTGAATGTCAATGGCGGCGCCATTGCCCTGGGTCACCCGATCGGGATGTCCGGTGCCCGGCTCGTGCTGCATCTCGCGCTGGAGCTGAAGCGGCGCGGGGGCGGCGTGGGCGCGGCCGCGCTGTGCGGTGGCGGTGGTCAGGGTGACGCGCTGATCGTGCGGGTACCGAAGGCCTGAGCACCGGTTCTCGGACCTCCCTTTCATGAACGGAGCTGTGATGCAGGACGTCTCCACGCTGGTCGCCCAGGCCAGGGAGGGCCGGCCGCGGGCCGTGGCCCGGTTGATCTCCCTGGTGGAGGGGGCGTCCCCGCAGCTCCGGGAGGTCATGGCGGCGCTCGCGCCCCTTGCGGGCGGGGCGTACGTGGTGGGGCTGACCGGGTCGCCGGGGGTCGGCAAGTCCACGTCGACCTCGGCGCTGGTGACGGCCTACCGCAAGCAGGGCAAACGGGTCGGCGTCCTGGCCGTCGACCCGTCGTCCCCGTTCTCCGGGGGCGCGCTGCTCGGGGACCGGGTGCGGATGTCGGAGCACGCGTCCGACCCGGGCGTCTACATCCGCTCGATGGCGACGCGGGGGCACCTGGGCGGGCTCGCGTGGGCCGCTCCGCAGGCCATCCGCGTGCTGGACGCGGCGGGGTGCGACGTGATCCTCGTCGAGACGGTGGGGGTCGGGCAGTCGGAGGTGGAGATCGCCTCGCAGGCGGACACGTCCGTGGTGCTGCTCGCGCCGGGGATGGGCGACGGGATCCAGGCGGCCAAGGCCGGGATCCTGGAGATCGGTGACGTGTACGTCGTGAACAAGGCGGACCGGGACGGGGCCGATGCGACGGCTCGCGAGCTGAACCACATGCTGGGGCTGGGGGAGGCCCGGGGGCCGGGTGACTGGCGGCCGCCGATCGTCAAGACGGTCGCGGCGCGGGGGGAAGGTGTCGACGAGGTCGTCGAGGCGCTGGAGAAGCACCGGGCCTGGATGGAGGAGCGGGGTGTCCTCGCGGAGCGGCGGATGTCCCGGGCCTCCCGCGAGGTCGAGACGATCGCGGTGACGGCGCTGCGGGAGCGGATCGGGGACCTGCACGGGGACCGACGCCTCGGGGCGCTGGCCGAGCGGATCGTGGCGGGCGAGCTGGATCCGTACCGTGCGGCTGACGAGCTGGTCGCCGGGTTGACGGAAGGGTGAGCGGGCGCGGCGCTGGTGTAGCGCGTGGCGCCGGCGGTTTCGTGGTGGGTCGGGGCCGCGCCGGGGGGTGTCCGTCCTCGGAACGGCGCGATGGGGTCGGAGACCAATTGACTGTCCGTTGACGCGCCAACCA
>NZ_JOCT01000024.1 GCF_000717875.1 Streptomyces sp. NRRL S-455
CACCCCCTGTGCGCCGCCCACCTCCACGGCCCACCCCTCGCCCTCGCCACAGCCGCCGACCTCGCGGCCTCCGCCCTCAACCCGTCCCTCGACTCCTGGGACCAAGGGCCAGGGGCGTCGGAGCTGGAAACCCTGGTGACGGCGGCACTGGCCAAGGACATCTACCCGCACAGCGAAACAGCCGACTCCCTCATCACCACCGGCGGCACCGAGGCCAACCAACTCGCCCTCCTCCTCGCCCGGGAGACCCACGGCGGCACTGTGCGACTCGTGTGCGGAGCGAACGCCCACCACTCACTGAGACGAGCCGCCTGGCTGCTCGGACTGCCCCAGCCCGTCGTCGTACCCACCCCGACCGGCACCCTCGACCCCGTCACCCTCGACGAGACACTCACCCGCACACCCGGCCCGCTGCTCGTCGCCGCCACCGCCGGCACCACCGACGCCGGGCTCATCGACCCACTGCCCCAGATCGCCGCCCACTGCACAGCCCACGGCGCCCGCCTGCACATCGACGCCGCCTACGGCGGAGCCCTCCTCTTCAGCGACCGGCACCGCCCCCGGCTCACCGGGCTCGACACCGCCGACACCGTCACCCTCGACCTGCACAAACTCGGCTGGCAACCAGTCGCCGCAGGCCTCCTCGCCGTCAGAAACTCCCAGGACCTCACCGCCCTGCACCACCACGCCGACTACCTGAACGCCACCGACGACACCGAAGCAGGCCTGCCCGACCTGCTCGGACGATCCCTGCGCACCACCCGCCGCCCCGACGTCCTCAAAATCGCCGTCACCCTCAAGACGCTCGGCCGCACCGGCCTCGGCGCGCTCGTCGACCAGGTGTGCTCCCACGCCCGCCAGTTCGCCGAACTCGTCCACCAGCACCCCGGCTTCGAACTCCACTCCCGCCCCGCCATCAGCACAGTCCTCTTCCGGCCCGCCGACGCCACCGACGCGACCGTGGCCGCCGTACGCCGTGCGCTCCTCACCGACGGCCGAGCCGTCCTCGGCCGCGCCCGTCTCGACGGCCGGCTCTGGCTCAAGGCCACCCTCCTCAACCCCGCCACCGGGCCCGACGACCTCGCCGCCCTGCTGCACCTCGTCACAGCCCGGCAAGCGACACCCGCGGAAGGACACACCCCCCGATGAACCACGCCCCGACCCCCCACCCACACCACGAGCCCGACGCCCCCCGCGACCTCGTCGGCATCGGTATCGGCCCCGCCAACCTCTCCCTCGCCGCACTCGCCCACCCACTCGGCGAACTCGACACCGCCTTCTACGAGCAACGCCCCGCCTTCGGATGGCACTCCGGCCTGCTCATCGAAGGCGCCACCATCCAGGTCCCCTTCCTCGCCGACCTCGTGACCCTCGCCGACCCCACCAGCCCCTGGAGCTTCCTCAACTGGCTCAGGTCCCGCGAGCGGCTCTTCCCCTTCTACTTCGCCGAACGCTTCCACACCCAGCGCGCCGAATACGACGCCTACTGCCACTGGGTCTGCGAGAACCTCCCCGGACTCCACTTCGGCCACCAGGTCGACGCAGTCCGCTGGAACCCCGAACGCGACGTCTTCGAGGTCGACTTCACCCAGCTCGACAAAGACGGAGAAGCCGAAGCCCTCGGCCGCACCTACACACGGAACGTCGTCCTCGGCGTCGGCACCGAACCCTACGTCCCGGACCCCCTCACACCCCTCGTCCAAGCCCCCGGCGTGCCCGTCGTACACGCCGCCGACTACCTCGAACACCGCGCCGCCCTCCTCACCGCCGAGCACATCACCGTCGTGGGCATCGGACAGTCCGGCGCCGAGATCTTCCTCGACCTGCTGCGCAACAGACCCGCCGGGCGCGAAAAAATCCACTGGCTGGGCCGCACCGAGGCCTTCGCACCCATGGAGTACTCCAAGCTCGGCCTGGAGCACTTCACCCCCGACCACACCCGCTACTTCCACGCCCTGCCCGAGCCCACCCGCGACCGCCTCGTCGCCGGCCAGTGGCAACTGCACAAGGGCATCGACACCGCCACCATCGCCGCCATCCACGACGAGCTCTACCGCCGCACCCTGCACGGCGGCTGGCCCGACGCCGTCCTCACCCCCGGCGTCCGCGTCCGCACCGCCGGCCGCATCGCCACCACCAAAGTGGAACTCCACCTGGAACACGAACCGCAGGACAGCCGCACCCGCCTCACCACCGACGCCGTCGTCCTGGCCACCGGCTACCGCGAGCGCCCCCTCGACCGCCTCCTCGCCGGCCTCGACCCCTACATGCGCCGCGACAACCGCGAACGTCCCCGCGTCGACGAGGACCACCGCCTCGTCCTCGACCCGTCCGTCACCGGCACGGTCTACGTCCAGAACGCCGAGACCCACACCCACGGCGTCGGCGCCGCCGACCTCGGCCTCACCGCCTGGCGCAGCGCGATCATCCTCAACTCCCTCACCGGAAGGGAGGCATACGCGCTGCCCCGGCGTACCGCCTTCACCACCTTCGGCCTCAGCCGGCGGCAGCAGGTACCGCCGCCCCGCGAGGCACCGGCCCTGACCCCGCTCGTCGACCGAAGGTGACGAACCCCGGTGCTCAGAAGACGGGCACACCGTCCCGCGTGAGCTTCCAGTCCACCGCCGCGAACTCGGCCGGATCGATCGACCCCTTCGCCTTCACCCAGGCGATCATGGTGTTGCGGATCTCGTCCGAGTTCGACCACAGCAACTGAGCCGCGGCGACATGCGGGAAGTTCCCGCCACCATTGGCCCGGTAATTGTTCACCGCGAACACGAACCTCGCGTCGTCCGCGAGCGGCTGCCCCTCGAACCGCACGTTCGTCACCCGCGAACCGGCCGGCTTCGCGATGTCGATCTCGTACGACAGACCGCTCACCACGTCATAGTTGTAGTCCGGCGTGCCGTTCGCGTTCGTCAGCTTCGCCGGATCCACCGCGGCGCCCGGCGCCGTCCGCACGAAGTAGTTCGCCGAGAACTCCAGGTACGCCTTCATCTGCGCACCCGTCATCAGCCGGGCCTCCAGCGTGTTCTCGAAGACGTACAGACCCGCCACGTCCCGGATCGTCACCTCACCCGCCGGAATCCTCGCCGACCGCGAGAAGCACGCCGCCTGCGACAGCACCGGCAGCGCGGCGTACTCCGTCCCCGCCAAAGCCTGCTTCACCGTGTCCGCCTGGATGTGGTTGATCAGGTCGATGATCGGCACGTCCTTGTACGGCGCCTCGGCCGACGTCATCTCCGCCGCGTTGGTGCCGATGACCTGGTTGACGTACGCCACGACCTTCTCGTGCTCGTCCGAGAGCAGCTTCGTGATCCTCGGGTCCTCCTCCACCGTGTTGGAGTTGAGGACCTTCGCGCCCACCTTCTCGACCTTCCAGCAGCCCTTCACCCAGACCAGCTCGAAGTCGAACAGCGTCAGCCGCTGCCCCCACTTCAGCGGCTCCGACAGCACGACCCGCTTGCCGGTCTTCTTGTTGGTCACGAAGTACTCGGGGATCTCCGTGTGCGCGTGCCCGACCAGGATCGCGTCGATACCCGGCACCTGCTCGGCCACCAGCCCGGCCGCGTTCTCGATGTACGGCAACTGGTCACCGTAGGACGACGTCCCCGACGAACCGCTGTGCGCCGAGACGATCACCACGTCCGCACCCATCGACCGCAGCCTCGGCACCCACTTCGCCGCCTGCTCCTCCAGACCCGGGAACGTCATCTTCCCCTGCACGTTCGCCTTGTCCCAGATCGCGATCCCCGGGTTGGTCAGACCCAGCACCGCCACCTTCACGTCCCGCCCGAACGGCGTGCGCAGCCGGTGCATGCTGTACGGCGCGAACGCCGGCCGCAGCGTCTTCGCGTCCAGCGCGTTCGCGCCCAGCAGCGGGAAACGGCACTGCTGCTCGAACTTCCGCAGCACCGGAATGCCGTAGTTGAACTCGTGGTTGCCGAGCGCCGCCGCGTCGTAGTCCATGGCGTTCATCGCCTGCGCCATCGGGTGCACCGGGCCGCCCTCGGCGGTGATCGGGTCCACCTTGGCGTAGTAGTACGACAACTGCGTGCCCTGGATGGTGTCGCCCGCGTCGATCAGCAGCGTGTTGCGGCGGCCCTTCTCCTCGCGGACCCGGTTCACCAGCGTCGAGACCTTCGCGAGACCGACGTCGTTGTGGTCCTTGTCGTCGAACTCCTTGTCCGTGAAGTAGTCCCAGTTGAAGACGTTGCCGTGCAGATCCGTCGTCCCCATCACGGTGAACGCGTACCGCTTCACGCCCCGACCGGCAGCGCCGCTCGCCTCGGCCGCGTGAGCACCCGGCGTCGAGACCGCTCCGGCCAGCGCCACCCCCGCCCCGGTCACGGCGGACTTCTCCAGGAACTTCCGGCGGTTCAACGGCATGGCTGACTCTCCTCGCGGAATCTGTGAACGACGCGCGTAGATAACGCGCGTAGATTCTGACCCGAACATGACCGACAGCAACAGCCCCGACAGGTTGCGATTGGATGACTCGGAGCCGCCCTTTCCACGCCTGCGGCCAGCCAAGACATGACATTGTGGGGCGTATGAGCGCCCCCACCGGAGATGCCGCCCAGCCCGCCGTCCCCTACGGCACACCCGACGCCCCGCGCATCGCCGTCCGCGGCGAGGCCCTCCTCGAAGTCGACCCCGAGATCGCCCGCATCGGCATCACCGTCGCCGCCCGCGGCCGCGACCGCCGCTCCGCCCTCGACGACCTCACCCGCCGCAACGCCTCCGTCCTCGACCTCGTCAAGTCCTACGGCGACGCCGTCGAACGCCTGGAGACCGGCGCCCTCTCCATCACCCCCGAACTCGTCAAGCACGGCCGGGGCGAACGCGTCCGCACCTACCAGGGCAGCGTCCACATCACCGCCGAACTCACCGACTTCACCGCCCTCGGCGAACTCACCACCCGCCTCGCCGACCTCGAACTCACCCGCATCGACGGCCCCTGGTGGGCCCTGCGCCCCGACTCACCGGCCCACCGCGAAGCCCGCAAGAAAGCCGTGGGAGAAGCCGTCCAGCGCGCCCGCGAATACGCCGAGGCACTCGGCACCAGCCTCGCCGCCCTCGTCGAACTCGCCGACCTCGGCGCCGAGAACGCCCCGCCGGCCTACCCCCAGGCCCCCGGCGGCCGCATGCGCTCCGCGGCCTACGCGGGCGCCGCCGAGAACGCCCCCGCGGCCCCCCTCGACCTCGAACCCCAACGCCAGCACGTCCACGCCCAGATCAACGCCCGCTTCACGATGGTGCCGCCGCGGCTGTGACGGGAGAGCGAAAACGCGAACGAATTCCTCGATCGAATGCTCATCAGAGCACCCGGCCGCACAATTCAACACTTGTCGACAACGCTTCACGCAAAGTCTGTTGCGTAGTCACGCGCGGCCAATTCTCTACCCGCCGGTAACTCATAGGCTCACCCCTATGCGCCGAGCCAAAATCGTCTGCACACTGGGCCCCGCCACCGACACCTACGACCAGATCAAAGACCTGGTCGACGCCGGAATGGACGTCGCCCGATTCAACCTCAGCCACGGCGGCCACGCCGAACACGAGGAGCGATACCACCGGGTCCGCAAGGCCGCCGACGAAACCGGCCGCAGCGTCGGCGTCCTCGCCGACCTTCAAGGCCCGAAAATCCGGCTCGGCCGCTTCACCGAAGGCCCCGTACTCCTTGAACGCGGCGACACCTTCACCATCACCGTGGAAGAAGGCATCGAAGGCGACCGCAACACCTGCGGCACCACCTACGCCGGCCTCGCCGACGACGTCACCACCGGCGAACGCATCCTCGTCGACGACGGCAAGGTCTGCCTCGAAGTCACCGAGACCGACGGCCCCCGCGTCCACACCACGGTCGTCGAGGGCGGCGTCATCTCCGACCACAAAGGCCTCAACCTCCCCGGCGTCGCCGTCTCCGTCCCCGCCCTCTCCAAGAAAGACGAAGACGACCTCCGTTGGGCCCTGCGCACCGGCTTCGACGTCATCGCCCTCTCCTTCGTCCGCACCGGCCGCGACATCCAGGACGTCCACCGCATCATGGACGAAGAAGGACGCCGCCTCCCCGTCATCGCCAAAATCGAAAAACCACAGGCCGTCGAGAACATCGACGACATCGTCGCCGCCTTCGACGGCATCATGGTCGCCCGCGGAGACCTCGGCGTCGAAATGCCCCTCGAACAAGTCCCCATCGTCCAAAAGCGCGCGATCAAACTGGCCAAACGCAACGCCAAACCAGTCATCGTCGCCACCCAGATGCTCGACTCGATGATCGACAACGCCCGCCCCACCCGAGCCGAAGCCTCCGACGTCGCCAACGCCGTCATCGACGGCACCGACGCGGTCATGCTCTCCGGCGAAACCAGCGTCGGCAACCACCCGACCGACACCGTCCGCACCATGGCCCGCATCATCGAGGCCTCGGAGGAAGACATCCTCGCCAAGGGCCTCCCCCCACTCACCGAACACAACAAACCCCGCACCCAAGCCGGCGCAGTCGCCCGAGCCGCCGCCGAAATCGGCGACTTCCTCGGCGCCCGCTTCCTCGTCGCCTTCACCCAGTCCGGCGACACCGCCCGCCGCCTCTCCCGCTACCGCTCCCCGATCCCCCTCCTCGCCTTCACCCCCGACCAGGCCACCCGCTCCCAGCTCAGCCTCACCTGGGGCGTGGAGACCTTCCTCGGCCCCTGCGTGGACTCCACGGACGCCATGGTGTCCCAGGTCGACGAACTACTGCTCCGCTACGGCCGCTGCCGCCGGGGCGACACGGTCGTCATCACGGCGGGCTCCCCGCCCGGCGTCTCGGGCTCGACGAACATGGTCCGGGTCCACCACATCGGCGAGGACGACGGCCCGAGGTAGGCCGTCAGTACTTGGGCCCGACGTGGGCGTCCATGAGAGCCACGGAGGCCTTGCGGGCCACGGAGATGTTGAACGGGTTGCCGCCGCGGGTGCAGTGCGTCCACTCGACACCGAGCTTGTCGAGCGTGTCGGTGTACAGCCGCCGGATGTCCTCGGAGACGTTGGTGAAGAAGTACCGGGGATACTCGTAGCGCTTGCGCTCGCCGGCGACCACACGGGTCGTCCAGTTGGTGATCCGGCAGCCGTCCGAGTGGACGAGCCCTCGGATGAACTCCCAGGGGTGGTGGGCGTCGACGATGGCCTGCTGCCAGGGTTCGAGGACGATACGGCGTTCGTGTTTCTTACCGGAACCGTGCTGGGGAAAGAGGTGCGGCCAGTGCCTGCTGTAGCTGACCACTGAGACGTATCCCTGGGCCTGAGTGCGCGAGGAGCGCCCAGTCGGGTTAATGCTACGCATGGCGATCTCGCATGCTTCGATCAGACCGGGCCATGAGTTTGCGCACGCGACTCTCAGGTAATAGCCGGTGCCACGAGGGCTGCTGCTGATGCAGCCATCGCCGAGGTAGAGACCCAGTAGGTAGGCGTACGCGCGCTCGTCGGCGGGCGGTCCGGGGTCTGGAGGCGCCATACGGGGCCGCGGCTCGAGGCGGTCATGCCAGGAGCGGATCGCGGCCCGTGAGATGCCTGTCTCGCGGCTGACCGAGTTCAGGCTGCGTCCCTGGGCCACCAGTGCGAGCGCTCGCTTGCGTGTGCTGAGGTCATACATGCGGCCACTGTGAAGCTGTGATCACAGTGACACGCAGCAAAAAGCGGATGTTCACGAGAACGTGGACATCCGCTTCGGGGGTCGTGACCTTGGAAAGTAAGGAAAAAGTGCCCCGGGTCGGACTCGAACCGACACTGTATGGGTTTTGAATCCATTGCCTGCTGCCAATTGGGCTACCGGGGCCCGGTGAATCCAAGGTTGACCTCGACCCACTGCCTGACCACCATACCGCAGCTAGGTACGCTCTTGGGAGCAGTACCGGCCTGCCCCTACCAAGGAGCCCACGTGAGCGCCCCCGAGTCGCCCCAGCCCGTTGACGTGCCTGATGACGACAAGTCGCACGTGCCTCCGATGACGACGCGGGTCGTCATCGCCGAGGACGAGGCCCTGATCCGGCTCGATCTCAAAGAGATGCTGGAGGAGGAGGGGTACACCGTCGTCGGTGAGGCCGGTGACGGTGAGCAGGCCGTGGAGCTGGCCCGTGAGCACCGGCCCGACCTGGTGATCCTCGATGTGAAGATGCCGAAGCTGGACGGCATCTCCGCGGCCGAGAAGATCGCCGAGGAGAGCATCGCGCCGGTGCTGATGCTGACCGCGTTCTCGCAGCGTGACCTGGTGGAGCGGGCGCGGGACGCCGGTGCCATGGCGTATCTGGTGAAGCCGTTCAGCAAGACCGATGTCGTGCCGGCGATCGAGATGGCCGTGTCGCGGTTCACGGAGCTGAAGGAGCTGGAGAAGGAGGTCGCGGACCTCACGCTCCGGCTGGAGACGCGGAAGCTGGTGGACCGGGCGAAGTCGATCCTGCAGACGGAGTACGGGCTGACCGAGCCGGCGGCTTTCCGGTGGATTCAGAAGACGTCGATGGACCGCCGTATGTCGATGCAGCAGGTCGCGGAGGCCGTCATTCAGGACGCCGAGGAGAAGAAGGCCGACAAGGGCTGAGTGGCAGCAGGCAAGAGGCCCGCCCCCGGTGGGGGCGGGCCTCTTGGTGTACCGGTGCGGGTGGAGGGCTCAGTCCTCGCCGAGGTACGCCTTCCGCACCGACTCGTCGTGGAGCAGGTCCTGCCCGGTGCCGGAGAGGACGATGTTGCCGACCTCCATGACGTGGCCGTGGTCGGCGAGGGACAGCGCGGCCTGGGCGTTCTGCTCGACGAGCAGGATGGTCGTGCCCCGTGACTTGAGCTCGGAGATCGTCGCCATGATCTTCTGCATCATGATCGGGGAGAGTCCCATGGAGGGCTCGTCGAGCATGAGCAGCTTGGGCTGGGACATGAGGGCGCGGCCCATGGCGAGCATCTGCTGCTCGCCGCCCGACAGGGTTCCCGCTGCCTGCTTGCGACGTTCGCCGAGGATGGGGAAGAGGTCGTAGGCGCGCTGGATGTCCTTTTCGATGCCTTCCTTGTCCTTGCGGAGGAACGCTCCGAGCTGGAGGTTCTCCGCGATGGTGAGGCGGGGGAAGATGTGCCGGCCTTCGGGGGAGTGGGCGAGGCCGAGGGCGACGATCTTGTGGGCGGGGACGCCGTTCAGCGGTTTGCCGTCGAAGAGGATCTTCCCGGCTGTCGGCTTGAGCAGGCCGGAGAGTGTGCGCAGGGTGGTCGTCTTGCCGGCGCCGTTGGTGCCGATGAGAGTGATGACCTGGCCGGCTTCGACGCTGAAGGAGATGCCTTTGACGGCTTCGATCTTGCCGTAGGAGACCCGGAGGTCTTCGACCTCGAGGAGTGCGGTCACTTGGCTTCTCCCTTGGTGCTGCTGGTGGTGCTGGTCGCGTCGGCGGCGGCTTCGGCGGCCTCGACCTCGGCGGCTTCGGCTTCGCCGGGGTCGCCTTCGAAGGGTTCGCCGAGGTAGGCGGCGACGACGCGTTCGTCGGCCTGGACGATGTCGGGGGTTCCTTCGACGAGCTTTTCGCCCTGGACGAGCACGGCGACGCGGTCGCTGAGGTTGAAGACGAAGCGCATGTCGTGCTCGATGAGGAGGACGGCGATGCCCTTGTCGCGGATGGCGAAGACCAGTTCCTCGGTGGCCCGGGTCTCCTGGGGGTTCATGCCGGCGGTGGGCTCGTCGAGCAGCAGCAGGCCGGGTTCGCTGGCCAGTGCTCGCGCGATCTCCAGCTTGCGCTGTTCGCCGTAGGGCAGGTTGCGGGCGAGGTGGTCGCGCTTGTGGGCGAGGCCGATGAACTCGAGGAGTTCCATGGCGCGTTCTTCGCTGTCGCGTTCGGCTTTCTTGAAGCCGGGGCCGCGCAGGAGGGCGGACCAGAGGCCTTCCTTCGTCCGCGTGTGGCGGCCGACGAGGACGTTTTCCAGGACCGTCATGTTGGCGAACAGGCGGATGTTCTGGAAGGTGCGGGCGATGCCGGCCTGGGTGACCAGGTGGGGCTTGGGCGGGAGCACGGTGCCCTTGTAGGAGACGGTGCCCTCGGTGGGGACGTACAGGCCGGTGAGGCAGTTGAAGAAGGTGGTCTTGCCGGCGCCGTTGGGGCCGATGAGGCCGACGATCTCGCCGGCGTTGACCGTGAAGTCGACGGAGCGTACGGCGGTGAGGCCGCCGAAGCGCATCGTGACGTCGCGGGCTTCGAGTACAGGTGTCGTCATGATGGTTACGCCCCCGCCTTGGTGACGGCCGGTTCGTCGGTCAGCGTGGTCTGTTTCGGTACGTCGAGTTGGCCGGTCTCGTGGAATTCGAGCTGGCGCCGGCGGTTGGCGATGATGCCTTCGGGGCGGAAGCGCATCAGCAGGATGAGCGCGATGCCGAAGGCGAGGAGTGACTTCTCCTGGAGGAAGACGAGCTTCTCGGGGAGCAGGTAGAGCAGGGCCGCGCCGAGGAGCGGTCCGGCGACGGTGCCCATGCCGCCGAGGACGACCGCGGCCAGGAGGAACGCGGAGTTGGGCGGGGTGGAGCCGGCGAACTGGTAGGGCGTGGGGACGACGCTGTAGGTGACGTGGGCGCTGACGGTGCCGGCGAGGCCGGCGAGGGCGGCGCCGAGGGCGAAGGCGACGAGCTTGACGCGGAAGCCGTTGATGCCCATGGCGGTGGCGGCGGTCTCGTCCTCGCGGATGGCGATCCAGGAGCGGCCGATGCGGGAGTCCGCGGCCCGCGTGTAGACCAGGACCACGATGGCCATGATGAGGACCATCAGGAGGTAGTAGTTGGCGAAGCGGCCGAGGGTGAATCCGCCGATGTCGTGGGCTTCTCCGAAGTTGAATCCGAAGAGCTTCAGGTCGGGGATGGAGGGGATGCCGTTCGGGCCGTTGGTGACGTCGGGTCCGGACTGGCCGTCCATGTTGTTGACGGCGATGCGGAAGATCTCGCCGAAGCCGAGGGTGACGATGGCGAGGTAGTCGCCGCGCAGCCGCAGGGTCGGGGCGCCGATGAGGACGCCGAAGACCAGGGAGGCGGCGGCGCCGGCCAGGGCGGAGGCCCAGAACGGCAGGTGGACGCCGGAGATGGTGGAGAACTCGGAGCCGGAGACGAGGGCCGCGGTGTAGGCGCCGACACCGAGGAAGGCGACGTATCCGAGGTCGAGGAGTCCGGCGAGGCCGACGACGATGTTGAGGCCGAGGGCGACGGTTCCGAAGATCAGGATGTTGACGCCGATGTTGGCGTAGTGGTCGTCGGTCTGGGTGAAGGGGAAGGCGATGGCCGCGGCGAAGCCCATGGCGAGGGTGAAGCTGCGGTTGGCGGCGACGAGCGCGGAGAAGCGGTCGAGGAGGCCGGCGGTGTGCAGGGCCCACATGGCGAAGATGACGACGAAGAGGTAGCCGATGAAGAGTTCGCCGTACTCGGTGTCGATGCCGTAGGTGAAGACGCCGAGGCCGATGATGGTGACCACGGTGATCACGGCCCGCTGGAGCCAGGGCGCGGTGGCCTGGGCGGCGGGGATGCGGTCGGGCTTGGCGATGTAGGCCTTGAGGGCTTCCTTGGTGCCGTCGGTGCCGGTGCGCTCCTGGGGGAGGGCGAAGGCGCCGATGACGGGCAGGAGGGAGGCGATGGCCGCGATCCAGCCGCCCGGTTCGAGGTTGACGATGCCGCCGAGTTCGACGCTGATGGCGATGACGGTGAACCAGGTGACGGTGAATCCGCCGAGTGCGCTCAGGGCGAGGGGTGCGTTGTTGCGGGCGGGCAGGAGCCAGCCGAGGCCGCGGATGCCGTACGCCGCGAGTGCGAACAGGGTGGTGAGGATGCCGGCGGTGAAGGTGAGCCACTGCAGGCCGCCGGGGTAGCCGTTGATGGTGAGGTCGCCGGGGAAGCTGGCGGTCCAGGTCCAGGCGAGGTAGGCGGAGGCCGCGGTGGCGATGCCGCCGGCGAGTACCAGGGTGCGGGCTGCGGAGGCGGGCAGGGGGATGAGTCCGCGCGGTGCGGGCGGGGTGGGGGCGGCGTCCGGTGCGGGGGTCTTGGTCGTCTCGGTCATGTGATCACGCCCTGTCCGCGACGCGCTCGCCGAGCAGGCCCTGGGGCCGGAACAGCAGCACGAGGATGAGGAGGCAGAAGGCCCAGACGTTCGCCCAGCTCTGGCCGCCGAGCTGCTGCATGCCGGGGATCTCGTCGATGTAGGCGGAGGCGAGGGTCTCGGCGATGCCGAGGACGACGCCGCCGAGCATGGCTCCGTAGATGTTGCCGATGCCGCCGAGGACGGCCGCGGTGAAGGCCTTGAGGCCCATGAGGAAGCCCATGCGGTAGTCGACGTTGCCGTACTTGAGTCCGTAGGCGACGGCGGCGACGGCGGCGAAGAAGCCGCCGATGGCGAAGGCGATGACGATGATGCGGTTGGTGTCGATGCCCATGAGCTGCGCGGTGTCGGGGTCCTGCGCGGTGGCCTGCATGGCGCGGCCGGTGCGGCTGCGGCGCACGAAGAGGGCGAGGGCGGCCATGCAGATGACGGCGGCGAGGATGAGGAAGATGTCGGCGTCCTTGATGGTGATGGAGCCGATGTCGTGGGTGGCGTCGAGGCCGGGGAAGGCGCGGGCACGGTCGGCGCCGGGGTAGAAGTTGCGGACGACTTCCTGGAGGGCCAGGGAGAGACCGATGGCGGTGATGAGCGGTGCCAGGCGTGGTGCTCCGCGCAGTGGCCGGTAGGCGAATCGTTCCGCTCCGACGGCTATGAGGATGGCCACGAGGGCGCCGCCGAGGAGCATGAGCGGTACGGCGAGGGCCATCGAGGTGCCGTCGGGCAGGATGTAGAAGTAGACCGTGAGGGCGCCGAAGGCCCCGGTCATGAAGATCTCGCCGTGCGCGAAGTTGATGAGCTGGACGATGCCGTACACCATCGTGTAGCCGATGGCGATCAGCCCGTACATCGAGCCGAGAAGCAGCCCGTTGGCCAGCTGCTGCGGCAGGGTGTTCACCGCATGGCCTCCATGTCGCTGGTGGTCGTGTGCACTGGATGCGTGCGTGGTCGCGTGCTGTGTGGGGGTGTGAAAACGGGCCGCGCGGTCGGGGTCGTCCTCCCGCGCGGCCCGGTGCGGCTCTATGGGGGGCCGGGACTACTGCAGGTCGGCGGTGCCGGTCTCGACGTCCTTCCAGGCGCCCTTCTCGACCTGGTACACCGTCAGCTGCTTGTTGGTGGTGTCGCCGTACTGGTCGAAGGAGATCTTGCCGGTGAGGCCTTCGAAGTCGGACTTCTGGACTCCGTCGACGACCTTGGAGCGCAGGTCGTTGATGTCGGTGGGCACCTTGCCGCCGTTGGCGTCGGCCGCGGCCTTGACGGCCTTGATGATGGCGGTGGTGGCGTCGTAGGCGTAGGCGCCGTAGGCGCCGTAGTCGCCCTTGTAGCCCTTGGACTTGTAGGTCTGGATGAACTGCTTGGCCGCGGGCAGGGTGTCGGCGGGGACACCGATCGCGGTGGCGAGGTCACCTTCGGAGGACTTGCCGGCGGCCTCGATGTAGGTGGAGGCGAACATGCCGTCGCCGCCGAACAGCGGGATCTTGACGCCGGCGTCCTTGAGCTGCTTGGTGATCAGCGCGGACTCGTCGTACTGGCCGCCGTAGTAGAGCAGGTCGGCACCGGAGTTCTTGATCTTGGTGACGAGGGAGCCGAAGTCCTTGTCGCCGGTGTTGACGTGGTCGGTGCCGACGACCTTGCCGCCGAGCTTCTTGTACTGCTCGGCGAAGATCTTCGCGAGGCCGGCGCCGTAGGTCTGCTTGTCGTCGACGACGAAGGCCTTCTTCTTCTTGAGGCCGTTGTACGCGTAGCCGGCGGCGAAGCTGCCCTGCAGTTCGTCGGTGGTGGCGGTGCGGAAGTACGTCTTGAACGGACGCTTCTTGTCCGTCTGCCAGTTCTTGCCCTGCGTCAGCTCCGGGTTGGTGTTCGCCGGGGAGATCTGGACCATGTTGGCCGAGGCGAAGACCTGCTGCATCGTCTGGGCGACGCCGGAGTTCAGCGGGCCGACGGCGCCGACGGCGGTCTTGTCGCCGACGATGTTGGTGGCGTTGGACTGGCCGGTGGCGGGCTGCGCCTTGTCGTCCAGGGCCGTGAGCTTGAACTTGACGCCGGGGACCCAGTTGTTCTTGTTGGCGTCGTCGACGGCGATCTGCGCGCCGTACTGGATGCCGAGGCCGGTGGTGGAGTTCTCACCGGACAGGGGGGCGTCCACGCCGATGGTCAGCGTGGTGCTGTTCCCGCTGTCTCCGCCCTTGTCACCGCTGTCGTCTCGGGAGCCGCAGGCGGTGAGAGTCAGAGCTCCGGTCGTGAGAACGGAGGTAAGAATCACCAAGGAACGCTGTCGCACAATCAGTCCTTTCACAGGCAGGCCCCGCCCTGGTCGGGGGGTGAGTGCCGCGCTGGTACCGAACTCCCGATGGAGCGGTGACTGGCCGTGACTCTAAGCCCGGGGTCAGGGCAGGGTCAGCGGCGTGGGCTGGCTTGTGACTTTCTTGTTATGACGTCGTGGATGCCCGGTCTCGGCTACGGCCCGTCTCGGCGGGTTTGTTGGCTTTTGTCCGAGGTCCGCATTCTGAGAACGCGCACTTCCGGTTGGCCGTGGCCGAGATCGTGCGGTCGCCATGGCGCGGGTGACGGGGGCGGGATCGGAAGGGTCCGGGGAGTGGGCGCGGCCGAAGACGAAACGGTGATGGTGTATTGCGGGCGCGTTACGGAGCGTTACGCCTGGAAAAGAAGTGTGGGCGGCCAGGGGGAGTTCCGAACGATGGGGAAAGGAGATTTCGGCTCGGGTGAGGGGGCACGACGATGCCCCGCCGCTTCGGGGTGGGGACCGATGCGGCGGGGCGGTCGGTGGTGTGGTGCGGCCGTCGCGGGGCTACGGCAGCTGCGTGAAGGGCGACAGGAACGCGCGGGCGCCCGGGGTGTCCAGGCGGTAGGTCACGTTGGTGGCGTAGCAGGGGGTGTCGCCGGTGATGGTGGTGGCGGCGAGGATGCGTTTGCCGCCGATCATCGCGAAGTTGGGGCCGCCCGAGTCGCCGTAGCAGGCACCGCCGTTGCCCTGCGGCGCGGTCATCGCGAGGCGGAGCCAGGAGTCGTTGAGGGCGTTGAAGGTGACGGGTGCCTTCATGCGGACGCCGCCGCCGGGGTGGGTCTGGCCGCCGGTGCCTGTGACGGCCTCCTGGGTGCCGTATCCGGCGACGGTCCAGTCGGCGGCGTTCAGGCCCTGCGAGCCGAGTCTGCCGAGCTGGTTCGCGGTGGGCAGGGTGGCCGGGGTGAAGCTCCAGCGGGCCTTGACCGCGGCGGCGGACAGTTCGACCACCGAGATGTCGTGGGTGTCGGAGGCGGGCCCCGGATAGTCCGGGTGTGAGTGGGCGGTGCCCGGGACGGCGACGGCGGCTGCCTGCGCGGCCGGGTCGCCGGGGTGTTTCCTCGCCGCCGCGTCGAGCCCGGCCTGCACGTCCTGGTCGAGGGACACGTGGAACCGCACGTTGTCCGGCCAGTCGGTGGTGCAGTGCGCGGCGGTCAGGAACGTGTCCCGGTCGATCATGGTGCCGGAGCAGACCCAGTCGACCCGGTCGGGGGTCGCGGGGTCGCCGTCGTCGTCCCAGGTGGCCACGAGCGCGCCGACCTCGGTGCGTTCGGGGGCGGGCGTGGCGTTGTAGGAGTTGATGGCGGAGGACGGCAGCGCGGTGGCGAGCACGGCGGCGCCGGCCGCGGCGGTGACGGCGATGGCACGTACGGTGGTCAAGAGAAACCCTTCTAGGGGTGGGACGGGTCTTCTCCTGTGGGGGGAGCGTCAGTGAAGCGCCTGGAGGCGGCCGCTACAAGAGCACGACCGCCTCTCCAGGGTTTTCCCTACGTCGGTCAGCTCGCGGAGCGGATGAGTTCCTCGTCGCCCGGCTGCACGTCACGCAGCAGACAGGTCAGCCTCGCGGTGCACACCCTCTTGTCGTTCTCGTCCGTGATGATGATCTCGTACGTGGCGGTCGAGCGGCCCCGGTGTACGGGTGTGGCGACACCGGTGACGAGGCCGGAGCGCGCCCCGCGGTGGTGGGTGCAGTTCAGGTCGACGCCCACGGCGATCTTGGAGCTGCCGCCGTGCAGCATCGACCCGACCGAGCCGAGCGTCTCGGCCAGCACCGCGGAGGCCCCGCCGTGCAGCAGTCCGTAGGGCTGGGTGTTGCCCTCGACCGGCATCGTCCCGACAACCCGGTCCGCCGAGGCCTCGACGATCTGGACGCCCATCCGGGTGCCGAGGTGGCCCGCGGAGAACAGGGCCAGGAGGTCCACGCCGAGCGCTGCGTACTCGTCGATGACCTCTTGCGGGAACTTCACATGCTGCTGCTCACCCATGGGGCCCTGCTCCGTTCGTCCTCGTCGCTCGGCTGCGTCACTGGCTGAGCAAACGCTCAGTCGGTTGTCGATTGTTCCAGACGCACCACGACGGACTTGCTGGCCGGGGTGTTACTGGTGTCCGCGGTGGCGTCCAGCGGCACCAGCACGTTGGTCTCCGGGTAGTACGCGGCGGCACAGCCCCGGGCCGTCGGGTAGTGCACGACCCGGAAGCCGGGCGCCCTGCGCTCCACGCCGTCCTTCCACTCGCTGACCAGGTCGACGTAACCGCCGTCCGCCAGCTTCAGGGCCCGCGCGTCCTCGGGGTTGACCAGCACCACCCGGCGGCCGTTCCGGATGCCCCGGTAACGGTCGTCGAGGCCGTAGATCGTGGTGTTGTACTGGTCGTGCGAGCGCAGCGTCTGCAGCAGCAGGCGGCCCTCGGGCAGCTCCGGGTACTCCACGGGCGCGGCGGTGAAGTTGGCCTTGCCGGTGGCCGTCGGGAAGCGGCGCTCGTCGCGCGGGGCGTGGGGGAGCGCGAAGCCGCCTGGGCGGGCCGCTCGCGCGTTGAAGTCCTCGAAGCCGGGGATCACGCGGGCGATCCGGTCCCGGACCGTCGCGTAGTCCTTCTCGAACTCCTCCCAGGGCGTGGCGCTGTCCTCGCCCAGCACGCGGCGGGCGAGGCGGCAGACGATGGCCGGCTCGGACAGCAGGTGCCGGCTCGCGGGCTCCAGCCGGCCCCGGGAGGCGTGCACCATGCCCATCGAGTCCTCGACCGTCACGAACTGCTCGCCGCCGCCCCGCACATCGCGCTCGGTCCGGCCGAGGGTGGGGAGGATCAGGGCACGCGCGCCCGTGACCACGTGCGAGCGGTTCAGCTTCGTCGACACGTGCACGGTCAGCCGGGCGCGGCGCATGGCCGCCTCGGTGACCTCCGTGTCGGGGGACGCGGAGACGAAGTTGCCGCCCATGGCGAAGAAGACCTTGGCCTCGCCGTCGCGCAGGGCGCGGATGGCCCGTACGACGTCGTAACCGTGCTCGCGCGGTGGGGCGAAGCCGAACTCCTTCTCCAGGGCGTCCAGGAACGCTGGGGCGGGGCGTTCGACGATGCCCATCGTGCGGTCGCCCTGCACGTTCGAGTGGCCGCGCACCGGGCACACGCCCGCGCCCGGGCGGCCGATGTTGCCGCGCAGGAGCAGGAAGTTGACCACTTCCCTGATCGTGGGCACGGAGTGCTTGTGCTGGGTGAGGCCCATCGCCCAGCAGACGATGGTGCGCCGGGAGGCGAGGACCATGCGGAGGGCCTTCTCGATGTCCTCCTGGGACAGGCCGGTCGCCCTCAGCGTCTCGTCCCAGTCGGCGGCCCGGGCGGCCTCGGCGAACTCCTCGTAACCGTGGGTGTGTTCCCGCACGAACGCCTCGTCGACCGCGCCCTCCGTCTCGAGGATCAGCTTGTTGAGGAGCCGGAAGAGGGCTTGGTCGCCGCCGATGCGGATCTGCAGGAACAGGTCGGTCAGGGCGACGCCCTTGAGCATGCCCCGCGGGGTCTGCGGGTTCTTGAAACGCTCCATGCCCGCTTCGGGCAGCGGGTTGACGCTGATGATGTTCGCGCCGGCCGCCTTGGCCTTCTCCAGGGCGGAGAGCATGCGCGGGTGGTTCGTGCCCGGGTTCTGGCCGGCGACGATGATCAGATCGGCCTTGTACAGGTCTTCCAGCAGGACGCTGCCCTTGCCGATGCCGATCGTCTCCGACAGGGCGGAGCCGGACGACTCGTGGCACATGTTCGAGCAGTCGGGCAGGTTGTTCGTACCCAGCTCGCGGGCGAAGAGCTGGTAGAGGAACGCGGCCTCGTTGCTGGTGCGGCCGGAGGTGTAGAAGACGGCCTCGTCCGGGGAGCCGAGGGCGGTGATCTCCTCGGCGACGATGTCGAAGGCGCGCTCCCACGTGACCGGCTCGTAGTGGGTGCCCCCGTCCGGCAGGTACATGGGGTGGGTGAGGCGCCCCTGCTGTCCCAGCCAGTAGCCGCTGCGCCCGGCCAGTTCGGCGACCGGGTGCGCGGCGAAGAACTCGGGTGTGACCCGGCGCAGGGTGGCTTCCTCGGCGACAGCCTTCGCGCCGTTCTCGCAGAACTCGGCCTTGTGCCGGTGTTCCGCCTCGGGCCAGGCGCAGCCCGGGCAGTCGAAGCCGTTCTTCTGGTTCACGCTCAGCAGCGTCAGCGCGGTGCGCTTCACACCCATCTGCTGCCTCGCGATACGCAGCGTGTGCCCGATCGCGGGGATCCCCGCTGCGGCGTGCTGCGGCTCTGCGACCTGGGGCGCATCCTGAACCGGATCACTCTTGGGCGGCTTCGACGCCATCGCACGCTCCCCTTCGACTGCGCAGTGAGGTCTGTGTCCGATCCTCGCACGGGGCGGTGACATCGTGGGCGGGGCGGGTGCGGACGCGCGTGGGTCCCACCACCCGCCCCGGCCCGGCTCACCCAGGGGCGGCCCCGGGGGCGGAGTGGAGTGTCAGTGGGGCGTGGCAGGATCGGGTACGTGGCAGAGACAGCATCGAAGACGACCGACACGACCTCCGGCGGCAGCCGTCCGCGACTGATGCTCATGGACGGGCACTCGCTGGCCTACCGCGCGTTCTTCGCGCTGCCCGCGGAGAACTTCACCACCGCGACGGGCCAGCCGACGAACGCGATCTACGGCTTCGCGTCGATGCTGGCCAACACGCTGCGCGACGAGGCGCCCACGCACTTCGCGGTCGCCTTCGACGTCTCCCGCAAGACCTGGCGGTCGCAGGAGTTCACGGAGTACAAGGCGAACCGCTCCAAGACCCCGGACGAGTTCAAGGGCCAGGTCGAGCTGATCTGCGAGCTCCTCGACGCGATGGGCGCGGCCCGTTTCGCGGTCGACGGCTTCGAGGCGGACGACGTCATCGCCACCCTCGCCACCCAGGCCGAGGCCGAGGGCTTCGAGGTGCTGATCGTCACCGGCGACCGGGACTCGTTCCAGCTGGTCAGCGAGCACACCACGGTGCTGTATCCGACCAAGGGCGTCTCCGAGCTGACCCGCTTCACCCCGGAGAAGGTGTTCGAGAAGTACGGGCTGACGCCCGCCCAGTACCCCGACTTCGCGGCCCTGCGCGGCGACCCCTCCGACAACCTGCCCGGCATCCCCGGCGTCGGGGAGAAGACGGCCGCGAAGTGGATCAACCAGTTCGGCTCCTTCGCGGAGCTCGTCGAGCGGGTGGAGGAGGTCAAGGGCAAGGCCGGCCAGAATCTCCGCGACCACCTGGAGGCGGTCAAGCTCAACCGCCGGCTCACCGAGCTGGAGCGCCAGGTGGAGCTGCCCAAGGGAGTCGCCGACCTGGAGCGGGCCGCTTACGACCGCAAGGCCGTCGCGACGGTCCTGGACACCCTGGAGATCCGCAACCCCTCCCTGCGCGAGCGGCTCTTCGCCGTCGACCCGGGCGCCGAGGAAGCCGAGACGACGCCGATCAGCGCGGAGGGCGTGCAGCTGGACGGCACGGTGCTCGGCACCGGCGAGCTGACCGCCTGGCTCACCGAGCACGGCACCCAGCCCCTGGGGGTCGCCACGGTCGACACCTGGGCGCTCGGCACCGGCTCGGTCGCCGAGGTCGCCCTCGCCGCCCCCGGTGGACCGGCCGCCTGGTTCGACCCCTCCCAGCTGGACGAAGCCGACGAGACGGCGTTCGCGGCCTGGCTCGCCGACGCCGCCCGGCCCAAGATCCTGCACAACGCCAAGGGCGCCATGCGCGTCTTCGCCGAGCACGGCTGGAGCGTCGAGGGCGTCACCATGGACACCGCTCTCGCCGCCTACCTGGTCAAGCCGGGCCGACGCTCCTTCGACCTGGACGCGCTCTCCCTGGAGTACCTGCACCGCGAGCTGGCCCCCGCCGCCGCGGCCGACGGCCAGCTCGCCTTCGGCGCGGACGACGCCGCCGAGGCCGAGGCCCTGATGATCCAGGCCCGCACCGTCCTCGACCTGGGCGAGGCCTTCGAGAGCCGCCTGGAGGAGGTGGGCGCCGCCGACCTGCTGCGCGACATGGAGCTGCCCACGTCCGCGCTGCTCGCCCGCATGGAGAGGCATGGCATCGCGGCCGACCGGCCCCACCTGGAGGCCATGGAGCAGATGTTCGCCGGCGCCGTCCAGCAGGCGGTGAAGGAAGCCCACGCCGCGGCCGGGCACGAGTTCAACCTGGGCTCGCCCAAGCAGCTCCAGGAGGTCCTCTTCGGCGAGCTGGCCCTGCCCAAGACCAAGCGGACCAAGACCGGCTACACCACGGACGCCGACGCGCTCGCCTGGCTCGCCGGCCAGACGGACAACGAGCTTCCGGTGATCATGCTCCGCCACCGCGAGCAGGCCAAGCTCCGCGTCACCGTCGAGGGCCTGATCAAGACGATCGCCGCGGACGGTCGTATCCACACCACGTTCAACCAGACCGTCGCCGCCACCGGTCGGCTGTCCTCGACCGACCCGAACCTCCAGAACATCCCGGTACGCACCGACGAGGGCCGGGCGATCCGCCGCGGCTTCGTCGTGGGCGAGGGCTTCGAGTCCCTCATGACGGCCGACTACAGCCAGATCGAGCTGCGCGTGATGGCGCACCTCTCCGAGGACGAGGGCCTGATCGAGGCCTTCACCTCCGGCGAGGACCTGCACACCACGGCCGCCTCCCAGGTCTTCGCGGTCGAGCCGTCCGCGGTGGACGCCGAGATGCGCCGCAAGATCAAGGCCATGTCGTACGGCCTGGCCTACGGACTGTCCGCCTTCGGCCTCTCCCAGCAGCTGAACATCGAGGCGGCGGAGGCCCGCGCCCTGATGGACGCCTACTTCGAGCGGTTCGGCGGCGTACGGGACTATCTGCGCCGTGCGGTCGACGAGGCCCGGGCCACGGGTTACACGGCGACGCTCTTCGGACGCCGCCGCTACCTGCCCGACCTCAACAGCGACAACCGGCAGCGCCGCGAGGCCGCCGAGCGGATGGCCCTCAACGCGCCCATCCAGGGCACGGCGGCCGACATCGTCAAGATCGCCATGCTCAAGGTGGACAGCGCGCTGAAGGAGGCCGGGCTGACCTCCCGCATGCTGCTCCAGGTCCACGACGAAATCGTGCTGGAGGTCGCCCCCGGGGAGCGCCCGGCCGCCGAGGAACTCGTCCGCCGCGAGATGGCGAACGCCGTCCAGCTCCGCGTCCCCCTGGGTGTCTCGGTGGGCGCGGGACCGGACTGGGAGTCGGCGGCCCACTAGTCCGACCGGGCTGCCCGCAGCAGTCCCGCAGCAGCGGGTGGCGGGGTGCCCCCGGCCGAGCGCGGAGCCGGGGGCACCCCGCCCCTCCCACACCCGTGGACACCATCACCCGCGTGGCCCCCGAGAAAGCGCCCCCACCCACGACCGTCGCGAAGATGCGGGGCATGGGTATACGCACGTTCCTCCGCCGCATGCCACCAGGCGTGGCACGGCCGCCGGTCCCGGTCTTCGCGGCCGCCGCGAGCACGGTCCGTGTCCCCGTCACACCGACCACGACCCTGCGCCGCACCACGGCGGACCTCCGCCGGCGCCTGGCCCTCGGACGACGGCCGGCCGGTCCCACCGGCACCGGTCACGAGTCCGCCGCCGGTCCCACCGCCGTCACCGGCCCACTGGCCCTGCCCGCGGTCACGGACCCCACGGACGCCACGGGCACTCCCGCCCCGCACGCACGCGACGGCACCCCGCACACCCCTGGCAGGAGCCCCCGCCCCTGGGCCGGCCGGGCCCGTGGCTACCTGGCACTCGTCCTCGTCCTGCGGCCACGGCCCCGCTCGGCGGACACCGTCACGGTGCTCATCGTGAGGACGCCCGGCCCCCTCAGCGAACGACCGCGCGGCTCGGCTCCGCGTCGCCGGCGGGTCCAGGACCGTCCGGGACCGGCACCGGACGCCATGCCCTGACCCCGAGGGCGTACAGCAGCAGCGCCGGGACCAGCCCCGCACCCGCGCCGAAGCACACCGTCGGAATGATCTCCCACGGCTTCGCGACCGAACCCCAGTAGGCCCACCACCGCGACGCCCGCTGCACCGCCCCCAGCAGCGCGAAACCGCCGATCACCGCACCGGCCGCACACCGGTCCCGCGCCGACAGCACGGGAATGCCCACCGGCTCGCGCACACCCATCCGCCGCAGCCCGAGCGCCACGAACACGGCGATCACGATCGCCGCCAGCGCCGAACCGCCGTACTGCAGATACCAGTACAGCGGCGAGCCCGCCACCTCCCGGCCCAGCACCGGAAACAACCGCATCCCCCACCGGTCGAGATGGGTGAACGCGTCCCACACGACATGGGTCAGCGCGCCCAGCGCCGCGGACACGTACCACCGCACCACCAGGGACGGCCGCAACCGCGCGCGTGCCGCCCCGCACCGCAGCAGGGCCGCCACCCGTCCCTGCCGGGCCCGCGGCAGCAGCGCCACCAGCGGCTCGCGCACCAGCAGCCACAGTCCCACCAGTGCCCAGGCGACGAGCACGTCGACCGTGAACACCCCCGGCAACGAGTGCGTGACGTCACCGAACTCCATCGCCCCCGACACCGCACTCGCCGCGTAGTAGGTCATGTCGGGCGCGAAGGAGCCCGCCACGAGCACGGCGGGCACCAGCGGGCCCCGGCCGCCGCCGTCGGTGCGTACGGCGGGCAGCACGGCTGCCGCATGGCTCAGTGTGAACGGCAACTCGGCTCCTGGTGACGGTCGTTGACCATGAGGGAACGGAGATCTCAGTATGCGGGATCCCGAACACCGACCGCCCGCCACGCCGGCCACATGACCAACTGGTGAAAATCGGGCACGAACGGGTGCCCGGGCAAAGGAAGTTGTCGTAGGGTCGCCAGGGTCACCGTGCCGGGGGCGGAATCCTGCCGACCGGAGGGCAACCACTCGGCCCGGTCGATCGTCACAACAGAGCGAACGCAACAGCGGAACGCGTACGCAAGACAAGAGCACGAACGCAACACAACAGCACGAACGCACGAACGCAGCACGTCAGCGCGCGACAGACGGAGACGGGCGCCCGGGCGTCCACGGGAGGGGTTCACTCTATGGCGGCGCAATTCGGCAGGAGGCTGCGCAAGGGGGCGGCAACCACCGCCGTGGCCGCGGTAGCGGTCGCGGGCCTGTCCGCCTCCCAGGCTCCGGGCGTGAACGACCACGGCAGACAGTCCGCCGCGGACGCCGTACCCTCACCCGACGCGAGTCCCTCCGGCGGCGGCGCCACCGGCAACTCGCCGTACTACACGGACCTGCCGCCCCTCAACAGCCCCAACCCGTCGCCGAGCGCCGGAACCGGCCCCGTCACCCCCGGCACGCCCGAAGCGGGCATCCCCGCCACCGTCCTCGACGCCTACAAGAAGGCCGAGACCGCCCTGCGCGACGCCAAGCCCGGCTGCAACCTGCCCTGGCAACTCCTCGCGGCCATCGGCCGGGTGGAGTCCGGCCAGGCCCGCGGCGGCCGGGTCCGCGCCGACGGCACGACCATCTCGCCGATCCTCGGTCCGCAGCTCGACGGCAACGGCTTCGCGCTCATCAAGGACACCGACAACGGCGCGTACGACGGCAACAGTGCCTATGACCAGGCCGTCGGGCCCATGCAGTTCATCCCGTCCACGTGGGCATGGGCGGGCCGCGACGGCAACGACGACGGCAAGAAGGACCCCAACAACATCTACGACGCCGCGCTCGCCGCCGGCCACTACCTCTGCCGCAACAACTGGGACCTGTCCGACCAGGCCGACCTCGACCGCGCGATCCTCAGCTACAACCAGTCGCGGGAGTACCTGAACCTCGTCATGAGGTGGCTGGAGTACTACCGCAAGGGCACGCACGAGATCCCCGACGGCACCGGCACGCTGCCCGGCAACCGCAGCGACGGCGGGGCCGGGGCGAGCGGCAGGCCCACCACGCCCTCCACGCCGACCACGCCCTCCACGCCGAGCACGCCGAACAGGCCGGCCCCGGAAGGCCCGAAACCCAAGCCGAGCCCCAGGCCCGAGAAGCCCGGCGGGGGCGGCACCACGACCCCGAAGCCGCCCACCGACCCCGGCGGCACCCCGAGCGCCCCGCCCTCGACGCCTCCCCCCACCCCCACGGACACGGTGCACCACCTGGAGGACGCCGGGACCGCGAAGCTCACCGCGATGGCCGGCGACACGTTCGGCCAGCGGATCAGCACCCGCGCCGAGACCAAGGCCGGCAAGGCCGTCGGCAAGGTCAGGATCCGCTTCAGCATCGTCGGCGACACGGACACCACCTTCACCGGCGGCGAGAGCGTGGCGACCATCGCCACCAACAGCTCCGGTGTGGCCGTCGCGCCGGCCCTGCAGGCGGGGGAGAAGACGGGCGACGTCACCGTCCGCGCCACCGTCGTGGGCCGTGTGCTCCCGGGCCTCGACTACACGGCCACCGTCACCGAACGAGCCGCCGACAAGCTCGCCCGCACCGGTGACACCGCGCTGACCTGCACCCCGGGCGGCGAGTTCGCGAACCAGGTCGAGGTGAAGGCCACCTACCAGGGCGCCGTCGCGGACGGCGTCGCGGCCACCGCCACGCTGATCAAGTCGGCGGACGACCCCGTCGCCAACGACAAGGGCCCCTATTTCAAGGACGCCGACGGCAAGACCGTACGCACCCTGACGGGCCTCAAGACGGACGCCAACGGCCTGCTGCGGCTGCCGAAGCTGTACGCGGACGACACGACCGGCACGTTCCTGTTGCGCGTCACCACCGCGGGCGGAGCGACCCTCACCGTCGAACTGACCGTGGCGGCGGCCGAGACGTCCTCGCCCAGCCCGTCGGCCAGCCCGAGCGCGTAGCACCCGAGCGGCACCGGCGACGCCCCTCCTCATCAGGGAGGGGCGTTCGTTGTGTGTGCAACGTGTTCTCATCTCGGCCGCCCGTTGCTACCGTGCCAGAAAGCTGACGATGTATCAGCTCAAGCCGTGGGGAGGCCCCGTATGCGCGCACTCGTAGCCGCCGCCACCGGTCTCGCCGTCGCCTTCGCCGTGGTCCTGACGCTCACCGCCCTCGGCACACCCTCGGGCGGCACGTCCCCGAAGCCGCTGCTGACGACGGTGCCCGCACACCCCTGACCGCCCGCCCGGGAGGGAGACCGAGATGCGCCGCAAGGCCGGCCTGGTCCTGCTCGCCCTCGCCGTGTTCTTCGCGGCACTGTCCCCACTGCTGCGCTGGTACGCCTTCCCGCGCCTGGCCAAGGTCCCGGCCAACCACTACCAGGACATGGTCCTGGAGGCGGAGAACGCCACCCTCCTCGACTACGGCACGATGCGGGCGAAGAAGGTCCCCAAGGTCACCATCGTGCAGACCCTCAAGGGCGACGTCGAAGCCTCGGAGCGGATCGAGGAGTCGGCCGGCCGGGACGTGGTCGTCTGGGACGGCCTCTCCTACGTCGTCGGCCCCGACGGCAAGATGGTGTCCAAGATCCCCGAGCGCTACATCTTCGACGCCCACACCCAGGAACCCGTCCACGCCACCGGCGAGATGGTCGACGGCGACCCGGTGCGCCGCGAGGGCATCGAGTTCAAATGGCCGTTCCTCACGGAGAAGCGGAACTACGAGTACTTCGACGCCCAGGCCCGCGTCACCGCCCCCATCCACTACAAGGGCACCCGGAACTTCCGAGGCCTGGAGGTCTACTACTTCGAGCAGACCATCCCCTGGACCAAGGTGAGGATCCCCAAGACCCTCCCCGTCGAGGGCCTCACCCCCGAGTCGGTCGCCGAGACCGGCACGACCCGCTGGTACACCACGGTCCGCAAGTTCTGGGTCGAACCCCTCACCGGCGCCCCCGTCTACGGCGAGGAGCTCCACCGGGAGGAACTGCGCGGCGGCGCCCTCCTCGGCGACCGCGCCAAGGTGACCGCGTTCGCCGGGCACGTGAAGATGCGCGAGGACTACATCACGCACACCGTCGACCTGGTGAAGTCCCAGCGCCTGCTCATCCTGCTGATGACGTCCTGGCTGCCCTGGGGCTCCCTCACCCTCGGCGTGCTCCTGCTGGCCCTCGCCCTGTACCTGGAGGCCCGAAGCCGCCGCCCCTCCGGCCCGGCTCCCGCCTCCACCGAGGAGCCGTCGCCGGTCAGCGCCTGAGCCGCGCGTTGGTGTGCCGGGTCGGCTCGGCACCGGCCGGGTCCTCGGGCCACGGGTGCTTCGGATACCGCCCGCGCAGCTCAGCCCGTACGCCCTGGTAGCCGTCCCTCCAGAAGGAGGCGAGGTCGGCCGTGACGGCGGCCGGCCGCCCGGCCGGCGAGAGCAGATGGACGAGCAGCGGCACACCGGCGACCCGGGGCGACTCCTGGAGCCCGAACATCTCCTGCAACTTCACCGCGAGCACCGGCTGCTCGGGCCGTGCGTAGTCGATCCGGATCCTCGACCCGCTCGGCACGGTGATCCGCTCCGGGGCGAGCTCGTCGAGCCGCCCGGCCTCCCCGGACGCCCAGGGCAGCAGCCGCGCGAGCGCCTCCCCGGCATCGATCCGCGCCAGATCCGCCCGCCGCCGTGCCCGGCTCAGCTCGGGCTCCAGCCACTCCTCCACGCGCGCGTGCAGCGCGTCGTCGGACACATCGGGCCAGGGCTCCCCGAGGTGCAGCCGCAGGAACGCGAGCCGCTGCCGCAGGACACCGGCCTCCGCCGGCCATCGCAGCAGCCCCCACCCCTCCCGGCGCAGCCCCTCCAGCAGCGCGTCGCGCACGAGCCCGGGATCCGGGTCCGTCAGCGACCGCACCGCCAGCTCCACGGCGCCCAGCCGCTCCACCCGACGCGCCACGACGTCCCCACCGTCCCAGCGCACCTCGGCCCGCTCCTCCAGCAGCGCCCCCGCGGCGAGCCGGGCCGCGTCCTCGTCGACGACGGCCCCGAGCTGCACGCGCGCGTGGCCCTTCCCGACGGGCCGGTCGGCCACCGCGACGGCGATCCAGTCCGCCCCCCGCAGCCCACCGCCCGCACCGGCCTCGGCGCGCGTCCCGGACACCATGAGGTACGACCCGCCGTCTGCCCTGGCGACGCGCTCGGGGAAGGCGAGAGCGGCGACCAGCCCGGCTCGCTGATCCTCCGAGAGGTTCCCCCACCTGTCGGTCTCAGCCTCTGAAGGCCACTCACAGGCGGGTGGGCGGGAAAACTCCGCACCCACGGACCGCAGTCGCCGCACCTCACTCCGCCACCGCGAGGCGTAGGCGTCACCCCCGCGCCGGGCACGCCGCAACGCACCAGCCAGATCATCGCCGTATTCCCGGGGCGCCTCCTCGCTCAACAGTGCGACGACCTCCGCCGCCACCTCAGCCCCCACGAACGGCACCGCATCCACCAACGCCCGCCCCAACCGGGGATGCACCCCTGTCCGGCCCAGCAGCACTCCGCGCTCCGTGGCCCGCCCGGCGGAGTCGACCGCCCCCACCGCCGCCAGAACACCCCGTGCCGCCGCCATGGCCCCACCCGGCGGCGCATCCAGCAGCGCCAGCCCCGACGCCTCCGGATCTCCCCAGCACGCCACCTGCAACGCGAACGCCGTCAGATCGGCCACCTTGATCTCCGGCGACGGAAAACGCGGCAGACGCGCGTCCTCGGCCTCCGCCCAGCACCGGTACACCGCTCCCGGCGCCTCCCGCCCGGCCCGCCCCGCCCGCTGCCGCCCGGCCGCCTGCGACGCCCGCACCGTCGTCAGCGCACTCAGCCCGCGCGCGTGGTCGACCCGCGGCTCACGCGCGAGACCCGAGTCCACGACGACCCGCACCCCCGGCACCGTGAGCGACGACTCCGCGACGGACGTGGCCAGCACCACCCGCCGCCGCTCCCCGGGCATCAGCACCGCGTCCTGCACGGCGGCCGGCGCCCGCCCGTGCACCTGCAGCACGTCCACATCACCGAGCCCCCCGAGCTGCCCCGCGACCCGGGCGATCTCCCCGACGCCCGGCAGGAAACACAGCACGTCCCCGTCCCGCTCGGCCAGCGCCCGCCGCACCACCGACGCCACATGCGACAGCAGCACCGGATCGACCCGCATCCCGTGCGGCGGCCGTACCGGACGCACCGGCGGCGCCCACACGACCTCCACCGGATGCGAGGCACCCCGCGCCTCCACCACCGGCGCACCGCCCAGCAGCCGCGCCCACCCCTGCGCGTCGGTCGTCGCCGACGCGGCCACCAGCCGCAGCTCCGGCCGCAGGGTCTCCCGGACGTCCCACAGGAACGCCGCCACCGTGTCCGCGTCCAGATGCCGCTCATGGCACTCGTCGAGCACCACCACGTCCACGCCGGCCAGCTCCTGGTCGCGCTGCAGCCGCTGGAGCAGCACACCGGTCGTCACGACCTCCACACGCGTGTGCCGCGCGACGACCCGTTCCCCGCGCACGGTGTACCCGACGCTCTCGCCGGCCTTCTCGCCCAGCAGCCACGCCATCCGCCGTGCCGCCGCCCGGGCCGCGATCCGGCGCGGCTCGGCCACGACCACCCGCCGCCGGGGCCCGTCCCCGATCAGCCCCGCCAGCGCCAGGGGCACCAAGGTGGTCTTGCCGGTGCCGGGCGGCGCGACGAGCACCGCGGTGCCGTGCGTGTCCAGCGCGTCGGTCAGACCGGGCAGGGCACCGCGTACGGGCAGAGCGTCCAGGGCGTCGTAACGGATCACGCACTCAGTCTCGTACGCACACGAAGATCGCCGTCCCCGGGATCAGATTCCCGCGCAGCGGCGACCAGCCGCCCCACTCGGACGTGTTCCAGGCCGGCCACTCCGGCTCCACCAGGTCGACCAGCCGGAGGCCCGACGCCACGACGTCCCGTACGCGATCGCCGAGCGTGCGGTGGTGCTCCACGTAGACCGCGCGGCCCTGCTCGTCCTGCTCGACGTAGGGCGTGCGGTCGAAATACGACGACGCCACCGTCAGCCCCTCCGGCCCCGGCTCGTCCGGGAAGGCCCAGCGGATCGGGTGGGTCACGGAGAAGACGAGCCGGCCGCCGGGCCGCAGCACCCGGCGCACCTCTCGCAGGACCAGCCGGGGATCGGCCACGAAGGGCAGCGCCCCGTAAGCCGAGCAGGCCAGGTCGAACGAGCCGTCGGCGAAGGGCAGCGCACCGGCGTCGGCGCACACCAGGGGGAACGATCCGCCGATGCGCAGCGCGTGCTGCAGCTGCCGGTGCGAGATGTCCAGGGCGACCGGACGCGCCCCCTGGACGGCCAGCCAGCGCGAGCACTGGGCGGCGCCGGCGCCGAGCTCCAGGACGTCCTTGCCCTTCAGTTCCTCCGGTGGGCCGAGCAGCTCGGCCTCCACCTCGTCCAGGCCCTCGGGGCCCCAGACGAAGCGGTCGTCGCCGAGGAAGGTGCCGTGCTCGATCTGGTACTCGTCCGCGTTGCGGTCCCACCAGCCACGGTTGGCACGGGAGCTCTCCGTGACCCCGGCGGCACGCCGGGTGGCCTCGGGTTCGGACGCTTCGTGCTCTTGGATGATCGGCTCCCTGGTCGTACTCTTCCGTTCAGCCGGTCCCGAAGGGGGCGCGAAGGGGGCGCCGCACGCCCCGCGTGGCCTCGAACGACACGACTTGTGCCGGGTATGCGGCGTTCCGCCCCGCGTGGGCGGCTTCGCGCATTGACCCTGCCCGGCTGCCCCCGTATGCTACAAGTTGCGCTGCGGGCCTGCGCACCTCAGACGTAGCAGGCTGCGCTCGCATCTGTATGTATGTCCCCTCGGTTGTCGAGGCGCCACCATTTCCGTGTGGCGCTTCCTTGGCTGTCCGGCTTCTGCAGAGCGAAACGGGCTCCCGGCGTAGCAGTACCTACGACTTCAATGTCCGTACCGGAGCCCTTTCCCACATGACGAGCAGCACCGAGACCACCGCCACCACCCCGCAGGTAGCGGTCAACGACATCGGTAACGAGGAAGCCTTCCTCGCCGCGATCGACGAGACGATCAAGTACTTCAACGACGGCGACATCGTCGACGGCGTCATCGTGAAGGTCGACCGGGACGAGGTCCTGCTCGACATCGGTTACAAGACCGAAGGTGTGATCCCGAGCCGCGAGCTCTCGATCAAGCACGACGTCGACCCGAACGAGGTCGTCGCCGTCGGTGACGAGATCGAGGCCCTTGTTCTCCAGAAGGAGGACAAGGAAGGCCGCCTGATCCTCTCGAAGAAGCGCGCCCAGTACGAGCGTGCCTGGGGCACCATCGAGAAGATCAAGGAAGAGGACGGGATCGTCACCGGTACCGTCATCGAGGTCGTCAAGGGTGGTCTCATCCTCGACATCGGCCTCCGTGGCTTCCTCCCGGCCTCCCTGGTCGAGATGCGCCGCGTCCGCGACCTCCAGCCCTACGTGGGCAAGGAGCTCGAGGCGAAGATCATCGAGCTGGACAAGAACCGCAACAACGTGGTCCTGTCCCGCCGTGCCTGGCTGGAGCAGACCCAGTCCGAGGTCCGCCAGACGTTCCTCACGACCCTCCAGAAGGGTCAGGTCCGTTCCGGCGTCGTCTCCTCGATCGTCAACTTCGGTGCCTTCGTGGACCTGGGTGGCGTCGACGGTCTGGTCCACGTCTCCGAGCTGTCCTGGAAGCACATCGACCACCCGTCCGAGGTCGTCGAGGTCGGCCAGGAGGTCACCGTCGAGGTCCTCGACGTCGACATGGACCGCGAGCGTGTCTCCCTGTCGCTGAAGGCGACCCAGGAAGACCCGTGGCAGCAGTTCGCCCGCACCCACCAGATCGGCCAGGTCGTGCCCGGCAAGGTCACGAAGCTGGTTCCGTTCGGTGCGTTCGTCCGCGTGGACGAGGGCATCGAGGGTCTGGTCCACATCTCCGAGCTGGCCGAGCGCCACGTGGAGATCCCGGAGCAGGTCGTCCAGGTCAACGACGAGATCTTCGTCAAGGTCATCGACATCGACCTCGAGCGCCGTCGCATCAGCCTCTCGCTGAAGCAGGCCAACGAGTCCTTCGGTGCCGACCCGTCGGCGGTCGAGTTCGACCCGACCCTGTACGGCATGGCCGCGTCCTACGACGACCAGGGCAACTACATCTACCCCGAGGGCTTCGACCCCGAGACCAACGACTGGCTCGAGGGTTACGAGAAGCAGCGCGAGGAGTGGGAGCGCCAGTACGCCGAGGCGCAGCAGCGCTTCGAGCAGCACCAGGCGCAGGTCATCAAGTCCCGCGAGGCCGACGCCCAGGCCGAGGCCGAGGGTGCCGGCTCCGCCGGTGCGGCTCCGGCCGCGTCCGGTGGCGGTTCGTACTCCTCCGAGGGCCCGGACAACTCCGGCGCGCTGGCCTCGGACGAGGCGCTGGCCGCGCTTCGCGAGAAGCTGGCCGGCGGCCAGAGCTGACGCCCGCTGAGCAGTAGCTCCTGACCGAGGGGCCGTACCTTACGAGGTGCGGCCCCTCGGCGCTGTCCGGAGATCATGTATCTCTCCCTCGGGGGAATGCCCGTACCCGTAAGGGCGTTGTGCTGTACGGACACGAGGAGGAGCGGTCACTGTGCTTGATCCGCAGGGTTTGTACGCATGGGAGCCGAAGGGGCTCGCCGTGGTCGACATGGCGCTGGCCCAGGAGTCGGCCGGTCTTGTCATGCTCTACCACTTCGACGGATACATCGACGCGGGGGAGACGGGCGACCAGGTCGTCGACCGGGTGCTCGACTCGCTGCCCCACCAGGTCGTCGCCCGCTTCGACCACGACCGGCTCGTGGACTACCGGGCCCGCCGCCCGCTGCTGACGTTCAAGCGCGACCGCTGGAGCGACTACGAGGACCCCGCCATCGAGGTGCGGCTGGTGCAGGACGCCACCGGAGCGCCGTTCCTGCTGCTGTCCGGTCCCGAGCCGGACGTGGAGTGGGAGCGTTTCGCCGCGGCCGTGACACAGATCGTCGAGCGGCTCGGCGTCCGCCTGTCGGTCAACTTCCACGGCATCCCCATGGGCGTCCCGCACACCCGGCCCGTCGGCCTCACCCCGCACGGCAACCGCACCGACCTCGTCCCGGGCCACCGCAGCCCGTTCGAGGAGGCCCAGGTGCCCGGCAGCGCCGAGTCCCTCATCGAGTACCGCCTGCTCCAGGCGGGGCACGACGTCCTGGGTGTGGCCGCCCACGTCCCGCACTACATCGCCCGCTCCCCCTACCCGGACGCGGCCCTCACGGTCCTGGAGGCCATCACGGCGGCGACCGGCCTGGTCCTGCCCGGGATCGCGCACGCCCTGCGCTCGGACGCCCACCGCACCCAGACGGAGATCGACCGGCAGATCCGCGAGGGCGACGAGGACCTCACGGCGCTCATCGAGGGCCTCGAGCACCAGTACGACGCGGTCGCGGGCGCCGAAACCCGCGGCAACATGCTCGCCGAGCCGGCGGACATCCCGTCGGCGGACGAGATCGGCAAGGAGTTCGAGAAGTTCCTGGCGGAGCGGGAAGGCGACAACTGACCCGGGCGACGCGCCCCGAAAGGGGCGCGGGGAACTGCGCGACCAGCCCGAGACGACTCGCACCCGAAGACGACCCGCACCACCCCGAACCGCCTCCCCAGCGGAGCGTCTAGGCTGCGGCTCATGCTGAAGGTGGGCCTGACCGGCGGTATCGGCGCCGGCAAGAGTGAGGTGTCACGGCTGCTCGTGGAGTGCGGTGCCGTGCTGATCGACGCGGACCGCATCGCACGGGAGGTCGTCGCACCCGGAACGCCGGGGCTCGCCGCGGTCGTGGAGGCCTTCGGCGAGGAGGTGCTCGCCGCCGACGGCAGCCTGGACCGGCCGAAGCTCGGCTCCATCGTCTTCGCCGACGCGGCGAAACTCGCCACCCTCAACGCGATCGTGCACCCCCTGGTGGGCGCCCGCTCCCGCGAGCTCGAAGAGGCCGCCGCCGAGGACGCGGTCGTCGTCCACGACGTCCCGCTCCTCACGGAGAACGGCCTGGCACCGCTGTACGACGTCGTGATCGTCGTGGACGCGAGCCCCGAGACCCAGCTCGACCGGCTCGTACGGCTGCGCGGCATGACCGAGGAGGACGCCCGCGCGAGGATGGCCGCCCAGGCGACACGGGAACAGCGCCGGGAGATCGCGGACGTCGTCATCGACAACGACGTGCCGCTGGAGCACCTGGAGCGCCGTGTGAAGGACGTCTGGGCCGAGCTGCAGCGCAGGTCACAGGTGTCCCGGCGGTCCCCTCAGGAATAGCGGCCCCAGGCGAGAGCGTTGATTCCGTCCTATGAGGGAAGGATTCTGCCGTGCCCGAGACCAGCGGTTGGAACGGACGTACCCCGGAGACGGACGTCATTGACTTCCGTGCTGCCGAGCAACTGCTCGCGGCGCGCGACCCGCGGGGCGCGGTGAAGCTGCTCGACGAGGTCATCGCCGCGCATCCCGAGAACACCGCCGCGCGGTTGCTGCGCGCGCGGGCCTTCTTCGCGGCGGCGCAGCTGAGGTCGGCCGAACTCGAGTTCTCCCTCGTCCTCGAGCGGGAGCCGGACAACGCGTTCGCCCACTTCGCGCTGGCCCGCACGTACGAGCGGCAGAGCCGCCCCGAGCGAGCCCAGCGGCATTTCCGTCTGGCCGCCGCACTGGACCCGAACCCGGAATTCCTGAAGGCGGCACGCTTCGGCTCATGAGCCCGTCGCTGCGGCTTCGGCGGCCCGTCCGCTCCGGCAGTCCGCTCCAGGGCCTGTCGTTCGGATCAGGCCCTAGGGGCGGTCGACCGGCGGCCGGTAGGGCGGGATGCCGGGGCCGGGCTGGAAGTGCGGGCCCTGGCGGATGCGCCTGAGGACGACGGCGAGGTCGATCGTGACGACGACCAGCAGCACGCCGCAGGCGATGGCCCAGCCGGCCCGCCCGACGACCGCGAACGCGACCGTCCCGAAGAGCGCCCAGGCCAGGCCCCACACGCTCAGCCAGAGCCGTGCCCGCAGGGCACTGCGCGCAGTCCTCGGTTCACTGCCTGTACGCATCGTGATCTCCGCTCCTGATTGCACGGTACTCTCCGGCACGGCCGCTGACCAACAGGGGAAGCCGGGCCCTGCGGCTCGCCGTTCACTCGGACGGGTGAAGCAGGACGAGGGAGGAACTGGCGTACGGAGGAGGCCCGTTGGACGGGCATGGAGCTGAGAATGCGCGAGGGGTACGAGGGGACGGGGCCGGGGGCCATCACACCGGACGGCTGCGCGGTGGAGCTCTACTCGCGGCTCCCCGTCGGGGACGAACCGGACATCATCGCCGCCGCGGTGCCCAAGGGCGCGCACATCCTAGAGCTGGGCAGCGGCGTCGGACGCATGACGCACGCGCTGCTGGAGCGCGGCTTCACGGTCACGGCGGTGGACGAGTCCGCCGAGATGCTGGAGCGCGTGCGCGGGGCGCGGACGATACGCAGCCCGATCGAGGAACTGGACCTGGGCGAGAAGTTCGACGTGGTGCTGCTCGCGTCGTTCCTCGTGCACGCCGGGGACGCCGAGGTCCGGCGGGCGCTGCTGCGCACCTGTGCGCGCCATGTCGCGGAGGGCGGCAGCGTGCTGATCCAGCGGGAGGGCGAGGACTACCACGCGAACGTACCGCGCGAGCGGGTCGATCCCAGCGGCTTCACCGTACGGATCGTGTCGTCGGAGCCCGTCGGTGACGGAGTCAACTCGGTGCGAGCGGAGTACGAGTTCCCGGACGCGGTCTGGACTCAGACGTTCCGCGCCCGCCCGCTGACCAGGGAACAGTTCGAGGAGGCGCTGGAGGAGGCAGGGCTGAGGGTGGACAAGTATCTGACGGACGACCGGATATGGGTGAGGGCGGTGCCGAAGGCCTAGGCGGCCGGGGTGCGTGAGGAGCCGTACCGGGCGGTGGAGCCCGGGCGTCTGATCCGCTACGACACGGCTGCCACATCCCTGGCGCTGCTCAGCGACGCCGACCTGCGTGACCGGGGTTTCCCTTGCTGTACCACTGGCGGGTGCTGCCGGACGAACCGCCCACCCTGGCGGAGGAACTCGCCGACGTGGACAAGGCCGTGGCCTACTGGGACGGGAGCGCCGAAGTACGACGGCGTATCGAGGCCCTGCAACAGTCCACGGCCTGCGTCATCGTGCCGCTCGCCCTCATCGCGTGGGCGCGGCGGCGGCACAACGCGGACCTCCTGAGACTGCTGCGTCCACGGTCGTGCCCGCGTCGCAGCAGCGCCGGCGGGCAGGACAGCACAGGGCGTGGAAGCCCCGCCGCGCCCAACGGACGGCTGGCTACGGCCTCGGCCGGCCCGAGCCGCTGCCGAGGTCACCGCCGATGCCAGGGCCGGGGCCGCCGCCGGGACCGGCCAGCCCCCGCAGGCGTTCCATCTCGCGGCGGTCCCGCTTGGTCGGGCGGCCCGCGCCCCGGTCCCGGATTCCCGCGGGGGCGACGGCCTCGCGAGGCGGGGGCGGCGGGGAGTTGTCGACGTAGCACTGGACGGCCACAGGGGCGCCGACGCGCTTGCGGATCAGCCGGGTGACGACCACGATCCGCTCCCGGCCCTCGTGCCGCACGCGCACCTCGTCGCCGACGCGCACGGCGTGGGCGGGCTTCACACGCTCGCCGTTGACACGCACGTGTCCGCCCCGGCAGGCCGTGGCACCCATGGAACGGGTCTTGACCAGGCGCACGGACCAGATCCAGCTGTCGACACGGACGGTCTGGCCGCTCTGCGGCCCGGCGGCCTCGGCGGCGGCGATCGCCGCGGCGACCTTCGGGTCCAGGGTCTTCGCGTCGCCCGTCCCGCCGTACTCCGTACCTTCAGAAGCCATGTCCCCGACCTTAGCCCTCCACCTCGCCCGTCCGGGCAGGGAAGCGCCCCCTCCCAACTCCACAAAATGAATGCGCCCGGCTCCGGAGCGATGGTGTACGCCGCGCTCGCCTGCGCGGGCTTCGTCTGCAACGGTGCCGGAAGCCACCTCGCGCCGCTCATCGCCCGGATCGCGGGCAGCGGCGAGCGAGCCGTGTTGGTCAGCCTCGGCGCCGGGGCCATCGGCCTGCTGCTGCTCGGGGTCACCGCGACCTCCGTACATCCGATGGCCACGACCCTCGCGGTCGTCGGCTTCGGACTGGTCTACCTCGGGCTCGGCGCCGCGTCCCCGAACCAGAACGACCTGCTGCACCGTCGCGTCACCGGCGCCCGCCGCGCCACCGCCCTGTCGGTCAAGTCCCTCGCCCTGCAACTGGTCGGCGCGGTCACCGGCATGGTCGTCGGGGCGTTGCGGCCGGGCCCGCTGCCGTGGCTGCTGGCCGGTGCGGTGCTGCTGTCCGGCGCTCTGCTCTGGCTGCGCCGCGTCGAGGCACGGTCCGCGCCGGGGACGACCCTCACCTCGGGATCACGCGTCGGCACGTCCTGAGCCTCATCCATCCCGGTGACAGGCGGGGTCCCCACCTCCGCCTACGGTGGAGCCATGGACGCCAGCGCTCTGCCCCTCCTGGACCAGCGCATCGCGGACTGCCGGGCCTGTCCGCGACTCGTCTCCTGGCGTGAGGAGGTGGCGCGTGCCAAGCGAGCCGCCTACGCGGACTGGACGTACTGGGGCCGGCCGGTGCCCGGCTTCGGGCCGGCGGACGCGCGGCTGCTGATCGTGGGGCTCGCCCCCGCCGCCCACGGCGGCAACCGCACCGGCCGGATGTTCACCGGCGACCGCTCCGGGGACGTCCTGTACGAGGCGCTGTACGACGTCGGCCTCGCGTCGCAGCCCACCGCCGTGCACGCCCATGACGGCCTCGAGCTGTACGGCGTGCGCGTCACGTCGCCCGTGCACTGCGCCCCGCCCGCCAACAAGCCCACCCCGCGGGAAAGGGACACCTGCCGCCCCTGGCTCGTCCAGGAGCTGCGGCTGCTGCGTCCGACGCTGCGGGCCGTCGTCGTGCTGGGCGCCTTCGGCTGGCAGGCCGCGCTGCCCGCGTTCACCGAGGCGGGCTGGTCCGTGCCCCGGCCACGCCCCGCCTTCAGCCACGGGGCACGCGTCCCGCTGGACGGACTGGAGCTGTTCGGCTGCTTCCACGTCAGTCAGCGCAACACCTTCACCGGCCGGCTCACCCCCGAGATGCTCCGCGATGTCCTGCGGACGGCCGCGCGGGTGGCCGGACTGCCGTGCACCGACTGAGGAGAATCTAAGGAGCCTCCTGCCCGAAGAGGTGCCGCACCGTGGAGCGGTAGTTGGTCCGTACGTGCCGGAGCGCGTGCGCGCGGGCCCGCTCGGGATCGCCCGAGGCGATCGCCTCGTACAGCTCCCGGTGCTCCACGAGGAGCTGGGGCCACTCCTCGTTGCGCCGGGTCATCCAGCGCAGCCGGCCGGCGACCGGTTCCAGGGCCTCGGTCAGCAGACTGTTGCCGGCCATCGCCATGATGCGGTCGTGCAGGCGGCTGTTGAGGTCCGTGATCAGCTCGGCGTCCCCGGCCTCGGTGGCCGCGGCCGCGCGGTCGATGAGTTCCTCGACCTCGGCCAGATCGTCAGGGGTCGCGCGGGACGCGGCGAGTCCGGCGGCGTAGACCTCCAAGGCCTCGCGAAGTTCGAACAGTTCCTTGACGTTGGTCGGGGTGAGACGGCGTACCACCGTGCGGCGGGGCGTCTCGAAATGGACGAAGCCCTCGGCGACGAGCGCCCGGATCGCCTCCCGGACCGGAACGCGCGAGACGCCGAAACGCTCCGCCAGCTCGCGTTCGACCAGCCGGTCGCCGGGAAGCAGGCTGCCCGCGATGATCTGCTGCCGCAGCTCGGACGTGACGCGTTCGCGCACGGCTCCCAGGGGTTCGATCTTCGTCATACAGCCCATCTTCGCCGAGGCGAGGTGTCTTTTACGGAGCGTTAACAGGAGCGATATCGGTGAGAACTGTTGACGGCGAACCATGAGCGCAGTTTGGTATACCAAACATTTCTCAAGAACGATCTCCACTCCAGTCCTTCTCCGAGCATCCCTCCGACGTCCCCTTGCTCATGGAGGCCCCGTGTCCCTCGCCGACCGTGCCGCGACCACCGGCACACCAGCCTTCGTCCCCGACCCCCGGCTCACCAACGAAGACCTCGCGCCCACGACGAAGCGCAACTGGAAGGTGTTCGACCTCTTCGCCATGTGGATGTCCGACGTCCACAACCTCGGCAACTACACCTTCGCCGCCGGACTGCTCTTCCTCGGCATGAACGTCTGGCAGATCTTCACGTCCCTGCTGGTCGGCTTCGTGCTCATCTACATCGGCATGAACTGGATGGGGAAGATCGGACAGCGCCACGGCGTGCCCTTCCCGGTCGTCAGCAGGATCGCCTTCGGCGTCTGGGGCGCCAACATCCCGGCGCTGATCAGAGCCGTGATCGCCATCATGTGGTACGGCATCCAGACCTACCTCGCCTCCGTCGCCGTCAATGTGATGCTGCTGGCGGCCTGGCCGGGCCTGGAGTCGTGGACGCACAACTCCTTCCTCGGGCTGGACGCGCTCGGCTGGGTGTCGTTCATCGCGCTGTGGCTGGTCCAGGCGGCGATCATCAGCCGGGGCATGGAGTCGGTCCGCAAGTTCCAGGATTTCTGCGGCCCGGCGATCTGGCTCGTGATGATCGCGCTGGCCGTGTGGATCCTCGCCAAGGCCGGCTGGACGATCTCCCTCACCTCCACCCCGCACCCCGTCTCCGTCGGTGAGCAGTGGCGCCAGTGGTTCGGCGCGATCGGCCTGGTCCTCGCCACGTACGGCACCCTGATGCTCAACTTCTGCGACTTCTCCCGCTTCGCCCCCGACTACAGGTCCGTCAAGCGCGGCAACTTCTGGGGCCTGCCCGTCAACTCCACGGCCTTCGTGATCGTGTCGGTCATCGTCACCGCGGGCGCCTTCGAGGTCTTCGGCAAGGAGATCACCGACCCCGCCTACCTCGTCGCCGAGATCGGCAACACCTGGGTGCTGGTACTGGGCGCACTGACCTTCGCCATCGCCACCATGGGCGTCAACATCGTCGCCAACTTCGTCTCACCGGCGTACGACCTCGCCAACGTCTGGCCTCAGAAGATCACCTTCAAGGTCGGCGGCATGATCAGCACCGTCGCGGCCCTGCTCGTCACCCCCTGGAACCTCTTCTCCAACCCGACCGTCGTGAACTACTTCCTCGGCGGACTGGGCGCGTTCCTCGGCCCGCTGTTCGGCGTGATCATGGTCGACTACTACTGGGTCAAGCGCGGCCGTGTGAACGTCGACGAACTGTTCGACGCCACCCCTGGCTCCCGCTACCACTACCGCAAGGGCGTCAACCCGAAGGCGCTGTGGGCGTTCCTGCCGGCGGCCGGTGTCGCCGCGGTGCTCGCTCTGGTGAAGACCTTCAGCGACGTGGCGCCGTACTCCTGGTTCATCGGCACGGCGATCGCCGCCGGACTGTACGCGCTCCTGTGCCGCCCCGAGCGTGCGACCGCGGAGGTCTGAGAGACGTGCGGATCGTCGTCACCAACTGCAACACCACGCAGGAGATGACCGAGGAGATCGTACGAGGTGCCCGGGCCGCCGCAGGCCCGGGCACCACCGTGACCGGACTGACCCCCGCCTGGGGGCCCGAGTCCGCGGAGGGCTGGCTCGACAGCTACCTGTCCGCCGCGGCCGTCCTGGACACACTGCGCACGTACGACGGACCGCCGTACGACGCCGTGGTCATGGCCGGATTCGGGGAGCACGGGCGTGAGGGCGTCCGGGAACTGGTCGACGTACCGGTCGTCGACATCACCGAGGCCGCGGCCCACCTGGCCTGCCTGCTCGGCCGCCGCTACGGCGTCGTCACCACGCTGCAGCGGTCGTGCGGCCAGATCGAGGACAGCCTGGAGACGGCGGGCGTGGCCCGGAACTGCGCCGCGATCGTCGGCACGGGCCTGAACGTGCTCGACCTCGGCGACGAGGAGCGCACCGAGACGGCGTTCCTGGCCGCCGCCGAACGGGCGTGCGCGGCCGGGGCCGAGGTACTGGTGCTGGGCTGCGCCGGCATGACGGGGTTGCAGCGCGTTGTGGGGGAGAAGCTGGGCCTGCCCGTCGTCGACGGGGTGGCCGCGGCGGTCAAGCTGGCGGAGTCGCTGGTGGGGCTGGGGCTCACGACGAGCCGGGTGGGAGGTTACGCGGGGTCGTTGCCCAAGCGGCGGGTGTGGGGGAGCCCGCACGGCAGCAGCTCATGAAGGGCCGTCGAGCGTGACGTCGTCCCGGTGGGCCCCGTAGAACGCCACCTGCCGGGCCATCACCTCGCGCATCGCGGTGCCGCGCGGGACGCTGTACACCGTGCCGGGGAAGTCCAGCGCCTCCTGGATCTGCCACAGTTCATCGTGCTCACCGGGCGCGAAGAGCCGCGCCCGGGGCGCTCCCGCCGCGATCCAGCCGATGGGCAGGACGGTGCCGGGCGGCAGCACGGAGTTGACGTGCAGCACGCTGTGGATCCGCAGCTCCGAGCCGGCGCCCGCGACAGCCCCCGGGAAGACGCAGGCGCCGGTCGCCACGAACACCTCGTCCTCCAGGGTCGCCCCGTTGACATGGGCGTGCGGCCCGACGAGCACGGCGTCACCGATGACGGTGGGATGCGCGGCCCGCCCCCGCACCAGCGCGTTCTCCATGACGACGACGTCCGGGCCCACCCGCACCTCCCCGTCCTCGGCGGTGAGCACCGCCCCGTGCAGCACACGGGTGCGCTCCCCGAGGACGACGGCTCCGCACAGGACGGCCGTCGGGGCGACGTACGCGGACTCGGGAACGACGGGACGCCGCCCACGGTGCTCGATCAACATGGTGTTCTCCTCAGGCAGGACCCCCGTCGGGCACGACGGCTGTCGCCGTAATCTCCACCAGCTGCCCCGTGTATCCGAGACACGCCACGCCGATCAGGGTCGACGAGTGCGGGCCCGTACTGAGCCCGGACGCCTCGACGACGCTCCAGACGGCGGACAGCACGGCCGGCTCACTGCCCACGACATAGACGTCGGTCGCCACGACGTGGGCCAGATCGCTCCCCACGGACGCCAGTTGCTCCTTCAGGTTGGCGATCACCTGCTCGGCCTGCCGCACCGGATCCCCGGGACCGACGAGCTCACCGCCGGCGTCCAGCGGTACGGCCCCGGCGAGGAAGGCCAGTTTCGTGCCGGCCTCCACGACGGACGCGTGGGAGTAGGTGGGAGGCGGGAACAGGCTCGGGACGGTGACGCGCTGGATCACGGGATCTCCGATCTGGGGCGGTGACAGGACAACCCACCGATCATTGCGGGGTCCTGAACCCGAACACACCCGTATTTCGTTTCACGCCGACGGGGCGGCCTCCTACGCTTCCCTGGACCCCCACCGCCGAGGAGCCCGCCGTGCCCACCCTGTCGGACCAGACGTTCCTCGACACCACCGCCGACCGCCTCGCCGGCCTCCCCACCGTCCAGGGCGTCACCTTGGGAGGCTCCCGGGCCCAGGGCACCGAACGCCCCGACAGCGACTGGGACCTGGCCGTGTACTACCGCGGCGGGTTCGACCCGGCCGGCCTCCGGGCGCTCGGCTGGGAGGGCGAGGTCTGCGAGCTCGGCGCATGGGGCGGCGGCGTCTTCAACGGAGGCGCCTGGCTGACCATCGACGGCCGGCGCGTGGACGTCCACTACCGCGATCTCGACGTCGTCGAACACGAGCTGGCGGAAGCGGAACAGGGCCGCTTCCGCGTCGAGCCCCTGATGTTCCACCTGGCGGGCATCCCGACGTACCTGCTCGCCGCCGAACTGGCGATCAACAAGGTGCTCCGGGGCGAACTGCCGCGCCCGGCCGCCTATCCACCGGCCCTGCGCGAGACCGCCCCGCCGCACTGGCACGGCATGGCCGCGGCCACCCTCGCGTACGCGAAGGCGGGTCACGCCCCGAAGGGCGCGGTCACCCAGGTCGCAGGCGCGATCGCCCTCGCCGCCACACAGACGGCGCACGCGGTGCTGGCGGCGCGCGGAGAGTGGGTCACCAACGAGAAGGGACTCGTGGCCCGGGCCGGACTGGGCGAGGCGGACGCCCTCGTCGGGAACCTGACGGCCGGGCCGGACGCCCTCGTCCGCGCGGTCGCCGACGCGGAGGCGCTGTTCCGCCGAGCCGGACGCGCCGGTGAAGCTCCCTGAGGACGCTCAGTGCCGGGCGAACTGGACGCGGGTCGGCTGTACGGCGTCCGGGCGCACCGCGATGCCGTCGACGGTGAGTTGTTCGCCGTAGATGTCGGTGAGCCGGAGGGGACCGCCGCAGCCGTTGCCGTCGGGGGAGAGGAAGTAGTTGTACTCGGTTCGGGTCAGACGGCTCCAGCCGTTCCCGGTGCTCACCTCCAGCCGGGCCAGCGGGTTGCGGTGACCGAGCGCCTGGATGCCGCACCAGTGGCGGCTCGAGCCGGTCTTGTAGCGGATCGAGACGGTGTCCGACGTGCTCGGGCTCAGCAGGCTCCATGTGATCGAGATGCGGCCGGAGGACAGGTCGGCGAGCTTGGCGAAGGCCTCCTTGCTGAGGTCGAGCTGCCCGGGCGCGCAGGGCAGGGGGCATTCGTTGGTGACCCGGACCGTGACGGAGGCGCCGCCCGCCGTGCGGACGAGTATGTGCGCGCCGCACGCCTTGGACGTCTCGTAGTCGGTGGTGTTCATCGCGGCGACCATGAGGTCGGGGCTCGGGCCGTACAGGCAGGCGCCGTCGCCGTCCGCGGCGTCGTAGTGCGTGGCCACTCCCTTGTAGGAGACCTGGGGCTTGATCCGCCCCGCCAACGGGGCCGAGTCGGACACCGCACGGGGGGATGACCGCGGGCTGCCGGCGGGCGAGGGCCGAACGGGCGCGGGGGTCGTGGTGCGCGCCGGGGCCGGGGTCTTCGTGGACGGCTTCTTCGGCTTCGGCTTCGGCGTGGCCTTCGCCTTCGGTGCCGCGAGCGTGACGCTCGCCCGTGGGGTCGTGGAGGGCGCCGCCGCGGCTCGCACCGTGTCCGGCTCACCGCCGGGGCGGAGTGCCACCACCAGGGACACGAGGAGTGCGACGGCCGCCAGGGCTACCGCGGGGACGAGCGCCGAACGCCGCCTGCGAAGGGGGCGCCGGTGGGAACGGGAGGCCACGGATGAGTCCTTAGCTGGTTCAGGAGAACACGTGCTTGCGATGCATCAGTGGTCGCCGGGCCCGGAAAGGTTGCCGGGGCGTGCCGCCTTCGGCCGACTTCCGATTCTGTTCATAAGGAACCCGGCCCTCACGCACTCCGTCACGTTCCGGAAACCTCCCCTCCAGGAACCCCGCCTACTGTGGGCACCCACACCCCGCCCCGGCCACCGTCGCCCGAAGGCCCACCCCTGCCTCCGACGAGACGACAGGAGCCCCGTGTTCCGGACCCGCCGTGTCAGCTTCGCGTTGCCGCCCTGGCTGGCCCACGCCCTGCGCGCACAGCGCGGCCCCGTGCCGTGGAGTGCCGTGACGCGTGGGGCCTTGTCCGCAGGGCCGCTGCTGCTGGTGGCCGTGCAGGCCGGGCGCACCTCGCTCGGGGTGGTCGCCGCCATCGCCGCCATGCTCGCCGGGATCAACGACCGGCCCGGGAGCCGACGGGCCTCGGTCAAACGGCTCGGGGTGCCGGCGCTGGGTGGCGCCCTGGGGATGGTGATCGGGACGTACACCGGGCAGGAGACCGGGGCGGTCGTGCTGACCGCGGTGCTCACGTTCGTCGGGCTCGTCGCCGGGGGGATCAGCGCGATCGGGCCCGTCGCGTCCGCCGCCGGTACCCAGCTGCTCGTCGGCTCCGCGGTCGGGGCCGGGATGCCCCTGCCGGAGGCGGGGTGGGAGCGGGCGCTCGCCTTCCTCGCCGGTGCCGGGTGGCTGCTCCTGCTGCGGCTCGTGCTGCCCACGCCCGGGTCGCTGGCCGGGGACTTCCGGTTCGACGGGGAGCGCAAGGCCGTCGCCGGCGTGTACGACGCCGTCGCCGAACTCCTCGACGCCGTCGGCGGGCCGGACGCCATCCGCCGCCGGGCGGCGCTCACCGCCGCCCTCGACCACGCGCAGGACGCCCTCGCCGGCCCCCGGTTGCGGCGGTACGCCTCCTCCTCCACCGAGCGGCGGCTGCACGCCCAGTACGCCGCCGCCCTGCCCCTCGCCGAGGCCGCCACCGCGCTCGCGTGGGCCGGGGAGGCCCTGGCGGAGCGGGCCTCCGAAGGCCCCAGGCGGCTCGCCGCCGCCGTACGCGGCAACACCCACACCGGTCCGCTGCCCGCGCCGTCCCGCTCGGCGCCCGCGCTGCGCGCCCTCGACGACGCCCTCCTGCACGCCGCCGAGGTGTTCGACCAGGGCAGGGGCTCGGACCTGCACACCCGGACCCGCAGCGTCAGGGACCGGCTGCGGGCCGCCTTCGGTACCGCCGGACGCGAGTACGGGCTGCGCGTCGCCCTCTGCTTCGGGGCCAGTTCGGCGGTCGCCCAGGCCCTCCACCAGGGGCAGTGGTACGGGCAGCACGACCACTGGTACTGGCTGCCGGCCACCGCCGTCTTCCTCGTCAAACCCGACCTGGGGCCCCTGGCCTCACGGGTGCTGAACCGGGCCGCCGGGACCGTGCTGGGCGCCGTCCTCTTCGCCGGGTTGGCCGCCGTCCTGCCCCGGCCCGACGGGCTCATCGCGCTCGTGGCCCTCAGCGGAGCGCTCATCCCCGTCGCCACCCGGCACTTCGCCGCCCAGACCGCCGTGGTCACCGTTCTCGTCCTCGCCCTGGTCATGGTCGGCGGGGAGCCGCAGGCCTCCATGGGTCGGATCGGCGAAACGCTGCTGGCCTGTGCGATCGTGCTGATCGTCGGGCACCTGACGATGCCCGGGCAGAAGGGCGGGGGTGTGCGGGGCCGGCTCACGGCGGCGAGCGATGCCGCCCACGCCTACCTCACGCATGTCCTCAGCGAGGCGGACGCCCCGCGCATCGGCACCTCCGGCACCCCCTCCGACCACCGCGCCACCCGCTGGACCCTGCGGCGAGAGGCTTACCGCACCCTCGCCGAGGCCCGCTCGGCGATCACCCTCTCCGCGCACGAACTGCCCGCCCTCGCCCGGCACACCGAGGGCGCGGACGAAGTCGCGGCCGTGCTCGAACGGCTCGTCGACACCACGACCGCCTGCGCCGTGCACCTCGACGACACGGGACGGATCGGACCGCGCGACAGGGAACGCCTCGCCGCCGTCCTCGCCGAACTCAGCGGGCCTGGGGAGAGGGTGGGGCTACGGCTTCCCCGTACGCCCCTCGCCGGATAGCGCGCCCAGCACCCCGACCAGCCCGCCGTCCCTCACCGTCGTCGTCTCGAACCCGTGCGCAGCGACCGCCCGCTCCGCCTTGCCGGCGATCTCCCCGGCCCGCCCGTCCGGCGGTTCCCAGCACAGGCAGAGCAGGCCCCCCGGCGCCAGCCAGCGGCGCAGCGCGGCCAGTTCCGGGTCCGCCCGCCGGGTCCAGAAGAGGTTCACGTTCACCGCCAGCACCCTGTCGAAGGAACCGGCGGCGAAGTCGGCGTCCTCCAGGGACAGGACGTGGAAGGCGGCCCTTCCGGTCTCGACCGCCTCCCGGTTGCGGCGCCGTGCCGCCTCCACCGCCGTGACGGAGCGGTCCACGGCGGTGACGGTTCCCGAGGTGAGACGGGCGCAGAGCAGCCCGGCCGCGACCCCCCGACCGCAGCCGATCTCCAGCACACGGTCGCCGGGGCCCGGGGCGAGGAGGTCCACCGCCCATGCCAGTCGCCTCGGGACGTCCATGGCGCTCAGACGTCCATCCGCACCCACACCGGTGCGTGATCCGACCCGGGCGCGCCCCGCCGCTCCGCCGGATCCGGGCCGACCGACGGCAGTCCGGGCGGGCCCTCGCCGGGCAGGCCCGTGCCCGCCGCCGTCGCCCGGTGCACCAGCCGGTGGCTGAGCAGCACATGGTCGATCAGCTCCCGCCGCCCCGAGTTGATCCGCGAGTAGCGCTGCCCGGGCGGGATGAGCGGGGCCACATCCCACAGCCGGGCCGCGTCACCCTGGTCCGGCCTGTCGTAGCCCGGCGTGCCGATCTCCGAGCCGGGCGGGCCGAGCAGGATCTGGGTGGTCGCCGCCTGCACCTCGTCGTTCAGGTCGCCCAGTATCGCCACGTCCCGGCCCTCGCCGTCACCGGCCAGCAGCTCGTCCGCGAGGGCGCGCAGGGCCGTCGCCTCCGCCGCCCTCCGGTACAGGGCATAGGCGCCGTAGCGGGCCCGTTCGCCCTCGTCACGGGGCTGGAAACGGCCGCCCGGGTACGTCAGCAGCTTCGACTTCAGATGGCAGACGGCCACCCGCAGAGGCCCGTCACCGACCTCCACCGCCAGGAATCCCCGTCCTGCCCGCGCCGCCGTCAGCCCCGAGTCGTCCGCCTGCACGGGCCGCAGCTTCGCGGGGAACGCCGTCGTGTCGGCCACCACCGTGACCTCCGTACGGCTCAGGAAGCCGACCCGTATGCCCCGGCCGTCCGCGTGCTCGGACAGGGCGAGGTGCCAGCTGTCGTCGAGCATCCCGGCCAGGTCCTTCAGGGCCTCGGGGTCCCCGACCTCCTGCACGCCCAGCAGTGTCGGGTCGAGTTCCGTGATGACGGCGGCGAGGGCGGCGAGCTTCGTCTCGTACGCGGCCTCGTCCTTCGGACCGAAGGGTCCGCCGGGCCGGTAGAGGTTCTCCAGGTTCCATGTGCCGAGGAGCATGCCGGTCCCCTTTCCGAAGCAGACGGGCGGGGTGATGACGCCGACCTTCATCATCAGCGCAAGTACCGTCCTCGCGCACGAGGATCAAGGACGGCCAGGAGTGCCAGGGGCCCAAGGGGCACGCGCGGTCAGCGGGGCGTCTGCGGAAAGTGAGGGAATCCCGTGTCACCGGCAGTGCGACGACTGATACGAACGGTGACCAGATAGGCCAAGAGGCTGAGAGTTTCGTCACACTTGGCGGTGAACGAGTGTCAACTATGTCTCAGAACCGTCACTTCGCGAGCCGTTCACCCCATCGTTGGCGTTTAACTCTACGAGTACAGCGCTACATGGAGGTGCAGGGTGAACGGGCGAACGGTGCTCGAGCGCTTTCCCGCCGGTGGGCCGCGTGGCTCCTGGCCGGCGGAGGAGTTCGCGCAGGCGCGGCGTCTGGAGGGCCTGCCCGCCGAGGTTGTCATGGACCTCGCGACGGACATGTTCCTGGTGATCGTGCGCAGCGGGGACGGCGCCGACGCCACTGCCTGAGCCCGGCCCCGGCACGGCGTGGTTCAGCCCGCCTTCGGCGCCGGCACCTTGGGGACGGGCGTGACGGGCGGGATCGTCGCCGACCGCGTCGCCGTCGTGGGTGCGGGAGCGAACTGCTCCGCCTGGAGCGCGTACAGCTCGGCGTAGAGGCCGCCGGTCGCCAGCAGCTCGTCCGGCGTCCCGGACTCTACGAGCCGGCCCTGGTCCAGGACGTGCACCAGGTCCGCGTGGCGTACCGACGCCAGCCGGTGCGTGATCAGTACGACCGTCTGACCGCTGTCGGCCAGAGCGCGGATCCGCTCGAACACCTCCAGCTCGGCCCGGGCGTCCAGCGCCGCCGTCGGCTCGTCCACGATCAGGATGCGGCCCCTGCGGTAGGCCGCCCGGGCGATGCCCAGCCGCTGCCACTGGCCGCCCGACAGTTCGTGCCCGCCGCTGAAGTTGCGGGCGAGCAGTGTGTCCAGCCCGCGCGGCAGGTCCGCGATCACCGTCTCCGCCCCGGCCTCGGCGACCGACGCGGCCAGCCGCTCCTCGCACACCGGCGCCGACGTACGCCCCAGGGCGACGTTCACCCGGGCTGTGAACGGCCACCGCTTGAAGTCCTGGGCCACCATCGCGATCCGCTCCGCCAGTCGGTGCCGGTCGGCGCTCGCCGCGTCCACGTCGTCCCAGAGGATCCGCCCCCGCTCCGGCGTGTAGAGCCCTGCCAGCAGCTTGACCAGGGTCGTCTTGCCGGAGCCGTTCTCGCCGACCAGTGCCACGATCCTGCCGAGGGGGAGGGTGAGCGACACGTCGTCGAGGGCGGGGCGGGCGGAGTCGCCGGGGTAACGGAACGTGACGTTCTCGAAGCGGATCTCGCGCGGATCCTCCGGCAGCTCGCAGCCCCCCACCGGGATCGCCCACTGCGCCGCCTCCGTGTGCAGTCGTTGCAGGTCGCCGACGAAGAGGGCCTCCTCGTGCAGTGCGTTGACCTCCACCACGAGCGTCTCGAGACTCTGCGAGCCGGTACGGATCGCGATCACGGCCGTACCCGCCACCGACAGGGCCATCGCGCCCGCGAGCAGCAGCCCGCCGAGCGTCGCGTACGTCGCCACCGTCGCCAGGCCCGTCAGCGCCGCGGCGATCAGGCCCGTGCGGGCGGCGAGCCGGGCGAGACGGGCCTGCTCGGCCTCCGCCGTCTCCGACATCGCGCGGAAGTGCCGCAGCAGGAACGAGCCCACTCCGTGCACCCGGATCTCCGGGGCCGCCTCGGGCTCGATCAGGAGACTGCCGAGCAGCCGGCCCGCCCGGACGTGCTGCACCCAGGCGTGGAAGGACTCGTAGCGCCGCCGTGCGACGGTCAGCGCGCTCCAAGCACTCGGCAGCGTCATCGTCACCAGCAGTGGCAGGAGCGCCGGGTGCAGCACGGTCAGCACGCCGGCCGCCGCGACCAGCGAGATCATCGCGTTGATCACGCGTGTCCCGTAGCTGATCATCCGGCTGGCGGCGGCGGCGCCGTACTGCGCGGTGTCCAGCAGCTTGTGGAAGGCGTGGTCCTCGATCGCGGCCAGCTCGACGGCCGCCGCCCGCTCCAGGTACTGCTCGGTCGCCACCCGCTCCACCTTGGGCTCCAGCCGCCCGATGGCGTAGGTGCTCGCGGCCCGCAGCAATGCGGCGAGCAGCATCACGGAGGCCACCGTGACCAGTGCGGGAACGGCTCCGCGCAGCCGGTCCTCGATGGGCCCGCCGCCCATCAGCCGGGCCAGCACGCTGTTGACCGCGAGCAGGCTCACCGCCTGCGCCACACCCCGGCCCGCCTCGGCGGCCAGCACGACCCGCGCGGCGCCCCGGTCGGCCTGCCGGGCGAGCCGCAGGCTGGACGCCAGCAGGGACGGCAGCCGGGTGATCATGGCGCGGAAGTTCAGCTCCAGGAACGCCTCGGCGTGCTGGTTCCAGCCCATGTCGTAACGCAGCGGTCCGCCGAAGAGCAGCCGCTCCGACTCGGACACCTCCGGCGCGGTCCGCTTCTTCCCCACGGTCGACCGACCTCCCCCACCTCGTGCCCCGCTCGTGAGCGGCCCACTATTGCGGGGCGGAACCCGCTCGGGCAGGGCGCAGCCCGGGGCGCCGGATGCGTGCGGGCGCACGGCCTGTCCGGGGAGGGCATCGGGTGGCGCGGGGGCGTGGAGCGGTGCCGGTCGTGCGACCGGCCGGCCTCTGGGCGGCGGGTCGACGCTGCGACCGGCGGGCCGGACCATGTGCGGCGGATCGTATGCGTTGACTGCCGGCCTGTGTAACGCGGGTCATACGCGGTCGGACTGGGTGGGGCGGGTCATATGCGGTCGGACCGGGTGCGCCGGTTCTGCGCGGGCCGGCCTGTGTGCGCCGGTTCTACGCCGGCTGGCCGGTGTGTGGCGGTTCCTGCGTGCTGACCGGGCGCGACCAGGCCGGGGCTGTCCCCGTCGCGCGGCACAGCGTCAGGTACAGGGGGATCGGCGGAGTGTACGGAAGGGTGCCGTCGGGGCGGTGGATCAGGTCGGGGACCCGCGGGACGTCCGTGACGACCGCGCCGGTGGCGTAGTGGGCGGGGGCCGGCCATTCCAGGGCATGGTCGGAGTCGGACGGGACCAGCCACCACCAGGTGCTCCCGTCGGCGTAGATACAGCCCACGCGCGGCAGCCGGGGCATGAGCAGCGGGCCGAACCGGGCGGGAATCGCGACCGCGTCGCAGCCGAGCGGGGCGGTCATGCCCTGGGGCACGGGCAGGCGCAGAGGCTGGCCAGGGGGCCCCAGCCCGCGCTGGAGGCGGGTCAGGGTGTCCAGGCTCAGGACGCGGCCGTGCCGGGGGCTCATGCCGGGCCCAGCTCTCGGCGCCGCTCCTGCGCGGGAATCTCGCGCATCCCCCGCACCGGACGCGCGGGGTGCGCTTCGTCCGCGTCGCCCGGGCCGTCGGCGGGGCCCGGTGCCGGGCGGGTGCCCCAGCCGAGGTCGTCCCGGGGCTCCATCGGGTCGCTCGAGGTGTCCGCCGTGCGCGGCAGCTCCGCCCAGACCAGCAGCCCGGGCCCTTGTTCATGGGCACCCCAGGCGTCGCAGAGAGCGTCGACGAGGAGCAGTCCCCTCCCGTGCTCCTCCTCGGGCCGGGTCCGGCCTGCGGCGTGCGGCTGGCCCGGGGCGCAACCCTCGTCCCGGACCGCTATCCGTACCAGGTCGTCACCGTCGTGCAGCTCGCACACGATGTGCGTGCTCGCCGTGTGCACGATGGCGTTGGTGACCAGCTCGGAGACCACCAGAGCCGCGCTGTCGCACGTGTCCTCGCACACCGACCAGCCGGTGAGCCGGGCCCGCGTCAGACGTCTGGCCTGTGCGGGGGAACCCGGATGCGCGGCCAGCTCGAAACGGAACCGGCGCTCGGCAGTGGCCCCCGCGGGGACTGCCTCCGTGGCGGCACCGAGGCCGTAAGGGCCTGCGGCGGCGTCTGCTCCTAAGGGTGCGGCGGACGGAATCACGCTTGCCACTATCGCCCCGCCGTGAACACTTGGCAAGTGTCACTCTGAAAATTGCAGAGTGCTGTGTGACGGTCCGGAAGGCCGTGGCACACTGCTCGCAACAGCACCCCGCGCGGCGCCAGTTGAGATCGTCGAAGAAACGTTCGAAAGATTCTGTTCGGATGCTTGGCTCTTCGGGACGGTCTTCGCATGGCGCCGCCGGACTGTCAGCGTTCTTTTGTGGCCGGCTCGTCAGAACTCTCGGTGGAGGTGGAGCGTGAGCGAACCGCGGTCCGCGCCCACGGTCGGTCAGGTCGTCCTCGGGCGGCGCCTGTTGGACCTGCGGGAACGCGCCGGGATGAGACGTGAGGAGGCCGCCCGCATCCTCCGCGTCGCCCCAGCGACCGTCCGCCGCATGGAGATGGCCGAGGTCGCGCTCAAAATCCCGTACCTGCAGATGCTCCTGAAGGCCTACGGAATCTCCGACGAGGAGGCCGAGGCCTTCGTCCAGCTGGCCGAGGAGGCCAACAAACCCGGCTGGTGGCAGCGCTTCCACGACATCCTGCCCGGCTGGTTCTCGATGTACGTGAGCCTGGAGGGGGCGGCGAGCGTCATCCGCAGTTACGAGCCCCATTTCGTCCCCGGGCTGCTCCAGACCGAGGACTACGCGCGCGGAGTGCTCCGTTCGGGCGCCATCGGTCAGACCCGGCCCGACGACATCGAGCGCTATGTGGCTCTGCGCATGCAGCGCCAGGACCTGCTCACGCGTGAGGACGCGCCCCGGCTGTGGGTCGTGATGGACGAGACCGTGCTGCGGCGCCCGGTGGGCGGCCCGGAGGTGATGCGCGCTCAGATCGACCGACTGCTCGACGCCGCGGAGCTGCCCAACGTGACGCTGCAGATCGCCCCGTTCGCGAACGGGCCGCATCCCGGCACGTACGGGCCGTTCGTGCTGTTCCGATTCGCCATGCCCGAACTGCCGGACATGGTCTACAGCGAGTACCTGACCGGCGCGGTCTACCTCGACGCGCGCACCGAGGTGGCGACCCACCTCGAGGTCATGGACCGCATGGCGGCGCAGGCCGCTACGGCACATCGCACGAAGGAGATCCTCCGGGACCTCCGCAAGGAGCTGTGAATGGATCGCATCAAGCCGCGCAAACACGTCTACAACGGCATGCCCGCGCGTGACTTGGGCAGCGAAGGCTGGCACAAGCCGTGGAGCGGTGGGAACGGCGGCAACTGCCTGGAGGCGATGAAGCTCGCCGACGGCCGGATCGCCGTCCGGCAGTCGACCGACCCGGACGGTCCGGCGCTGATCTACACCACCGCCGAGATGACGGCCTTCATCGAGGGAGCCAAGGCGGGGGAGGCCGACTTCCTGCTGTCCTGACGTGCGTGCCGCTGCTCTCGTTGATTTTCCTTACGCCGACCCCGAATCGCTGGTGCTGAATTGACCACCCCTTGTGCCTTATGGAGTGCCTCATGACCGGGCAGATCGATACGACCAGACCCCACCCCGCGCGCATGTACGACTGGTACCTCGGCGGCAAGGACAACTACCCGGTCGACGAGGAGATGGGCCGGCAGATGCTCACCCTCGACCCGCGGGTGCCGGTCATGGCGCGGGTCAACCGCGCGTTCATGCACCGGGCCACGCGCTGGCTGGCCCGGAACGGCGTACGGCAGTTCCTGGACATCGGCACCGGCATCCCGACCGAGCCCAACCTCCACCAGGTCGCCCAGGGGGTCGTCCCCGACGCCCGGGTCGTCTACTGCGACAACGACCCCATCGTGCTGGCCCACGCGGCGGCCCTGCTGCGCGGCACGGACGAGGGCGCCACCGAGTACCTCCAGGCCGACGTCCGCGACCCGGACGCCATCCTGGAGGGCGCGAAGAAGACCCTGGACTTCACCCGGCCCGTCGCACTGTCGCTCATCGCGCTGCTGCACTTCGTCTCCGACGAGGACGGCGCCCACGACCTGGTCCGCCGGCTGCTCGCCGAACTGCCCTCGGGCAGCTACCTGATGGTCACCCACGCCACCGCCGACTTCACGCCGGAGGAGTCCAAGGCGGCCACCGAGAAACTCCGTGCCGCCGGTGTCACCCTGGCCCTGCGCTCCCGCGAGGAGTTCACCCGCTTCTTCGACGGCCTCGACCTCGTCGAACCCGGCGTCGAGGTGCCCCACCGCTGGCACCCCGAACTGGGCGAGCCCGTGCCCGGGCAGGACGACGGGGTGATCCCGGGATACGGCGCGGTGGCGCGCAAGTCCTAGGGCCTGTTGCCAAAGCGCCCGGCGGCGGGCGCTTTCGCAACAGGCGCCAGGCCCCAGGTGTGCGGCGGGTCGGTCAGGGAGGCGGCAGCGCACGGCACAGCGCCTCCAGGGCCGGCCCGTACGCGTGCTCGGAGGGGGTCGCGTATCCCACGACGATCCCGTCGGCCGCCGCCATGTCCGTCCCGGGGTGCCGGAACGCGGCCAGGCCGTCGAGGGCGACGCCCTGCCAGGCGGCGGCCTTGACCGTGGACGCCTCGGTGCCGGGCGGCAGCCGCAGTACCGCGTGCAGCCCGGCCGCGATGCCGGTGGCCTCGATGTGCGGCGCGTGCTCGGCGAGCGCCGCGACCAGCCGGTCCCGGCGGCCGCGGTACCGCTGCCGCATACGCCGCACATGACGGTCGTACGCCCCGGAGGCGATGAAGTCGGCGAGGGTCAGCTGGTCGAGGACGCTCGCCCACGCCTCCCGTTCCCCCTTGACGGCCAGTACGGCGTCGACGTACCGCTCCGGGAGCACCATCCAGCCGAGCCGCACCGCCGGAGACAGGCTCTTGCTGACCGAGCCGATGTGGATCACGTGCTCGGGGTCGAGCCCCTGCACGGCGCCGACCGGCTTGCGGTCGTAACGGAACTCCCCGTCGTAGTCGTCCTCCAGGACCAGCCCGCCCCGCGCGCGTGCCCAGTCGATCACGGCGGCGCGACGCGCGGCGTGCAGCGGGCCGCCGGTCGGGAACTGGTGCGCCGGCGTGAGCAGCACGGCCCGCTCGCGTCCCAGCCGGTCGACGTGGGCGCCGTGTTCGTCGAGGGGGAGCGGCACGGACCGTACACCCGCGGCGGCGAGGACCTCGCGGTGGAATCCGAGCCCGTACGCCTCCACCGCCAGGGGGCCGCGCAGAACACCCCCTCCGAAGAGCAGCCGCAGCGCGTGCGCGAAGCCGGAGCAGATCACGATCCTGCCCGGCTCGGTCCGCACACCTCGCGCCCGTGCCAGGTACTCCGTGAGTGCCTCCCGCAGTTCCACCCGCCCGGCGGGGTCACCCGGACCGAACACCTCGTTGGGCGCCTGTTGGAGAGCCCGTCGGCAGGCGGCCAGCCAGGCCGTGCGCGGGAACGCGGAGGTGTCCGGCGTGCCCTGCACCAGGTTGTGCCGGGGGCCACGTGCGCGTGCGGGTGCCTGCTTCGGCACCCGGGCGGCGGGCCGCAACGGCGCAGCACGCTCCGCCACTCGGGTACCCGAACCCTGACGGGCGGTGAGCCAGCCCTCCGCGACGAGTTCCGTGTACGCGTCGGCCACCGTGTTGCGGGCGACACCGAGGTCGGCCGCGAGCGAGCGGTACGGCGGCAGCCGAGTGCCCGGAGCGAGCCGCCCGCTGCGTACCGCCTCGCGCAGGGCACGGATCAGCGCCGCGCGCCGGCCGCCCGGCCCGGTCAGCTCCAGATGCAGGTCCGCCCCGATCCGTTCCGCGGAATTGACCCACGAACTTCCCATGGAAATGCACCCTACAAGAGGTCTTTCCGGCTCGTAGTTTGAAGGACATGACGACGAACACGAACACGAGCAGGAACACGAACACGACCCACGCGGAGACCGCCCGGCTGGAGTTCGCCAAGTCCGCCCCGAAGGCCTTCCGGGCCCTCATCGCCTTCGACGCCGCCGCCCGCGAGGGCCTCGACCCGGCCCTCGTCGAACTGATCCAGATCCGCGCCTCGCACCTCAACCACTGCGCGTACTGCCTCCACATGCACACCAACGACGCCCGCAAGGCCGGCGAGAGCGAGGACCGGCTGCACATGGTCGCCGTGTGGCGCGAGGCCCGCCACTTCTTCACCGAGCGGGAACAGGCGGCCCTGGCCCTCACGGAGGCGATGACGCTCGTCGCCGGCGCCGGTGTCCCGGACGACGTCTACGACCAGGCCGCGGTCCACTTCGAGGAACGGGAACTGGCCCAGGTCCTCGCCCTGATCTGCGCGATCAACACGTGGAACCGGGTGGCCCTGTCGACGGGGAAGGTGGCCGGCACGGACGAGCGGTGACCTCCCCCGCGGGCCGGCGATCCGCCGGCCCGGCGGCCCGGTGGCCGGCGCGCTACACCGCCATGGGACGGTCGTACGGACCGATCGGTGCGGGCAGCCTCGAACTGCCCGTCAGATGGCGGTCGACGGCGGCCGCCACGGCACGTCCCTCGGCGATCGCCCAGACGATGAGCGACTGGCCCCGGGCGGCGTCCCCCGCGGCGAACACGCCGGGCACGTTCGTGGCGAACCCGGCGTCCCGCGCGATCGTGCCCCGGGGTTCCATGTCCAGCCCCAGCTGGTCGACGAGCCCGTCCTCCCGGTCCGGCCCGGTGAAGCCGAGGGCGAGCAGCACGAGGTCGGCGGGGAGCGTCCGCCCGGTTCCCGCCAGCGGGCGGCGCCGCGCGTCCACCTCGACCAGGCTCAGCTCCCGCACACGGCCCTCCCCGTCACCGTCGAGACGCAGCGTGGACGCCGCGAACAGTCGCGCGTCCGCGTCGGCGACCGGGGCTGTCCGCAGGTCACGGGCCTCTTCGTGGGCGGCGGACAGGCGGTAGACCCGCACCGGGTACGTCGGCCAGGGCTCGGTGTCCTCGTCGCGCTCCGGACCGGGCAGCGCGTAGATGTCCAGCTGGGTCACGGAGGCGGCGCCCTCCCGGACGACGGTGCCCAGGCAGTCGGCCCCGGTGTCGCCGCCGCCGATGATGACGACGTGCTTCCCCGCGGCGGACAGGGGGGACGTCTCCAGATCGCCCTCGCACACGCGGTTGGCCAACGGAAGGTACTCCATCGCCTGGTGAACTCCCGTCAGCTCCCGTCCGGGAACCGGCAGTTCACGCCACGCGGTCGCCCCCGTGGCGATCACCACGGCGTCGTAGCGAGTCCGCAGTTCGGCCGCCCCGATGTCCCGTCCCACCGCCGTCGACGTACGGAACTTGGTCCCCTCGGCCCGCATCTGGTCAAGCCGCCGCTCCAGATGACGCTTCTCCATCTTGAACGCGGGGATGCCGTACCGCATCAGCCCGCCGGGCCGGTCGTCCCGCTCGTACACGGCGACCGTGTGCCCGGCCCGGGTGAGCTGCTGGGCCGCGGCCAGTCCGGTGGGCCCCGAGCCGATCACCGCGACCGTCTTGCCCGACAACCGCTCCGGCGGCATCGGCGGTGCGAAGCCCTCCTCCCAGGCCCGGTCGGCGATCGCGCACTCGACGTTCTTGATGGTGACGGCCGGCTGGTTGATCGCCAGCACACACCCCGCCTCGCACGGCGCCGGGCACAGCCGGCCGGTGAACTCCGGAAAGTTGTTCGTGGCGTGCAGCCGCTCGGCCGCCGCCCGCCAGTCCTCCCTGGACACCAGGTCGTTCCACTCGGGAATCAGGTTGCCCAGCGGGCAGGCGTCGTGGCAGAAGGGGATGCCGCAGTCCATGCAGCGATCGGCCTGCTTGCTGATGATCGGCAGCAGCGCCCCGGGGACGTAGACCTCGTCCCAGTCCCGCACGCGCTCCCCGATCGGCCGCCGCGGCCAGTCCTGGCGGGGCGTGTTCATGAAACCCTTGGGATCGCCCATGGCCGTCTTCCTTGCGCGCGCGTGTGACGGGCCGTGTACCGCCGGGCGGCACTCCTCCGGCCACGATACGTCCGCGACGGCCGGTCCGCAGGGCTGCGGACAACGCTTTCTCGCAGGCCGGGCGTCAGGTGAGCGCCAGCACGTACGCCACCGCCGCGCCCGCGGAGGCAACGGTGCGGACGTGGTTCCACATCGTCCACTCGCGCACATACGCCGGCCAGTAGGCGTCCGCCTCCGAGGTGCCCGGCTTCAGCTTGAGCAGTGCGTCGTTGCGCGGCACATTCGCGACCATGGTGAGCCCGAACGAGCCGAACAGGTACAGCGCGCTGCCCACCAGCAGTTCCACCGTCCCCTCGTCCGGCCACAGCACGAACGTCACCACGGCGATCACCGCGCACAGCACGGCCGACCCGAGGAACACGATCATGAAGGGCGGTGTCACCGCTGCCACGTTGATCGCGTTCATCGCCGCCACCCCCTGCGCGGGCGGCAGCGTGGCGAGGCCCCGCATGACGAAGGTCGAGAAGCCGCAGAACACCCCGGCCACCACACCGGTTCCGAGCACACCCAGCACTGTCACCACGAAGTACGGTCCGTCGATCATGTCAGCCTCCCGCCCGTCGAGCCGGGATCCTGCCCGGCTCCCTTCCTCACCACAAGTGAATTCCCGTACGAGCACGGTGACCATGGCCGAGCGGCGCCGGGGCATACGCGACCGTCCAGCCCCGCCGATCGACCCGGCCTGCCGAGCCGTCGTGTGGCCGGCGCCCCGCCCGCGGGTCCTCTCCTGTCACCCCACGGAACCGAGCCCCGCCTCCGTCCACCCCCGCAGCACCGCCTCCACCACCGGCGCGATCCGCCGCCGCGCCTCGTGCCGCGGCACACCGCTCATCAGCAGACGGTCGTACGGTGTGTCCAGATGCCGGACGGACGCCACGACCGCCGAGGTCACCGCCCCCTCGGTCAGCGCCCGCCCCGCCGCGCTGCGGCCCACTCGGCCGCTGCCCCGCTCGGAGGCGTGCGCGGCGATGGCCTGTGCCCGCGCGGCGGGGCAACCGGGAAACAACCGCCGTATCTCCGCCGCGAACGCCCGGGCGAACAGCGCGTCCTGAGCCGCGCGCCGTCGCGCGTCCCGCACGCGGCGCCGCCGTCGCGCCTCGGCGTCCGCCAGGCACCTCTGCTCGGCCCGCGCGAGCGCCGCCTCCTCGACCAGAACACCCTGCCGCTCGTAACGGCTCTTGCGCCGGTTGAACCGCACGACCACCGCCGACAACCCGCTCTCCTCCCGCGACCGGCGCGTCAGCGCGGTGTCGCCTCTCGGCAGGAACACCAGATGCCCGAGGTCGGCACAGTCGAGACACCGGGCGACACCGTCCTCCAGGACGAGCAGCGGCAGCGGCCCTCGCCGGCATCCGGCGCAGTGCCGCCTCCTGAGGGGCTGGAAGACGAGAAGACCGGTGGGGGACGGGAGCGACGCGCGCGGGACCATGTGTGGTTCATTCCCGCTGAGAGCCGCGGCACCTCCGTCCTGCTGCGGCCTGCCGCATCATGGGCCGTGTGCGACTCGAAGCGATCACCTGGGACCGGCTCGGCGACCTGCTCGCCGAACGTCTGCTCGACCTGAAACCCGCCGACGGCAGTCCCTGGCCACGCGTCGCCTTCGACGGCGCCCCGGCCGCCCACCCGGGGGATCTCGCCCGGCGCGTCGGTGAGGCGCTGCGCGTACGCGGCCGCTCCTCGCTCGTCGTCGGCACGGAGGGCTTCCTGCGCCCCGCGTCCGTGCGACTGGAGTACGGCCACCAGGACGTGGAGTCCTATTACAGCGGCTGGTACGACACGGGAGCCCTGTGGCGTGAGGTGTTCGGCCCGCTCGAGGCCGGCGGTGACGGCCGCGTCCTGCCCGACCTGTGGGACCCGGCGGCGGATCGGGCCACCCGCAGCCCCTACGTCCGACTCCCGCCCGGCGGCGTGCTGTTGATGCACGGATCCTTCCTCCTCCGGCACTGGTTCCCCTTCGATCTGAGCGTCCACGTCCGGCTCTCACCGGGCGCCCTGCGCCGTCGGACACCCGAGGCCGAGCACTGGACCCTCCCGGCCTTCGAACGCTATGAGCGGGAGACCGTCCCCTCGGAAACGGCCGACGTCCTGGTACGGGCCGACGATCCGCGCCATCCGGCCTGGGGTGGCTGAGGGGTCCTTTCACTCTGCCCGTCCGGGTCGCGCGGCCTGGCACCGCTCCCCCAAGCTCTCGACTTCGCTCGAGCAGGGGGCACCCCCATCGAGGGCTTCGGCGCCTTGCGATGCACGGCACCAGACCACGCGCCCTGATCGGACGCTCATAGTGAAAGGACCCCTCAGCCGCCGCCGGACGGTTCGTGGGCGGCTGTTCTCGTGTGCGGGAGCCGCAGGACGCGGCGAGAATGGAAGACGCCGGGACTCGCGGTGCGTCCCGTGCCGCGCCGGCCGTCCGGCACCGGGAGGTACTTCATGACCACCGCCGGAGACATCATGCACCGCGGCGCCCAGTGGATCCCCGCCCACGAGACCCTCGACCGCGCCGCCCAGCTCATGCGAGAACTGAACGTCGGTGCCTTGCCCATCAGCGACGAGAACGAACGGCTCTGCGGCATACTCACCGACCGTGACATCGTCGTCGGCTGCGTCGCCATGGGACACGACCCGGCCAGGGTCACCGCGGGCGAGATGGCCAAGGGCACCCCTCGCTGGATCGACGAGGGCGCCGACGTCGGCGAGGTCCTCCGCGAGATGCGGGAGCACCAGATCCGCAGGCTTCCCGTCATCCAGGACAAGCGCCTGGTCGGCATGATCAGCGAGTCCGACCTGGCCCGTCATCTGGCCGACGACCAGATGGCCTCCTGGGCCGAGGGCGTCTACGCCAGGACCGTCCCGGGCTGACCGCGCGGGCGTCCGCCGGTCACCCCGCGGGTCCCGGCGTCGTCAGAGCCAGCCGCTGCGCCGGAAGCCCCGGTACAGCGTCAGGCACGCGACGGATATGACCCCGATGACCATGCCGTAGCCGTATCGCCAGTGCAGTTCCGGCATGTGGTCGAAGTTCATGCCGTACACCCCGCAGACCATCGTCGGCACGGCGATGATCGCGGCCCACGCCGTGATCTTCCGCATGTCCTCGTTCTGCGCGACCGTGACCTGCGCGAGGTGCGCCTGAAGGATGGAGTTGAGCAGTTCGTCGAAGGCGGCGAGCTGCTCCTTCACGCGCAGCAGGTGGTCCGAGACGTCGCGGAAGTACGCCTGTATCTCCGGGTCCACCGCCCGGATCGGCCGCGCGGCGAGATCCTCCAGCGGCCGGCTGAGCGGCACCACCGCCCGCTTCAGCTCCAGGAGTTCCCGCTTGAGCTGGTAGATGCGCCCAGGGTCCGCCCGTGCGCCGGTCTCCGCGAACACATCGGTCTCGACCTGGTCGATGTCCATCTGCACCGAGTCCGTGACGGTCAGGTAGTCGTCCACCACATGGTCCGCGATCGCGTGCAGCACCGCGGACGGGCCCTTGGCCAGCTGGTGGGGATCGGACTCCAGCTCCTCGCGCAGCGGGCCCAGCGAGCCGTGCCGGCCGTGCCGCACCGTGATGACGAAGTCGTGACCGACGAACACCATGATCTCGCCGGTGTTCACCACCTCGCTGGTGGCGGTGAGTTCCTCGTGCTCGACGTAGCAGACGGTCTTGAACACCGCGAACAGCGTCTCGCCGTACCGCTCCAGTTTGGGGCGCTGGTGGGCCTCGACGGCGTCCTCGACGGCCAGGGGGTGCAGGTCGAAGAGTTCGGCGATGCCCGCGAACTCCTGGTCGGTCGGTTCGTGCAGGCCGAGCCAGACGAAGCCCTCCCGGCTCTTGCGCACCCGCTCCACGACCTCCACGAGATCACCGCGCACGGGCGTGCGGACACCGTCCCGGTACGTCACGCAGTTCACCACCGAGGAGCCCAGCGGGGAGCGGGCCGGGTGACTCAGGTCGACGCGCGGGCGACGCCGGGCCAGCCGAGCCACCTTGCGGAGGCCACCGACCCCACCGAGGCTCGTGACCTTCCGCAGATTCCCCGCCATGGACATCCGGATCTCCTTGCCTGGCTCTCCTCGCGCCGTTCCCGCGCCTTGGCGCGCCAGTCTGCCAGGCCGACGTGAGCTGCGGGTAAGCCTGTGGAAACGGCTGGTTCCGTCTTGTTCCCGGCTGTGGATGACGTGACCGTGGATGACGCCGGTCCGCTGCCGACGATGACATCGACGCGTGCCGGAGCGGTGCGGTTCTCCGTACCGGAGCGTCGACTCACGTGGACAAGTCGGGCAACTGGGATGATCGCGGCATGATGCGAACCGATGGGTACCTCCTCGACAACCGGCAGACCGAGGCGGCAGAGCACTACAGCGCCTTCGCCGCTCTCTTCGACCCCACGACGTTCCGGCATCTCGAAGTGCTCGGTGTCGGATCCGGCTGGCGGTGCTGGGAGGTCGGTGCGGGCAACATCTCCGTGGTGTCCTGGCTGGCGAAGAAGGTCGGCCCGACCGGACGGGTCGTGGTGACCGACCCCGACCCCTCACGGCTCGCCCCGGCGCCCCGGCCGCCCGTGCAGGCGCTCGTGCACGACCTCTGCCGGCGAGTGCCGCCGGGGGAGGACTTCGACCTGGTGCACGCCCGCCTCGCGCTCGTCCAGGTGGCCGACCGGGAGCGGGCCCTGCGGACCCTGGCCAAGGCGCTGCGCCCCGGTGGCCGTCTCCTCGTCGAGGACGCCGACCCGGGCCTCCAGCCCCTGCTCTGCCCCGACGAGTACGGCCCGGAGCAACAGCTCGCGAACCGGCTTCGGCAGGGCTTCCGGCGACTGCTCGCCGACCGGGGGACCGACCTTCCCTGCGGTCGCACCCTCCCGCGCCTGCTCCGGGAAGCCGGCCTGACCCGTGTCCAGGCCGACGCCTACTTCCCCATCGCCTCGCCGGCCTGCGCCGCCCTGGAGTCCGTCACGATCCGCCAGATCCGGGACCAGCTGGTCACCGCGGGCCACGCCACGGACCAGGAGATCGACCGCCACCTCGCGAACGTCGCGTCCGGCAGCCTCGACCTGACGACGGCTCCGATGATCTCGGCGTGGGGGCGAAAGCCGTAGCCGCGGGAGCCGTGCGGCTGAGCCGGGAGGCGCCAGCCCGCCCGGGGCGTGAGCCCGGCCGGACGTGGTCCGCCCGGAGCGAGGCCGCCATTGCGGCAGGGCGGTCTGCCGCCCACCGGTCCCACGCCCTCGCCACCGGCCCGGCAGGAGGCCGTCAGCCGGGCGGGGGCGGTCTGCCGCCCACCTGCTCCACCGCCCTCGCACCCGCCCGGCAGCCCTCCTTCGCGGCCTCCTCGGGATACGCGCCGGCGAGCAGCGCGGCGAGGAACGCACCGGTGAAGGCGTCGCCGGCGCCCGTGGTGTCCCGTGGCGCCGCCGGTACGGCCGGCACACGGGCGGACACCTTCCCCGAGCGGGCCACCGCCGCCCCCTCGTGGCCCTGTTTGACGACCACCAACGGGACGCGCAGGCTCAGCTCGGCCGCCGCCTCCGCCGCGTCGGCCAGTCCCGTCAGCAGGCACGCCTCGTCCCGGCTGGGCAGCAGGACGTCCACGCCCTCGACGAGCGCGAGGAAACGCCCGGCGCCCAGCTCCCCGAGGAAGCCGGCCGACGCCGGGTCCAGACTCACCGGCACGCCCCGCGCGCGTGCGGCCTTCACCGCCACCGCCACCAGCGCGCGACTCGTTTCCGAGAACAGGAGATAGCCCGACAGGTGCAGCCGGGCCACCCCGTCGAGCAGCGCGTCCGACCAGTCGGCGGGCCCGAGCCGCAGTGACGCGCCGCTGTCGGTGAGGAACGTCCGCTCCGCCGAAGCGCCCCCGTCCACCAGACAGATCACCGTGCCGGTCGGCACCTCCGGGTCGACCACGAGCCGCGGACGCACCCCACGGGCCACCAGCTCCCGCTCGTGCCAGGCAGCGGCTTCCGCCCCCACGCGCCCGAGCAGCCGCACCTCCGCCGCGCCCCGGTGCGCGGCCCAGCACGCCACGTTGGCGCCGGCTCCGCCAGGCACCGTCCGGATCGAGGCAGCCGTGTCCGTCCCGGCCGCGAGCGGTCCCCGGTACCGCGCGACGACGTCGGTGATGACGTCCCCGACCACCAGCAGCGCCCCGGCCCGCGCCGAACCGGTCGCGCGCCCCGTGCGGGCGGCCCCGCTCATCCCCGGGCCCAGGCCGCCGCGATCCGCGCCGCCAGACGCACGTTGCCGCGGACCGCCGCCAGGTTGGCGCTCAGAGAGGCTCCGTCGGTGTGCCGTACCAGGTAGTCGAGCAGGAAGGGCGTGACCGCCTGGCCGCTGATCCCCTCCGCCTCGCACGCGTGCAGCGCCTCCGCGAGCACCCGCGCGTGGAGCTCCGGATCGAGCTGCTCCTCCTCGGGGACGGGGTTGGCGACGATCAGCGCCGACTCCGGCCCGGCGAGCGCGTCCTGCGCCCGCATGACGTCCGCCACCTGCTCCGGCGTCCGCAGCGTCCAGTCCACCGGATGCCCCGAATCGGACAGGTAGAAGCCCGGGAAACGGTCCGTGCCGTAACCGGCGACCGCGACACCCAGCGTCTCCAGCCGCTGGAGCGTCGCCGGCACGTCCAGGATCGACTTCACCCCGGCGCACACCACCGTGATCCGCGTCCGCGCCAGCAGCCCCAGGTCGGCCGACTCGTCCTGCGTCACCGTCCACTGCCGGTGCACCCCGCCGAGCCCGCCCGTCGCGAACACCCGAACGCCCGTCAGCGCAGCCAGCAGCGCGGTCGCCGACACCGTGGTCGCCCCGCTCACCCCGGAGGCCACCGCCGGAGGCAGGTCCCGGTGGCCCAGCTTGCGGATCCCGTCCTCGTTCGCGACGCGCTCGAGCTGCTCCTCGCCGAGCCCGACATGGGGCCGCCCGTCCAGCACGGCGATCGTCGCCGGCACGGCGCCCTCCTGCCGCACGGCCGTCTCCAGCTCCAGCGCCACCTGGAGGTTGCGCGGGCGCGGCAGCCCGTGGGCGATGATCGTGGACTCCAGGGCCACCACGGGTCGACGCGCGTCAATCGCCTCCCGCACTTCTTCGGACACCACCAGCACCACGCGCCTGCCTCCTGTCAGTAGGCCATTCGGTCTTCCCTCATCTCTGGCGGGCCGCGTACCGGACCAAACCCTTGCGGGCCGTCGGGGACGTCACCAGCCTGGAGTACATGACGCACCACACACCACGTCTTGACCACGTCGTCCTCTGGGTGCGCGACCCCGTCGCCGCCGCCGACTTCTACGAGAAGGCCGTCGGGCTGGAGACGCTCAGGCTCACCGAGTACACCGCGGGAGAGGTGCCCTTCCCCTCCGCGCGCGTCAACGACGAGACCATCCTGGACCTCATGCCGCTGACCTTCGCGGCACGCATGACGATGCTGCCCGGTGCCGCCGACAGCGCCGGTCACCCCGTCAACCACGTCTGTCTCTCGCTGCCCCGCGGTGACTTCGACGCCCTCCTCAGCCGTCTCGAGGAACGCTCCGTACCGGTGTCGGACCTCTCGTACGACTCTTTCGGCGCCCGGGGCCAGGCCAGGCGCAGTTTCTACTTCCGCGACCCGGACGGCAACGTCTTCGAGGCGCGGCACTACGACTGACCTGGGCGCCGGCCTCAGAAAAGAGGCTCGGGCAGCACCCCTTCCAGGGCGAGCAGCGTCCGCTTGGTCTCCAGACCGCCCCCGAAGCCGCCGATGCCGCCGCCGCTCTCGACGACCCGGTGACAGGGCACCACGACCGGCAGCGGATTGGCGCCCATCGCCATGCCCACGGCCTGGGCGGCGCCCGGCTGACCGACCCGCCGGGCCAGGTCGCCGTACCCGACGACGGTGCCGTACGGCACGCCCGAGGCGAGTTCGCGCAGCACCTCCCGGTTGAAGCCGGAGATCAGTGACCAGTCGAGCGGCAGCTCGAAGTGGCGGCGTTCACCCGCGAGGTAGTCCCCGACCTGACGTATCGCCTCGGCCAGCGGCGGGGAACCGGGCGCTTCGACGGGCTCGGTGCCGAACCGCGCGGCCAGTCGCTCCACCGCTCGGTCCCGTACCGCGTCCGTGGCATGGAAAACGACGTTGACCAGGCCGTCCCCACGGGCGGCCAGCAGCAACGGTCCGATCCCGCTCTCGACGACCGCCCACACGACCCGCGGCTCGACCTGCCCCTGACTGTCCATGCGCCCACGGTACGACGCCCCACCGACAACGCCCGGGGCCCGGGACCCGCCGGAGCGGATCACCCGCCCACGGCCTCCCGCACCACGTCGGGCCTGTTCGTGATGATCCCGTCGACGCCGTACCGGGCGACCCGCTGGGCCGTCGCCGCGTCGTCCACCGTCCAGGCGAAGACCTCCAGCGGCCTGCCGTGCGGCCCGTCGACCGCCTGGACGGTGGAGACGTACGCCGAGGAGAGCGTGCTGTGCGAGGGGTTGATCTGGTCGGCGAAGCGGGCGTAGACCGGCAGGTCCGACACCCGCGGTGTCCCCAGGAAGCCCGTCTTGACTCCGGGCTTCAGCTCGTGCACCGTCCGCACACTGTCCGCGCTGAAGCTCTGCACGATCAGCCGGCCCGCCAGATGGGGCCTGTCGAGCCAGCCCTCGTTGCTGAGGACCTTGAGCGTCTGCCGCTCGATGCCCGGATACAGCTCCGGGTTCTTGATCTCCAGGAGCAGTTTCTGGTGATGCCGCTCGACCCGGTGCACGAACTGCTCCAGCGTCGGTACCCGCGCGCCCGCGTACGCGGGGCCGAACCAGCTGCCCGCGTCGAGACGCGCTATCTCGGCGGCGGTGAAGTCCTTCACCTTCCAGGGAGCCCGGCCGGGGAACACCTCCTCGACATCGGTGGTGCGCCGCAGGTTGTCGTCGTGCAGGACGACGAGCGCACCGTCCCTGGTCCGCTGGACGTCGTTCTCCACCCAGCGGATTCCCAGCTCGGCCGCCTTGTCCACGGCGGCCAGCGTGTTCTCGGGTGCGTACGCCGAGGCACCGCGGTGCGCTATGACCAGCGGTGCGGTGCCGGCGGGAGCGGCGACCGCGGGAGAGACGGGGAAGAGGAGGGCGGCGGTCCCCAGGAGCGCGGAGGTGGTGGCGACGACAGCGCGCGCGTGCATGCGGACTCCTCACGTCGAGCGATCACGTGACACACAGCTCAACTCTGACAGCAGAGGGTCAACGCGAGGAGGGCGCAGGATGGCCACAGGTTGAACGGAAGTGACCCGACTCCGCTCACGGATACCGCACAACTGGGGCAAGGCCGTGTTTCTTTGCCGGAAAGTCGTTCGGCCATTCCGGTGGGGGTCATACTCTCTGCGTCAACCCTGACCGCTCGTGCGGTCCTGGGAGGGGGCGCACATCAGCAATCACGGGACGCAAAGGGCGGGGAGGGCAGCCGCGCATGCACGGCACGGTCGACGGTTTCAGCTACGGCCTGGTCACACCCCTGGTGGCCTACCTCATGGCCTGCCTCGGTGGCGCCCTGGGGCTTCGCTGTACCGCGAGGTCCATGCTCGTCGCCCAGTCCTGGCGCCCCGGCTGGCTGGCCCTCGGCTCGGCCGCCATCGGCTCCGGCATATGGACCATGCACTTCATCGCGATGATGGGGTTCACGGTCCGCGACACCCCGATCCACTACGACAAGTCCATGACCTTCGCGAGCCTGGCGATCGCGATCGTCATGGTGGGCGTCGGGATCTTCATCGTCGGCTACCGGGGAGCACGCGGAACGCCCCTGTTCACCGGAGGCACCCTCACCGGTCTGGGCATCGCGTCGATGCACTACCTCGGCATGGCCAGCATGCGCCTGGACGGGCAGCTGGAGTACGACACCTTCACCGTCGGCGTCTCGGTCCTGATCGCCGTGGCCGCCGCCACCGCCGCCCTCTGGGCGGCCGGCCAGGTCCGGGGACTCCTGTGGAGCATGGGCGCCGGCCTCATCATGGGACTCGCCGTCACCGGCATGCACTACACCGGGATGGCCGCCCTGAGCGTCCACCTGCACGGCACGGGCGAACCCACCTCGGGTGACTCGCCCGCGTCCTTGCTCGCGCCCATGCTGTTGGGCCCGCTCGCCTTCCTGCTCCTCGCGGGTGTCGTGGTGATGTTCGACCCACTGATGGTCATGGGCAGGCCCACCGTCGTGTCCGTCGAGCGCAAGCCCGGCATCCCCGCCCACGCGCACGCCCACCACCACGGCCCGCACCGCCGGCGGTTCCGCCCGCGCCGCCCCGTGGGGCACCGAAACGGCTCCCGCACCCCGCAGAACCGCTGATCGGAGCCCATTGTCAGTGCGGGGTCGTACGGTGGATCCCATGCGGCCCGTTTCCCACATCGAACGCACGGTGGCGCCCTTCGAGGTCGTCAGCCCCTACCAGCCGAACGGCGACCAGCCGGCGGCCATCGCCGAGCTGGCCCGGCGCATCGAGGCAGGCGAGAAGGACGTCGTCCTCCTGGGCGCGACCGGCACCGGCAAGTCCGCCACCACCGCGTGGATGATCGAGAAGCTCCAGCGCCCCACGCTCGTGATGGCGCCGAACAAGACGCTCGCCGCCCAGCTGGCGAACGAGTTCCGCGAGCTGCTCCCGAACAACGCCGTCGAGTACTTCGTCTCGTACTACGACTACTACCAGCCCGAGGCCTACGTCCCGCAGTCCGACACCTACATCGAGAAGGACTCCTCGATCAACGAGGAGGTCGAGCGGCTGCGCCACTCCGCGACCAACTCGCTGCTCACCCGCCGCGACGTCGTCGTGGTCGCCTCGGTCTCCTGCATCTACGGCCTCGGTACCCCGCAGGAGTACGTGGACCGGATGGTCCCCCTCAAGGTCGGCGAGGAGATCGACCGCGACGAACTGCTGCGCCGCTTCGTGGACATCCAGTACACGCGCAACGACATGGCGTTCACCCGCGGCACCTTCCGCGTCCGCGGCGACACCATCGAGATCTTCCCGGTCTACGAGGAGCTGGCCGTCCGCATCGAGATGTTCGGCGACGAGATCGAGGCGCTGTCCACGCTGCACCCGCTCACCGGCGAGATCATCAGCGACGACGAGCAGCTCTACGTCTTCCCGGCGTCCCACTACGTCGCGGGGCCCGAGCGTATGGAGCGGGCCATCAACGACATCGAGAAGGAGCTCGGCGAACGCCTCTCGGAGCTGGAGAAGCAGGGCAAGCTCCTGGAGGCCCAGCGCCTCAGGATGCGCACCACGTACGACATCGAGATGCTCCGCCAGATCGGCTCCTGCTCCGGCGTGGAGAACTACTCGATGCACTTCGACGGCCGCCTGCCGGGCTCCCCGCCCCACACCCTGCTGGACTACTTCCCCGACGACTTCCTGCTGGTCATCGACGAGTCGCACGTCACGGTCCCGCAGATCGGCGCCATGTACGAGGGCGACGCCTCCCGCAAGCGCACCCTCGTCGACCACGGCTTCCGGCTGCCCTCGGCCCTGGACAACCGGCCGCTGAAGTGGGAGGAGTTCCAGGAGCGCATCGGCCAGACGGTCTACCTGTCGGCCACCCCGGGCACCTACGAGATGTCCCGCTCGGACGGCGTCGTCGAGCAGATCATCCGCCCCACCGGCCTCGTCGACCCCGAGGTCGTGGTCAAGCCCACCGAGGGGCAGATCGACGACCTGGTGCACGAGATCCGGCAGCGCACGGAGAAGGACGAACGCGTCCTGGTCACCACGCTCACCAAGAAGATGGCCGAGGACCTCACGGACTACTTCCTGGAGCTCGGCATCCAGGTCCGCTATCTGCACAGCGACGTCGACACCCTGCGCCGGGTCGAACTGCTGCGCGAGCTGCGCGCCGGCGAGTACGACGTGCTCGTCGGCATCAACCTCCTGCGGGAGGGCCTCGACCTGCCCGAGGTGTCCCTGGTGGCGATCCTGGACGCCGACAAGGAGGGCTTCCTGCGCTCCGGCACCTCCCTGATCCAGACCATCGGCCGCGCCGCTCGCAACGTCTCCGGCCAGGTCCACATGTACGCGGACAAGATCACCCCGGCGATGGAGAAGGCCATCGAGGAGACCAACCGGCGCCGGGAGAAGCAGATCGCGTACAACACGGAGCAGGGCATCGACCCTCAGCCGCTGCGCAAGAAGATCAACGACATCGTCGCCCAGATCGCCCGCGAGGACGTCGACACCGAGCAGCTGCTCGGTTCGGGCTACCGCAAGGGCCGGAAGGACGGCGGAGGCACCAAGGCGCCCGTGCCCTCCCTCGGTGGCAAGGCGGCCGAGGCGGCCAAGCCCGCCAAGGGCAGGGGCAGGGCGAAGGAGACGGTGCCGACCGACCGCCCCGCGGCGGAACTCGCCGAGCAGATCGAGGAGCTCACCACGCGCATGCGGGCCGCGGCCGCTGAGCTCCAGTTCGAGGTCGCGGCCCGGCTGCGCGACGAGGTCTCCGAGATGAAGAAGGAACTGCGTCAGATGAAGGAGGCGGGATTGGCCTGACGGGTCACCAGGCGGCCCGGCTACAGGAGCGGCATCATCGCGGGCATGAGGTCCTGGAAGGTGCGGCCGTTGGCCGGTACATCGAGCATGGTGATGCTCCAGTCCTCGCTGCCCAGACGGCTGAGTCTGACAAGGATCCGAGCCGTTGACTGGTCGCCGCCGGTGAGTACGAAGCCGACGACTTCCTGTTTGGTGTTCTCGTCGATGACCCGGCAGCGGACGCTCTCCACATCGATGAACGTCTGCCCCGTGAAGGAGTTCAGCGTCATGATGATGGCGTCGATGTGCACGGGGACCCGCTGAAGGGAGACCAGGACGGCCTCGTCGACGTCGTCGACCAGGGAGTCACCGGTGTGCCGAACGGAGCCGTCGTCGCTGACCAGATGCCGGAAGAAGACCACGTCCACAGGCTGCCTGTCGGCGAACAGGACGGCCGAGACATCCAGATCGATCTCCCGAAGGCGGGACCGGAACAGGCCGCGGCGCCTGACGGCCTGCCAGCTCACCTGGACGCGCACCGTGCTCAGGCGGACTCCGGCCCGCCGCAGAACCACCTGCTGCCCCCTGGACAGCTGAACGCTCCCCGAGGCCGGCAGCGGGGGCAGTTCGTGCCGGATGCCCTCCGCCGGCTCCGACGCCGCGTCCTCGGCCGGTGTCCGCCCGTCGACCGGTGGCGGGGCCGGCTCCTCGACCGGCTCTTCGACCGGCTCTTCGACCGGCTCCTGCACCAGCGCGATCCCCAGCAGCTCCAGCACCCTGGCCGGTGCGTCGGCGAAGGACGCGCCGTCCGCGAGATCCGGTCCCGAACCGAAGGAAAGTTGTCCGTGGCCCGACAGGCGCCTCCGGTTTCGGGGGCCGGGGCCGCGGGCCACCGCCCGGGTCAGCGCGTCGTAGAGCTGCCACGCCTCATGCGTGCCGAGCAGAGAGGTGAAATAACCCCGGGCCGCGGGCCGGTACCGCACCCATGCCGACTCCTCCCCGGCTTGGACCCGCTTGCCCGGGACGACGGGCCCGCCCACGAGGAACTCCGCCAGGTCGGATTCGGTGGCCTCGGGCACGAGCTCGTCCGCGATCAGGCGCAACAGCGGAAGGCTCAGCTCCGGGAAGGGGGAGCAGAGCACGGCCAGCCGCACCGCAGCCGTCGAGGCCCGGTTACGGAAGGCCTTCGCCAACACATGGTCGGGCTCCTGGGAACCGTGCTCCTCGGCCGCGGGCCCCCAGCGGGCGGATTCTCTGCCGGGAGCGGGCAGCAGCAACGCGTCGCACCCCTCGGGGCTGCAACGCATCAACGTGCGCGCCCAGCGGCCGACCGGCCGCGGCGACAACGTCACGGTCGGGACGGGCAACTCCCCTGCCTCCGGCGGTGTCCGAAAGAGCAGTCCACTGTTCGACGCCCCCGGCGCCCCAGGGGAAGAGACCCGGACCGCGGTCAGATCCACGCCCACGTGCCGCCAGATGCGCGTGGGCAGCGGGTTGACGAGGGCGGTGACGTGGGTGCGGGTCCACCCGCGCAGCTGTTCCCAGAGGTACCCGCTCTGCCACGCGTATGAGGTGCAGTCGGAGAACACGAGGACGAGCCCGCGTCGGCTGAGGGGCACCGGGCCGGACAGCGGGCCGCCCTCAGGGGATCCGCGCGTGCGGGAGCGGAGGTCAGGAGCGGGCAGATCCGCGTCGAGCGTGAGGATCCGGATCGTACGAAAGGCGTTCAGCGTCGTGAGCAGGCGGCTGAGTTGGTCGGCCGTCTCCTGCCAGACGGACATGGTGGTGCTGCGATCGATGATCAGGGTGAGATCGAACCACCGCTCGGGTGCCGGCGCGAACACCGGGGAGAGTTCTCCCGTGCGGCCGTACTCCGCCACCGTGGCATCGACGTCCAGTCGGCGTGCCCGCCCACGTGGCCAGCGCCGTCTGAACGGATAGAGGGCGCGTACCAGTTCATGTTCCCTGAGGAGCGGCCGGCCACCGGGGGTCGCCACGGAGCGCTCCGTGACGGTCTCCGTCTCGGTCTCGACGTCGGGCGTGGGGTCGTCCGCGCCGTCTTCGGGTGGAGGGGGTGTGCCGGTGGCGACGGGATCGGCAGCGGACGGCTTGACCGGCATGACCCCCTGGAGGGACGCCGGACCGGCGTCGTCCGCGGGTTCCCGTTGCTGCGGGCCGATTCCGGCGAGCCACAGCAGTTCCGCGACGCCCAGGGCGTCCCGGCCCGGGTCCAGGCGCAGCACCGCCCGGGTGAGGCGCGCCAGCGCGTCGACCGGCTCCCCGTCGGGCTGCCGTCGGTCAGGCACGGGAGAGGTCCTTCATCAGCAGCCGCTTCACCCGCTCCCGTTCGGCGGAGTCCGCCGACGGGGTACCGCTGAGGATGTGCAGCGTGCTGAGCAACTGGTCGACCGCGACCGTTTCCCCCGCTCCCACGCGCTCGACGAATTCCTGGACGAGTTCCGCCTCCGGGCTCGACGGCCGGACTTCGAGGCGCAGATGCTTGCGCACCACGTCGCACATGAGCGCGACCGTGGGCGGGGGCATGGTGTACCGGACGCAGCGGCGCAGGAAGGCGGGGGGCATTTCCTGGTCCCCGTTGCTGGTCATCACGATGAAGGGGAACTCGGTGCAGCGGACCCTGCCGTTCTCGATCCGGTGCACGACCTCCGCCTCCCAGGTGCGCACATCGGCCACCGTCCGGTTCTCGCGCAGCAGTTCGACGACGGTGAACTCGCCGCGCTCCAGCACGTCGAGCAGGTCCCCGGGCAGATCGAGATCCGCCTTGTCGATCTCGTCGATGAGCAGCGCGCGCGGCCGCCTGGCGGGCAGCAGGGCACTGCCCAGCGGGCCGAGTTGCAGGAAAGCGGCGATGTCGTCCGCCGCGCCGAAGGTGTCGCCGCGATCCCGGGACAGCTGGTGGGCGTGGATGCGGCCGAGCGCGTCGTAGCGGTAGAGCGCGTCGGCCAGAGTGCTGCGGGAGGTGATCTGCCAGCGCAGTACCGCCCCGAGGCCCAGCTCCAGCGCCACCTGCTCGATGACCGTCGACTTGCCCGAGCCGGGCGGGCCGGTGAGCAGCAGCGGCCGTCGAAGGCACAGCGCCGCGTTCACCGCGTCGGTCAGCCCTTCGGGCGGCTGGAAGACGTCTCCGGCCGGCCGGTGCGGGAAGGTCCGCCATGGAGGCGCCGGGGGCAGCCAGACGTGCGGCCGGGGCTCTCCGGTACCGGTGTAGTAGCTGTTCCAGGTCACGTGTCCTCCAGGCAGGGGCGAGGCGCCGACGGCGGTACGGGCTGGGCGACGCTGCGGCAGAACGCGAGCCACTCGCCGCTGTCCCACACCAGCCGCAGGTCCGCGACCGGATCGTCCTGGGCGCCCAGCCAGCGCCGACGGTAGGCCTGAGCGATACCGACCGGCATGGTCGGCCAGTAGCGGTCGAGACTGTCCGGCCACTCGGCGGCACGGTCGTCGTTCTGCGGCCACACGAACACCGGGGTGTACGACAGGAGCAGCTCCACCAGCGGATGGTCGCCGCCGGGATGGTGCAGCAGGCCGATGCCCTTGGCGTACCGGCCCTTGTACAACTCGCCGCGCAGCACATCGCGGTCCTGCACGGCGTGGCGGTCGAGCCAGTCCAGCGGGATGTCGCCGGTGCAGTTCACCATCTGTTCCCAGCGGTCCTTCACCACACCGCGCAGCTTTCTCAGCAGCCGCGTCGGCGCGAGCCGCCCGCTCCAGTGCAGGACCACGTCGTAGTGGTGGCCTATGCGGATGCCCTCTCCGGCCTCCTCCGGGCGCCACTTCAGCAGCAGCGCGGCCGGGAGGGCGATATCGAGCCGACGCAGCTCGACACGGAGTTCGCAGGCCAGCTCGTCGGCCCAGAGGACGGCTTCGTCGAGGGCCTTCTCCACGCTCGTCTGGTCGGCTTCGGGCGTCTCGAACTGAGTCCGGTCCACGATGTCGCCGTCGCGCACCAGCCAGGCGTCCAGCGAGTCGGGCCAGTCGCCGGTCAGTGAGGCATGCAGGCTGACCACCAGGCTGAGCTGCCGGTTCTCCCGCTGGGCTCGAGCGAAGGCGAGGGCGTCGTTGAGCGCCGTGGAGGCGTTGATGGCCTGGGCCCACTGCCGTACGACGGGATCGGACGGGTCCTGTCCGGTTTCCAGCGCCAGCAGTGCCACGAACCGGGTGAGCCCGCGCAGGCGCTCCGGATCACTGAGCGGATGGTCGTAGACGAAGTGGTCGACGGCGTCCGCGACGGTCGGCTGAGGGCGGACCCTCGGCAGCTCGGTCTCCGCGGTCAGCACGGCGCCGAGGGCGTGACGCAGGTGGGCGGTGGTCACCTCGCCGCCGAGCCGGCCGGAGAGCAGCTCCACGGTACGGAACGCCATGACGAGGCCCTCCGCGGCGCGCGTCGCCCGCACCGTCATGGGGTCGGCCGGCCGGGATGCCAACGCGGTGAGCAGTGCCGAGGCGTCGTCCAGGGTGGCCGGCACCTGGCTGTGGTCCAGTGGGGGGTCCAGAGCGGAGAGGGCGGCCGAGAGTTCCGCCCGTGCCCGGGGCCCGGGGGTGCCGGTGCGGGGCAGAGCGGAGTTCCCGGCGTGGCGGAGGTTGCGCGCCAGCCACAGGGGTTCCCGGGCGAGTGGATGACTGTCCAGGATCCCGCACCCGACACTCTGGCGGGGGAGCCGGCCGCGCAGCGCTCCGGCGGCAGTGGCGACGTCGACGAACTGCCCGGCCTGGGCCTGCCCTTGCTGCAGCACGGCCGCGAGTTCCCGGGACATCCGGAGGTCGATCGACTGCTGGGCGGCCGAGCAGGACATCAGCACCGCCAGCCGTGCGCTGCCACCCCTCACGCCGGTCGCCAGTTCGCTGGAGTTCGGCATGGCGCCGCCGGCATGGCAGGTGTCCACGACGCACACGACCCCCTGCACACCGTCCCGGTCGGCCGCGTCCCGAAGCAGCGGGCCGACCTCGACCGCCTGGTCACGCACCTCCGGCTGGGAGTCGGTGCCCATGTAATAGAGGGAACCGGAGGCGCCAGGGGTGAAGCCGTGCCCGAGCAGCGCCACCACCAGGACGGCGCCGCGCTCGCCCGCGAAGCGGTAGGCCTCACGGACCAGGTCCGCGATCCTGGCGCCGGTCAGCCCCGGTCCGAGGACCAGGGAGCGGCCGTCGGGCAGCCCTGGGACGCACCCCCCGAGGTGCCGGTCCGTCAGCACGCTGTGCAGCAGACGGGCCGATTCCTCCAGCCGGTCGAGGTGCCCCATGGCCGCACACTGGGCGCCGATCACGAGCAGGTGACGTGGGAGCGCCGTCATCGTTCTCCGGCGAGGGCGGCGCGCAGTGTCTCGGCGATCGGACCGGCCACACCGGGCTGTGCCAGATAGAGCACCGCGGGATGGACCCAGAGGCCGACCGAGTCGACTCTCCTGCTGTCCGGCCGCACCTGTGCGCTGTTGGGCCCGAAGTCGTCCTCCAGACGGTGGCGTACGGCCACCGGATCGTCGGGGTCGTAGAAGTTCAGCCACGCACGGACCCGTTCGGGCGTGCACGGCGGTCGCGGCACCAGCCGTGGCCACACGACGGTGCGCATGCCGAGCGGCGACCCCATGGTCACCAGCAGTTGTACCGGAGAGGGGCGTTCGTGCAGGGCTTCCCAAGTGACCACCGTGCCGAGCGAATGGGCCACCAGCACCGTGGAGCCCGGAGCGCATTGCTCCGTCACACGGTCGCGGATCACCGTGTCGAGCGTCCGGCCCGCCCGGTCGGGCTCCCGCCGGGCGAGGTAGCGGGCCACCTGCCCGAGGTCGCGCACCATCAGCTTGGGGGCCGCCCACTGGCCCAGGCCACGGAACAGCCGCATGGACAGCACGGTGGTGGCCGCGTTGAGGGCCCGGCGCACCGCCGCCATCGTGCCCTGCTCCTGGGGGTGCGGGAGTAACTCCGCACGCGCGTGCGCCAGGATCTCGGCGCGCGTCGCTTCCCGCTCGCCGGCCGGAACGTCCGGAAGCGGCTCGGAAAGCCCGGCCAGCACCTCGTCGAGCAACTCCAGGACCAACTCCGCCGACTCGGCGTCCACGATCTCCACCGTGGATCCCTGGGACTGCGCGGGCCGGAAGAGATCGCCGTAGTAGACGAACGCACGGTCGACCTCACCGCCCGACAGCGCGTCCGCCACATCGGAATGGCCCGCCCCGCGCATTCCCGACGCCAACGCGTCCGTCCAAGAGGCCAGTTCGCCGACGCGGTCCCGCGGACCGCCCACCCCGTGCACGAACACCACCCGAGGCCTCATCGCACCCCCGATCACTGTCGCCGAAAGCAGCGTAGACGCATCAGCCCTGCCCGTTCACCCATTCCGCGGCTGCCGGTACGGATGATCGCGGCGCGCCGGGCCTGGTGGCGACCGTGTTGCAACCCTGACACAAACGTCCCGTGCGGGGTGGCGGTGTCCGGCCCCAAGGCATTTAGTTGCCGAAGAGCAGTCACATCGCGGCCCGTCCGGCCGTCCGGCCGCAGGCACCGCATGAGGAGAGGACTCGCGTGAGCGTCAACTTGTCCAAGGGCCAGGCCGTCAGCTTGCAGAAGTCCGACGGCGGCAGTCTGACGGCCGTCAGGATGGGTCTGGGATGGCAGGCCGCCCCGCGTCGTGGTTTCTTCGGCAGTCGTACGAAGGAGATCGACCTCGACGCCTCGGCCCTGATGTTCGCCGACCAGGAGGTGGTGGGCGCCGTCTGGTTCCAGCAGCTCGTGAGCGACGACGGCTCCGTCCGCCACACCGGTGACAACCGCGTCGGCGGTGCCGGCCAGGGCGGCGACGACGAGTCGATCCTCGTCGACCTGATGCGGGTGCCGGTGCACATCAACCAGATCGTCTTCACGGTGAACTCCTTCACCGGCCAGACGTTCGCCGAGGTGCAGAACGCCTTCTGCCGCTTGGTCGACGAGACCACCGGCCAGGAACTCGCCCGCTACACCCTCACCGGCGGCGGCTCGGCCACCGCCCAGATCATGGCGAAGATGACCCGTCAGGGCACGGGGTGGAGCATGCAGGCGATCGGCGAGCCCAGTCACGGCCGTACGATCCGTGACCTTGTTCCGGCCATCGTGCCGCACCTCTAGCGGGCCGGGACAGGACGGGGGGAGGACGCGATGGCCACCGAGCTGGCGCAGGGGCAGAACTGCCGGTTGCCCGGACCGCGGCTTGAGATACGGCTGTCCGCCGGTCATCCGGTGATCGCGGGTGCCACGCTGTCCGACGAGGACGGCCGGGTGCCGGGTCCCGAGTGGGTGGCACACCCGGGCTCGCCGATCGTCCCCGGCCTGGAGGCGCCGCGGCGGGCCGCCGCGCAACACCGGCTGGCCGTCGACCTCGGCGCGATGCCGGAGCCGGTGTGCCGTGTCAACGTGCTGATCGCGTTGCTCCACGGCATCGGCGGCCCGGAGCGCTTCGGCGGCTTGCCCGCCCCCTACGTCGCGGTCGCCGGCCTCGACGGCACGGAGATCGCCGGTTACACCATCACCGGCCTGGACACCGAGTCGGCGGTCGTCGCCCTGGAGCTCTACCGCAGGCAGGGTGCCTGGAAGGTGCGGGCGGTCGGCCAGGGCTACGCGGGCGGCCTCGCCGAGCTCCTCACCGACCAGGGCCTGCCGCAGGCCCGGGAACTCGCGGGCACCATCAACGAGGCGGTGGCCGAGGGGATGCCACGCCCGGTGCAGGCGCCCCCGCCCCTTTCGGCGGAGGGCGACCGCTCCCGCCGGGCGGCGGCCCCGGCCTTCGGACCGGACCAGGGCCGCACGGCTCCCCAGGACGACTCCCCGATGCCCCCGAACGGCGGGCAGACACCAGGTGGGCCGGGGCAGCCCGCACCGCAGCCGCCGGCGTACCCCGGCGGCACGCCGGACCCGTCCGCCGCCCCCCGGCCCACCGCCGCGAGTGGCGGCCCGATCGACTACAGCCACCCGCGCCGTCAGAACGCCGCCCCGCCCACACCTCCGCCGACCGCACCCCCGGCCGCTCCCGGGCAGCCCCGAACGCCCATCGCGGGTGATGCGACCGGCTGGTCCATGGACGAGCGGCTCTACAACCAGGTGTGGGGCATGTTCGAGGACCTCGCCCGCACCACCGCCGCCTACCGCGGTGCCGTGGACTTCGCCGACTCACGCAGGGACAAGGAGCTGGAACAGCTCCTGTCCGACCCGCGCAGCCGGATCGGCGGGCAGGGCGACGCCGCCCGCGAGGCGGCCCGTGCCCGGCACGCCCAGCTCGTGGCCCAGGCCAGGGAGGCCTTCGACCGGGACCTCGCCCAGCTCACGGCCGAGGCCGAGGTCGTCGAACCGGCCCTGCCACCGGCGTACGCCCGCTGGGACAGTCCCGTGTGGCACGCCTACCGCGTACCGACGGAGATACCCATGGCCGTGCGCCTGGGCAACCTCCATCTGCCCGAGGCCGACCCGATCCGGATCCCGATGCTGGCCCGGCTGCCGCTGGAGCGCGGTCTGTGGATCGACAGCGGACGAACCGTCGGACGGACCGGGCCGTCCGACGGTTCGTCCGCCGAGGCGCACGCCCTGGGGCGTCTCGCCATGGAGGCGGCTGTCGCGCACGCGGCCCGGCTGCTCGCCGTGCATCCGGCGGGCGAGTTCGCCGTCCACGTCATCGACCCGGCCGGTTCCGGAGCAGGGCCGTTGGCACCCCTCGTGCGGACCGGTGTGCTCGCGGCTCCGCCCGCGCTCGGCGCCGCAGGGGTGGCGGACGTCCTGGCACGGCTCACACAGCGGGTCGACCTGGTGCAGATGGCGGTACGGGGAGGCGCCGCCGACTCCCTCCCACCGGGCTTCGACACGTCCCAGCAGGTGCTGATCGTCAACGACTTCCCGCACGGCTTCGACGACCGGGCCGTGAACCAGCTGCGTTACCTCGCCGACGAGGGCCCCGCTTTCGGTGTTCACCTGATGATCGTGGCCGACCGCGAGGAGTCGTCCGCGTACGGGCCGTTGCTCGACCCGCTGTGGCGTTCGCTGCTGCGACTGACCCCGGTGGCCGACGACCACCTCGCCGACCCCTGGGTCGGTCATGCCTGGACGTACGAACCCCCGCTCGTGCCGCCGGGCAGCCAGGTCCTCCAGCAGGTGCTCACTCAGGTCGCGGCCGCCCGTGCCAAGCACACGTAAAGCCACCTGACCTGCGAGTTTGGTCTTTCTTTTGCCAAGGGCTTTACCTGTTCTTGGTGATTGCGGTACTGTTTTCGGCACGGAGGGGAGTACTCCCTGTCTGCTGCGACGTACCCGTCAATACGGATCAGGCCAGATCCCGGGGCGTCGGCCCATCCTTGGGTGGAAGAGACCTCCGGCAGCGACGACGCTGACATTTGCCGTTAACGACTGCCGGAGGCGCAGTGGATGTTTCCGTGACCCTATGGGTCCTGACGATCGTGGGTCTCGCCGCCCTGATCGCGGTCGACTTCTTCATCGGCCGCAAGCCGCACGACGTGTCCATCAAGGAAGCCGGGATCTGGACCATCGTCTGGATCGTTCTCGCCGTGCTCTTCGGGCTCGGTCTGCTCGTGTTCGGAGGCGGCCAGCCGGCCGGTGAGTTCTTCGCGGGCTTCATCACCGAGAAGTCACTGAGCGTCGACAACCTCTTCGTCTTCGTCCTGATCATGGCGAAGTTCGCGGTGCCGTCGCAGTACCAGCAGCGGGTGCTGCTGATCGGTGTCCTCATAGCCCTGGTCCTGCGGGCGATCTTCATCGCAGCCGGTGCGGCGATCCTCGCCAGCTTCTCCTGGGTCTTCTACCTCTTCGGCGCCTTCCTGATCTGGACCGCCTGGAAGCTCATCCAGGAGGCCCGCGCTGACGAGGAGGACGAGGAGTACGAGGAGAACAAGCTGCTCAAGGCCGCCGAGCGCCGCTTCGGTGTGGCCGACCGCTACCACGGCACCAAGCTGTGGATCGAGCAGAACGGCAAGCGGGTCATGACCCCGATGCTGGTCGTGATGCTCGCGATCGGCACGACGGACGTGCTGTTCGCCCTCGACTCCATCCCGGCGATCTTCGGCCTGACCCAGGACCCGTACATCGTCTTCACGGCCAACGCGTTCGCCCTGATGGGTCTGCGTCAGCTGTACTTCCTCATCGGCGGCCTGCTGAAGAAGCTGGTCCACCTCAGCTACGGCCTGTCGATCATCCTGGGCTTCATCGGCGTGAAGCTGGTGCTGCACGCCCTGCACGAGTCCGGGGTGCACGTCCCCGAGATCAGCATTCCGGTCTCGCTCGGCGTGATCTGCTCCGTCCTGATCGTCACCACGATCACCAGCCTGCGGGCTTCCAAGAAGCAGGCGGCGGCCGAGGCCGCGCAGGGGCAGAGCGGAAGCGCTCCGAAGGACAGCATCGACGTCTGACCGCGGCGCACGAAGGGACAACCCGACCAGCCCCGCGGCCCGGTGAGGGGCCCCGCACGACGGACGGAGTGCGGGGCCCCTGCCCGTCTGCGACGATCAGCGCATGATCATGGCCCGATCGGACCGACCTTCCCGCGGTCGCCCTCGCGTCCGTGCGGCTCTCCGGCCCGCTGGTGCTCGGGCTCAGCACCACCACCCACATGGTGCTGCTCGCGGCGTGCCCGGAACCGGTGATCAACCCGTAGTCGCCTCCACCGCGGCCACGGGCACCGGACGCGTCTCCGGCAGCAGTGCGAAGCACCCGAGGCTGAACAGCGCGATCGCCGTCAGATAGGCGGCCACGCCCCAGGGCACCCGCCCGCCCTGCTCGGCCAGCGCCGTCGCCACGATCGGGGTGAGCGCGCCGCCGATCACCCCGCCGAGGTTGTAGCCGACGGCGGCGCCCGTGCAGCGCACCCGCGGTGCGTACAGCTCCGGCAGATACGCGGCGATCACGGCGAACATCGTGATGAAGGAGAGCATCGCCCCGAGGAAGCCGAGGAACATGGGCAGCGGCTCGCCGGTGGCGAGGAGCGCGACCATCGGGAACATCCACAGTGCGGCGGCCGCGCACCCGGCCAGGCACAGGGGGCGCCGGCCGTAACGGTCACCGAGCAGAGCGACCAGCGGCGTGAGCGCGCCCTTCACGACCACCGAGCCCATGATGCAGGTCAGCATGGTGCCGCGGCTCACCCCGAGCCGTTCCGTGCCGTAGGCGAGCGACCAGGTGGTCACCGCGTAGAAGATCGCGTAGCCGATCGCGAGCGCCCCGCCGGTGAGCAGGAGGAGTCGCCAGTGGTCACGCACGACCTCGGCGAGCGGCACGCGCGCGTGGTCTTCGAGCTCGAGGAATCCGGGGCTTTCGGTGAGTGAGGAGCGCAGCCACAGTCCCACGACGGCCAGCACCCCGGCCGCCCAGAACGGCACCCGCCACCCCCACGCGGCGAACTGCGCCTCGGACAGCGTCGCCGACAGCCCCAGCACCACACCGTTGGCGAGCAGGAACCCCAGCGCGGGACCGACCTGCGGGAAGCTCGACCACAGCCCACGCCGCCCGGCGGGCGCGTGCTCCACCGTCAGCAGCACCGCGCCGCCCCACTCCCCACCGAGCCCGAGCCCCTGGAGGAAGCGCAGGACCAGGAGCAGCAGGGGGGCGGCCACACCGATCGTGTCGTACGTCGGCACACAGCCCACCGCGACCGTGGAGGCACCGGTGAGCAGCAGCGATGCGACCAGGACCGGCCGCCGCCCCCGCCGGTCCCCGATGTGCCCGAACAGCACAGACCCCAGCGGCCGTGCCACGAAGCCCACGCCGAAGGTGGCGAAGGCGGCCAGCGTCCCGGCCACCGGCGAGAAGGTCGGGAAGAACAGCGGCCCCAGGATCAGGGCCGCGGCGGTCCCGTAGACGAAGAAGTCGTAGAACTCGATGGCCGTGCCGGCGAGCGAGGCCGCCGCCAGGCGCGGCATGGAGGGTGCCCTTACGGTGCGTACGTCGTGCATGCCGCGTCAACTACCCACCGTGACGGCGAGTTACGGGGGCGCGCGGGGGCCCGGGGGCCCTCAGCACGTGACGGTGATGCGCCGGGCCGGACCATCGACCCGCACGACGCCCCGGTAGGGAATCTACGGCCGCGGATCGGTGTGCCCGGCTCGGCGTCCCTTCGGCGCACCGTGATAAACCGGGGTGCGAGCGGCGGCCCTGCCGCGGGCCGCTCGACCGAACGGACCGGAGGAACCGTGCCCCGCAGCCTGGCCAACGCCCCGATCATGATCCTCAACGGCCCCAACCTGAATCTGCTCGGCCAGCGTCAGCCGGAGATCTACGGCTCCGACACCCTGGACGACGTCGAGGCGCTGTGCGCCAAGGCGGCGGCCGCGCACGGCGGCACGGTCGACTTCCGCCAGTCCAACCACGAGGGGGAGTTGGTGGACTGGATCCACGAGGCGCGGCTGAACCACTGCGGGATCGTGATCAACCCGGGTGCCTACTCGCACACCTCCGTCGCCCTCCTGGATGCCCTCAACACCTGCGACGGCATGCCGGTACTAGAGGTCCACATCTCCAACATCCACCGGCGCGAGTCGTTCCGGCACCACTCCTACGTCTCTCTGCGTGCCGACGGGGTCATCGCCGGGTGCGGGGTGCAGGGGTACGTGTTCGGCGTGGAGCGCGTCGCGGCACTCGCGAAGGCGGGCCAGGCACAGGCGTAGGCAGGACACACCTCGCAGGCCGGGGCCGCCGGCCGAGGGCGGGGATCGACAGGCCGGCGGCCCATCCGCACAGGAGCCGTCATCCTGCGCGGGGCTGCTACCAGTTGACCGCTCAACCAGAAAAGAGGGGAGCGTACGTGCGACACCGGCGCGTGTGAACGATTCACACGGGGCGCGTGCGCGGCTCACCCCTCAGGCGCTCCCGCGCCCCGCGTAGCCGTTCACCACCCGCGCGCGTGCCACTCCGGCAGTTGCGGACGCTCCGCGCCCAGCGTCGTGTCGTCGCCGTGCCCCGGGTAGATCCACGTCTCGTCCGGGAGGACGTCGAAGATCTTGGTCTCCACGTCGTGGAGGAGACTGGCGAACGCCTTGGGGTCCTGGTGGGTGTTGCCCACACCGCCGGGGAACACCACAGCACGCGCCAACACACGAGGTCACGGCGGCGCGTAAACCTACGGGCCGTGCCTTCGCGGCGTCGAAGTGGGCCGACCGCATCAGATGCCTGTGCAATGAGGCCGGCCGTGCCCTTCTCAGCGGTGGCGCGGGCGAGGCAGCAAGGCGAACGCGCTCTCCGCAATCGAGGTCAGGCGGGCGGGACTGTGGCCGTACGCGCCTACGACATCGGTCCCGCGGATGATGGTCAGCAGAAGGTAGGCAAGGTCGTCGGGATCCGCGTCGGGGTCGATGTCGCCGTTGCGCTGCGCCGCTCGCACACACTCGGCCACCGCCGTCGCGAGCACGGAGAAGCAGTCGTTGGCCAGGCGTTTCACCTCGGAGTCGGAGGCGCCGATCTCCAGGGCCATCTTGGCGGCGAAGCAGGCCGCCGCCGCCCGGTCAGGGGCGGGGGGTACGTCGGCGGCGAGTGGCACCCCGTGGACGGCGCGGAGCAAGTACGCGTGCAGTCGTTCCAGGGCACCCTCGTCCGGTCCGGCGAGCGCTTTCGGCGCAAACTGCCCCAGCCGGGCGAAGTAGCCGGCCATCGCCTGCAGCAGCACGCCGTGCTTGCCGTCGAACGCGGCATAGAGGCTGCCGCGGCCCAGGCCGGTGGCGGCGCTGATGTCGTCGACGCTCGTGCCGTTGTAGCCCGAGGCGCGGAACTGCCGCTCGGCGGCATGCAGGACGTGGTCGCGGTCGAAGCTTCGTGGTCTCGCCATACACCGAAGGTAAAGCCGACCCGCCGTTATTGACAACCCAGTACAGAACCATCTAGGTTTCTGACTGTTCAGTACACAATCATCCTGAGCTCACCGGACAGGGTGTGTGTACGCCTGGCGCGATGGAGAGCAACCCATGCCTTTGCGCTCCTCCGCGCCGCCCAACGTTGCGACGCCTTCCAGGCTGGCAAGGCCCGGTCTGACCCTCGCGATCCTGGCGACGGCGAGTTCCATCGCCGGACTGGATCTGTACATCACGAACGTCGGGCTGTCCTCGGCGCGGGGCACTTCCTGCACCTCGAACAGCCCAAGTCGGTCGCCGACCACATCCTCGGCTTTCTGAACAGCTGACCCCCCTCCAACCACCCAGAACTCGAAGGGTTGACCGAACCATGACTGATAAGGAAAGGCAGGAGGCCATGGCTGTGGCGACTCCTCCGTACGCGAGCGACGCACTGGCCGAGGGGACCGTCGACGCGGTGGTGATCGGCGGGGGCGCCGCAGGGCTGAACGGTGCCCTGATCCTCGCCCGCTCCCGCCGCTCGGTCGTCGTGATCGACAGCGGCTCCCCGCGCAACGCGCCCGCGGAGGCCGTGCACGGCTTCATCGTCTTGGACGGCACCCCGCCGTCCGAGATCCTTCGATGGGGCCGGGAGCAGGTGCGCCAGTACGGCGGACGCGTCGTGTTCGGCGAGGTGGTCTCGGCCGAGTCCGCCGCCCCGTCGGCGGACGGGGACCTGCGGTTCACCGTCACCCTGGCCGACGGCCGCAGCATCACCGCTCGCCGCATCCTTGTGGCCACCGGCCTCACGGATGTGCTGCCGGAGGTGCCTGGGCTCGCCGAGCACTGGGGGCACAGTGTGGTGCACTGCCCGTACTGCCACGGCTGGGAGGTGCGCGATGAGCCCATCGGCATCCTGGCCACCGGCCCGGCCTCCATCGGCCACGCGTTTTTGTTCCGTCAGCTGACCGAGGACCTGATCTACTTCACCCACGGCACTGACCTGGATGAGGACAGCCGCGCCCGCTTCGCCGCCCGCGGCATCCGCGTCATCGACACCCCGGTCACCGAGGTCGTCAACGACGAGGGCGGTGCCCTCGCCGGGGTGCGCCTGGCCGACGGCCAGGTCGTCGCCCGCCGCGTCCTCGCAGTCGCCGCGCCGATGCAGGCCCGCACCCGGGGCCTGGAAGGTCTGGGCCTGCCGGTGCAGGGCCTGCCGAACATGGGCCGCGGTTTCGCCTCCGGCACGGCCGGCACCACCGGGGTGCCGGGCGTGTGGGTGGCCGGCAACGCCACCGATCTGGTCGCCCAGGTCGGGGCCTCCGCAGCGGCCGGCGCACTGGCCGGGGCCGACATCAACAGGATGCTGGCCACCGCGGACACCGACGCGGCCCTCCAGGGGATCGCCGAGGGAAGCCCACAAGGGGCCACAGGATGATCTTGAAGCCCGGAGATCTCAGCCCGTCGCCCGCTCGCCTCACGGGCAATCAAGTGCTTCCGCTCGTCCGCCCCGTCCCCCTCAGGAGCTACTGATGCCCTTCCTAGCGAACACCCCCGTGGAGAAAATGACCGGGCCTTACGCGCGGCGCTGGTGGGCGCTGCTCGTGCTGTGCCTGAGCCTGCTGATCACGGTGATGGCGAACACGTCGCTGATCGTCGCCGCCCCCGACATGACCACCGAGCTGGGCCTGAGCAGCAGTGATCTGCAGTGGGTCGTCGACTCCTACACCGTTCCGTACGCGGCGCTGATGCTGGTGCTGGGCGCGATCGGCGACAAGTACAGCCGGCGCGGCGCGCTGGTGCTGGGTCTGCTGCTCTTCGCCGGCGGTTCGGTGATGGGGAGCATGGTCGACGAGACCTCGCTGGTCATCGTGGCCCGCGCGATCATGGGTGTGGGTGCCGCGGTCGTGATGCCGGCCACGCTGTCCCTGGTGGTCGCGACCTTCCCCCGGAGCGAGCGGGCCAAGGCCATCACCGCCTGGGCCGCGACCTCCGGGCTGGCGGTAGCCGTCGGCCCGCTGGTCTCCGGCTGGCTGCTTGAGGACCACGCCTGGGGCTCGACCTTCCTGATCAACGTGCCGATCGCCGTCCTCGCCGTGTTCGGCGCGCTCGCCCTGGTACCGCCGTCCAAGGCGGAGGGCATGGGCCGGATCGACTACGTCGGTGGTCTGCTGTCGATCGTCACCGTCGGCTCCCTGATCTACGCCGCCATCGAGGGCCCGCACTCCGGCTGGGGCGTCGGCCCCGTCACCGCCGCCGTGGTCGCCGGTGTCGGGCTGGTCGCCTTCGTGGCCTGGGAGCTGCGGCACCCGCACCCGATGCTGGACGTCCGAAAGTTCGCGCTGCGGCCCTTCAGCGGCTCGATGCTCGCGGTGATGTTCTTCTTCTTCGGCATGTTCGCTGTGATCTACTACTCGACGCAGTTCCTGCAGTTCGTCCTCGGCTACGGCGCCCTGGACACGGGTGTACGGCTGCTGCCGTTGGGCGGTGCGGTGTTCCTCGGGTCCGCGGTGACCGGGGTGCTCGCCCCGAAGCTGGGGGTGAGGGTGATGGCCGTGACCGGCATGGCCGTCGGCACGGCGGGCATGTTCCTGCTCACCCAGATCGACAAGGGGTCGACGTACGGGGACTTCCTGGCGCCGCTGATGATGCTGGGCCTCGCGCTCGGACTGGCCATCTCCCCGGCGACCGACACGATCATGGGCTCCTTCCCCGAGTCCGAGCTGGGCGTCGGCGGCGGTGTCAACGACACCGCGCTCGAGCTGGGCGGGGCGCTGGGCATCGCGGTGCTGGGCTCGCTGCTGGGCACGGCCTACCGGGACGAGCTGACCGACCTGGTGGGCAACCGGCTCCCGGGCGAGGCGATGGAGATCGCCAAGGACTCGGTCGGTGGTGGCCTGGCCGTCGCGGAGCGGGTCGCGCAGGATCCCTCCGCCGGGCCCCAGCAGGCCCAGGCCGCCATGGACGCCGTCCACCAGGCCTTCGCCCACGGAGTCGCCCAGACCAGCCTCATCGGCGGGATCATCATGGCCGCCGGAACACTGATCGTTCTCGCGGTCCTGCCGGGCCGGCGCGGGTTCGCGGGGAAGAGCGCCGAGCCGGGGGCCGGGAAGGCGGCGAGCGAGGCGGCGACTGCGCGGGAGCACACCGGGGCCACCCGCTAGATCGCCGGCGGGGCGTCCACTGGATCGCCGGGGACGCGTCCGCCGGGTCGCCGGGCACCCCCTCCGCCGGATCGCCCGCCAGGCGCGTCGGGCACGAGCCCGGCGGCGCGAGACGCGCAGGGCGCGGGCGTGGTCCACGGTCCACGGCCACGCGGATCCTCTGCCGGAACACCTCACCGTCCTCGGCCTCCGGGCCGCCCCGGGGCTCTCCTCCGCGGCCCGGAGGTCAAGGGCCGTGAGGTGACAGCGGCGGTCGCAGCCCGCTTGAGCGCGGCCTCCAGCTGCGTGCGGGTGTTTCGAGCCCGTAGTACGGCTGGGAGCCGAAGGGATGGATTGCGGAGAAGTGGGAGATTCCGCTGCCTGCCAGGTGAACCCGGCCCGGCAGACCGCAGCCCATGCAACAGTCCCCCTGATCATGGCGGTCACCGCTGCCGGCGTCGGCGACGGTACTCTGGAGGCCACCGTCCGTGGGACATGACCCTCCCGAGCGCGGAACGGGCCTGAATGCGCGACCGCCCCCGCTTCGGTTTCGAAACAGGGGCGGTCGGCGTTGGACGGTTACCAGCCTCGTGCGCGCCACTCCGCGAGGTGGGGCCGCTCCGTGCCGATGGTGGTGTCGTTGCCGTGGCCGGGATAGATCCAGGTCTCGTCCGAAAGGACGTCGAACAGCTTGGTCTCCAGGCCGTTCATCAGGGAGTTGAACTCTGCGGCCTGTGTTGTCCGGCCAGGGCCCCCCGGGAACAGGCAGTCCCCGGTGAACACATGGGGATGCCCGTGCGGGTCGTCGTAGACAAGGGCGATCGAGCCGGGCGTGTGCCCGACCAGGTGGCGCGCGGTGAGCTCCACGTGCCCCACCCGGATGGTGTCACCGTCGTCGACGAGTACGTCGGTCGGCACGGGGATGCCCTCGGCGTCGTCCCGCCCCGCGTACGTGCGTGCGCCGGTGGCCGACACGACCTCGGCGAGCGCCTGCCAGTGGTCGCCGTGCCGGTGGGTGGTGACGACGGACGCGATACCGTCGCCGCCGATCATGCCGAGCAGGGTGTCCGCCTCGTCCGCGGCGTCGATCAGCAACTGCTCGTCGGTGGCACGGCAGCGCAACAGATAGGCGTTGTTGTTCATCGGGCCGACCGCGATCTTGGTGATCATCAGGTCCTTGAGCTCGTGCACGTCGGCAGGTCCGCCGACCGTCACCTCGCCGCTGTACGTCATGTCCGCCAGCCTATAGCGGGGGCAGTGCCGGAAGCGGACCACCGGCCGAGGTCAGGGCGGATCCGGCGCGGCGGCCGGCGAGCCAGCCGAGCAGTTCGGCCGGGGAACCCGTGACGGTCACCTCAGGCCCCTGCGCGCCCGGCTTCCGGCCGGTGCTCCACGCGCGTGTGCCGTCCGTGACGCGGGTCGGCGGCACGTAGGGCTGCCCGGCGAACCGGTCGGTGAGGAAGGCGATCTCGCGCTCCGTGAACTCCGCCGACAGATCCTCCAGCTCGTACCCGATCCCCAGGTCCACGTGGTGCAGCTCCACCTCCACCCAGCGCCGGAACGGGACCCGGGACGCGGAGTCGGTGACCCCGTTGCGCAGCTCCACCCTGCGCGACCAGTCCGCCGGGGCCTGACCGGCCGCCTGGAAGCGGGCCGCGCTCTCGCGCAGGTCGGCGAGCTGGACGTCGAGGCCGCGCGGGGCGTCCCGCTCGATGTCGGCGTCCCGGGCCTCGCCGGAGGGATACATGGGACGGCCTTCGAGGACGTTGACGAGAGCGTCGGCGTTCCGGGCGAGGTGGGCCAGGACGTGGCCGCGGGTCCAGCCGGGCAGGCGTGACGGCTCGGTCACAGACGCGTTGTCCAGTTTGCCGACTGCGAGGAGCAGCCGCTCGGTCGCGACACGTACAGACTCCAGGTCATGCGCGTGATCAATCATGGTGCTGACCCTAGCCACACCACACCTTCGGGTGAAGGTGGTGAAGCGGTGCCGTAAATCGAATGTGCGTGCTATAGGGTCGGGTGTGGCGTCGGGCATGCTGGATAGCCGGGGTGTGTTGGCAACCCGTGAATCCGACCGGCGTTGTCAGTGGCTCCCCCTAGTCTGAGAAGGACGGGGGCCCCGCCCCTGTCACTTCTCTCAAGAAAGGTGCGGACCGGCGTGGCCGACCGTCTCATCGTTCGTGGAGCGCGCGAGCACAACCTCAAGAACGTCTCGCTCGACCTCCCGCGCGACTCGCTCATCGTCTTCACGGGCCTGTCGGGGTCGGGCAAGTCCTCGCTGGCCTTCGACACCATCTTCGCGGAGGGGCAGCGGCGCTACGTGGAGTCGCTCTCCTCGTACGCCCGGCAGTTCCTCGGCCAGATGGACAAGCCGGACGTCGACTTCATCGAGGGGCTCTCCCCGGCCGTCTCCATCGACCAGAAGTCCACCTCGCGCAACCCGCGCTCCACGGTCGGCACGATCACCGAGGTCTACGACTACCTGCGTCTGCTCTTCGCGCGCATCGGCAAGCCGCACTGCCCCGAGTGCGGCCGCCCCATCTCGCGCCAGTCGCCGCAGGCCATCGTCGACCGGGTCCTGGAGCTGCCCGAGGGCAGCCGCTTCCAGGTGCTGTCGCCGCTGGTGCGCGAGCGCAAGGGCGAGTTCGTCGACCTCTTCGCCGACCTCCAGACCAAGGGCTACTCCCGCGCCCGCGTGGACGGCGAGACCATCCAGCTGTCCAGCCCGCCCACGCTGAAGAAGCAGGAGAAGCACACCATCGAGGTGGTCGTCGACCGCCTCACGGTCAAGGACGGAGCCAAGCGTCGCCTCACCGACTCCGTCGAGACCGCCCTCGGCCTCTCCGGCGGCATGGTCGTGCTCGACTTCGTCGACCTCCCCGAGGACGACCCCGAGCGCGAGCGCATGTACTCGGAGCACCTGTACTGCCCGTACGACGACCTGTCCTTCGAGGAGCTCGAGCCACGCTCCTTCTCCTTCAACTCGCCCTTCGGCGCCTGCCCGGACTGCACCGGCATCGGCACGCGCATGGAGGTCGACCCGGAGTTGATCGTCCCGGACCCGGACAGGAGCCTCGACGACGGCGCCATCCACCCCTGGTCGCACGGCCACACCAAGGACTACTTCGGCCGCCTCATCGGCGCCCTCGCCGACGCCCTGGGCTTCCGTACGGACATCCCCTTCGCGGGCCTGCCGCAGCGCGCCAAGAAGGCCCTGCTCCACGGCCACAAGACCCAGGTCGAGGTCCGCTACCGCAACCGCTACGGACGCGAGCGCCGCTACACCACGGCCTTCGAGGGTGCCGTCCCCTTCGTGAAGCGCCGGCACAGCGAGGCCGAGAGCGACTCCAGCCGCGAGCGCTTCGAGGGCTACATGCGCGAGGTGCCCTGCCCCACCTGCGAGGGCACGCGTCTGAAGCCGGTCGTCCTCGCGGTCACGATCATGGGCAGGTCCATCGCCGAGGTCTCCGCGATGTCGATCAGCGACTGCGCGGACTTCCTGGGAGAACTGAAGCTCACCGCCCGCGACAAGAAGATCGCCGAGCGGGTGCTGAAGGAGGTCAACGAGCGGCTGCGGTTCCTGGTCGACGTCGGCCTGGACTACCTCTCGCTGAACCGCGCGGCCGGCACCCTCTCCGGCGGCGAGGCCCAGCGCATCCGCCTGGCCACCCAGATCGGATCCGGCCTCGTCGGCGTCCTCTACGTCCTCGACGAGCCCTCCATCGGCCTGCACCAGCGCGACAACCACCGGCTGATCGAGACCCTGGTCCGGCTCCGCGACATGGGCAACACGCTCATCGTCGTCGAACACGACGAGGACACCATCAAGACCGCCGACTGGGTGGTCGACATCGGCCCCGGCGCCGGCGAGCACGGCGGCAAGGTCGTGCACAGCGGCTCCCTGAAGGAACTGCTCACCAACGCCGAGTCGCAGACCGGCCAGTACCTGTCCGGCAAGAAGGCCATCCCGCTGCCCGGCATCCGGCGCCCGGTCGACCCGTCACGGCAGCTCACGGTGCACGGCGCCCGGGAGAACAACCTCCAGGACATCGACGTCTCGTTCCCGCTGGGCGTCTTCACCGCCGTCACCGGTGTCTCCGGCTCCGGCAAGTCGACCCTGGTCAACGACATCCTGTACACGCACCTCGCCCGCGAGCTGAACGGCGCGAGGAGCGTGCCCGGACGGCACACGCGCGTGGACGGCGACGACCTCGTCGACAAGGTCGTCCACGTCGACCAGTCGCCCATCGGCCGCACCCCGCGGTCCAACCCGGCCACGTACACCGGCGTCTTCGACCACATCCGCAAGCTGTTCGCCGAGACCACCGAGGCGAAGGTCCGCGGCTACATGCCCGGCCGCTTCTCCTTCAACGTCAAGGGCGGCCGCTGCGAGAACTGCTCGGGCGACGGCACCATCAAGATCGAGATGAACTTCCTCCCGGACGTCTACGTCCCGTGCGAGGTCTGCCACGGCGCCCGGTACAACCGGGAGACCCTGGAGGTCCACTACAAGGGCAAGTCCATCGCCGACGTCCTGAACATGCCGATCGAGGAGGCCACGGACTTCTTCGAGGCGGTTCCCGCGATCGCCCGCCACATGAAGACCCTGAAGGACGTCGGCCTCGGCTACGTCCGGCTCGGCCAGTCCGCGACCACCCTGTCCGGCGGTGAGGCCCAGCGCGTCAAGCTCGCCAGCGAACTCCAGCGCCGCTCCACCGGCCGCACGGTGTACGTCCTGGACGAGCCGACCACCGGTCTGCACTTCGAGGACATCAGCAAGCTGCTGGCGGTCCTGTCCGGACTGGTCGACAAGGGCAACACGGTCATCGTCATCGAGCACAACCTCGACGTGATCAAAACCGCGGACTGGATCGTCGACATGGGCCCCGAAGGCGGCGCCGGCGGTGGCCTGGTCGTCGCCGAGGGCACGCCCGAGCAGGTCGCCGGGGTCCCGGCCAGCCACACCGGCAAGTTCCTGCGCGAGGTCCTCGGCTCCGACCGCATCAGCGACGCGTCCTCGGTGAAGGCGCCGCGCAAGAGGACGGCGCAGAAGACCGTCCCGGCACAGAAGACCGCCGCCGGCAGGACGGTCAACAGCACCGCCACCAGGAAGACGGCGGCCAAGACCACGAAGGCCGCCGCGAAGAAGACGACGCGGACGACCAAGGGCTGAGAGCGAGCAGTAACGGGCAAGCGGTAACGACGCGCCGTGCTCCGCGGGTGACCACCCGCGGAGCACGGCGCGTCGGCGTGTGTCCGTCAGCCGTTCTTCGGTTCCACGAACTGCATGTCGAGCTGGATCTTCACCACTTCGCCGAGCAGGCCGGGGGCGAAGTCGAGCCCGAACTCGCTGCGCCGGATCTCGCCCGTCGCCTCGAACCCGGCATGCCGGCTGCCGTCCATGGGCACATCGACCAGCCCGCCGAACTCCACGGCGAGCGTCACCGGCCGGGTCACCGCGCCGATCGTCAGTTCGCCCTCCATCGTCCAGTCCTCCGCCTCGCCCGATACGCGCGTCGAGCGGTAGGTCATCGTCGGGCGCTTCTCGACGTCGAGCAGGTCGGAGGCGCGTACGTGCGCGTCCCGGTCGGCGTTGCCGGTGTTGACCGAGGCCAGATCGATGGTCGCGGACACCCGCACATCCTCGACCCGTTCCCCGACGTACAGTTCGGCCTCCAACCGCTCGAAACGGCCCCGCACCTTGGCGATACCCAGGTGGCGGATGGTGAAGTTCACTGAGGAGTGGAACGGATCCAGGGCCCAGTTTCCGGGGGCCAGCGGCAGGGCGGTGGCGGGAACGGCAGCAGCGGTGTCATTCGTCATGCACTCCACCGTGAGGGCTCCACGGCCCATGAGGGAGACCGGCCGGAGCCTGGTAGTGGCAGGGCCACGATCCGGGCCGGCGCGCGTTGTAGGTTCGGCGGGTGAGCGACAACGAGTTGGGCACGTTCCTGCGCGCCTGGCGTGAAGCCGTCAGCCCTGCCGAAGCAGGCCTGCCCGCGGGGTCACGGCGCCGTACCCCGGGTCTGCGACGGGCCGAACTGGCCACCCTCGCCGGCATCAGCGTCGAGTACCTCACCCGCCTGGAACAGGGCCGCGACCGCAACCCGTCCGCCCAGGTGCTCGGTGCCCTGGCCGACGCCCTGAACCTGTCGCTCAACGACCGGATGCTGCTGCGCCGCCTGACCAAGGAGGCGGACGGCGGCGACCCACTGGTCTGTGCGGCGGCCCCGTCCCTCAGCCGCACGGCCCGCCCCACCGTACGGGCGCTTCTTGACCGCATGGAGCCGACTGCCGCACTGGTGGTCAACTGGATCGGCGACGTCCTCGCCCACACCGCCGGGTACGAGCGGCTGGTCGGTCCCATCGGCCTGCTCGACGACGAGCCGCCCAACCTGCTCCGGTACCTGTTCACCGACGAGCGGGCCCGCAGCGCCTACCGTGACTGGGACCGGGTGGCCGACGATCTTGTCGCCCGGCTCCGGCACGGCGTCCCCCTCCGGGATCCGCACCTAGCCGAACTGGCCGACGAGCTGACGGTGACGGCCGGGGCGGACTTCGCCGACCGGTTCGCCGACCTGGCCACCACACCGCGACAGACAGGCTCCCAGCACCTCGACCACCCGGAGGCCGGCTCACTCCGCCTCCTGCAGGAGACGCTCGCGCTCCCCGACGAGGGACAGCGGGTCATCGTCCTGCTGCCCGCGGACGACGCCACGGCCGCGGCCCTGGACCGCCTCAACGGCCGCCGGCCCGGCGCGCTGCGGGCGGTGGGCGAGACGGGCTGAGCGACGCGGCCGGACTCCGCCCGCCTCTCAGCCGTCGGGCGTGCGGGCGGCTTCGTGTTCGTTCCGGTGCCGCGTCCGGGTGCTCGTCTCGGGTTGTCGGCTCGCGTCAGCCGTCCAGCTCGCGGGTGCGGGCGGCTTCGTGTCCATTGCGGTGATGCGTCCGAGGGCCCGTTTCGGGCCGTCGGCTCGCGTCAGCCCTCCAGCTCCCGGGCGTACGGCGGCTCCGCCCCCGCCCGCGAGCAGGTGACCGCCGCCGCACGGGCCGCGAAGCCCAGCAGCCCCGTCCAGCCGTCGGGGCCCAGTGCGGCCAGCGCCTGCCCGCTGAGGGCGTCGCGTACCGCGAGCCCGTGCAGCAGCGCGGCGTTGACCGTGTCACCCGCGCCGATCGTGTCCACGACCTCGACCCGTTCGCCCGGCACCGCGTACTCGCCGCCGTCGGCGGTGTAGGCGGTGATCCCGTCGCCGCCCCGGGTGACCACGACCGCCGCGGGACCGGCGGCCAGCCACTCCCGCGGCGTACCACCGAGCCACTCGGCGTCCTCCGCCGACAGCTTCAGCAGCGACACGAACGGCAGCCAGCTCTTGAACCGTGCCCGGTAGGCGTCCGCGTCCGGGATCAGCCCGGCCCGGATGTTCGGGTCCAGCGCGGTGAACACGCCCTGCCCGGCCGCCGCACGCATCAACTCCTCGTATGCGCTCGCCCCCGGCTCCAGCACCAGCGAACAGGTGCCGAAGGAGACCGCGCGGGTGCCGGACGGCAGCGTGGCGGGCGCGGTGAAGAGCCGGTCCGCCGTCCCGTCGACGTAGAAGGAGTACGCCGCCGAGCCGTCCTCGCCGACCGTGGCGACGGCCAGGGTCGTGGGCTCGGTGCCGCGCTGCACCGACGACACGTCCACCCCGGTGTCGCGCAGCCGGTCCAGCAGGGCCTCCCCGAACGCGTCGTACGACACCCGGGAGCAGAAGGCGGCGGGCGAGCCGAGACGGCCCAGCGCCACGGCCGTGTTGTACGGGCCTCCGCCGAGCGCCGGCCGCAGCGCCGCCAGGGCGCCCGCACCCTGCGGCACCAAATCGATCAGGGCCTCACCGGCGACGACGATCACGACAGGGTTCCTTTCCCGAATGAGTCTGGGCAGCCGCACGAAGTGCGGTGGACGAAGGTGCAGGGCAGCCGTGCGGTCCGGGCGGGCCGGTCCGGCTCGGCGAGACGCTCCAGGAGCACGCGGACGGCCTGGGCGCCGATGTCCTTGCTGGGCTGCGCCATCGCGGTGAGCCGCGGCGAGAACAGGTCCGCCCAGGTGAAGTCGTCGAAGCAGCACAGCGCGATGTCGCCGGGCACGGACAGACCGTGGGCGCGCAGGGCACGCAGCGCCCCGATGGTCATCGCGTTGTTGCCGGTGACCAGCGCGGTGGGCGGCACGGCGAGGGACAACAGGGCGGCGGTGGCCTGTTCGGCACCGGCCGCCTCCGAGTCACCGTGCACCAGGAGCCGCTCGTCGTAGGGGAGATCCGCGCAGGACAGGCCGGTCCGGTAGCCGGTGATCCGCTCGCTCGTGGTGCTGAGCCCCGGCCGCCCGGCCACCAGGCCGATCCGCCGGTGGCCGAGCCCGGCGAGGTGGGTGACCAGCCGGGACGTCGGTTCGGCGTTGTCGGCACAGACCTGGTCGAAGCGCGGACCGCCGTCCGTCCCCCGGGCGTCCACCAGCCGGTCCAGGAACACGGCCGGGACGCCGTGCCGCCCCAGGTAGGCGAGCAGCCCGCGCGGGTCCGCGGAGGGTGCGACGATCATGCCGTCCACCCGGCGCTCGTGCAGCAGCTGGACGACCTTGCGCTCGTGTTCCGGGTCGTCGTGCGGATCGGCGATCAGCAGACTGTAGCCGTGTTCCAGGGCACTGGCCTCGACGCCCTGCAGAATCTCCGTGAAGTACGGGTTGCTGATCGCCGACACCGCCAGCCCGATGGAACGGGTGCGGGCCGTCACCAGGGAACGGGCCAGCGTGTTGGTGGTGTAGCCGAGCTCTTCCACGGCGTCCAGGACCGCCTGGCGGGTGTGCGGAAGCACCGGGCGGGTGCCGTTCAGCACGTGCGAGACCGTCGCCACGGAGACACCGGCACTCCGGGCGACGTCGGCCATGGTCGCCATGGTGTTCCCTCCTCCGCTTCCGGCGGGGAACGTATCGCATTCCGCGCCCGACGTAAACGCTTGCGCAAACGTTTACGTCCGGCGGGACCCGGCCCGGTCCGGCTCAGCCCGGCCCAGGGACATGGGTAGCCCCAGGCCCGGCCGGCTACTCCCAGTCCCAGCCGATCCCCACAAAGCCGGCCCGCGCCCGCGGCTCGACCAGATGCACCGACCGGTGCCGCCCGCTCAGCGCCAGCTCCTGGCACCCACTGCGCGGCGCGGCAGCCGAGGCCTGCGAAAACCGGTGACAGCGCACCGGGAGGGCCGCCGCGTCGAAACACACCTGGAGCGCGTACTGGCCGCCGGGGGAGTCGCAGCCCCGGACGTACTCGCGTGACACGCCCGCCGTACCGTCCTCGACGCCGTAGCGGAACAGGAACGTGTCCCCGGCCCGCAGCCGGGTGTCGAAGAGCAGCTCGGCCGCGAGCACTCCCGTGTCGCCGTGCCAACGGACGCGCCCGGTACGGCAGTTCTCCAGAGCGAGCACCCGCATGCGCTCCGGCACGGCTCCCCGGTCGCCGTAGTGGACGGCAACGAAGCGGTCGACGCCGTCCCGGTGGGCGCGCACGATGTGGTGCGCCTCCCGCTCGGCCAGTTCGCGCCGCGCCCCGATCCGGAGCCGCTCGTGGTGCCCGAGGGTGTGCAGGCCCTCGTCCGGCGGACAGCCCAGCTCGGCCAGGACCTGGTCCAGCACCCCGGACGCATCGACCAGGGAGCGGTAGGACCGGGCCGACGACCGCTGCCCGGAGGGGTTCCCGCCCGACTCGGCGAGCAGCCGGAGCAGCGACTCCTCGGGAAGCTCCAGGATCTCCTCGAGCGCGCGCACGGCCCGCAGCGACTCGGGGCGCTGCGGGCGCCGGGCGCCCTGCTGCCAGTAACTGAGACTGGTGACGCCCACCTTCACACCGTGGCGGGACAGATGGTGCTGCACGCGTTGCAGCGGCAGCCCGCGGGCGGCGATCGCGGCACGCAGGGCGACGTGGAAGGGGCCGCCTCGCAGGGCCGAGTCCAGTTCCGCGGTGGCGACGTCCGCGTGCTGTGGGGCGTGCGGCATGCAGGGGCCTCTCTGTGAGTCGGCAAACGGCTGGTCAGACCGTTCGCGCGGGCCGCCCGGGGGCCGTCCCGCCGGCGCAGGGCAGGTCTGCACAGCCGTACGCCGTCGTTCAGCGCCCCGAGTTCCCCCGCATTGAAGCGTGTTGACCTGATCCCGACAACACCTGATGCCGGACAGTGACGTACTCCCCGCCGGGCCCGCCCGGGCACACGAAACGCCCGGGGCACGCGCCCCGGGCGTTCGCGGCAGACCCGTGAGCTTCTAGGAGTGGTCGCTTCCGTCCTGGTCCCGGAGCGCGAGACGCTTGGCCCGAGTGATGTCGGGATCGCGCGGGTCCAGGGCGTCGCGCAGCGCCAACGGCTCGTCCGGGTACCGGCGGGTACGGACCGCCCGCCGCGTCTTCTCGATCCGCATCCGCTTCATCTGCGCAGCCCTCCGACCCGTGGCCCGCCCGCTCCGCGTAGGAGGCGGCCGGTCCGCACCGACAATCTGTGCCTGCACCGGCACGGACTCCGCCCGCCGGACGTCGCCGTGTCCCGTGGGTGAGCCCCATTCCCGCTACCGGCGTGCCGTAATCCCCGGGGCGGGACATGCCGTTGGAAACTGCCTCCCGCAGGGCCGGTGATCGCGCCCGTCGGCTCGTCGGACTGTCGGTGCTCGCCAGTAGGGTGTGAGACATGGCCGACCCCTCCAGCTACCGCCCCAAACCGGGTGAGATCCCCGACTCGCCGGGGGTCTACCGGTTCCGTGACGAGCACCGCCGGGTGATCTACGTCGGAAAGGCGAAAAGCCTGCGCCAGCGCCTGGCGAACTACTTCCAGGACCTGGCGGGCCTGCACCCGCGCACCCGCTCCATGGTCACCACGGCCGCGTCCGTGGAGTGGACGGTGGTGTCCACGGAGGTCGAGGCGCTCCAGCTGGAGTACTCCTGGATCAAGGAGTACGACCCCCGGTTCAACGTCAAGTACCGCGACGACAAGAGCTACCCGTACCTCGCCGTGACGATGAGCGAGGAGTACCCGCGCGTGCAGGTGATGCGCGGTCACAAGAAGAAGGGCGTCCGGTACTTCGGTCCCTACGCGCACGCGTGGGCGATCCGCGACACCGTCGACCTGCTGCTCCGTGTCTTCCCGGTGCGCACCTGCTCGGCCGGCGTCTTCAAGAACGCCGCCCGCACCGGCCGCCCCTGCCTCCTCGGCTACATCGGCAAGTGCTCGGCCCCCTGCGTGGACCGCGTCTCCGCCGAGGAGCACCGGGAACTGGCCGAAGAGTTCTGTGACTTCATGACCGGCCGGACGAACACGTACATCCGCCGCCTGGAGCGGCAGATGGGCGAGGCGGCCGAGGAGATGGAGTACGAGCGGGCGGCCCGGCTGCGCGACGACATAGAGGCCCTGAAGAAGGCCATGGAGAAGAACGCGGTCGTGCTCGCCGACGCGACCGACGCCGACCTGATCGCGGTCGCCGAGGACGAGCTGGAGGCGGCCGTCCAGATCTTCCACGTGCGGGGCGGACGCGTCCGCGGCCAGCGCGGCTGGGTCACGGACAAGGTGGAGGAGATCACCACCGGAGCCCTCGTGGAGCATGCGCTCCAGCAGCTGTACGGCGAGGAGACGGGCGACGCCGTCCCCAAGGAGGTCCTGGTCCCGGCCCTGCCCGACCCGGTGGAGCCCGTCCAGGAGTGGCTCGCCGGGCGCCGCGGCTCGGGCGTCTCCCTGCGCGTCCCGCAGCGCGGCGACAAGAAGGCCCTCATGGAGACGGTGCAGCGCAACGCCCAGCAGGCGCTCGTCCTGCACAAGACCAAGCGGGCCTCCGACCTGACCACGCGCTCGCGCGCCCTGGAGGAGATCGCCGACGCCCTGGACCTGGACAGCGCCCCGCTCAGGATCGAGTGCTACGACATCTCCCACCTCCAGGGCGACGACGTCGTGGCCTCCATGGTCGTCTTCGAGGACGGCCTGGCCCGCAAGAGCGAGTACCGCCGCTTCCAGATCAAGGGTTTCGCGGGGCAGGACGACGTCCGCTCCATGCACGAGGTGATCACCCGCCGCTTCCGGCGCTACCTCGCCGAGAAGGAGAAGACGGGCGAGTGGACGGACGGCGAGGACGCGGACAACGCCGGTAACGGCGAGCTCACCAGTACCAACACCCTGACCGAGGACGACGGCCGCCCCAAGAAGTTCGCCTACCCGCCCCAGCTCGTGGTCGTCGACGGCGGCGCCCCGCAGGTCGCGGCCGCCCAGCGCGCCCTGGACGACCTGGGCATCGACGACATCGCCGTGTGCGGCCTCGCCAAGCGCCTGGAGGAGGTCTGGCTGCCCGGCGACGACGACCCGGTGGTCCTGCCCCGTACCAGCGAGGGTCTGTACCTGCTCCAGCGGGTCCGTGACGAGGCCCACCGCTTCGCGATCACCTACCAGCGCGCCAAGCGGTCCAAGCGCTTCAGGTCCAGCCCGCTGGACGATGTCCCGGGGCTCGGGGACACCCGCAGGCAGGCACTCCTGAAACACTTCGGTTCCCTGAAGAAACTGCGATCCGCCACCATCGACCAGATCTGCGAGGTCCCCGGCATAGGCCGCAAGACCGCCGAGACCATCGCGGCGGCCCTCGCCCAGGCGGCCCCGGCCGCACCCGCCGTCAACACGGCGACTGGGGAGATCATGGAAGAGGAGCCAGGCACCATGGGTTCCAGTGGGGAACCCGTGCGGACGGGTGCCCCGGACGAGCGACGGGGGCAGGAGACATGAACGTGAACGAGCACGACGGTCGCACAGAGCAAGCCGGAGACGGAGCACAGGTGAGTACGGGCACACCCAATGACAAGGCCCAGGTCCCGGACGCGGCCATCCCCGAGCTGGTGATCATCTCCGGCATGTCCGGGGCCGGCCGCTCGACGGCCGCGAAATGCCTGGAGGACCTCGGCTGGTTCGTCGTGGACAACCTGCCGCCCGCGCTGATCCCCACCATGGTGGAGCTCGGCGCCCGCTCCCAGGGCAACGTGGCCCGGATCGCCGTCGTCGTCGACGTCCGCGGCCGCCGCTTCTTCGACAACCTCCGCGAGTCCCTCGCCGATCTGGACACGAAGAACGTCACCCGGCGGATCGTCTTCCTGGAGTCCTCCGACGATGCCTTGGTGCGCCGCTTCGAGTCGGTGCGCCGCCCGCACCCCCTGCAGGGCGACGGCCGCATCGTCGACGGCATCGCCGCCGAGCGACAGCTCCTGCGCGAGCTGCGCGGCGACGCCGACCTGGTGATCGACACCTCCAGCCTGAACGTGCACGAGCTGCGCGCCAAGATGGACGCCCAGTTCGCCGGCGAGGAGGAGCCCGAGCTACGGGCGACGGTCATGTCCTTCGGCTACAAGTACGGTCTGCCGGTCGACGCCGACCTGGTCGTCGACTGCCGCTTCCTGCCGAACCCGCACTGGGTCCCGGAGCTGCGCCCGTACACGGGCCTCAACGAGGAGGTCTCGGGCTATGTCTTCAACCAGCCCGGCGCCAAGGAGTTCCTCGACCGGTACACCGAGCTCCTCCAGCTCGTCGCCACCGGCTACCGCCGCGAGGGCAAGCGCTACGTGACCATCGCCGTGGGCTGCACGGGCGGCAAGCACCGCTCGGTCGCCATGTCGGAGAAGCTCGCGGCCCGGCTCGCGGCCGAGGGCGTGGAGACGGTGGTCGTCCACCGGGACATGGGACGGGAATGACACGACGTGCTCCGCGGCTGAGCCGGCTGCGCCGGGCGGTGCCCGAGGGCAGCACCGACGGAAGGAGTGGCCGGCCTGCCGAGGCCCGGGGTGGCAGACCGCGCCGCCGGGGCGCCCAGCCCAAGGTCGTCGCCCTCGGCGGCGGCATGGGCCTGTCCGCCTCGCTCGCCGCGCTGCGCCGCATCACCGGCGCCCTCACCGCCGTCGTCACCGTGGCCGACGACGGCGGCTCCAGCGGGCGGCTGCGTGACGAACTGGGCGTACTGCCGCCCGGTGACCTGCGCAAGGCGCTGGCCGCGCTGTGCGGCGACGACGACTGGGGCCAGACCTGGGCCCGGGTCATCCAGCACCGCTTCCAGTCCCAGGGCGACCTGCACGAGCACGCGGTCGGCAACCTGCTGATCGTCGCCCTGTGGGAGCAGCTCGGCGACCACGTCCAGGCCCTCGACCTGGTCGGGCGGCTGCTGGGCGCCCAGGGCCGGGTGCTGCCCATGTCCGCCGTTCCGCTGGAGCTGCAGGCCCTGGTCAAGGGCCACGACCCGGCCCGGCCGGACGAGATCGACACGGTCCGCGGCCAGGCCACCGTCGCCCTCACCCCGGGCGAGGTGCAGTCCGTGCACCTCGTGCCGAACGACCCGCCCGCCGTGCCCGAGGCGGTCGAGGCCGTCCTGGACGCGGACTGGGTGGTGCTCGGCCCCGGGTCCTGGTTCTCCTCGGTCATCCCGCACCTGCTGGTGCCGGAGCTGCTGGACGCGCTCACGCAGACCAAGGCCCGCCGGGTACTCTCGCTGAACCTCGCCCCGCAGCCCGGAGAAACCGAGGGCTTCTCCCCGCAGCGTCATTTGGAGGTTTTGGGACGACACGCCCCTAAACTCGCCCTGGACGTGGTGCTGGCCGACGAGGCCGCCGTGCCCGACCGGGACTCCCTGACCGACGCCGCCAAGCGGTTCGGCGCCGCGGTCGAGCTGGCTCCGGTGGCCCGGACCGACGGAACCCCGAGGCACGACCCGGAGCTGCTGGCCGCCGCGTACGACCGTATTTTTCGGATGCATGGAAGGATCGGCCCATGGCGATGACGGCAGCGGTGAAGGACGAGATTGCCCGGCTTCCCGTCACCCGGACCTGCTGCAGAAAGGCCGAGGTCTCGGCCGTGCTGCGGTTCGCCGGCGGCCTCCACCTGGTCAGCGGGCGCATCGTGATCGAGGCGGAGCTGGACACCTCCGCGGCGGCCCGCCGGCTCAAGCGGGACATCCTGGAGATCTTCGGCCACAGCTCCGAGCTGATCGTGATGGCGCCGGGCGGGCTGCGCCGCGGCTCGCGTTACGTCGTACGGGTGGTCGCGGGCGGTGACCAGCTGGCCCGCCAGACCGGCCTGGTCGACGGCCGGGGCCGCCCGATCCGCGGCCTGCCCCCGCAGGTGGTCTCGGGGGCCACCTGCGACGCCGAGGCGGCCTGGCGAGGCGCGTTCCTGGCGCACGGCTCGCTCACCGAGCCCGGCCGCTCCTGTTCGCTGGAAGTGACCTGCCCCGGCCCCGAGGCCGCGCTCGCCCTGGTCGGCGCCGCCCGCCGGTTGTCGATCCCCGCGAAGGCCCGCGAGGTGCGCGGCGTGGACCGGGTGGTGGTCCGCGACGGTGACGCGATCGGCGCTCTGCTGACCCGGCTCGGTGCCCACGACTCCGTGCTGGCCTGGGAGGAGCGGCGGATGCGCCGCGAGGTCCGCGCCACCGCCAACCGCCTCGCCAACTTCGACGACGCCAACCTGCGCCGCTCGGCCCGCGCGGCCGTCGCCGCCGGTGCCCGCGTCCAGCGCGCCCTGGAGATCCTCGGGGAGGACGTGCCCGAGCACCTCGCCGCGGCCGGCCGGCTGCGCATGGAGCACAAGCAGGCGTCCCTGGAGGAGCTCGGCGCGCTCGCCGACCCGCCGCTGACCAAGGACGCCGTCGCCGGCCGCATCCGCCGTCTGCTGGCCATGGCCGACAAGCGCGCCTCGGACCTCGGCATCCCGGGCACGGAGGCCAACCTCGCCGAGGACGAGCTCGCCGACAATCTCGTGGGCTGATCCGACAGTCCGTCACAAAGCCGGGGCCGGCGTCCACTTGGGTGACCGGCACCGGCTTTCGCGTGTCGCCCGGGCACTCTTGACTCGATCATGGACTGTCATGAGCCTGGCATCTGTTCGCTGCTGTGGCGGACCCACGCTAGGGGGGTTCATGAGACGAAGAGCGAGATCGATCCTCGCTGTCGGCGCGCTCCTGATCGGCGGAGCGAGCATCGCACCCATCGCCCAGGCACAACCGGACAGCGCGGCCTCGTCCGATCCGGACGAAGTCAAGGTCTTCCGCGCCGACGTGACCCGTCAGCAGGTACCCCTGCTGCTCGCCGCCGGCCAGGACGGCCACGAACTCAGCGAGCGGGTGCCCGCGAAGGGCACCGCCACCGTCGAGGTCTATCTGACCGACCAGCAGGCGCGGAAGCTGGAACAGCAGGGCGTCGAGCTCACCGAGCACAATCTCTCCGCCAGGGCGAAGGACCGCGTCGGGGAGGCCGCCGAGGGCGTGTTCCGCCCGTACAGCGGCAAGGGCGGCCTCAAGGAGGAGATCCTCCAGGCTGCGCAGGAGAACCCGGGTCTCACCAAGGTCGTCTCCATCGGCAAGACGGTCAAAGGCCAGGACATCCTCGCGCTGAAGCTCACCAAGGGCGCCAAGAGGACCAAGGACGGCTCCAGGCCTTCCGTCCTCTACATGTCCAACCAGCACGCGCGCGAGTGGATCACGCCGGAGATGACCCGGCGCCTGATGCACCACTACCTGGACAACTACAAGAAGGACCGGCGCGTCAAGAAGATCGTCGACTCCACCGAGCTGTGGTTCCTCATCTCGGCCAACCCCGACGGCTACGACCACACCCATGCCGGTGCCGCCAACCGCATGTGGCGCAAGAACCTGCGCGACATGAACGGCGACGGAGTCATCAGCACGGGCGACGGCGTCGACCTCAACCGCAACTTCGCCTACAAGTGGGGCTACGACGACGAGGGTTCGTCACCCAACCCCACCAGCGAGACCTACCGGGGCCCGGGCCCGGTCTCCGAGCCCGAGACCAAGGCCCTGGACGCCTTCCAGAAGCGGATCGGCTTCACGTACGGCATCAACTACCACTCCGCCGCCGAACTGCTCCTCTACGGAGTGGGCTGGCAGGTGGCCACGCCCACCCCGGACGACGTCCTGTACGAGGCGCTCGCCGGTACGCCGGAGAACTCCGCGATCCCCGGGTACCACCCGCAGCTCTCCTCCGAGCTGTACACCACCAACGGTGAGGCGGACGGCCACGCGGCGAACATCAACGGCCTGGCGATGTTCACGCCCGAGATGTCGACCTGCCAGACCGCCTCCGACGCGGACCCGAACGACGAGTGGAAGGCGTCCGACTGCCGCTCGGTCTTCACCTTCCCGGACGACGAGAAGCTGATCCAGCAGGAGTTCGCGAAGAACGTCCCGTTCGCGCTCTCCGTCGCCGAGTCGGCCTCCCGCCCCGACCGGCCGTCCTCGTCGGTCGGACTGAGCGCCGCCGACTTCACCCCGGCCGCGTTCCCGGTGTCCTACGCCCGCGGCGGCGACCAGGAGGTCTCCGTCGTCGCCCGCAAGTCGCTGCGCGACAAGGAACTGAAGTACCGCGTCAACGGCGGCCGCACCGAGGACATGGCGCTCAAGCCCTGGAAGGGCGGCGAGACCTACGGCGGCGACGACAACCTCTACTTCGACGAGTACCGGGCGAAGGTCAAGGACGGCGACCCCGGCGACAAGGTCCAGGTGTGGTTCACCGCGGAGACGAGGAACGGCAAGAAGGTCTCCAGCGACCGCTTCACCTACACCGTCGCCGAGCGGCCCCGGGCGAACGCCCTCGTCGTCGCCGAGGAGGGCGCGACCGCCGCGCAGGCGCGGAAGTACGTCGACGCCCTGGGGGCCAACGGCCGCAAGGCCGTCGTCTGGGACGTCGCCGAGCGGGGCGCACCCGACGCGCTGGGCGTGCTGAGCCACTTCGACACCGTCGTCCACTACACGGGCGCGAGCGTCCCGGGCAACGCCACCCAGCTGCAGCTGCGTGCCTTCCTCAATGAGGGCGGCAGGCTGATCGAGGCCGGTGAGCAGGCCGGCGGCAGCGTCGACCTCGGCGGCGGTGCCCTGTCCAACGACTTCAGCCAGTACTATCTGGGCGCCTACAGCCGTACCACGGCCGCCGGAGCCACCGGATTCACCGGCTCGGGCGAGCTGAGCGGCTTCACGGGCCCGCTCGCCGACGCGCCCGGCAACCCGCTGGACAAGGCGGGCCGCTACAACGTCACCTCCGACGAACTGCCCGCCGACAGGTTCCCGCAGTTCGCGAGCAGGGGAGCGGGACAGTTCGCCGGGGCGGTCAACCCGTACGGCCCCTACGCGGGCTCCTCGATGGCCGCCGCCGTCCACACCGACGACGGCTACAAGCGCCTCACCCGCACCGTGGACCTCACCGGTGTCACGGCGGCGGATCAGCCCACCCTGCGCACCCAGCTGATGTGGGACACCGAGCCCGGCTACGACAACGTCCTGATCGAGGCCCACACCGCGGGCGCCGACGACTGGACCACCCTGCCCGAGAAGAACGGCGCCACCAAGGCCACCGTGCCCACGGAGTGCGAGGGCGGCTTCTACCTCCGTGAGCACCCCTGGCTGCAGCACTACCTGACCCTGTCGGACGACGGCTGCGCCGCTACCGGCAGCACCGGGCAGTGGCACAGCCTCACCGGCGCCTCCGCCGGGTGGCAGCAGGTGAACTTCGACCTGAGCGCGTACGCGGGCAGGACGGTCGAGGTCTCGATCAGCTATGTCACGGACCCGGGCACCGGCGGATACGGCGTCCTCGCCGACGAGGCCTCGCTCGTCATCGGCGGCACCGCGAAGGAGACCGAGGGCTTCGAGACCTCGCTCGGTGCCTGGAAGGTGGCCGGCCCGCCCGCGGGCAGCCCGGCCGCCGTCAAGGACTGGGCCCGCACCGGGGCCCTCTTCCAGACATACGGCGCGGTCACCACGGACGACACCGTGCTGCTGGGCTTCGGCCTGGAGCACGTCGTCACCGCGGCCGACCGGGCGGCCCTGATGAGGAAGGCGCTCGCCTCCCTCGACGTGTGACCTCCTGTGAACCGGGAACTCTCGGTCAATAGGCACCACGCCGGGTAGCGAAATCGAGTGATCTCGCTCTCGGTGGCGGGCGGTCCGTACCCCTACTGGCCGGTACGGACCGCCCTGCCGTGTATGGGGCATCTGGATGTCACCACCGGGGCCTCAGGGAGGTAGGGTCGGAGGCGGTCGGGGACATCCCAAACAGAGCTCGCCGGCTCTTCATGGCCGGCGTACCAACGAGGAGATCGGTTCGTGACGATCCGCGTAGGCATCAACGGCTTCGGCCGCATCGGTCGTAACTACTTCCGCGCGCTGCTGGAGCAGGGTGCAGACATCGAGATCGTGGCTGTCAACGACCTGGGTGACACCGCGACCACCGCTCACCTGCTGAAGTACGACACCATCCTGGGCCGCCTCAAGCAGGAGGTCTCGCACACCGAGAACACCATCACCGTCGGCGACAAGACCATCAAGGTCCTCGCCGAGCGCAACCCCGCCGACATCCCGTGGGGCGAGCTGGGCGTCGACATCGTCATCGAGTCGACCGGCATCTTCACCAAGAAGGCCGACGCCGAGAAGCACATCGCGGGCGGCGCCAAGAAGGTCCTGATCTCGGCTCCGGCCAAGGACGAGGACGTCACCATCGTGATGGGCGTCAACCAGGACCAGTACGACCCGGCGAACCACCACGTCATCTCCAACGCCTCCTGCACCACCAACTGTGTGGCGCCGATGGCCAAGGTCCTCGACGAGAACTTCGGCATCGTCAAGGGCCTGATGACGACGGTGCACGCCTACACCAACGACCAGCGCATCCTGGACTTCCCGCACAAGGACCTGCGCCGCGCCCGTGCCGCCGCGGAGAACATCATCCCGACCACCACGGGTGCCGCCAAGGCAACCGCGCTGGTCCTCCCGCAGCTCAAGGGCAAGCTGGACGGCATGGCCATGCGCGTCCCGGTCCCGACCGGCTCGGTCACCGACCTGGTCCTCGAACTCGGCCGCGAGGTCACCAAGGAAGAGGTCAACGCCGCCTTCCAGAAGGCCGCGGAGGGCGAGCTGAAGGGCATCCTCGAGTACACCGAGGACCCGATCGTCTCCTCCGACATCGTCAACGCCCCGGCGTCCTGCACCTTCGACTCCTCCCTGACCATGGTTCAGGAGGGCAAGAACGTGAAGGTCATCGGCTGGTACGACAACGAGTGGGGCTACTCCAACCGTCTCGTCGACCTGACGGTCTTCGTCGGCAACCAGCTCTGATCGAATAGATCAGGCACCACGATGTGAGAGCAGGGCTCGGGCAGCGCACGGTCGCGCTGCCCGAGCCCTGACTCGCGTACAGATCAGAGCTGTTCGATCACGAGCGCTTACGAGCGATCACGAGCTCTTTCAGGAGTCCCCTTTTATGAAGACGATCGACGAACTCCTCTCCGAAGGGGTCGCGGGCCAGCGGGTCTTCGTCCGCGCCGACCTGAACGTGCCGCTGGACGGCACCACCATCACCGACGACGGCCGTATCCGCGCCGTGCTGCCCACCGTCAAGGCCCTCGCCGACGCGGGCGCCCGCGTGGTCGTCGCCTCGCACCTGGGCCGTCCCAAGGGCGCCCCGGACCCGGCCTTCTCCCTGGCCCCGGCCGCCGCGCGCCTCGGTGAACTCCTCGGCGCCGAGGTGGCGTTCGCGACCGACACGGTCGGCGAGTCCGCCCGGGCCACCGTCGCCGCCCTCGCCGACGGCCAGGTCGCGGTCGTCGAGAACCTGCGCTTCAACGCCGGCGAGACGAGCAAGGACGACGCCGAGCGCGGCGCCTTCGCCGACCAGCTCGCCGCCCTCGCGGACGTCTACGTCGGCGACGGATTCGGTGCCGTGCACCGGAGGCACGCCTCCGTCTTCGACCTCCCGGCCCGCCTTCCGCACTACGCCGGCTACCTCATCGCCACCGAGGTCGGCGTCCTGAGGAAGCTCACCGACGACGTCAAGCGGCCCTACGCCGTCGTCCTGGGCGGCGCCAAGGTGTCCGACAAGCTCGCCGTCATCGACCAGCTGCTCGGCAAGGCCGACCGCCTGCTCATCGGCGGCGGCATGGTCTTCACCTTCCTCAAGGCCAGGGGCTACGAGATCGGCACGTCCCTGGTCCAGGAGGACCAGCTCCCGGCCGTCCAGGAGTACATCGAGCGCGCCGAGAAGAACGGCGTCGAGCTGGTCCTGCCCGTGGACGTCGTGGTCGCGCCCGAGTTCCCGGACCTCAAGACCAAGGCTCCGGCCCGGCCCAGCACCGTCGCCGCGGACGCCATGCCGGCCGGTCAGATGGGCCTGGACATCGGTCCCGAGTCCCGCAAGCTGTACGCTTCGAAGATCGCCGACGCCGCCACCGTCTTCTGGAACGGCCCCATGGGCGTCTTCGAGCACCCCGATTTCGCCGAGGGCACCAAGGCGGTCGCCCAGGCTCTCCTCGACTCCCAGGCCTTCACGGTGGTCGGTGGTGGCGACTCCGCCGCGGCCGTCCGCATCCTGGGCTTCGACGAGAACGCATTCGGCCACATCTCGACCGGTGGCGGCGCCTCCCTCGAATACCTCGAGGGCAAGACGCTCCCCGGCCTCGCCGCACTGGAGGACTGACCTCAATGAGCACGCGTACGCCGCTGATGGCGGGCAACTGGAAGATGAACCTCAACCACCTCGAGGCCATCGCCCACGTCCAGAAGCTCGCCTTCGCCCTGGCCGACAAGGACTACGAGGCCGTCGAGGTCGCCGTCCTGCCGCCCTTCACCGACCTGCGCTCCGTGCAGACCCTGGTCGACGGCGACAAGCTCAAGATCAAGTACGGCGCCCAGGACATCTCGGCGCACGACGGCGGCGCCTTCACCGGCGAGATCTCCGGCCCGATGCTGGCCAAGCTGAAGTGCACGTACGTCGCCATCGGCCACAGCGAGCGCCGCCAGTACCACGGCGAGACCGACGAGCTGGTGAACGCCAAGGTCAAGGCCGCCTACAAGCACGGCCTGACCCCCATCCTGTGCGTCGGCGAGGAGCTGGAGGTCCGCGAGGCGGGCAACCACGTCTCCCACACCCTCGCCCAGGTCGAGGGCGGCCTGAAGGACCTCTCCGCCGAGCAGGCCGAGACCATCGTGATCGCCTACGAGCCCGTCTGGGCCATCGGCACGGGCAAGGTCTGCGGCGCCGAGGACGCCCAGGAGGTGTGTGCGGCGATCCGCGGCAAGCTCGCCGAGCTGTACGCGCAGGACGTGGCCGACAAGGTCCGCATCCAGTACGGCGGCTCCGTGAAGTCCGGCAACGTCGCCGAGATCATGGCGCAGGCCGACATCGACGGCGCCCTGGTCGGGGGTGCCTCGCTGGATGCCGACGAGTTCGTCAAGATCGTGCGCTTCCGCGACCAGTGAGTATGCGGTAACGACGATTCGTCGTACCCTTGCGGGGTCCAGCACTGTGCTGGGCCCCGCGTCGTCCATCCGAATCCGAGGAAGTTGGTCCAGCCGTGGTTTTGGGGTTCTCGATCGCCCTGATCGTCTTCAGCCTGCTGCTGATGCTGCTGGTGCTGATGCACAAGGGGAAGGGCGGCGGCCTCTCCGACATGTTCGGTGGCGGCATGCAGTCCTCCGTCGGCGGCTCCTCGGTCGCCGAACGCAACCTCGACCGCATCACCGTCGTGGTCGGTCTGCTGTGGTTCGCGTGCATTGTCGTGCTCGGCATCCTCATGAAGGTGAACAACTGATCGACCGGCAATCCGCACGCAGGACGTTCGTAGGGCCCCATGTCCGGTACGCGCAGCTGAGCGCGGCCTATCATGGGGCTTGCGTCTACGTGTGAGGGTTGTAACTCCAATCACTGGACGCGCGTTGGGCCTTACGTAGACTGAGGCGCTCGCAGCGAAGCGAAACGCCGACTCGCTTCGCGGCACCATCACGCAGGGAGTTACGACCGTGGCAAGTGGCAACGCGATCCGGGGAAGCCGGGTCGGGGCGGGGCCGATGGGCGAGGCCGAGCGCGGCGAGTCCGCGCCGCGGCTGCGCATCTCCTTCTGGTGCTCCAACGGACACGAGACCCAGCCGAGCTTCGCCAGCGACGCGCAGGTGCCCGAAACCTGGGACTGTCCCCGCTGCGGCTTTCCGGCAGGCCAGGACCGGGACAACCCCCCGGACCCGCCGCGCACCGAGCCCTACAAGACACACCTCGCCTATGTGCGGGAGCGGCGCAGCGACGCGGACGGCGAGGCGATCCTCGCCGAGGCGCTCGCCAAGCTGCGGGGCGAGATCTAGAAGTCGAGACCGGCCGGGCACCAGCAGGTGCCCGGCCGGAACTGCTTTCCCGCCCTCGCCGCCGGCCGATTGTCAGTGGTGCCCTCTACGGTTTGTGCATCGGGCGAACCGTGGGGGGGACTGTGGCGACTGTCGAGGTGAAGGGCCTGCGCGCGCCCGCGTGGCGCGGGGGCTTCGGACGGCTGTGGAGCGCCGCCGTGCTGTCCAGCTTCGGAGACGCGCTGCGTACGGCCGCGCTGCCCCTGCTGGCCGTCACCCTCACCGACGAGCCGCTGCTCGTCGCCGCCGTCACGGCCTGCGGCTATCTGCCCTGGATCGTCTTCGGACTGCTCGGCGGGGCCGTCGCCGACCGCGTGGACCAGCGCCGCGCCATGTGGACGGTGGACGCCTTACGCGGGCTGCTGGTCGCCGCCTTCGCGGTGGCCGTCGCCCTCGGTCATGCCTCGATCGGCCTGCTCATCGTCCTGGCCTTCGCGCTGACCACCCTGCAGACCCTCTTCGACAACGCCGCCACGGCTCTGCTGCCCGCCCTCGTCGACCGGGACGCGCTCGGCAGCGCCAACGCCCGGCTGATGACCGGGCAGCGCGTCGCGGGCGGCCTGCTGGGCGGCCCGCTCGTGCCGCTGCTGCTGGTGGGCGGGGCCGCCCTGCCCTTCGCCGCCGACGCCGTGACCTTCCTGGTGGCCGCCGCGCTGGTGGCCTCACTCCGCACACCGGTGCCCGAGCGGGAGCCCCGGCCCGCGGGCAGCACCCTGCGTCGTGAGATCGCCGAGGGCCTGCGCGCCCTGGGGCGGGACCGGGCGCTGCGCGGACTGTGCGCCGCCACCGCCCTGTGCAACATCGGCATGGGTGCTCTCGTCGCCACCCTCGTCGTCCTGGTGACCGGCTGGCTGGACGCGGGCCACGCGGCGTACGCGGCGGCCATGACCGCGTACACGGCCGGCAGCCTGGCCGGGGGAGCGCTGGGCCGCCGGCTCGTCGACCGCGTCGGGCGGACGCGCGCGGTGCTGCTCGCCGGGATCGTGCAGACCGGGGCGCTCGTCGCCGTGGGGACGGTGCGCAGCCTGACCACGCTGGTCGCCGCCCTGACGGTCTTCGGCTTCATGGGGATGGTGTGGAACGTCAACACCACGACCCTGATGCAGGAGCGCAGCCCCGCCGCCCTGCTGGGCCGGGTCAGCTCCGCCTTCCGGACGCTCGCCGTCGCGGGCGCGCCCGCGGGAGCGCTGCTGGGCGGAGCCGTCGCCACCGCCTGGGGCGAGAACACCCCGGCACTGCTCGCGGCCGCCTTCTTCGCCCTGTCCGTCACCGCGCTGATACCTGTGCGTCGGCCGGACGTACCTGTTGTTGCGTCCGAGGACGGCGCGACGACAGTCCACGGCAACCGCTGCTCCATTAGGTTGGGACCGGCAGCGGGGCAGCTACGCAGCAGCACAGGCAAGGAAGAAGGCTGAAGTCCGAGATGAACGCAGACGGCCGCACCAGGCTCAACCAGACGCCCGAGTGGACGGCACTGGCCAAGCACCGCGAGGAACTGGGCGATGTCCACCTGCGCGAGCTGTTCGCCGCCGACTCCGGCCGCGGCACCGCGTACACCCTCCGGGTCGGTGACCTGTACGTCGACTACTCCAAGCACCTCGTCACCGACGACACCCTGCGGCTGCTGCGCGAACTGGCCGCAGCCACGGACGTGTTCGGGCTCCGGGACGCCATGTTCCGCGGGGAGAGGATCAACACCACCGAGAACCGGGCCGTGCTGCACACCGCCCTTCGGGCGCCCCGGGACGCGGTGATCGAGGTCGACGGTGAGAACGTCGTACCGGGTGTGCACGCCGTGCTCGACAGGATGGCCGCCTTCGCGGACCGGGTGCGCTCCGGTGAGTGGACCGGCCACACCGGCAAGCGCATCCGGAACGTCGTCAACATCGGTATCGGTGGCTCCGACCTCGGGCCCGCGATGGCGTACGAGGTACTGCGCGCCTACACGGACCGCTCGATGACGTTCCGCTTCGTGTCGAACGTGGACGGCTCCGACCTGCACGAGGCGGTCAGGGACCTGGACCCGGCTGAGACGCTGTTCATCGTCGCCTCCAAGACCTTCACCACCATCGAGACGGTCACCAACGCCACGTCAGCGCGCGGCTGGCTGCTCGAGGCGCTCGGCGACGAGGCCGCCGTCGCCAAGCACTTCGTCGCCCTGTCGACGAACGCGGAGAAGGTCGCCGAATTCGGCATCGACACGGCCAACATGTTCGAGTTCTGGGACTGGGTCGGCGGCCGCTACTCGTACGACTCGGCCATCGGCCTGTCCCTGATGATCGCCATCGGCCCGGACCGCTTCCGGGAGATGCTCGACGGGTTCCGCATCGTCGACGAGCACTTCCGGACCGCGCCCGCCGAGTCCAACGTGCCTCTCCTGTTGGGCCTGCTGGGCATCTGGTACGGCAACTTCCACGACGCCCAGTCGCACGCGGTCCTGCCGTACAGCCACTACCTGTCGAAGTTCACCGCCTATCTCCAGCAGCTCGACATGGAGTCCAACGGCAAGTACGTCGGCCGGGACGGGCGTGAGGTGGACTGGCAGACCGGGCCGGTGGTGTGGGGCACGCCGGGCACCAACGGGCAGCACGCCTACTACCAGCTCATTCACCAGGGCACGAAGCTCATCCCGGCGGACTTCATCGGCTTCGCCCGGCCGGTCGCCGAGATGAGCGACGAGCTCAAGGCGCAGCACGACCTGCTGATGGCCAACTTCTTCGCCCAGACGCAGGCGCTCGCCTTCGGCAAGACGCCCCAGGAGGTGCGGGCCGAGGGGGTGCCGGAGGAGCTGGTGCCGCACAAGACGTTCAAGGGCGACCACCCGACGACCACGATCCTGGCGCCCGAGCTGACCCCGTCCGTCCTGGGCCAGCTGGTCGCCCTCTACGAGCACAAGGTGTTCGTGCAGGGCGCGGTGTGGAACATCGACTCCTTCGACCAGTGGGGCGCAGTGACGACCGCCGGGGGGTACGCGGGCGGTGGCGCCTGAACTCGTCGAGGTCAGGCCACCGCGCTCAGCGTGTCCGCCAGTCGCCGCCGTGCGGCCCGGGCCGCGGGCACGGCGGCGAGCGCCGCCGCACAGAGCACCGCCGCCGCTCCGAGCAGCAGCATGAGCAGGGCGGAGGGGCTCTGTGCGATTCCCGCGCCGACGCCACTCCCTCTGCCCTGGGCGTCGATCAGCCAGTGGGCGAGGGGCAGGCCCAGGGCGCTGGCGGCGAGGACCGCCGCCAGCGCCGTGCAACCGGTGGCCGTGACCGTGATCGCCGTGATCTGCCGGGGTGACAGGCCGATGGCCTTCAGCGCCAGCAGATCCCGTTCGCTCTCCCGGACGGTGCCGCCGATCGCGGTCAGCAACTCGATGAGCCCGATGAGGGCGAGGACGGCGATCAGCCCGGCCACGACGGCGCGCAGCGGGGAGAGGCCGTCGGCCGGGTTGGCCACGGTGTGCACGTCCAGGTGCCCGCGCCCGGCTACGGCCAGCCGGTCGGCCACCTCCCGGGGCTCGGCGCCCGGCTCAAGGCGCAGCTCGTACAGGGTCGGGCGGAGCCCGGGGTCGTTCGCGCGGAGAGTGTCCAGGGACGTGGAGATGACCCGCCCGGCGTTCTCCGGCTCGATGCTGCGGCCCACGATGTGCAGGACCTGAGGCTGGTCGCCGACGGTCATCCGCACCCAGTCGCCGACGCGCACGTCCAGCAGATCGAGCAGCCCCTGCCCCGCCACCGCCTCGTCGGCGCCACCAGCCGGGCGGCCCTCGGCGAGGGTGTACGGGTAGGGGTCCTGGTGGGTGCCGAGGCCGCGCAGGGCGATGGTCGCCGTCTGGCCCGGGACCAGGGCCGCCGTCTCGACGCCGGGGTAGGCGGCGGCCACCTCCGGGTCGCGCTCCAGCAGCGCCCGGGTCTGCCGCTCGCTCAGGCCCGCGTCGGCGCGGACGCTGAGCGCGGTCGGCAGACCGATCTGCTCGGGCTCGCTGTGGAAGCGGTCGAGGGTGGTCCAGGCGCTCATCGCCACGACGATCAGCAGCAGCGGCAGCGTGAGACGGGCGACGGTGGCCAGGGACCGGGGACGGCGGGTGAACGCCTTGTGCCAGCCCAGCACCAGCGCGGGCGGGACCCGGCCGCCGAGCGCGCGGCGTGCCGGGCCGGAGAGCCGGCCGGTCCGGGGGGCCGCGGGCGGCAGCCCGACGAGCCGGCGCAGACCGCTCGCCGGCCGGCCGTCCCGCGACGCCGCCGTGGGCCGCCGTCCGAGGATCCGGCGGGGCGTCCCGGACCATCGTCCGCCCAGCGCCGCGGCGGGCCTCTGCACCGGGACCGGCGGCACCCGTCCGGCACGCCAGGCGGCGAGTCCGGTGGTCGCGCCGATGAACAGCACCGCGCCGACCGGGATCACGACCAGCGCGACGGTGTGCCCGGGCAGTCCCTGCCACACGCCGACCGCGTCCCCGAGCCGCCCGGGGATCCGGCTGCCCAGCACCTCGGCGAGCGCGGCGGCGGCGACGGCGCCCAGCAGGGCGTAGGCGAGGTGCTGGAGCAGGAAGACGCGGACCACCTGGCCGGGTGTGAAGCCGATCGCCTTCAGTACGGAGAGATCGCGCAGGTGGCCGCGGATACGAGTGCTGATCGCCCCGTGCACGGCGAGCCCGGCGGCGACCAGCGCGCCCAGCCCGAACAGGCCCAGCACCTGACCGAGGAGCCGGTTGTCGCCCTGCGCCTCGGCCTGTGCCTGCTGCCAGGTGGACACCTCGCCGATCGCTCCGGCGCCCAGCACGGTCACGGCGCGCTGGACGACGTAGGAGGTGTCGCCGGGGTCGGTCAGCCGCAGCCCGATCACCTGGCCGCCCGGGTCCGTCACGGCCGACGGCAGTGCCCACACCAGGCCCGGCTGCTCACCGGGCCGGTAGCGCGGCTCGGCGCTGTCGGCCAGGCCCACGACGGTCAGTTGCCGGGCGGTGCCGGGCACGGTGAGGGTGTCGCCGGGTTCGGCCAGCAGCGCCCGGGCGAGACGGCTCTCCAGGACCACACCGTTCGGGTTGGCGGGGTCGAGCCAGTGCCCGGAGACGATCGGCGGTCGGCCGACCGCGGGCCGTTCCTCAGTGCCGCGCAGCTCCACGGAGGCGCGGCTGCCGCGCGAGGCGACGGTGGTGGAGGCGGTGGGGTAAGGGCCGGCGACGGAGTCGACACCGTCCAGCTCGGCCAGCTCGCCGGTGTCGGCCGCGGTGTCGGTGTGCAGCCACACGTGCGCGCCGTGCGACTGCGTGAACACCCGCTGCCAGGGGTTGGTGGCGTACCCGAACAGGGCCGTGGCGAGCAGCAGTGACGCGACGATGCCCGCGGTGGCGAGGACGAGGAACAGCGCCTCGCCGCGGTGCGTGCGCAGATCGGAGTGGGCCCAGCGCAGGGTGGCTCGCATACGGCTCAGCCCTTCCGGGAATCGTCGTACCCGCGCATGTCAGTCCTTCAGCTCCAGCACACCGGAGATGCCGGTGCGGCGCGGCGGGGTGGTGCCGTCGAGTTCCGCGTCGTCGGCGATCCGGCCGTCGAAGAAGCTGATCACCCGGTCCGCGGCGCTCGCCAGGCGGGCGTCGTGGGTGACCAGGAGGATCGTCTGGCCGCGCTGGTGGAAGCGGGACAGCAGCCGCATCACCTCGCGGGTCCCCTTGCTGTCCAGGCTGCCCGCCGGTTCGTCGGCGAGCAGCAGCGGTGGATGGTTCACCAGGGCCCGGGCGAGGGCGACCCGCTGCTGCTCGCCGCCGGACAGCTCGCCCGGCATGCTGCGTTCCTTGCCCGTCAGGCCCAGCTCGGCCAGCAGCTGCTCCCGCTCGGCCCGCGCCCGCTTCGGCGCGGCCCCGGCGAGCAGCGCGGGCAGTTCCACGTTGTCGGCGACGGACAGGTTGGACACGAGGTTGAAGAACTGGAAGACGATTCCGATCCGCTTCCGGCGTTCCACAGCCCAGCGGGCCTCGCTGTAGCCGTCCGTGCACTCGCCGTCGAGCCAGATGCTGCCCGCGTCCGGCCGCTGGAGCCCGCCGAGCAGATGCAGCAGGGTCGACTTGCCGGCGCCGGACGGGCCGGTGATCGCCACGAACTCGCCGGGCCGTACGCACAGGTCGACCCCGCGCACCGCGTGGGCGGGCGCGCCCTCGCCGTGGTGCGTCTTCACCAGCCCTTCGGCACGCAGCACAGGAGTGGGGCGGTCGTCGCTCACTCCAGCTCCTCCAGCTCTTCCTGACACCGTTCCAGCCAGTCGAGGTCGGCCTGCAGGTGCAGCATCGCGCCCTCGATCAGCAGGTGGGCGATGCGGTTGTCGCGGTCTTCGGCGCCGGCCAGCCTGGACAGCTGCCGCATGGTGTTCAGATACTGGCGCCGCTGCTTGTTGATCAGCGAGATCTGGTCGGCGAGCCCGGTCTGCGGAGCGAGCGCCAGCTTCATGAAGAACTCGTCCCGGACCCGCGGCTCGTCCTCGGGCTCCTCGAACCAGACGCGCAGCGCCTCCCGCCCGGCCTCGGTGAGGTGGTAGACCTTCTTGTTGGGCCGGCTGGACTGCGTCACGTCCTCGCCCTCGATCAGTCCCGACTTCTCGAGGCGGCCGAGGGTCACATAGATCTGGCCGACATTCGGCTGAGGGTACGCGGAGCCCAGCAGTTGCTCAAGGTCCTGCTTGAGCTCATAGCCGTGGGCGGGTCCGCGGGCGAGGAGTGCCAGGAGGGGCAGGCGCACGCGTGCAGTCCTCCTGTCCGGTCCAATGTGCTCCAGGCCCTAGTATCGCCCATACCTAACAGGTATACATGGCCTCTGATTCCGGGCAAAGGTGCCCGTCGCCGGTGTACAGGGAGGAACCTATGCGGTGGATCCATGCCGCGGGTAGGGGCCTTCTCGTTCTCGTCGTGGTCCTGACCGGCTATGTCGCCGCCGGGGCCCAGGCCGGTGAGCCTACGGGATCCGGCCGCGGCCCGCTCACCCTCGCCACCGCCGGGGACCTCACCGGCTACCTGGGCCCCCTGCTGGAGGGCTGGAACCGCACCCACCCCGGCGAGAAGGTCACCCTGGTCGAGCTGCCCGACTCGGCCGACGAGACCCGGGCACAGATGGCCACCGACCTGCGCGACGGTGACCGCAGCCGGTTCGACGTGCTCAACATCGACGTCAACTGGACCTCGGAGTTCGCCGCCGCGGGCTGGATCCGGCCCTTGCCGCGTGACCGCTTCCCGCTGAAGACCTTCCTCCAGCCGGTCGTGGACACGGCGACCTACGACGGACAGCTCTACGCCGTCCCGTACGTCACCAACGCCGGCCTGCTCCTCTACCGCAAGGACGTCCTCGCGAAGGAGGGTGTCCGGCCGCCGCGCACCTGGGCGGAGCTGGAACGGTACGCGAAGACCATCGCCCCGAAGTACCGCCTCGACGGCTACGCCGGGCAGTTCCTGCCGTACGAGGGTCTCACCGTCAACGCGGCCGAGGTCGTCTACTCGGCGGGCGGTTCGATCCTCGGTGACGAGGGGGAGCGCGTCACCGTCGACTCGGCGGCGGCCCGCGAGGGCCTCGGGTTCCTCGCCCGCGGAGTGCGCGAGGGCTGGATCCCGAAGGAGGCCCTGACGTACAAGGAGGAGGAGTCCAAGCAGGCCTTCCAGGACGGCCGGCTGCTCTTCCTGCGGAACTGGCCGTACGCCTACGTCGGCGCCTCCGCCCCGGGGTCAGAGGTCGCCGGGAAGGTCGGCGCGGTACCTCTGCCGGGACCGGACGGGCCGGGCACCAGCGTTCTAGGCGGCTCCAACCTCGCCGTCAGCGCCCACACGCGGCACCCCGACTCGGCCGCCCGGCTGATCGCGTACCTCACCAGCGAGCGCGTCCAGCGCCAGGTCCTCACCCGCGGCGCGCTGCCGCCCGTACGGGCCGATCTCTACCGGGACCCGGCCCTGATCCGCAGGTTCCCGTACCTGCCGACCCTGCGCGAGAGCGTGATCGCGGCCGAGCCGCGTCCCAAGAGCCCACGCTACGACCAGGTCAGCCTGGTGGTGCAGGCGGTCGTGCACGACGCGATGGCCGGGCGGGAGACGCCCGCGGCGGCGGTGCGGCGTCTGGCGCGGGAACTCGCCGCGATCTCCCGCCGCTGACTGCTCTAGTTACTTGTTAGGTAACGCGGACGTCTCATCTCCGTGCGAGATGCCCGAGAAAGTCCATATTTCGGCATCCAACTGGCCGGTCACCTCTGTGCTTTTCATTGACACCCTCTCGACACGCCTACTTAACATGCATGCATAACCGCTGCCCTCCTCAGAGACAGGTCGATGGGTTGAACAGGCACCACTGGTGGCGTGACGCAGTGATCTATCAGGTGTACGTCCGCAGCTTCCTGGACAGCACCGGCGACGGCATCGGCGATCTCGCCGGCGTCCGGGCCGGACTGCCGTACCTCAAGAAGCTCGGCGTCGACGGGATCTGGCTGAGCCCCTTCTATCCCTCGCCGCAGCACGACCACGGCTACGACGTGGCCGACTACTGCGACGTCGACCCTCTCTTCGGCGATCTCGCGGAGTTCGACCTGCTGGTCGGGGCCGCGCGGCGGCTCGGCATCAAGGTCCTGCTCGACATCGTCCCGAACCACTGCTCCAGCGATCACCCGTGGTTCCGCGAGGCGCTCGCCGCGGCGCCCGGCAGCCCGGCCCGGGCACGCTTCCACTTCGCCGACGGCCGCGGCCCGGACGGCGACGAGCCGCCCAACAACTGGCACTCGATGTTCGGCGGCCCCGCCTGGAGCCGGGTCACCGAGCCCGACGGCCGGCCCGGCCAGTGGTACCTGCACATGTTCGCGCCCGAGCAGCCCGACTGGAACTGGCGCAACCCGGAGATCGCCGCCGAGTTCGAGCGGATCCTCCGCTTCTGGCTCGACCGGGGCATCGACGGCTTCCGCATCGACGTCGCCGCCGGCCTCTTCAAGCACCCGGACCTGCCCGACTCCGACGACCCGGAGGCCGACGCCCGCACCCGCGACTCGGTCAACCCGCTCGCCTGGAACCAGCCCGAGGTGCACGACGTGTGGCGCCGCTGGCGGTCCATATGCGAGGAGTACACCGACCGTGACGGCCGCGAACGCCTGCTCGTCGGCGAGGTCTCCGTCCCGACCGCCCGCGAGCACGCCCAGTACGTCCGCCCCGACGAACTGCACCAGGCCTTCTTCTTCGACCTGCTCAGCGCCTCCTGGGACGCCGACGCCTTCCAGAAGGTCATCTCCGAGGCCATGCAGGACATCGCCGGGACCGGCTCGACGGTCACCTGGGTCCTCAACAACCACGACCAGGTCCGCACCGTCACCCGCTACGGCGAACCCGCCGAGGGCAGCGGACTCGGCGCCGCCCGGGCCCGCGCCGCCGCCCTGCTGATGCTGGCGCTGCCCGGAGCCGCCTACATCTACCAGGGCGAGGAGCTCGGGCTGCCCGAGGTCGTCGACCTGCCCGACGACGTGCTCACCGACCCGATCTTCCGCCGCACCGGCAGCAGGGCCCGCATCCGCGACGGCTGCCGGGTGCCGCTGCCCTGGTCGGGACAGGCCTCGCCGTTCGGCTTCACCAGCGGCACGGAGAGCGCCAAACCCTGGCTGCCCCAGCCCGAGTACTTCGCCGAGTACGCCACCGACCGGGCCCTCGCCGACACCCGGTCCTTCTGGCACCTGTACCGCGACGGCCTCCAGCTCCGCTCCCAGCTCCCGCAGTTGGGCGAGGGCACACTGCGCTGGCTGGACACCCCGCCCGGCGTCCTGGCCTTCGAACGCGGTGACGACCTGGTGTGTGCCGTCAACTTCGGTACGGCCCCCACCCCCGCGCCGGTCTCCGGCACCCCGTTGCTCGCCAGCGGCCCCTGCCCGCCCGGAGTGCTCTCCGGCTCGACGGCCGCCTGGTGGATCCGTTCCTGAACTCCCCGCAAGTCAACTTCCCGAAGGGACATCAACGATGATGCGACGACGTACCACCCTGCTCACCGGCTGCACCGCCCTCGTCCTGGCGCTCGGCGCGACCGCCTGCGGCGGCGGCCCCGTCTCCGCCGGCGGCGGCGACAAGGCACTCAGCGGCCAGACGGTCACCGTGGCCGGTGTCTGGTCCGGCACCGAGCAGAAGAACTTCCAGAAGGTGCTGGACGCCTTCACCGAGAAGACCGGCGCCAAGACGCAGTTCACGTCCACCGGCGACAACGTCTCCACCGTCGTCGGCAGCAAGATCGAGGGCGGCAACGCCCCCGACGTCGTGATGGTCCCGCAGGTCGGCGTGCTCAAGCAGTTCGCCGCCAAGGGCTGGCTCAAGCCCCTGTCGAAGAAGACGCAGGCATCCGTCGACGCCAACTACGCCGACGTCTGGAAGAACTACGGCACCGTCGACGGCACCCTCTACGGCCTCTACTTCAAGGCCGCCCACAAGTCGACCGTCTGGTACAGCCCCGACGCCCTCACCCAGGCCGGCGTGAAGCCGCCGAAGTCCTACGACGAGATGCTCAAGGCCGGGCAGACGGTGTCCGACTCCGGCCTCGCCGCCTTCTCCGTCGCCGGACAGGACGGCTGGACCCTCACCGACTGGTTCGAGAACGTCTACCTCTCCCAGGCCGGACCCGAGAAGTACGACGCCCTCGCCGCGCACAAGCTGAAGTGGACCGACGCCTCCGTCGTCGACGCCCTCACCACGCTCGGCAAGCTCTTCAAGGACAAGCAGCTCATCGCGGGCGGCCAGAAGGGCGCCCTGAACACCGACTTCCCCGGCTCGGTGGAGAAGGTGTTCGGGCCCGAGCCCGAGGCCGGCATGGTCTACGAGGGCGACTTCGTCGCCGGCGTCGCCAAGGACCAGTTCGGCAAGACCATCGGCGAGGACGCGAACTTCTTCCCGTTCCCGGCCGTCGGCGGCGGCGAGGCACCGGTCGTCAGCGGCGGTGACGCCGCCGTCGTCCTCAAGGACGGCAAGAACCAGAAGGCCGCCCAGGCCCTCCTGGAGTACCTGGCGACCCCGGAGGCCTCCGCGGTGTGGGCCGAGGCGGGCGGCTTCCTCTCCCCGAACAAGAAGCTCGACCTCGCGAAGTACGGCGACGACGTCACCCGGGCCACCGCCAAGTCCCTCGTCCAGGCCGGGGACTCGGTCCGCTTCGACATGTCCGACCAGGCCCCGGCGGCCTTCGGCGGCACGAAGGGCGCCGGCGAGTGGAAGCTCCTCCAGGACTTCCTGCGCGACCCCTCCGACCCGAAGGGCACCGCGGCGAAGCTGGAGGCCGCGGCGGCCAAGGCGTACCAGGACTGATAGGTCATGACTGCCACTCTCGTGAAAGAGACGAGCCCTCCCGCGCCGCCCGGCCCGGCCGCCGACCGCACGCGGCGCCTGCGGCGGCGCGGCAGGATCGTCGCCCTGCTGTTCGTCTTCCCCGCGCTGCTGCTGCTCGGCGCGCTCGTCGTCTACCCGGTGCTGTTCAGCATCGGCCGCAGCTTCTTCGACGCCTCCGGCACGACCTTCGTCGGCGGCGACAACTACACCGAGATGTTCCGCGACCCCGCGACCCTCAACGCCGTCCGCAACACGGCCATCTGGGTCGTCGTGGCCCCGGCGCTGCTGACCGGGCTCGGCCTGATCCTGGCCGTCCTGGTGGAGAAGGTCCGCTGGGCCACCGCTTTCAAGCTGCTGCTCTTCATGCCGATGGCGGTGTCCTTCCTCGCCGCCGGCATCATCTTCCGGCTCGCGTACGACGAGGACCCGGACAAGGGCGTCCTCAACGCGGCGGTCGTCTCCGTCCACGACGCCTTCGAGGGTTCGTCCTCCTACCCGACGGCCCGGGCGCGTGACGGGCAGGGCCTGACGAAGGAGAAGGACGGCTCGTACCGCACGAGCACGGCCGTCTCGCCCGGGGACGCGGTGACGCTGGGCCTGGTCGGCGTGCAGCCGGGCGACCTGCCCGGCGACGCCCGGCCCGCCTCGGGGGCGGCGGGGCAGAAGGCCGCCGCGGACGAACTGCGCGGTGTCGTCTACCTCGACTTCACGCCCGGCGGGGGAGGCGAGCAGGGCAAGGTCGACGCGCGGGAGAGCGGACTGCCCCAGATGCAGGTCGAGGCGGTCCGCGACGGCAAGGCGGTCGCCACGGCGACCACCGCCTCCGACGGTTCCTTCCGCTTCGAGGGACTCGAAGCCGGCTCCTACCAGGTGAAACTGCCGTCGTCCAACTTCGCCCCGCCCTACGAGGGCGTCTCCTGGCTCGGACCGGCGCTGGTCACCCCCGCGATCATCGGGGCGTACCTGTGGATCTGGACCGGCTTCGCCATGGTGCTGATCGGGGCGGGCCTGGCGACGCTGCCCCGGGACGCCCTGGAGGCGGCGCGGATGGACGGCGCGAACGAGTGGCAGATCTTCCGGCGGATCACCGTGCCGCTGCTGGCCCCTGTCCTGACGGTCGTCTTCGTGACGCTGGTGATCAACGTGATGAAGGTCTTCGACCTCGTCTACATCATCGCGCCCGGCCCGGTGCAGGAGGACGCGACCGTGCTCGCGACGCAGATGTGGCTGGTGTCGTTCGGCGGCGGCAACAACCAGGGGCTCGGCAGCGCGCTCGGTGTGCTGCTCCTGCTGCTGGTGGTCCCGGCCATGGTGTTCAACGTCCGCCGTTTCAAGAGGAGTCAGCGATGAACGCGGTTCGGCGCGGACTGGGCAACGGGGTCGTCCAGGCCTTCCTCGTCGTGGTGGGCCTGGTGTGGATGACGCCGCTGGCCGGGCTGTTCCTGTCCTCGCTGCGGTCCGCCGAGGACACGGCGAAGGGCGGCTGGTGGACGGTGTTCACCAGTCCCGGGCAGCTGTCCTTCGACAACTACTCGTCGCTGCTGCAGAACGCGGGCATCACGCAGGCGTTCTGGAACACGGTGCTGATATCGGTGCCGGCGACCTTGCTGGTCGTGGTGATCGCGGCGCTCGCCGGATACGCCTTCGCGTGGCTGGACTTCCCCGGGCGGGAGGCGATCTTCCTCGTCGTGGTCGCGCTGCTGGTGGTGCCCGTGCAGATCGGGCTGCTGCCGGTCGCGAAACTCTTCGGGCAGCTGGGGCTGTTCGGCACGATTCCCGGTGTCGTCCTCTTCCACGTCGCCTACGGACTGCCCTTCGCGGTGTTCCTGCTGCGGAACTACTTCGCCGAGATGCCGAAGGAGATGCTGGAAGCCGCCCGGATGGACGGCGGCAGTGAGTGGCGTATCTTCACGCGGCTCGTGCTGCCCGTGGGGCGGCCTGCGATCGCCTCGCTGGCCATCTTCCAGTTCCTGTGGGTGTGGAACGACATGCTGGTGGCGTTGCTCTTCGCGGACAGCGCGTCGCAGCCGCTGACGGTGGAACTCCAGTCGCAGATCCGCCAGTTCGGCAGCAACATCGACGTCCTGGCGCCCGGGGCGTTCCTGTCCCTGGTCGTCCCGGTCGTGGTCTTCTTCGCGTTCCAGCGGCACTTCGTGCAGGGGGTGATGGCGGGCTCGGTAAAGTAGCCCGCCCCATCGGCCGGCTAGCCGTCCACCGCCGCCACGGAGCGCTCCACATGGGCGCGCAGGCTGCGCGGTGGGCGGCCGGTGAGCCGTTCGACCGTGTCGGTGACCCGGTCCTCGGCCCCCTCGGCGATGTCCCGGTCCAGACCGGCGAGGACCGCGGCGAACTCCGGCGGGAGGGTTCGTGCCAGCCGGTCGCGCAGCTGCTCGTAGGTCAGCCGCCGGTGGGTCACTCGGCGCCCCGTCACCTCGCTGAGCACGGCGGCGGCGTCGTCGTAACTCAGCGCCTGCGGCCCGGTGACGACCAGATCGCCGCCCGCGTCGCGGTCGCAGGTCAGCGCGTGCACGGCGACGGCGGCGATGTCGTCGGCGTCCACGAAGGCCACGCGCCCCTCGCCCGTCGCGGTCCGCACGATCCCTTCTTCCCGGATGCTCCGGGCGTGCTCGTGCTCGCCGGTGAGGTTCTGCATGAACCACGAGGGCCGCAGGGCCGCCCAGGTCTCGAACAGGCCGGGCAGGGCCTGCTGCACCTGTCCGACGGCCGGGCCGCCGGAGGGGATCGCAGAGGATCCGAGCAGCACCGCCCGGCCCACCCCGGACGCGCGGGCCCGTTCCAGGAACGGCAGCATGACGGCGGCGGGGTCGGGGTCCCCGACCGGCGGGACCAGATAGACCCGGTCCACGCCCTGCAGCGCCTCCTCGAACGTCCCCGGGGCGTACCAGTCGAAACGGACCGCCTCGGCACCGGCGACGGGGACCGCGCGGCGGCTCGCGGCCCGCACCCGCAGCCCTCGCGCGGTGAGCAGTCGGGCCACGCGCCCGCCGGTCGTGCCGGTGGCGCCGATGACGAGGGTGGCGGCGCTCACCGGGCGCTCCCCGCGAAGTCGGCCGCGCCGTCCTGGGGCAGGGCGAGCGGGTTCCAGTAGTCGCGATAGTGGGTGAAACGGCCGTCGGCGACCGTCACCACGGCGATGTACGTCATGTCGTAAGGCGCCCGGCTCGCGACCAGCCGCCCCACCGCGCGCATCTCCACCACGACGGTCGCCGGGTCGTCGGTCCGGTGGATCGTCAGGTCGGGGGTCGCCTGCAGGTCGATGTGGTCGGGGTAGTCCCGCATGTAGTCGAGGACGGCGGCCTTGCCCTCCAGCCGCCTCGGCCACCCCTCGGGCGCGAACGGGAACTCCATGACGCCGTCGTCGTCCCAGAGTTCCACCCAGCCGGAGATGTCCTTGTCGAGCAGCAGCCGCAGACTGTGGCGGAACACGTCGGCCGGTGAGGTGGATGTAGTCGTGGATGAAGTCATGGGAGTCCCTCCGCTACGATGCGGACTGCTGGTCCGCTTAAGAAAGAATACGGACTCGCGGTCCGGTTACGCAAGATACGGACCTGGAGTCCGCTTACTCGGTCGGAGGAGACGGAGGCATTCCCGTGCCCGAACGCAAGCCCCGCGCGGACGCCCTGCGCAACCGCGAGTCCGTCCTGGCGGCGGCCGACCGGCTCTTCGCCGCGTGCGCGAGCCCCGAGGACGTCACCATGGCCGACATCGCCGCCGCCGCCGGCGTCGGCAAGGGCACCCTCTTCCGCGGCTTCGGCGACCGCACGGGCCTGATCCGCGCGCTCTACGAGTCCCGGCTCGAACCGATCCGCCACGCCGTCGCCGAGGGCCCCCAGCCGCTCGGACCCGCGACGCCTCCCGCCGAACGCGTCCCGGCCCTGCTCGACGCCCTGCTCTGCTTCAAGCTCGACCACCGGCACCTGTCCGTGGCCCTGGAGGGCACGGCGAGCGACAGCCCCTACCGCGCCGCACACTACGACTGGTGGCACGGCACGCTCCGGGACGTCCTGGAACAGCTCCCCGGTCTCCCCGACGCCGGCTTCGCCGCCCACGCGCTGCTGGCCGCGGTCCGCGCGGACCTCGTCGACCACCTCACCGACCGGGAGCACATGACGCGTGAGCGGCTCAGGGCGGATCTGGCCGCGTACACCGCACGGGTGCTGGGCGGCGGCTGAGCGCGGGAACACCGGAGCGGCCGGACCCCTGCGATCAGGGGTTCCGGCCGCTCCGGTGAAGAAGCCGCTCGGCGTGCGCGCGGTCAGGCGGACGCCGGCGGGTACAGCGACCGCGGCAACTGCGAGGCCGCCGCCGCGTCCAGCAGCCACAGCGTCCGGGACCGGCCATAGGCGCCCGCCGCCGGTGCCTGCACCTCGCCCGCCCCCGACAGCGCGATCGCCGCCGCCTGCGCCTTGTCCTCACCGGCCGCGAGAAGCCACACCTCACGGGCGGCACGGATCGCCGGCAGCGTCAGCGTCACCCGCGTCGGCGGCGGCTTCGGCGCGCCGTGGACACCGACGACCGTACGGTCCGTCTCGCGCACCGCGGGCAACTCCGGGAACAGCGACGCGACATGCGTGTCCGGCCCGACGCCCAGCATCAGCACGTCGAACGTCGGCACGGGGCCATGGTTCTCCGGGCTCGCCGCTGCCGCCAGTTCCTCCGCGTAGGCGGCCGCCGCCGCGTCCACGTCGTCGCCGTACGGGCCGTCCGACGCCGGCATCGCGTGCACCCGCTTCGGATCGAGCGGCACCGCGTCCAGCAGTGCCTCCCGCGCCTGCGTGACATTGCGCTCCGGGTCGCCCTCCGGCAGGAACCGCTCGTCCCCCCACCAGAGGTCGAGCCGGCTCCAGTCGATCGCGTCCCGGGCGGGCGCCGCGGCCAGCGCGGCCAGCAGGCCGTTGCCGTTGCGGCCGCCCGTCAGGACCACGGACGCCGAGCCCCGGGAGGCCTGCGCGTCCACGATCCTGGTGATCAGCCGGGCCGCCGCGGCCTGCGCCATCAGCTCCTTGTCGCGGTGCACGACCAGCTGCGGTGCCGTACTCACTTCGTCGTCGACCTCCGTACCGGTTCCAACTCGGGCGGTTCCTGCTTCACCGGTGCCTGCGCCGTCGCCTCCGCAGCGGGTGCTTTCGCAGCCTTCTCGACGGGAGCGGGGAGCGCGAGCCGTCCCCCTTCGCCGCCTCGCTCGCCGCTTTTGGGCTCTCCTTTGGCCACCGGTTCCTCCAGCGAGGCCCGCGGCGCCGGCGGCGCCGGAGCCGACCAGGAGGACTTCAGCCGGTCCACCCCGTACCGCAGCGCCGACGCGTAGGTGTCGTCCGGGTCGAGCCGCCGCAGCTCCTCCGCGATCAGCTCGGCCGTGTCCCGGCGCTTGAGCGCCACCGCACGGTCCGGCTGGCCCTCGATGGACAGCGTCGCCAGGGAGCCGTCGGCGCGGTCCAGGTTGATCGGGCCGCAGTTGGTGGTCATGCGGACCGCGGTCAGACCCGGGCCGCTGGACAGGGAGCGCTTCACGGGGACGTCCAGCCGGTCCGCGAGCCACATCGCCAGCAGCTCACAGCTCGGGTTGAACTCCTCGCCCTCCACCTCGACGGCCCTGACCTCGCAGGCGACCTGGTCGAGCGCCGCCGCCAGCATCGAGCGCCAAGGCGTGATGCGGGTCCAGGACAGGTCCGTGTCGCCGGGGGTGTAGGCCCGGGACCGGGTGGCCAGGTCCCGTACCGGCTGCTCGGAGGCGTAGGTGTCGGTGACGCGACGCTGGGCGAGGGCACCCAGGGGGTCCTTCGCCGGGTCGAGCGGCGCGTTCACCGGCCACCACACCACCACCGGAGCGTCCGGCAGCAGCAGCGGCAGCACCACCGACTGGGCGTGCTCGGCGACCTCGCCGTACAGCCGCAGCACCACCGTCTCGCCCGTGCCGGCGTCCGCGCCGACCCGGACCTCCGCGTCCAGGCGGGACTGCGTACGGTCGCGGGGCGAGCGGGAGACACGCCTGATGACCACGAGCGTGCGCGAGGGATGCTCGTGCGCGGCGTCGCTCGCGGCCTTCAGCGCGTCGTAGGCGTTCTCCTCGTCCGTCACGATGACCAGCGTCAGCACCATGCCGACCGCCGGGGTACCGATCGCCCGGCGGCCCTGCACCAGCGCCTTGTTGATCTTGCTGGCCGTGGTGTCCGTGAGGTCAATCTTCATGGCCGACGCCAGCTCCGTCCGTGTCGCTCGAGCATTTCGTCCGCCTCGGCGGGCCCCCAGGTACCGGCCGGGTACTGGGCGGGCTTGCCGTTCTTGTCCCAGTACTCCTCGATCGGGTCGAGGATCTTCCAGGACAGCTCGACCTCCTCGGTGCGCGGGAAGAGGTTCGAGTCACCGAGCAGGACGTCCAGGATGAGACGCTCGTACGCCTCCGGGCTGGACTCCGTGAAGGACTCGCCGTACGCGAAGTCCATCGACACGTCCCGGATCTCCATCGACGTGCCCGGCACCTTCGAACCGAAGCGGACCGTCACACCCTCGTCCGGCTGGACGCGGATGACGATCGCGTTGGAGCCGAGCTCCTCGGTGGCGGTCGTGTCGAAGGGGGAGTGCGGGGCCCGCTGGAACACGACCGCGATCTCGGTGACGCGGCGGCCCAGGCGCTTGCCGGTGCGCAGGTAGAAGGGGACGCCCGCCCAGCGGCGGTTGTCGATCTCCAGCTTGATCGCGGCGTAGGTGTCGGTCTTGGAGGAGGCGTTGATGCCGTCCTCCTCCAGATAGCCGCGCACCTTCGTGCCGCCCTGCCAGCCGGCCGCGTACTGGGCGCGCACGGTGTCCCGGCCCATGTCCTTCGGCAGCTTCACGGCACCGAGCACCTTGGTCTTCTCGGCGGCCAGCGCGTCCGCGTCGAAGGAGGCGGGCTCCTCCATCGCGGTGAGCGCCATGAGCTGGAGCAGGTGGTTCTGGATGACGTCACGCGCGGCGCCGATGCCGTCGTAGTAGCCGGCCCGGCCGCCGATGCCGATGTCCTCGGCCATGGTGATCTGCACGTGGTCCACGAATGACCGGTTCCAGATCGGCTCGAACATCGTGTTGGCGAAGCGCAGCGCCAGGATGTTCTGGACGGTCTCCTTGCCCAGGTAGTGGTCGATGCGGAAGACCTGCTCCGGGGCGAAGACCTCGTGGACGACCTTGTTGAGCTCCTCGGCCGAGGCGAGGTTGTGCCCGAAGGGCTTCTCGATGACCGCGCGCCGCCAGGAGCCGCCGGTCTGGTCCGCCAGCCCGTGCTTCTTCAGCTGCTGGATGACCACCGGGAAGGACTTCGGCGGCACGGAGAGATAGAAGGCGAAGTTGCCGCCCGTGCCCTGGGCCTTGTCCAGCTCCTCGATCGTGGAGCGCAGCCGTTCGAACGCGTCGTCGTCGTCGAAGGTGCCCTGCACGAAGCGCATCCCCTGGATGAGCTGCTGCCAGACCTCCTCGCGGAACGGCGTGCGGGCGTGCTCCTTGACCGCGTCGTGCACCTCCTGGGCGAAGTCCTCGTGCGCCCACTCGCGGCGTGCGAAGCCCACCAGCGAGAAGCCCGGCGGCAGCAGACCCCGGTTGGCGAGGTCGTACACGGCGGGCATGAGCTTCTTGCGTGACAGGTCACCCGTGACGCCGAAGATGACCAGGCCCGACGGCCCCGCGATACGCGGGAGCCGTCGGTCCGCCGGGTCACGCAGCGGGTTGCTGCTCGACACCTGTTCAGCCCTCCGAGGGGGCGAGGCGCTTGAGCTCGGCCTCGGTCGACTTCAGCAGGTCGGTCCAGGACGCCTCGAACTTCTCGACGCCCTCCTCCTCGAGCAGCCGGACCACGTCGTCGTACTTGATCCCGAGCTTCTCGACCGCGTCGAGGTCGGCGCGTGCCTGCTCGTACGTGCCGGCGACGGTGTTGCCGGTGATCTCGCCGTGGTCCTCGGTGGCCACCAGGGTGGGCTCCGGCATGGTGTTCACCGTGTTCGGGGCGACCAGTTCGGTGACGTACATGGTGTCGCTGTACGCCTTGTCCTTCACGCCGGTCGACGCCCACAGCGGACGCTGCTTGTTGGCGCCGGCCTTCTCCAGGGCGTTCCAGCGGTCCGAGGAGAAGACCTCCTCGTACGCCTGGTAGGCCAGCCGGGCGTTGGCGACGGCGGCCTTGCCGCGCAGCGCCTTGGCCTCGTCGGTGCCCAGCGCGTCGATCCGCTTGTCGATCTCGGTGTCCACGCGGGAGACGAAGAACGACGCCACGGAGTGGATCTGCGACAGGTCCAGACCGCGCTCCTTGGCCTTCTCCAGGCCGGTCAGGAACGCGTCCATGACCAGGCGGTAGCGCTCCAGGGAGAAGATCAGCGTGACGTTGACGCTGATGCCCAGGCCGATGGTCTCGGCGATGGCCGGGATACCCGCCTCGGTCGCCGGGATCTTGATGAGGGTGTTGGGCCGGTCCACCAGCCAGGCGAGCTGCTTGGCCTCGGCGACCGTCGCCCGCGTGTTGTGCGCCAGGCGGGGGTCGACCTCGATCGAGACCCGGCCGTCCTTGCCGCCGGTGGCGTCGAAGACGGGGCGCAGCACGTCGGCGGCGTCACGGACGTCCGCCGTGGTGATCATGCGGATGGCCTCTTCGACGGTGACCTTGCGGGCGGCGAGGTCGGTCAGCTGCGTGTCGTAGCCGTCGCCCTGTGAGATCGCCTTCTGGAAGATCGACGGGTTGGTGGTGACGCCCACGACGTGCTGCTGGTCGATCAGCTCGGCGAGGTTGCCGGACGTGATCCGCTTGCGCGACAGGTCGTCCAGCCAGATCGCGACGCCCTCCTCGGAGAGGCGCTTCAGTGCGTCTGTCATGGAAATTACATCTCCTACGTGTCGTGTATGAGCGTCAGCGCTGAGCTGCGGCGATCGATTCCCGGGCGGCGGCGGCCACGTTCTCGGCAGTGAAGCCGAACTCCCGGAAGAGCACCTTGCCGTCGGCCGAAGCACCGAAGTGCTCCAGGGAAACGATGCGGCCGGCGTCCCCCACGTACTTGTGCCAGGTGAGACCCACGCCGGCCTCCACCGCGACCCGCGCCCGGACGGACGGCGGCAGGACGCTGTCCCGGTACCCCTGGTCCTGCTGCTCGAACCACTCCACCGACGGCATGGACACGACGCGCGTGGGCACGCCGGCGCCCTGGAGCTGCTCGCGCGCCTCGACGGCGACGTGCACCTCCGAGCCGGTGGCGATCAGGATGACCTCGGGCTCGCCGCCGTCGGCCTCGAACAGGACGTAACCGCCCTTGGCGGCATCGTCGTTGGGCTCGTACGTCGGCACGCCCTGACGGGTCAGCGCCAGGCCGTGCGGCTGGCCCTTGCCGAACTCCTTCGTCCAGCGCCGGAGGATCTCGCGCCAGGCGATGGCCGTCTCGTTGGCGTCGGCCGGGCGCACGATGTTCAGGCCCGGGATCGCGCGCAGCGACGCCAGGTGCTCGATGGGCTGGTGGGTGGGGCCGTCCTCACCCAGTCCGATGGAGTCGTGCGTCCACACGTACGTCACCGGCAGGTGCATCAGCGCCGACAGCCGCACCGCGTTGCGCATGTAGTCGGAGAAGACCAGGAACGTGCCGCCGTAGATCCGGGTGTTGCCGTGCAGCGCGATGCCGTTCATCTCGGCGGCCATCGCGTGCTCGCGGATACCGAAGTGGATCGTGCGGCCGTACGGGTTCGCCTCCGGCAGCGGGTTGTCCGCCGGCAGGAAGGAGCTGGTCTTGTCGATGGTGGTGTTGTTGGAGCCCGCCAGGTCCGCCGAGCCGCCCCACAGCTCGGGAATGACCCCGCCGAGGGCCTGCAGCACCTTGCCGGAGGCGGCACGCGTCGCGACACCCTTGCCGACCTCGAAGACCGGGATCTTCTCCTCCCAGCCGGCCGGCAGCTCACCCGCCGCGATCCGGTCGTACTCGGCGGCGCGCTCGGGGTTGTTGTCCCGCCACTGCTGGTACGCCTTCTCCCACACCGCGCGGGCCGCCTGGCCCCGCTCCAGTGCCTTGCGGGTGTGCGTGATGACCTCGTCGGAGACCTCGAAGCTCTGCTCCGGGTCGAAGCCCAGGACCCGCTTGGTGGCGGCGACCTCGTCGTCGCCCAGCGCGGAGCCGTGCGCGGCCTCGGTGTTCTGCGCGTTCGGCGCCGGCCAGGCGATGATCGAGCGCATCGCGATGAACGACGGCCGGTCCGTGACGGCCTTGGCCTTCTGGATCGCCTCGAAGATCGCGGCCGGGTCCAGGTCACCGTTGGCCTGCGGCTCGACCCGCTGCACGTGCCAGCCGTAGGCCTCGTAGCGCTTGACCGTGTCCTCGGACACGGCCGTCTCGGTGTCGCCCTCGATGGAGATGTGGTTGTCGTCCCACAGCAGGATCAGGTTGCCCAGCCTCTGGTGGCCCGCCATCGACGAGGCCTCGGCGGAGATGCCCTCCTGCAGACAGCCGTCACCGGCGATGCAGTACACGAAGTGGTCGAACGGGGACTCGCCCTCGGCGGCCTCCGGGTCGAACAGGCCGCGCTCGTAGCGGGCGGCCATCGCCATGCCCACCGCGTTGGCGACACCCTGCCCCAGCGGGCCGGTCGTCGTCTCCACACCGGTGGTGTGCCCGTACTCCGGGTGGCCCGGGGTCTTCGAACCCCACGTGCGGAAGGACTTCAGGTCGTCCAGCTCCAGGCCGAAACCGGCCAGGTACAGCTGGGTGTAGAGGGTCAGGGACGAGTGGCCGGCGGACAGCACGAAGCGGTCGCGCCCGACCCAGTCGGCGTCCGCCGGGTCGTGCCGCATCACCTTCTGGAAGAGGGTGTAGGCGGCAGGCGCCAGGCTCATCGCCGTACCCGGATGGCCGTTACCGACCTTCTGTACGGCATCGGCGGCCAGGACACGCGCGGTGTCGACGGCCCGCTGGTCCAACTCGGTCCACTCGAGGTCTGTTGTGGTCGGCTTGGTGCTCACCCTGGGTCAGGGCTCCTCTCCACATGTTCGGATGCCGGTGTATCGGGGCGCCCACCGGCCGCAGTCGAGCCTACCCCTGTGGGACGTGCGTTCTTCCGAGTCACCCAAGAGTGCCGGGACTCCTCCCGATCCGCCTCCTGACTGGTCCGTAACGCATTCGACAGGTGAATACGGAGCCGCTCATCCGGGTGCTCAATCGAGCTTCCGGACGCCCTTCCGCAGCCCCCTCCCAACACGATGCGACCCCCGCGAATGTCCGACTCTGGGCAACGTCTAAAGTGGCGTGGTACGCGCGAGCCTTTACCGGGACTTCACACGGGTGAGGCTCGCTGGGATGTCTCTGTAGGGGTGTGCGTGACGGCCGTTGAATCCCGTCCAGCGGGGATGCTCGGGACGGACCAGAGCCCGGCCCACCGGCCGTTGGGGGCCCGTGTCAAGGGGTTCGTGGCTCTCACCAAGCCGCGGATCATCGAGCTGCTGCTGATCACCACGGTTCCGGTGATGTTCCTGGCTGAGCAGGGCGTGCCCGACCTGACACTGGTGCTGCTGACCTGCCTCGGCGGCTACATGTCGGCGGGCGGCGCCAACGCGCTCAACATGTACATCGACCGCGACATCGACGCGCTCATGGACCGCACCTCGCAGCGCCCGCTGGTCACCGGCATGGTCAGCCCCCGCGAGTGCCTCGTCTTCGGCATCACCCTGGCGATCACCTCCACGCTGCTCTTCGGCCTGACCGTGAACTGGCTGAGCGCCTGGCTCTCCCTCGGCGCGCTCCTCTTCTACGTCGTCGTCTACACGATGATCCTCAAGCGCCGTACCTCGCAGAACATCGTGTGGGGCGGCATCGCCGGCTGCCTGCCCGTGCTGATCGGCTGGTCCTCGGTCACGAACTCCATGTCGTGGGCGCCGGTCATCCTCTTCCTCGTGATGTTCTTCTGGACGCCGCCGCACTACTGGCCGCTGTCCATGAAGGTCAAGGAGGACTACGCGCGCGTGGGCGTGCCCATGCTGCCCGTGGTCGCCTCCAACAAGGTCGTCGCCAAGCAGATCGTGATCTACAGCTGGGTCATGGTCGCCGTCTCGCTCCTGCTGACCCCGCTCGGCTACACGGGCTGGTTCTACACGGCGGTCGCCCTGCTGGCGGGCGGCTTCTGGCTCTGGGAGGCGCACGGCCTGCAGAACCGCGCGAAGGCGGAGATCACGGGCGCGAAGCTGAAGGAGATGCGCCTGTTCCACTGGTCGATCACCTATGTGTCGCTGCTCTTCGTGGCGGTCGCGGTCGACCCGTTCCTGCGCTGACGTACGTCACACCGCCCTGCTCTCGCGAGTCGATCTACCCGTGAGTAGCATCCTGGACATGGCAGACACGCAGCAGGTTGACCCGAAGGCCGAGCGCAAGGTCGCCCGGCTCGCCCAGCAGATCACCTCCTTCTCCAAGGCCCACGGCGGCGCCGAGGGCCAGGTCGCCTACCTCGGCGAACGCGGCGCCCGCATCGTCCTGGTCGGCGAGGACGGCAACTGGGGCGACCTGGTGGCCCCGTCCTTCGAAATTGCCGAGAAGGCGGTGGAGAAATCGGGCATCACCCGCCACGAGTCCTTCGACGGCGAATTCGCCGCGAAGGTCAAGACGGGCCGCTACGAGTGGTCGCGCATGGCGGGCATCCAGGTCGGCGGCCCCAAGAACGTCTGAGCAGCCGACTCAGGGGCGCGGGGCTGTATCGATTTGCGGCTCCGCCGCGTGGGCGCGAGCAGCCACACACGGTCCGCACCCGCCGTATGAAACCGGCCGCCCACCTCGGGACCGCGACCTCGAACCCGGTTCACCCGTTAGGACCCTTAGGAACAACAGGGTCCACACCGGGAGGTCCGGATGATCGAAACGCCGTCCCTAGTGGACCAGTACTGCCACGGAGTGCTCCGCACGGAGCTGGGCCTCGGCACCTTCGAGGCCCACCTCTCCCGCACCGAGGGCCCACCCGCCCCCGGCACCACCCTCTTCGACACCCAGACCGGGTTCGCCGTGCGGCGCTGGTGCCCACCCCTGCTCGGCCTCGAACCGCACTGCGCACCCGCCCGCTACATCGCCCGCCGCCGCGAACTCGGCGTCCTGGAGTCCGGCCGCCGGCTCCTGCGCGGCAGCGGCATCACCACGTACCTGGTCGACACCGGCCTTCCCGGCGACCTGACGGAACCCGGTGAGCTGGCCTCCGCAGGAGCCGCCGAGGCCCATGAGATCGTCCGCCTGGAACTGCTCGCCGAGCAGGTCGCCGACACCTCGGGGACCGTCGAGTCCTTCCTCGCCAACCTCGCCGAGTCCGTGCACGCCGCCGCCGCGAACGCCGTCGCCTTCACCTCCGTCGCGGGTGTACGGCACGGCCTCGCGCTCGCGCCGGAGCCGCCCGGGCCGGGGGAGGTGCGGGGGGCCGCCGGCCGCTGGCTCGCCGGGCGCGGCGTCGGCGGGGAGCTGAGCGACCCCGTGCTGCTGCGGCATCTGCTGTGGAGTGCCGTCGCCTCGGGGCTGCCGCTCCAGCTGCACGTGGGGCTCGGCACGCCGGGCCTGCGCATCGACCGTACGGACCCGGTGCTGCTGACGGACTTCGTACGGGCCACCGCCGGCCTCGGCACTGACCTGGTCCTGCTGCACGGCTACCCGTACCACCGCAACGCCGCCCACCTGGCCGGTGTCTTCCCACACGTCCACGTCGACTCCGGCGCCGCCCTGGTCCGCACCGGCGCCCGGGCCGCGACCGTCCTCGCGGAGATCCTGGAGCTGGCCCCGTTCGGCAAGATCCTCTTCTCCAGCGGCGCCCAGGGCCTGCCCGAACTGCACGTGGTGGGCGCCCGCCTGTTCCGCGAGGCCCTCGGCCGGGTGCTCGGCACCTGGGTCGCCGAGGGCGCCTGGTCACTGACCGACGCCCAGCGGGTGGCGGGCATGCTGGCGTCGGGGAACGCACGCAGGGTCTACGGCCTGGACTAGGCCTTGCTCAGGCTCGCCTCGGCCGAGGGGCCGGGCACCTCGGCCACGAGCTCCGGGCGCTCCCGCAGCGACAGCACCACCCGCAGCACCCAGATCCACATCACGGCCGAGCCGAACATGTGCAGGCCGACCAGGACCTCGGGCAGGTCCGTGAAGTACTGGACGTAGCCGATGGCACCCTGCGCGAGCAGGATCAGGAACAGCTCGCGGGTGCGGCTCAGCGGCGTCTTGGGGGCGTCGACCGCCTTCAGGACGAACCACAGGGCGAACGTCAGCGTCACCACGATCCACGCCAGCACGGCGTGCAGCTTGCTCACCATCTCCCAGTCGACCGGCATCCGCTCGACCTCGCTGGAGTCACCGGCGTGCGGGCCCGCGCCCGTGACGACCGTGCCGACCAGGATGAGCAGAACGGTGGCCGCGACCAGGAACCACACCAGCTGCCGCACGGCCTTGCCGACCAGCGGGCGCGGCGGCGCGTCGCCCTCGCGGACGCGCTGCCACATCACCGTGGCCACCGCGATCAGCGCCGACGTCGCCACGAAGTGGGCCGCGACCGTGTACGGGTTCAGACCGACCAGCACCACGATGCCGCCGAGCACCGCGTTGCTCATCACGATCCAGAACTGCGCCCAGCCCAGCCGGACCAGGCCACGCCGGTACGGCTTCCGCGAACGCGCGGCGATGATCGCCCAGCCGACGGCGGCGCACAGCACGTAGGTCAGCATGCGGTTGCCGAACTCGATGGCGCCGTGGACGCCCATCTCACTGGTCGCGGTGAGCGAGTCGGCGGTGCACTTGGGCCAGGTCGGGCAGCCCAGGCCCGAGCCGGTCAGCCGTACGGCTCCACCGGTGACGACGATGAGGACCGACATCACGATGGCGGACAGCGCCGCGCGCTGGACCGTCCGGGGTTCCGGGGTCCAGCGGTCGGCGATGAAGGCGAGCGGGTTGCGCAGGGCCGCCCTGGCGTCGGCGGGGGTCACTTTTGGCACGCGAACCATCGTAGGACGCCGCTTGTGCACGCTTTCACGAGGGTCCGTCATGGCCTTGCTCCCAGGTGTCGTGGGTCTTACTCCCAGCGGAAGAACCGTCCGGCCGCCGCCAGTCCCACGACCGCCCAGACGGCGAGGATGCCGAGGTCGCCCCAGGGCATCCCGGCTCCGTGCTGGAGGACGTCCCGCAGTCCGCCGGACAGGGCCGAGATGGGCAGCAGGCCGAGTACGTCCTGCGCGGCGGAGGGGAACTTGTCGAGCGGGACGACGACCCCGCCGCCGACGAGCAGCAGCAGGAACACCAGGTTGGCGGCGGCGAGCGTCGCCTCGGCCCGCAGCGTCCCGGCCATCAGCAGGCCCAGGCCCGAGAAGGCCGCCGTGCCGAGGACCAGCAGGAGCAGCACGGCGAACGGGTTGCCGTGCGGCGACCAGCCGAGCGTGAAGGCGATGACCGTCAGCAGCACCACCTGGAGCACCTCGGTGACCAGGACGGACAGCGTCTTCGCCGTCATCAGGCCCCACCGGGGCAGCGGGGAGGCGGCGAGCCGCTTCAGCACCCCGTAGCGCCGCTCGAAGCCGGTCGCGATCGCCTGCCCGGTGAAAGCGGTCGACATCACCGCGAGCGCGAGGACGCCGGGGGCGAGGAAGCCGACCGCCTCGCCCGTACCCGTGTCGACGATGTCCACGGTGCTGAAGAGCACCAGGAGGAGGGTCGGGATGACGACGGTGAGCAGCAGCTGCTCGCCGTTGCGTAGCAGCATCTTCGTCTCGAGCGCGGCCTGGGCCGCGATCATGCGGGGGAGCGGCGCGGCCCCCGGCTTCGGCGCATAGGTGCCGGTGGCGGTCACGAACGCAGCTCCTTGCCGGTCAGTTCCAGGCTGTGCCGTCCCGGGGGACAACCCCCGGACCCCCGGCCGACCTCGGTGTGAGCCGGAATCATGAGCGCAACTCCTTGCCGGTCAGCTCGAGGAACACGTCCTCGAGGGTATGCCGCTCCACCGAGATCTTCTCCGGCATCACGCCGTGCTGGGCGCACCAGGAGGTGACCGTCGCGAGCAGCTGGGGGTCGACCTTCCCGACGACCCGGTACGAACCCGGTGTCAGTTCGGCGGCCGAGCAGTCGGCGGGCAGTGCCTTCAGCAGCGAGGCGACGTCCAGGCCGGGGCGGCCGGAGAAGCGGAGCGTGTTCTCGGCGCCGCCCCGGCACAGCTCCTCCGGTGAGCCCTGGGCGATGACCCGGCCCGCGTCGATGATCGCCACGTCGTCGGCGAGCTGCTCGGCCTCGTCCATGTAGTGGGTGGTGAGGATCACCGAGACACCGTCGGCGCGCAGGTCCCGGATCAGGTCCCAGGTGGCGCGGCGGGCCTGCGGGTCGAGTCCGGCGGTCGGCTCGTCCAGGAAGACCAGCTCGGGGCGCCCGACCACGGCCATGGCGAGGGCGAGCCGCTGCTGCTGGCCGCCCGACAGCCGCCGGTACGTCGTACGGCCGCAGGAGCCGAGCCCCAGGCGCTCGATCAGCGCGTCCACGTCGAGGGGGTCCGCGTGCAGCTTGGCGACATGGCGGAGCATCTCGTCGGCGCGGGAGCCCGAGTAGACGCCGCCGGACTGGAGCATCACGCCGATGCGGGGCCGCAGCTCGCGGGAGTCCGTGACCGGGTCGAGGCCCAGGACGCGCACCGTGCCGGAGTCCGGCTTGCGGTACCCCTCGCAGGTCTCGACCGTGGTCGTCTTGCCCGCCCCGTTGGGGCCGAGCACGGCGGTCACGCCCTCCCGGGCCACCAGGTCCAGCCCGTCCACCGCGGTCTTCGTGCCGTACCGCTTCACCAGGGCCTGGACCTGGACCACGGGCTCACTTCGCATGGGTCCAGAGTCTAGGTACGCCGAACGGGTCTCAGACCCGGGGGTGCGGGAAGTCCTCCTCGCGAGGCCGGTGCACCGCCAGCCACCGCTCGGCGTAGGCCACTGCCTCCGCCACCGGGAACAGCCGGGCCTCGGCGGCCCCCACCTTTCCGCGTACGACGGGACGGTCCCGCTCGAAGTCGTAACCCAGCTCGTCGAACCGGTCCGAGCTGATCGACACCTCGATCACCGTCTCCCAGCCTTCCGGCCCCGGCCTGCCCACGGCGACACGCGGGGACGGTATGCGGTACTCGGCGAGGTGGAAGCTGGTGCAGGAGGCGTAGCCGGCGCCGAGCAGCAGGACCCGGGCGCCCATCGCCTCCAGCTTCGCGAGCGGGCTGCGCTCGCCGAGCCGGCAGTCGGGCGCGTGCCCCTCGATCACCTCCGCCGCGTTCCGGCCGACCGCCGCGAACGAGGTCTGCGGGTGCGCGCTGCGCAGCGCTCCGGGCCAGGTGCGCACGGTCTCCGGGACGACGCCCACCCCGCGGCTGGGCGTGATGCGCGGGTCGTAGGCGGGCATGGTGGCACGGATCGCCGGCCACCACTGAGGGGGCACGGGCGGGTTGCCCCACAGGGCGGGGTCGGACAGGTCACCGGTCTGCGTCGGAACGACCAGCGTGCCCTCCGGCCCGAGCGCGTCGAGCAGCCCCCGCACCACCGTGACGGCACCGCCGTTGACCCAGCCGAACGAGCGCAGCGACGAGTGCGCGAGGAGGATCTCGCCGGGCCGCACGCCCAGCTCGCCCAACTGCGTGCGCAGTGTGTCCCGAGTGACAAGTGGGCCGGTCGGAGGGGGTGTGGACATGGTTCGGGAGTCTCCCCGAAGCGGCCCCGGCATGCCACCCGTTTGATCGATCAGAGATCGTTTCCGCAGGTCAGATTAGGTAAGCCTAAGTGACGCAGGGCACCCGCGGGCGGGCCGGGCGCGGCTTGCCCGGCTCCAAGGAATTACGCAACAATGGCGTTGTGAAAAACGTCGGCGAGGCTCGGGAGACCCCGATGGGGACCCAGCAGGAGGAGCTCGCGACCGGGGAGCGGTCCACCCGCAACCGCGTCGCGCGGTCCATCCTGGACCACGGCCCGTCGACCGTCGCCGAGCTCGCCCAGCGGCTGGGGCTCACCCAGGCGGCCGTGCGCCGGCACCTCGACGCCCTCACGGGTGACGGTGTCGTGGAAGCCCGCCAGCAGCGCGTCTACGGCACGCGCACCCGCGGCCGCCCGGCCAAGGTGTTCGCCTTGACGGACTACGGCCGGGACGCCTTCGACCAGTCGTACGACAAGCTCGCCGCGGACGCCCTGCGCTGGATCGCCGACCGCGAGGGAGGCGGTGAGGCGATCGCCGCCTTCGCCCGCGCCAGGATCGCCGCGCAGGCAGGCGCGTACCGGAAGGCGGTCGAGGCCGCCACGCCCGAGGGGCGGACCGAAGCGCTGGCCAAGGCCCTGAGCGCGGACGGGTACGCTGCTACAGCGCGCAGCGCGCCCCACCCGCAGCAGGGTGAACAGCTCTGCCAGCACCACTGCCCGGTCGCCCACGTCGCCGAGCAGTTCCCCCAGCTGTGCGAGGCGGAGACGGAATTTTTCGCCGAGCTGCTCGGTACGCATGTACAGCGGCTCGCCACCATCGCGCACGGCGACGGCGTCTGCACGACGTTCATCCCCAAGATTTCCCACAACGCATCTGCAAGCACGGCCGGGAGGAACCCCGCATGACTCTCCCCACGGAGACTGCCCACCCTGAGCTCGAGGGCCTGGGCAAGTACGAGTACGGCTGGGCCGACTCCGACACGGCCGGCGCCTCCGCCAAGCGCGGCATCAACGAGGACGTCGTCCGCGACATCTCCGACAAGAAGAGCGAGCCGGAGTGGATGACCAAGCTCCGCCTCAAGGGTCTGCGCCTGTTCGAGAAGAAGCCCATGCCGAACTGGGGCTCGGACCTGTCGGGGATCGACTTCGACAACATCAAGTACTTCGTGCGCTCCACGGAGAAGCAGGCGGCCTCCTGGGAGGACCTGCCCGAGGACATCAAGAACACCTACGACAAGCTGGGCATCCCGGAGGCCGAGAAGAACCGCCTCGTGGCCGGTGTCGCCGCCCAGTACGAGTCGGAGGTCGTCTACCACCAGATCCGCGAGGACCTGGAGGAGCAGGGTGTCATCTTCCTCGACACCGACACGGCCCTGAAGGAGCACCCGGAGCTCTTCAAGGAGTACTTCGGCACGGTCATCCCGGCCGGTGACAACAAGTTCGCCGCGCTGAACACGGCCGTGTGGTCCGGCGGCTCCTTCATCTACGTGCCGAAGGGCGTGCACGTGGAGATCCCGCTCCAGGCCTATTTCCGCATCAACACGGAGAACATGGGCCAGTTCGAGCGGACCCTGATCATCGTCGACGAGGGTGCCTACGTGCACTACGTCGAGGGCTGCACCGCCCCGATCTACAAGTCGGACTCGCTGCACTCCGCGGTCGTCGAGATCATCGTCAAGAAGAACGCCCGCTGCCGCTACACGACCATCCAGAACTGGTCGAACAACGTCTACAACCTGGTCACCAAGCGCGCTGTGGCCTACGAGGGCGCGACCATGGAGTGGGTCGACGGCAACATCGGCTCCAAGGTGACGATGAAGTACCCGGCCGTCTACCTGATGGGCGAGCACGCCAAGGGCGAGACCCTGTCCATCGCCTTCGCCGGCGAGGGCCAGCACCAGGACGCGGGCGCCAAGATGGTCCACATGGCCCCCAACACGTCCTCGAACATCGTCTCCAAGTCGGTGGCGCGCGGCGGCGGCCGTACCTCCTACCGCGGTCTCATCGAGATCGGCGAGGGCGCCCCGGGCTCCAAGTCGAACGTGCTCTGCGACGCGCTGCTGGTCGACACGATCTCCCGCTCGGACACCTACCCCTACGTGGACGTCCGCGAGGACGACGTGTCCATGGGCCACGAGGCGACCGTCTCCAAGGTCTCCGAGGACCAGCTCTTCTACCTGATGAGCCGCGGCCTGAGCGAGGACGAGGCCATGGCGATGATCGTGCGCGGCTTCGTCGAGCCCATCGCCAAGGAGCTCCCCATGGAGTACGCGCTGGAGCTCAACCGGCTGATCGAGCTGCAGATGGAAGGCGCGGTCGGTTAATCCCGCCCGCAGCCCCATCAAGCCCCTTACGCAACGGAAAGCGAGCACTACGACAGCCATGGCTGAGGCCCAGAACTCCCCCACTCTCGGCTCCGCTCGAGCGGGGGGACCCCCACCCGTGGGATCCACCACCACGGGCTCGATCGCGGTCGCCGCGGAGTCGACCGTCGCCACGCGCATGAGCGCGCCCCCGTCCTTCGACGTGGCGGACTTCCCCGTCCCGCACGGCCGGGAGGAGGAATGGCGGTTCACCCCGCTGGAGCGCCTGCGCGGCCTGCACGACGGCACCGCCGTCGCGAACGGCGACGGTGTGAAGGTCGACGTCCAGGCCCCCGAGGGCGTCACCGTCGAGACCGTCGGCCGCGACGACGCCCGGCTCGGCAAGGCGGGCACCCCGGTGGACCGTGTGGCGGCCCAGGCCTACTCCGTGTTCGAGAAGGCCTCGGTCGTGACCGTGCCGAAGGAGACCGTCCTCACCGAGCCGATCCGCATCGCGGTGCACGGCGAGGGCGGCACCGCCTTCGGCCACCAGGTGATCGAGCTGGGCGCCTTCGCCGAGGCCGTCGTGGTCATCGACCACACCGGTGACGCGGTGCTCGCCGCCAACGTCGAGTACCTGCTCGGCGACGGCGCCAAGCTGACCGTCGTCTCCGTCCAGGACTGGGACGAGAAGGCCGTCCACGTCGCCCAGCACAACGCGCTGGTCGGCCGCGACGCCTCCTTCAAGTCGGTCGTCGTCACCTTCGGCGGCGACGTCGTCCGGCTGCACCCGCGCGTGCGGTACGCCGGCCCCGGCGGCGAGGCCGAGCTGTTCGGCCTGTACTTCACCGACCAGGGCCAGCACCAGGAGCACCGCCTCCTGGTCGACCACAACGTCCCGCACTGCAAGTCCAACGTCGTCTACAAGGGCGCGCTCCAGGGCGACGACGCGCACGCGGTGTGGATCGGCGACGTGCTCATCGAGGCCAAGGCCGAGGGCACCGACACGTACGAGATGAACCGCAACCTGGTCCTCACCGACGGGGCACGCGTGGACTCCGTACCGAACCTCGAGATCGAGACCGGCGAGATCGTCGGCGCCGGCCACGCCTCGGCGACCGGCCGCTTCGACGACGAGCAGCTCTTCTACCTCATGGCCCGCGGCATCCCGGAGTACGAGGCCCGCCGCCTCGTGGTCCGCGGCTTCTTCGCCGAGCTGGTCCAGCAGATCGGCCTCCCCGACATCGAGGAGCGCCTGATCACCAAGATCGAGGAGGAGCTGGAGGCGTCGGTCGGATGACCGCATTCGTACGCGTCTGTGGACTGAGCGAGCTGGAGGACGACACCCCGAAGCGGGTGGAACTCGACGGCACGCCCCTGTCCATCGTGCAGACCGAGGGCGAGGTGTTCGCGATTTACGACATCTGCTCGCACGCGAACGTCTCGCTGGCGGAGGGCGAGGTCGACGACTGCCACATCGAGTGCTGGCTGCACGGCTCGCGCTTCGACCTCCGTTCCGGCAAGCCCGACGCCCTTCCGGCGACGCGCCCCGTCCCCGTATACCCCGTAAAGATCGAAGGGGACGACGTGCTCGTCTCCCTCACCCAGGAGTCCTGAGGCACCCATGGCAACGCTTGAAATCCGAGACCTGCACGTCACCGTCGAGGCCGACAACGCCACGAAGGAGATCCTCAAGGGCGTCGACCTCACCGTGAAGCAGGGCGAGACGCACGCCATCATGGGCCCCAACGGCTCGGGCAAGTCGACCCTCGCCTACTCCCTCGCGGGTCACCCGAAGTACACCATCACCGGCGGTACCGTCACCCTCGACGGCGAGGACGTCCTGGAGATGTCCGTCGACGAGCGCGCCCGCGCCGGCCTGTTCCTCGCCATGCAGTACCCGGTCGAGGTCCCCGGCGTCTCCGTCTCCAACTTCCTGCGCACCTCCGCCACCGCCGTCCGCGGCGAGGCCCCCAAGCTGCGCACCTGGGTGAAGGAGGTCAAGGAGGCCATGGAGCGCCTCAACATGGACCCCGCCTTCGCCGAGCGCAACGTCAACGAGGGCTTCTCCGGCGGTGAGAAGAAGCGCCACGAGATCCTCCAGCTGGAGCTGCTCAAGCCGAAGGTCGCGATCCTCGACGAGACCGACTCCGGTCTGGACGTCGACGCCCTGCGCGTCGTGTCGGAGGGCGTGAACCGCGTCCGCGAGACGGGCGAGGTCGGCACCCTGCTGATCACCCACTACACGCGCATCCTCCGCTACATCAAGCCCGACTACGTGCACGTTTTCTCCGGCGGCCGCATCGTCGAGTCCGGCGGCGCCGAACTCGCCGACAAGCTGGAGAACGAGGGCTACGAGGTTTACACGAAGGGTGGCGCATCCGCGTGACACAGCTGCCGGGCCTCCTCGACACCGAGGCGCTCCGCAAGGACTTCCCGATCCTGGACCGGCAGGTCCACGACGGCAAGAAGCTCGTGTACCTGGACAACGCGGCGACCAGCCAGAAGCCGCGCCAGGTGCTGGACGCCCTGAGCGAGTACTACGAGCGCTACAACGCCAACGTCCACCGTGGCGTGCACGTCCTCGCCGAGGAGGCCACGGCGCTGTACGAGGGCGCGCGCGACAAGGTCGCGGAGTTCATCAACGCGCCCTCGCGGGACGAGGTGATCTTCACCAAGAACGCCTCGGAGTCCCTCAACCTCGTGGCGAACATGCTGGGCTGGGCCGACGAGCCCTACCGCGTGGACTCCGAGACCGAGATCGTCATCACGGAGATGGAGCACCACTCCAACATCGTGCCGTGGCAGCTGCTCGCGCAGCGCACGGGCGCCAAGCTGAAGTGGTTCGGCCTCACCGACGACGGCCGTCTCGACCTGTCGAACATCGACCAGGTCATCACGGAGAAGACGAAGATCGTCTCCTTCGTGCTGGTCTCCAACATCCTGGGCACCCAGAACCCGGTCGAGGCGATCGTCCGCCGCGCCCAGGAGGTCGGCGCGCTGGTCTGCGTCGACGCCTCCCAGGCCGCGCCGCACATGCCGCTGGACGTACAGGCCCTGCAGGCCGACTTCGTGGCCTTCACCGGCCACAAGATGTGCGGCCCGACCGGCATCGGCGTCCTCTGGGGCCGCCAGGAGCTGCTGGAGGACCTGCCTCCGTTCCTCGGTGGCGGCGAGATGATCGAGACGGTGTCGATGCACTCCTCGACGTACGCCCCGGCACCGCACAAGTTCGAGGCGGGCACGCCGCCGGTCGCCCAGGCGGTCGGTCTCGGCGCGGCGATCGACTACCTCAACTCGATCGGCATGGACAAGATCCTCGCCCATGAGCACGCGCTGACCGAGTACGCGGTGAAGCGGCTGCTGGAGGTTCCCGACCTGCGGATCATCGGCCCGACCACGGCCGAGGAGCGCGGTGCGGCGATCTCCTTCACCCTCGGCGACATCCACCCGCACGACGTGGGCCAGGTCCTCGACGAGCAGGGCATCGCGGTCCGGGTCGGCCACCACTGCGCGAGGCCGGTCTGCCTGCGGTACGGAATTCCTGCGACCACGCGAGCGTCGTTCTATCTGTACTCCACGCCGGCGGAGATCGACGCGCTGGTCGACGGCCTGGAGCACGTACGGAACTTCTTCGGCTGAGGGGCGTGCTAGACGGTGAAACTGGACTCCATGTACCAGGAAGTCATCCTGGACCACTACAAGAACCCGCACGGGCGGGGCTTGCGGGATGGCGACGCCGAGGTGCACCACGTCAACCCGACGTGCGGTGACGAGATCACACTGCGCGTGAAGTACGACGGCACGAGGATCGAGGACGTCTCGTACGAGGGCCAGGGCTGCTCGATCAGCCAGGCGAGCGCGTCCGTACTGAACGAACTCCTCGTCGGCAAGGACCTCCCCGACGCGCGGAAGATCCAGGAGACCTTCCTGGAGCTGATGCAGTCCAAGGGGAAGCTCGAGCCCGACGACGCCATGGAGGAGATCCTGGAGGACGCGGTCGCGTTCGCCGGGGTGTCCAAGTACCCGGCCCGGGTGAAGTGCGCCCTGCTGAGCTGGATGGCCTGGAAGGACGCTACGGCCCAGGTGCTGGGCGGAGCCGACGCCGAGAAGGAGACGACGGCATGAGCGAGACCGTGGAGATGAAGCCGGCCTCGGAGGAGGAACTCCGCGAGGCCCTGATGGACGTCGTCGACCCCGAGCTGGGCATCGACGTCGTCAACCTGGGCCTGATCTACGGCATCCACGTCGACGAGTCCAACATCGCGACCGTGGACATGACCTTGACGTCGGCGGCCTGCCCGCTGACGGACGTCATCGAGGACCAGGCCAAGTCCGCCACGGACGGCCTCGTCAGCGAACTGCGCATCAACTGGGTCTGGATGCCCCCGTGGGGCCCCGACAAGATCACGGACGACGGACGGGAGCAGCTCCGGGCGCTCGGGTTCAACGTCTGAGATCGGCTGACTGAGAAAGGGCGGCACCCTCCCGGGTGCCGCCCTTTTCCGTGCTCAGTCCAGCTCAGTCCAGCTCAGTCCAGCCCGGCCACCAGCCGGAACGCCGTGTCGGCGCGGTACAGGCCGTCGTGCTGGTACGGCTCGAGGCGGATCTGGAAGTTGCGGTGGCGCAGGAAGCGGCCCGGGTAGTTGGCCGACTCCAGCATGACCGCACCCGAGGAGGCCGAGGGGCGGGGGCAGAAGGTGGCGTCCTTGCGGAAGAGGGCCGAGCCGTCGTCGGCGTCCTTGACCAGGACGAAGCTGCGGTGGCGGAGGTAGCGGCCGTCCGCCGTGGTGAAGGAGTAGCAGGAGGGGTCGGCGAGGCCGGAGACCCGCTGGAACGTGGCGTCCTCGCGCTGCTCGGAGCCTGAGCCGATCCGGTCCAGACGGACATAGCCGTCGCTGACGCGCCAATAGCGGTCGGGGTAGTTCACCGAGCGTATGGATGTCCCGCGGGAGGCCGGTCGCCTCGGGGGTTCCGAGGGCTTCGAAGCTTCCTTCGAAGGCGAAGGCTCCGGGTCCTTCTTCTGCGGCTTCGCACTGGGGGAGGCGCTGGTGGGCGCGCTCGTGGTGGGGCTGGGGGACGGACGGTCCCCGTCCGCGGCCGCGGCTTCGGTACCGCCCTTGGAGGGGGTCGCGAACGAGATCAGACCGCCCGGGGCCGAGCTGCTGAGCGTGGTCGGCTCCGCCGCCTCGGGGGCCGGCTCGCCGGATTCGTTCTCCATCACGGTGACGGCCGTGACACACGCGGTGATCGTGGCCAGGGCGAGGGCGCTCGCCAGCCAGAGCCGTCGTGTTCCTGGTGCCCGGGTGGTGTCCGGGGCCCAGCCACTCTCCCAGGGGCGGTCCTGAGGCGGCTGGGACTTCTCTTCTGACATGCGCTTTTCCTCCGGCGGGCACCCTTGACGGCGGCGCAGTTGTGGTGGCCCGGTGTGTGATCGGTGACACCGTAGTGCACACGTGTGATTGCTGTGACTTGTTTGATGAGAGCGTTTTCTCACCGAGACCAACCCTCGTTGTGTACGGGCGTACATATGCTGTGTACGCTTGTACATATGGGTTATCTGCTGCTGGCCGGGGCCATCGCCGCCGAAGTGGGCGCGACCACCGCCATGAAGTACAGCGACGGGTTCAGCAGGCTCGGACCCTCACTGCTCACGCTCCTCGGCTACCTCGTCTCCTTCATGCTGCTCGCGCAGACGCTGAAGACCGTCTCCGTCGGCACGGCCTACGCGATCTGGGCCGGCGTCGGCACCGCGGCCATCGCCACCATCGGGATGGTCTTCCTGGGAGAGGGGATGACCTTCGCCAAGGCCGCCGGCATCGGGCTGATCATCGTCGGGGCCGTGGTGCTGAACCTGGGAGGTGCCCACTGATGCCCCGGCGCCACGACCCCGAACGGCGGCAGCGGATCATCGACGCGGCGATCCGGGTCGTCGGGGCGAAGGGAATCGCCGGGCTGAGCCACCGCAGTGCGGCCGCCGAGGCCGATGTGCCGCTCGGCTCGACGACGTACCACTTCAAGACCCTCGACGAGTTGCTGGTCGCCGCCCTGCGGCAGGCCAACGAGGGCTTCGCCAAGGTGGTCGCCGGCCGGGGCGGGCTGGAGGATCCCCGGACCGATCTGGCGGCCGAGCTCGCCGCGTGGATGGGGGAGTGGCTCGCGGGCGACCGTACCGGGGTCGAGCTGGAGTACGAGCTGTACCTGGCCGCGCTGCGCAGACCCGCCCTGCGGCCCGTCGCCGCCGAGTGGGCCGAGGGGGTCGCCGAACTGCTGTCCCGGCGCACGGATCCCGTGACCGCGCGGGCGCTGGTGGCGGTCGTGGACGGTATCTGCCTCCAGGTGCTCCTGACGGGGGCGCCGTACGACGAGGCGTACGCCCGGGAGGTGCTGGGGCGGGTCGTCGCGGGGGCTCGGGCGTGATGCCGGGATGGAGAGTCCGCGCTGCTGACGGGCGGCGTCCGGGTGTGGATACCGCCCGTCCCGTGAGACGCCCACACACCGGTTCGCATCGACCGGCGTCCGCCGGTTAGGTTGCCCTCATGACCGACACGACTGCTCCCCGCACCACCGGCGCCGTGGCCGCCGGCCTCGCCACGATCGCCGCCGACGGCACCGTCCTCGACACCTGGTTCCCCGCGCCCGAGCTGGTCACCGAGACTGCCGCGGGCGGCCCCGGCCCGTCCGGCACCGAGCGGCTCTCCGCCGAGCAGGCCGCGGAGCTGCTGGGCGGCGGTGCGACCGCGGCGATCGGCCCGGACCCCCGGCGGGGCGTCGAGGTGGTCGCGGTCCGCACGGTCATCGCCTCGCTCGACGAGAAGCCGATCGACGCGCACGACGCCTACCTGCGGCTGCACCTGCTCTCCCACCGGCTGGTCAAGCCGCACGGTCAGAGCCTGGACGGCATCTTCGGCTTCCTCGCCAACGTCGCCTGGACCTCGCTCGGCCCGGTCGCCGTCGACGACATCGAGAAGGTGCGGCTGAACGCCCGGGCCGAGGGCCTGCACCTTCAGGTGACCTCCGTCGACAAGTTCCCGCGGATGACGGACTACGTGACCCCGAAGGGCGTCCGGATCGCCGACGCCGACAGGGTCCGCCTCGGTGCGCACCTCGCCGAGGGCACCACCGTGATGCACGAGGGCTTCGTCAACTTCAACGCCGGCACGCTCGGCACGTCGATGGTCGAGGGCCGGATCTCGGCCGGCGTCGTGATCGGCGACGGTTCGGACATCGGCGGCGGCGCCTCCACCATGGGCACCCTGTCCGGCGGCGGCAACGTCATCATCTCCATCGGCGAGCGCTGCCTGATCGGCGCCGAGGCCGGTGTCGGTATCGCCCTCGGCGACGAGTGCGTCGTCGAGGCAGGCCTCTACGTCACCGCCGGCACCCGCGTCACCATGCCCGACGGCCAGATCGTCAAGGCCCGTGAGCTGTCCGGCGCCTCCAACATCCTCTTCCGCCGCAACTCGGTCACCGGCACGGTCGAGGCCCGGCCGAACAACGCGGTGTGGGGCGGGCTGAACGAGATCCTGCACAGCCACAACTGATCCCCCGCGGCAGCACGCGCCTGACCTCGGCCACGTACGAGGTACCCGGCGTGACCTCGCGGCCCTCTCGGCAGATGAACGGGTGGACACAGTGTCCGATCAGACGCCGAACCGACGAAACGAGGACCGGGGCATGAGGAACGAGCAGGGGCGGGGCGCGGCGTGCCGGCTGGCCGGGGCGGTCGTGGTGCTGGCGGTGTGCTGGCTTCCCGCGGGGAACGCGTACGCCGACGAGACCAACACGGGCTCGAAGAACGGTCACCGGTTCGGTCTGGCCAACATCGAGGTCGGCCAGATCGACGACCCGGCGGAGGACGTGCTGGAGCACACGCTGCTGTTCGGGGACGGGTACGCCTGGAACTGAGCCATACACCGGCGCCTGGCCGGGGCCCGTACCGCACGGGGTGCGGTACGGGCCCCGGCCTGTTCTTGTTTCTCGTAAGTGGTCGTAGGTGTTGCCGTCGGAGCGCGGAGGGGCTGCCGCAGGGGTAGCGGGGGGTGGGCCGGGTACTCGGGGGTTCCTACGTCGAGAGGAGGCGGAACCGTGACCGGGACCATGGAACAACGGGCCGTGCGCGACGAGCACCACTCCGTGGGCGAGCTCGTCTCACAGGCCGCGGAGCAGCTCTCCCGGCTCGTGCGGCAGGAAATGGCTCTTGCCAAGGAGGAGCTGGCCGAGAAGGGGCGGCGTGCGGGGCGTGGCGGTGGGCTGCTCGGTGCGGCGGGTGCGGTCGCCTACGCAGGGTTTCTCGCGATGGCCGGGGCGGGTGCGGCCGCCCTCTCCCTGGTGCTGCCTGTCTGGGCCGCGGCGCTCATCGTGATGGGTGTGCTGTTCGTGATCGCGGCCGTGCTCGCCGTGATCGGCCGGGGGCAGTTGCGCCGGGCTACGCCTCCCACGCCTGAGGAGGCTCTCGGCAGCGTCAGGGCGGACGTGGAGGCGATCAGGGAAAGGGCGCATCGATGACGGACGCGACGGGTGGGGCCAAGGGGCCCGATGAGCTGCGGCGGCAGATCGAGCGGACTCGTACCGAACTCGGGGACACCGTGGAGGAGCTGGCGGGGAAGGCGGATGTGAAGGGGCGTGCGCGGGCACGAGCGGCCGATCTTCGGGACAAGGCCGGGGCGATGACGGTGCAGTTGCGCAGCAGTGCGTCTCAGGCTGGGCAAACCGTGCAGGAGAGGGCTACGCATGCGGGGCCTCGTCCGGTGCTGATCGCGGGGGTGGCCGCGGGAGCTGCTGTGGTGGCTGTCGAGGTGTATCGGCGGCGGAACAACGGGCATTGCTGAGCGTGGGTGCGCGTAGCGCGGTGCGCCGGGTGGTGGGTCGGGGCCGTGCCGGGGGGTGTCCGTCCTCGGAACGGCGCGATGGGGTCGGAGACCGATTGACGGTCCGTTGACGCGCCAACCAGCTGCGGGCGGACACCCCCCGACACGTCCCCTTGGGGCGATGGGGGTCCCCCCTGCTCGAGCGAAGCCGCCCCAGCACCGACGCCGAGTTCCTCGCGAAGTCGCACCTTGACCTCAAGCTTGGTCGAGGTTGAACAGTGGCGTGTGTACACAGTCGGCACACACCACTGGAGACCTCGATGAGCCGTCGAACCGAGCAGCACCCCGATCTCACCGACCCCCGCATCGGTGCGCCCTTCTTCAGCACCTGGCGCGTGGGAACCCCGGAGCGTCAGCAGAGGACCGTGGAGGGGATCGGGCGGACCTGGGAGGGACGGCCGTGGCCCGTCGCGGACCTGCTGGGGTACCACGTGTACGCGGGACACGACGGGTCCACGCTGATGCACTACTCGCAGTGGAGCAGCGAGCAGGGATACGAGGGCTTCGTGAAGACGCACCGGCAGGAGCGAAACGACGAGATCGACACCGCCGTGCCGGGGATCGAGCGGGTGGGGCTCGCGCGGTACCGGCGGTATCGCAGCCGGGAGCGGGCGGTCGGGGACGAGCGGGTTCCAGAACTGATCGTCGCCGTGCGGGTCGACTTCTCGGCGGGGGAGCGACGGGAGGAGTGGGTCGATCTCGTGCTCAAGGCCTTGGGTGACGATCCGGAGGGGCACGCCGGGCTGGTCTCCGCCCACTTCCACCTGAGTACGGACGGCGGGCACGTGCTGAACTACGCCGAGTGGGAGAGCGACCAGGCCTATGACGAGGCCTTGGCCGTGCCTGACACCGACATGTGGGAGCGGGTGCGGACGTATCCGGGTGTGAAGGGGGCGAGCGGGAGCCGCTACCGGCACGCTCTGGGGCTCGTGCCCGGGTGAGGCTCGTGCGGTGGGGCCGGCCGGGTGGTGCGGTCGGCCGGCCCCGTGGGCGCGGGTGTTACGGGCGGAAGCGCAGGACCTGCGGGTCGTGGTCGCTGATCTGGTCGTGGAACTCCGCGTTGACGTGCACGCTGTCGTACTCGAAGTCGCAGTCCCGGCGGATCGACGGGCTGATCAGGATCTGGTCGAGGACCTGGCTGTTGCCCTGGTAGACGTACGAGTAACGCTCGCCGCGCGGGAGCGACTTGATCGCCGACCAGAGTTCGCCGCGGCCCTCGAGGAGCCGCGTGGTGCGGGAGAACTCGAAGTCGTTGATGTCGCCCAGGGCGATGACGTCCGCGTTCTTCTGGGTGTCGAGGATGTCCTTGACGAAGGCGTTCACCAGGGTCGCCTGCTGGTGGCGCTGGGTCTCGGAGCTGCGGGCGGGCGGCTGGTACTGGGAGGTCAGGCCCTGGTCGCCGCCCTTGGAGTTGAAGTGGTTGGCGATCACGAAGACGGTACGGCCGCGGAAGGCGAACTCGCCGGCCAGCGGCTTGCGGCTGTTCTTCCAGGCCTCGTCGGCGGGGGCGATGCGGCCGGGGCTGAGGGTGAGGTGGGCCTTGCCGCGGATCTTCGTCACGCCGGTGGCCGTCGTGGCGTCGCCGCCCGCGCGGTCGGTGAAGGAGACCCGTTCCGGGTTGAACAGGAACGCCTGGCGGATGTTGCCGCCCGGCTCGCCGCCGTCGGCGCCGTCCGCCGGGTCGATCGCACGCCAGTCGTACTTCGGGCCGCTCGCCGCGACGATCGCGTCGATCAGCTCTTCGAGGGTCTGGTCGGCGGCGACCGTGCCGTCGTTCTTCGCGCCGTTGTTGTCCTGGATCTCCTCCAGGGACACGATGTCGGGCGACTTCAGGTTGTTCACGATCGCGGAGGCGTGCGCGGCGAACGTGTCGTCGGTGGGGTCGAGGTTCTCGACGTTGTAGGTGGCGACCGCGAGTTCGGAGGAGCGCTGAGCGGTCGTCGTCTCGCGCTTCAGGCCGGCGGACTCGAGCGTGCCGAGCTCGCTCGCCACCAGGGTGTAGCCGCCGAACTGGTTGTAGTCCAGCGGGCCCGCCGTGGTGCCGGCGAGGGTGTCGCCGACGTTCGCCTTCGGGAAGTCCGCCGTCGGGCCGAGGGACTGGATCTGGAGGCGGCCGGTGTTCTGGGCGTCGTAGGAGCCGTAGACCGTGCCGCCGTTGCGGGTGCGGTTCTCGTGCGGCTTCACCGTCACCCAGAGCTCGGTGTACGGGTCGGTGGCGCCGACCACGCGGGTGTCGGTGACCCGGACGGTCATGCCCTCCAGCGACTCGTAGCGGTCCAGGGCGTACTTCGCGGGCTTGAGGGGGAGCGCGTTGATCGAGCCGTTCGCGGTGGTGTCACCGGCGGGTGCGTAGGCGGCGGGGACCGACGTCGCGGTGATGGCCGTGGCGGCGGGGAGCTGGTTGCCGCTGGACAGGACCGTGAAGGTCGGCTTGGTGATCTCCGTCAGGGACTGGTTGCCGGAGGTCGTGCCACCGGGAACGTACTCCGAGACCGTGCCGCTGACCGTGACGGAGTCACCGACGGCGACCCCCTTCGGCGTCGAGCCGGTGAAGACGAAGACGCCCTCGCTGGTCGCCGGGTCGGCGTCCGGGTTCGGGTCCTGGATCCAGAAGCCGCGGGACGAGCCGTAGGTCCGGATGCCGGTGACGATTCCGGTCACGTCGGTGACCTGCCGGCCGGCGTACGGGGACGTCCGGGTGGTGCCCTGGATGTCGTGGATGCGCACGGCGTCGGCGTGTGCGGGAGTGGTGAGGACGATCGTGGATGCCGCGGAGCACACGGCGGCGACGGTGAGCGCGGCGAGGCGCGCGGACGACTTGCTCGGCAACGGGAATCCCTCCGGGGACGTGACAGGGCGCCGGGACGAGGGTGGTGCGTGGACTGTCTGCCGCTACCTGTGGGGCGGGCGGTGTGACACGCGTAGCGGGCGGTGGACGGGGCGCGGGGTGGGGCCGGCCCGGTGAACAAGTGTCCGCCGACTTCTACGCGCGTCAATCTCCAGCCTGGTCAGGCCACTTGTCAAGGTTTCGGCCATGCACAGACGCTGACGCCGAGGTGAAGTGGGCGTCATGGGTGTAAATCCGTCTAGGCTGAGCGACTGAGTCGTATGCGTCCTAGGAGAACCAGCCGATGTCAGACAGCTCCCCCCTGCCGCCGGTGCGGCTGCACACCGAAGCGGAGCTGGCGCGCGACGCGCTGTCCACGCCGTTGCTTTCCCGGGCCGCCCGGCTGGCCCGCTGGGCGGGGCCGGAGACCCGGGTCGACGCCGGGGGCGGGCTCGTCGACGAGCAGCTGCCCGCGGCGGCCGAGGCCCTCGGGCTGAGCGGTGAGGACGCCGCCGCCGACGCCAGTGAGGCGTGGCGGGTGGCCGTGGACGCCGGGCTCGTCGAGATCGTCGACGAGGAGGAGGGCACCGTCGCGGCGGGCGAGGAGCTGGCGCTGCTCACCGGTGGCTCGCCGCACGACGTGCTCGCGGTGTGGCTCACGGCCCTGGAGACCGTGCTCGCCGACGCGAGCGTGCCCGACCTGGAAGGGATCGCGGGTCTCGTGGACGGTGAGGGCGAGATCGACCTCTCCGCCCTCGACTGGGACCCGGAAGCCGAGGCGGAGTTCCTCGACGGCGTGCTCGGCAACCTGTACCTGCTGACCGCCGGCGAGGACACGCCCGGCGACGCCCCGGTGCCGTTGCCCGCGCTGGCCGCGTCGGTGATCGTGCCCAGCGACATGGGCGAGCCCACCAACGACGTCCTCGAGCAGGTGTCCGACGCGATGATGCGGCTGGACGACCAGTTCCGGATACTGGAGCCGGTCGGACTCGTGGCCTACCAGCCCGTGGACGAGGCACTCATGGCCGACGCCGACGAGGAGCCGGCGGCGCCCGTCGACGACACCGACGTCTCCCGCTACGGCATGGTCCGGCTCACCCCGCTCGGCCTGTACGGCATGCGTGCGCGGCTGATGGAGGCCGGGTTCGAGGCGCCGGCCGTCGGGGACCTCGCGGACAAGGGGGCCGACGCGCTGCTCGACGGCACGGCGACCTATCCGCCGGGGGCCGCCCAGGCCGAGACCGAGCAGTGGCTCGAGCGCCGCGAACCGCTCGCCGCGGCACGGGAGTTGCTGGCGGCGGCGCGCGGAGCCGACACCGGTGCGCCGTTGCGGCGGCTGCGGTGTCAGCAGGCATTGTCGCTGGTCGGTGCCACGGCCGAGCCCGCTCTGCGGGAGGTGCTCGACGACGCCGAACTGGGCGGGCTCGCACGGGTGTGGCTGACCGAGCACGGCGCGGCGGACGTGCCCGCGCCGTCCGAGGCGATGGTGTACTGGCTGACCATTGACACGGTGGCCGCGCAGCTCGCCGCGGAAGGGAATTCCGAGGAGTTGCGGGCGTTGGTGGAGGGGCTGGCGCGGCAGCACGGCGGGTTCTTCGAGGCGGTGTGGCGGGTCGATCACCCCGCCACGGCTGATGTGCTGGAAGCGATGGGGCGATTGCATCCGGACAAGAAGGTCGCGAAGGAAGCGCGGAAGGCGGCCTTCAAGGCGCGTTCGCAGCAGGGGGGCTGAGTCCGGCCCGTGGGGCGCGGGTCCGTCGTGGCTGGTTGCGCAGTTCCCCGCGCCCCTGTCGGGCGTTGTTCAGTCCTCGTTCATATCCGAGCGGGACGGTGTCGCCGCACGGGGTCCGCCACCCTCCACGGCATTCCCACCTGTCTCAGGAGACACCATGTCGCTCACCCGCAGGGACTTCGCCAGAAACTCCGCGATCACCGGTGTCGCGCTGGCGGGCAGTGTCGGTGCCCTCGCCACCGCACCGAACGCCCTCGCGTCCTACGACAACGAGGGCAGCACGGGGGAGACGTCCGCGGACGCGCGGCAGGGCGTCGGCTACGGGCCGCTCGTCCCCGACCCGAAGGGCATCCTCGCCCTGCCCGCCGGGTTCGAGTACCGGATCATCACCTACAGCGGCAGGACCAAGCTGGAGTCCGGCGAGTTCACGCCCTCCAACCACGACGGCACCGCCGCCTTCGACGGGCCTCGTGGCACCACCCTGCTCGTCAACAACCACGAGCTGAAGGGCCCGCGCTCCGAGTGGAAGTACCCGGTGCCGCTCACCGAGGGCCTCGTCTACGACCCGGCGGCCTCCGGGGGCTGCACGGTCGTCGAGGTCCGCCCCGACGGACGGGTCGCCGAGTGGGTGGGCATCGCCGGCACCTCCACCAACTGCGCCGGAGGCAGCACCCCGTGGGGCACCTGGCTCACCTGTGAGGAGAACTCCGACCGGGCCGGCGAGAACGGCATGACCAAGGACCACGGCTATGTGTTCGAGGTCGACCCCAGCGACCGGCGAGCCAACCGCGGACCCAAGCCCTTGAAGTTCTTCGGCCGCTACGACCACGAGGCCGTCGTCATCGACCCCAAGCGCGGGCACGCCTACCTCACCGAGGACGACGACGAGCCCAACGGCCTCTTCTACCGCTGGACCCCGCCGCGCGGCTTCGAGTACGGTCCCGGGAAGTTCCGCAAGCTCGCCGACGACGCCGGTGCCCTCCAGGCGCCCAAGTGCTTCGACTCCGGCGGGAGGTATGTCGACGACCTGTCCCGCGCCACGAAGACCGGCACCGTCTACGGCGTCGACTGGGTGGACGTGCCCGACCGCGACGCCCGCACCACCCCCGTCCGCAAGCAGTTCGGCGACGGCGAGGTCACCCGCGCCCGGAAGCTCGAGGGCATGTGGTGGGGCGACGGCGGCGCGTACATCGTCTCCTCGTACGCCCGTGAGGAGAGCCCCGTCCAGCACGACGGCCAGGTCTGGTTCTACGACCCCAAGCGCCGGACGCTGACCCTGAAGGTCCTGCTCGGAGTCAACCCCGATCCCTCCAGGGACGGCGCCTTCGACGGCCCGGACAACATCACGGTCTCCCCTTACGGCGGAATCGTCCTCGCCGAGGACGGCGAGGGCGTCTCGCACCTCTTCGGCGCCACGGAGAGCGGCCGTACGTACCCCATCGCCCGCAACGACCTGAACGTCGGCACCGAAGAGGAGCCCGAGTACAGCGAGTTCGCCGGCGTCACCTTCTCGCCCGACGGCAAGACCCTGTACGCCAACATCCAGGACCCGGGCATTCTGCTCGCCATCACCGGCCCCTGGAAGCGCCAGAAGCGGTGATGGATCCGCTCGCAGCTCCCGCGCCGCGCCTCCCGCAGGAAGCATCCGCCTTTTCACGGGCCGCGTTTCCCCCGGAAACCTGTGAGCCGGACGACTGAGACCGGCCGTTCTCCGGGCCGGCCTTCAGTGCCCTGTGTCCGACGGCTGTGGGGTCGTCGGCCGGGGGCGATCGGCAGGTCCCGGCAGCTGTGCGCCGATTCCGTCCGGAGCACGTCACCGAGCCCTCGACGGCCCGGGGCCGCCGGCTGTCCCTGCCGGGCCCCGGGCGCCGCCGGATACAGTGCTGCGCGTGTGGACGGACAATCAGCCGGCGGAGCCGGGTGCCGACCGGCCCGACGGTGCCCGGCGCCGGGCGACGATCCATGACGTCGCACGACTGGCCGGGGTGTCACGCCAGACGGTGTCCCGGGCGGTCAATGACAAGGGTGAGATCGACCCGGGGACCAAGGAGCGGGTCCTGGAAGCGGCGCGGCTGCTGGACTACCGGCCGAGCCGGTTCGCGCGCGGGCTCGTCCAGAAGGGGACGGTGACGGCGGGCCTGGTCATCCCGGACCTGCGGAACCCGTTCTTCCCCGAGGTGGCCGCCGGTGTGCTGGAGGCGGCGGAGCAGCGCGGCTGGCAGGTCGTCGTGTGGGACTCCCGGATCGACGAGGCCAGGGAACGGCAGGCCCTCGACGTGCTCTCCCACCAGGCCGACGCGGTCGTGGGCTACTTCAAGGACCCGGACGACGTCCTCACCCGGCATCTCGGAGGCGTGCCGTTGGTGCTTCTGGAGCGCGGCCCGCAGCAGACCCGGTTCGCGGCCGTCGGCATCGACGCCGCCACCGGCGTCGAGCAGGGCATGAACCACCTGTTCCGCGCGGGACACCGCAGGATCGGCATGCTGGACGGCCTGCACGGACCCGGCCCGCGCAGGCTGGCCTTCCTGGAGCAGGTACGGCGGCTGGGTCTGCCGGTCGGTGAGGACGCGGTCGTGATGTGCCCGGAGCACAGCGTGGCCGGCGGCGAGGAGGGCATGGAACGGCTCCTCACGGCGTGGCCGGAGATCACCGCGGTCTTCGGCTTCAACGACCTGATCGCGGTGGGGGCGATGCGTACCGCCCGCCGCCACGGCCGGAGCGTTCCGGACGACCTGGCCGTGCTCGGCTTTGACGGCCTCTCCCTGGGCGAGCTGGTGGACCCCGCCCTGACCACCCTGCACATCGACAAGCGGCAACTGGGCCGGCTGGCCGTGGAGCAGCTGGCCCGGCTGCGCGCGGGTGAGGAGCCGCTGCGCGGCGCGGACGCCTGGGTGGTGCCCGAGCTCGTGGTGCGCGCCTCGGCCTGACGGCCACGGCGCATGGCACACCCGGCCCGGCATGCCGGCGTGCTCGACCCCGGCTCCGCTCTAGGCTACGGAGTGGGTCCCCGGTTGGTGAGGAGAGCTGCATGGTGGCGGTAAGGCCCATGCGGGCGGACGCTCGGCGCAACCACGAGCGGTTGCTGAAGGTCGCCGTGGAGGCTTTCGCCGAGTACGGGGAAGGAGCGTCGCTCGACGACATCGCCAAGCGCGCAGGGGTCGGCTCCGGCACTCTCTACCGGCACTTCCCGACGAGACAGGCGCTGCTGGAGGCCGCGTACCTGGACCGCGTCGAGGCGATCGCGGCCCGGGCGGACGAGCTCGCGACCGGACTCCCGCCGGGGGAGGCGCTCGTCGAGTGGCTGTACGAACTCGGAGCCGGGCTGATCCGGATGCGCGGCCTCAGGGCCCTGCTGGGCCCGGCGGTCACCGGAAGCGACTCGACGGTGGCCACGGCCTGCGGCGACTCGGTGAAGAGCGCGGCGGAGCGGCTGGTCCGGGCGGCACAGGAGGAGGGCACGCTCCGGCGGGACGTGGAGCCGATCGATGTGCTCCGACTGGCTCACGGGGTGGCGACGGCGTCCGAGCTGGCGGACGGCCAGGGCGGGCACATCCGGCGGTATCTGACGTTGCTGACGGAGGGGTTGGGGGCGGGGCGTCACTGACCCGTGGGCCGGACGCCCCTCGGGGCCTACAGCGCCTGGGCCGCCGGCTTCACCATTCCCCTCACCGTGCGGGACTTCACGAAGTCACCCATCGCCGTCATCTCCCACTCGCCGGAGAACTGGCGGATCAGCTTGGCCATCATCACGCCCGTCTGTGCCTCGGCGCTGGTGAGGTCGAAGCGGACCAGTTCCTCGCCGGTCATGCCGTCCAGGAGGCGGCAGTAGGCCTTGGCGACCTCCGTGAACTTCTGGCCGGAGAAGGAGTTGACCGTGAAGACCAGGCCCGTGACCTCCTGGGGGAGACGGCCGAGGTCGACGGTGATGACCTCGTCGTCCCCGCCGCCCTCGCCCGTGAGGTTGTCGCCGGAGTGGCGGATCGCGCCGCCGACGATCTGGAGCTTGCCGAAGTAGCAGCTGTCGATGTGGTTGCGCTGCGGCCCGTAGGCGATGACCGAGGCGTCCAGGTCGATGTCCTTGCCGCGGTACGCCGGCTCCCAGCCGAGACCCATCCGGACCTGGGAGAGCAGGGGACGCCCGCCCTTGACCAGGGAGACCGTCTGGTTCTTCTGGAGGCTGACGCGGCCCTTGTCGAGGTTGATCTTCCCGGCGCCGGGCGCGGGCGGCGGAGGCGTGGCCGGGGTGGCGGGAGCCGCGGGCGCGGAGACGGGCGGGGCGGGCTGCGCGACCGGCGGCTGCGGCGGTGCCGGCGGCGGGGCCACCGGCTGGGCGGGGGCCGCCGGCTGGGCCGGGGCGGCCGGCTCCTCCACCGTGACACCGAAGTCCGTGGCGATGCCCGCGAGGCCGTTGGCGTATCCCTGGCCGACGGCCCGGGCCTTCCACTGGCCGCCCCGCAGGTAGATCTCGACGATCACCAGGGCCGTCTCGGTGCCGAGCTGCGGCGGGGTGAACGTGGCCAGGACGGAGCTGTCGTCCGCGTTGCGGATGGTGGCGGTCGGTTCGATGCCCTGGAAGGTCTGGCCCGCGGCGTCCGGACTCGCCGTGACGACGATCTTCTCGATGCCCGGGGGCACGGCCGAGGTGTCCACCGTGATCGCGTCGGGCGCGGTGCCGCCGCCCGAGCGGTACGTCACGCCCGGGCCCGACGGCTGGTTGTAGAAGATGAAGTCGTCGTCGGAGCGCACCTTGCCGTCGGCGGTGAGCAGCAGGCCCGATACGTCGAGCCGCACGGGGGCGGCGACGTCCACCGTCACGCGAGCGGCGGACAGGGGGATGTTCGAGCCGGGGGTCATAGCTGTCATGCCCCGTGAACGAGCGAGGCGGTTTTGCCGTTCCCTTACCCCGCGCCCAATCGGGTCAGCGGCGGTTGCGGGGGTGATCGCGCGCGGTGCGTTCGTTGCCCCGCTTGTAGTCGCCGGTCCAGCGGGCCATGACGAGCTGGGGGTCGGAGGCCTCTGCCTCGGCGAGGAACCGGGCGGCCCGGGGGCCGTTCAGGGTGGCGGCGGGGCGGCCGTGGTGGGTGATGCGGACGGTTCCGCCGGTGTGCTGCTCGTAGCTGAATCCGTGGGGTCGTGGCATGCCCGCGAGCGTATGGGGCGGGAGGCAGGCGGCCCAGCGATTTTCGCCTGCCTCCGTCCGCTCCGGACCGTTCCCCGCGGCCCGGCTCCCTACGGCACCACGACGATCTTCCGGCCCACCCCGGCCGCGAACTGCTCCAGCGCCTGCGGGTACCGCTGGAGCGGAATGCGGTCGCTGATGAAGATCTCCGGGTCCAGCACCCCGTTCGCGAACAGCTCCGCCGCCCGCTCGAAGCTGTGCAGCACCGCCATGGAGCCGGTGATGGTGATCTCCTGGTTGTAGATGCGGTACGGGTCGATCGTCACGCGCGTCGCGTAGTCGGCCACGCCGAACTGCAGGAAGGTGCCCGCCTTCGCCACCCGGTCCAGGCCGTCCTGGATCGCCGCCGCGTTGCCCGTGGCGTCGACGACCAGGTCCCAGCCCTGCGGACGGTCGAGTTCGTCGGGGTTCGCCGCCGCTGCCGAGACGCCGAGGCGGCGGGCCGTCTCCAGGCGGGCCGGGTTCACGTCCACGACGTCCACGCTCGCCGCGCCCGTGCGCTTGGCCAGCTCCAGCATCATCAGGCCCATCGTGCCGGAGCCGTAGATCAGGACGTGCGCGCCGAGGCGGGACTGGAGCACGTCGTAGCCGCGTACCGCGCAGGACAGCGGCTCGACGAGTGCCGCGTCCTCGGTGCGGACGTGCTCGGGCAGTTTCACGCAGTTCGCCACCGGGGCGAGGGCGTACCGGGCGGCACCGCCCGCCGTCGTGACGCCGATCGCCGCCCAGCGTTCGCAGAGGTTGTTGTGGCCGGTGCGGCAGTAGCGGCACTCGTAGCAGTAGAGGGACGGGTCCACCGCCACCCGGTCGCCCACCGACACCTCGGTGACCTGGGTGCCGACGCCGACCACCTCGCCCGCGAACTCGTGCCCGGGCACGATCGGCAGCTCGGGGGCGAACTCGCCCTGGAGGATGTGCAGGTCCGTGCCGCACAGCCCGCAGGCCGCGACCTCGACGACGACCTCCCGCGGCCCTGGCGTCGGGTCCGGGACCTCGGCGACGACGGCCTTGCCCACGGACTCGATGACGGCGGCCTTCATTTGACGGCTCCCAACGACAGGCCCTGGACCAGCTTGTCCTGGGCGGCGAACCCCGCGGCGAGCACCGGCAGGGAGATGACGAGCGACGCGGCGCACACCTTCGCCAGGAACAGACCCTGGCTGGTGATGAAGCCGGTCAGGAAGACGGGGGCGGTCTCGGCGACGACGCCGGTCAGCACCCGTGCGAAGAGCAGTTCGTTCCAGCTGAAGATGAAGCAGATCAGGGCGGTGGCGGCGATGCCGGGCAGGGAGATCGGGGCGACGATGCGGGTGAGGACCGTCGGCAGTCTGGCCCCGTCCACCCGTGCGGCCTCGATCACCGCGACCGGGATCTCGGCGAGGAACGACTGCATCATCCACACCGCGATCGGCAGGTTCATGGAGGTGTAGAGGATGACCAGCAGCCAGATGTTGTCGAGCATTCCGGCGTTCTTGGCGAACAGGTAGATCGGGAGCAGGCCCGCCACGACCGGCAGCATCTTCGTGGAGAGGAAGAAGAACAGGACGTCGGTCCACTTGCGGACGCGGTTGATCGACAGGGCGTACGCCGCCGGCAGGGCCAGGACGAGGACGAGGAGCGTCGACGCCACGGACGCCACCGTCGAGTTGATCAGGGCCGGCCAGGGGCTCGCGCCGCCGCCCGCGCCGAAGAACTCGCGGTAGCCGTCCAGGGTCAGGGCCGCCGCGAAGGACGGCGGGTTGGTCGCCGCGTCCGCCTCCGAGTGGAAGGACGTCAGGGCCATCCACGCGATGGGCAGGAAGAACGCGATGCCGAGCAGCCAGGCCAGCAGGCCCAGGCCCGCACCCTTGCCTCTGACACGGCGGGCACGCAGTGCGGTCGTGCTCATGCGCGGGACACCTCCTCACGGAACAGGGACGACACCACGCGCAGGGCGAAGGTCGCGATGATGATCGAACCGATGACGACCAGGACGCCCGCGGCCGAGGCGAGGCCGTTCTCGTGGGCCTGGTAGAAGCTCTGGTAGACGGTGTAGGGGAGGTTGGCGGTGCCCAGGCCGCCGGACGTGATCGTGAAGACCGCGTCGAAGTTCTGGACGATGTAGATCGAGCCCAGCAGGGCGCCCAGTTCGAGGTACCGGCGCAGGTGCGGCAGTGTCAGGTGGACGAAGATCTGCCAGTCGCTCGCGCCGTCGACGCGGGCCGCCTCGATCTGCTCGTGGTCGCGGCTCTGCAGGCCGGCCAGCAGGATCAGCATCATGAACGGCGTCCACTGCCAGACGAGCGAGGCCTCGACCGCGAGCAGCGGGGTGTTGGAGATCCAGTCCGGCTGTGGGCCGCCCACATAGTGCAACAACCCGTTGAACAGGCCGTATTCAGGGTTGTAGAGCACATGCTTCCAGAGCAGGGCCGCGGCGACCGGCACCACCAGGAACGGGGCGATGAGCAGCGTGCGGACCACGCCCCGGCCCCGGAACCTCCGGTCCAGCAGCAGGGCGAGCGCCAGTCCCAGCACCAGACTGGCCAGCACCACCGCCACCGTCAGCAGCACCGTCGTCCACACCGAGTGGCGCAGGTCCGCGTCGGTGAGGACCTCCTGGTAGTTGTCGAGGCCCGTGAAGTGCCGGGCGTCGGGGTAGAGGGCGTTCCAGTCGAAGAAGGAGATCACCAGCGTGGCCACGAAGGGCAGCTGGGTGACGACGACCATGAAGACCAGGGCGGGCAGCAGCGGGGCCCGGGTCGCCCAGGCGCGCAGCCGGGCGGAGGGCGGTCGTGTCGCAGGCACGGGTGTCGTGGCCACGGGGGCCGTTGTCGTCGCTGTCATCGTCCCTCGTACTCCTCGGAGATCTTCTCGGCGAGCGCCTGTGACTTCTTCAGGGCCGACTCGACGGACTGGCGTCCGGCGATGGCCGCGCTGATCTCCTGGGAGACCTTGGTACCGAGGTCGGTGAACTCGGGGATGCCGACGAACTGGATGCCGGGTGCGGGCCGCGGCTGTACGCCGGGGTCGTTGGGCCTGGCCCCCTCGATGGCCTCCTTGGTCATCTCCTGGAAGGCGGCGGCCTCCTCGCGGTAGGCGGGGTTGGCGTAGGTTGAGGCCCGCTTGCCGGCGGGGACGTTGGACCAGCCGATCCGGTCACCGACCAGCTCTTCGTATTCCTTGCCGGAGGCCCAGGAGACGAATTTCCAGGCGTCGTCGGGGTTGCGGGAGGCCTTCTGGATGCCCCAGGCCCAGGTGTAGAGCCAGCCGGAGGACTCGGTCTTCTCGACGGGGGCGGGGGCGTAGCCGACCTTGCCCTTGACCGGGGAGTTCCCCGCCTCCAGGGATCCGGCCGCGGAGGTGGCGTCGTACCACATGGCGACCTTGCCCTGGGTCATGTTGTTCAGGCACTCGGCGAAGCCGGACTGGGCGGCGCCGGATTCGCCGTGCTCGCGCACCAGGTCGACGTAGAACTTCGTCGCCTTCTCGAAGGCGGGGGAGTCGAGCCGTGCCTTCCAGTTCTTGTCGAACCAGGTCCCGCCGAAGGTGTTCACGACCGTGGTCAGGGGGGCCATCACCTCGCCCCAGCCGGGCAGGCCGCGCAGGCAGATGCCCTTCATGCCCGGTTCGGCGCCGTCGGCCTTCGCGGCGAGGTCCGCCACCTGCTGCCAGGTGGGCCGCGCGGGCATCGTCAGGCCCTTCTTCTCGAACACGTCCTTGCGGTACATCAGGAACGAGGACTCGCCGTAGAAGGGCTGGCCGTAGAGCTTGCCGTCGTCCCCGGTGAGGGACTGGCGCATGGGCTTGAGGACGTCCTGTTCGTCGTAGGCCGGGTCCTTCGCCACGTAGCTGTTCATGTCGTGCAGCCAGCCGTTGCGGGCGTAGATCGGTATCTCGTAGTTGGACAGGGTGGCGACGTCGTACTGGCCGGCCTGGTTGGCGAAGTCCTGGCTGATCTTGTCGCGGACGTCGTTCTCGGGCAGGACGGTGAAGTTGACCTTGATGCCCGTCTCCTTGGTGAAGTGGGCGCGGGTCAGCTTCTGCAGCTCGACCATCTGGGGGTTGTTGACCATCAGGACGTTGATGGCGTCGCCGCCGGATCCGGCCCCGCCCGCGCCGACCCAGCAGCCGGAGAGCAGCGGGGCGAGCAGCGTCCCTGCGGCGGCCAGGGCGAGCGTGGCTCGCGGTGGCCGTCGTCGGCTCTGGGTTCGCATGGATCGCTCCTGGAGGTATGGGGAGATGATGTATGGGGAGATCAGTTAGAAGGAGATGAGATAGGGGGAAATAGGTGGCATGGCAGGGCGTGGCTGCGCCCTGAGGGGATGTGGGGCCCGGCGGGTCAGACGCGGATGACCTGCGGGCCGAGCAGCGAGTAGCGGTGGGCCTCGGCCGTGGGCAGCAGGGTGCTCGTCACGATCGCCTCCAGCGCGCCGATCTCGGCGAACCGGCAGAAGCTGACCGCTCCGAACTTGGTGTGCACGCCCGCGAAGACGGTGCGGCGGGCGGCCCGGACGGCCTGTGTCTTGACCTCGCTGACGGCCGGGTCGGGGGTGGTGAGGCCGTGTTCGCGGGAGATGCCGTTGGCGCCGATGAACGCCAGGTCGATGACGAAGCCGGCCAGCATCTTGGTGGTCCAGTGGTCGACGGTGGCGAGGGTGCCGGAGCGGACCCGGCCTCCGAGGAGCAGGACCGAGACGCTGTCGGACTCGGCCAGCGTGCCCGCGACCGGCAGGGAGGCGGTGACCACGGTCAGCGGCCGGTCCCGGGGGAGTGCCTCGGCGATGAGCTGCGGGGTGAAGCCCTCGTCGACGAAGACGGTCTCGGCGTCGCCGAGCAGTTCGGCGGCGGCGGTGGCGATGCGGCGCTTCTCGGGGACGTGGCTGGTGGCCCGGAAGGCGAGCGTCGTCTCGAAGCCGGCGCTCTCCACGGGGTAGGCGCCGCCGTGGGTGCGGCGGAGCAGCCCGTGGTCCTCGAGGACGCGCAGATCCCGCCGCACGGTCTCCTTGGCCACGCCCAGCTCGGCGGCGAGGGCGGTGACGTCCACAGCGCCGTCACGCCGTGCGGCCAGCACGATCTCGCGCTGACGTTCTTCCGCGGTTCTGTTCATGGCCGTCACCCGCCTCCCTGCTGTGCTGCCCGTTCGGGCCCTCGGTCGGGCCATGGGGGAAGTTCTACAGCGGGCGTTCTGAGGTGGCCAGGTCTGTTACGGAAGCGATCCTGCCCGTGTGTGCCCGTTCGGTCGTGCGGACGCGCGGAGTGTCACGGGGATGCGGTGGCCGCCCACGGGTGCGTCGTGGCTGGTCACGCCGTTCCCCGCGCTTCTGAGGATGCTGCCCTGCCGCTTCCGGGGCGTGCCCGAATGCCCGAGCGGGCGGGTCCGTTCTCTGCCCGCCCGCTCCTGTGGGTGAGGTGTTTTCGGTCAGTACGGCCAGATCGGCGGGTCCGTCACGAAGTGGCCGCCCAGGTAGGCGTGCGCCTCGTTGCCCGGATCCAGCTCGCCCTGCTCGGCGATGAGCTTCTCGGCCCACGGCTCGGAGTCGTCCTGCGGCTCGTAGCCGAGGGCCCGGGCGGTGCTCAGGTCCCACCACAGGCGGGTGTTGGCGGAGGAGCCATGGACGACGGTGTGGCCGACGTGCTCGGCGGTCAGGGCCGCGTGGAAGAGGCGGGCGCCGTCGGCCGGGCTCATCCACACCGAGAGCATGCGCACGCTGGTCGGCTCGGGGAAGCAGGAGCCGATCCGCACCGACACCGTCTCCAGGCCGTGCTTGTCCCAGTAGAGCTGGGCGAGGTCCTCGCCGAAGCACTTGGACAGGCCGTAGAAGGTGTCGGGGCGGCGGGCGGTGTCGACCGGGATCAGAGGGTCTTCGCCCTGGGGGCGCGGTGTGTAGCCGACGGCGTGGTTGGAGGAGGCGAAGACGATCCGGCCGACGCCCTCCTCACGGGCGGCCTCGTAGAGGTGGTAGGTGCCCTCGATGTTGGCCTTGAGGATCTTCTCGAAGGGGGCTTCCAGGGAGATGCCCGCGAGGTGGATGATCGCGTCGACGCCCCGGACGGCCTCGCGCAGGGCGTCCCGGTCGGCGAGGTCGGCTGTGATCGCGTCGGGTGCGCCCTCGATCGGGCGCATGTCGAGCAGGCGCAGCTCGTAGCCGTAGTCCGGGAGCAGGTCCCGCATCAGGGTGCCGAGGCCGCCGGCGGCGCCGGTGAGCAGAACGGTGCGGGGAGCGGGCATCCTCGGGTCTCCTTGAATCGGCCACCGTACACATGAGCGCACGGCATTCATATGCGTGGACACGCTAAGGAGCCGGGGCGGAGCCCGTCAAGTATGTCGCGGAAGCGGTGAATCCGCTGGTGCGTCGCGGGTTTGTGCGCTTGACCGTTGCCGTGGCGGCCCCGTAGCGTGGAGGTGTTCAGAAATGTAGACGCCAATCATGAATATGGAACCGGGAGAGCTCGTGACGTCAGCCCCTCTCGCCGCCCGCCTCAACATCCCCAGCGGACCGCTGTTCTTCCCGGTCACCGCGTACGGACCCGACGGCTCCGTGGACCTCGACACCTACCGCGCGCACGTGCGCCGCGGGGTGGAGGCCGGAGCCGCCGCCGTGTTCGCCTGCTGCGGCACCGGAGAGTTCCACGCACTCACGCCCGAGGAGTTCGAGGCGTGCGTCCGGGTGGCCGTCGAGGCGGCCGAGGGACGGGTGCCGGTCGTCGCGGGCGCCGGTTACGGCACCGCGCTTGCCGTGCGCTACGCCCGCCTCGCCGAGGCGGCCGGGGCGGACGGGCTGCTCGCCATGCCGCCCTACCTCGTCGTCGCCGGGCAGGAGGGGCTGCTGCGGCACTACCGGGAGGTGGCCGCGGCGGCCTCCCTGCCCGTCGTGGTCTACCAGCGCGACAACGCCGTCTTCACCCCGGAGACCGTCGTCGGACTGGCCCGCACGGACGGCATCATCGGCCTCAAGGACGGGCTCGGCGACCTCGACCTCATGCAGCGGATCATCAGCGCCGTACGCACCGAGGCCCCGGGCGACTTCCTGTACTTCAACGGCCTGCCGACCGCTGAGCAGACCCAGCTCGCCTACCGCGCCCTCGGCGTCACGCTCTACTCCTCCGCGGTGTTCTGCTTCGCGCCCGAGCTCGCCCTCGCCTTCCACCAGGCCCTCAGGACCGGCGACGACAGGACCGTCGAGAAGCTGTTGGACGGCTTCTTCCGCCCCTTCGTCGAACTGCGTACCCAGGGCCGCGGCTACGCCGTCGCCCTCGTCAAGGCCGGGGTACGGCTGCGCGGACTCGACGTGGGGGAGGTGCGGCCCCCGCTGCACGAACCGGCCGGGGATCATGTCAAGCAGCTCGCCGAACTGATCGAACACGGCTACGCGCTGCTGGAGGAGGCCAAGTGAAGGCGTCGGCATTCGTCTACCCCTGGGACGTCAACGGGGACCCGGAGGCGCCCGCGCGGATCGCCGCGCTCGGCGTGGAGCAGGTGACGCTCGCCGCCGCCTACCACTCCACCCGCGCGCTCACGCCCCGCCACCCGCGCCACCGCATCGTCACGGCCGAGCACGCCGCCGTGCTCTACCCGGCGGACGACCGCTGGGACGGCCGGGAACTGCGCCCCTACGCGGCCGGGGACTGGGCCCCCGGCGACGCCTTCGGGGAGGCCGCCGCCGCCCTCACGGACGCCGGTCTCGAGGTGCACACCTGGGTCGTCCTCGCCCACAACTCGCGTCTGGGCGCCGAGCACCCGGGCACCTCGGTGGTCAACGCCTACGGCGACCGATACCCCTGGGCGCCGTGCATCGCCCAGCCCGCCACCCGCGCGTACCTGACCGACCTGGCGGCGGAGGCGGCCGTACGGCCCGGGGCGGCCGGCACCGAGCTGGAGTCCCTCGGCTGGTACGGGCTGCAGCATCTGCACGCCCACGACAAGACCGGCGGCGTCGGCCTCGGCGACGCCGGGCAGTACCTGATGGCGCTGTGCTTCTGCCCGGCCTGCCGGGAGGGCTACGGCCGGCACGGCCTGGACGCCGACGAGCTGGCGGCCGCCGTCCGGACCGCGCTGGAGCCGGTCTGGCAGGGCGCGCCCTCCGACGGGGGCTGGGCGGACATCGAGAAGCTCCTCGGAGAGACGCTCGCGAACACCACGCGCGCGTACCGCGACGAAACCGCCCGCACGCTCCAGGAGGCGGCGGTCCGGGCCGTGCGCGAGGCCGCGCCCGACGGCTTCCAGGTGCTGCTGCACGCGGACCCGGTCTCCTACCACGTCGGAGCCAACCCCGGGGTCGACCCGGCGCACATCCTGTCCGTCGCGGACGGTGTGGTCGTGCCCTGCGCGAGCGGCACCGGCACGCTGACGCCGTTCGCGCGCCAGGGCAAGGAGGGCGCCGTCATCGCCGCCAACTTCACCGTCGTCTCCGGCATGGGCGGCAGCCCGGGCACCCTCGCCGCCGACGCGGCCGAGGCCCGGCGCCTCGGCGCCACCGAACTGCGGCTTTACCACGCCGGGCTGGCGTCCGACGGCGACCTGGAGACGGTCCGCGCGGCCCTCGCGGGGCGCTGAGCGCGGGGCTCCGTCACCAGTGGCTGACGTGCTGAGCGAGAGGGCCGCCCCCGGTCGGAGACGGCCCCGGCCCTCAAGCGGTGCTGAGCGAAGGGGCGCCTCGCCGGTCGGAGGTGGTTTCGGCCCTTGCCGGGGCCGAACCGGCGGAACTCTGTGATCGCGCGGCACGGGCACGAGAGGCCACGTCGTCTTGGCCGTCATGCCTGGTCATCATGGGGCTGAGGACCGGGGGCGGGGATCGGGCAGGTGCCTGCGGAGCGGCCGGACGGGCGATGAGTTCGGCGGCCGGTGTCGGTCTACCCCCTGAGACCGCACTCCGAAGGAGCAGGCCATGACCGACACCACCGCGACGACCGGTACGACGCTCGACCTCGGGCCGCAGACGGAGGTCCTGACACGGCTCGCAGCCGCTGTCACCGACGAGCAACTGGCCGACCCGACGCCCTGCCCCGAGTACGCGGTGCGCAACCTGCTCGGCCACCTGGCCGGGCTGGCCGCCGCCTTCCGCGACGCCGGCCGCAAGGACCTGGGCGTCACGACCGACACCAGCCCGGACTCCGCGCTCCCGGACCTCACCCCGGGCTGGCGCGAGGAACTGCCCGAGGTCCTCGCCGAACTGGCCGGGGCCTGGCGCGACCCGGCCGCCTGGACCGGCATGACCCGCGCCGGGGGCGTGGACCTGCCCGGCGAGATCGCGGGTCTCGTCGCCACCGACGAGCTGGTCATCCACGGCTGGGACCTGGCCCGCGCGACCGGCCAGCACTACGAACCGGACCCGGCCGCGCTCCGGGCCTGCCACGACTTCCTCGCGGCGGCCGTCGACGACCCCGGCCGGGGCGCCATCTTGGGTCCCGTCGTACCCGTCGAGCCGGACGCATCGCTGCTGGCCCGGGCGGTGGGCCTGAGCGGCCGCGATCCGGAGTGGACGCGCCGGCCGTAGAAAGCGATTGCAGTTTCTTTGCCGGAAGCATTGACGAAGCGAACGCGCCCTCCTACCGTCATCGCGTCGTACTTCGTACGTCATATATGAGACGCGATACGTGAGATCCGATACGCGATCCATCTGGACCGCGAGATCCGAGAGGCGCGCATGACCTCTGTGCCCACGCCGATCCCCTCCCGCACGCAATACGTGCTGGAGGGGATCAAACACCGCATCCTCACCGGGCAGTTGACGCCGGGGCAGGCGCTGGTCGAGACCGAGCTCGCCGCGCAGTTCGGGGTGTCGAAGACCCCGGTGCGCGAGGCGCTCAAGACCCTTGCCGGGACCGGGCTCGTCGTGATGAGCCAGTACAAGGGCGTCACGGTGCGCATGGTGGACGCGGACATGGCGCGCGAGGTCTACGACGTGCGGCTGCTGCTGGAACCCGAGGCGCTCAAGCGGGCCGTGCGCCGGGGTGCCTCCCTGGATGCCGCGCGGGACGCGCTGACCCGCGCCGACGCCGCCACCGACACCGCCGAACGCTCCCTCGCCAACCGCGAGTTCCACCGCGCCCTGTACCTTCCGTGCGGCAACCCGCTGCTCGGCCGGATGCTCGACGAGGTCCGCGACCAGGCCGCCCTGGTCTCCGCCGTCGCCTGGGCCGCCTCGCCCTCATGGGAGCGGGAGGCCGACGAGCACCGCGAGATCCTCCGGCTCGCCCTCGACAGGGACGCGGACGGCGCGGCACTCGCCCTCCACTCCCACATCGCTTCCTTCGTACAGCGCGCATTCCCCCAGGCGGGACTGGAACAGGAAGGTCAGGAATGAGCAGCGTGGCGTTCGAGACCCAGCGGGCGGCCCTGGCCGACGTGGTGGCGATCCCGGTGACCCCGTTCGCCGAGGACGGCTCCGTCGAGCGGGACACCTACCGGGCCCTGCTGCGCCGCCTGCTCGACGGCGGCATCACGACCCTCACCCCGAACGGCAACACCGGCGAGTTCTACGCCCTCACCCCCGAAGAGCGCCGGCTGGTCACGGAACTGACCGTCGACGAGGCCGGGGACCGGGCCGCGATCCTGGTCGGGGTCGGGCACGACGTGCCGACCGCGGTCGCCTCCGCCCGGCACGCCCGGGAACTCGGCGCCCAGATGGTGATGGTCCACCAGCCCGTCCACCCCTACGTCTCGCAGGCCGGCTGGGTCGACTACCACCGGGCCATCGCCGAGGCCGTGCCCGAGCTGGGCGTCGTCCCGTACATCCGCAACGCGCAGCTCACCGGCGCCCGCCTCGCCGAACTCGCCGACCACTGCCCCAACGTCATCGGCGTGAAGTACGCCGTCCCGGACGCGGCCAGGTTCGCCGCGTTCGCCCGCGACGCGGGGCTGGAGCGGTTCGTGTGGGTGGCGGGGCTCGCCGAGCCGTACGCGCCCTCCTACTTCTCCGCGGGCGCCACCGGCTTCACCTCGGGGCTCGTCAACGTCGCCCCGGCCGTCTCCCTGAACATGATCGAGGCGCTGCGCTCCGGCGACTACCCGGCCGCGATGAAGGTCTGGGAGCAGATCCGCCGCTTCGAGGAGCTGCGCGCCGACAGCGGCTCCGCCAACAACGTCACCGTCGTCAAGGAGGCCCTCGCCTCCCTCGGGCTGTGCCGCCGCGAGGTCCGCCCGCCGAGCCGGACCCTCCGGGAGGACCAGCGCGCCGAGGTCGCCGCGATCGCCGCGGGGTGGTCGATATGACCGGCAGGCTGCGTCCCGAGGACCTCAGAAGCCATCAGTGGTTCGGCGCCGAGGGCCAGCTGCGCACCTGGTCGCACAACGCCCGGATGCGCCAGCTCGGTTACGAGGCGGAGGAGTACCGAGGCCGTCCGGTGATCGCCGTCCTGAACACCTGGTCCGACATCAACCCCTGCCATGTCCACCTGCGCGAGCGTGCCGAGGCGGTCAAGCGGGGGGTGTGGCAGGCCGGCGGCTTCCCGCTGGAGTTCCCGGTCGCCACACTCTCCGAGACGTACCAGAAGCCGACCCCGATGCTCTACCGCAACCTGCTCGCGATGGAGACGGAGGAGCTGCTGCGGTCGTACCCGATCGACGCTGCGGTGCTGCTCGGCGGCTGCGACAAGTCGACGCCCGCGCTGCTCATGGGCGCGGCCTCGGCCGACATACCGTCGATCTTCGTGCCCGCGGGGCCGATGCTGCCGGGCCACTGGCGCGGGGAGACCCTCGGATCCGGCACCGACATGTGGAAGTACTGGGACGAGCACCGCGCGGGCAACCTGACCGACTGTGAACTGAGAGAGCTGCAGGGCGGGCTGGCGCGTTCGCCCGGTCACTGCATGACCATGGGGACCGCGTCGACGATGACCGCGGCGGCGGAGTCCCTGGGCATGACGCTGCCGGGCGCCTCCTCGATCCCGGCCGTCGACTCCGGGCACGAGCGGATGGCCGCCGCCTCCGGGCGCCGTGCCGTGGAGCTCGCCTGGACCGCGCTCAAGCCGTCCAGGATCCTCACCCGCGAGGCCTTCGAGGACGCCGTCACCACGGTCCTCGGGCTCGGCGGCTCCACCAACGCCGTCATCCACCTGATCGCGATGGCGGGGCGCTGCCAGGTCGAGCTCACCCTCGACGACTTCGACCGCATCGCCCGCACCGTCCCGGTGCTCGCCAACGTCCGGCCCGGCGGACGGACGTACCTCATGGAGGACTTCTACTTCGCCGGCGGCCTGCCCGCCTTCCTCTCGCGGATCACCGACCTGCTGCACCTGGACCGGCCCACCGTCAACGGGACCCTGGGGGAGCAGATCGAGGGCGCCGTCGTCCACGACGACGACGTCATCCGCACCCGGGAGAACCCGGTCGCCGCCGAGGGCGGGGTCGCCGTGCTGCGTGGCAACCTCTGCCCCGACGGCGCGGTCATCAAGCACATCTCCGCCGAGCCGCACCTGCTCAAGCACACCGGCCCGGCCGTCGTCTTCGACGACTACAAGACCATGCAGCGCACCATCAGCGACCCGGCACTCGGCATCACACCCGACCACGTGCTGGTGCTGCGGAACGCCGGCCCCAAGGGCGGCCCGGGAATGCCCGAGTACGGGATGCTGCCGTTGCCCGACTATCTGCTCAAGCAGGGCGTGCGGGACATGGTCCGGATCTCCGACGCCCGGATGAGCGGCACCAGTTACGGCGCGTGCGTGCTGCACGTCGCTCCCGAGTCGTACGTCGGCGGACCGCTCGCCCTCGTCCGCACCGGCGACTCCATCACCCTCGACGTCGAGGGCCGCACGCTCCAGCTCCACGTGGACGACGAGGAGCTGGAGCGCCGAAGGGCCACCTGGACGCCGCCGCCCACCCGTTACGAGCGCGCTTACGGCGCGCTCTACAACGAGCAGATCACGCAGGCCGACACGGGCTGCGACTTCGAGTTCCTCGCCCGTCCGGGCCGGGTCGCCGACCCGTACGCGGGCTGAGCCACCGCACGAGCCGAGCACCACCGCACGACGGACCACCGCGCTCCTCGGCACGACCCGGCACGACCCTGCCCAGGGAGAAAGCGCTTCCCGAGCACGCACCGACGCACGACCGAAGCACGACGCACCACGACGTACTGAGAACGGAGAACAGTCATGGCCCAAGCCGCAGCCGTGGCGAAACCGCCCGCGCCACCCCGGCGGCGCCGTGCCTCCGCCACACCGCGCAAGCTTCCCTACCTGCTGATCGCACCGGCCGCCCTGCTCATGCTGGGCTTCATCGCCTACCCGGTCATCAGCGTCTTCTACTACAGCCTGCAGAACTACAACCCCACCAAGCCGTGGCGGAACGGATTCGCGGGCTTCGACAACTTCGTCCACGCCTTCACCGAGGACCCGGTCTTCTGGGACACGCTGGTCTTCAGCGCCAAGTGGGTCTTCGTGGAGGTCGGGCTCCAGCTGCTGTTCGGTCTCGCGCTGGCCCTCATCGTCAACCAGACCTTCGTGGGCCGGGGCCTGGGGCGCGCCCTGGTCTTCTCCCCGTGGGCCGTCTCCGGTGTGCTGACCTCCGCGATCTGGGTGCTGCTCTACAACTCCCAGACGGGCATCACCCGTTACCTCGCGGACATGGGCATCGGCTCCTACGGCACCAGCTGGCTGTCGGACACCTCCACGGTGTTCCCGGCGGCGGTGGTGGCAGACCTGTGGCGCGGCGTGCCGTTCTTCGCGATCCTCATCCTCGCCGACCTCCAGTCCGTCTCGAAGGACCTCTACGAGGCCGCCGAGGTCGACGGGGCCAGCCGGCTGAAGCAGTTCTGGCACATCACGCTGCCGCACCTGAAGGACGCCATCATCCTGTCCACGCTGCTGCGCGCGGTGTGGGAGTTCAACAACGTCGACCTGCTCTACACCCTGACCGGCGGCGGACCCGCGGGCGAGACGACCACGCTGCCGCTGTACATCGCCAACACATCCGTCGACGCCCACAACTTCGGCTACGCGTCGGCCCTGACCACGGTGGCGTTCGTGATCCTGCTCTTCTGCTCGATGGTCTACCTGCGGCTGAGCAAGTTCGGAGGCGAGAGCAAGTGAGCGTCAAGGAAGCCACCAAGGCGGCGCCCGCCCCCGTGCGCGCCACCCCTGAGCCGACCCGGCCCGTGAAGAAGAACCGTGCCTGGGACGAGGCCCCCCGCTGGCAGATCTACCTGCCCCTGGGCATCTACCTCCTCTTCACCCTCATCCCCTTCTACTGGATCCTGCTCTTCTCGCTGCGCCCGCCCGGCTCGACCTCGCTCGTGCCCTGGCCGGTCACCTTCGAGCACTTCGAGAAGGTGTGGACGGAACGCAGCTTCGGCACCTACTTCGCCAACAGCGTCCTCGTCGGCGTCGCCACCCTGCTCATGACGACCCTCGTCGCGCTGGCCGGCGGCTACGCCCTCGCCCGGTTCGACTTCAAGATCAAGCGGGCGTTCATGCTGGCCCTGCTGTGCTCCCAGTTCGTGCCGGGCGCGCTGCTCCTGGTGCCGCTGTTCGAGATCTTCGCCGAACTGCAGATGATCAACTCGCTGGGCAGCGTCATCCTCGCCGAGACGGTCTTCCAGCTGCCGCTGTCGATGATCCTGATCAGCAACTTCATCAAGAACGTGCCGTACTCCCTGGAGGAGGCGGCCTGGGTGGACGGCTGCAACCGCATGACGGCCTTCCGGATCGTGGTGCTGCCGCTGCTGCGGCCCGGCCTGATCGCCGTCGGCTCGTTCGCCTTCGTCCACTCCTGGAACCACTTCCTGTTCGCCCTGATGTTCCTGAACAACCAGGACAAGCAGACGATCCCCGTCGGCCTCAACTCCCTGATGAGCGCGGACAGCGTCGACCTGGGCGCGCTCGCAGCCGGCGGCATCATCGCGGCCGTGCCGGTCGTGATCGTCTTCGCCTTCATCCAGAAGTGGCTGATCACCGGGTTCAGCGCGGGGGCGGTGAAGGGATGAGCGCCGAGCAACGCGCCGTTTCCGCAGGCCGGTCGGGGCTGGTCTGCGGACGGACCGACAGCGCCGCGGCGGCCGGCCGGACGGTGGCCCGCGGCGCGGGAGCGGGGAGGACCCCGTGACCGGTCGCATGATCGACTCCATGAGCGAACCCCTGAGCACCCCCCTGCCCGTCGTCCTCGCCGGCGCCCGCGGACACGGCCGCTGGCACGTCGAGAACATCCGCCGCCTGCAGAACCAGGGCATCGTACGGCTGGTCGGCGTCTGCGAGCTGACGCCGCTGACCGAGGAGGAGCTCGGCGACCTCGGCACGCCCGAGCAGTCCGCCGACTTCGGGGCCCTGCTGGACTCCACCGGCGCCCGGATCGCCGTGATCTGCACCCCGATCCCGACCCACACCGACCTCGCCCTCACGGCGGCCCAACGGGGCGTGCACATCCTCCTGGAGAAGCCGCCCGCCCCCTCGTACGCCGAGTTCCGCCGGATGGCCGACGGGGTCGCCGCGGCCGGGGTCGTCTGCCAGATCGGCTTCCAGTCGCTGGGCTCGCACGCCCTGCCCGCCATCCGCGAGCTGGTCGACCAGGGCGCGATCGGCCGGCTGCTCGGGCTCGGCGGGGCCGGTGCCTGGGTGCGGGACGAGGACTACTTCAAGCGGGCGCCCTGGGCGGGCAAGCGGCGGCTGAACGGTGTCGACGTGATCGACGGGGCGCTGACCAACCCGCTCGCCCACGCCGTCGCCACCGCCCTCGCGCTGGGCGGCAGCACCCGTGCCGAGGACGTCACCGGCATCGAGACCGAGTTGCTGCGCGCCAACGCCATCGAGTCCGACGACACCTCCTGCGTCCGCGTCGCCACCGCGCAGGGCCACCCGGTCACCGTCGCCGCGACCCTGTGCGCCGAGCAGGCGGACGATCCGTACGTGCTGGTGCACGGCAGCAGCGGCCGGATCACCTTCTGGTACAAGCAGGACCGCGTGCTGCTCCAGCGCGCGGGCCACGGCCCGGAGGAGTCCGACCACGGCCGCACCGACCTGCTGGAGAACCTCGTCGCGCACCTCACCACCGGCGCCGACCTGCTGGTCCCGCCGGACGAGACGGGAGCCTTCATGAAGGTCGTGGAGGCCATCCGCACCGCTCCCGACCCGGCGCCGCTGCCGGACAACGCCTGGCACCGGATCCCCGGCGAGAACCGCCGGGTCGTCCCCGGCATCGACGGGCTCGTCGCGGCCGCCGCCGACACCCTCTCCCTCTACTCCGAGCTCGGCGCCCCCTGGGAAGGGCACTCCTGGCGGACCTCCGCGGCGTCGCGACGCCCGGCATGCCCTCCCCCAAGCTCTCGGCTTCGCTCGAGCAGGGGGGACCCCCATGCCGCACGGCGCGAAGGGCCAGGTGGCTCCGCCACATGACCCTCCACGCCGCACGCCGATCGCACGCACCGAACGCCGCTCCTTCTCCCGCGGAGATCCACCAGAAGCGCCCTGCCCCGGAGCACCCGTCCAAAGAGGTGAGCAACCGATGACCAGCAACGACACCACGGTGCTGCGCGTCGCGGGCCGGCCGGTCGGCCGGTACGTCACCCGGCCCGAGCTGCCCACCCGGCTCTCCCCGCGGCCCTTCCTGCACCCCGTCACCACCCTGGCCGGTACGGCGGTCACCGAGCTGAGCCCCGCCGACCACGCACACCACCTCGGCGTCGGTGTCGCCGTTCCCGACGTCGAGGGGTTCAACTTCTGGGGCGGGCGCACCTACGTCCGCGACCAGGGCCCGACCGAGCTGGACAACCACGGCTCCCAGCGGCACGTCACGTTCCAGCTGCGCGACCCGGACGGCTTCGTGGAGGAGCTGCGCTGGGTGGCGGCGCGCGGTGAGCTGCTGCGCGAGCGCCGCACGGTCGCGGCCACCGAACTCACCGACCAGGCCTGGGCGCTGGACCTCACCTTCTCCCTCACCAACGTCACCAAGGATCCGCTGTCGATCGGCAGCCCCGCGACCAACGGCCGCCCGGGCGCGGCCTACGGCGGCTTCTTCTGGCGGGCCCGCAAGGAGGCGGCGGCCCCGGACGTCTTCACCCCCGGCACCGAGGGGGAGGCCGAGGCGCACGGCAGCCGCGCCGACTGGCTCGCCCTGGCCGGCTCCACCTGGACGCTGGTCTTCGCCGGGGCCACCGAACAGACCCGCCGGGACCCGTGGTTCGTACGCACCCAGGAGTACCCGGGCGTCGGCTCCTCCCTGGCGTACGACGAGCGGCTGCCGCTCCCGCCGGGCGAGACCGTCGTCCGCCGGGTCGTCACCGTGGTCGCCGACGGCCGCCTCGGCCGGGACGCCGCGGCGGCCCTCGTCCGCAAGGCGGTGAGCCTGTGACGACCCCGACCTACCGCAATCCCGTCCTCGACGCCGACTGGTCCGACCCGGACGTCGTCCGGGTCGGTGACGACTTCTACCTCACCGCCTCCAGCTTCGGCCGCGCCCCCGGCCTGCCGTTACTGCACTCCCGAGACCTGGTGAACTGGACTCTGGTCGGCCACGCCCTGCAACGCCTCGAACCGGCCGAGGAGTTCGAGACGCCCCGGCACGACTGCGGTGTCTGGGCCCCGTCCCTCAGGTATCACGACGAGCGCTTCTGGATCTTCTGGGGCGACCCCGACCAGGGCATCTTCCAGATCAACGCCCCGCAGATCAGAGGCCCCTGGACCCGCCCGCACCTGGTGAAGGCCGGCCAGGGCCTGATCGACCCCTGCCCCCTGTGGGACGACGAGACCGGCGAGGCCTATCTGGTGCACGCCTGGGCCAAGTCCCGCTCGGGGATCAAGAACCGCCTCACCGGCCACCGTATGCGCCCCGACGGCACCGAACTCCTCGACGAGGGCAAGGTGATCGTCGACGCCGACCGCATACCCGGCTGGTTCACCCTCGAAGGCCCCAAGCTCTACCGGCACGACGGCTGGTTCTGGATCCTCGCCCCCGCCGGTGGGGTGGAGACGGGCTGGCAGGGCGCCTTCCGCTCGCGCGGCTTCTTCGGGCCGTACGAGGAGCGGATCGTCCTGGAGCAGAAGGACACCGACGTCAACGGCCCCCACCAGGGCGGCTGGGTGCGCACCCGGTCCGGGGAGGACTGGTTCCTGCACTTCCAGCAGCGCGGCCCCTACGGCCGGGTCGTGCACCTCCAGCCGATGCGCTGGGGCCCGGACGGCTGGCCGGTCCTCGGGAACGACGGGGCCCCGGTCGCCGAACACCGCCTCCCCGATCTGCCGCCGCAGCCGCCCGCCGCACCCGCCACCGACGACGACTTCCCCGGCGGGCGGTACGGCCGCCAGTGGCAGTGGACGGCCAACCCCGGCGACGGCTGGGCCACCCAGCACTCCGGAGACGGGCTGCGGCTGACCTGCGTCCGCTCGGCCGACGCCCACGACCTGCGCAGACTGCCGCACGTGCTCACCCAGCGGCTGCCCGGCAAGCCCTGCACCGCCGAGGTGGAGCTGCGCCTCGACAGCGAGGAACCCGGAGCCCGGGCCGGGCTCGCGGTCCTCGGGGACGCGTTCGGCTGGATCGGCCTCCAGCGGGGCGCGGACGGGACCGCGCACCTCGTGCACCGGTTCGCCGAGACGGTCGCGGACGCCGAACGCGACGCCGCCCACCCGCGGCTCGCGCCCGAGGGCCGGGCCCGGTTGCGGATCGAGATCGGGGCGGGCGCACGCTGCCGCTTCTCGGCCGACACGGGCGACGGCTTCCGGCCGTCGGGCCCCGTCTTCGCCGCCACCCCGTGGCGCTGGGTCGGCGCCCTGCTCGGCCTCTTCGCCCTCGCGCCCATCGGTCGGGGACACGCGGGCGCGGCGACCTTCACGCTGTTCAGAGTCACCTCCGATTGAGCCACCCCGCACGCCTGTTGGGAGCCGCAATGACGCACTTCCGTAGCAAGCGCTTGTCGAGACCGGGCCACGGCAGAGTCGTGGCCACCGTGCTCGGCCTCGTCACCGCGCTGGGCCTCGGGGCCATCGGGGACGCCCAGGCGTCCCCGCCGGCGAAGGCCGGGCCCGCCACGGACCGCTGGACCGACCGGCCCCACGGCTTCGCCTCCCTCGCCGGCGGCACCGCCGGCGGGGCCGGCGGCAAGGTCGTCACCGTCACCGACCAGGCCGCGCTGGCGAAGTACGCCGCGGCCGAGGAGCCCTACGTCATCCGCGTCAAGGGCTCCCTCGACATGGACCCCTTCGGCACGGAGATACCCGTCGCCTCCGACAAGACCATCATCGGCGTGAGCGACACCGCCGAGATCGTGCACGGCGGCTTCACCCTCGACCCCGGCACCCACAACGTGATCATCCGCAACCTGACCATCCGCGACACGGCCATCGAGGGCAACTGGGACTGCAAGGACACCGACTACGACGGCATCCGCCTCGACACCGCGCACCACGTGTGGATCGACCACATACGGTTCTCGCGGATCTGCGACGGCCAGCTCGACATCCGCAAGGACAGCGAGTACGTCACCGTCTCCTACAACCAGTTCACGGACAACAACAAGACGTTCGGCATCGGCTGGACCCCCAACGTCAGGACCCAGATCACCGTCGACCACAACTGGTTCCGGGGCACCAAACAGCGCAACCCCTCCGCCGACAACTGCGCCTACGCGCACCTCTACAACAACTACCTGTCCTCGCAGCTCTCCGACGGCGACCCCGTGTGGACGTACGGGAACTGGTCGCGCGGCAGGACCAGGATGGTCATCGAGAACAGCTACTACGACGGCGTCCAGCACCCCTACCAGGCCGACGCCACCGCCGAGCTGGTGCAGCGCGGCTCGATCCTGAGGAACACCACCGGACGGCACGACGCCTGGGGCACCGCGTTCGACCCGCGCGCGTTCTACGCCTACCGGCTGGACCCGGCCGCGGCCGTGCCCGCACTGGTGAAGCGGTTCTCCGGACCGCAGAAGCGCATCGGCGGCCCGGTCGTGCTGAAGGTCCCGGGCGACTACCCGACCGTGCAGTCCGCCGTCGACGCCGTGCCCGACGGCAACGACGGCACCGTGGAGATCGCCGTCGCGCCGGGCACGTACCGCGAGAAGGTGTACATCCCCGCGGGCAAGCCGGGCATCCTGCTGCGGGGGACCGGACGCGACCGCTCCGACACCGTCGTCGTCTTCGACACGCCCGCCGAGTACGGGGGTTCGACCGGAAGCGCCACCGTACGCATCGCCGCGAACGACGTCACCGCACGCAACCTCACCTTCAGCAACGACTTCGACGAGGCCGCGCACGAGCTGAAGGGCGAGCAGGCGCTGGCGATGAAGACGACCGGCGACCGGATCGTCTTCGAGGACACCGCGTTCCTGGGCAACCAGGACACGCTGATGACGGACAGCCCCAAGCTGACCACCGTCAGCCGGGTCTACATCCGAGACTCCTACATCGAGGGCGACGTCGACTTCGTCTACGGCCGGGCCACGACGGTGGTCGAGCGGTCGGTGATCCGGGCGCTGAGCCGGGGCTCGGACACGAACAACGGCTACATCACGGCGGCCTCGACCTGGAAGGGCAACCCGTACGGGTTCCTGATCACCCGGTCGAAGATCGTCAGTGACGCCCCTGCCGGGAGCTTCCACCTGGGCCGGCCCTGGCACCCGGGCGGTGAGCCGGACGCGATCGCGCAGGTGCTGATCCGGGACACCGAGCTGCCGGCCGCGATCAAGGCCTCGCCGTGGACCGACATGAGCGGGTTCTCGTGGCGGGACGCCCGCTTCACCGAGTACCGCAACCACGGCCCGGGCGCGACGGTCACCGCTGATCGTCCGCAGCTGAGCGACGAGGCGGCGCGGTCCCACACCGTCACCGCCTACCTCAAGGGCACCGACGACTGGGCGCCCCACGCCCGCCACTGACCCCCCACACCTCCGAGTTCCGCTGGATCCAGAAGAAGAGAGCCGACCAATGAAGATCAGCAATCGCAGAAGCAGGCGCGCCGCCACGGCCGTCGCCCTGGGGGCCGTGCTCGCCCTGACCGCCACCGCCTGCGGTGACGACGGCAGCGGGGCGGGCGGCGACAAGGGCGCCGAGGGAAGCGGCAAGGGCAAGATCGTCTTCTGGGACAACAACGGCGGTGTCCGCACCGAGATCTGGAAGGAGATCATCGCCGACTTCGAGAAGGCCAACCCGGACATCAAGGTCGAGTACGTCGGGATCGCCGCGACCGAGTACCAGTCGAAGGTCGACACCGCCCTGCAGGGCGGCGGTCTGCCGGACGTCGGCGGTGTGGGCGCGGCGATGCTCGCCGGGTTCGCCGCGCAGGGCGCCCTGGAGCCGCTGGACGAGCGGCTCGCCAAGTCCTCGCTCGACGGCAAGCTCAACAAGGACATGGTGGAGTCGCTGAAGGCGGCCGGCGGGGGCGACGACAAGCTGTACTCGATCCCGACCTCCGCGAACAACGGTGTGCTGTACTACCGCACCGATCTGTTCAAGAAGGCGGGGCTCCAGGAGCCGACGACCTGGGACCGGTTCTTCGAGGCCGCGGACAAGCTCACTAACAAGGGCAGGAACGAGTTCGGGTACACCATTCGTGGTGGCGCGGGATCCATCGCGCAGGCGCTGGACGCCATGTACGGGCAGTCCGGGATCACCTCGTTCTGGGACTCCAGCGGTGACAAGACCACGGTGAACGACCCCAAGAACGTGGCGGCGCTGGAGAAGTACGTCGGCCTGTACAAGAAGGTCACGCCGGCCGCCGACCTCAACAACGACTTCACGAAGATGGTCGCGCAGTGGGACTCCGGCACGATCGGGATGCTGAACCACAATCTCGGGTCGTACCAGGACCATGTGAAGGCGCTCGGGGTCGACAAGTTCCGGGGCATTCCGCAGCCGATGGGTCCTGGCGGCGAGCGGGTTCAGGTCTCCAACCCGGTGGACGGTCTGGGTCTGTTCAAGAGCGGCAAGAACAAGGAGGCCGCCTGGAAGTTCATCGAGTTCGCCACGTCCAAGGCGGAGAACTCGAAGTTCAACGAGAACGCGGGCCAGGTGCCGTCGAACACGGACGCGGCGAAGGACGCGTGGATCTCGAAGGCCGAGCCCACGAAGCTGGCCGCCGACGCGTTGTCGGACGGGTCGACGACGATTGTGCAGTTGCCGTACTACCTGCCGGACTGGAACACGATTTCCAAGGCCGACAATGAGCCGAACTTCCAGAAGGTGCTGCTCGGGAAGATGAGTGCGAAGGAATTCCTGGACACGTTGGCTGAGCAGTTGAACACCGCGCAGGAGGAGTGGAACCAGCAGAACGGGTGATTCCTGCCGGGTTTCGCCGTGGGACGGCCTGTGGTGTGCAGGTGCGGGCCGTCCCCGGCTTGTCGTGCAGTTCCCCGCGCCCCTAGGGAGATTCTCATATGCCCCTCAACCGAAGACAGGTAGCTGTGGCCGCTGTCGCTGCCGTGCCCCTCGCCTTCTCCGCCACCGGAACCGCACAAGCGACCGGTCGCCGAAGTCGCACCCTCTACATAGCCGGTGATTCCACCGCGGCCCAGAAGTACGCGAATGCCGCGCCCGAGACCGGGTGGGGCATGGCGCTCCCGTTCCTTCTCCGTAAGGGCCTGACGGTCTCGAACCACGCCGTGAACGGGCGTAGTTCCAAGAGTTTCGTCGATGAGGGACGCCTGGACGCGATTCTCGGGGTGATCAAGCCCGGCGATGTCCTGCTCATCCAGTTCGCCCACAACGACGAGAAGGCCGAGGACCCCACGCGCTACACCGAGCCCTGGTCGACGTATCAGGCACATCTGCGGATGTACGTCGAGGGGGCCAGGGCCCGTGGGGCGCGGCCCGTGCTGGCCACGGCCGTGGAGCGGCGGAGGTTCGACGCGGGCGGCAAGGCCGTGCCGACGCACGGTGAGTATCCGGCGGCCATGCGGGCGCTCGCCGCCGAGGAGCGGGTCGCGCTGCTGGACGTCCAGGCGCTGTCGCTCGCCCTGTGGCAGGAGCTCGGGGTCGAGGAGACGAAGAGGTACTTCAACTGGACCGCGTCCGAGCAGGACAACACGCACTTCAGTCCACCGGGCGCGATCGCCGTGGCCCGGCTCGTGGCGCGGGAGCTGCTCCGTGCCCGGGTGCTGGGGCCGGGCGATGTGCGCCGGCTGGAGGCGGAGATCCCTGAGTCGTGGATCACCTGGCCGGAGCCCGCCGCGTAACACCCCCTGACGAAGAAGGAAGAGAGCCGCACCATGGACGTTCGCAAGTGTCATGATCATGTCATTCAGAGGAGAGTCGCCGTCGTGATCGGGTGTGCCGCGCTGGTGCTGCCCCTGAGCGGTACGGCCGCGCAGGCCGAGCCACGGGACGTGGCCCGCCAGACTCTGGGGGCCGGTGACGGGTGGGGTGCGTACGGCACGGGAACCACGGGCGGCGCAGCCGCCGATGCGGAGCACGTCTACACCGTCACCACCTGGGAGCAGTTCAAGGCCGCCCTGAAGGACGGCGGGTCCGCGCCGAAGATCATCAAGGTGAAGGGGATGATCGACGCCGTCTCCCAGGGCTGCGAGGCGTTCGAGGCCGAGGGGTACGACTTCCAGAAGTACCTCGCCGCCTACGACCCGGCCGTCTGGGGGCACGACAAGCCCGTCAGCGGCGAGCAGGAGGAGCTGCGGGCCGCGTCCGCCGCCCGGCAGGACCAGGCCATCAAGGCGAACGTGCCCGCCAACACCACCATCATCGGCGTGGGGAAGGGCTCGGGGATCCTCGGCGGCAGCCTGCAGATCAAGGGCGTCGACAACGTCATCGTCCGGAACCTCACCATCGAGGCCCCGGTCGACTGCTTCCCGCAGTGGGACCCGGCCGACGACAACAAGACCGGTGCCTGGAACAGCGAGTACGACGGGGTGGTCGTCTACGGCTCCACGCATGTGTGGGTCGACCACAACACGCTCACCGACGGCCGCTACCCGGACAGCTCCCTGCCGTCCTACTTCGGCAAGACCTACCAGCAGCACGACGGGCTGCTCGACGTCGTGCGCGGCTCCAACCACGTGACCGTGTCCTGGAACTCCTTCAAGGACCACGACAAGACCATGCTGATCGGCAACAGCGACAGCGCCACCGCCGACGACACCGGCAAACTCAAGGTCACGCTGCACCACAACCGCTTCGAGGGCATCGTCGAGCGGGCGCCGCGCGTGCGGTTCGGGCAGGTCGACTCCTACAACAACCACTTCGTGGTCACCAAGGGCCAGAAGTGGGGCTACGTCTACGGCATCGGCAAGGAGTCCCGGCTCGTCGCCGAGCACAACGCGTTCACGCTGGCGCAGGGCATCAGCCCGGCGAAGATCCTCAAGAAGTGGAACGAGGCGCCGGTCACCGCGGGCGGCAACGTCGTCAACGGCAAGACGGTCGACCTGATCGCCGTGCACAACGCGGAGATCCCCGGCGAGACGCTCCAGTCGGGTGCCGGCTGGACGCCGGCCCTGCGAGCCGACATCGACCCGGCGAAGGCCGTCCCGGGCATCGTCGCCGCCCGAGCGGGCGCGGGTCGCGTGTGCTGATCTGACCCGCCCCGTGGGTGTCCGCGATGTCCCGCCTGCCTTGCGACACCCTCTCGAACCGGCCGGGGCGGGCCCCATCGCACCCCCGCCCCGGGGTGCGATGGGGCC
>NZ_JOCT01000025.1 GCF_000717875.1 Streptomyces sp. NRRL S-455
CGGATCGGCGGCCCGCCCCCGCGCACCCGCAGCCGCCGTCGCACGGAAGGGGACGTGTCGGGGGGTGTCCGCCCGCAGCTGGTTGGCGCGTCAACGGACCGTCAGTCGGTATCCGACCCCATCGCGCCGTTCCGAGGACGGACACCCCCCGGCGCGGCCCCGACCCACCACGAAACCGCTGGCGCCACACGCACCCCCACCGAACCCGCACAGGCCGCCGCAGGCACCCCGCACAGCCGTCGCGGACACCCCCACTCGGCCCTCTCGACCGGCGACATCCCGCCCCCGCTCGTAGGCTCGGGTCATGTCAGAGGTGTACGCGGCCCGCCGGACGCGCTTGAGGGAATACTGCAACGCGGGCGGCAGCGCGGCGGCGCTGGTCTCCCGTCCCGCCAATGTGCGCTATCTCGCGGGCGCCGCCCCGCGCGGCGCCGTTCTGCTGCTGGGCAGGACCGAGGATCTGCTGCTGTGCGGCGGTCCGACGGCCGACCGGCCCGGCCAGGAGCGCCCCGACGAGGCGCTGCGCGTACAGACCCTGCCCGCGGTCGGCGGAGGCGACCCGGCCGTCGCGGCCGCCGACCTCGCCGCGGGCCAGGGCGCCGACTCCCTCGCCGTGGAGGAGCACCACCTCACCGTGGCCCGGCACCGCGCCCTCGGCTCGGTCGCCCCGCGGCTGCGGCTGGCCAACCTCGGCAGCGCCGTCGAACAGCTCCGGGTCGTCAAGGACGAGGAGGAGATCTCCTGCCTCCGCATCGGCGCCGAGATCGCCGACCAGGCCCTCGGTGAACTGCTGGAGTCCATCCTCGTCGGCCGCACCGAGCGCCACCTCGCCCTGGAACTGGAACGACGACTCGTCGATCACGGAGCCGACGGACCGGCCTTCCCGACCTCCGTCGCCACGGGGCCGAACGCCGGGCGGCCCGGTCACCGGCCCACCGACCGTCGCGTGGAGGAGGGAGACTTCCTCTCCGTCTGCCTCGGCGCCACCTACCGCGGCTACCGCTGTGAGATCGGCCGGACGTTCGTCATCGGCACCGCCCCCGCGGACTGGCAGATCGAACTGTACGACCTGGTCTTCGCGGCGCAGCGGGCCGGACGTGAGAGCCTGGTACCCGGCGCCGCCTGCCGGGACGTCGACCGCGCCGCCCGTCACGTCCTGGACTCCGCGGGGTACAGCGAGGGCCTCACGGCCCTGACCGGACACGGGGTCGGGCTCGAAATCGACGAGGACCCTCAGTTGAGTCCCGCGGCCATGGGTAAACTGGACGCTTGCGTGCCGGTCACCGTCGAACCGGGGGTCCACCTCCCGGGCCGGGGCGGCGTCCGGATCGATGACACGCTCGTCGTCCGCCCCGAGGCGGACGGCGGACCCGAGCTACTCACCATCACGACCAAGGAGCTGCTCGCCCTGTAGGCAGGTGCGTGCCCCGGGGTCGTACGTCAGTCCAGGAGATTCCGCAACCGTGGCTTCCACGAACGACCTCAAGAACGGCATGGTGCTCAAGCTCGAAGGCGGCCAGCTCTGGTCCGTCGTCGAGTTCCAGCACGTCAAGCCCGGCAAGGGCCCGGCCTTCGTGCGCACCAAGCTCAAGAACGTGCTCTCCGGCAAGGTCGTCGACAAGACCTTCAACGCCGGCGTCAAGGTCGAAACGGCCACCGTCGACAAGCGCGACATGCAGTTCTCCTACATGGACGGCGACTACTTCGTCTTCATGGACATGGAGACCTACGACCAGCTCCACGTCGACAAGAAGGCCGTCGGCGACGCCGCCAACTTCCTGATCGAGGGCTTCACCGCCACCGTCGCCCAGCACGAGGGCGAGGTGCTCTTCGTCGAGCTGCCGGCCGCCGTCGAGCTCGTCATCCAGGAGACCGAGCCGGGCGTCCAGGGCGACCGCTCGACCGGCGGCACCAAGCCCGCCACCCTCGAGACCGGCCACCAGATCCAGGTCCCGCTCTTCATCACCACCGGTGAGAAGATCAAGGTCGACACCCGCACCAGCGACTACCTCGGCCGGGTGAACAGCTAACCGTGGCTGCCCGCAACACGGCCCGCAAACGCGCCTTCCAGATCCTCTTCGAGGGCGACCAGCGTGGCGCCGAGGCCCTGACGGTCCTCGCGGACTGGGTCCGGCTCTCCCGGGCGGACACCCGGCAGCCGCCGGTGAGCGAGTACACGATGGAGCTGGTCGAGGGCTACGCGAAGCACGCGAAGCGCATCGACGAGCTGATCGCCCAGTACTCGGTCGGCTGGACGCTCGACCGGATGCCGGTCGTCGACCGCAACATCCTGCGGCTCGGCGCCTACGAGCTGATCTGGGTCGACGAGACGCCCGACGCCGTCGTCCTGGACGAGATGGTGCAGCTGGCGAAGGAGTTCTCCACGGACGAGTCGCCCTCGTTCGTGAACGGGCTGCTCGGCCGGCTGAAGGACCTCAAGCCCTCGCTCCGCCGCGACGAGGTCTGAGAAAGACAGGGAATGCCGGAGGGCCCGCAGCGTCACCGCTGCGGGCCCTCCGGCATTCCCGTGCGGTCCGGGCGCTGTCAGGCCCTGGAAACGCCGCCGGGGTGGCCGGAACCGCATGGTTCCGGCCACCCCGGCGGCACGTTTCTGCGCCCCCCTGCGGAGCGCTCAGCCCTCCTCGTGTGACGCCACCGCGCGACGCGCGTCGGCGTCCAGCACACCCCAGCTGATCAGCTGCTCGGTGAGGACCGACGGCGACTGGTCGTAGATGACGGCGAGTGTGCGCAGATCGTCCTGGCGGATCGAGAGCACCTTGCCGTTGTAGTCACCGCGCTGCGACTGGATCGTGGCCGCGTAGCGCTGCAGCGGGCCCGCCTTCTCGGCCGGCACCGTGGCCAGCCGCTCCAGGTCCAGGACCAGCTTCGGGGGCGGCTCGGCGGCGCCTCCCGGGGTGGTGCCCGGGAGCAGCTCCTGCACGGGAACGCCGTAGAAATCCGCCAGTTCGGCGAGGCGCTGCACGGTCACGGCGCGGTCGCCGCGCTCGTACGAACCGACCACGACCGCCTTCCAGCGTCCCTGGGACTTCTCCTCGACACCGTGGAGGGAAAGGCCCTGCTGGGTGCGGATCGCCCGGAGCTTGGCCCCGAGCTGTTTGGCGTATTCGCTGGACATATAGCTCCCCGGCACTGTGTCGACGCGTCTGGCGTGGGTGCCAGGCCGCGCGGCTGGTAACTCACTGTGAGGTTACGCAGCGTTACTCTGCCGCGTCAAGCCGAATGGTCCGCACCGACTCTTCCGTGCTATCGGCACTCGGTTAGGCCGAACGGGTGATCCCAGGGGGCTGTCCGGGCGACCGTGAGGGCCTGCTACGGTGGATGGCGCAATCCCGACGTCCTTTAACGTCCGTCCCGTGAGGCGGAGAAGGAGGTCCGTTTCGTATGGACACGCACGGCACGCAGTCCGATGCCCGGCCCGTTCTCGAAGGGCCCGACATCGCGCGGGTGCTCACCCGCATCGCCCACGAGATCGTCGAACGCGCGAAGGGCGCCGACGACGTGGTGCTCCTCGGCATCCCGACCCGGGGCGTCTTCCTCGCCCGGCGGATCGCCGACAAGCTCGAGCAGATCACCGAACGCAAGGTTCCGTGCGGCTCGCTCGACATCACCATGTACCGCGACGACCTGCGTATGCACCCGCCGCGTGCGCTGGCCCGCACCGAGATCCCGGGTGACGGCATCGACGGCAAGCTGGTCGTCCTCGTCGACGACGTGCTCTTCTCCGGCCGCACCATCCGCGCCGCCCTGGACGCCCTGAACGACATCGGGCGCCCGCGCGCGGTGCAGCTCGCGGTCCTCGTCGACCGCGGTCACCGGGAACTGCCCATCCGCGCCGACTACGTCGGCAAGAACCTCCCCACGTCGTTGCGGGAGACGGTCAAGGTCCAGCTCGCCGAGGAGGACGGTCGCGACACCGTGCTGCTCGGCGCCAAGCAGACCGCACAGTAGCGCCTCGGGCGCACGTCGTCGGCGTGCGTCGGCTCAGAGCGCCCTCACGCACCCGTCTGCCCACATCCTCCCAGCGACTGCCTTACGGAGCCTGACAGATGCAGCGTCATCTCATCTCGGCCGCCGACCTCACCCGCGACGACGCCGTCCTGATCCTCGACACCGCCGAGGAGATGGCCCGGGTCGCCGACCGGCCGATCAAGAAGCTGCCGACCCTGCGCGGCCGCACGATCGTCAATCTCTTCTTCGAGGACTCCACCCGGACCCGGATCTCCTTCGAGGCCGCCGAGAAGCGGCTGTCCGCGGATGTGATCAACTTCTCCGCCAAGGGGTCGAGCGTCTCCAAGGGCGAGTCCCTCAAGGACACCGCCCAGACGCTGGAGGCCATGGGCGTCGACGCCGTGGTCATCCGGCACGGCGCGTCCGGTGCCCCGTACCGGCTGGCGAACTCCGGCTGGATCGACGCGGTCGTCGTCAACGCCGGCGACGGCACCCACCAGCACCCCACCCAGGCGCTGCTGGACGCCTTCACCATGCGCCGCCGCCTGGTCGGCCCGGACGCCGGTCTCGGCCAGGACCTCGCGGGCCGGCGCATCACCATCGTCGGCGACGTCCTGCACAGCCGCGTCGCCCGATCCAACGTCGACCTGCTGCACACCCTCGGCGCCGAGGTCACCCTCGTCGCCCCGCCGACCCTGCTGCCCGTCGGTATCGAGACCTGGCCCTGCGAGGTGTCCTACGACCTCGACAGCACGCTGCCCAAGTCCGACGCGGTGATGATGCTGCGCGTCCAGCGCGAGCGCATGAACGCCGCGTTCTTCCCGACCGAGCGCGAGTACTCACGCCGCTACGGCCTCGACGGCGACCGCATGGCGCGGATGCCCGAGCACGCCGTCGTGATGCACCCCGGCCCGATGGTCCGCGGCATGGAGATCACCGCCGAGGTCGCCGACTCCGACCGCTGCACCGTCGTGGAGCAGGTCGCCAACGGAGTGTCCATCCGGATGGCCGTCCTGTACCTGCTGCTCGGGGGCAACGAGCCCGCCGTCACCCACCCCCGTACCGAGGAGAAGTAAGACAGATGAGCAAGATCCTGATCCGTGGTGCGAAGGTGCTCGGCGGCGAGCCGCAGGACGTCCTGATCGACGGCGGGACGATCGCCGAGGTGGGCACAGGACTGTCCGCCGAGGGCGCCGAGGTCGTCGAGGCCGACGGCAAGGTCCTGCTGCCGGGCCTGGTCGACCTGCACACCCATCTGCGGGAGCCCGGCCGTGAGGACTCCGAGACCGTCCTCACCGGCACCCGGGCCGCGGCCTCCGGCGGCTACACCACCGTCTTCGCCATGGCCAACACCTTCCCCGTCGCCGACACCGCCGGTGTCGTCGAACAGGTCTGGCGGCTCGGCAAGGAACACGGCTACTGCGACGTCCAGCCGATCGGCGCGGTGACCGTCGGCCTCGACGGCAAGAAGCTCGCCGAGCTCGGCGCCATGCACGAGTCGGCCGCCGGCGTCACCGTCTTCTCCGACGACGGCAAGTGCGTCCACGACGCCGTGATCATGCGCCGGGCCCTGGAGTACGTGAAGGCCTTCGGCGGCGTCATCGCGCAGCACGCGCAGGAGCCGCGGCTCACCGAGGGCGCCCAGATGAACGAGGGGATCGTCTCCGCCGAGCTGGGTCTCGGTGGCTGGCCCGCGGTGGCCGAAGAATCGATCATCGCCCGGGATGTCCTGCTCGCCGACCACGTCGGCTCCCGCGTCCACATCTGCCACCTGTCGACCGCCGGCTCCGTCGAGATCGTCCGCTGGGCCAAGTCCCGCGGCATCGCCGTCACCGCCGAGGTCACCCCGCACCACCTGCTCCTCACCGACGAGCTGGTCCGCACGTACAACCCGGTCTACAAGGTCAACCCGCCGCTGCGCACCGAGCGGGACGTGATGGCCCTGCGCGAGGCGCTCGCCGACGGCACGATCGACATCGTCGCCACCGACCACGCCCCGCACCCCCACGAGGACAAGGACTGCGAGTGGGCCGCGGCCGCCATGGGCATGGTGGGCCTGGAGACCGCGCTGTCAGTGGTGCAGGAGACCATGGTCGACACGGGCCTGCTGGACTGGGCCGGCGTCGCCGACCGGATGTCCGTCAAGCCCGCGCAGATCGGACAGGCCACGGGCCACGGCCGTCCCGTCTCGGCAGGTGAGCCCGCCAACCTCACCCTGGTCGACACGGCATACCGTGGGCCGGTGGAACCCGCGGGCTTCGCCTCGCGCAGCCGCAACACCCCCTACGAGGGGCGTGAGCTGCCGGGCCGTGTGACGCACACGTGGCTGCGGGGCAAGGCCACGCTCGTCGACGGGAAGCTCACGTGACACCTGTACTCCTGCTGGCCGCCGAGAAGGAATCGGCGCAAGTGACCGACTGGGCCGCCCGCATCGGCTGGGTCGTCGGCCTCGCCCTGTTCGTCGCGCTCGTCTACTGGCTGATGCGCGAGGGCTGGAAGTGGCGCGGCACCCTCCAGGGCGACCTGCCCGAGCTGCCCACCGGCCCCGACGAACCCGGCCCGGCCCGCCTGACCCTGAGCGGCCGCTACCACGGCTCCACCACCGCCGGGCAGTGGCTCGACCGGATCGTCGCGCACGGCCTGGGCACCCGCAGCCGCGCCGAGCTCACCCTCACGGACGCCGGCCTGGACGTCGTACGCCCCGGGGCGGACGACTTCTTCGTCCCGGCCGCGGCCCTGCGCGAGGCCCGGCTCGACAAGGGCATCGCCGGCAAGGTGCTCACCGAGGGCGGCCTGCTCGTCGTCACGTGGGCGCACGGCGACCGGCTGATCGACTCCGGGTTCCGCTCCGACCACGCCGCCGAGCACAACGAGTGGGTCGAAGCCCTCAACTCCATGATCGAAACGAACACCAGGGAAGGCGCCGAACGATGACCACCTCCACCAGGGGAGCTGCCAGGACTCCCGCCGTACTCGTCCTGGAGGACGGCCGGGTCTTCCGCGGCCGTGCCTACGGGGCCGTGGGGGAGACCTTCGGCGAAGCGGTGTTCTCCACCGGCATGACCGGCTACCAGGAGACCCTCACCGACCCCTCCTACCACCGCCAGGTCGTGGTGATGACCGCCCCGCACGTCGGCAACACCGGCGTCAACGACGAGGACATGGAGTCCAAGCGCATCTGGGTCTCCGGCTACGTCGTGCGCGACCCCGCGCGGGTGCCGTCCAACTGGCGCTCCCGCCGGTCGCTGGACGAGGAGCTGGCCGCCCAGGGCGTCGTCGGCATCTCCGGCATCGACACTCGCGCCCTCACCCGCCACCTGCGCGAGCGCGGCGCCATGCGCGTCGGCATCTTCAGCGGCGACGCCGTCAAGGACGACAGCGCCCTCCTCGCGCGCGTGCAGGAAGCCCCGCAGATGAAGGGCGCGAACCTCTCCGCCGAGGTCGCCACCACCGAGCCGTACGTCGTCCCGGCGATCGGCGAGAAGCAGTTCACCGTCGCCGCCGTCGACCTCGGCATCAAGGGCATGACCCCGCACCGCATGGCCGAGCGCGGCATCGAGGTGCACGTCCTCCCCGCCACCGCCACCGTCGAGGACGTCTACGCGGTGAACCCGGACGGCGTGTTCTTCTCCAACGGCCCGGGCGACCCGGCCACCGCCGACCACCCGGTCTCCGTGATGCAGGGCGTCCTGGAGCGCGGCACCCCGCTCTTCGGCATCTGCTTCGGCAACCAGATCCTCGGCCGCGCCCTCGGCTTCGGCACCTACAAGCTGAAGTACGGCCACCGCGGCATCAACCAGCCGGTGCAGGACCGTACGACCGGCAAGGTCGAGGTCACCGCGCACAACCACGGCTTCGCCGTCGACGCCCCGCTCGACCAGGTCTCCGAGACCCCGTTCGGCCGCGCCGAGGTGTCCCACGTGTGCCTGAACGACAACGTGGTGGAGGGGCTGCAGCTCCTCGACCGCCCCGCCTTCAGCGTCCAGTACCACCCCGAAGCGGCAGCCGGCCCGCACGACGCCGCCTACCTGTTCGACCGCTTCGTGAAGCTCATGGAGGGCCAGCGTGCCTAAGCGCACCGATATCCAGTCCGTCCTGGTCATCGGCTCCGGCCCGATCGTCATCGGCCAGGCCGCCGAGTTCGACTACTCCGGCACCCAGGCGTGCCGCGTCCTCAAGGCCGAGGGCCTCAGGGTCATCCTCGTGAACTCCAACCCGGCGACGATCATGACCGACCCGGAGATCGCCGACGCCACCTACGTCGAGCCGATCACCCCCGAGTTCGTCGAGAAGATCATCGCCAAGGAGCGGCCCGACGCGCTGCTGCCCACCCTGGGCGGCCAGACGGCCCTCAACACCGCCATCTCACTGCACGAGAACGGCGTCCTCGACAAGCACGGCGTCGAGCTGATCGGCGCCAACGTCGAGGCGATCCACAAGGGCGAGGACCGCGACCAGTTCAAGGAGGTCGTGGAGGAGGTCCGCAAGAAGATCGGCCACGGCGAGTCCGCCCGGTCCTACATCTGCCACTCCATGGACGACGTCCTCAAGGGCGTCGAGGAGCTCGGCGGCTACCCGGTCGTCGTCCGCCCGTCCTTCACCATGGGCGGCGCCGGCTCCGGCTTCGCCCACGACGAGGAGGAGCTGCGCCGCATCGCGGGCACCGGCCTCACGCTCTCGCCGACCACCGAGGTGCTCCTGGAGGAGTCCATCCTCGGCTGGAAGGAGTACGAGCTGGAGCTGATGCGCGACAAGCACGACAACGTCGTGGTCGTCTGCTCCATCGAGAACTTCGACCCGATGGGCGTGCACACCGGCGACTCGATCACGGTCGCCCCGGCCATGACGCTCACCGACCGCGAGTACCAGATCCTGCGGGACATCGGCATCGCCGTGATCCGCGAGGTCGGCGTCGACACCGGCGGCTGCAACATCCAGTTCGCCGTGAACCCGGTCGACGGCCGCGTCATCGTCATCGAGATGAACCCGCGCGTCTCCCGGTCCTCGGCGCTGGCCTCCAAGGCGACCGGCTTCCCGATCGCCAAGATCGCCGCCAAGCTCGCCGTCGGCTACACGCTGGACGAGATCCCGAACGACATCACGCAGGAGACCCCCGCCTCCTTCGAGCCGACGCTCGACTACGTGGTCGTGAAGGCCCCGCGCTTCGCCTTCGAGAAGTTCCCGAGCGCGGACTCCACCCTCACCACCACCATGAAGTCGGTCGGCGAGGCCATGGCCATCGGCCGCAACTTCACCGAGGCCTTCCAGAAGGCCCTGCGCTCGCTGGAGAAGAAGGGCAGCCAGTTCACGTTCGTCGGCGAGCCCGGCGACAAGGACGAGCTGCTGCGTGAGGCGGTCCGCCCCACCGACGGCCGGATCAACACCGTCATGCAGGCCATCCGCGCGGGCGCCACGCCCGAGGAGGTCTTCGAGTACACGAAGATCGACCCCTGGTTCGTCGACCAGCTCTTCCTGATCAAGGAGATCGCCGACGAGCTGGCCGAGGCGCCCGAGCTGACCGCCGACCTGCTCGCCGAGGCCAAGCGGCACGGCTTCTCCGACTCGCAGATCGGTGAGATCCGCGGCCTGCGCGAGGACGTCGTCCGCGAGGTCCGGCACGCGCTGGGCATCCGCCCGGTCTACAAGACGGTCGACACCTGCGCCGCCGAGTTCGCCGCGAAGACGCCGTACTTCTACTCCTCCTACGACGAGGAGACCGAGGTCGCGCCGCGGGAGAAGGCGGCCGTCATCATCCTGGGCTCCGGCCCGAACCGCATCGGCCAGGGCATCGAGTTCGACTACTCCTGCGTCCACGCCTCCTTCGCCCTGAGCGACGCGGGCTACGAGACCGTGATGGTCAACTGCAACCCGGAGACCGTCTCCACGGACTACGACACCTCCGACCGCCTGTACTTCGAGCCGCTGACGCTGGAAGACGTGCTGGAGATCGTCCACGCCGAGCAGCAGGCCGGACCCGTCGCGGGCGTCGTCGTCCAGCTCGGCGGCCAGACCCCGCTGGGTCTGTCGCAGGCGCTGAAGGACAACGGCGTGCCGATCGTCGGCACCTCCCCCGAGGCCATCCACGCCGCCGAGGACCGGGGTGCCTTCGGCCGGGTCCTGAAGGAGGCCGGCCTCCCCGCCCCGAAGCACGGCACCGCCACCACCTTCGCCGAGGCCAAGGCCATCGCCGACGAGATCGGCTACCCGGTCCTGGTGCGCCCCTCCTACGTCCTCGGCGGGCGCGGCATGGAGATCGTCTACGACGAGACCCGCCTGGAGGCGTACATCGCCGAGTCGACCGAGATCAGCCCCTCCCGGCCGGTCCTGGTCGACCGGTTCCTCGACGACGCGATCGAGATCGACGTCGACGCCCTCTACGACGGCGAGGAGCTCTACCTCGGCGGCGTCATGGAGCACATCGAGGAGGCCGGCATCCACTCCGGCGACTCGGCCTGTGCCCTGCCCCCGATCACCCTCGGCGGCTTCGACATCAAGCGCCTGCGGGCCTCCACCGAGGGCATCGCGAAGGGCGTCGGGGTCCGCGGCCTGATCAACATCCAGTTCGCGCTCGCGGGCGACATCCTGTACGTCCTGGAGGCCAACCCGCGCGCCTCCCGCACCGTCCCCTTCACCTCGAAGGCGACCGCGGTGCCGCTGGCCAAGGCCGCCGCCCGGATCTCGCTGGGCGCCACCATCGCCGAGCTGCGCGCCGAGGGCCTGCTCCCGGCGAACGGCGACGGCGGCGAGCTGCCGCTGGACGCGCCGATCTCGGTCAAGGAAGCCGTCATGCCGTGGTCGCGCTTCCGCGACATCCACGGCCGCGGCGTCGACACGGTCCTCGGCCCGGAGATGCGCTCCACGGGCGAGGTCATGGGCATCGACTCCGTCTTCGGCACGGCGTACGCCAAGTCGCAGGCGGGCGCCTACGGCCCGCTGCCCACCAAGGGCCGGGCGTTCATCTCGGTCGCCAACCGTGACAAGCGCTCGATGATCTTCCCGGCCCGCGAGCTGGTCGCGCACGGCTTCGAGCTGATGGCCACGTCCGGCACGGCCGAGGTCCTCAAGCGCAACGGCATCAACGCCACGGTCGTGCGCAAGCAGTCCGAGGGCACCGGCCCGAACGGCGAGAAGACCATCGTCCAGCTCATCCACGACGGCGAGGTCGACCTCATCGTCAACACCCCGTACGGCACCGGCGGCCGCCTCGACGGCTACGACATCCGTACGGCGGCCGTGGCACGCTCAGTGCCCTGCCTGACGACGGTCCAGGCGCTCGCGGCGGCGGTCCAGGGCATCGACGCCCTCAACCGCGGTGACGTGAGCGTCCGATCGCTCCAGGAACACGCGGAACACCTGACCGCGGCCCGCGACTAGCAGCAGCCCCGAGGGGGACACCGGAAACGGTGTCCCCCTCTTCGTGAGGACGCCACGTCTTCGTGAGGACACCATGTACAAGATCTTCTTCAGCCTGTTCTTCAAGCGGCTGGACCCGGAGCAGGCCCACCACCTCGCCTTCCGCTGGATCCGCCTGGCCGCCCGCGTCCCGGTGCTGCGCACCTTCCTCGCGGCGGCTCTCGCGCCCCGCTACGAGGAGCTGCGCACCGAGGCCCTCGGCCTGCGCATGCACGGCCCCTTCGGGCTCGCAGCGGGCTTCGACAAGAACGCCGTCGGCATCGACGGCATGGCGATGCTCGGCTTCGACCACGTCGAGATCGGCACGGTGACCGGCGAGCCGCAGTCCGGCAACCCAAAGCAGCGGCTGTTCCGGCTGGTCAAGGACCGCGCGCTGATCAACCGCATGGGCTTCAACAACGACGGTTCGCTCCGGGTCGCCGCCCGCCTGGCCTCCCGCACGCCCGTCTTCAGGACCGTCGTGGGTGTCAACATCGGCAAGACCAAGGTCGTACCCGAGGAGGAGGCCGTCGCGGACTACGTGAAGTCCGCCGAGCGGCTCGCGCCGTACGCCGACTACCTCGTAGTCAACGTCTCCTCGCCGAACACGCCCGGGCTGCGGAACCTCCAGGCCACTCAGGCGCTGCGCCCCCTGCTGAGCGCCGTCCGGGAGGCCGCGGACCGCACGGTGTCCGCGCGGCGTGTCCCGCTCCTGGTGAAGATCGCGCCGGACCTCGCCGACGAGGACGTCGACGCCGTCGCCGACCTCGCCGTGGAACTCGGCCTCGACGGAATCATCGCCACGAACACCACCATCGCGCGCGAGGGACTCGGCCTGAGGTCCGGCCCCGCCCTGGTCAAGGAGACCGGTGGCCTGTCCGGGGCACCCCTGAAGGAACGCTCCCTGGAGGTCCTGCGCCGCCTGTACGCGCGTGTGGGCGACCGGATCACCCTGGTGGGCGTCGGCGGCGTGGAGAACGCCGAGGACGCCTGGCAGCGCATCCTCGCCGGTGCCACGCTGGTGCAGGGCTACAGCGCCTTCATCTACGAGGGGCCCTTCTACGCCCGCGCGATCCACAAGGGGCTCGCGGCACGCCTGCGCACCAGCCCGTACGCCACGCTCGCCGACGCGGTGGGCGCCGACGTGAGGAAGACGGCATGAGTGGTCTCGAACCCTTCGGCGCCCGCCTGCGCCGTGCCATGGACGAGCGCGGCCCGCTGTGCGTCGGCATCGACCCGCACGCCTCCCTGCTCGCCGAGTGGGGCCTGAACGACGACGTGGCCGGCCTGGAGCGGTTCAGCCGCACGGTCGTCGAGGCGCTCGCCGACCGGGTCGCCGTGCTCAAGCCGCAGAGCGCGTTCTTCGAGCGGTTCGGCTCGCGCGGGCTCGCCGTCCTGGAGACGGCCGTGGCCGAGGCGCGGGCGGCGGGGGCCCTGGTCGTGATGGACGCCAAGCGCGGCGACATCGGCTCGACCATGGCCGCGTACGCCGAGTCCTTCCTGCACAAGGACGCGCCGCTGTTCTCCGACGCGCTGACGGTCTCGCCCTACCTCGGTTACGGCTCGCTCAGCCCGGCCGTCGCCCTGGCGCGGGAGAGCGGCACGGGGTTGTTCGTGCTGGCGCTGACCTCCAACCCGGAGGGCGGCGAGGTCCAGCACGCCGTGCGGTCCGACGGCCGGAACGTCGGAGCGACGATGCTGGCGCACCTGTCCGCCGAGAACGCGGGGGAGGAGCCCCTGGGGTCCTTCGGCGCCGTTGTCGGCGCCACCCTCGGTGATCTGTCGACGTACGACCTGGACATCAACGGCCCGCTCCTGGCACCCGGCATCGGCGCGCAGGGGGCCACGCCGGCCGACCTCCCCCGGGTCTTCGGCGCGGCGGTGCGCAACGTCGTGCCGAACGTCAGCCGGGGAGTGCTACGCCACGGTCCCCAGGTGGACACGCTCCGTGACGCGGCGGAGCGCGTCGCGGAGGAGATTCGTCACGTCGTGACCTCGCGCTGACCTCCCCCCGACCCTGTCGTGACCTCTTCCCGAGACGTCCGATGAGTGGTCCGGGGCCTGCTTGAATCTGAATACATCCTCAAATCCGGGGCAGTATGTCCTAAATGTCCGTTCAGATGAAGGCTGACCAGGACTTTTCCGCTGTTCTCGCTGACTCTGGCGGACTTGCCCGCTAGTCTCCGACGAGAGTGAACGGGCAAGCGTGTTGCTCGTAGCTCCCCAGGTGTGGGGCGACTAGGTTCCTCACCGGTCCGTATCCGACAGTTCGACATCCGAGGTGACGTAGGCGTGGCTCTTCCGCCCCTTACCCCTGAACAGCGCGCAGCCGCGCTCGAAAAGGCCGCCGCGGCTCGCCGGGAGCGGGCCGAGGTCAAGAATCGACTCAAGCACTCCGGCGCCTCCCTCCACGAGGTCATCAAGCAGGGCCAGGAGAACGACGTCATCGGCAAGATGAAGGTCTCCGCCCTTCTTGAGTCCCTGCCGGGCGTGGGCAAGGTCCGCGCCAAGCAGATCATGGAGCGACTCGGTATCTCCGAGAGCCGCCGTGTGCGTGGCCTCGGTTCCAACCAGATCGCCTCCCTGGAGCGCGAGTTCGGCAGCACCGGCTCCTGATCCGGGCAGTCCCGGGGAAGCGATCCCCGGGCACTCCGGGATTGCTGGATAATCGCTGCATGGCTGCAACACCCCGGGGGACGACCCCCGTACCCCCGGACGTACGTCCGCGGCTGACCGTGCTCTCCGGCCCCTCCGGGGTCGGCAAGAGCACGGTCGTCGCCCATATGCGCAAGGAACACCCCGAGGTCTGGCTCTCGGTGTCGGCGACGACCCGCAAGCCCCGCCCCGGCGAGCAGCACGGAGTCCACTACTTCTTCGTCACCGACGACGAGATGGACAAGCTGATCGCCAACGGCGAGCTGCTGGAGTGGGCCGAGTTCGCCGGCAACCGCTACGGCACGCCGCGTGCGGCCGTACAGGAGCGTCTGGAGAAGGGCGAGCCCGTCCTCCTCGAGATCGACCTGCAGGGTGCCCGGCTGGTCCGGGAGTCAATGCCCGAGGCCCAGCTGGTGTTCCTGGCTCCGCCCTCCTGGGAGGAGCTGGTGCGCAGACTCACCGGGCGGGGTACCGAACCGCCCGAGGTGATCGAGCGCAGGCTCGAGGCGGCGAAGATCGAACTGGCCGCCGAACCGGAGTTCGACACAACCCTGGTCAACACCTCCGTCGAGGACGTGGCGCGCGAGCTGCTAGCCTTGATGAACGTCGTGTGACCACCGCTGGTCGTTCCTGTCCTCGCTGATCACCCCGACAGAATCTTTCCCATCCATCGGAAGGTAGAGCGTGTCCTCTTCCATCTCCGCGCCCGAGGGCATCATCAACCCGCCGATCGACGAGCTCCTCGAGGCCACCGACTCGAAGTACAGCCTCGTGATCTACGCGGCCAAGCGGGCTCGCCAGATCAACGCGTACTACTCGCAGCTCGGTGAGGGTCTCCTCGAGTACGTCGGTCCTCTCGTCGACACCCACGTCCACGAGAAGCCGCTCTCGATCTCCCTCCGCGAGATCAACGCGGGACTGCTGACGTCCGAGGCCGTCGAGGGCCCGGCGCAGTAAGCAGCAGTCCAGCTTGACGCTGACGTGACCACAGGCCCGGCAGGCCTACTGCCGGGCCTGTGGTGTGTGATGGGACATGTAGGTCGCCGAGATCCGGGGAGAGACGGTGGACAAGCCGAAGGTCGTTCTGGGGGTCAGTGGCGGCATCGCCGCGTACAAGGCCTGTGAGCTGCTACGGCGGCTGACCGAGTCGGGCCACGACGTGCGGGTGGTGCCCACGGCGTCCGCGCTGCACTTCGTCGGCGCCGCCACCTGGTCCGCGCTCTCCGGCAACCCCGTCTCCACCGAGGTGTGGGACGACGTGCACGAGGTCCCGCACGTCCGCATCGGGCAGCACGCCGACCTGGTCGTCGTCGCCCCGGCCACCGCCGACATGCTCGCCAAGGCGGCCCACGGCCTCGCCGACGACCTCCTCACCAACACCCTGCTCACGGCCCGCTGCCCGGTCGTCTTCGCCCCCGCCATGCACACGGAGATGTGGGAGCACCCGGCCACCCAGGAGAACGTGGCGACACTGCGCCGCCGCGGTGCCCTCGTCATCGAGCCCGCGGTGGGCCGCCTCACCGGCGTCGACACCGGCAAGGGCCGGCTGCCCGACCCGGGCGAGATCTTCGAGGTCTGCCGCCGGGTGCTCGCCCGGGGCGTGGCCGAGCCCGATCTCGCGGGCCGCCATGTCGTGGTCAGCGCCGGCGGCACCCGTGAGCCTCTGGACCCCGTGCGGTTCCTCGGCAACCGCTCCTCCGGCAAGCAGGGCTACGCCCTCGCCCGCACCGCCGCCGCCCGCGGCGCCCGTGTCACCCTGATCGCCGCCAACAGCGCCCTGCCGGACCCCGCCGGTGTGGACGTCGTCTCCGTCGGCACCGCGGTGCAGCTGCGTGAGGCGGTGCTGCGGGCCTCCGCCGACGCCGACGCGGTGGTGATGGCGGCGGCGGTGGCGGACTTCCGCCCGGCGGCGTACGCGACCGGCAAGATCAAGAAGAAGGACGACCAGGAACCGGAGCCGATCACTCTGGTGCGGAATCCGGACATCCTCGCGGAGATCTCCGCCGGCCGTGCCCGCCCCGGACAGGTGATCGTCGGCTTCGCCGCGGAGACCGACGACGTGCTCGCCAACGGCCGCGCGAAGCTGAAGCGCAAGGGCTGCGATCTGCTGGTCGTGAACGAGGTGGGCGAGCGCAGGACCTTCGGATCCGAGGAGAACGAGGCCGTCGTGCTCGGCGCCGACGGCCAAGAGACCGCCGTGCCGTACGGACCCAAGGAAGCCCTGGCCGAAACCGTGTGGGACCTGGTGGCCGAGCGCCTGCGCTGATGTTTCAGTCGCCCTGCGCTTCCGTGAAACCCGGCCGATCGTGGCGTGGCGCCTCTGGCCAACGCAGCTCGGCATTGGGCAGAATGCCTGTGCCGCAGGTCACAGCGCTCCCGAGTGGCGAGACAGGGGGACCGTGGCCGAAGCGTGACCGATAAGCTGTTCCACGGACGGCGCCGGGTGCAGCCCCCGCCGTCCGCCAATGATCAGCCAGCAGCCGCTGCAACCACAGGGAGCGTTGTGTCCCGTCGCCTGTTCACCTCGGAGTCCGTGACCGAAGGTCACCCCGACAAGATCGCTGACCAGATCAGCGACACCATTCTCGACGCGTTGCTCCGCGAGGACCCGACCTCCCGGGTCGCCGTCGAGACGCTGATCACGACCGGCCTGGTGCACGTGGCCGGTGAGGTCACGACCAAGACGTACGCGGACATCGCGACGCTGGTCCGGAACAAGATCCTCGAAATCGGCTACGACTCCTCGAAGAAGGGCTTCGACGGAGCCTCCTGCGGCGTGTCGGTCTCGATCGGCGCGCAGTCCCCGGACATCGCCCAGGGCGTCGACACGGCGTACGAGTCTCGTGTCGAGGGTGACGAGGACGAACTCGACAAGCAGGGCGCGGGCGACCAGGGCCTGATGTTCGGCTACGCGACGGACGAGACGCCGACGCTGATGCCGCTGCCGATCTTCCTGGCGCACCGCCTGTCGAAGCGTCTGTCCGACGTGCGCAAGAACGGCACGATCCCCTACCTGCGCCCGGACGGCAAGACCCAGGTCACCATCGAGTACGACGGCGACAAGGCCGTCCGCCTCGACACCGTCGTCGTCTCCTCCCAGCACGCGTCCGACATCGACCTGGACTCGCTCCTGGCCCCGGACATCAAGGAGTTCGTCGTCGAGCCGGAGCTGAAGGCGCTCCTGGACGAGGGCATCAAGCTCGACACGGAGAACTACCGCCTCCTGGTCAACCCCACCGGCCGCTTCGAGATCGGCGGCCCGATGGGTGACGCCGGCCTCACCGGGCGCAAGATCATCATCGACACCTACGGCGGTATGGCCCGCCACGGTGGCGGCGCCTTCTCCGGCAAGGACCCGTCCAAGGTCGACCGCTCCGCCGCGTACGCGATGCGCTGGGTCGCCAAGAACGTGGTCGCCGCTGGTCTCGCCACCCGCTGCGAGGTCCAGGTGGCGTACGCGATCGGCAAGGCCGAGCCGGTCGGCCTGTTCGTCGAGACCTTCGGCACCGCCAAGATCGACACGGAGAAGATCGAGAAGGCGATCGACGAGGTCTTCGACCTCCGCCCGGCGGCGATCATCCGCGACCTCGACCTGCTCCGCCCGATCTACTCCCAGACCGCGGCGTACGGCCACTTCGGCCGTGAGCTTCCCGAGTTCACCTGGGAGCGCACGGACCGCGTGGACGCGCTGCGCGAGGCGGCGGGACTGTAAGTCCCCGGACAGCGCACGAGGCCCGGCACCCTTCGGGGGCCGGGCCTCGTCGTGCCCCGGGCGCGCCTTCGGGGCACCGCCGGTTGTCAGTGGTCTTTGGAAGAATGCAAGCGTGAGCAGCGAGAACGAACGGCCGGACGGCGGTGCGGAGGGTGCGCCGCCCGAGCAGCTCGCGCTCATCCGGGAGAGCGTGCGGAAGGCCAAGGCACCCCGGGCCAAACCGCGGACGTGGCGCGGGGCCGCGCTGGCCAAGGAGCTGCCCGTCGCGCGGGTGCTCGTCGACAAGGGCGTGCTCCACCTCGACCGGTACTTCGACTACGCGGTGCCCGAGGAGCTGGACGCCGAGGCCCAGCCGGGTGTGCGCGTACGGGTGCGGTTCGGAGCCGGGCGGCACCGGGTGCGGGAGGGGAGGCGTGAGGGCGGCGGGCTGATCGACGGGTTCCTCGTCGAGCGGCTGCCCGAGTCCGACTACTCCGGGCCGCTGGCCGCCCTCGCCCAGGTCGTGTCGCCCGAGCCGGTGCTGAGCGAGGAACTGCTGGGACTGGCCCGGGCCGTCGCCGACCGGTACGCGGGCAGCCTCGCCGACGTCCTGCAACTCGCCGTGCCGCCGCGCAACGCACGGGCCGAGCAACGCCCGTCCCCCGCACCGCTGCCGCCGCCCCCGGCTCCCGGGACCGGCTCCTGGCAGCGGTACGAGCGGGGAGCGGCCTTCGTGGAGTCGCTGGCCTCCGGCGGTGCGCCCCGTGCCGTGTGGAACGCGCTGCCCGGACCGCAGTGGAGCGAGGAGCTGGCACGGTCCGTGGTGGCGACCCTGGCCTCCGGGCGCGGGGCGCTCGTCGTCCTGCCGGACGGACGGGCGGTCGCCCGGGTGGACGCGGCCCTGACCGCCCTGCTGGGGGAGGGGCGGCACGCGGTCCTCACGGCCGACGCCGGGCCCGAGAGGCGGTACGCGCAGTGGCTCGCGGTGCGGCGTGGCTCGGTCCGGGCCGTGATCGGCACCCGGGCGGCGATGTTCGCGCCGGTCCAGGACCTGGGACTGGTCGCCCTCTGGGACGACGGGGACGACAGCCACAGCGAGCAGCACGCACCGCAGCCGCACGCCCGGGAGGTGCTGCTGCTGCGGGCTGCCCAGGACAAGTGCGGCTTCCTGCTGGGCAGCTGGGGCTGCACGGTGGAGGCCGCACAGCTCGTCGAGACCGGGTGGGCGCGGCCGCTCGTCGCCACGCGGGAGCAGGTACGCGCCGCCGCACCGCTTGTACGAACCGTCGGGGACGGGGACCTCGCGCGGGACGAGGCCGCCCGGGCCGCCCGGCTGCCGACGCTCGCCTGGCAGGCCGTCAGGGACGGCCTGCGGCAGGGGCCGGTGCTGGTGCAGGTGCCGCGGCGGGGGTACGTGCCGCGCATGGCGTGTGCCGACTGCCGGGCGCCCGCGCGGTGCCGGCACTGTTCCGGACCGTTGGAGGCGCGGGACGGCGGTGCCTTGAGCTGCGGGTGGTGCGGCCGCGAGGAGGGCGGCTGGCACTGCCCGGAGTGCGGTTCCTTCCGCCTTCGTGCCTCGGTGGTGGGAGCGCGGCGTACCGCCGAGGAACTCGGACGGGCCTTCCCCACCGTTCCGGTGCGGACGTCCGGTCGTGAACACGTGCTCGACACGGTGCCGGGGGCGCCCGCGCTGGTGGTCAGTACGCCGGGGGCCGAGCCCGTCGCCGAGGGCGGGTACGCGGCGGCGCTGCTGCTGGACGGGTGGGCCATGCTCGGGCGGCCGGATCTGCGGGCCGGTGAGGACGCGTTGCGGCGGTGGATCGCGGCCGGGGCTCTCGTCCGGCCACAGTCGGACGGGGGAACGGTGGTGGTCGTGGCCGAGCCGACGCTACGGCCCGTGCAGGCGCTGGTGCGGTGGGATCCCGTGGGGCACGCGGTGCGCGAACTGGCCGAGCGGGCCGAGCTGGGATTTCCGCCGGTGTCGCGGATGGCGGCGGTGTCGGGGCCGGCGGAAGCGGTGGCCGACTTCCTCCGTGCGGTCCAACTGCCGCCGGAGGCCGAGGTCCTGGGACCGGTGCCGTTGCCCGTCCCCGCCGCGGGGCGACCTCGGCGGCCGGGGGCGCCGCCGCCGGGGGAGCAGTGGGAGCGGGCGCTGCTGAGGGTGCCGCCCGGGAAGGGGGCGGCGTTGGCTGCCTCTCTGAAGGCCGCTCAGGCCGCTCGGATGGCTCGGGGGAGCGGGAACGGCGGTGGCAGTGGTGCCGGGGTGTGGGTGCGGATCGACCCGGCTGATATCGGGTGACCCGAGGGGGCCGGCCCGGTGGGCATCGCCCGGATACGCGGCTGCCCTCCCGGAGGATTCCGGGAGGGCATAGGGAACTGCCTGCCGCGGTCAGCCGTTGCGTGGGCCGGGGAAGGCCGTCGGCCTCGCCTCGTCGCGGAGGGCTGTGCTGCCTGCCGTCGGCTGGGTGGGCATGGAGCGGGCCGCGGGGACCGTCGGAACCGTGGGGAGACCCGTGTTCACATGGACCGTCCGGTTGCCCGACGGTTCCGTGGTGCGCTCCGCCTCGGCCGCCGCGGCCGGCTGGGCCGTGGCACGGCGTGCGCCGTAACGGCGGTGGACGGCCTGCTTGGTGACTCCCAGCGCGGACCCCACGGCGTCCCACGAGAAGCCGAGTGAGCGGTCGAAGTCCACGGCCGCCGTGACCAGGGTCTCGACGCTGTCCCGCAGCTCCTGGGCGAGACGTACCGTCGGGGCGGGGGCGCGTCCGTAGACGACGAAGCCCGTGGAGGGGCCGGAGCGGCGCGGGCGGTAGACGTTGCCCAGCTGGGCGGTGAGCGTGCGCAGCGCGTCCACCTGCCGGCGGACCCGCTCGATGTCCCGCACCAGCAAGTGCAGGCTGGCCCGAGCCTGGGCGTCGTGGGTTGCGTGGTCGGCCATGAACAAGCCTCTCGAACCGGCGATGAAAGGAATGGGCCGAGATGGCGGCCCGGTGTGGTCAACTCTGTCTTGACCAACGCGGATTCGCGCCGCGGGTCACGGTGTGGGGGCGTAGGGGCATATGCGTGCGCCTGTTTGCGCCGGGTGTGCGCCTCGGCCTTCGGCCTTCGGTCTTGGTCTCCCACCCGCGCACCGCCCGTAACTCCTGGCCGAGCGGCCCGGCTCTCCCGTGGGGGCCGAGCACCGTCGGCGGCTTTGCGGTTCGCGGCTCATAGACTGGGGAGTCGCCCGTCATCGACCCCTGCCCGAGAGGCCCCCACCACCCCATGAAGCTCGTCTTCGCCGGTACACCCGAGGTCGCCGTTCCCGCCCTGGACGCTCTTCTCGCCTCCGGGCGGCACGAGGTGGCCGCTGTCGTCACGCGGCCCGACGCCCCGGCCGGGCGGGGGCGCAGGCTTGTCGCGTCGCCCGTCGCCGAGCGGGCGGAGGAGGCCGGGATCGAGGTGCTGAAGCCGGCGAAGCCGAAAGACCCCGAGTTCCTGGAGCGGCTGCGGGAGATCGGGCCCGACTGCTGCCCCGTCGTCGCCTACGGCGCGCTGCTGCCCCGTGTCGCTCTCGACGTCCCCGCGCACGGCTGGGTCAATCTGCACTTCTCCCTGCTGCCGGCCTGGCGGGGTGCCGCGCCCGTACAGCACGCCATCATGGCCGGCGACGAGATCACCGGGGCGTCGACCTTCCTGATCGAGGAGGGGCTCGACTCGGGGCCGGTGTACGGGACGGTGACCGAGGAGATCCGGGCCACCGACACCAGCGGGGACCTGCTGACGCGGCTCGCGTTCGCCGGTGCCGGCCTGCTCGCGGCGACCATGGACGGGATCGAGGACGGCACGCTGAAGGCCGTGCCGCAGCCGGCCGAGGGGGTCAGTCTGGCCCCGAAGGTCAACGTCGAGGACGCACACGTGGACTGGAACGCCCCCGCGCTGCGCGTCGACCGGCTGGTGCGGGGCTGCACTCCGGCACCGGGCGCCTGGACCACGTTCCGGGGCGAGCGGCTCAAGCTCGTCCAGGTCGCCGCGGTGCCGGACCGGACGGATCTCGCCCCGGGACAGATCGCCGCCCAGAAGAACAACGTGTACGTCGGCACCGGCTCCTACGGCGTCGAACTGCTGTGGGTGCAGGCCCAGGGCAAGAAGCCGATGCGGGCGGCGGACTGGGCACGAGGGGTGAGGATCGCCGAAGGAGAGCGGCTCGGGGGCTGATCCACGGATACCGTGAGCCACCGGTTCGGCGGCTCACCCACCCGCGACCTGTTCTCGCCCGGCGCGGCGTAGGCTGGAGGGCGCACTTCTTCTCACACCCGGAGCACCTTTTTCGTGAGCGACCAGCCCCGTCGGCCCCGTTCGTCCGGCAAGCCCTACCGTCGGCCCAAGAAGGACCCCGTCCGCATCCTCGCGTTCGAGGCGCTGAGGGCCGTGGACGAGCGGGACGCCTACGCCAACCTCGTTCTGCCGCCCCTGTTGCGCAAGGCGCGGGAGAAGGAGGGACCCGAGAAGTTCGACGCCCGGGACGCGGCGCTCGCCACCGAGCTGGTGTACGGGACGCTGCGGCGGCAGGGGACGTACGACGCGGTCCTGGCGAGCTGCGTGGACCGGCCGCTCGGGGAGGTCGACCCGCCGGTGCTGGACGTGCTGAGCCTCGGCGCGCACCAGTTGCTCGGGACTCGGATCCCGACCCACGCGGCCGTGTCCGCCACCGTCGAGCTCGCCCGGGTCGTGCTCGGCGACGGGCGGGCCAAGTTCGTCAACGCCGTGCTGCGGAAGGTCGCGCAGCACGATCTGGACGGCTGGCTGGAGCGGGTCGCGCCGCCCTACGACGACGATCCCGAGGATCACCTCGCCGTCGTCCACTCGCATCCGAGGTGGGTCGTGTCCGCGCTGTGGGACTCTCTCGGCGGCGGGCGCGCCGGCATCGAGGAACTGCTGAGCGCCGACAACGAGCGCCCCGAGGTGACGCTGGTGGCGCGGCCCGGGCGGGCCACCTCCGAGGAACTGCTCGACGAGGACGCCGCCGTGCCCGGGCGCTGGTCTCCGTATGCCGTGCGGCTGACCGAGGGCGGCGAGCCGGGTGCTGTCGCCGCCGTACGGGACGGGCGCGCGGGCGTGCAGGACGAGGGCAGCCAGCTCGTGGCGATCGCCCTCGCGAACGCCCCCCTGGACGGGCCCGACCGCCGGTGGCTGGACGGGTGCGCGGGGCCCGGTGGCAAGGCCGCGCTGCTCGGGGCCCTGGCCGCCGAGCGAGGGGCCCTGCTGGTGGCCTCCGAGAAGCAGACCCACCGTGCCGGGCTGGTGGCCAGGGCGCTGGACGGGAATCCCGGGCCGTATCAGGTGATCGCCGCCGACGGGACCCGCCCGGCGTGGCGGCCCGGCAGCTTCGACCGGGTGCTGGTCGACGTGCCCTGCACCGGCCTGGGCGCCCTGCGGCGGCGCCCCGAGGCACGCTGGCGGCGCCGGCCGGACGACCTGGAGGGGTTCGCGCCGTTGCAGCGGGGGCTGCTGCGCACCGCCCTGGAGTCGGTGCGGGTCGGTGGTGTCGTCGGCTACGCGACCTGCTCGCCGCACCTCGCCGAGACCAGGGCCGTGGTGGCCGACGTGCTCAAGCAGTACCCGGACACCGACCTCGTCGACGCCCGGCCGCTGCTGCCCGGCGTACCGGACCTGGGCGAGGGGCCCGACATCCAGCTGTGGCCGCATCTGCACGGGACCGACGCCATGTACCTGGCGCTCATCCGTCGGACCGGCTGACCCCCGTCGCCACGCCCTGGCGGGCCGCCGCGCCGCCGTCCTCCCGGGCCAGCCGGTGCGGCCACCACACCTTCGGGCCGACGTCCAGGAACAGGGACGTCACCAGGACCGAGCGCACGATGAACGTGTCGATGAGGACGCCCAGCGCGACCGCGAAGCCGATCTCGGCGAAGCCCACCAGCGGGAGGGTGCCGAGGGCGGCGAAGGTGCCGGCCAGGACCAGGCCGGCGGAGGTGATGACCGCGCCGGTGGTGGCGAGCCCGGTGACCACGCCCGGTCTGGTGCCCTGGCGGGCCGCCTCCTCACGGATGCGGGTGGTCAGGAAGATGTTGTAGTCGATGCCCAGGGCGACCAGGAAGACGAAGACGAACAGCGGGAAGTCGGTCGCCTCCCCCGCGTAGTCGAACACGTACCGGAAGGCCAGGGCGCTGATGCCCAGCGCCGCCGTGAACGACAGGATCACCGTGCCGACCAGCAACAGCGGGGCGATCAGGGCGCGCAGCAGGACACACAGGATCAGCAGGACGACGACCAGCACCAGCGGGATGATCAGCACGTTGTCGTGCGTGGTCGCCTCGTCCATGTCCAGCAGAGCGGCCGTACCGCCGCCCACCTGGGCGTCGGCGTCCGGAACCGCGCGCACGGCGTCCCGGACGCGCTCCACCGTCTGCTTGGCGGCCTCGCTGTCCGCGGGGGCGGTCATGGTGGCCTCGAAGAGGACCATGCCCTCGTGGATCGGTTTCGTGCCGGGCGGCAGGCCCAGGGAGGTCGGAACCACGCCCTGCGTACCGGCGACCGTGCGGCCCACCTGCTCGGCCTGCGCCCGGTTGCTCACGATGACCAGGGGATCTCCGCTGCCCGCCGGGAAGTAGCGCGCCGACACCTCCTGACCGGTGATCGAGTCCGGTTTCCCGGTGAACGCGTCCGCGTTGCCGATGCCCTCCGCGCGCAGCTGGATCAGGCCCAGCGAGCAGACCGCAAGTACCACCGCCGTCACACCCCACGTCACCCGGGGCCTGCGGGCGATACGGCGGCCCATGCGCGCCCAGACACCGCGCTCGGTCGGATCGGGGGTGCCGAGGTGCGGGATCACCGGCCAGAAGATCCACCGGCCGAAGATCACCAGCAGGGCGGGGAACAGACTCATCATCGCCAGCACGGCCACCGCGACGCCGATCGCGGCGACGGGTCCCAGGCTGCTCGTCGAGTTCATCTCGGCGACCAGCAGCACCAGCATGCTCAGCACGACCGTCGCGCCGGAGGCGAGCACCGCCGGGCCCGCGCGGTGCAGCGCCAGGGCCATCGCCTCGTGCCGGTCCTCGTGCCGGCGCAGTTCTTCCCGGTAGCGGGCGACCAGCAACAAGGCATAGTCCGTCCCGGCGCCGAAGACGAGCACCGTGAGGATGCCGGCGCTCTGCCCGTTGACGGTCAGGCCCGCGTGCTCCGCCAGCAGGTAGATCAGCGCCTGCGCGGTGAACAGCGCGCACACCACCGCGACCAGCGGGACCAGCAGCAGGGTCGGGCTGCGGTACGTGATGAGCAGCATGACGATGACGACGGCCATCGCCGCGAACAGCAGCGTCGAGTCGATGCCCTCGAAGGCCTCCGCGAAGTCCGCGGAGGTGCCGCCCGGGCCGGTGACGTGGACAGCCAGCCCGCCACCGCTCTCGCCGACGTCGTCCCGGATGGAATCGACGGCGGGCGAGAGCCGCTCCCAGCCCTTCTCGTCCATCTTGATCGGCACCCACACCTGCGCCGCCCGCGGTTCGACCTGCCGGTCGAAGACGGGCCCCCGGGTCTGCGCCCCGATGATGCCGTGGTCACGCAGCTCCTTGAGCTGCCGCACGTCCTCGGCGATCCGGGCCCGGTCCTGGGCCGTCAGCCCGCTGTCCCGGGCGTAGATCACCACCGCCGGGATCTGCTCCGGCCGGAAGTCCTGCGAGATCTCCAGCACCTGTGTGGACTCCGCGGACCCCGGAAGCCAGGACGCGGCGTCGTTGTCCTGCGCGTCGGTGAGCTTCATGGCGAACGGCGTGGCGACGAACAGCACCACCAGCCACAACACCAGCACCAGCCACTTGGACCGCCGCCCGCAGACGAGGTGCGCGACGCCCTGTTTCATGGCACCCCCCTCAGCGGAGCCGACCCATAAGGGGCGCGGGGAACTGCGCGACCAGCCACAGGCGGCCCGCAGCCAGCGGACGACCAAGGCCACCCGGGACCGCTGTCCACAACCCCCGCAGGGCATGGCAGTCTTAGGACATGGCCGTGCAGATCAACCCCAGCATCCTGTCCGCCGACTTCGCCCGCCTCGCGGACGAGGCGAGGGCCGTGGAGGGAGCCGACTGGCTCCACGTCGACGTCATGGACAACCATTTCGTCCCGAACCTCACGCTCGGTGTGCCGGTCGTGGAGGCGCTGGCCCGTGCGACGGACACTCCGCTGGACTGCCATCTGATGATCGAGGCCCCCGATCGGTGGGCGCCCCAGTACGTGGAGGCGGGGGCCGGTTCCGTCACCTTCCATGTCGAGGCCGCCGCCGCCCCGGTCCGGCTCGCCCGGGAGATCCGTGCCAAGGGCGCCCGCGCCTCCATGGCGCTGAAGCCCGCGACTCCCATCGAGCCGTACGAGGACCTGCTCCCCGAGCTCGACATGCTGCTGATCATGACGGTTGAACCGGGCTTCGGGGGACAGGCCTTCCTCGACATCATGCTTCCTAAGATTCGCCGCACCCGCGAGTTGATCAGCAAGCACGGACTGGAGCTCTGGCTCCAGGTCGACGGCGGAGTTTCCGCTTCCACCATCGAGCGGTGCGCGGACGCCGGAGCCGACGTCTTCGTGGCCGGATCGGCGGTCTACGGGGCAAACGACCCGGCAGAGGCGGTACGTGCACTACGCACACAGGCGGAGGCGACGACCGCCAAGGCCTCCTGGGCCTGCGACCACTGAGCCACAGCAAAGTGAACGGCTCTCATCAGGGCTGATCATCCGCGCCGGATCTGCAAGGATGAACGGCGAATCCAGAGTGTGAACAGCAGTGAGGAGATCGCCGTGTCGGGTATGTCGGCGGGCCGGTCAGCCATGCGGATGGGACCCGCTGAGCTGGTGCAGGCGGCGGCCATGGCCCGCCGCTTCTACCTCGAGGGCAAGTCCAAGATCCAGATCGCTGAGGAGTTCGGCGTCAGCCGCTTCAAGGTGGCCCGGGTCCTGGAGACCGCCCTCGAACGGGACCTCGTACGTATCGAGATCCGTGTGCCTGCGGAGCTGGACGCCGAGCGCTCGGACGCGCTCCGCGCCCGCTACGGCCTCAGGCACGCCGTCGTGGTCGAGTCCCCGGCCGAGGCCGAGGAGACGCCCGACCCCGAGAACCTGGGAGAAGTGGCCGCCGATCTGCTCGGCGAACTGGTCAACGAAGGTGATGTGCTGGGCCTGGCCTGGGGCCGCTCCACCATCCACATGGCGGCGGCGCTCGACCGGCTGCCGCCCTGCACGGTGGTGCAGCTGACGGGCGTGTACGACGCCGGGACCGCCGAGCGCGGCTCCGTCGAGGCGGTGCGCCGCGCCGCGCAGGTGTCCGGCGGCGACGCCCACCCCATCTACGCGCCGATGCTGCTGCCCGACGCGGCCACGGCCTCGGCACTACGCAACCAGACGGGGATCGCCCGGGCCTTCGAGCACTTCGACAAGGTCACCGTCGCCTGTGTCTCCATCGGCTCCTGGGAGCCGGGCATCTCCACGGTGCACGACATGCTCACCGAGGAGGAGCGCGCGCACTACGCCTCCCTCGGTGTCGCCGCCGAGATGTCCGCGCACCTCTTCGACGCCGAGGGCCGCCGGGTCGGCCGGGATCTGGGCGAGCGGTGCATCACCGTCAAGGCCGACCAGCTGCGCCGGATCCCCGAGGTCGTCGCGATCGCGGGCGGGCAGCGCAAGGGGCCCGCGATCGACGCGGTGCTGCGCTCCGGGCTGGTCACCAGCCTGGTGACGGACACCTCGGCCGCGGACTACCTGATGACGGCCGGCCCGTCGCCGAAGTCCGCCTTCAACCGGGCCGACCCGGACGGAGCCTGACGAGTGGAGAGCACGTCGCACGGGGTGCCGGACGACCCGGCGGGCAGGATCGTGGTCGTCCTGGACCTCGACGGGGTCACGGACAAGGCGGGCCTCATGGACCGCTGCGCCCGTGACCTGGCACTGCCCGAGTGGTTCGGCCGCAACTGGGACGCCCTCGCCGACAGCCTGTCCGACCCCGACCTGTGGCCCGAGGGCGCTCAGGAGCGGGGGCTGCTGGTCGTCGTCGTGGGCTGGCGGAAGTACGCCGCGACGCGGCCCGAGGAGTGGGAGGTCGCCGAGGAGATCTTCGCCGAGGCGACGGACCGGGGCCCGGGCCTCTTCGTCACCCTCGGCCTTGGAGAATCCTCCAAGCAGGCCCCTGACCAGCCTGGATGATCTGCTGGGGGTTGTTCGCGGGCCCGGCATGGGAGAATGAAGTACGTGCTCTTTCCCCCTGGCCGGCCGGTCCGGGGGTCACCTCTGATCGACTGGGATGTGCAGCACGTGCGTTTCCTCAATGACATCCAGCCCGGGTACGACCTGACGTACGACGACGTCTTCATGGTGCCGAGCCGCTCCGCGGTCGGCTCGCGGCAGGGCGTCGACCTCAGCGCCCCGGACGGCACGGGCACCACCATCCCGCTCGTCGTCGCCAACATGACCGCCATCGCCGGGCGCCGCATGGCCGAGACCGTGGCCCGCCGCGGTGGCCTCGTCGTCATACCGCAGGACATCCCGATCGACGTGGTCACCGAGGTCATCTCCTGGGTGAAGAGCCGTCATCTGGTCCTCGACACCCCGATCATCCTCTCCCCGCACCAGACCGTCGCGGACGCGCTGGCCCTGCTGCCCAAGCGCGCGCACAACGCGGGCGTCGTCGTCGACGAGGACCACAAGCCGGTCGGCGTCGTCACCGACTCCGACCTGTCCGGCGTGGACCGCTTCACCCAGCTCGCCGAGGTCATGTCCCGCGACCTGCTGCTGATCGACGCGGACATGGACCCGGGCGAGGCCTTCGACACCCTCGACCACGCCAACCGCCGCTACGCCCCGGCGGTCAACGAGGACGGCACCCTCGCCGGCATCCTCACCCGCAAGGGCGCCCTGCGCGCCACGCTCTACCAGCCGGCCACCGACGCGCAGGGCCGGCTCCGCATCGCCGCCGCCGTCGGCATCAACGGCGACGTCGCGGGCAAGGCGAAGCAGCTGCTGGACGCGGGTGCCGACGCGCTCGTCATCGACACGGCGCACGGCCACCAGGAGTCGATGATCAGCGCCCTGAAGCTGGTGCGCGACCTCGATCCGCAGGTGCCGGTCGTCGCGGGCAACGTCGTGGCCGCGGCCGGTGTGCGCGACCTCATCGAGGCCGGTGCGGACATCGTCAAGGTCGGCGTCGGGCCCGGTGCCATGTGCACCACGCGCATGATGACCGGCGTCGGCCGGCCGCAGTTCTCCGCCGTCCTGGAGTGCGCCGCCGAGGCGAGGAAGTACGGCAAGCACGTGTGGGCCGACGGCGGTGTCCGCCACCCCCGCGACGTGGCCATGGCCCTCGCGGCCGGCGCGTCCAACGTGATGGTGGGCTCCTGGTTCGCGGGCACCTACGAGTCCCCGGGCGACCTCCAGCACGACGCGCAGGGGCGTGCCTACAAGGAGTCCTTCGGCATGGCGTCCGCCCGTGCCGTGCGCAACCGCACCTCGGAGGAGTCGGCGTACGACCGGGCCCGCAAGGCGCTGTTCGAGGAGGGCATCTCCACCTCCCGCATGTTCCTCGACCCGGACCGCCCCGGCGTCGAGGACCTGATCGACTCGATCATCGCGGGCGTCCGCTCCTCCTGCACCTACGCCGGTGCCGGCTCCCTGGAGGAGTTCGCCGAGAAGGCCATCGTCGGCATCCAGAGCGCCGCCGGCTACGCGGAGGGCAAGCCGCTGCACGCCAGCTGGAGCTGACTCCCAGCATCCCGTCGCACGGCCCCCGTCGACCCGCTCCGCGGGAATGCGGGGGCCGTTTTCCTGGCTCATCGGCGTGATCGTCAAGCCCCTCCGACGTCGTCTCGCGCAACGGTCGACAGGCATCCCGCAACGAAAACCCGCGGAGTTCGGAGCAACGCAACGATCTTGCGGGTATGCGCAAGGTTGCTGCATTTCACCAGCAACGCCGATCCTCGTAGGCTGTCGCCTCGTACGTGGCGTGGCGGGGACTCCGCTCGGTGGGTCCCTGCTCAAGGGCGCCGCCGTTCCCTGCCGCCCTGACCGGCAGCGATGAAGGAGCCAGCGCGTGCTCGACCAAGGCGCACCCCCGCAGAACCCAGGCCAGACCGCCGTATCCGCCTCCCCCGGCATCGGCGCGCGCCTCATGCGTCGTAAGCCCGTGGAACACCTGGTCGCAGAGGGCGGCCAGGGCGAAGGAGGGTCGCTGCGGCGCTCCCTCGGGCTGTGGCAGCTCACCATGATCAGCATCGGTGCCACCCTCGGCACCGGCATCTTCGTCGTCCTCGGCGAGGCCGTGCCCAAGGCGGGCCCGGCCGTCACGCTCGCCTTCGTCATCGCCGGTCTCACCGCCCTGTTCTCGGCCCTGTCCTACGCCGAGCTCGCGGGCACCATCCCGGTCTCCGGCTCCTCGTACTCGTATGCGTACGCAACGATGGGCGAGCTGATCGCCTGGATCTGCGGCTGGTGCCTGGTCCTGGAGTACGGCGTCTCGGTCGCCGCCGTCGCCGTCGGCTGGGGCGAGTACCTCAACGAACTTCTCGACGGGACGATAGGCGTCACCATCCCGGCGGCCCTGTCCGCTCCGCCCGGTGACGGCGGTGTCTTCAACCTGCCCGCGCTGATCGTCGTCCTCCTCGCCATGGCGTTCCTGCTGGGCGGTGCCCGCGAGTCCGCTCGCGCCAACACCGTCATGGTCATCGTGAAGATCGGGGCGCTGGTGATGTTCTGCGCCATCGGTGTGCAGGGCTTCCGCTCCGGCAACTACGAGAACTTCATGCCGCTCGGCATGGCCGGCGTGAGCGCCGCGGGTGCGACCCTGTTCTTCTCCTACATCGGCTTCGACGCCGCCTCCACCGCCGGTGAGGAGGCGAAGAACGCCCAGCGCGACCTGCCCCGCGCGATCATGCTGTCGCTGGTCATCGTCACCGCCCTGTACGTGCTCGTCGCGGCCGTCGCGGTCGGCGCCAAGCCCTGGAAGAACTTCACCGACTCCGAGGCCGCCCTCGCCCAGATCATGCGCGAGGTCACCGGGCAGACCTTCTGGGGCACCCTGCTGGCGTTCTGCGCCGTCATCGCCATCGCGAGCGTCGTCCTGACCGTGCTGTACGGCCAGACCCGCATCCTCTTCGCCATGTCCCGCGACGGACTGGTGCCCAAGGTGTTCGCCAGGGTCCACCCGAAGACCGGCACGCCCCGCGCCAACACCCTGATCGTCTCGCTGTTCTGCGGTGTCCTGGCCGCCGCGATCCCGCTCGGACAGCTCGCCGACGCCACCAGCATCGGCACCCTGTTCGCCTTCGCGCTGGTCAACGTGGCCGTCGTGGTGCTGCGCTGGACCCGGCCGGACATGCCGCGCACCTTCCGGGTGCCGCTCTCCCCGGTCATGCCGGCGCTGGGCTTCGGCTTCTGCCTGTGGATGATGGGCAGCCTGCCGGCCATCACCTGGGTGGTCTTCGGCGTCTGGATGGCCGCCGGGCTCGTGTTCTACTTCGGGTACGGCTATCGCCGTTCCCGACTCGCACCATCCGAGAAGTGATCGACCCACAGTGCTGAACGATCTCGACGAACGCATCGTGCACGCCCTCGCCGAGGACGCCCGCCGCTCCTACGCCGACATCGGCCAACTGGTCGGGCTGTCCGCGCCCGCCGTGAAACGGCGCGTGGACCGGCTGCGCGCCACCGGAGCCATCACCGGCTTCACCGTACGGGTGGACCCGGGCGCCCTCGGCTGGCAGACCGAGGGGTTCGTCGAGATCTACTGCCGCGGCAACACCTCCCCGGAGACCATCCAGCGCGGCCTGGAGCGTTACCAGGAGGTCGTGGCCGCCTCCACCGTCACCGGGGACGCGGACGCGATCGCCCAGGTCTTCGCCTCCGACATGCGGCACTTCGAACGGGTCCTGGAGCGGATCGCCGGGGAGCCGTTCGTCGAGCGGACCAAGTCCGTGCTCGTCCTGTCGCCGCTGTTGCGGCGCTTCTCGTCGGGATCGCCCACGTAATCCACGGGACGATCCGCCGGTCAGCCCCTAGCATCGGGGGCATGACCTGGCGACATTGATCCACCAGCCGCGCCTCCCGAGGGCCGCCTCGGACGCCGTACCCCCGGCATCCGATCCGTCCCTGCGGGAAGGCCTCATGACACTCTCACCTGCACGCGTGCCCGCCACCGGCGTCCGGCGGCTGACCACCACGCTGTACGGCTACGCGTTCCTCGACGACTTCGTCCTGCTCTACCCGGTGTACGCGCTGCTGTTCGCCGACGCCGGCATGTCGCTCTGGCAGATCTCCTCCCTGTTCGCCCTGTGGTCGATCACCTCGGTCGTGCTGGAAGTGCCCTCCGGCGCCTGGGCCGACGCCGTGTCGCGTCGCCGGCTGCTGTGGATCGGCCCGTTGCTCACCGCCGCCGGCTTCGCGCTGTGGGTGGCCGTCCCGTCGTACGGGGCCTTCGCGGTCGGCTTCGTCCTGTGGGGTGCGGGCGGGGCGCTCGGCTCGGGCGCGCTGGAGGCGCTGGTCTACGACGAGCTGGACCGGCTCGGCGCCGCAGACCGGTACGCGCGGGTCATGGGCCGGGCCCGGGCCGCACGGCTGCTGGGCACCGTGGCCGCCACCGGCCTCGCGGGGCCCGTTCTCGCCGAGGGCGGCTACGCGGCCGTCGGTGCCGCCAGCTTCGTGGCCTGTGTGCTGACCGCCGTCACCGCGACCCGGTTCCCCGAGCACCGGGTGCGGCCGGAGTCCGCCGGCGACAGCTGGGCGACGACCCTGCGGACCGGACTCGCCGAGGTTCGCGGGGACCGTTCGGTGCGGGGCGCCCTGCTGTTGGTCCCGGCCGTCGCCGCGGTGTGGGGCGCGCTCGACGAGTACACCCCCCTGCTGGTCCGGGACATCGGTGTCGCCGAGGCGACGGTGCCCTACCTGATCATGCTGATCTGGGCCGGCGTCACCGTCGGCAGCCTCCTGGCCGGACCGGCCGAGCGCCTCGGCACGACAGGGCTCGCGGCACTCCTCGCGGGTGCCGCACTCGCCCTGGCCGTCGGCGCCGCGGCCCGCTCACTGGCCGGTGTCGCCCTCGTGAGCCTCGCCCTCGCCGGGTTCCAGCTGGCCGAGGTGCTCGCCGACGTCCGCCTCCAGCACCGTATCGGCGAGTCCCGCCGGGCCACGCTCACCTCCGTGGCGAGCCTGGGCACCGAGCTGGCCACCGTCGCCACGTTCGGCGGGTACGCGCTGCTCGGCACGGACCTGGCGCACAGCACGGTCTTCGCGGTGCTGGCGGTTCCCTACGGCGTGACGGCCCTGGCGCTGGTCAGAGCTCGGGCTGCCACGGCACGACCGTGAAGTCGCCCGTCCCCTTCCTGACCTTCTCGAAGGGGGCGGAGCTCACGCACCGGGGCGGCTCGTTTCCCTCGCCGGGACGGCCCGTCGAGGCCCAGCTGTAGCCGAGCCGGTCGTGCCGGCCGAGGTCGTGGACGGTGACGCCGACCCGCTCGCCCTCGGCGCCCGGCAGGTCGGATTCGGTGATGACACCCGAGACGACGGCCACCTTGCCGCCGGTGAGCAGGCAGTCGACCTTGACCTCGGCCCGGGCGCCGGCGCCGTTCAGGTAGTGGCTGAACTCGAAGGTGCCGGTGGCCTTCATCGGGTCGGCCTTGTCCTTCGCGGCCAGGTGCGCGTCGAAGGAGAAGGTGATGTCGTCCCCGGCCGAGCGGTACAGCTTGGCGGTACCGGTGAGAGACGCGGCCTCCCGCTGCCGGGGCGCGTCGGACGCGGTAGTGGCCGCCTCCCGCTGCCGGGGCGCGTCCGATGCGGTCGCGGCCGAGGTCACCCCGGCGGTGAGCAGCAGTGCGGAGCCGAGCACGACGATCTTCGTACGGCGCTTCATTTCGGTCCTTTCCGCAGGTCGAGTGGACAGCCCCTACTCTCCTGGCCCGGTGCGGCCTGGACATCGCGCTCAGGGCGGGACCCCACCTCCGCCGAGCGGCGGGGAAGAGGAGACGGACCGGGGCTTCGAGGAGGAGCCGCGCTACGGCTCCGGTCGCGCAACGAATCGCCGTCCGACGCCCGGAGCACGCAACGAACCGTTCACCGGCGCGCAACGGCTCCTTCTTGTCCCCCCTGGTCAGCCGCCCGTACCGTCTACGTGGCCCCTCCAACCACCCTTCCGCCCGGTGAGGAACACGCATGCGCACCGCCCTGCTCCAGAGCTCCGGCCGCCCCGGCTCCACCGCCGAGAACCTCAAGGTCCTCGACGAGGCCGCGGGCCGGGCCGCCGCCGCGGGCGCGGGGCTGCTGGTCGCGCCGGAGATGTTCCTGACCGGGTACGCGATCGGTGACGACATCGGCCGGCTCGCCGAGCCAGCCGACGGCGACGGCGCTGACGCGATCGCCGAGACCGCGACGCGGTACGGACTGGCGATCGCCTACGGCTACCCCGAGCGGGCCGGCGAGACGGTGTTCAACTCCGCCCAGCTGATCTCCGCCGACGGCACCCGCCTGGCCAACTACCGCAAGACGCACCTCTTCGGCTGCTTCGAGCGCGACCACTTCGCACCGGGTGAACAGCCGGTCGTCCAGGCCCAGATCGACGGCGTCCGGGTCGGTGTCCTGATCTGCTACGACGTCGAGTTCCCGGAGAACGTCCGCGCCCACGCCCTCGCCGGCACCGACCTGCTGGTCGTCCCGACGGCGCAGATGCACCCGTTCCAGTTCGTCGCCGAGTCGATGATCCCGGTGCGGGCCTTCGAGAACCAGATGTACGTCGCGTACGTCAACCGGGTCGGGCAGGAAGGGGAGTTCGAGTTCGTCGGCCTCTCCACACTCGCGGGGCCCGACGGGGTCGCCCGTACCCGCGCCGGGCGGGGCGAGGAGCTCGTGTTCGCCGACGTGGACCCGGCCTTCCTCGCCGCGTCGCGCGAGGCCAACCCGTATCTGCGGGACCGGCGCCCCGGCCTGTACGGGTCGCTGATCTGACAACCCCCTGATCTCTCTCCCCCCAGTTCTTTCGTACAAGGAGTCCGTACCCCATGACGTCCACCGTGCCCAACGCCGTCGAGCACGCAGACGCGCAGCAGCCGCCGATCACCATGTTCGGCCCGGACTTCCCGTACGCCTACGACGACTTCCTCGCCCACCCGGCGGGTCTCGGTCAGATACCCGCGACGCAGCACGGCACGGAGGTCGCGGTCATCGGCGGCGGGCTGTCGGGCATCGTCGCCGCGTACGAGCTGATGAAGATGGGCCTCAAGCCGGTCGTCTACGAGGCCGACCAGATCGGCGGGCGCCTTCGGACGGTGGGCTTCGACGGCTGCGACGAGTCCCTCACCGCCGAGATGGGCGCGATGCGCTTCCCGCCGTCCTCCACCGCCCTCCAGCACTACATCGACCTGGTCGGCCTTGAGACCCGGCCCTTCCCCAACCCCCTGGCGGAGGCGACGCCGTCGACCGTCGTCGACCTCAAGGGCGAGTCGCACTACGCCGAGACGATCGACGACCTGCCCCAGGTGTACCGGGACGTCGCCCAGGCCTGGAACCGGTGCCTGGAGGAGGGCGCCGACTTCTCCGACATGAACCGCGCCCTGCGCGAGCGGGACGTGCCGCGTATCCGCGAGATCTGGTCCCGGCTCGTCGAGAAGCTCGACAACCAGACCTTCTACGGCTTCCTGTGCGACTCCGAGGCGTTCAAGTCCTTCCGGCACCGCGAGATCTTCGGCCAGGTGGGCTTCGGCACCGGCGGCTGGGACACCGACTTCCCCAACTCCATCCTGGAGATCCTCCGCGTCGTCTACACCGAGGCCGACGACCACCACCGCGGCATCGTCGGCGGCTCCCAGCAACTGCCGCTGCGCCTGTGGGAGCGCGAGCCGCAGAAGATCGTCCACTGGGCCCAGGGCACCTCGCTCGCGACCCTGCACGAGGGCGGCGAGCCCCGCCCGGCCGTGACGCGGCTGCACCGCACGGCGGGCAACCGGATCACGGTGACGGACGCGCGTGGCGACATCCGCACCTACCGGGCGGCGATCTTCACCGCCCAGTCCTGGATGCTGCTCTCGAAGATCGACTGCGACGACTCGCTCTTCCCGATCGACCACTGGACGGCCATCGAGCGCACCCACTACATGGAGAGCTCCAAGCTCTTCGTGCCGGTGGACCGCCCGTTCTGGCTGGACAAGGCCGTCGACGACAGGGGAAACCCGACCGGCCGGGACGTCATGTCGATGACGCTCACCGACCGCATGACGCGCGGCACCTACCTCCTCGACGACGGCCCGGACAAGCCCGCCGTCATCTGCCTCTCCTACACCTGGTGCGACGACAGCCTGAAGTGGCTGCCGCTGTCCGCGAACGAGCGGATGGAGGTGATGCTGAAGTCGCTCGGCGAGATCTATCCGAACGTCGACATCCGGGGGCACATCATCGGCAACCCGGTGACCGTCTCCTGGGAGAACGAGCCCTACTTCATGGGCGCGTTCAAGGCCAACCTCCCCGGTCACTACCGCTACCAGCGGCGCCTGTTCACCCACTTCATGCAGGACCGGCTGCCCGAGGACAAGCGCGGCATCTTCCTCGCCGGCGACGACATCTCCTGGACGGCCGGCTGGGCCGAGGGCGCCGTCCAGACCGCCCTCAACGCGGTCTGGGGCGTGATGCACCACCTCGGCGGCACGACCGACCCGACCAACCCGGGCCCCGGCGACGTCTACGACGACATCGCGCCGGTCGAACTGCCGGAGGACTAGGAGAACCGGCAGGGCCCGGGCAGCGGCTCGGGCAGGGGCGTGAGCAGCATGCGCCCCGCGAAGCCCACGGCCGTGTCCAGACGTTCGGTGAACTCCTCTGCGACGTCCGGGAAGTCCCGCAGCGCCCACAGGGCCCGGGCCGCCGTCCAGGCCGCGTCCCGGGCCCGCTCCAGACTCCACGAGCCGAGCAGATGGGTGAGCGGGTCGGCGATCTGGAGGAGGTCGGGGCCCGGCATCAGATCTTCGCGGATGCGTTCCTCCAGCGAGACGAGGAGATCGCCCACCGTGTCGAACTCGTCTTCCAGTTCGGCGGGCGCGCAGCCGAGCGTACGGCAGGTGTCCACGACGGCCAGCGCGAGATCGTGCCCGATGTGCGCGTTGATGCCCGCCAGCGCGAACTGCAACGGCCGTACCCCGGGGTGACGGCGGAACTGGAACAGCGGCCGCCAGCAGGCCGGGGGACGCCGCTCGTCCGAGCCCGCCTCGACGACGGTCAGATACCGCTCCGCGAACCGGACGTCCAGCGTGATCGCGGCGTGCCGGTCGGCGAACCGCCCGGTGCCGACGTACCGGCCCACCGCCTGCGTCACGGCGAGGTAGACGCGGTTGAAGACGGCCACGCCGTCCCGGGGGTGCAGGGTCGCGTCGAGGGCGCGCATACGGGAGATGACTCCGTCGACCGGAGTGTCCACGGCCGGGGGGACTTGTTCGCATCGCGGCATGCGGGCAGAGTCGCAGCTTTGGGCCGGCCGGAGGGCCGGCGGGCCCGGCGCTTCCCCGAAACGGGGGAACACGGCTCGCCGCAGGGGAGGGGAGCAGTACCGTGTCGGGCACCAGCCGCAAGGGCAACGGCGCCTCGGCGGACGGCGCCTACGACTTGGCGTCGTCGTAGGAGGAGGTGCCCTCGTCCAGCAGCGGGTGCTGCGTCTTCAGATGGGCCGGTGCGAAGGCCCGCAGCGCGTGGTAGCCGGTGATGACGACCAGGGTGCCGAGGGCGATGCCGCTCAGCGAGAACGTGTCCGTGAACTTCATGGAGACGTTGCCGACGCCGATGATGATGCCCGCGGCCGCCGGGACCAGGTTCAGCGGATTGCGCAGATCCACCCCGGCGTTGATCCAGATCTGCGCGCCGAGCAGGCCGATCATGCCGTACAGGATGACGGTGATGCCGCCGAGCACACCGCCGGGGATCGCGGCGACGACCGCGCCGAACTTGGGGCAGACGCCGAAGAGGAGCGCGAAACCGGCGGCGGCCCAGTAGGCGGCCGTCGAGTAGACGCGGGTCGCGGCCATCACGCCGATGTTCTCGGAGTAGGTGGTGTTGGGCGGGCCGCCGACCGCGGTGGACAGCATCGAGCCGACGCCGTCGGCCGCGATCGCCGTGCCGAGCTTGTCGTCCAGTGAGTCGCCGGTCATCTCGCCGACCGCCTTCACATGCCCGGCGTTCTCCGCGACCAGCGCGATGACGACCGGCAGGGCGACCAGGATCGCCGACCACTCGAACGACGGGCCGTGCAGGGTCGGCAGCCCGATCCAGTCGGCCTGGCCCACGCCGGAGAGGTCGAGCCGCCAGTGGTCGGTGAGCTTGCCGCTCGCGTCGACCGAGTGGATCCTGCCGAAGACCAGGTCGAAGATCCAGGAGATGCCGTACCCGAAGACCAGCCCGAGGAAGATCGCGATCCGGGACCAGAAACCGCGCAGGCACACCACGGCGAGACCGGTGAACAGCATCACCAGCAGCGCCGTCCACTGGTCCTGCGGCCAGTACGTCGAGGCCGTCACCGGGGCCAGGTTGAAGCCGATCAGCATGACCACCGCGCCGGTCACGATGGGCGGCATCGTGGCGTGGATGATCCGCGCCCCGAACCGCCGCACGGCGAGCCCCACCAGGACCAGTGCGGCACCGACGACGAAGACCGCGCCGGTCACGGTGGCGCTGCTGCCGCCCTGTGCGCGGATGACCGCCGCCACACCGACGAACGACAGCGAGCAGCCCAGGTAGCTGGGGACGCGGCCACGCGTGGCGAGCAGGAACACGACGGTCGCGACGCCCGACATCATGATCGCGAGATTGGGGTCCAGACCCATCAGGACCGGGGCCACGAAGGACGCGCCGAACATGGCCACCACGTGCTGGGCACCGAGCCCGGCCGTGCGGGGCCACGACAGCCGCTCGTCGGGGCGGACCACCGCGCCGGGCGCCGGGGTGCGTCCGTCGCCGTGCAGTTTCCAGCGGACGCCGAGATCCATGGTGCGGTATCGCTTTCGTCGTGCGTGCGAGTGTCCGGACCATTGTCGGGGTGCGCCCGGAGCGGCGATGACCGGGGCGGGCCCGGCCGGCCCCGGATCCGCTCAGGGCCGTGGGTCGGGGACGGCCGCGTCCGGCCGGCTGATCTTCGCCCGGTCGCCGGGACGCAACACGGCCGCGAACGCCACCAGGCCGCCGGACAGCAGCGTCACCAGGCAGAACGACACCATCAGGCTGGTCGCCTGGGCCAGCATGCCGATGGCGCTCGGCGCGATCAGGCCGGAGGTGTACGTGATGGTCGCGACACCCGCGATGGCCAGGCTCGGGTTGGAGCCGCTGCGCCCCGCCGCCGCGAAGCACAGCGGTACGACGACGGCGATGCCAAGCCCCATCAGCGCGAACCCGGTCATCGCCGCCGCCGGCTGCTCCGCGACGACGATCAGCAGCCCGCCGAGGACGGCGAGCACCCCGCTCGCACGCACGGTCCGCACGGCGCCGAAGCGGTCCACGATCCGGTCGCCGGCGATCCGGGCGAGCGCCATGGTGAGGGTGAAGCCCGTCGTGCACGCCGCCGCGAGACCGGCCGAGGTCTCCAGTTGCTCGCGCAGGTAGACCGCCGACCAGTCCAGGCTCGCGCCCTCGGCGAACACCGCGCAGAACCCGATCGCGCCGATGACCAGCGCCGACCGGGGCGGCAGCGCGAACCTCGGCGGCGGCTCCTCGTCCGCGGCGGGCTGCAGGTCGAGCACCCACTGGCAGGACAGCACGCCGACGAGGGTGAGGGCCACGGCGGCCAGCACGTGGTGCAGCCGGGCGTCCGAGCCGAGGTGCGCGGCGAGCGTGCCGGCCGCCGAACCGACCAGGGCCCCGACGCTCCACATGCCGTGCAGTCCGGACATGATCGACCGGTCGAGGCGGTTCTCGACCTCGACACCGAGGGCGTTCATCGCCACGTCCGCCATGCCAGCCGTCGCGCCGTACGTGAACAGGGCCAGGCAGAGCGTCAGGAGGTTCGGGGCGAGGGACGGCAGGACCAGGGACATCGTCCACAGGGCGATCAGTCCGCGCAGTGCGTTGCGGGCCCCGAAACGGTGGCTGACACTGCCCGCGAGCGGCATCGCGACGGACGCGCCCAGCGCGGGGAAGGCGAGGGCGATCCCCAACTGCCCCGCGCTGACGCCCGCGTGGTCCTGGATCCACGGCACACGGGTGGCGAACGAGCCGGTCACCGCGCCGTGCACGGCGAAGACGGCGGCCACGGCGTACCGCGACCGCTTCACCTCGCGCAGTTCGTCGAGCACGTTGCCCATTCTGCGGTCCCCCTCCAGGTCTTCGCTGCCGCGCTCACCGCAGCGGGCGTAAACTATCAGGAACCCTGCCTGATAATAAGAGGGTTTCCCGGCGGGCCACGGCCGACGGACTCGCCGATCTGGAAGGATCCCGGCATGCCCGCATCCCCGAGCACCGCCCGGGCCATCAACGACCGGCTCGCCCTGCGTCTGCTCCAGCAGGAGGGCCCGCTGACGGCAGGGCAGTTGAAGCAGCTGACCGGTCTCTCCCGGCCGACCGTCGCCGACCTGGTCGAACGCCTCACCACCGCCGGGCTGATCGCGGTGGTCGGCGAGGCGGGGGAGCAGCGGCGCGGCCCCAACGCCAAGGTCTACGGCATCGTCGCCGACCGGGCGCACCTCGCCGCGCTGGACGTGCGCACCGAGGGCGTCGCCGTGACCGTCGCGGACCTGGTGGGCCGGGTGCTGGCCGAGGCGTCGATGCCGATCGGCGGTGACACGGGAACCGGGCCCGCCGTGGAGCAGGCCGTCGCACTGGTCGAGCGCGTGGTGAAGGAGGCCGGCGCCGACCGCCTGCACACCGTCGGGATCGGGGCCCCCGGCCTGATCGACCCGGCGAACGGCGAACTCCGTAACTCCTCCGGGCTGCCCGAGTGGCACCGCCGCCTCGTCGCCGCCCTCCAGGAGCGGCTGCCCGAGGCCCGGATCAGCGTCGAGAACGAGACCAACCTCGCGGCGCTGGCGGAGCAGCGCGACGGGGCGGCCCGGGACCGGGACACCTTCGTCCTGCTGTGGCTGGGCCACGGCACGGGCGCGGCGGTGGTCCTCGACGGTGCGTTGCGGCGCGGAGCTTCGGGCGGCACGGGCGAGATCGGCTTCCTGCCGGTGCCGGGCGCGGCCGCGCTGCCGTCCTCGACGGACTGCGAGGGCGGGTTCCATTCGCTGGCCTCGTCGGCCGCGGTGCTGGAGCTGGCCGCGTTGTGGGGTGTTCCGGTGGTGGCGGAGGGGGAACCGTCGCTGGTGGGGGTGGTCCGGGCGGCGGCTGGTGTGGTGCGGTCGGCAGTCGGGCTGGTGGAAGACGGCAGGGCCCGTTCCGCGGAGCCCGGCTCCGCCGCCCGCTTCCTCGACGCGCTGGCCGACCGTGTCGCCGTCGGTGTCGCCTCGGTCGTCGCGATCCTGGACCCCGGGTGCGTGGTGCTCGGCGGTGAGGTGGGGCAGGCCGGTGGCGAGGAGCTCGCGGGGCGGGTGCAGGACCGCATCGCCCGGATGACACCCCTGGCCACCGAGGTACGGGCGACCACACTGGGCGGCGGCGCGGTCCTGCGCGGCGCACTCCTCACCGCCCGCGACCGCGCCCAGCGGGAACTCTTCACCCCTGGGGAGCAGGTCGTACAGGGGTGGTAGGGCCCGGCGGCGGGCAAGGGCCGTCGTCACCGCCGCCGGGCCGGTCTGGGCGGCCGTGCGTCGACCCTAGAAAGGACTAGACCAGAGCGTCAATAGGTGCGTCTCTCCCGGCAGTTGCGCCGCCCTGTCGCGCTGCGGAAAGGCGGAGCAACGTTCTGTGAGGCACCCCACATTCTTAACGTCGATCAGGCGTGGCACACTGGCCATGTATCAGCAGCAGCGCACTCCGGGGTCGGTGAAAGTCCGAACCGGCGGTTAAAGTCCGCGACCCGGTCGCCTCCAGCGGCCGGTTGACCAGGTGAAATTCCTGGACCGACGGTTAAAGTCCGGATGGGAGGCAGTGCGCGGCGAGCGGGCATTCGTGCGCGCCGCCGAAGTGGTCCGTCCTCGGGCGGAACTCATCCGGCGCCGCCCCCGGTGTTCCCGCTCGTATCCTCTGTCGTCATCGACAGCCCCGGAGTCCGTGCCCGAAGAGGCAGGAGGACCCGGGAAGTGTTCACCGGAATCGTCGAAGAGCTGGGCGAGGTCACCGCCGTCGAGACCCTCGACGACGCCTGTCGCTTCCGCCTGCGCGGCCCCATCGTCACCCAGGGTGCCAAGCACGGCGACTCCATCGCCGTCAACGGCGTCTGCCTCACCGTCGTCGACCACGAGGGCGAGGAGTTCACCGCCGACGTGATGGCCGAGACGCTGGGCCGCTCCAGCCTCGGCGTCCTCGAGGCCGGCTCCCGCGTCAACCTCGAACGCCCCATGGCCCTCGGCGAACGCCTCGGCGGGCACATCGTGCAGGGCCATGTCGACGGCACCGGCGAGATCCTGGAGCGCAAGCCGTCCGAGAACTGGGAGATCGTGAAGATCTCCCTCCCCGCGGACCTCACCCGGTACGTGGTCGAGAAGGGCTCCATCACCGTCGACGGCATCAGCCTCACGGTCGTCGACGCCGGCCCCGACTACTTCACCGTGAGTCTCATTCCCACCACCCTCGCCCTGACCACGCTCGGCCACAAGCAGGCCGGCGACCCGGTCAACCTCGAGGTGGACGTCATCGCCAAGTACGTCGAGCGGATGCTGGGCGACCGCACGCAGGGGGCGGCCGAGTGAACTCGCTGAACTCTGAGGCGTTCGTCCTCTTCGGCCAGCACATCCTCTGGTCCGACATGGTCGGCAACCTCTTCGGGCTGGCCGCCCTCGCCCTCGGCTGGCGGCGCTCCATCTGGACCTGGCCCGTGCAGTTCCTGGCCGGCCTCATCCTCTTCGGCGCCTTCTTCGGACATCTGACCGGCAGCGCGGGCAAGCAGGCGGTCGTCATGCTCGTGGCCCTCTACGGCTGGTGGCAGTGGCAGCGCGGCAAGGACGAGGGGGGCGACGGCCACATCGCCGTGCGGTTCGCCACCTGGCGTGAGCGCGCGGTGATGACCGCGGCGGCCGCCGCCGGCACCGTCGCGGTGGCGCTGCTCTTCAAGGCGTACCCGACGCTGTCCTGGGACCCCTGGCCGGACGCCTACATCTTCGTCGGCACCATCGTCGCCATGTACGCCCAGGCCCGCGGCATGGTCGAGTTCTGGTTCGCCTGGCTCCTCGTCGACCTCGTCGGCGTTCCCCTCAACTTCGCCAACGGCTACGCCTTCTCCGGCTTCGTCTACGTCATCTACGGCGCGCTCGTCCTGTGGGGCCTGCGCGACTGGTGGCTGCGCTCGCGAGCGGCAGCCCAGCCCACCCTGGAAGGAGCGCCGGCATGAGTGCCCGCCCGTCACCCACCACCGCCCTCGACGAGGCTCCCCCAGAGCAGAAGGCCTGGGGGGACCCCCATCGCGTCACCCCCTCGGCAACCGCTCTGTACGGCACCGGAGAGGTGGAGGACTTCGTGCTCGACCCCGTCGAGCAGGCCATCGCCGACATCGCGGCCGGCCGGCCGGTCGTGGTCGTCGACGACGAGGACCGGGAGAACGAGGGCGACCTCGTCATCGCCGCGGAGAAGGCGACCCCCGAGATCGTCGCCTTCATGATGAGCGAGTGCCGCGGTCTGATCTGCGCCCCCATGGAGGGCGACGAACTGGACCGGCTGAACCTCCCGCAGATGGTCGAGGACAACACCGAGTCGATGAAGACCGCGTTCACGGTCTCCGTCGACGCCTCCGCCGCGCACGGCGTGAGCACCGGCATCTCCGCCTCCGACCGCGCCACCACCCTCCAGTTGCTCGCCGACGGTGTCTCCGGTCCCGGCGACTTCGTCCGCCCCGGCCACGTCTTCCCGCTGCGCGCCCGCCCCGGCGGCGTCCTCACCCGCAACGGCCACACCGAGGCCGCCGTCGACCTCGCCCGCCTCGCGGGCCTGCGCCCGGCGGGCGCCATCGTCGAGATCGCCGGCGAGGACGGCCAGATGCTGCGCCTGCCCGAGCTGATCCCGTTCGCCCGCAAGCACGGCCTGACGATCATCTCCATCGAGGACCTGATCGCCTACCGCCGCAGCAGCGAACCCACCGTCCGCCGCGAGGCCAGGACCCAACTGCCCACCGCCCACGGCACCTTCACGGCGTACGGCTACCGCTCCACCGTCGACGGCGTCGAGCACGTCGCCCTGGTGCACGGCGAGGTGGGCGGCGGCGACGACGTCCTGGTCCGCGTCCACTCCGAATGCCTCACCGGCGACGTCTTCTCCTCCGCCCGCTGCGACTGCGGCCCCCAGCTGGACGCCTCCCTCGCCCGCATCCAGGCCGAGGGCCGGGGCGTGGTGGTCTACCTGCGCGGACACGAGGGCCGCGGCATCGGCCTGATGTCCAAGCTGCGCGCCTACGAACTCCAGGAGCGCGGACGCGACACCCTCGACGCCAACCTCGAACTCGGCCTGCCCGCCGACGCCCGGGACTACGCGGCAGGGGCCCAGATCCTCGCCGACCTCGGCGTGCGCGGCGTCCGCCTGCTGACCAACAACCCCGACAAGACCGACGCGCTCGTCCGGCACGGCATCACCGTCAAGGCGCGCGTCCCGATGCCGGTGAGCGCCGGCGAGCACAACCTCCGCTACCTGCGCACCAAGCGGGACCGGATGGGCCACGACCTGCCCTGGCTGGACACGACCACCGTGCCGGCCTGCGGCAACCAGTAAGAAAGCACGAGGGAGAGACGTGAGCGGCAAGGGTGCACCGGAACTGTCCGTACGCAATGTGGGTGACCTCCGGGTCGCCGTCATCGCGGCACAGTGGCACGAGAAGGTGATGGACGGTCTGGTCGACGGCGCCCTGCGCGCCCTGCACGACCTGGGTATCGACGAGCCGACCCTGCTCAGGGTCCCCGGCAGCTGGGAGCTCCCGGTCGTCGCCAAGGTCCTCGCGGGTCGCGGCTACGACGCGATCGTCGCCCTCGGCGTCGTCATCCGTGGCGGCACCCCCCACTTCGACTACGTGTGCCAGGGCGTGACCCAGGGCCTCACCCAGGTCTCCGTCGACACCGGCGTCCCCGTCGGCTTCGGCGTGCTCACCTGCGACACCGAGGAGCAGGCCCTGGACCGGGCCGGCCTGGAGGGCTCGAACGAGGACAAGGGGCACGAGGCGGTGACGGCGGCGGTGGCGACCGCGGCCACCCTCCGCTCAGTATCCGAACCCTGGCGCTGACGAAAGCCGGCGGTGGCATAGGCTGAGCGTCACCATGTCCAAGAAGACGTTCGAGGAGCTCTTCACCGAGCTCCAGCACAAGGCCACCCACGGCGACCCCGCCACGTCCCGCACCGCGGAACTGGTCGAGAAGGGCGTCCACGCCATCGGCAAGAAGGTCGTCGAGGAGGCCGCCGAGGTCTGGATGGCCGCCGAGTACGAGGGCAAGGAGGCGGCCGCCGAGGAGATCTCGCAGCTGCTGTACCACGTCCAGGTGATGATGGTCGCCCGCGGCATCTCCCTCGACGACGTCTACGCCCACCTCTGAGCCGCACCCCGTTCCCGTAAGACACCACGCAAAGGAAGCCCACCTCATGCTGCGCATCGCCGTCCCCAACAAGGGTTCCCTGTCAGGCCCTGCGGCGGAGATGCTGCATGAGGCCGGCTACCAGCAGCGCCGGGAGTCCAAGGAACTGCGGATCGTCGACCCCACCAACGAGGTCGAGTTCTTCTACCTGCGCCCCCGCGACATCGCCATCTACGTCGCCTCCGGCCAGCTGGACATCGGCCTCACCGGCCGCGACCTGCTCATCGACTCCGGAGCCGACGCCGAGGAGATCCTCGCCCTCGGCTTCGCCCGGTCGACCTTCCGCTACGCGAGCAAGCCCGGCACCATCAGCGGCCTCGCCGACCTGGCGGGCAAGACCGTCGCCACCTCCTACGAGGGCATCGTCGCGGGCCACCTCGCCGACCACGGCATCGACGCCTCCGTCGTCCACCTCGACGGCGCCGTCGAGACCGCCATCCAGCTCGGCGTAGCCCAGGTCATCGCCGATGTCGTCGAGACCGGCACCTCGCTGCGCAACGCCGGCCTGGAGGTCGTCGGCGAGCCCATCATGCGGTCCGAGGCCGTCGTCATCCGCCGCACCGGCGCGGACGCCGACGACCCCAAGGTGCAGCAGTTCCTGCGCCGCCTCCAGGGCGTCCTGGTCGCCCGGACGTACGTGATGATGGACTACGACTGCCGCGTCGAGCAGCTGGAGAAGGCCGTCGCCCTCACCCCCGGTCTGGAATCGCCGACCGTCTCCCCGCTGCACAACGAGGGCTGGGTCGCCGTCCGCGCCATGGTTCCGGCCAAGGAGGCGCAGCGGATCATGGACGACCTGTACGACATCGGCGCCCGGGCCATCCTGACCACGGCCATCCACGCCTGCCGTCTCTGAGGGGCGACCGACGATGTCCGACCTGCCCACCCTGCCCGTCACCTTCCGGCCGGGCAGCACCCGCGCGGTGCTGCTCACCGCCGCCGTCGCGATCTTCGTGGTGATCACAGCCGTCGCGATGCTGCTGAAGCAGCTCAGCCCCGGTGAGCGCGTCAGCTTCGTCTTCACGGCGCTCCTGCTGGACGCGGTGCTGCTCCTGCTGGCACGGCCCAAGGTCGTCGCCGACGAGGACGGCGTCACTGTCGTCAATCTCACGAACAAGCGCCGGCTGGAGTGGGCCGAGATCCTTCAGGTGACCCTCCGGCCGGGTGACCCCTGGGTCTTCCTCAACCTCAGCGACGGCACCAGCCTGCCCGCGCTCGGCATCCAGCCGGGCATCGCCAGACAGCGCGCGATCGCCGACGCCCGCGCCCTGCGGGCGCTCGCCGAGGCCCGCTCCGTGCCGGACCCCGAGCGGCCCTGAGGGCCGCTCGGGGAGATCCTGGGGGTGGTCACCCTGCCGCATCGGGCCATGTCTTGATTAATCTGTTGGCGGAGGCGTGAACGGATGCGCCTCCGCCCCTGTCGCCCCGCCCGGTGTGCCAGGGGCTCCTGCTAACCGAGGAGTGACCCTCTCCGGCGATGGACGGATCGTCCTGCAGTACCTGCGCCGCCCCCTGCCGACATAGCGCGGACCGTGTCCGCGACCGTGCGGAGGCGGCGGCAACATGACCATCCCCCTGCTGCTCCTGGCAGCCGCGTTCCTGCTGATTCTGGCCAACGGTTTCTTCGTGGCCGCCGAGTTCGGCCTCGTGACGGTCGAGCGGGCGGACGCCGAGAAGGCCGCAGCCGAGGGCGACCGGCGCGCTCACCGCGTCGTCGAGTCCCTCAGGGAACTGTCCTTCCAGCTCTCCGGCACCCAGCTCGGCATCACCATCACCTCCCTCGTCGTCGGCATGCTCGCCGAACCGGCGCTCGCTGAGCTGCTGCACGGCCCGTTCACCTCGATCGGCGTACCCGAGGGAGCCGTCTCCGGTGTCACGGTCGTCGTCGGCATGCTGCTGGCCTCCGCCGTGCAGATGGTGATCGGCGAGCTCCTCCCCAAGAACTGGGCGGTGTCCAGGCCGCTGCAGGTCGCGCGCTTCGTCGCGGGCCCGCAGCATGTCTTCGCCCGGCTGTTCCGCCCGGTCATCGCCGGCCTCAACGCCGTCGCGAACCGGCTCGTACGCGCCCTGGGCATCGAGCCCACCGAGGAACTGGCCTCCGCCCGCACCCCCGGCGAACTCGTCTCCCTGGCCCGTCACTCGGCCCGGGCCGGCGCCCTGGAGCAGGACACGGCCGACCTCTTCGTCCGCACCCTGTCGCTCGGCGAGCTCACCGCGCAGCATGTGATGACGCCGCGGGTGAAGGTCAGTGCCCTGCAGTCGTCCGCCACCGCCGAGGACGTCGTCAACCTGACCCGCGCCACCGGCCTGTCCCGCTTCCCCGTCTACCGGGACAAGATCGACGAGGTCGTCGGCATGGTCCACCTCAAGGACGCCCTGGCCGTGCCCGTACGGGACCGGCTGCGCACCCCCGTCGGCCGCATCGCCCGCCCGGCGCTGCTCGTCCCCGAGACCCTGCCCGTACGGCCGCTGCTGGCCCGCCTGCGCAGCGAGCAGCCCATCGCGGTCGTCGTCGACGAGTACGGCGGCACCGCCGGTGTGGTCACGCTGGAGGACATCGTCGAGGAGATCGTCGGCGAGGTCCGCGACGAGCACGACGGACACGACCTGCCCGAGCTGGCGGCCGCCCCGCCGGAGGACGGCAGGCCCGCCTGGGACGCCGACGGCAGCTGCCGTGTCGACATCCTCCAGCGGATAGGCCTGGAGGTGCCCGAGGGGCCGTACGAGACCGTCGCGGGCCTCATCGCCGACCTGCTGGGCCGGATCCCGGCCGTCGGTGACAAGGCGGAGCTGCCCGGCTGGCGGCTGTCGGTGCGCCAGGTCGGCCACTACCGCGCGGAGCGGGTGCGGCTCGTCAGGACCGCCCCGGTCGCCGTGATGGAGGTCGCCCGATGAGCACGCTCCAGCTGACCTTCGCCGCGCTCCTGGTGCTGGCCAACGGCTTCTTCGTCGGCGCCGAGTTCGCGCTCGTCTCCGTACGGCGCAGTCAGATCGAACCGCTCGGCACCGCCCGGGCCCGGCAGGTGCTCTACGGCCTCGAGCGACTGCCGCAGATGATGGCGGCGGCCCAGTTCGGCATCACGATCTGCTCCCTCACCCTCGGCGCGGTCGCCGAACCGACCGTCGCGCACCTGCTGGAGCCGGTGTTCGAGTGGATCCACCTGCCGCACGGCATGATCCACCCGCTCACCTACGTCATCGCCCTCGCCGCGGTGGTCTTCTTCCACCTCGTCATCGGTGAGATGGTCCCGAAGAACCTGGCGATGGCGGCCCCCGAGAAGGCCGCGCTGTGGCTCAGCCCCGGCCTGGTCTGGTTCGCTCGCTTCTGCAAGCCGATCACCGCCACCCTCGGCGCGGTCTCGCAGGGCATACTGCGGCTCTTCCACGTCGAGCCGAAGGACGAGGTGGAGGCCGTTTTCACCAGCGAGCAGCTCAACCGGCTGGTGGAGGACGCCGGCCAGGCGGGCCTGCTCGACCCCGAGGAGGCCGAACGCCTGGAGGACGCCCTGGAGCTGGGCTCCCGCCCGGTGACGGACGTCCTTCTGAAACGAGAGTCACTGGTCACGGTCAGCCCGTCGGTCACCCCCGGCCGCATCGTCGAGCTCACCGCCCGCACCGGGTACTCCCGCTTCCCGGTCGCCGCGGACAACGGCGTGTTCATGGGCTACCTGCACGTCAAGGACGTCCTCGACCTGGAGCACTCGGACCGGGCCGTACCGCAGCAGCTGTGGCGGCCCATGACGACGCTCAGGTCCGAGCTGCCGTTGGACGACGCGCTGACCGTGATGCGGCGGGCGGCTACGCATCTGGCCCAGGTGGCCGACGGGTCCGGGAAGGTACTCGGGCTTGTCGCGCTGGAGGACGTGCTGGAGCTGCTGGTGGGGGAGGTGCGGGATCCGGCTCACCGGGAGGTGCGCGAGGTACGGCTGACCGAGCCCAGGTCCGGTGAAGAGGTGCTGGCGACGTAGTCTCACCCAGCCTGCGGGCAGTCGTGCCGCCTGGGGTGGCACGGGTGGGCGATGGGGGTCCCCCTGCTCATGGGGGTCCCCCCTGTTCGAGCGAAGCCGAGAGCTTGGGGGAGAAGCCGAGAGCTTGGGGGAGGCACCCCGCACCGCCGGGCTGCGGGCCGTCCCACCTGGCCGGCGCCTCACCGTCCGGGCGGGTCCTGCGGCCCCCGCCCGGACAGCACCTCCCCGTACGCCTGCATCAGATCCGGCAGCCGCAAGGTCGCCAGATCCTCCCTCCCCAGCACCCCGGGATAGACCGACAACCGCAGATCCCGGTACGCGCAGCTCTTCTCGTAGAGCGTCCGCAGAAACCGCCCGTTCCCCAGCTCGTCGATCCACCCCTGATCCACCACATGCCCGGCGATCGACCGCAACTCGTCGAGGGCCTCCTCGTCCCACAGATCCCCGTTCTCCGCCGCGAGCACCTTGCCGATCTCGGTGAGCTCCAGGGGCCGGTACGAGGGAAAGTCCACGCGGGTGGTGAAGCGGGAGGAGAGCCCGGGGTTCGCGGCGAGCAGGCGGTCCATGCCCTCCGGGTAGCCGGCCAGGATGACCACGAGATGGTCGCGGTTGTCCTCGGCCCGTTTCAGCAGCACCTGCAGCGCCTCGTCGCCGTACGCGTCCCCCTTGCCGTAGCCGGAGTTGGACAGCGAGTACGCCTCGTCGACGAAGAGCACACCGCCGAGGGCCGAGTCGATCAGCTCGTTCGCCTTCACGGCCGTCTGCCCGAGGTACTCGCCGACCAGGTCGGCCCGCTGGGCCTCCACCAGATGGTCACCGCCGAGCAGCCCGAGGGCGTAGAACACCCGGCCGAGGATGCGGGCGACGGTGGTCTTGCCGGTGCCGGAGGGGCCGGAGAAGACGAAGTGGCGTTTCGGCGGCTGGACCGGAAGCCCCTGCCCGGCCCTCAGCCGCGCCATGTTCAACTGTGCCGACAACGCTTTGACCTGGCGTTTCACCGGCTCCAGCCCCACCATGCGCTCGAGCTCGGCGAGGGCCTCCTCCAGTAACACGGGGTCGGTGGGCCCGGCGGGCAGCGACGACACCGGGCCGGCCTTCTCGCGCACCGCGGGGTCGGTGACCGGTGGCAGGGGAGCGGAGCCCGGCGGCTCGGGATCGGGCAGCCTGAGATCGCGGCCGTCGGCGCCGAAGAGGGGATCGAACCCGTCCTGGCCGTCCACCATGTCCTGGCCCGCGCCGTTGAGCGTGATGGCCGCGAGATCGGCGGCGTCGTAGCCGTCGCCCTCGGCGATCGCGGCGAGCCGCGCCGAGGTGTCCATGAAGGCGGGGTCGACGCGGTGCACGGCCCGGTACAGGGGGAGTGCGGCGGCGCTGCGGCCGGTGCCCTCGTGAGCCCTGGCCAGCCAGTAGCGCAGCTCCTTGCGCTGGGGCTGCTCGCTGCGGCAGCGCATCAGCGCGGCGGACAGCAGCGGCTCGGCCTGGCCGTACATCTCCAGGCGGACCCGGGCCATGCCGCCGAACAAGCCCGCCTCGATGCCGAGCATCGGGTCGTCGAGGAGGGGGTCGGTGTGCCGGACCAGCTGCTCCCAGTCCTTGACGAGATAGGCGCGGCAGGCGTGCAGGAACCGGACCTGGTGATCGGTGTCCACCGGTGGCAGTCCGGCGAGCGCCCGGTCCAGCTCGGGGACGTGGCGGCCGTCCAGCCAGTGGGAGGCGTGCGCGAGCAGCAGATCACGCGGGCTCTCCAGCACGGGCTGCACCCACCAGCCCAGCCAGTACCAGGAGTTGAGGGTGCGACCGTACCGGGAGCGCTGCTCGCCGAAGCGGTCCCGGTGCCGGAACATCCTCAGCAGCGCGGTCGTCGTGTCGACGCGCAGCGCGTGCAGCCCGAGCCAGCCGTCGGCCATGTGGGGGTCCGTCCGGACGGCGGCGCGGAACTCCTCCTCCGCCTGCGGATAGGCACCCATGGTGTAGGCGTCCACGCCTCGCAGCCAGGCGAGGTCGGCCGGGGCCTGAGGGCCCTGCGTGCCGAAGTCCATCACGTCCCCCACGAACCGTGCCCCCGTCGGAATGCCAACGAGCCGCCCCCAGCCGGCTGCCCTGCTCGAACCGCTGTGCCACGGACCGGAGTTGCCAGGTGCGCGAAGCAACCGTCCGCAGGCCGCGACGAGGGCATCGTACCCGCGGGGGCCGCCGCCCCGTAGGGTGCCGCACGGGCCGTTCGACGAGGTGGGAGCGGACGCGGCGCTGCCGTGCACGGTGACCGAGGGTGAGCGCGTCATGGGGCGCGGCGCCCGGAGAACCGGAAGAAGACAGAACGAAGCCCCCGATCACGGGGGAACAACCGGGGGCTTCGCGTCTGTGGGCGGCTGCGAATGGCCGCACATTGGAAACGTAAGTCCTGTACGGCCCCCCGGTCAAGCCGAGTTGAAGCACTCCGGCAAGTTGTCCCGCAAGGGCTTTCACGACTTCAGCACACTGCGGGCGGCCCGTCACCGTGCGTGAGGAAACTGGTCCGGTCCAACGGTCCCAGCAGGTCCCGGAAGCACCTGATACCCCTTCTCCACCTGCCGTACCAGGAGGTCGGCGAAGGGCCGCGAGGGGTCGCCGGCGAAATGCCGTCGTTCGGCGGGGATCCATCCGTTCCAGAACTCCCGCTGTTCCTCCCCGTCCCGCGACCGCCCACGTGCCCAGGCTTCCTCGCACGGCAGTTCCATCCACAGCAGCAGGGCCAGATGGGGGCGCAGTGCCCGGCGCCCCGCTCCGACGCCCTCCACGAGGACCACAGGGGCGGCCGGCAGGGAGCGCGGGAGGCCGAAGCGGCGGGCTCGCCAGTCGTAGGGGGCGTACTGCGCGGTCCGGCCGTGGGACAGCGGTTCGATCACCTGGTCGAGCAGGCGTCCGGACCACTCGAAGAGTTCGTCGTGGCTGGCGATGTCGTCGAGGCGCAGCACCGGAGCACCGTCCAGTTCCGTGGCCAACCGGCAGGCGAACGTGGTCTTTCCGGAGCCGGCGTGCCCGTCGACGCCCACGAGACGGACCGGGCCGCAGGAGGGCCGGAGGCCGCGGATCCGCGAGGCGAGATCGCGGACGGCTGATCCCGGGGTGGAGCGGAAGGGCGCGTTCATCTCGCGTAGCACTCTAACGACGGCGCCCTCGGTCCCCGCCACTGGTCACGCCGATATGGGTGAGCGTGGCGCGGGCCGAAGTGCTGGCGGTATCCGGCGGGCTGTGCTCCTATGTGGCGCATACACCTGTGCGACCTACATGCAACGGACCTGCCCCGCCCCTGCCCGACTCCGAGATCCGGGGGTCCCCGCCATGAGCAGAGCCGAACAGCCGTCCCGCAGAAGCGTCCTGGCCGCCGCGGTCGTCGCCGCCGTCACGGCGGGCGCGAGTCCGGTGGCCGCCGAGCCCGAGGCCACCATGCCGACCGACACCGCAGACCCCGCCCGCTCCCTCCCGGCCCGCACCGTGCACAACCGGGCCTGGATCTCGTTCGCCGACTGGAGCGGGGGTGCCGTCCGGGGCACCCGTGCCGTCGCGGGCGCCCGTCCGGGCGTCGTGATCGCGACGCCCGCCGGAACCACCGACTACACGGACCCGCACACCGGCACCACCGCCTTCTGGGAGTACGGCACCTGGACCTCCCGCGCCCACCGGCTCGCGGTCCCCGCTACGGAGGCGATCGTCTCCTGGAACGCGCACACCCCGGCCGGCACCTGGCTCCAGGCCGAACTCAAGGGCACCTACACCGACGGGACCAGCACCCCCTGGTACGTCATGGGCCGCTGGGCGGCCGGCGACCAGGACATCCGGCGCACCTCGGTCGACGACCAGAGCGACGGCAAGAGCACCGTCTGGACGGACACACTGGCCATCGACGACCCGGCGACGGGGCTGCGCCTGGCCTCCTACCGGCTGCGCCTGACCCTGTACCGCAGGCCGGGCGCCAAGGTCACGCCCACCGTGTGGCGGCTCGGCGCGATGGGGTCGGACGTGCCCGACCGCTTCACCGTCCCGGCGTCCGAGCCCCGCCTCGCGAAGGAACTGGCTGTCCCGAGGTACTCGCAGGAGATCCACAAGGGCCGGTACCCCGAGTACGACAACGGCGGCGAGGCCTGGTGCAGCCCCACGTCCTCCCAGATGATCATCGAGTACTGGGGCGGCCGGCTCACCCCCGAACAGCTGGCCTGGGTGGATCCGGCGTACAGCGACCCGCAGGTCTGCCACGCGGCCCGCTTCACGTACGACTACCAGTACGCGGGCTGCGGCAACTGGCCGTTCAACGCCGCCTACGCGGCCACCTTCAAGGACCTCCAAGGCGTCGTCACCCGGCTCGGCTCGCTCGCCGACCTGGAAAGGCTGATCGCCGCCGGCATCCCGGCCATAACCTCCCAGTCCTTCCTGAAGGAGGAACTGACCGGGGCCGGGTACGGCACGGCCGGGCACCTGATGACCGTCGTCGGCTTCACCGCCGGGGGCGACGTGATCGCCAACGACCCGGCATCGGAGAGCAACGAGGCCGTGCGGCGGGTCTACCGGCGTCGTGAATTCGAGAACATCTGGCTGCGGACCAAGCGGTACAACTCCTCCGGCAAGGTCGTCTCCGGAACCGGCGGCGTCTGCTACCTGTATTTCCCGGCGCGTCCGACCGCGGCCCAGCGCATGGCACTGGCGGCCGTGGGTGTGCGCGTGTGACCAAGGTCTCGGCCGCAAAAGCCGCCTAAGGTGGCAAGCTGGACGGGCGCCGGGGGGAGTCCGTCCGCACCGACCGAAGCAGCGAGAGCTCATGACCGCACACTCCGCCACCGCAGCCAACGTCCGTACCGGCGGTCCTCAGGGAGACGGCCCGAAGATCGTCGAGCACGCGATGGGCTGGGTCCTCGTCGTGGTCGTCGCGATGCTCGTGACCCAGCTCGGCCTGCTGTGATCCGGTTCTCCGAGGCGGTGTGACCTGACCCACGACCGGGCCCCGCGACCTGCCATACTGCGGATGTCCCGCCCCGCCCGCCCGTTGGAACCAGGGTCGAAATTGAATATCAGTCCACAGCCTGCCACGCGTCCCAGAGCTCGCGGCACCGAGCGCTCGCTGGCCCGCCGTGCCGAACTCATCGCCATCGGGCGGAGGTTGTTCGCCGACACCTCCTACGACGCCCTGTCGATGGACGACATCGCCCGGCAGGCGCACGTCGCCAAAGGGCTGATCTACTACTACTTCCAGTCAAAGCGCGGCTACTACCTGGCCATCATCCAGGACTCTGTCACCGACCTGGTCAACCTTGCGGCGAGCGGCCTCGAACTGCCCCCGGTCGACCGTGTGCAGCGCACCATCGACAGCTATCTGCGCTACGCCGAGCAGAACCAGGCGGCGTACCGCACGATCGTCAGCGGCGGCGTCGGCTTCGACACCGAGGTGCACGCCATCCGCGACGGGGTGCGCGAGGCCATCGTCGCCACCATCGCCGAGGGGGCGTACGGCAGTGTCGACATCACTCCGCTGGCGCGCATGGGGCTGCTGGCCTGGGTGTGCGGCGTCGAGGGTGCCACCCTCGAATGGATCGACCGCCCCGGGCTGCCCCGAGGGACCATGTGCGAGCTGCTGGTGAAGGGGCTCGGTGGCGCCCTGCGTGCGATCGCGGACCTCGACCCCGCCTACCCCGCCCCGGAAGCCGCCCGGCAGGGCGCGTGAAGAACGTGCCGTCCAGGGCGTGGTAGTTCGCTAGGTGCCCCATTCGGTGAAGCACCCGATGACCTTGGAGCCGGCGGCCCCGGCCCCGGGGAGGGCGGACTTCGAGCGTGCGGCGGCCTCCTGAGCCGAGGTCGCCGCGGTGAGGGACGAGGTGCCCGCGCCGGCCGGCGGGTCGGCGCCGGGGGCGGCACAACACGCCGCGGACCCACAGCGTTGGCATGAACGCGATGGGTCGATGCAGCGAAACAGTAGGAGGACTAGACCAGTAGGGTCAATGGTGCGGACCAATTTCGCACGCGCGGACCTGCTCGGGTATTTCTTGAAGTGAGCGGTCGTTAACTGGTGACGGGATGCCTCCGATCGGGCATACTCACAGCCCAGAGCCGCTGGTCAGCAGCTTCCGAGACCCGGAACTGCAAGCATCGGCCAGGCACCAGAACGACCCGGCGGCGCCGCCCTCACCCACGGGCCCGTCCGCCAGCGCCCGACAGGGAGGAGAGCGTCGCCATGCCCGACCGCGCCCCGCAGCCGGTGGACCGACAACTGCCCACGGACGAGGCCCGGGACCTGATCTCGCTCGTCTGTGACATCGCACGGCAGGAGATCGCCCCGAAGGCAGCCGAGGAGGAGGACGCAGGCCGCTTTCCGCGCGAACTCTTCACCCTGCTCTCGCGCTCCGGCCTGCTCGGCCTGCCGTACGACTCCGAGTACGGCGGTGGCGACCAGCCGTACGAGGTCTACCTCCAGGTCCTCGAGGAGCTCGCCGCGGCCCGCCTCACCGTCGGTCTCGGCGTCAGCGTCCACACCCTGGCCTCGTACGCCCTCGCCGCCTACGGCAACAAGGAACAGCAGGTCGAGCACCTGCCCGCGATGCTCGGCGGCGGCATGCTCGGTGCCTACTGCCTCTCCGAGCCGCACTCGGGGTCGGATGCGGCGGCCCTGCGCACCAAGGCCGTGCGGGACGGTGACGACTGGGTGATCAGCGGCAGCAAGGCCTGGATCACGCACGGCGGGATCGCCGACTTCTACACGGTCATGGCGCGCACCGGCGAGGAGGGCCCGCGCGGGATCACCGCGTTCCTCGTGCCGGGCGACGCGCCGGGGGTCAGTGCCGCGGCGCCCGAGAAGAAGATGGGCATGAAGGGCTCGCCCACCGCCCAGGTCCACTTCGACGAGGTACGGGTCTCCGACGACCGCCGCATCGGCGAGGAGGGCCAGGGCTTCGCGATCGCGCTGTCCTCGCTCGACTCGGGGCGGCTCGGTATCGCGGCCTGCGCCATCGGCGTGGCCCAGGCGGCGCTCGACGAGGCGCTGGCGTACGCCGCCGAGAGGCGGCAGTTCGGGAAGCCGATCGCCGACTTCCAGGGTCTGCGCTTCATGCTCGCCGACATGGCGACGCAGATCGAGGCGGGCCGTGCCCTCTACCTGGCGGCGGCGCGGCTGCGGGACGCGGGCCGGCCCTTCGCCCGGCAGGCGGCCATGGCGAAGCTGCACTGCACCGACACGGCGATGCGGGTCACCACCGACGCCGTGCAGATCCTCGGCGGCTACGGCTACACCGCGGACTTCGCGGTCGAGCGCTACATGCGCGAGGCCAAGGTGCTCCAGATCGTCGAGGGCACCAACCAGATCCAGCGGATGGTCATCGCCCGCCATCTCGTGGGTCCAGAGGAACGCTGAACTGGTCGAGGCCGCGCCAGGGCGCCGCGAGCCGCATCCACTCCGGGTCGTGCCGGCCCGGCAGGGTGCGGCCGCGCTCTGCCCATGCCCGCATCAGGTCGCGGTAGATCGGCGGGTCCTGATACCGCGGCGCAGTCGGCCGAACCGATTCTGCGGGCGGCGGGACGTACAGGAGGCGCTGACGCCCGGTCGCTGAGGAGATGGGGGTCATACCAGGGCAACGGGGCAACGGCCGGACAGGTCACCGGCAGGCGGAATCGGGCGTGCGTTCACGGGTGCCCGGCCGGTGTCCCGTCCGGGTGCCGGGCGCGGCGTTCCGCTGTCATGCATCAGGGCGCGCCGAACCGCACCACGGCAGACTGCGAGCCGTGGTGCGGGGCAGCTACTGGGGTGGAGCGAGCGGGCGGAGAAGGCCCGAGCTCAGGCCGCCTGGCGGCGCAGGACGGAGACCCTGATGGGGCGTGAGCCCGGGCCGCCGACGTGCGAGAAGGGCTGGGTCCGCCAGTCGAGTCCCTGAGGGAGCGTCAACAGCAGGGCCGCACCCTGCTCCTGGGGGTCGACGGACTCGTCCGCGGGGTGGGCGTCCGCGGCCGGCCGGCCGGTTCCGGCACAGACCGTGAGCCCGAAGGGGTTCCACGGCGAGGCACACAGCGCGTGCTCCGGCAGGACCTCCTCGTCCGCCAGGAGGGCGATGGGCTGTGCGCAGTCCGGGCAGACGACCCGGAACATCTCGAAGGTGTCGTAGGCGTCGAGCTCGTCGTCGAAGGCGTCGGGTTCGACGCCCTCCGGCTCGGGCTCGACGACGAGCTGCTGCCGCTTGGGTGCGGTGCGACCAGGGCGCTTAAGACTCTGCATTGGATTCTCCCCCTCGGGCTGGGCCGTTCAGGCGCTGCGGCCTCGACCACAGCAAGCACTTCCCGTCCCCCCTGGGCGGTAATCACGAGAACATTACGGAGACTGTTCGAACCCTGTGGCGTTCGTCACATGCCGCATGCAGGTGCCCACTGTGGCTCCTCAGGTATCCGGAGAGATCAGCCGCACTGTAGGTTCTTGCGCCATGGAGGAGCTGGACCGACAGATCGTGCAGCTGCTCGTCAAGGACGGGCGGATGAGCTACACCGACCTGGGCAAGGCCACGGGTCTGTCCACGTCGGCCGTGCATCAGCGGGTGCGGAGGCTGGAGCAGCGGGGGGTCATCCGGGGCTATGCGGCGGTCGTGGACCCGGAGGCGGTGGGGCTGCCCATGACGGCCTTCATCTCGGTGAAGCCGTTCGATCCCAGCGCGCCGGACGACATCGCGGACCGGCTGGCGGGGGTGCCCGAGATCGAGGCCTGTCACAGTGTCGCGGGCGATGAGAACTACATCCTCAAGGTGCGGGTGGCCACGCCGCACGAGCTGGAGGAGTTGCTGGCCCGGGTGCGGTCGTTGGCGGGGGTTTCCACGCGGACGACGGTGGTGCTGTCGACGCCTTACGAGGCGCGGCCGCCGCGGATCTGACCGGCCGGTTTTCGCGTGCGGGCCGTGTCCTGTCGCTCGCGGCCACGCGGCGGAGCCGCACAGCGACGCGGCCCCGCGCCCCTGACGCGGGGTCTCGCGCTCGCCCCTGTGAGACTGTGCTCCATGAGTGAGTCCAGTGCGCCGCCCAAGACCCTCCTGCTCCGTCGCGGAGAGGTCCACAGTCCCGCCGATCCCTTCGCCACGGCGATGGTCGTGGAGCGGGGGCAGGTCGCCTGGGTCGGTTCCGAGGGGGCCGCCGACGCCTTCGCCGACGGGGTCGACGAAGTGATCGACCTCGATGGCGCTCTGGTCACACCGGCGTTCACGGACGCGCACGTGCACACCACTGCCACCGGCCTGGCGCTGACCGGACTCGATCTGTCGGCCGCCCCCTCACTCGAGGCCGCCCTGGGCCTCGTACGGGACTTCGCCGCCTCCCGGCCGGACGACCGCGTGCTGCTCGGGCACGGCTGGGACGCCGCACGCTGGCCCGGCGGCCGCCCCCCGACACGTGCCGAACTCGACGAGGCCACCGGACACCGGCCCCTCTACCTCAGCCGGATCGACGTCCACTCCGCGGTCGTCACCACGGCCCTGCTCGATCTCGTCCCGGCAGGCGTCGCCCGCGAGGACGGACCGCTCACCGCCGACGCCCACCACGCGGTGCGCGCCACCGCGTTCGCGGCCGTGACGCCACAGCAGCGCGCCGACGCCCAGCGCGCCGCCCTCGCGCACGCCGTGTCGCTCGGGATCGGCACCGTCCACGAGTGCGCCGGCCCGGAGATCTCCTCCGAGGACGACTTCACCGGGCTGCTGCGCCTCGCCGCCGAGGAGCCCGGTCCGCGCGTCGTCGGCTACTGGGCCGAGCGGGACGTCGCCAAGGCCCGGCAGCTGGGCGCGGCCGGCGCCGCGGGCGACCTGTTCGTCGACGGCGCCCTCGGCTCGCACACGGCCTGCCTGCACCAGCCGTACGCCGACGCCGGCCACACCGGCACGGCCTACCTGGACGCCGCCGCGGTCGCCGCACACGTCGTGGCCTGCACCGAGGCGGGTCTCCAGGCCGGCTTCCACGCCATCGGTGACGCGGCGGTGGACACCGTGGTCGAGGGCGTGCGGGAAGCCGCCGAGAAGCTCGGTCCCGCACGGATCCGGGCCGCCCGCCACCGCGTCGAGCACGCCGAGATGCTTAACCCCGAGGCGATCGCGGCGTTCGCGGAACTCGGCCTCACCGCCTCGGTCCAGCCTGCCTTCGACGCCCTGTGGGGCGGCGAGGACGGCATGTACGCGCAGCGGCTGGGTGCCGAGCGGGCGCGTGCGCTGAACCCCTTCGCGGGCCTGCTGCGCGCGGGCGTCCCGCTCGCCTTCGGCTCCGACAGCCCGGTCACCCCGCTCGACCCGTGGGGCACGGTGCGGGCCGCCGCCTTCCACCGCACGCCGGAGCACCGCGTCTCCGTGCGCGCCGCGTTCACGGCACACACGCGGGGCGGCTGGCGGGCCGTCGGACGCGACGACGCGGGTGTCCTGGTGCCCGGCGCTCCCGCCGACTACGCCGTGTGGCGCACCGGCGAACTCGTGGTCCAGGCCCCGGACGACCGGGTCGCCCGGTGGTCGACGGATCCCCGCTCGGGCACCCCGGGGCTGCCCGACCTGACTCCGGGCCGAGACCTGCCCGTCTGCTTGCGCACCGTGGTGGGCGGACGCACGGTCTTCGTACGGCCGGGCGAGTGATCTACGGGGGTGGCGCGCACGGGTTCGTGTGGCGCGCCCCCGTCGCGCGACCTGCGCCTGACCAGGGCTTCGCGGCAACATGCGCAGGTCAAACGGCTGTTGACAGGCGGCCGCGGGGGGCCGGTAGGTTCGGCCGAGTCCACCACCGGACGCCCGACCGGGGACCGTCCGCGCACTCGCCGCAGCGCCGCCGGGTCAGGGACGGTGTGCCGCACCGGGGCACCGCCACTGGGAGCCAGGCTCAGGCCGACGCAGCGCCGAGGGAAGGTTCCGGCCGGTCGGGAAGGTGTGACCCGGGTGGGGCCCGCGTGCTCAGTAGACAACGACTTTCGGTCGATCCGCAGCCAGCGGGTCCCGGGTCGGCCCGAAGGGCGCCGGGCCCCCATCCGCCGTACGCTCGCGGGCGAAGGCGCATTCCTACCCGCGTCTCGCGGGTTCGACACCACCTTTCGCACGTCCAGTCATGTCATCGCAGGCGGGGCCCACTATGGTGGACCCCTGCGTACGGACATGAAGGGGCATCAGTGAACGACGGCGACGGAACCCTCGCGGCAGGAGCCCAGGGGAGGAAGTTCGGCCCGCTCGGCACCGCCTTGGTGATCATCCCGACCTACAACGAGGCGGAGAACATCAAGAGCATCGTCGGCCGGGTGCGGGGGGCCGTCCCCGAGGCACACGTGCTGGTGGCCGACGACAACAGCCCGGACGGCACGGGCAAGCTGGCCGACGAGCTGGCCGTCGACGACGACCACGTCCACGTGCTGCACCGCAAGGGCAAGGAGGGCTTGGGCGCGGCCTACCTCGCCGGCTTCCGCTGGGGTCTGGAGCGCGACTACGGCGTGCTGATCGAGATGGACGCCGACGGCTCCCACCAGCCCGAGGAACTGCCCCGTCTGCTCACCGCCCTCAAGAGCGCCGACCTGGTCCTCGGCTCGCGCTGGGTGCCGGGCGGCCGGGTGGTGAACTGGCCGAAGTCGCGCGAGATGATCTCCCGGGGCGGCAGCCTCTACTCCCGCCTGGCGCTCGACCTGCCGCTGCGTGACATCACCGGCGGCTACCGTGCCTTCCGCCGCGAGACCCTCGAGGGACTCGGTCTCGACGAGGTCGCCTCACAGGGCTACTGCTTCCAGGTCGACCTCGCCCGCCGCGCGGTCAAGGCCGGCTATCACGTGGTCGAGGTGCCGATCACCTTCGTCGAGCGCGAACACGGTGACTCCAAGATGAGCCGCGACATCCTGGTGGAGGCGCTGTGGCGGGTCACGGCGTGGGGCGTGGGGGAGCGGGTGAGCAAGGTCACGGGGAACGGCGGCAGGCCGTCGAAGCCGTAGCCGTGCACCGGGCCGCATCCGGGGCCGGCCGCTCACAGGAACAGCTGCTCACGGGCTTATCCCGTGCTGAGCCGACGCCAGGCACACTGGAGGCATGACGACTGGCGCTCAGACCCCCAGGTACCCCACCCGGCCCCGGCGCTCCCGGCTGCGCACGTTCCTGCCGCTGGGCATCGCCGCGTGGTTCGTGCTGGAGATCTGGCTGCTCACGGTGATCGCGGGGGCGTCGAGCGGGCTGGTGGTCTTCCTCGTCCTGGTGGCGGGCTTCGTCCTCGGCGCGGTCGTGATCAAGCGGGCCGGCCGGCGGGCCTTCCGTAACCTCTCGGAGGCGCTGCAACAGCAGCAGAGCGGCACGATGCCGGCGGCGGCCCGGCCGAACAGCGAGGGCAACGGCCTGATGATGCTGGGCGGTCTGCTGCTGATGATCCCCGGTGTCGTCTCGGACGCGGTGGGCCTGCTCCTGCTGCTGCCCCCGGTCCAGAAGGTGGTGAGCCGTTCCGCGGAGCGCACCTTCGAGCGCAAGCTCCGCGAGGCCGACCCGGGCCCCCTGGGTGGCGCCTTCCAGCAGGCCCGTATGTACCGCCCCGACGGCAAGGTCGTCCAGGGCGAGGTCATCAGGGACGAGAGGGACGAGCCGGGCGACGCTCCGCGGGAGCCGCGTCCGCCGCTGACGCACTGAGCGTTCCCCGGGCACAGAAAACCGCGGGCGCCGTACTTCACGTACGGCGCCCGCGGTCATTGACGCGCTGTAATTCCGGCCAGGCCCCTGAGGGACTTACGCCGACTTGCGGCTGTCTCGCGGATGAACCGCGATGTTCATCGCACCGGAGCGCAGAACCGCCAGGCGCTCCTCGAGGACCTCTTCGAGCTCCTCACGGGTGCGCCGCTCCATCAGCATGTCCCAATGCGTACGCGCGGGCTTGCCCTTCTTCTCTTCAGGGACATCACCGTCCACGAGGAGTGCCTGGGCTCCGCAGACCTTGCACTCCCACTCCGGCGGGATCTCCGCCTCGACCGAGAAGGGCATCTCGAAGCGGTGCCCCTTCTCGCATGCGTACTCCACGGCCTGGCGCGGGGCCAGGTCGATGCCGCGGTCCGTCTCGTAGCTGGTCACCACGAGGCGCGTGCCGCGAAGAGCTCGCTCACTCATGAATCGTGCCTCCCGGGCTTGTCGCCCACAGGACAGGTGTCGCTGTCGTCGTCATCCGGTCAACGTCCGGTCGGCGGTAAAGATTCCCGTTCCGAGTCCCGTTCCGGGTCATGCGTCGCCGTCGTAGCCGCCCTTGTTGTACCCACCAGCGCCCGGTTTGTCACATCTGCTGGCAGATGTAACCTAGCGTTTCGGCATCTTTGACGCGCAGTAACGGTCCGCCTGGCAGGCCAAACGCGTACACTACAGCCCTTTCGCTTCGAGTGCTAAATCCTGTCCGGAACCGGATTCCCCGATTCGGCGATCGCACGCCGCACCGGGACCCGGGCGAGCAGGGCGAACCCGATGACGAAGAACGCGACCAGCGAGATGATCGCGTCCCGGTAGCTCCCGGTCAGCTGGTAGGCGACACCGAACAGCAGCGGCCCCAGCCAGCTCATCCCGCGGTCGCTCATCTCGTACGCCGAGAAGTATTCGGCCTCCTTCCCGGGCGGGACGAGATGGGAGAACAGGGACCGGGACAGCGCCTGGCTGCCACCGAGGACCAGGCCGATCCCGGCGGCCAGGACGAAGAACCACGCAGGCGCCCCGGCAGGCAGGAAATACCCGGCGACCAGGGTCAGCGTCCACGCGACCAGTGAGCCGAGGATCGTGCGCTTGGCGCCGTAGGTCCGGGCCAGCCGGCCCATCGTCAGAGCGCCCGCCACCGCCAGCACCTGCACCAGCAGCACGGCGCCGATGAGGGTGGACTGCCCGAGGCCCAGCTCCTCGGATCCGTAGACCGAGGCCTGGGAGATCACCGTCTGGATGCCGTCGTTGTAGACGAGGTACGCCAGCAGGAAGCCCAGGGTCAGGGGGTGGCGGCGCATGTCGCGAACGGTCGCCGCGAGCTGCCGGAAGCCCGGGAGTGCCGCTTCCCGCGCGGCCGGTCTGCGATCCCGCAGCCGCCGCAGCGGGATGAGGGCGAAAGCCCCCCACCACAGGCCGGCCGACGCCAGGCAGATGCGGACGGCCGTGCTCTCCGAGACGCCGAAGCCGTCGTGCCCGGTGTAGAGGACCAGGTTGATGACGAGGACCAGCGAGCCCGCCGCGTAGCCGAAGGCCCAGCCCCGGGAGGAGACCGCGTCGCGCTGCTCGGGCGGGGCGATCTGCGGCAGATAGGAGTTGTAGAGCATCATCGCGACGGAGTGCGCCGCGTTCGCGACGACCAGCAGCGCCCCGCCGAGCAGATAGCGGTCACCGTCCAGGAAGAACATGGCCGTCGTGGCCGTGGCTCCCAGGTAGGCGGCGGCCGCGAGCAGCGGCTTCTTGCGGCCGGTGCGGTCCGCGGCGGCCCCCACCAGGGGCATCGCCATGACCGCCACGATCACCGACAGCGACACCGAGTACGCGAAGAAGGACCCCGCGCGTACCGGGATGCCGAGGGGATGGACGTACCCGGCGGCGTCGGCGGCCGATTCGGCGACCGAGGTCAGATAGGGGCCCAGGAACACGGTGAGCACGCTCGTCGAATAGACGGAGCACGCCCAGTCGTAGGCGTACCAGCCCCGCTGCTCGCGTCTGAGCTCCCCGGCCCCGTCGGCCGGTGGTGTCCGCACGGTGTCGGCGCCCACCCGTGCCCTCGCTTCCCCGTGAACGCGCGAAGGCGAGCGGCCCCGGGCCTCAGACCCAGACGCCGCGGTCCTCCATGACCTTGCGCAACGTGTCGATGTGATCGGTCATGATGCCATCCACGCCCAGGTCCAGGAGCCGGTGCATGCGCTCCGGTTCGTTGACGGTCCACACGTGTACCTGGAGCCCGCGCGCGTGGGCGGCGTGGAGGAAGCGGTGGTCCACGACCTGGATGCCGGACTGTGTCTCCGGGACCTGTGCGGCGACCGCCGAGCGGCGCACCGCCGCCGGCAGCCCCCAGGAGCGCAGCCGCAGGTTGAGCACGCCCCGGGTGCCGTACGACGTGGCCAGGCGCGGGCCCGCCAGCCGCTGGGCGCGCACCACACGCGCCTCGGAGAACGAACCGAGGCAGATCCGGTCCCAGGAGTTCGTCCGGCCGACCAGGTCCAGGAAGGGCAGCAGGGCGGCCTCCGCCTTGACGTCGACGTTCCAGCGCACCTCGGGGAAGGTCTCCAGGAGCTCCTCGAAGAGCGGCACCGGTTCCGCGCCTGCCACGCGCGCCCGCCGTACCTCCTGCCAGGGCAGGTCGGCGACCCGGCCCGCCCCGTCCGTCACACGGTCCAGGGTCGCGTCGTGGAAGGCGACGAGCTTGCCGTCCCGCGAGGCGTGGACATCGGTCTCGATGTACCGGTAGCCCGCCTCGACCGCGCACCGGAACTGCCGCACGGTGTTCTCCAGGCCGTCCGCGGCCCCGCCCCGGTGGGCGAAGGGGATCGGGCCGGGATGGTCGAGGTAGGGGTGGCGTATCCGCGAGGTCACGGTCGCAGTATCGCTCCTCGTGGTTGACCGGTGGCAACGACCGTGCTGCCGCCGGATGCAGAGGGGACGGCGAACACCCGCAGGAACAGCTGGGCGAGGGGGCCGATGGACACCGCGTAGAGCAGGGTGCCGATGCCGACGGTGCCGCCCAGGGCGAAGCCGGTCGCCACCACCGTGAGCTCGATGCCCGTGCGCACCAGGCGGATCGAGACGCCGGTGAGCCGGTGCAGCCCCGTCATCAGACCGTCCCGCGGTCCCGGGCCGAAGCGCGCCGCGATGTAGAGGCCGGTCGCCGCGCCGTTCAGGACGATTCCCACGACCATCAGCGTCCCGCGCGTCGCCAGGCCGTGCGCGTCGGGCGCCAGGGCCAGTGTCGCGTCCATCGCCATGCCGATGACCAGCACGTTGGAGACCGTTCCCAGGCCCGGCCGCTGGCGCAGCGGGATCCACGCGAGCAGCACCGCCGCGCCCACGATGGTCAGCACCACTCCGATCGACAGCCCCGTCCGCTCGGCGATGCCCTGGTGCAGCACGTTCCACGGCTCCAGGCCGAGCCCCGACCGGACGAGCAGCGCCGAACTCGCGCCGTACAGCGCGAGACCGGCGTAGAGCTGGGTCAGTCGCCGACCGAGACGGCGCTGCGTGGACATGAGGTGCCCCCCTGTGGTGGTAGTGGACTGATGCATGACACCCTGTGGCGTGGATGGAGGGGCCATCCATGGCCAATCCGGGGAAGGTGGACTGATTTCCATGGCGCAGTGGACCTCTGCCGTGGGCGCGGCGCAGCTCGCCCGGCTGCTCAACTCCCAGCAGGACCGCCCTGCGGGGCCCGGCACCCGCCGTCCGCCGGCCTATCGTGCGCTCGCCGACGGCATCCGCCTGCTGGTGCTCGAAGGGCGCGTCCCGGTGGCCGCCCGGCTGCCCGCCGAGCGCGAACTCGCGCTGTCCCTGTCGGTGAGCCGTACCACGGTCGCCGCCGCGTACGAGGCGCTGCGCACCGAGGGGTTCCTGGAGTCCCGGCGGGGCGCGGGCAGTTGGACCGCGGTACCGGCCGGGAACCCGCTGCCCGCCCGCGGCCTGGAACCGCTGCCGCCCGAGGCCCTGGGGTCGATGATCGACCTGGGCTGCGCGGCGCTTCCGGCCCCCGAGCCGTGGCTGACCCGGGCCGTTCAGGGGGCGCTCGAGGAACTGCCGCCGTACGCGCACACGCACGGCGACTATCCCGCCGGGTTGCCGGCGCTGCGGTCGATGATCGCGGAGAGGTACACCGCTCGCGGTATCCCGACGATGCCCGAGCAGATCATGGTCACGACCGGGGCGATGGGCGCGATCGACGCGATCTGCCACCTGTTCGCCGGGCGGGGTGAGCGCGTCGCCGTCGAGTCTCCCTCGTACGCCAACATCCTCCAGCTGATGCGCGAGGCCGGTGCCCGGCTGGTCCCCGTGGCGATGGCCGAGGGGCTCGCCGGCTGGGACATGGACCGCTGGCGCCAGGTCCTGCGGGACGCCGCGCCGCGGCTCGCGTACGTCGTCGCCGACTTCCACAACCCGACCGGGGCGCTCGCCGACGATGAGCAGCGACGGCGGCTGGTGGGCGCGGCGCGGTCCTCCGGGACCGTGCTGATCGCCGACGAGACGATGAGCGAGCTGTGGCTGGACCCGGATGTGCGGATGCCGCGGCCGGTGTGCGCCTTCGACCCGGCCGGGTCGACGGTGATCACGGTCGGCTCGGCGAGCAAGGCCTTCTGGGCCGGGATGCGCATCGGGTGGGTACGGGCCGCGCCGGACGTGGTCCGCAGCCTGGTCGCCGCGCGGGCGTACGCGGATCTGGGTACGCCGGTGCTGGAGCAGCTTGCGGTGAACTGGCTGTTCGGGACGGGGGGCTGGGAACGGGCCGTGGAGGCGCGGCGGGAGCAGGCACGGCAGAACCGGGACGAGCTCGTGGCGGCGGTGCGCAGGGAACTGCCCGGGTGGGAGTTCGAGGTGCCGCGGGGCGGGTTGACGCTGTGGGTGCGGACCGGGGGTCTTTCCGGATCCCGGATCGCGGAGGCGGGGGAGCGGGTCGGGGTGCGGGTGCCGTCCGGGCCGCGCTTCGGCGTGGACGGGGCGTTCGAGGGGTACGTGCGGTTGCCGTTCACCGTGGGGGGTGCGGTGGCTGAGGAGGCGGCAGTGCGGTTGGCCGCGGCTGCGGGGCTCGTGGAGTCCGGTGGGGTGGGCGGTACGGAGGCGCCGCGTACGTTCGTTGCCTAGGTCGTGTCCGCAAAGTCCCGTCGTCCGCCCGGAGGGCGGGCCCCGCGGCGTCCGGTGCGGCGAGTGGGGGCCCCTGCTCGAAGAGCTTGGGGGAGCGTGCCAGGCGTCGCGGGGCAGGCGGGACTTCGCGGAGACCGCCTAGTGCTCGGTGACCGCGGTCAGGACCCCTTGGTGGGCTTCGTCAGGACCGGTACCGGCTCGGGTTCCGCCGACTCGGGTTCCTGCTCCTGCTTCTGCTTCGCCGGGCCGGGCTCGTCCTCCGTGGGTTCCGGCATCGTCCCTCCGTCCGCCGGCGTCGTGTGGGGCGGGAGGAGGTCCAGAACCGCCTGGCGGTGGGCGTCCGTGGTCGCGTCGTCGTAGGGATGAGGCGTGACCGGCACCTGGAGGCGGTGGACCGGGCCCGTGCCCAGGCGGGCGTAGCCGCGACCGGGCGGGACCTCGTCGACGGGTGTGGTGTGCGGGGGCGCGCCCAGGACGGACTCGACCTGCCCGGCCGTCGCCGGCCCGAGGACGACGCGGGCGCGCGTGTGGTGCAGCACCGGTTCGCTGAGGGTCTCCATGCTGTCCAGCTGGTCGGCCACCACCACCGTCACGTTCGCCAGGCGGCCGTGCCGCAGGGGGATCTGGAGAAGGGACTGGGGGTCTCTGCGGTCGTCCGCGGCGGCCAGGTGGGTGAACGCCGTCGGGCGGTCCAGGAGGATCCAGAGCGGGCGCTTGGTGTCGTCCGGGGGTGGGTGGCCCGCCTGGTGGGCGCGGTTGATGGCGATCAGGCGGCGCTCGGTCTCGTGCGCGGCCCACTCCAGGCTCGCCAGTACCCCGGCGAGCCCGCACTCGACGGCCAGGACGCCGTCCCGTCCGGTCAGGCAGGCGTACTCGCCGGTGCCGCCACCGTCGACGATCACCACGTCGCCGTGCTGGAGGGCCTGCAGGGCGACGGACCGCAGCAGCGTGGACGTGCCGCTGCCCGGCTGGGCGAGGGCGAGCAGGTGGGGTTCGGTGGAGCGCGGGCCGGTGCGCCAGACGACCGGGGGCACGTCCCGTCGCTGTTCGCCGCAGGTCACGGGAAGCGTGCGCCGCACCCGGGTCTGGTCGGTGAAGCCGAGGACGATCTCGCCGGGAGCCGTGACGAAACGTTGGGCGGTGATGTCGGTGGCCAGTGGCGTGAGCACGCTGACCGTCAACTGGTTGCCCTCCTCGTCCCACAGGAAGTGGTATTCGCGGCCACGGCCCGACTTGGCCGCCAGAAGGTGTTCGATCCGGGCCCGGGCCTCGGGCTCGCCGTCGGCGAAGTACGCCGGGTAGCGCACCACCAGATGCGAGATCCGGGCACCACCGTCGAACGCGTAGGTGGGAAAGACCTTGTCCCAGGCGCCGCCGTGCGTATAGAGCGGCTCGGGGTCCTCGGCGGTGGAGAAGTAGGGCACGAGCGCCTCGTACAGCGACGTCAGGCGCTGGGACTGCGACTCGTCGGGCCCGTCGGTTGCCGCCGCGGCGCGGTCCCTGCCCTGCCAGGCCGCCGAAGCCATCAGCGTGATGGCGGCGAGCAGGGGCCCGTACGGCACCAGCGCCACGACCAGGATCGCGGAGGCCATCAGGAACAGCAGCGCCCCCCGTCTCTCCTTGGGGGTCTCCGCCCATCTGCGCCGCCCGGCCGCTGCCAGCCGGCGCAGACCCCGCGTGATCGTGATCAGCGGGTGGAGGACGTCGGTGGCGCTGTCGGCTGCCGTCCGGGCCAGCTCCCGGCTCCGGGCGAGCTGTGCGCCGCCGTTGCTCAGAATGCGGGGGAGGGGGCGCCGGGTCACTGCTGCCTCCAGTGAATACCTACGGTCGGGACGCGGACGGGGTGCGCGGCCGTCAGAACTTGATCCCGCCCAATAGGCTCGCCAGGCTCTCGCCGCCCGCCTTGATGCTCGGGGCGATGGCCGTACTGGCCAGATAGAAGCCGAAGAGCATCGTCACCACGGCGTGCGACGCCTTGAGGCCGTCCTTGCGGAAGAAGATGAAGACGACGATGCCGAGCAGGACCACGCCTGAGATGGAGAGAATCATGTGGGTTCTCCTGGTTCGCGGGGACAGTCACCATGAGTACTTCCAGGATCACAGGATGTATCCATACGATAAAAGGTGCAACTGGGTATAACTCTGACTATTCCGACCGGCTGGTGAGCTGTGGTGATCTTTACCTCGGGCACATCGGGTCATGTGCCGCGCGAGCCAGTACCCTGGCGATTCACTCGTACGGCTGCGCCCCTCGCAGGCGTACGCACCTGACGTGACGCGCAGTGGAGAGGCGGTCCCGCCGATGACCGAAGTCCCCGACCCCGAGGTCGTGGAGCTGGCGACCAAGATCTTCGATCTGGCCCGGCGGGGACAGACCGAGGCGCTCGTGGCGTACGTCGACGCGGGCGTTCCGGCCAACCTCACCAACGACCGCGGTGACTCGCTCGTGATGCTCGCCGCCTATCACGGCCACTCCGACGCGGTGCGCGCCCTGCTCGCCCGTGGCGCCGACGCCGACCGCGTGAACGACCGGGGCCAGACCCCGCTCGCGGGAGCGGCCTTCAAGGGCGAGACGGACGTGATCAAGGCCCTCCTGGAGGGCGGCGCCGACCCGTCCGCCGGCACTCCCTCGGCCGTCGACACGGCCCGGATGTTCGGTCGGACGGAACTGCTCGAACTGTTCGGCGAGCACTGAGCCGGCCAGCCTGACCTGGAACGACAACGAAAACGGGGGAGGCGGTACAGGGCCGCCGAAATTTCGGTCGCGGCAGAGCGAAGTGCCGAGTCATCATGACGACGTGGTTCACGGACGTGATGGCTGGGCAGGTAGTGCCGCACCGCGCGGACCGTGACGCGGTCCGCAAGGGCCACCGACGAGAGGCAGAGGAAGATGGTCTACAGCAAGCAGGAAACGGCGGGCACTCCGACGTGCTGTCGCGCGGCCAGGTAGTACACGTCCCCGGTTGCGTCGACGCTTGATGTGAGGCTGTTTCCCATGTTCGATCCGGTCATAGCGCCCAGCGGTACGCTGCTCGGCCTGCTCCAGCGGGGCCGCGGCGACGGCACGCTGCACGCGCTCACCGCCCCGCGCTCCGAGGCGCTCGCGGCGTTGAACCACTGCGTGCTGCACGATCCCCGCCACGACTGGCGGGTGGAGAACCGCTCCCTCTACTACGCCCGCCTCTATCTCGACCTGAACGGCGAGCTGGACGCGGTCGAGGCCCATCTCTTCGACGCCGAGGACGTCCTCGACGCCGACGAGTCACGTACCGGGCTCGCCCTCGCCGTCCTCGGCCACCTCGCCTCCTACGGCAGGCGGGACGCGCTCGAACTGCTGCGCAGGTACGCCGCCCACGGCTCCAACTGGGCCTGGGCCCTCGACGAGCTGGCCCTCAGGGACGACGACGCCGGCCTGCGTGCCCTCGCCGCACCCGTCCTCGCGCGGTTCCCGGCCGATCCGGAGGGTGACGCCGAGCTGGCCGCCGCCGTCCGGGACGCCTTCGAGCCCCGGCCGTGGCGGCTGTGGGCCGAGGATCCGCGCGAATCCGTCGCCACTCGCGTGCGGGCCGCCCATGAGGCAGGCTGCTTCGACCGCTGGCAGCGGCAGATGAGGCCACCCGGGCCCCGCCCCGGGTGGAGTGTGAGCGCCGTCTTCGAGTGGGCCCAGCAGGGCCTGGAACGGGGCGCGGCCCTCCACGTCCCGGCCGCCCGGTGTCTCACGGCCGTGGCGGGGCCCGATGACCGGGCCGAGATCGTCCAGGCGGCGAAGGACGGCACCGACGGAGCCCGGTGTACCGCTCTGCGCTACCTGGCCGACGGCAACGATCCCGACGCCCTCGACCTGATCGAGGGCGCCGTGGCCACCGGCTCGGCGGTCGTCGTGGAGGCCGCCGTCGACGCCTTCGAACGGATGCGCAGTCTTGCCGCCGTGGACCGGGCGCGGGGCTGGGCACCCCGGCCCGACGAGCTCGGCGCCGCCGCCGGGCGCGTCCTGGCCTGCCGGGGCGGGACGCAGGACCGGGACCTGGTCCTCGCGGCCCTGCGCGAGGCGGTGCGCGGCGAAGGCCCCGACGCACAGACCCTGTGGACCCTCGTCGACGGCGCCGGACGGCTCGGCATCGCCTGCGCCGCGCCCGTGCTCCGGCACATCTACCGCGAGACCGCCTCCTCCCACCTGCGCGGCCGGGCCGCTCGCGCGCTCGCCGCCACCGACCCCTCCTTCGCCACCGGCTTCGCCGTCGAGTGCCTGTGGGACTGCGAGGAGTCCACCCGTGAAGTCGCCGCCCGGCACGCCGAGACCGGTGACACCCGGGTCGTCGAGCGACTGCGCCGGCTCGCCGCCGACCCTGCCGAGGAGGCCGAGGTCCAGACGGCCGTACGCAGCCGGATCGGTCCCGAGGAGACCGCTGTGTGACCCCTCCGCGGGAAACCGCTGTGGGACCCCCTTCGCACCAGACCGGCGGGGCGGAATCAGGCCGCCCGGGTGAACGAGGGGTGACGCACGGGTCAGGAGGGCATGGACACCGCCTGACCTGCGCGGGTGCGCCTCAGAACGCTCATAGGACGTTCCTCGTCCGGAAAGATCCACGTTGACGCGGCCACGTCCGGCACGGCGACAACACCGGTATGCGTGTCGTCATCGTGACCGAATCCTTTCCCCCCGACGTGAACGGCGTGGCCCACTGCGCGCTCCAGACCGCCCGGCACCTCGTCGATCGCGGTCACGCCCCCGTCGTCGTCGCCCCGGCCCCGGCTCCCGGGAACAAGCCCGCCGCCGACGTTCCGTGCCCCGTCATCCACGTCCCCTCCCTCCCGCTCCCCGGCTACCCGCAGGTTCGTGTGGCCCTCCCCAGCCGCCGCCTGGCCGCCGCCCTCGTCGAGCACCGTGCCGACGTCGTCCACCTCGCCAGTCCCTTCGTCCTCGGCGTGCGCGGCATGGCCGCCGCCGCTCGCCTCGGCGTTCCCGCCGTCGCGGTCTACCAGACCGACCTGGCCGGATACGCCCGCACGTACATGGGTGCCGGAGAGGCCGCCGCCTGGCGGCGCATCCGCTCCGTCCACGGCGCCGCCGACCTCACCCTCGCCCCGTCCACCGCGGCCCTGCGCGACCTGGAGACACACGGGGTCCCCCGGGTCGAGCTGTGGCCGCGCGGCGTGGACACCGAACGGTTCCGGCCAGACCGCCGCGACGAGGCCCTGCGGCGGGAACTCGCCCCGAACGGTGAGCTGATCGTCGGATACGTCGGCCGGCTCGCCCCCGAGAAGCAGGTCGAACTCCTCGCCGGTGCCTGCGGCCTGGAGGGCGTCCGGGTCGTGGTCGTCGGCGACGGTCCGAGCCGGCCCGGTCTGGAACAGGCGCTGCCCGGCGCCGTCTTCCTCGGCCGCCGCACCGGTGACGATCTGGCCCGGGTCTTCGCCTCGCTGGACGTCTTCGCGCACACGGGCCCCTTCGAGACCTTCTGCCAGACGGTGCAGGAGGCCATGGCCAGCGGCCTGCCCGTGGTGGCGCCGGCCGCGGGCGGGCCGCTGGACCTGGTCGCCCACGGGCACACCGGGTTCCTGGTGCCACCGCGCGACGCGACCGCCGTGCGGGACGCGGTGCGGGCCCTCGCCGTCGACCCCGCGCTGCGGGCCGCCTTCGGTGCCGCCGGGCGCGCCACGGTGGAGGGCCGCACCTGGGCGGCCGTCGGGGACCAGTTGATCGGGCACTACGCGAACGTGCTCGCCGGGCGCAGGACGGCGGTGGCGGCATGAACGAGGCACGCTCAGGCATCAGGGCCGGCCAGTCGCTGCGGATCGTCCGGCTCGCGAACTTCGTCGCGCCCGCGTCCGGCGGCCTGCGCACCGCCCTGCGCGAGCTCGGCAAGGGATTCAGAGAGGCGGGGCACGAACCCGTTCTCGTGGTCCCCGGCGAGCGGTTCAGCGACCGCGAGACCGAGCAGGGGCGGGTGGTCACCCTCCCCGGGCCGCTGCTGCCCGGCACCGGCGGGTACCGCGTGCTCGCCGACAGGCGGCGGGTCGCCCGGCTCCTGGAGGAGCTCGCCCCGGACCGGCTGGAGGTGTCCGACCGTACGACCCTGAGGTGGACCGGCAAGTGGGCGAGGCGGGCGCGCGTCCCGGCCGTGATGGTGTCCCATGAGACCGCCGACGGCGTGCTGCGCACCTGGGGCCTGCCCGAGGGGGCCGCCCGGCGTGCCGCCGACGCCCTCAACATCCGTACGGCCCACACGTACGCGCGCGTGGTGTGCACCACCGAGTTTGCCGAGCGGGAGTTCGTGCGGATCGGAGCCCGCAACGTCGTCCGGGCGCCGCTGGGCGTCGACCTGGTGCAGCGGCACCCCGCGCTGCGCGACCCGGAGGTGCGGGCGCGCCACGCGCGCGGGGACGAGACGCTGCTGGTGATGTGCTCGCGGCTGTCCGTGGAGAAGCGGCCCGGCACGGCGCTCGACGCACTGGAGGCGCTGCGGCGGCGCGGACGGCGGGCGGTGCTGGTGGTGGCCGGGGACGGCCCGCTGCGCGCCCGGCTCGAACAGCGGGCCCGCGAGAGCGCGCTCCCGGTCACCTTCCTCGGCCATGTCTCCGACCGCGGGCTGCTCGGCGCGCTCCAGGCGTCCGCCGACGTGGCTCTGGCTCCGGGGCCCGCCGAGACGTTCGGGCTCGCCGCGCTGGAGGCCATGGCGTGCGGCACGCCCGTCGTGGCGAGCGCGTCGTCCGCGCTGCCCGAGGTGATCGGCTCCGCCGGGGCCGTCGCGGCGGACCACGGGGAGTCCTTCGCGGATGCCGTGGACCTGCTGCTGGGACACCAGGAGCGGGACCGGCGCGAGGCAGCACGCGCGCGTGCGGAGTGCTTCGGGTGGGACGCGGCGGTCGACGCGTTTCTCGCCGCGCACGACGCGGCTGTACCTGTGCGTCCTGGGCGTCCGTTCATGCCCCGGGGCGTGGCATGAGACCCCAGGGTTTCGCCGGGTCCCCGCGGGGCCCCGGGGCCTCGGCGTCGCTCGGATCCCCGCGGGGGAACGGGGGCCGGGGAGCGGACGAGCCCTCGCGGTTCGTGGCCCTCGGTGACTCGCTGACCGAGGGCGTGGGGGACCCCGTCAGGGACGGGGCGTGGCGCGGCTGGGCCGCACTGCTGGCCGACGGACTCGTCGAGGAGCCATGCGGGGCCGACGAGGAGCCCGTCCGGCGCGTCGAGGAACCCGCCCGCTTCACCAACCTCGCGGTGAGCGGGGCGCAGACCCGGGACGTGCTGGAGCGGCAGCTTCCGGTCGCGCTGGAGCTGCGGCCCGGCCTCGCCTCGGTCGTGGTCGGCGTCAACGACACCCTGCGCTGCACCTTCGACATCCAGTCCGTCGCCGCCCGGCTCGACCAGGTGTACGCGGCCCTCACCGAGCAGGGCGCGGTCCTGCTCACCGCGTGCCTGCCGGACCCGGGCACGATGCTCGGACTGCCGGGGGCGCTGGCCCATCCGCTGGCGCGGCGGCAACGGGCCGTGAACACGGTGGTGCACGCCCTGTCCGACCGGTACGGAGCCCTGCACCTGCACGCGTGCGAGGGCGACTGGATCACGGACCGGGCCATGTGGAGCGCGGACCGGCTGCACCCCGGAGAGCGGGGGCACCGGCAACTGGCCCTGCGCTTCCACACGCTGCTCGCCGAGCACGGTCTCGCGACCGGGCCCGCGCCGTCGCCCGAGCCGGAGTTCCCCGCCCCCACCAGGTCGGCGAGCCTGTGGTGGCTGGCCACGGCCGGCACCGGCTGGGTGGCACGCCGGTGCACCGACCTGCTGCCGCAGCTGCTGACCCTCGCCGCCGACGAACTACGGCATCGCGCCCGCGGGACCAGTGCCCGGCTCGACCTACGGGCGTCCGCGGCGGTGTCGGCCGCCCTCGCGGCTCTGGCGGTGGCGGAACAGCCCGACGCGGCTTGACCGGCTCAGCGCCGGCTTACCGTCACGAAGCGGACCGGCGTGCCGGGAACCGCCTGAGCGGCGGCCGGGAGGTCGGCGGTGTGGACCACCGCGATCACCGGGTAACCCCCGGTGGTCGGGTGGTCGGCCAGGAACACCACCGGCCTGCCGTCGGGCGGGACCTGGACCGCGCCCAGCACCACGCCCTCGCTGGGCAGTTCGCCGGGCCGGGCCCGCTCCAGAGCGGGGCCGTCCGTGCGCAGGCCGATGCGGTTGCTCGCGGGGGACACGCGGTAGGGGCGTGACACGAAGGCCCGCACGGCCTCCGGCGTGAACCAGTCGTCGCGCGGGCCGAGCGTCACCCGCAGGACCAGCTCGTCCGGCGGCGCCGGCTGCGGGGCGACGTCCACGCGCGCGTGCGCGCCCGTCGGCCGGCCCAGGGGCAGCACGGTGCCGTCCGCGAGCGGCGCCGGACCGAGCCCCGACAGCAGGTCCGTCGAGCGGCTGCCGAGCACGGGCTCGACGGCGATGCCCCCGGAGATCCCGACGTAGGCGCGAACCCCCGACACCGCCGGACCGACGTCCAGCAGCGCGCCGGCGGGCACGCGCACCGGCGCCCCCCACGCGACGGGCCGGCCGTCCACCGTGACCCGGCAGGGAGCGCCCGTCACCGCCACGGTGACGGCCGAACGGGGGCGCAGGGCACAGCCGTTGAGGGTCGTCTCCAGCACGGCCGCCCCGGGCGGATTGCCGGTCAGCCGGTTGGCGAGGTCCGCGGCGGGCCGGTCCAGGGCGCCGGAGCGGGGCACGCCGAGATGGGCGTGCCCGGGGCGGCCGAGGTCCTGGACGGTGGTCAGGGCACCGGCCCGTACGACGGCGAGTGCGCGGTCCGTCATGGGCCCGCCTCGGGGACGAACCGCACCCGGGTGCCCGGTGACAGCAGCGCGGCCGGCACGCGCGCGTGGTCCCACAGCACGGCGTCCGTCGTGCCGATCAGCTGCCAGCCGCCCGGCGACGAGCGCGGGTACACGCCGGTGTACGGGCCGGCCAGCGCCACCGAGCCGGCCGGGACGGCCGTGCGCGGGGTGGCCCGGCGCGGCACGTCGTAGCGCGGCGGCAGACCGGTGAGATAACCGAAGCCGGGCGCGAAGCCGCAGAAGGCCACCCGGAACTCCGTCTCCGCGTGGATGCGGGCGACCTCCCCCTCCGGTACGCCCCAGTGCGCGGCGACGTCGGCCAGGTCCGGGCCGTCGTAACGCACCGGGATCTCGACCGCCTCACGCCCGCGTGGCGGAACGGGCGGCAGCTCGGCGGCGGTCAGTTCGGCGGCCAGCCGGGCGGGGGAGTCCAGGCCGTCGAGGAGGACCGTACGGGCCGCCGGGACGATCTCGCGGGCCGACAGCGAACCCTCCGAGCGACGCCGCAGCAGCTCCGCGTGCAGGGCTTGGGCCTCCTCGCCCGAGGCGACCTCGACGAGCAGGGCGTCCTCGCCGACGGGCAGGACCTTCATGCGAAGGCCTCCACCCGGACCCCCGACGCCTCCAGCCGCTCCCGCACCCGCCGCGCCAACTCCACCGCGCCGGGCGTGTCGCCGTGCAGACACAGGGAACGCGCGCGTACCTCGATCCGCGCGCCCGAGTGGGAGACGACCTCGCCGGCCCGGGCCAGGGCCAGGGACCGCTCCACGACGGCCTCCGGGTCGGTGACCACGGCACCCTCGTGGGCGCGCGGCACCAGGGTGCCCGCGTCGGTGTACGCCCGGTCCGCGAACGCCTCGGTGACGACCGGCAGTCCGGCCTTCCCGGCCAGCTCCAGCAGGCGCGAACCGGGCAGGCCGAGCACGGGCAGCGTGGCGTCCGCGAGGAGCACGCCGTCGACGACCGCGGCGGCCTGCTCCTCGTCGTGCACGACCCGGTTGTAGAGCGCGCCGTGCGGTTTGACGTACGCCACGCGGGCACCGGCCGCGCGGGCGAACACCTCCAGGGCGCCGATCTGGTAGGCGACCTCGGCCGCCAGCTCGGCGGGCGGCACGTCCATCGCGCGCCGCCCGAAACCGGCCAGGTCCCGGTAGGACACCTGGGCGCCGATCCGCACACCGCGCTCCGCCGCCAGCTCGCACACCCGGCGCATGGTGGCCGCGTCCCCGGCGTGGAAGCCGCACGCCACGTTGGCGCTGGTGACGACGGACAGCAGCCGTTCGTCGTCGGTGAGCCGCCAGCGGCCGAAGCCCTCACCGAGGTCGGCGTTCAGGTCGATCGAGGTCACTTGTGGTGTCTCCTGTCAGGCCACGCGGTACTGCTCGTCGCGGGCGTCGGTGAGGAACATCTGGCCGGGGGCGTGCGTGAGGGCGAACGGCGGGCGCGAGGCCATCACGGCCGCCTGCGGGGTCACTCCGCACGCCCAGAACACCGGGATGTCGTCCGGCGCGGCCTCCACCGGGTCGCCGAAGTCGGGGCTGCCGAGGTCGTCTATGCCGAGGCCGGAGGGATCGCCGCAGTGCACCGGGCTGCCGTGCACCGCCGGCAGCAGAGCGCTCTCGCGGATGGCCGCCGACAGGTGCCGGGGCGGCACCGGCCGCATCGACACCACCAGCGGTCCGTGCAGCCGCCCTGCCGGACGGCACTGCCGGCTCGTCACGTACATCGGGACGTTGCGGCCCTGCTCGACATGGCGGATCGGCACCCCCGCCTCGCTCAGCGCCCACTCGAAGGTGAAGCTGCAGCCGATGAGGAACGACACCAGGTCGTCCCGCCAGTGGGCGCGCACGTCCGTCGGCTCGTCGACCAGTTCGCCGTCCCGCCACACCCGGTAACGCGGCAGGTCGGTGCGCAGGTCCGCGCCCTCCGCGAGGACGGTCGTCCAGGAACCGGCGTCCGTGACGTCGAGGACCGGGCAGGGCTTGGGGTTGCGCTGGCAGAACAGCAGCATGTCGTAGGCCCAGTCGGCGGGCACCGAGATCAGGTTGACCTGCGTGTGGCCCGCCGCGACCCCGGCCGTGGGGCCGGTCAGGCCTGCGCGGAAGCGGGCCCGGGCCGTTTCGGGACTCCACCCTTGCGCGTGCTCGTCGACGAGAACCACAGGACGGTCCTCGGTCCCCGTCGTCGTGCGGTTCACGTGAGCTCCTTGCCGCGCGTCTCCGGGAGCCCGAGCAGCGCCAGCGCCGCCAGGCCGTAGCCGATCGCGCCGAAGACCAGCGCGCCGCCCACGCCCCAGCTGTCGGCCAGGAACCCGACCGTGGTCGGGAACACGGCGCCCACCGCGCGTCCGGTGTTGTACGTGAAGCCCTGTCCCGTGCCGCGCACCGCGGTCGGGTAGAGCTCGCTCAGGTAGGAGCCGAAGCCGCTGAAGATCGCAGACATGCAGAAGCCGAGCGGGAAACCGAGCACCAGGAGCAGGGTGTTGGCACCGCTCGGGATGTTCGCGTACGCCAGGATGCAGATCGCCGAGAGCAGGGCGAAGAGCCAGATGTTGCGCCGCCGGCCCAGCTTGTCGGTGAGGTAGCCGCCGGTCAGATAGCCGATGAAGGCGCCCGATATCAGGAAGGTCAGGTAGCCGCCGGTGCCCACGACCGACAGCTCGCGCTCGGACTTCAGGTACGTCGGCACCCAGGTGGCCAGCGTGTAGTAACCGCCCTGGACACCGGTCGAGAGCAGTACCGCGAACACGGTCGTCCGCAGCAGGCCGGGCTTGAAGATCGCCGTGAAGGAGCCCTTGTCCGCGCTTCGTTCACGGGCGGCGGCGGCCTCGGGCGCGTCGTGCACACTGCGCCGCAGCCAGACCACCAGCAGCGCGGGCAGCGCCCCGGTCCAGAACATGATGCGCCAGGCCAGGTCGTCGCCGGCCACCGAGAAGACCAGCGTGTAGACGATCACGGCGAGGCCCCAGCCCACGGCCCAGGAGCTCTGGATCGCGCCGAGCGTGCGGCCCCGGTGCCTGGCGCTCGCGTACTCGGCCACCAGGATGGCGCCGACCGCCCACTCGCCGCCGAAACCGAGGCCCTGCAGGGCGCGGAAGACCAGCAGCGTCTCGTAGTTGGGCGCGAAACCGCAGGCCACGGTGAAGACGGCGTATGTGATCACCGTGATCATCAGTGCCTTGACCCGGCCGATGCGGTCCGCGAGGACACCCGCGAGGGCGCCGCCGATCGCGGAGACCACCAGGGTGACCGTCGTGAAGAGGCCGGTCTGGCCGCTGTTCAGGCCGAAGTAGGCGGACAGCGCGACCATGCTCAGCGGCAGCGTGAAGTAGTCGTACGAGTCCAGGGCATAGCCGCCGAAGGCGCCGGCGAACGCGCGGCGGCCACGCGGCCCCAGGGCGCGCAGCCAGCCGAACGCCCCGTCGTCGGAGCTGGGTTCGGCCGCCGCGGGGCGTGTGTCGTCGGTCAGGGACCGCGGTGGAGGGGTCGTGCTCATGGGCACCTCGCAGAGGGAGGACGGAGGGTGCTTCGGGGTGAGCCGTGCGAGCACCGTAGAGGATTGTTCAACGATTCCTCAATACCCGTGTTGGTTCGTTCTTGTGGTCTGCGGTTGAATTCCGGCATGGCAGAGCAGCTGAAGGACCTCGCCGACGACCGGGCTCTTCTGGGGCGTACGAGCACCGCCGAGCGGGTCTCCGACATCCTCAGAAGCCGGATCGCCGAGGGCTACTTCCCTCCGGGGACCCGGCTGTCGGAGGACAGCATCGGCGGTGCGCTCGGCGTCTCCCGCAACACGTTGCGCGAGGCGTTCCGGCTGCTCACGCACGAACGCCTGCTCGTCCATGAGCTGAACCGGGGCGTCTTCGTCCGGGTCCTGACCGTGGAGGACGTCGAGGACATCTACCGCACCCGGCAACTGGTCGAGTGCGCCGTGGTCCGGAGCCTGGGGCAGCCGCCGTACGCTCTCGAGGGGCTGGCCGCCGCCGTGGAGGAGGGAAGGCGGGCGGCTCGTGAAGGCGACTGGAAGGGAGTGGGCACGGCGAACATCCACTTCCACCGGGAACTGGTCGCGCTGGCCGCGAGCGAGCGCACCGACGAGCTGATGCGCAGCGTCTTCGCCGAACTGCGCCTCGCTTTCCACGTGGTGGACGACCCGCAGCGGCTGCACGAGCCCTATATCGCCAGAAACGCCGCGATTCTTCAGGCCCTTCAGGAGGGGGACCGTGAGCAGGCCGCGAGCCTGCTCGCCGGTTACCTCCACGACTCGCTGGAGCGGCTCGTCGGGGTGTACCGCCGTCGCGTCGGTGAGGACGGCTGAGGAGCCGCACCGCGCCGTTTGGGTCGATGTCAGACCCAGGACCTAGTCTGTGCACCGTGACTTCGCCTGCATCGACGGACAGCGTTCCGCCCCAGCTCAGCGCGGGGCCGCGCCCCGCGCCGGGGCCGGCCGCCGACGAGGGCCTGGCGCGGCGCCTGCGTGCGCTCGCCTGCACCGCGCCGCTGCACGACCTCGACGCGCGCAAGGCCAACCTCGCCGGCGAGTACTCGGTGTACGGCATGGCGGAGGTCGCCCTCGCGGCCATCGACCTCGTCACCCTGAACATGGACTTCGACACGGGCGCGGACCACGACCAGATCGTCGCCCGCCTCGTCCCGCGCATCGCCGCCCAGGCACCGAGGCGCCCCGCCGCCGAGCACGAGCGGGTGGCCCGCTGGGTCCTGGAGAACCTGATCAACGTCGGCAGCGTCGACCGCGGCTTCCGCGCGGTGTACGGCACATTCGGAGCGGACGGCACCTATGTGCGCCGCGACTACGACTTCAAGCTGATCGAGGAGGTCCCCGGCCCTGGTGGCACGGTGTACCTCCGCACGACGGACGAGGCGGTCAACGTCCTCGTCGGCGCCCTCGACACGGACGTCACCAGCGCGCAGATCGCCGCCGAGGTCAAGCTGGAGGTGCTGATCAGCCGCGGCCGGCTCGCCGACGCCCAGCTCGCGGCCGAACAGGCCCGCTACCGCACCGTGCAGTACTCGGAGACCCTGCGCAGAGCCCTGGAGGCGACCCGGCGCAACGTGCGCGCGGTGGACTGGCTCAGCACCGTGCCCGACATGATCGCCGAGGCGCTGGAGCACGTCGCCGACCGCTACCGCCACGAGAACGCGATCCTCACCAACATCCGCAAGGCCCGCGACGAGACCGAGGAGCCGGAGCACAAGCGCCGCGCGGCCGAGCTCGTCGACATCGTCAAGGACTGCATCCGCCGGCACACGCAGTTGCAGTCCCGGCTGCTCGAGGCCGGGCCGCTGTTCCGCGCCGAGCAGGACCGGCAGGCCTTCGCCGCTCCGACGGCCACCTCGGGAATCGACCTGTACGGCCATCTCGTCGCCCCGGTCCTGCCGCTGCCGCTGGAGCAGGCCGTCCGGGTCACGGACGCCTTCTTCGGGCGCGGCACGGGCCTGCGCACGCCCGTGTCCGTCCGGGTCGGCGACCTCGTCGACCTACTGCTCACGCCGCCGGTGGAGCGGGAGCACCTGGGCGTGGAGATGCCCGAGCCGGACCTCATCGCCACGCCCGACGACAGCCGGTTCAGCGAGGAGCAGATGGCCGTGGCGCAGGAGCTGCTCGATCTGCCCGCGGACGCGCCGAGGCGACTGTCCGGGCTGCTGGCCGAGGCCCGCCGGCTGGATCCCGAACTGCCGTACCTGGTGGCACTGCTGGCGGTGCACGCGGCCAGTCCGCCGGTCGGTACGGCTTATCGCCAGGGCGAGCAGAAGCTGCTGTTCGCCGTGGACGACGGGACCGAGCTCGACGATCCGGAGTTCGGCGGGGCCGACCTCATCGTCGGCACGGCACTGCTGGACGCGGCGGGGATGGCGGCGGACCGGACGGAAGCAGCATGACCGAGCACCAGTGGAACAAGGAGCCCCGACCGTGACCGAGCACGTCGAGTGGAGTGAGCCGGAGGGCCCGGCACCGACGGCCACCGCCGCCGTCACTCCCGCCGACGCCGCCGACGCGGCGCGGCTCGTGTCCTTCGGGTTGCAGCCCAAGCTGCAGCCCGCCCGCGACCAGGAGTACGCGGACCTGCTGCGGCGCTACCGGGAGGACCCGCCGTTCGCGCGGCTCGCCGACGCCGTGGCCACCGGTCTCGGGCTGATCGTGCTGGAGGTGTCCCCCCGCGCGGGCATGGCCGTGACCGCCGCCGAGGACTCGGTGTTCGCCGTCCGCATGGGCGACTACGCGCGTCGTACGTCCGCCGACGGCGGCGACCGGTTCCTGCACGGCCTCGCCCATCTCGCCGTCGCCGCCATGGCGTTCCCGCGCCCCGAGGACCTCGCCGACGACGGCTACATCGGCCGCGTCACGGTCAACGGCGTCGACGCCTTCGTACGCCAGGCCTGCCGCCGCCTGGAGGAGCGGGCCGCCGAACAGGGCGAGATCACCGACCCGGCGACCGACGCGCCCGGCCTGGAGGCCGCCTGGCGGATCTGGGTGCGGCGCAGCTCGACCGGCGCCACCAAGGACGCCCGCCGGCTCGCCGGCTCGACCACCGGCATCGTCGCCAAGGCCCTCGCCTTCCTCACCGACTCCGGTTTCCTCCAGCGCACCGGCGACGACAGCGGCGGCACGTACCGCACCACCGCCCGCTACCAGCTCCAGGTACGCGACATGGCCGGCAGCGCCGCCATGGCCGAGTTGCTGGAGCTCGGCGTCGTCCCGGTCACCGACGGCACGCCGACGCTGCTGCCCGCCGAGGAGAGCGACGACCTGGACCTGGTCGCCGACGCCGGGCTGCCCTTCCACTCCTCCTGAACATCCCTTTTTCTGAGAAGGCTTACGAGAGTCCGCCATGTACGAGCTGTCCCGGGTCCGCCTCTACTCCATCGGACCCGCCGGTGCGCGCTACGCCGACACCGTGCTTGACCTGCGCGGGGTGGGCGAGCCCGTCCCCGAGCCCGCCCCTGCGCAGGCGGAGTTCTTCGAGGAGGAGCCCGTCGGGCCGCCACGCCGGCCCGCGCCCGCGGGCGTGCTCTTCCTCGAGAACGGCGGCGGCAAGTCGGTCCTGCTCAAGCTGATCTTCTCGGTGATGCTGCCGGGACACCGGAACACGCTCGGCGGCGCCAGCTCCGGCGTGCTGCGCAAGTTCCTGCTCGCCGACGACTGCGGCCATGTCGCGCTGGAGTGGCAGCACGTACAGACCGGCGAGTGCGTCGTCGTCGGCAAGGTCAGCGAATGGCGCGGACGGCAGGTCTCAAACGACCCGCGGAAGTTCGCCGAGGCCTGGTACTCCTTCCGGCCCGGTCCCGGGCTGAGCCTCGACAACCTCCCCGTGGCCGAGGCCACCACCGTCCGGCCCCCGGCCGAGGGCCAGTCGGGCGCGCGCGGGCGGCGGCGCACCATGAAGGGCTTCCGCGACGCCCTGACGGAGGCGGGCAAGACGTACCCCCACCTGGAGGTCCACTGGGAGGAGATCCACGACCGCTGGATCGAACACCTCGGCGACCTCGGCCTCGACCCGGAACTCTTCCGCTACCAGCGGGAGATGAACGCCGACGAAGGTGAGGCCGCCGGCCTCTTCGCGGTCAAGAAGGACGCCGACTTCACCGACCTGCTGCTGCGCGCCGTCACCGACACACGCGACACCGACGGGCTCGCCGACCTGGTCAGCGGCTTCGGCAACAAGCTGGGCCGACGCGCCGAGCTGATCGCCGAACGGGACTTCACCGCCGGGTCCGTGGACCTGCTCGGTCGGATCGTCGAGGCCGCCGAGGCCCGCACCCGCGCGCGTGACATCCACGCCGGAGCCGAGCGCCGGACCCGCACCCTGGCGCGCCGGCTGTCCGCGCGCGGTGTGCGGGAGCGGGTCCGGGCCGCCGACCTGGCCCAGCGGGTGACCGCCGCCGCGTACGCCGTCACCCACGCCGAGGCGGCCCGCGAGCGCAGCGCGCTGATCTCCGCCGAACTCGCCTACCGGCACGCCTCACTGGCCCTGGCCGCGGCCGAGAAGTCAGCCGCCGCCCAGAAACGCGAGCTCGCCGACGCCCGCACCCTGTACGCGGCCTGGCAGGCCGCCGAGGCCGTCCTGCGGCACCGCGCGGCCGCCGACCGCGTCGCCCGCGTGTCCGCCGCGATCCAGGAGGCGGAGCGGGACGCCGCCCCCGCCCTGGCCGCCCGCTCCAAGGCCGCCGTCGACCTGGTACGGGCCCTGCACGCCGCCGCGGAGAAGGCCGAGAGCCACGCCAACGAGGAGGAGGAGCGCTCCGCCGCCCTCCAGGAGGTCAGCGACAGCGCCTACCGCGACTCCACGGCCGCCGCCACCCAGGCGCAGCGGGCCCGCAGCGAGGTCGGCCACCTGAAGCAGCGTCTCGCCGAGGTCGAGCAGGAGACCGCCGAGGCGGTCCGGGCCGGCTGGCTCGACGACAGCGCACCCGACGCCGACCCGGCCCGCGCGGCCCTCGCCGCCAGCGACGCCGAGAAGAGCGCCGTCGAGGCCTGGGACACCGCCCGCGAGGCGTCCCGCCGGGCGACCGAGCACGCACGCGAGGCCGCCGCCACCGAGACCCGCGCGGAACTGACCGCGGCCCGCGCGGCGGACGCGGCGACAGCCGCTGAGCGGTCCTACCAGGCCGAGCGCCGTACAGCCGAGGCGCTGGCGGGGGAGGAGCGGCTGGCAGAACTTCTCAGCCTGACACCGCGGACCCGCCCGGGCATCCCGCAGCCCCGCCACGGCACGGACGGCGAGCAGCCCGCCCCGGCCGTCCCCGGCGAGCACGCACTCAGTCCCGAGGAACTCGACCGCTTCGCCGACGACCTGCGCGAACTGCTCGACGACGCCGTCTCCTCCGCCGAACGCCAGCTGTTCGACCTGCGTACGGCAGCCGCCGACGACTCCCGGATCCTCGGTGCGCTCGGCGACGGCGGCCTGCTGCCGCCTGGCCCGGACGTCCTGGCCACGGTCGAGTTCCTGGGCGAGCACGGCATCCCCGCGCTGCCCGGCTGGCGTTACCTCGCACAAGCCGTCGACCCGGCCGACCACGCACGCGTGCTGGCCGCCCGGCCCGAACTCGTCGACGGCGTGATCATCACCGACCCGGACTCCCACGCCCGCGCCCGGGAGGCGCTGGGCGACGCCGCCCTGCTGCCGAGGTCCGCCGTGGCGGTCGGCACGGCCGCCGCCCTGCTCGCCCCGACCCCCGCCCCGGACACCGACAGCGGCGACGTGTTCCTCGTGCCGCCGAACCCGGCCATGCACGACGAGCACGCCGCCGACGAGGAGCGGCAGGCACTGCGGGCCCGGGCGGCCGAGCGCGACGAGGAGATCCGTACGCTCGCCGCACGGCTCGGCAAGGACCGGGAACTGGCCGCCCGGCTCGCCTCCTGGCGCTCCGGCTGCCCGGCCGGCCGACTGGCCGAGCTGGCCCAAGCGGCCCATGACAGCCGCGAGTTCGCCGAGGAGTCTGAGGCCGAGCTGGCCGAGGCCCGCACCGCGCGGGCCGAAGCCGACGAGGCCGCCGCCGAGGCCGCGCACATCCGGGACGAGCGGCAGGAGGCCGCCCAGAAGGCCCGCCGCTCCGCCGACGCCCTCGCCGGGCTCGCCTTCCGCCTGCGCGAGCGGGCCGGCTGGCAGGTGAAGCTGCGCGAACTGGCCGACGAGGCGGCCGAGTCCGAGGCGGCCGCCCAGGCGTGCCTGGAGCGGGCCCGGGCCGCAGACGAGGACCGGCGCGCCGCCCAGCGCGCCGCCGACGACGCCCGCCGCACCGCCCGCGCGCTGCGCGCCGAACGCTCCGAGATCGCGGGCGCCCCCGACGACGTACCCGAGGACGACGCCCAGACACCGAAGGCCTCCCTGCCCGCCCTGCGCGAGGCCTACCGGGCCGCCTCCCAGGTCTACGAGAAGGTCGGTGTGGGCGCTGACCTGCGGGCCGAACAGGCCCGCGCGGAGAGCGACGAGAGCGCGGCCCGCGCGGAGCTGGACCGGCTGAGCAACAAGGTCCGCACGCGCGCGGAGCAGCTCCTCGAATCCCCCGACGGCTCCGACGGTCCCAGCCGCCAGGCCGCCGCCGCCCGCGCCGAGGAGCTGGTGCAGCTCCTGGAAACCCGTATGTCGAGCGCGAGTGAACAGCTCGGGCGGCTGCGCGGCGAGGCCGAGCGGCACGCGCCCGAGGACGGTGACGCCCACACCGAACTCCCCGAGGACCTCCAGCCGCGTGACGCCGAGCACGCGCAGGCCCTGCTGCGCACCGCCACGGCCGAACTCGCATCCCACACCGAGGCCTTGACCCAGGCCCGCGAGGCGCACGCCGAACTCCTCGACGCCCACCGGGCCGCCGAGGACGCGGCGAGCGGTTTCGACGAGATCGCCGCGATGCTCCGCGACCTGCTGCGCGAGCACACCCCGGAGGAGGAGCAGGAGGAGCCCGAGCCGTACCCCGGCAGCCCGGAGGAGGCCCGGCAGTCGGCCGCCGAGGCCCGCCGCTCCCTGCGCGGCTGCGCCGCCGACCTGTCCGCCGCCGAGACCGCCGTCCGCGAGGCCAGCGACATCCTCGTCCGGCACGCCAACTCCACGCGCTACGAGCAGGTCCGCACCCCGGCACGCCAGCAGATCCGCGAACTGCCCGCCTCGGCGCTGCCCGAGCACGCCCAGAAGTGGGCGGACGCCTTCGCGCCCCGGCTCCGGGTGCTGACCGACGAGCTGGAGCAGCTGGAACGCAACCGCGACTCGATCGTGGACCGGCTGCGCGGCCTGGTCGAGTCGGCCCTGGCCACCCTGCGCTCCGCCCAGCGGCTCTCCCGGCTGCCGGAGGGCCTCGGCGAGTGGTCCGGGCAGGAGTTCCTCCGCATCCGCTTCGAGGAGCCCGACCAGGCCACGCTCACCGAACGGCTCGGCGAGGTCATCGACGAGGCGACCCGCGCCGCCGTCAAGAAGAACTCCGACCTGCGCCGCGACGGCATGTCCCTGCTGCTGCGGGGTGTCGCCGCCGCGTTGCAGCCCAAGGGCGTCGCCGTGGAGATCCTCAAGCCCGACGCGGTGCTGCGCGCCGAGCGCGTCCCCGTCGGGCAGATGGGCGACGTGTTCTCCGGCGGCCAGCTCCTCACCGCGGCCATCGCGCTGTACTGCACCATGGCCGCGCTGCGGAGCAACGACCGGGGCCGCGACAAGCACCGGCATGCCGGGACGCTGTTCCTCGACAATCCGATCGGCCGCGCCAACGCCACCTACTTGCTGGAACTCCAGCGGGCGGTGTCCGACGCCCTGGGCGTCCAGCTCCTCTACACCACCGGCTTGTTCGACACCACCGCGCTGGCCGAGTTCCCCCTCGTCATCCGCATGCGCAACGACGCCGACCTGCGGGCCGGCCTCAAGTACATCAGCGTCGAGGAACATCTGCGGCCGGGCCTGCCCCAGCAGCCCCAAGCGGGAGAGGCGGTGCACAGCGAGATCACGGCGACCAGGATGTTCAAACGCCCCTCGCCGTCGGCGTCCTGACGGGCGCCCACAGGCGCCCTACGTGCTCCTCACGGGTGGGACAGCTGCCCGGCACCGCCCCGGCGGCGTATCCGCTCCCGCGCCCGTTCGTCCGCGCGCGCCCGCCGTCGGGCACGGCGCCGCTCGCGTCGCAGGGCCCGGGCCGTGCTGCTCGGCACGGACACCACGCCATGGCGCTGGTTCCACACCTGGCGCGTCACCCATACGTCGAGCACACCCCACGTCGCCACGATGGTGCTGACCACGCTGCTGATCACCAGGGGCAGGGCCAGCCAGGAGCCGGCCATCGTGCACAGGAAGGCCGCCACGGCCTGGACCAGCGTCAGGGCGATGATGAGTACCGCCCGCACGGCAGCCGTCCTCACCGGATCCGGCAGCCTGCGCCGCCGCGCGGGCTCCTCCACCCACAAGGGCCGGTTGTACCGCTGCTCGTGCGGGTCTCGCGCCCTTCCGGGCGTCTCGTACCGCTCCGCCGTGCCCATCACCCTGTCACCTTCCACCGCCAGCAGACCGCTCTCGCTCGCATCCGAAGACCCGCGCTCCCCAGTGGCTGCCCGGCTTGCGCTGTATTACGCCGCCCAAGTGCGGGATGCGGCTCCTGTGGCCGATTCCGCCCCCGTTTCCTGTAGGGAAGGACGAGCGACCCACCACGAAGATTCCCAGAGAACGAAAAATTTCAGCCAACCACCCAAGCAGGCAACGGAGGTTGGCCGGTGCGGCCACCATCGATTTCGGGGAGACAACTCCCGCAATGCCCGGACAACTCGGCATGCCCGTTCAGTGGCGCGGAAGTTCACGTTCCGGACCGGTCTTCGAGTTCCCTGTTCGTCGGTAGTAGGCTCGCGCCGTTTGTTGACGCACATGTGTACCCCCGGTGGCCCCGGGGGCCCGAGCTGGGGGAGGCCATGCGCTTTCGCGGGAAGTCCATCCGCCGGAAGATCGTGGCGCTGCTCCTCGTGCCGCTGGTGTCCCTGACCGCGATCTGGGCTTTCGCCACGGTGCTCACGGGACGTGAGGCGGGCGACCTGTTCAACGTGTCGTCCGTGGTGGAGAAGATCGGCTACCCCATCGAGGACACGGTCCGCGTCCTGCAGGAGGAACGCCGCCAGACCCTCGTCTACCTCGCCGACCCCCGTGCCTCCGACGGGCTCGCCGCGCTCCGGCGCAGCCGGGCCGCGACCGACAAGGCCGTGAGCGGCATCCGCGAGAACGCCCGGAACCCGGACGTGCGCGACGCGATGGGAGCCGGCACCGACGAGCGACTGACCGCGGTCCTGGACGCCTTCGAAGGCATCGAGGCGTTGCGCAGCAGCGTCGAGGACGGCACCGTCGACCGCGCCCAGGCCCTGGGCCTCTACAACCGGCTGGTCGATCCCTGCTACGTGCTGCTGGCCAACCTGCACGTGGTCGACAACGTGGAACTGGACAAGCAGTACCGCGCGCTGGTCAATCTCGCCCGTGCCCGCGAACTGCTCTCCCGAGAGGACGCCCTCCTCGGCTCCGCCCTGATCGTCGGCCGGATCTCCCCCTCCGAAGAGCGCGACATCTCCGACCTCGTGGCCCAGCGCACGCTGATGTACGACGTCAATCTGCCGCTGCTGCCCGTGGCGGAGCGCGACCGCTATGAGAGCTTCTGGAAGAACGCATCCTCCGCACCGCTGCGCGTGGCCGAGGAAGCCGCCCTCAACTCCGGCTCCGGAGCCCCCCGCGGGGTCACCGCCAAGAGCTGGGACAGCGCCGCCGGTAACGTCCTCGACGAACTCGGTACCCTCAACGACCAGGCCAACGACCGCTACCAGGACCGCGTCCACCCCGTGGCCGTGGGCGTCATCGCCAAGGCGGTCATCGCCGGCGCACTCGGCCTGATCGCGCTCCTGCTCTCCCTCTTCCTCTCCGTCCGTGTCGGCCGCACCCTCATCCGCGACCTGAGGCAGCTGCGCCTGGAGGCCCACGAGGCGTCCGGAGTGCGGCTGCCCAGCGTGATGCGCCGCCTCTCGGCGGGCGAGCAGGTCGACATCGAGACCGAGGTCCCGCGCCTGGAGTACGACAAGAACGAGATGGGCGAGGTCGGCCAGGCCCTCAACACCCTCCAGCGCGCGGCCGTCGAAGCCGCCGTCAAGCAGGCCGAACTGCGCGCCGGCGTCTCGGAGGTCTTCGTCAACCTCGCGCGCCGCAGCCAGGTCCTGCTCCACAAGCAGCTCACCCTGCTCGACGCCATGGAGCGCCGAACCGAGGACACCGAGGAACTCGCCGACCTGTTCCGGCTCGACCACCTGACCACCCGCATGCGCCGGCACGCCGAGGGTCTCGTGATCCTCTCCGGCGCCGCGCCCTCCCGGCAGTGGCGCAAGCCCGTCCAGCTCATGGACGTCGTACGCGCCGCCGTCGCCGAGGTCGAGGACTACGAGCGTATCGAGGTCCGCCGCCTGCCGCGGATCGCCGTCACCGGCCCGGCCGTCGCCGACATCACCCACCTGGTGGCGGAACTCCTGGAGAACGCCACGGTCTTCTCACCGCCGCACACCGCCGTCCAGGTCGTGGGCGAGCGGGTCGCCAACGGCTTCACCCTGGAGATCCACGACCGTGGCCTCGGTATGGCCGCCGAAGCCCTGCTGGACGCCAACCTCCGGCTCGCCGAGACGCCCGAGTTCGAGCTGTCCGACACCGACCGGCTCGGCCTGTTCGTGGTCAGCCGCCTCGCCCAGCGACAGAACGTCCGCGTCTCCCTGCAGCCCTCCCCGTACGGCGGTACGACCGCCGTCGTCTTCATCCCGGACGCGTTGCTGACGGACGACGTCCCGGACACGAACGGCATCGGCTTCCGGCTCGACCGCCCCCAGCCGGCCTCGGAGAGCGAGCAGCGGGACAGCCGCCGCACCGCGCTGTCCCAGGCACCCGCACCACGTCCCGGTCTTCCGGCCTCCCTCCTGGACGGACCGGTCGAGCTGGAGGCCCCCGTCGACCTGGACACCATCGACGGCTTCCCCGGCGCCCTCGAGGACGGAAACAGCGAGCACGGCGGTCTGTTCCGCCCCCGGCACTCCCTGACCCGCGGCCAGGACGAGAGGGCCGGTCGCGGCGAACCACACCAGCAGGCCGACGCGCGTGGCGCGGCGGACCGGACCGACACCGACGACGAGCTGAGCGCTCCTGTCCCGCTGTCCCGCCGCCCCACCCCCAAGCTGGTCAGCTCCCACGGTCGTCCCGTCACCGACCAGCGCCCCCGGCGGGGGAAGACGGACGAGGAGATCACTCCGGGGACCGACCGAGCGGAGTCCGTGGTGCCCCCCGCGCTCCCGTCGCGCCGACGAGGCGAGGAGCGCGGCCGGACCACGGACCGGTCCGGTCCGGAGCCCACTGCCACGCTTCCGGTCCGGAGCCGTACCGAGAGCTCCCCGACCGGGACGACCGGGAGCGGACGGAGCGAGGCGCAGCCGGACGCACCGCCGCCCCTGCCGGCCCGCCGTCGCGGCACGGAGTCCACCCGGCGCGGCATCGGCGCCGTCGGCCCCGGTGACGACCACCCCGCGCCCCCGGCCCCGTCCGGCAGTGCCGCGGGATCGGAGCCGTCCGCTCTGCCCAAGCGGACACGCCGCGCGGAGATCGCCTCGAGCGGCCCGGACAGCCCCGACCACCGCCCCGGCCCCAGGCCGGAGAGGACAGGCGGGCCCATGCGCCACGCGTCAGGCTCGGGCGCCGCGGACCAGGGGACCGGCTCGGCCCGCGGCACCGCGGGCCAGGGGGCCGGCTCCGGTCCCGCACAGTGGGGCGAGGGGAACGGCACCACACCGCTCGGGCCTCGCTCCGGCACCGCCCCGCTGCCCCGGCGTGTGCGGCAGGCCAGCCTGGCCCCGCAGCTCAAGCGCGGGCCGGAGCCGCGTAAGGAGGACAGAGCAGAGCCCGTCGAACGCGACGCCGAGGAAGTACGCAGCCGTATGGCCTCGCTCCAGCGCGGCTGGCAGCGCGGCCGCGACGAGAACGCAGCGGGCGACGCCGCCCACAGCGGCACAGCACCACAACGAACGACAGAGGGGGACGGTCGATGACCGCACCGAAGGCGACCGGCCACACCGCGACCATCAAGGGGGAGCTGAACTGGCTCCTCGACGACCTGGTGGACCGCGTCGCGAGCATCCGCAAGGCCCTCGTGCTCTCCGGCGACGGATTGCCGACGGGCGTGTCCAGGGACCTGACCCGGGAGGACAGCGAGCACCTGGCCGCCGTGGCCTCCGGCTTCCACAGCCTCGCCAAGGGCGTGGGACGTCACTTCGAGGCCGGCAACGTCCGGCAGACCGTCGTCGAGCTCGACGACGCGTTCCTGTTCGTGACGGCCGCCGGCGACGGCAGCTGCCTCGCCGTTCTCTCGGACGCCGACTCGGACGTCGGCCAGGTCGCCTACGAGATGACGCTCCTCGTGAAGCGGGTGGGTGTGCATCTGGGCGCCGCTCCGCGCACCGATCTGCCCGCGGGCGGGTAGTGAGATGACATGAGCGCTGACGGTCAGGGAAGAAGGCACTGGTTCGACGACGAGGCCGGACCGGTCGTCCGTCCGTACGCCATGACGCGCGGCCGCACCAGCAGCCAGGGCCAGCACCGCCTGGACCTGATCGCGGTCGTGGTCACCGAGCCGCACGCGGACGATCCGGAAGCGGACCACATGCTCTCCCCGGAGCATGTGGACATCGTCGAGCTGTGCCGTGACGTCCCGCAGTCGGTCGCCGAACTCGCAGCGGAACTCGACCTGCCGATCGGGGTGGTACGGGTCCTTGTCGGAGATCTCGTGGACGCGGACTTCGTCCATGTGAACCGGCCCGTACCCCCGGCCGAGCTGCCGGACGAGAGTATTCTGCGCGACGTGATCAACGGCCTCCGGGCGCTGTGAGCAGCGCGGAAGCGGGGTACTGACGTGACTGGCTGGCAGTTCTGGGTCGACAGGGGCGGCACCTTCACCGACATCGTCGCGCGTCGCCCGGACGGTCGGCTGCTCACGCACAAGCTCCTGTCGGACAACCCGGCGCGGTACGCCGACGCCGCGGTCGAGGGCGTCCGCACGCTGCTCGCCGACTCCGGTGACCCGGTCGAGACCGTGCGCATGGGGACCACGGTCGCCACCAACGCCCTCCTGGAACGCACGGGCGAGCGCACCCTGCTGCTCGTCACCCGCGGCTTCCGCGACGCCCTGCGTATCGCCTACCAGAACCGCCCGAGCATCTTCGCCCGCCGTGTCGAACTGCCCGAGCTGCTGTATGAGCGGGTCGTCGAGGTCGACGAGCGCATCGCCGCCGACGGCACCGTGCTGCTCGAGCCCGGCCTGGAAGCCCTCGCCGGCCGTCTCCAGGAGGCGTACGACGACGGCATCCGGGCCGTCGCCGTGGTCTGCATGCACAGCCACCTCCACCCGGCCCACGAACAGGCCGTCGGTGAACTCGCCGCCCGCATCGGCTTCCCGCAGATCTCGCTCTCCAGCGAGGCCAGCCCTCTGATGAAGCTCGTCCCCCGTGGGGACACCGCCGTCGTCGACGCCTACCTGTCGCCTGTCCTGCGCCGCTACGTCCGGCACGTCGCCGACGCACTCGAAGGCGTGCGGCTGATGTTCATGCAGTCCAACGGCGGCCTCACCGAGGCGGGGCAGTTCCGCGGCAAGGACGCCATCCTGTCCGGTCCGGCCGGTGGCATCGTCGGCATGGCCCGCATGTCGCAGATCGCCGGTCACCACCGCGTCATCGGCTTCGACATGGGCGGCACCTCCACCGACGTCTCCCACTTCGCGGGCGAGTACGAACGCGTCTTCACCAGCCGGATCGCAGGCATCCGGTTGCGGGCCCCCATGCTGGACATCCACACCGTCGCGGCCGGCGGCGGCTCGGTCCTGCACTTCGACGGCTCCCGCTACCGCGTAGGGCCGGACTCCGCGGGCGCCGTCCCCGGGCCCGCCTGCTACCGCGGCGGCGGCCCGCTCGCCGTCACCGACGCCAACGTCATGCTCGGCCGCATCCAGCCCGCCCACTTCCCGAAGGTGTTCGGCGCGGAAGGCGACGAGCCCCTCGACGACGTGATCGTCCGGGACCGCTTCACCGCCCTCGCGCACGAGATCCGCGAGCGGACCGGCGACGACCGCACCCCCGAACAGGTCGCCGAGGGCTATCTCCAGATCGCCGTGGCCAACATCGCGTCCGCCGTGAAGCGGATCTCCGTCCAGAAGGGCCACGACGTCACCCGCTACGCCCTCACCACGTTCGGCGGCGCCGGCGGGCAGCACGCCTGCATGGTCGCCGACTCGCTCGGCATCCGCACCGTCCTCGTGCCACCCATGGCCGGCCTCCTGTCCGCGCTCGGCATCGGCCTCGCCGACACCACCGCCATGCGCGAACAATCGGTCGAGGCTCCCCTGGAACCCGCCTCGATGCCCGGCGTCCTCAGGACCGCCGAAGACCTCGAAGCCGCGGCACGCGCCGAACTCCGCGCCGAGGACATCCCGGAAGAACAGATCCAGGTCACCCGCCGCGCGGAGCTCCGCTACGACGGCACCGACACCACCCTCACCGTCGAGCTGACCGAGCCCGACGCGATGCGGCACGCCTTCGAAGAACGTCATCGCGCCACATACTCCTTCACGCTCGACCGCCCGATCGTCGTCGAAGCCCTCTCCGTCGAAGCCACCGGCATCACCGAACCCCCCGATCTCTCCGCTCTCGCCCCCTACGAGGCCACCACCGACGGCAGCCCCGCCGCGCCGCAGACCGTCCGTCTCCACACGGGCGGCGCCTGGCGCGACGTCCCCCTCCGCCGCCGCGAGGACCTCCCCCCGGGCGACACCGTCACCGGCCCGGCGATCATCACCGAAGCCGGCGCGACGACCGTCGTCGACGACGGCTGGCGGGCCGCGGCGACCCACGACGGGCATCTGGTCATGGAACGCGTCGCGGTTACGCAGAGTTCCGATCTCGACACAAAAGTCGACCCGGTGCTGCTCGAGGTCTTCAACAACCTCTTCATGTCCATCGCCGAGCAGATGGGCGCCCGCCTCGAATCCACCGCGCAGTCCGTCAACATCAAGGAGCGCCTGGACTTCTCCTGCGCCCTCTTCGACCCGGACGGAAACCTGGTGGCCAACGCCCCCCACATCCCCGTCCACCTGGGCTCGATGGGCACGAGCGTCAAGGAGGTCATCCGGCGGCGCGGCTCCCGCATGCACCCGGGGGACACCTACGCCGTCAACGACCCGTACCACGGCGGCACCCACCTGCCCGACGTCACCGTGATCACCCCGGTCTTCGACACGACACCGCCGGGCGACACGGAGAGTGACCCCGAGATCCTCTTCTACGTCGCCTCACGCGGTCATCACGCCGAGATCGGCGGCATCGCCCCCGGGTCCATGCCCGCGAACAGCCGCACCATCGACGAGGAGGGCGTCCTCTTCGACAACTGGCTGCTCGCCGAGAACGGCCGCTTCCGTGAGGAGGAGACCCTCCGCCTTCTCACCGAGGCGCCCCACCCCTCCCGCAACCCGCAGACCAACCTCGCCGACCTGCGCGCCCAGATCGCGGCCAACCGCAAGGGCGCCGACGAGGTGGGCCGCATGATCGAGGACTTCGGCCTCGACGTCGTCCAGGCCTACATGAAGCACGTCCAGGACAACGCCGAGGAGGCCGTGCGACGGGTCATCGACGCCCTCGACGACGGCGACTACGCCTACGAGACCGACTCGGGCGCCGTCATCCGGGTACGCGTGCGCGTGGACCGTGAGAACCGTGCCGCGACCATCGACTTCACCGGCACGTCCGCCCAGCTGCCCAGCAACTTCAACGCCCCCTTCTCGGTCGTCAACGCGGCCGTCCTGTACGTCTTCCGCACCCTCGTCGCCGACGACATCCCCCTCAACGACGGCTGCCTGCGCCCGCTGGACATCGTCGTACCCCCGGGCTCCCTGCTCGCTCCGGAGCCGCCGGCCGCCGTGGTCGCGGGCAACGTGGAGACCTCCCAGTCCATCACCGGTGCGCTCTACGCGGCGCTCGGCGTCCAGGCCGAGGGCTCCGGAACCATGAACAACGTCACCTTCGGCAACGAACGCCACCAGTACTACGAGACCGTCGCCTCCGGGTCCGGCGCGGGCGACGGCTTCCCCGGCGCACCCGTCGTTCAGACCCACATGACCAACTCACGCCTCACCGACCCCGAGGTCCTGGAGTGGCGACTGCCCGTCCGTCTCGAGGAGTTCGCGGTCAGGCGCGGCAGCGGCGGTGCCGGCCGGTGGCGCGGCGGGGACGGCGCGGTGCGCCGCATCCGGTTCCTCGAGCCCATGACCGTCTCCACGCTGTCCCAGCACCGCCGGGTCCCGCCGTACGGCATGGCGGGCGGCGAGCCGGGCGCGCTCGGCGCCAACCGCGTGGAACACGCCGACGGCACGGTGACCGAACTCGGCGGCAGCGACTCCGCCGACGTCGTCACCGGCGACGTACTCGTCATCGAAACCCCAGGCGGCGGAGGCTACGGCCCGCCGTCGCCCGACCCCCATCAAGCAGGAGAAGAGATCGATGATCTTCGGGCGTTCTGAACGCGGCAAGCCTCCGGTCGAGCCCGTCACGCTCAAGATCCTGGTGGCCGGCGGCTTCGGCGTGGGCAAGACCACGCTCGTCGGCGCGGTCAGCGAGATCAGGCCGCTGCGCACCGAGGAACTGCTCACCGAGGCCGGACGCCCGGTCGACGACACCAGCGGCGTGGAAGGCAAGCACACCACGACCGTGGCCATGGACTTCGGGCGCATCACGCTCCGCGAGGACCTGGTGCTGTACCTCTTCGGCACGCCCGGCCAGGAGCGGTTCTGGTTCATGTGGGACGAGCTGTCCGAGGGCGCGCTCGGCGCCGTCGTGCTCGCCGACACGCGCCGCCTGGAGGACTGCTTCGCCGCCGTCGACTACTTCGAACGGCGCTCGATTCCGTTTCTCGTCGGCGTCAACTGCTTCGAGGGCGCCCCGCGTTACCCGGTCGAGGACGTCCGTCAGGCCCTCGATCTCGACGAGGGGGTACCGCTGCTGATGTGCGACGCCCGTGACCGCGAGTCGGTCAAGGAGGCACTCATCGGGGTCGTCCAGCATGCCATGGCGTACGCGGCCGACCGCCGCCAGACCGTCATCACTTGAGGACGGCCGGCCCAACGGGTACGGCCCGTACCCCCGCCGACAGGGGTACGGGCCGCAGTGCCTGGCTAGGTGTCGCCGTCCTCCTCCCAGCCGAAGCTCCTCTCCACCGCCTTGTGCCAGTTGTGGTACTCGCGGTCCCGCACCGACGCCTCCATGGACGGGGTCCACTCGACGTCCTTCTGCCAGTGCGCCTTGAGTTCGTCGGTGTCGTTCCACACACCGGTGGCCAGACCGGCCGCGTAAGCGGCTCCCAGACAGGTCGTCTCGGAGACCTTGGGCCGCACCACCGGCACGTCGAGCACGTCCGCCTGGTGCTGCATCAGCAGATTGTTCTTCGTCATGCCGCCGTCGACCTTGAGGGTGGTGATGTGCACCCCGGAGTCCTGGTACATGGCGTCCACGACCTCGCGCGTCTGCCAGCTCGTCGCCTCCAGCACCGCCCGCGCGAGGTGCGCCTTCGTGACGTACCGGGTGAGGCCGGTGATCACGCCGCGTGCGTCGGAGCGCCAGTACGGCGCGAACAGGCCCGAGAACGCGGGCACGATGTACGCGCCGCCGTTGTCCTCCACGCTCGCCGCCAGGGGCTCGATCTCGTCGGCGGTTCGGATGATGCCGAGCTGGTCGCGGAACCACTGGACCAGGGCGCCCGTGATGGCTATCGCCCCCTCCAGACAGTAGACCGGCGCCTCATTGCCGATCTTGTAGCCCATCGTCGTCAGCAGACCGCTCTTCGACTGCACCGGACGGTTGCCGGTGTTGAGCAGCAGGAAGCTGCCCGTGCCGTACGTGTTCTTCGCGGTGCCCACGTCGTAGCAGGCCTGGCCGAACACGGCGGCCTGCTGGTCACCCAGCGCGGACGCCACGGGAACCCCGGCGAGCTGGCCGACGGCCGTGCCGTAGACCTCGGCGGAGGACCTGATCTCGGGCAGCACGGCCTCCGGGATGTTCATCGCCGAGAGGATCGAGGGGTCCCACTGCAGGGTTTCCAGGTTCATCAGCATGGTGCGTCCGGCGTTGGTCACGTCGGTGACGTGCTGTCCGCCGTCCGTGCCGCCCGTGAGGTTCCAGATCAGCCAGGAGTCCATCGTGCCGAAGGCGATCTCACCGCGCTCGGCCCGGGCCCGCAGGTCGGGCACGTTGTCGAACAGCCAGGCCGCCTTGGGCCCGGAGAAGTAGGTGGCCAGCGGCAGTCCCGTCTGCTCGCGGAACCGGTCCTGCCCCTCCGCGCCGCCCAGCTGGTTGCACAGTGCCGCCGTTCGCGTGTCCTGCCACACGATGGCGTTGTGCACCGGCTTGCCCGTCGCGCGGTCCCACAGCACGGTCGTCTCGCGCTGGTTGGTGATCCCCATCGCGCTGAGCTGGTCGGCCCGCAGGCCGGCCTTGGCGAGCGCCCCCGCGACCACCGCCTGCGTCTTTGACCAGATCTCGGTGGCGTCGTGCTCCACCCAGCCCGGCTTGGGAAAGATCTGGCGGTGCTCGCGCTGGTCGACGGCGACGATCCCGCCGTCCTGGTTGAAGACGATGCAGCGGCTCGAGGTGGTGCCCTGGTCGATCGCGGCGACGTACTTCTCGGCGTTTTCCGTCATGGCTACCCCTTGGCTGGTTCAGAAGGCTGCGTTGTAGATGACGCCACCCAGTAGTCCGCCGATCAGTGGACCGACGACCGGGATCCATGAGTAGCCCCAGTCGGAGGTTCCCTTGTTCGGGATCGGCAGGAAGGCGTGGATGATGCGCGGGCCGAGGTCACGAGCCGGGTTGATGGCATAGCCCGTGGGGCCACCCAGCGACAGGCCGATGCCGACGACCAGCAGGGACACCAGCAGGATCGCGATACCGGACCCGTAGATGCCTTCGGCCCCCTGTATCGGGCCGATGCCGATGCCCTCGACACGCCTGTCATCGCCGACCAGTGCCAGGATGGGCAACACCAGGGCGATGGTGGCGAGGATCTCGGTCATCAGGTTGGCGATCGGGTTCCGGATCTCCGGGATGGTGGAGAAGATCCCGAGCGTCGGAACCGGTTCGTCCGCCGTACCCTCCGTGGTGCCCGTCTTCCTCACGTTGGCCGCGAACTGGGCGTAGTACACGAGGTAGCAGAGGATGGCCCCGATCATGGCCCCGGTGATCTGACCCAGCAGGTAGACCCAGACCTTGCTCCACACGCCGGTGTCGACGGCGAGACCGAAGGTGACGGCCGGGTTGATGACCCCTCCGGACAGGGGAGCGGCGGTGTACGCGCCGGCCAGCACGCCGAATCCCCAGCCGAACGCGATGACGATCCAGCCCGAGGCCCGGGCCTTCGAGAATCTCAGTGTGACGGCGGCACACACACCGGCGCCGAACAGGATCAGGATCGCCGTGCCGATCAACTCACCGAAGAAGATGTCTCCGTTACTCATGGCGGCTCCTAGGCCGTGGCCCGAGACGGTCCGCCCCGGTCCTCACGTGCAGGGTGCGTTCCCATGGCCACTTCGGCCGGCGGCAGGGAGGTCGCGCGCCCCGCCCGGCATCCGTGACGAGCGTGCCGTCGCAGCCGAATCGCCGCGGGGGAAGGGGCCTTGGCTCTGGCGCGCCCACGCGCCGCAGTGCCGGAATGCGCCGATTTTGGACGGCGATGTCGACTGACACCGGAAGTGTTCACCGGCACCCAAAGGGCGTCAAGGCCGCCGACCGCAACGGCTGACGGCCATGTGACGGGGCCGGGCTCGTGCAGGGCCGGGTGGCCGGTTGTTGCACGGCCCTGGCGGCGCCCGGTCGCATCGTTGTTCAGATCTGGTCGGGGCATCGCGGGCCTCGGTCAGCCGCGCGAGGCTTGGCTGGTGGTGTCCGGCCTTCGCTGGGCTCCGCCGTCGGCGATCGCCCAGCCGCACCTGACTCCTCGCTTGCTAGCACCAGCATCCACCTGACCTGGCGGTTCCTCAACCGCACGAGTGATGACCCGGCGACGGCCGCGGTGCGGGGCCCTGACGAGCGGCTCCTCTGCCGTGTCCGGGCGCCGTCCCGCCGGGCCTGCGGCTCCCTGCGGGGGCCTTGCCGAAAGCGAAGCGGAGAGCGTCCGTCCAGGAGCGCACGGGGGTACGAGGACTTCATCGACACACGCGCCCAGGCCCGTTCCATGGGGTGTTCACGCAGCATTCCGGCGTGGTCACACAGCGTAGGACCAGACATCTCACCGTACCGCGATCACCGCCGAGCCATGGCCGAACAGCCCCTGGTTGGCGCTGATGCCCACGCGTGCGCCCCCGACCTGCCGGTCACCGGCCTGCCCCCGCAGCTGCCAGGTCAGCTCGCACACCTGCGCTATCGCCTGCGCCGGAACCGCCTCGCCGAAGGACGCCAGCCCACCGCTGACGTTCACGGGTGAACGCCCGCCTAGGGCCGTCGCCCCGTCCCGTAGCAGCCGCACGCCCTCGCCCTCACCACACAGCCCGAGATCCTCGTACCACTGCACCTCCAGAGCGGTCGAGAGGTCGTAGACCTCGGCCACCGACAGGTCCTCCGGCCCGATGCCCGCCTCCTCGTAGGCGGCCCTGGCGATCGACATCCGGAACGTCTCGCCCGGCGGATCGACGGCCACCGCGGAGTCCGTGGCGATGTCCGGCAGGTCCGGCACGGTGTTCGGGAAACGCGGCGTCACCGTGGACACGGCCCGGATCCGCACCGGCTCCGCGTGCCCGTGGCGCCGCGCGAAGTCCATGCTCGAGAGCACCACGGCCGCGCCGCCGTCGGAGGTCGCACAGATGTCGAGCAGCCGCAGCGGATCGGCGACGACGGCTGAGGCTGCGACCTCCTCCGCGGTGACGCGGCTGCGGTAACGCGCTTTCGGGTTGAGCGCCCCCATTGCCGCGTTCTTCACCTTCACCAGCGCGAAGTCGTCCGGACTGTCGCCGTACACAGCCATGCGTCTGCGCGCGTACAACCCGAAGTACACGGGGTTGGTCGCCCCGAGAACCCGGAAGCGCAGCCAGTCGGGATCGTCGGGCCGGTCCCCGCCCGCAGGGCGGAAGAACCCCTTGGGAGCGGCGTCCGCTCCCACCACGAGCACCACATCGGCCTGCCCGGACAGAATCTGGGCGCGCGCCGCGTCGACGGCCTGGGCCCCGGACGCGCACGCCGCGTACACGCTCGTGATCCGCGACCCGCGCCAACCCAGTGCTCTCGCGAACGTCGCTCCCGCGACGTACCCCGGATAGCCGCCCCGCACGGTGTCCGCCCCGATGACGGAGCCGATGTCCCGCCATTCCAGCCCGGCGTCGGTGAGCGCGGCGCGGGCGGCCGCGACGCCGTACTCGACGAAGTTCCTGCCCCATTTGCCCCACGGGTGCATCCCCGCACCGAGCACCGCCACCTCTGCCGTCACGCCCGCACCCCCGTCGGCCGCCAGTGCCACGTCGTCCAGGTCGTCTCCGCGTCCTCATGGAGCACGCCCGGCACGACCTCGGCTTCCATGCCCACCGCCAGATCCGCGACGGTGACTCCTGGAGCCGCCTGCCCCAGCACCACCATCCGCTCGGCCTCCAGCTCCACAGCGATCAACGCGCACGGCTGCCACGGAAGTTCCGGATCGCTCACATAGGGTGACGGTGGCCGGTACCGACTGTCCGTGAACGACCAGACGCGCCCCCGACGCGACAGAGGGATCTCCTCCAGCTCCACGCCCGCACAGGCGGGATTGCGGCAGTAATGGTCCTCGCGCGGGAAGAAGACCGAGGCGCACGAGGCGCAGCGCGTCCCGAGCAGCCGGAAAGCGTCCCCGTCCCCTTCGAACCACCCCGCCACCACAGGTGTCCGTGTTCTCGGCACAGCCCCTCCCCACGGGCGTATCTGACGGTACGTCAGAAGTCTGCCACGGTCTTCCGGTTCTCGGCATCCCTTCCCCGGCGGCACCCTCTCCTGATAGACGCAAGAGCCATGACACGACTCACATCCGTGGCACGAGGCCTGATCACCGCGGCTGCCGCCCTGCTGGCGGCGACCGCCTCGACCGCCACCGCGCAGGCCGACGCCGAGCCCAAGGCGCCCAAGGACTTCGTGGCTCTGAGAAGCGTCAACCCGACGATCCTCCAGGAGATGCGCTACTCCACCCCGCACAACTTCGTCGGCGAGCGCGTCGACGGCTACGTCCAGCCGGTCTGCGTCCTCACCCGCCCCGCCGCCCGAGCCCTCCACAAGGCCCAGAGGAAGCTGCTGCGCCAGGGCTACACGCTCAAGGTGTACGACTGCTACCGGCCGCAGCGCGCGGTGGACCACTTCGTCCGCTGGGCCAAGGATCTCGACGACCAGGCGATGAAGGGCGAGTTCTACCCGAACGTCGACAAGACCCGGTTGTTCTCCGACGGCTACATCGCCGAGAAGTCCGGCCACAGCCGCGGCTCGACCGTGGACCTCACCCTCGTGAGACTGCCGGCCAAGCCGACCCGGCCGTACCACCCGGGAGAGCCCCTCGTGCCGTGCTTCGCGCCACAGGACGAGCGGTTCCCCGACAACTCCGTCGACATGGGCACCGGCTTCGACTGTTTCGACACCCTCTCGCACACCCTGGACCCACGGATCCAGGGCGACCGGCGCGCCAACCGGCTGCTGCTCAAGAGCACCCTCGAAGACGTCGGCTTCGTGAATCTGCCAGAGGAGTGGTGGCACTACACCTACAAGCCCGAGCCCTACCCGGACACCTACTTCGACTTCCCCGTGTCGAGGACATCGCTCACCAGCCACCACTGAGCCGCCTGCCCGAGACGCCCTCTCCGCGATCGGCTACAGTCCGCCGCGTGTCCGAATCTCAGCACTCCACTTCCAACTCCGCGCCGGACTCCCACTGTTCGACCTGCGGCGCGCCCTACGGAGAGGGCGTCTCCGGCTGGCCCCGCACCTGCCCCGCGTGCGGCGCCGTGGCCTACCGCAACCCACTCCCGGTCGCGGTGGCCCTCCAGCCCGTGTACGACACCAAGGGCACCGCCCTGGTCGTCATCACCCGGACCGTGGCCCCCGCACGCGGAGGCACGGCCCTGCCCGGCGGCTACATCGACGACCGGGAGGACTGGCGGCAGGCCGTCGTACGCGAACTCAAGGAGGAGACCGGCATCGACGCGGCCGCCCGGGACGTGCGCCTCGCAGACGCGATGAGCTCACCCGACGGACACCTGCTGCTGTTCGGTCTTCTCCCGGAACGCCCCGCCGAAAGCCTGCCGCCCTCCACCGCCACGGACGAGACGACGGGCTGGCACCTTCTGCGCAGGGCGCAAGAGCTCGCGTTCCCCCTGCACACCGTGGCCGCACGGGCCTGGTTCGAGGGGCGGTACATCTGAACTCAGCGCTCTCCGGCCCCGCGGACGCGCACGGGGTGGGGCGGCGCGCCGCCGCCGTCCTCACCCTCCCGCTCGACGACCACCCGGGAGCCCGCCCACCGAGCGGTGTAGCGCTCGATCTCCGGCTCCTCCCCTCCCTCGCCCCCGTCCGGCACGACCAGACCACCCCCGGCCCGTCCCCGGGCGGGCGCCCACACCTCCAGTTCAAGCCTGTCGTCCCGCCCGCGCACGGGAATCACGGCACCCGCGCGGGCGAACACCGGTATCCGCGACAGAGGCGCGTCGACGAGCACCTGCGCCGGTCCCTCGTAGGCCCGCTCCGTCACCGTGTCGTACCAGCGCCCCCGCGGCAGTTGCACCGCACGCCGGTCCGCGCCCGGGTCCAGCACCGGCGCCACCAACAGGCTGTCGCCCAGCAGGAAGGCGTCCTCGCAGTCCCGCAGCGCCCGCTCCTCCGGCGCCCACCACCACAGGGGCCGCACGTAGGGCGCTCCGGTGCGCCGCGCCAGGTGCGCCAGCGTCATGAAGTACGGCAGCAGCCGACGGCGCTCGACCAGCGCCACACGCGCGTGCTCCAGCACCTCGGGACCGAACTCCCACGGCTCCCTGCGCCCCGCCCGCAGACTCGCGTGCGTCCGGAACAGCGGCAGATGAGCGCCCAGTTGGAACCACCGCAGGTACAGCTCGGGTGACGGGTCCCCGTCGAACCCCCCGATGTCCGGCCCCGAGTACGGAACGCCGCACAGCCCCAGCCCCAACACCAGCGCCAGGGAGGCCCGCAGTCCGGGCCAGCCGGTGGCCACGTCCCCCGACCACGCGCCTCCGTAGCGCTGCATGCCGGCCCACCCCGAACGGGAGAACAGGAACGGCCGATCCCCGGGGGCGAGCTTCCGCAGCCCTTCGAAGCCGGCCCTGGCCATGCACAGCGCGTACACGTTGTGCGCCTCACGATGGTCACCGCCCCGCCCCTCCAGGGAGTGCCGCGCCGAACGCGGCAGCGTGGACTCCCCGAAGGCGGTGAACGACGTCGGCTCGTTCATGTCGTGCCAGAAGCCCGAGAACCCCTGGGCGAGCCGCTCCTCGTAGAGACCGCCCCACCACGCACGCACGCGAGCGTGCGTGAAGTCCGGGAACACCGCCTCCCCGGGCCACACGACACCCTCCACGACCTCACCCGCCGCGTCCCGCACGAACGCGTCCTCGGCCGTACCGCCGTCGTACACGGCGTTGCCGGGCAGTGATCTGACGGCCGGATCGACGATCGACACCAGCCGGATGCCGTCCCTGCGGAGTTCCTCGGCCAGCACGGGCAGCTTCGGGAAGCGGTCCTGGTCGACGGTGAACACCTGGTGCGCGTCCAGGTGATCGATGTCCAGGTGCACGGCATCGAGCGGCAGCCCGTGCTCCAGGTAGCCCGCGACGACCCGCCGCACCTCCTGCTCGCTGCCGAACCCCCACCGCGCGTGATGGTGGCCGAGCGCCCACGACGGCGGCAGCGCGGGCGCCCCGGTGAGCGAGGCCCAGGCGAGCAGCACGCGCGCGGGGGTGCCCACCATGACCCAGCAACGCAGCGGACCACCGTCCATGCGCAGCTCGCTCGTCCCGGCGCGATCGTGTCCGGAACCCGCGCCCTCCTCGCCCTCCCGAAGCGTGACCGTGCCGTCCCACGAGCTGTCGTGGAACACCAGATGCGTACCGCCGTCGGCCACCACGAACTGCACCGGCATCGTGATGTACAACGGGTCGTCACCCGGAGCGAACGGCCGGCCCGGGTCGGTGTTCCACAGCCGGTACGTCCCGTCCGCCAGCCGAGGCCCCGAGGCACGCCCACCGAGCCCGAAGAACCGCGCGTCGGCAGCCACCTCCGACCGCTGCATCCACCGCGCCGGACCGCCGGCGACCGGCTCCCACCAGCGCGGCGGCAGATCACGCCGCAAGGTCACGCCACCGGGCGTCTGCACCTCCACCGCGCCGTGTCGCGAGACCACGACCGTCACCCGCTCGGCCACCACCCGCCAGCCACCGTCGGTGTCCGGCTCCAGCACCGCCCGCGGGTCCGGATCCGGGCACCGGCCGGCCAACGCGTACGACGGCTCCGGCTCGGCACCGTCCCAGCCCCAGAAGACGGCCCCGTTCACCGCCACGAGAATCCGCAGCTCCGACCGGCTGAACCGGACGACACCACCCCCGGGGCCCGGTTCCACGTCCTTGACGGGCCCCGGCACCCGAGCCCGTTCCGCCCCCCGGGACGGCAGCCCGGTGGCATCGGCCCGCCGCCTGCGCCACGCTGCTCGTACGGTACGCACACCCTGCGCCGCGCCCACCGAACCCACCGCTTTCACCGAACGCACCAGGTCACGACCGTTCATGCTGTTCACCCTGCCACTGACCGTGCCACGCGCGCGTGTCGTTCAACTGCCGTTCATCCGTGCCGGGACCACATCTTCACGACACGGACTATGTGGGGCGCACCCTGGTGCCGAAGTCGATCACATGGCATTGTCCGTGCCAGCCGCGCCACGCGCACACCCCAGCCCGTGCGCGGAGGACGCACACGACGCGCACAGTCCGGGAGCCGACCATGTCGACCGTTAGTCCCCAGCCGCTCTGGCAGCCCGACCCCGAGCGCATCGCCCGGGCACGGATCACCAGGTTCCAGGCGTGGGCCGCCGAGCACCACGGCGGCCCCGCCGAAGGCGGCTACGCGGCACTCCAGCGCTGGTCGGTCGACGAGCTGGACGCCTTCTGGAAAGCCCTCACGGAGTGGTTCGACGTCCGCTTCTCCACCCCCTACACGCGCGTGCTCGGCAGCCGAGCGATGCCGGGCGCCCAGTGGTTCCCCGGGGCGACCCTGAACTACGCCGAACACGCCCTGCGCGCAGCCGACACCCGCGCGGACCAACCGGCCCTCCTGCACGTCGACGAGACACACGAACCCCGCCCTGTCACCTGGGCCGAACTGCGCCGCCAGGTCGGCTCCCTGGCCGCCGAACTGCGCACCCTCGGCGTCCGCCCCGGAGACCGGGTCAGCGGTTACCTCCCCAATATCCCGCAGGCAGTGGTCGCCCTCCTCGCCACGGCCGCCGTGGGCGGCGTCTGGACCTCCTGCGCGCCCGACTTCGGCGCCCGCAGCGTCCTCGACCGGTTCCAGCAGATCGAACCCGTCGTGCTGTTCACGGTCGACGGCTACCGCTACGGCGGCAAGGAGCACGACCGCCGCGAGATCGTCGCCGAACTGCGCCGCGAGCTGCCCACCCTGCGCGCCGTGATCCACATCCCCCTCCTGGGCACCGAACCACCCGAGGGCACCCTGGACTGGTCCGCCCTCACATCCGCCGACACGACCCCCGTCTTCGAGCAGGTCCCCTTCGATCATCCCCTGTGGGTGCTGTACTCCTCCGGTACGACCGGCCTGCCCAAAGCCATCGTCCAGTCCCAGGGCGGCATCCTCGTCGAGCACCTCAAGCAGATCGGCCTGCACTGCGACCTGGGCCCCGAGGACCGCTTCTTCTGGTACACCTCGACCGGCTGGATGATGTGGAACTTCCTCGTCTCCGGCCTGCTCACCGGCACCACGATCGTCCTCTACGACGGCAGCCCGGGATACCCGGACACCGGCGCCCAGTGGCGCATCGCCGAACGCACCGGAGCCACCCTCTACGGCACCTCGGCCGCCTACGTCATGGCCTGCCGCAAAGCGGGCGTGCACCCGTCCCGCGACTTCGACCTCTCCACGGTCCAGTGCGTCGCCACCACCGGCTCGCCCCTGCCCCCCGACGGCTTCCGCTGGCTCCACGACGAGGTCCGCGACGACCTCTGGATCGCCTCCGTCAGCGGCGGCACGGACGTGTGCTCCTGCTTCGCCGGCGCCGTACCCACCCTCCCGGTCCACATCGGCGAGCTCCAGGCCCCCTGCCTCGGCACCGACCTGCAGTCCTGGGACCCGAACGGCACCCCCCTCGTCGACGAAGTCGGCGAACTCGTGGTCACCAACCCCATGCCGTCGATGCCCATCCACTTCTGGAACGACCCCGACGGCAGCCGCTACCGCGACAGCTACTTCGACACCTACCCCGGCGTCTGGCGGCACGGCGACTGGATCACCGTCACCTCCCGCGGATCCGTCGTCATCCACGGCCGCTCCGACTCCACACTCAACCGCCAGGGCGTCCGCATGGGATCCGCCGACATCTACGAGGCCGTGGAGCGTCTCCCCGAGATCAGGGAGTCCCTGGTCATCGGCATCGAACAGCCAGACGGCGGCTACTGGATGCCCCTCTTCGTGCACCTGGCCCCCGGAGCCACCCTCGACGAGGCCCTGCTGAACCGCATCAAGCAGACCATCCGCGAGCAGCTGTCACCCCGCCACATCCCCGACGAGATCATCGAAGTGCCCGGCATCCCACACACCCTCACCGGCAAGCGCATCGAGGTCCCGGTCAAACGCCTCCTCCAAGGCACCCCCCTGGACAAGGCGGTCAACCCCGGCTCCATCGACAACCTCGACCTGCTCGCCTTCTACGAGGACCTGGCCCGCAAACGCGCCTGACCGGCACCCTCGGCTACTTCTCGTCATCGTGCTCGTGACCGCGGGCCACAGCAGCGAAAACAGCTGTGACCTGCGGCCTTTTTCCCTGCTGGTGAGTAGGCGATCAGTTCTGCCCACTCCGATGTCAGTGCCGTCGATTACCGTGAGTGAGCATTGATCGACCGCACACAGGGGGAACAATGGCGCACACCGACAGCCGGACCACGCGACGCGTCCTGCACCGCGAGATCGCCGGCACCATCGGCCTGCTGACCGACGAACACGACTTCCGGGCCATGCGGCGCTACCGCAGCTTCACCTTCGGAGACCACGCGGCCTACCTCAAACACGTGGAAGGTCTCCTCAGGACACGTGCCCTGCAAGGAAGCCACACCACGATCGCCCTCTTCGACCCCGAGGAGTACGCCGAGTTCTGCACACGGAAGGACCTGGACCCCGACAGCCCTTCCAGCCGCACACGCTTCACGGCACACCTCGCCGTCACCGGCCCTACGCTCCCCTATGACGGCCGGCCACTGTCCGACCTCGTCCCGGCCCTTGTCGACGAAGCCGTCCGGCAGGCCACCTGGGAGTACGCGACCACACTCCTCGCACGTCTCGGCGCCTGCGCCTCCTGCGGCGAGGACATCGGCCGCGCCGCCTTCGGCCGGGCCTCCCACCTCCTGGTCCGCATCCTGGACACCGCCCCGCCCGGCGACCGGCACCTCGTCTGCAGCGTCACCGGATCGCCCGAAACCCTCCTCGCCGCCCTCCACGCCACCGACACCGGTGGCGCCCTGGAACTGGACGAGACCGAGGCCCTCGAATTCACCACGGTCCTCGCCCTCGGGCTGGCCGTGGAAAGCCCCGGCGGTCTCGTCATCCGCACCAGCGCCCCAGGCGCCCCGGACCGCATCTACGGCTGGCGCATGCGCGCTTACGGACTCGAACCCCTCACCGCGGGCGAGGTCTTCGACGCCTACTGCACCGATATCGAATCCGGCGACCCGGTCTCGCCGGAGTCCAACGTCGACTACTGCGAGCCGCCGGACCTCGGAGAGGAGCAGCCCGCACAGGGGCACACCCACTGAAACGCGGGAGGGGCGCCCCACCACAGTGGAGCGCCCCTCCCGGGCAGCCGGATCAGCCGGTCACACCGGGCCTACTCGCCCGACAACACCGCCTGCGCCGCACTGCGCGCGTCCTCGGCACTGTCCGACGCCCGCGCCGCCGCAGCGGCACGCTCGCACTGCGCCAGCGTGTACTTCGCCAGCGTCGCCCGCACATAGGGAATCGACGCCGCGCCCATCGACAGGGAGGTGACGCCCAGGCCGGCGAGCACACAAGCGAGCAGCGGGTCGGACGCGGCCTCACCGCAGACACCACAGCTCTTGCCCTCGGCCTTCGCCGCCTCGGCGGACAGCGCGACCAGGTCGAGCAGCGCGGGCTGCCAAGGATCCTGCAGACGGGACACCGCACCCACCTGACGGTCGGCGGCGAAGGTGTACTGGGCCAGGTCGTTCGTCCCCAGCGACAGGAACTCGACCTCCTGAAGGATCGCGCGTGCCCGCAGCGCGGCCGACGGAATCTCGACCATGGCACCGAACTTGGCCCGCAGCCCAGCCTCACGGCACGCGTCCGCGAAGGCCCGGGCGTCAGTACGGTCCGCCACCATCGGAGCCATGACCTCGAGGTAGACCGGCAGCCCTTCCGCGGCCTTCGCGAGCGCCGTCAGCTGGGTGCGCAGGACCTCCGGGTGATCGAGCAGGGTCCGCAGTCCCCGCACGCCGAGCGCCGGGTTCGGCTCGTCGCCCGGCGTGAGGAAGTCGAGCGGCTTGTCCGCGCCCGCGTCCAGCACCCGCACCACGACACGCCCCTCGGGGAACGCCTCGAGTACCTGCCGGTACGCCGCGACCTGCTTCTCCTCGGACGGCGCCTGCTTGCTGTCGTCGAGGAAAAGGAACTCGGTACGGAAGAGACCGACGCCTTCGGCACCGGCCTCGACAGCGGCGTCCACATCCGTAGGCCCACCGATGTTCGCGAGCAACGGCACCTTGTGACCGTCCGCTGTGGCACCGGGCCCGGTCGAGGCAGCCAGCGCCGCCTTCCGCGCCGCGGCCGCCGCCTCGAGCTCGGCCTTCTTGTCATCACTCGGGTTCACGAAGATCTCCCCCGTGCTGCCGTCGACGGCGATCATCGTGCCCTCGCCGAGCTCGCCGGCACCCGGCAGCGCCACCACGGCAGGCACACCCAGCGCCCGCGCAAGAATCGCGCTGTGGCTGGTCGGACCGCCCTCCTCGGTGACGAACCCGAGCACGAGAGTCGGGTCCAGCAGCGCTGTGTCGGCAGGTGCCAGGTCACGGGCGACCAGGACGTAGGGCTCGTCGCTGTCCGGGACCCCCGGCATCGGCACCCCCAGCAGCCGGGCGACGATCCGATTCCGCACGTCGTCGAGGTCGGCCACGCGACCGGCCAGATACTCACCCGCACCCGCGAGCAGTTCGCGGTACGCGGCGAACGCGTCGTACACCCCCCGCTCGGCCGTGCTGCCGACGGCGATACGCCGCTCCACATCGGCCATCAGCTCGGGGTCCTGGGCCATCATGGCCTGCGCCTCGAGGACCGCCTGAGCTTCGCCCCCGGCCAGATTGCCGCGCGCCATCAGGTCGGCCGCCACAGCCTCCACGGCCTTGCGGGCGCGCCCCTGTTCACGCTCCGCATCCTCAGCCGGTATCTGCTTCGCGGGCGGCTCCAGCACCGCCGTTCCCATATGCCGAACCTCGCCGATGGCCACACCGTGGCTCACGCCGACGCCTCGCAGCGTTGTCTCCATCTCACCCGTCTCCGTAGTGCGGCGACTCACGTCGCCCGTTGGTTCTCTTACTCGCCGTCTCAAGACGGCACTGACGTCACTTCCAGAGGAAGAGACTGTCACCGGCCTTCACATCGCCGTTGTCGCGAAGATCGGACAGAGCTTCGGCCGCGGCTTCGAGTGCCACCACCGGGCAGACCGCGGACTTGCCGGCGGCCTCGACGGCGGCCGGGTTCCAGCGGACGATGCCCTGACCGCGCCTTACGGTGTCGCCCTTGTTCACGAGCAGCTCGAAACCCTCGCCGTTGAGCTGCACGGTGTCGATACCGAGGTGGGTGAGCACGCCGTGCCCTTTGTCGTCGACGACGACAAAGGCGTGCGGGTGCAGGGAGACGATGACGCCGTCCACGGGAGAGACGGCCTCGGAGGGCTCACGTACGGGGTCGATCGCTGTGCCCGGGCCGACCATGGCCCCGGAGAAGACCGGATCCGGCACGGCTGCCAGTCCGATGGCGCGTCCTGCGAGTGGGGACGTCACGGTGGTCATGGGAAACCTCCCAGGGGTGGAGATCGTCAGGGGCCGACGCTGTCGGTACCAGGCGGCACACTGTTCAGCAGGGTATGTCAGGTGAAGTGCAGGTTCCGCGCGAGCACTCCGAGGTGGTCTAGACCATACTGCACAGCGATTTGCCCCCGCTCCGCGGCCGCGTGTACAGTCGTACTCCTGCCTGGGGGTGAGCGACAAAAACCCTGTACCTCGCCCGGCAGCACCCAACTTGTCAGATCCTATCTCGGGGTCACCTTCTGCATGCCCGCAGGATGGTGGTCAGAGAGTCGGAAAAACACTGATAGAGTTGGAAACGCAAGACCGAAGGGAAGCGCCCGGAGGAAAGCCCGAGAGGGTGAGTACAAAGGAAGCGACCGTTCCTTGAGAACTCAACAGCGTGCCAAAAGT
>NZ_JOCT01000026.1 GCF_000717875.1 Streptomyces sp. NRRL S-455
CAGTGGGCGGGGCGGGCGAGGTGGGCGGGGCAGGCGAGGTGGGGGCGACGGTCGTCGGGGTCGTCTCAGTGGCCGCCCCGCCGGGCGCGGTCGTCTCCTGACCGCCGGGCAGGGTGGCGGAGGCCGAGGGTTCACCGGCACCGGAGGGGGCCGGGCCCGCGGGCGACAGGGTGGGCGACGGCGACAGGCCGGCTGCGTTCGTGGGTGTGGCGGACGAGGGCGGGGACGGGGCGGGGGCGGGGGCCGCCGGCGATGCCGCGCCGGGCTGGGCACTGGTGGTGGCAAGGGCCCGCGCCGTCCGCTGCGCGGCGGCCCCCGGGTCGTACGGGAATCCGGATCCATGGGCCAGGAGGGCACCGAGGAGGAGGGCGGTACCCGACACGAGCAGTCCGGCCCGGCCCGGCAGCCACGACTGTGCCCGGCCGCGGCCCGGCCGCCGGCCCAGAACCGTGCGGGCGGTGTCCGTGGTGCTCCGGGGGGCGCTGCGGCCCCTGGGCGACAGCAGCGGCAGCAGTGCCACCAGCGCGGCGAGCCGGTCCCGGCCGCGCTCCTCCCAGTCGGGGCCGTAGGCGGCGCCGGCGGCCGCTTCCAGCTCCCTGACGAACGCCTCGGCCGGTGCGGGACGTTCCGCCGGATCCTTGGCCAGACCACGGCGCACCAGCTCCCGCACCGCCTCGGGGGCCTCCTCGGCGGGGACGGGCGCGTCCACGTGCTGCAGCGCGAGTTCCGCGAGGTTGTCCCCCGCGTACGGCTTGTGGCCCGTCAGGCACTCGAAGAAGGTGGCCGTGGCCGCGTACACGTCGGCGGCGGGAGAGGCGGGGGCGCCGGTCCACTGTTCCGGGGCCATGTACGACGGGGTCCCCGCGACACCCGCGTCGGTGCCCGCGTCCACCGCGATCCCGAAGTCGACGAGCCTGGACGATCCGTCCGGCCCGACCAGGACGTTCTCCGGCTTGTAGTCGCGGTGTACGACGCCGACGCCGTGCGCGTCGGCCAGGCCGAGCAGCGATCCCTTGAGGAGGACGAGCGCGGCCTCGGGATCGAGCGGGCCCTCCCGCCTCAGCAGCGTGCGCAGCGAGACGCCGTCGACCAGCTCCATCACGATGGCGGCGCCGTCCGGGCTCTCCACGTACTCGTACAGGCCCGCGACGTACGGGCTCTCCAGCCCGCCGAGGAGCCGGGCCTCCGCCCGGAAGCCGTGCACGAATCCCGGCCGGGTCCGCAGGGACTCGCTGAGGTACTTCACCGCCACCGGCACGCCGGTCTCCCGGTGCACGGCGAGTACGACCCGCCCGCTCGCCCCCGACCCGAGTTCGTGTGACTCGGTGTATCCGGGCACCGCCCATGTGTTCATTCCAGCCCCCCAGGGCCGCCGCTCCCCAGCGGTCGGCCACACGCTCGGAGACACATCTTTCGGCCACTCCGGTTGCGTGGCCAGAAGCATTCCTGAGGCGTGCCCGGACTGTGACAGACCTGGCGCGGACGGACTCAGTCGCCTCCGCGTCGGCCGTGTGCGGGGAGGAGTACACGCGTCATCGGGAACAACCGGGTCGGCGTCGACGGCCCCTTGGCGTGGGCCGAGGCGCTGGACGCGGTCGTCGTGTCGGTGGAGCACCGGCTGGCTCCGGAGCATCCGTATCCCGCGCCGATCGAGGACGTGTACGCCGGGCTGTTGTGGACGGCCGACCACGCCGCCGAGCTCGGAGCCGACCCCGAGCGGATCGTCATCGCGGGGGCCGGCGCGGGCGGTGGGCTGTGCGCGGCCCTGGCGCTGCTGACCCGGGACCGCAAGGGGCCGCAGCCGATCGGGCAGGTCCTGTTGTGCCCGATGCTCGACGACCGCAACGACACGCCGTCGGCGTATCAGATGGCCGGGCTGGGGGTGTGGGACCGCACCGCCAACGAGACCGGCTGGACCGCGCTGCTGGGCGAGCGGCGCGGCGGGCCCGACGTGCCGGCGTATGCGGCGCCGGCCCGCGCCGAGGACCTGTCCGGGCTGCCGCCGGCCTTCCTCGACGTCGGCTCCGCGGAGACCTTCCGCGACGAGGTCGTCGCGTACGCCTCGCGCATCTGGCAGGCCGGTGGCGTGGCCGAACTGCTCGTCTGGCCCGGCGGCTGCCACGGATTCGACGGCTTCGCACCCCAGGCGGCGGTCTCCCGGTCGGCACGGGCGGCGCATCTGGACTGGCTGCGGAGGCTGCTGGGCGGGTGCCGGCACCGGGCGCGTCGGCGGCCGGCGAGTTCCGCGGTGCCGCCGCCCGTACCGCGCTGCGTTTCACCGCCGAGGGCACCGCGCAGGACCCCGGGCCGCGGGTCGTGTACGCCGACGAGCTGGGCGGTATCGCCCTCCTCGCCTCCCTCGTCGCACCGGGTGCCGAACCGCCGCCCGACGTCCGGGCCCTGGACGCCGCCGCGGCGACCACTCCCTGGCTGCCGGCCACGCTGCACGCCGTCACCTCGACGGCGAGCCTGCGGGCGGCCGCCGCGGAGATCAACGTCCACCACTCCACGCTCCAGGACCGGCTGGCCCACGCCGAGCACCTGCTCGGCTGGCCGGTGCGCACCCCGCAGGGCCGGCTGCGGCTGCAGCTGGCCCTGGCCATGCGGCGCCTCGCCCGGCCATAGCGCCCGTGCGGTCCCGCTCCCGCCGCCGTGCCCCGTGATCCGGATCGCGTCCGAAGGGCCCATGCCGCCGCCGTCCCCCTGGGAGACACTGGCGGGGCCGGTCGGTACGAGGTTCAGGAGCTTGAGGCATGAGCGTGCAGCGGTATCCCCTGTCCGGGGTCACGGTGGTCAGCCTGGAGCAGGCCGTGGCCGCGCCCTATGCCACCCGCCAGCTCGCCGACCTCGGTGCCCGCGTGATCAAGGTGGAGCGGCCGGGCGGCGGCGACTTCGCCCGGCGTTACGACACGACCGTGCACGGCCACTCCAGCTATTTCGTGTGGCTCAACCGCTCCAAGGAGTCCCTCACGCTGGACCTGAAGGACTCGCGGGGACGCGAGATCCTGCACGAGTTGCTCGACAGCGCCGACGTGTTCGTGCAGAACCTCGCCCCGGGCGCCGCCGACCGGCTCGGCCTGGACGTCGCCACCCTCACCGACCGCCGCCCCCGCCTGATCCCGTGCACGATATCCGGGTACGGCACGACCGGCCCCTGGGCCGGCCGCAAGGCGTACGACCTGCTCGTACAGTGCCAGACCGGGCTGGTGTCCCTGACGGGGACCCCGGAGGGTACCGCCCGGACCGGGATCTCCGTCGCCGACATCGCGGCCGGGATGTACGCCTACAGCGGCGTCCTCACCGCCCTGTACACCCGGGCCGTCACCGGTGAGGCGCACCCGGTGGAGGTATCCCTGTTCGAGGCGCTCGCGGAGTGGATGGGCCAGCCCGCCTACTACACGCGGCACGGCGGCACCCCGCCCCCACGCATCGGCACCCAGCACGCCACCATCGCCCCGTACGGGACGTACCCGGCCGCGGACGGCAAGGAGGTGCTGTTCTCCATTCAGAACGAGCGCGAGTGGGCGGCCCTGTGCACCGGGTTCCTCGGCCGGCCGGAGCTCGTCGACGATCCGCGCTTCGCCACCGCCTCCGACCGCGTCACCCACCGCGAGGAGCTCAACGCCATCGTCGCCGCCCGCTTCGCCCGCTCCGGATCCGACGAGATCCTCAAGGATCTGGAGGCCCTCGGCATCGCCTGCGCCGGGGTCAACGACGTCGCCGCGTTCCTGGACCACCCGGTGCTGGCTGCCCGGGGCCGCTGGACCGAGGTCGCGGTGCCCGGCGCCACGGTGGAGGCGCTGCTCCCGCCGGCCGACCTCGCGGGGCTGCCGGCGCGCATGGACCCGGTGCCGGCGGTGGGCGAGCACACCGAGGCGATCCTCGGCGAACTGGGCCGCACCGAGGAGGAGGTGGCGGCCCTGCGCGTGGACGGCGTCGTCTGAGCGCCCGGCGGGATCCGGCCCGCTGCCCTGCCTGCTCCCGCGCATGGGTCAGAGCCGCGCGTGGAGCGCTTCCAGAACGTCCCGGTCCGTCAGCTGGTCGAAGTTCTCGTACCACAGGCCCACGGCCATGAAGGCGGCGGGCCGGTGCAGGCAGACCACCTCGTCGGCCTCGGCCCGCATCGCCTCGGCCGCCTCCGGGGAGCCCACCGGCACGGCCAGCACCACCCGTGCGGGCTCGTGGCGGCGTACGAACCGCAGGGCGGCCCGGGCGGTGGAGCCGGTCGCCAGTCCGTCGTCGACCACGATCACGGTGTGTCCCCGCAGGTCGGGGGCGGGGCGGCCCTGCCGGTAGAGCCGCTCACGGCGGCGCAGCTCCACCCGCTCCCGTTCGATGACGGAGGCCAGCGCGGCCTCGCCGATGCCCAGGTGCCGCAGGGCGTCCTCGTCGAGGAGCGGCACCTCGTCCCCGGCCATCGCACCGACGCCGAGCTCCTCCTGGAAGGGCGCCCCGATCTTCCGTACCACGACCACGTCGAGCGGGGCGTCCAGAACTCGGGCGACCTCGCGCGCCACCGCGACACCACCACGTGGCAGGGCGAGGACGAGAGGGTCGGACAGGGCCCCCTCGGCCTGCCGGGTCCGCAGAATCTCGGCCAGTTCCCCGCCGGCCTGGCGGCGATCACGGAACCGCATGACGGTCACCTCTGCTTCCCGCACGGAGAGGGCCCTCGGCCGGTCCGGCACCCGCGTACCCGCTGCCCACCGGTCGATGCGCGCCTCGCGGACGTCCGTGGCTCGTGAACGGTGCCGGAGGGGGTGCCCACGGGCAGCTCCCACGCCGTTCCGCCGCAGGGGAGCAACTGCGCCAGGTGCCCGGTCGCGCATCGACCCGCGGGTGGGTGACTCGGGCCGCCGTCAGCCCGCCGTGGTCCTCAGCTGCTCGTGGCACCACTGGCGGGCCGCCTCGGTGACCTGGCCGAGCGCGCCCGGCTCCTCGAACAGGTGGGTGGCGCCGGGCACGACATGGAGGGTGTGCGGGACGTGCAGCCGCCGGGCCGCCTCCTGGTTGAGCCGCAGCACCTGCTCGTCCCGGCCGCCCACGATCAGCAGCACCGGGGCCCGGACGGATTCCAGGGCGTCGCCCGCCAGGTCGGGCCGGCCGCCGCGGGAGACGACCGCCGACACTCTGCCCGGCCGCTCGGCGGCGGCGACCAGGGCCGCGCCCGCGCCGGTGCTGGCGCCGAACAGGACGACGGGCAGGTGGCGGGTGCCGGGCGACCGGGCAAGCCAGTCGACGGCGGCCACCAGCCGGCGACCCAGCAGGGGGATGTCGAAGCGGAGTTCGGCGGTGATCATGTCCAGCCGTTCCTCCTCCTCGGTGAGCAGGTCGATCAGCAGGGTGCCGAGTCCGGCGGTGCGCAGACCGGCGGCGACCTCGCGGTTGCGGGGACTGTGCCGGGAGCTGCCGCTGCCGTGCGCGAACAGCACGACCGCCCGGGCGCCGGGCGGCACGATCAGATCACCGGTGAGCCTGGCGCCACCGGCGGGCAAGGTGACCGTCTGGGAGTTCATCGTGGGGCCTCCTCTCCCCCGGTCCCCGTCACATGTCGTCTCTTCCGTCCGCCTACCCACGCCGCGGCGGGCGTCCCGCGTCCCGCGTGGCGCGATCCGACTGCACGCCGCCGGCCCGGCATGCGGGCGCCGGGTGACCACGCACTGGAGTTACGAGGACGCCCTCCAGGCCCCGCGGCGACGTGACGGTCGTCCGGGACGTCCGGTATGTCGTGGACGGTGGCCTGGTCACCAGCCAGGGCGTCTCCGGCCGGTATCGACAGCGCGCTGTGGCTCGTCGGGCGGCTGCACGGCCGTGACCACGCGCGGGCCGTGCGCCGCCGCAGCCAGTACGATCCGGCACCGCCGTATCTCGCGGACGAGCCCCTTTGACCCGGATGGCGGGGACCGGCACCGCATGGGTACGCGTGCGTCGGGCAGTCGATGTCTCATGGGCGGTGACACGGATGACGGCGGGCAGGTAAGGCAGCCGGGCGATTGGGGGCACCGGACGGTGCCGCGCCCGGGCGACATCCGGATCGAGGCGTGGGCGGCGTGCCGGGAGCACTGTCTGGCGGAGGCCGTCCTGGGGATGGTGGAGTGCTTCGCGGACCTCTCCGGGGTCCGTCCCACCGCCGTGGACCGGATCCGGCTGGGCGAGGCCAGCGACTACGACCTGCTCGCCACGCTGCTGGACGAGGTGATCTTCCGGCTGCAGGTGTACGGCCAGGTGCCCGTGGACGTGGAGGCGGACGAGGCCGACGGCGGCCTGGACGTCCGGCTGGCGACGACCGCCCTGGCGGACGTCGCGATCACCGGGGCGGTCCCGACGGCGGTGGCGTGGGACGAGCTGCGGATCGGGCCGGATCCGTACGGGTGGTCGTGCGCGGTGAGGGTCGACGCCTGAGGTTCCGGCGGTGCCACGTGGCCGTCCTACCGTGGAGGTGTGGGCGGCGGCGTCGTGACGCTGTTCCTGTGCGGTGATGTGATGCTCGGGCGCGGTGTCGACCAGATCCTGGCGCACCCCGGTGATCCGGCACTGCGGGAGGCGTACGTCGGGGACGCCCGGTCCTACGTCCGGCTGTCGGAGTCGCTGCACGGACCGGTGCCGGCGCCCGTCGGTCCGTCCTGGCCGTGGGGTGCGGCGCTGCGGGTGCTGGACGAGGCCGCGCCGGACGCGCGGATCGTGAACCTGGAGACGTCGGTGACGTGCGGCGGCACGTTCGCACCCGACAAGGAGATCCACTACCGGATGCACCCGGCCAACCTGCCCGCCCTGGCGGTGGCGCGGCCGGACGTGACCGTCGTCGCCAACAACCACGTGCTGGACTTCGGCCGGGCCGGTCTGCTGGAGACGCTGGACGTGCTGGGGCGGGCGGGCCTGCGTACCGCGGGCGCGGGCCGCAATGCCGAGGAGGCGTTCGCGCCCGTCCCCGTCCCCCTCCCCGGTGGCCGCCGGCTGCTGGTGCTCGCCCTCGGGGCACGCTCCAGCGGCATCCCGTCCGGGTGGGCGGCGACGGCGGAGCGGCCCGGTGTGGCGTACGTGCCCGAGCTCTCGCGCGGCGTGGCCGAAGCGGTGGTACGGCACGTCCGGCGGGCCGGACGGGCCGGTGATCTGACCGTCGTGTCCGTGCACTGGGGCTCGAACTGGGGGTTTCACGTGCCCAGGGAGCAGGTCCGCTTCGCGCACGCGCTCGTGGACGGGGGTGTCGACGTCGTCCACGGGCACTCCTCGCACCATCCCCGCCCGCTGGAGGTGTACCGGGACCGGCTGATCCTGTACGGCTGCGGCGACTTCGTCGACGACTACGAGGGCATCCCCGGTTACGAGGAGTACCGCGACGACCTGCGGCTGGCGTACCTCGTCTCCCTGGACGCCGGCGGCGGCCGGCTGGCGGGGCTGCGCATGGTGCCGCTGCGGGCGCGGCGGCTGCGCCTGGAGCCGGCGTCCCGGGCGGACCGTGTGTGGCTGCGTACGACGCTCGACGGGATCAGCCGCGGCGTGCGGGTGAGGCTGGAGGCCGACGGTTCGCTGGCGCTGGCGGGCGGATGAACCGGACGGGCTTGTGCGCTCCGGAGGGATCACGGGTACCCGAGGTGATCGGGCCCGGACCGCATGTCCGGGTCCCGCAGGGGTACACCGGGGCACATGACCGGCATCGAACTGCGCAGCAACGCGTTCAACGACCACTCCTTCATCGCGCGCCGGTACGCGTACGAGGGACCGAACGTCTCTCCGCCGCTGACCTGGAGCGGCGTACCGGACGACGCGGCCGAACTGGTCCTGCTCTGCGAGGACCCCGACGCCCCGTCGGGCACCTTCGCGCACTGGGTCGTGGTCGGCATCGACCCGCACAGCGACGGCGTCGAGGCCGGGCACTGCCCACCCGGCGGCACGGAGCTCGTCAACGGCTACGGGCAGCACGGCTGGGGCGGGCCGCATCCCCCGCCCGGGGATGACGCGCACCACTACTTCTTCCGCCTCTACGCCCTGTCCGAACCGTGCGTCCTGCCCGACGCGCCGGATGCGAACCAGGTGCACGCGGAGGTCGAGAAGCGCCGCCTCGCGGACGGGACGCTGGTGGGGCTGTACCAGCGCTGACACAGTGACGGGCCGACCGGTACCGGCCCGTGGCGCCGTGCCACAACGGATGGTTGTGGCTCGGCGGACGGACGGTTGTTTGCCCGAACGGCCCGGTTCTCGCTTGGATGACTCCCGGTCGGCAGCGGGTTGTCCGCGTGAGCTGGGAGTGTGCGCGGGGCGTGGTGGGCAGACGGTCGTTGGGGCGGCGGTTCGGGTGGTTGTGGGGCGCGTACGCGGTCAGCACGGCCGGCACGTGGCTCGCTTTCGACGCGTTCGCGCTGATCGCGGTGCTGGTGCTGGACGCCGGGCCGGCGCAGGTGTCGCTGCTGGCGGCGGTCGGGCCGGCGGTCGGCGCGGTGGTGTCGGTGCCGCTCGGACCGTGGGTGGAGGTCCGCCGCAAACGCCCGGTGATGATCGCTGCGGACCTGGTCCGCTGCGCGGTGCTGCTGAGCATCCCCGTGGCGTACGTCCTGGGCCGGCTGTGCTTCGGTCAGTTGCTGCTGGTGTCGATCGTGGTCGCGGCGGCGGACATCACCTTCAACGCCGCGGCCGGGGCGTTCCTGAAGGGCCTGGTGCCAGGGCGGGACCTGCTTCTCGCGAACGGGCGGTTCGAGGCGACGAACTGGACGGCCAGCATGGTGGGGCCGCCGCTGGGCGGGGCGGCGATCGGGCTGTTCGGTCCGGTGACGACCGTGGTGGCGGACGCGGTGAGCTATCTGCTCTCGGCGTTCGGAGTCCGGGCGATCGGGGGCCATGACAAGCGCCCTTCACGTGCTGTTCCCGCGGAGGCCCGGCCCGGGCGCGGCGACCTGCTCGACGGGTGGCGTCACATCCTGGCCGATCCGGGGCTGCGCCCGCTGTTCTTCAACACGGTCCTGAACAACGCCCTGATCATGGCGGCCGCGCCGCCGCTCCTGGTGCTGATGGTCGGCCAACTGCGGTTCGAGCCCTGGCAGTACGCCCTCGCCTTCGCGGTTCCCTGCACCGGTGGCCTGCTCGGCGCACGGCTGGCCCCACGGCTCGTCACACGGTTCGGCCGGCACCGGGTGCTGCTCGTCTCGGGGGTGCTGCGGGCGTGCTGGTCCTGCGGGCCGGCCTTCGTCGGCCCCGGCACGGCCGGGCTGGTGCTGGTCATGGTGGTCGAGTTCGGGCTGATCGCCTGCTGCGGCGTGTTCAACCCGGTGTTCGCGACGTACCGGCTCGAGCGGACGCCCGCGGACCGGGTCACCCGCACCCTGGCGGCCTGGTCGGCCACCGGCAAGGTCACCACCGCGGCGGTGACCGCCCTGTGGGGCGTGCTGGCCGGCCTGACCGGCCCGCGCACGGCCATCGCGCTCGCCGGTGCTCTTCTCCTCACCACCCCGCTCCTGCTCCCCCGCCTTGACCGCACGCCGGACACCGGCCCGGAGCCGGCTCCCGTGGGGCTGAGGACGGACGGTGGCTGACCGGGCCGAGGGCCGGATCCGTCAGGTCGCCGGTGTCGTCTGCGGCCACTGACAACTGTCGTCCGCCGGCTGGCCGTTCGGCCGGGGACGGCCTTGCTCCCGTCCCCGGCCGGTGGTCGGCTCAGACCGCTCCGGGCACGTCCTCCGTGACGCCGTTCAGCGGGGAGGACGGGTCGGTGCCGTACGGGCGGGTGATGATCTCCAGGCCGTGGCCGGCCGGGTCGAGGAAGTAGACGCCCCGGCCTCCGTCGTGGCGGTTGATCCGGCGCGGGTGGTTGCCGTGCGGGTCGGCCTGGATCGGGACGCGGGCCGCGACGAGACGTGCGAGGGCCTCGTCGAACTCGTCCTCGGAGACGAGGAACGCGTAGTGCTGCATGGGAATGTCGGCGTCGATGGTGAGGAAGTCCAGGGTGACGCCGTTGGCGGTCGTCACGGGCAGGAACACCCCGGTCGGTGCCCCGACCTCCAGTCCCAGGATCTCCGCGAGGAAGTGAGCGGACTTCTCCCGGTCACGGGACAGGACGATGGTGTGATTGAACTCGACAGACACGGTTGAATGCCTCCACGGGCATCTTCGCGGCGCCTCCATGCCTCACCCGGCCGGTGACCGACACGCGATGCCGCGCCGTGGATGGTAGACAGGGGCGGCCGTGGCCGTCGAGCGGTTTTCGGCCGTGTCATGGCGCGTCCGCCGGCCCCGCCCACCGCCCCCGCCGTTCCGGACGACCCTGACAATTGTCAGGACCGCGTCGACCCGGGTCTCCCTACAGTTCTGAGCGTCGGCCACACCGTTCAGGGGGAACTCGACATGACCACTCGCATCTTCGCCAGGGCCGCGCTCGTCGGCGCCGGGGCGCTCGCTCTGCTCGGCCCGCTCACCGCGGGGACCGCCGCCGCGTCCTCCGCCGGCGGGCAGGGCACCGCCCGCGTCATGGCCGCGCCGTACGCGGTCGTGCCGTACGAGACCGTCAACGTCCGCTCCGGACCGGCCCGTGCCTTCCCCACGGTCGGCACCGTGCCGGCGGGCCAGCCGCGCGGCGCCTACTGCTGGGAGCGCGGCGAGACCGTCAGGGACTACGGCATCACCAACAACGTCTGGGTCAAGCTCGCCGAGGGCTACGTCAGCGCCGTCTACCTCAAGGGCGACGAGTACGGCGACCTGCCCGCCTCGGCGAGCTGCTGACCCACGGCACGACACCGGCCATCCACACCAACGTCCTACGGGGGACAGACATGCAGCGACTGATCAGCCGTACCGCCATGGGCCTGGCCGTGGCCGCGCTCGCCGTCGGCGGCCTGGCGACCACCGCCCAGGCCGCTCCGGCGGCCCCGGCCAACCACGGTGACCCGACCCTGACCGACGTCTACGTCTGGGCCACCGACGTCAATCTGCGCCAGCAGCCGACCACCGACTCGCCTCGTCTCGCGGTCCGTTCGCAGTGGTGGGCGGACGCCGTGTGCCAGACACAGGGCCAGATGGTGCACGACCCGGCCGTCGGCAGCAACAGCTGGTGGACCGCTGTCCAGGAGTTCGCCGGCAGCGACATCGCCTGGGTGAACAACCTGTACATCCGGGGTGGCGAGAAGATCGCCGGCGTCCGGGACTGCTGACGCACCCCTGCCACACTCCCCGCGGCGGGTCACCGGTCCTCCGGTGACCCGCCGCGGGCTTCTGGTGGTCGGACTCAGCGGCCCATCGGGCCGTGGTCGCGCGCGTGCGGCTCAGTACCAGCCGGTCACCGCCAGGTCGTGGCCGTCGCACGAGAGCACGGCGCGCGAGACACGGCCGTTGAGGTTGTTGCCCATCTGCGTGTAGGCGTAGGTGAGGCCCGGGTCGACGGTCTCGGAGACCCAGCCGTCGACGCGTCCCACGCCGCTGTTGGAGCGTTGCAGCACGGCGGCGCAGTTGGCCCGGGAGTTCTCGATCCGGGCGAACGAGCCGCACTTGTCGGAGTAGAAGTACTTCAGGGCCATTCCCTGGGCGTACTGGGTGGCCCCGATCTGCCGGAACGTGCCCGAGCAGAAGGAGGTGGTGGGGTACTGCCCCTCCATGCCGTAGGCCCCGTAGTTGCCGCCCGAGTGCGGCGCGGCCTGGGCGGAGGTGGGGAGGAGCGCCATCACCGCGGCGGCGCCCCCGGCGGCCAGCAGTGTCCTGAGCGATCGGCGGCTCATGAGTCCTCTTTCATGTGGTCGGCGGGTGTTCTGGTCGTGCTGTGCCGACCGTAGGAGCCGTCACCGCGTCGGCGACACCTGACACTTATCAGGGTCGAGCGCCCCACAGAGGGGGCGCGCGACCATGCGCGTGCTCCTGCGCGGCGCCACCGCTCGCGACCCTGCCGGCCCACCCCTCGCGCACACCGGGGGTCAGTTTTCGTACGCGGCGAGGTAGCGCAGCACCTTGTCCACGTGCGGCCGTACCCGTGCGGGGACGCCGCCCTCCTCGATGACGGCGCGGTCGCTGGTGCGGTAGCCGGCCGCGACCAGCGCGGGCAGATCCTTCTTCGGCAGTCCCGCCTGCTTGAAGCGCTGGTCGAGCCAGCACACGTACAGGCTCATGGTGGCGATCGCGTCCGGCGGCGACATGTGGTCCTTGTCGCCGTCGCCGTCCCCGTCCACCGCCCAGGCCCGGAACACCGAGGGTGTCCACATGGCGATGCCGTACTCCTCGCTCTCGGGGCGGGCGGCGTCCGCGTCGAAGCCGCTCTCCGCCTTGAGCAGCGCGGCGAGCAGGGCGGGGGTGATCTCCTCGTCGGTGCAGCGGTGGGCGGCGCGGGTGATGACGGGGCGCAGTGCCTCGGGTACGTCGGAGTCCTCGGGGATCTCCCCGGGTGCCGGGGTGTGCGCGCCGGTGACGGCGGCGGGGGCGCCGCGGTCGCGGTCGTCGTCCCGGGTGTCGACGACTCCGCCGAGGAGTGCCGCCCCGGCGAGTGCGGCGGCGGTCAGGGCGGCGATGCCTGCTGCCGCCGCGGCCGGCAGCAGGCGTCGACGGCGGCGGCGCGGACCGCCGGTGAGTTCCTCGAGCCGGGCCGCCACATCGCGGGCGGTGTGCGGGAGGCGGGTGGTGTGGTCCGGTGCCAGGCAGTCGGCGATCAGCCGGCGCGGGCCGTCGTCGAGGCCCGCGTCGAGCCGGAGGGGCGCGGTGCCGCGGGCGTAGGCCTGGGCGGCGAGCGAACGGGCCCGCGCCGTCGCGCCCGGGAAGGGATGCAGTCCGCCGGTGAGGACCTGGTGGGCGAGGACGCCGAAGGCCCAGATGTCGGCGGTGGGCCGGACCACGGCGCCCCGGGTGCCGGTGCGCTGCGACCACCACTCGGGCGGCAGGTGGTCCAGGGTGCCGAGCGGCGGCAGATGGGCGTGGGTGCCGTCGAGTTCGGCGGCCAGCCCGAAGTCCGCCAGCCGCACCTGCCTGCCCGGGCCCAGCAGGACGTTGGCGGGTTTGAGGTCGCCGTGCACCCAGCCGGCGGCGTGCATGTGGGCGAGTCCGGCGGCGACTCCGCGCAGGATCCGGTCGGCGCCGTCGATCGGCCGGCCGGCCGCGGCGTCGTCCAGTACGTCCTTCAGGCTGGCCTCGGCACGGTCCATCACCAGCGCGATGGCGCCGTCCAGCGTGGGCAGCTCCGGTGCCTCCACGGTGCGCACGGCGTGGGTCCGGACGAGGTGCGGGTGGTCGGCCTCCGCGCTGAACCGGACCTCGCGCGCCACGAGTTCCCCGAGCGCGGCACGCTGCCCGGGGCCCAGAGCACCGGTCGGGAGCACCTTCACCGCCACGGGCGCGCCGTCCTCGCACCCGCGGGCCTCGTACACCGTCCCCCAGCCGCCGGAGCCGATGACCGCGCCCACCTCCCAGCCGTCGATGCGGAACCCCTCCGGGAGGCGGGGCGGTCCGGGTGTCTCCAGGTCGTCGCCTCCGCCGGATCCGGTCATGCGCCGGCCCCCTGCGGGGCGAGGCGGCCCGCGCCACGCGGCGGCAGCAGGCTGAGGTGCTCCTCGCGTACCAGGCCGAAGCGCAGGGCGACGGAGGCGAGCCGGGTGCGCTTGGCGCCGGTGCGGCCGCCGTCGGTACCGGTCGCGGTCTCCTCGCCCAGGTCCAGGCGCAGTTTCGCGAAGGCGAGGTAGTCGATGTGGTAGTTGACCGCCGAGCGGGTCAGGTCCCGGCAGGTCTCCAGCTGCCGCAGCCGTTCCGCGATCTGTCCGGCGCCGGGCAGCGCCGAGTCGGAGGGGTCCCGGAGCCGGGGTTCGCACAGGGCCACCAGGACGAGGAAGTACTTCGACGTCGGGTCCAGGGCGAAGGGGTGCACGGTCTGCTCGCCGCCGCCCGGCGCGGCCTGCTCGCCGAGGTAGGCGTGCTGGGGTGCGAACACCTTGAACGTGGCGGTGCCGGACAGGGCGGGGAGCACGACGCGCGAGAACTCGAACGGAACGGGCGCGCCGAGCCGCCCGGGGGCGACGGTGAGGTACTCACCGGCTCCCTCCAGGTTCTCCACCACGTACGACACGCTGCGGCTGAAGTTGGACAGCCGCCAGTAGTCCCCGGCCGCTTCCAGTTGCCCGGCGCGGCGTGAGACTCCCGGGTCGGTGAGGAGGATGCGCACCTGCGCGTCGCCGGACGTGCCGCGGCCGAAGTCGGCGATGTCCCCGGGCCCCAGATGGATCAGTTCGGGCCTGCCCGTCTCGACCACACCCCACGGTGCGGGTCCGGGCAACTGAACGATAATCGTTTCCACGCGGACTCCCCCGCTGCCGACGCCCCCGATTTGGTCGCGAGGATTGTACGGGCGGATTCCGCTTGCCGCGGAGGCGGCAGGGCCGGTGTCAGGCCACTGTTCTCGCACGCCGCGCGACGAACACGAACTCCCGGCCCGGCCGGTCGGGTGCCTCGCGCACGTCGTCCACCACATAGCCCTGCGCGAGCAGTTCGGCCTCGACTTCCGGCCGCTCGCGGAACCGCAGGGTCGACTCCGACGTCAGCACCTCCCCGTCCGAGGCGAACACATAGGTCTGACGGAACGTCACCAGCGGTCGGCTCACGTCGAGGAGATCGATCCAGTACTCGACCGTTCCGACGCCGGGGACGTCCGCCGCGGCATGCGTGGTCTCGCGGTTCCACTCCTCCCAGGCGCGACGGGCAGGGTTCCTGGTCTCGAACACCAGGCGTCCGCCGGGCCGCAGTGCCTCGCGGACTGTTCGCAGGGTGCTTCGCCACTCCTCGGGATCGACGATCTCCTGGGCGGCGTTTCCCGTCATGGTCACAAGGTCCGCGCCCTCGGCCGGCGGCAGGGTCGTCGCATCGCCGTGGATCCACCGGACCCGCTCGCTGCCCGGCTTGCCCCGGGCCACGTCCAGGGACGCCCGGGCGGGATCGACACCGACGACATCGAAGCCGCGTTCGGCCAGCAGCAGCGCGAACACCCCTGTCCCGCATCCGAGGTCGAGCACCCGGCTCGCCCCGAACTCCTGCGCCATCCGCAGGTACGGGTCGAGGTCGACGCGCTCGGGGTCGAGCGGGTCGTAGACCGCGGCGAGCCTCGGATGCCGGAAGCACTCATCAGCCATGCGGCCGACGGTACGAAGCGGCGGCGTGGGGCGGCCACCGGTTTTCGGCGGCCGCCCTGGCACCTCTCAGCCGAGGCAGACGACGAGCAGGCACAGTTCCTTCGAGTTCGAGGTCCCGTTGGCGGGAGGCGTCTCGGCAGGAGTGGGGCTCGCGGCGGGCGGGGGCGGCGCGGAGTCCGATGACTGCTGGCTGTCGTTGCCGCTGTCGGCGGCGGGTGGTGTCGTCCGCTCGGTCGCCGTCGACGTGGACTCGCCGGTGCTGCCGGTGACGGAGTCGGCGGTGTCCGGGACGGTGGTCTTCGGCTGTGTCGTCTTCGGCAGGGCACGGGGCGCGGAGCCCGAGTCGGTCCGTGTGTCCGCCGGTGTGGTGCGGGGCGCGGCGGCCCGCGACCGCTCGCGCTGCGAGGCGGAGCCGGTGTCCGGCGCGGTGGCGGGCGAGGAACGCGGGGCGTCGCGCCGGGTCGACGTCGGTTCGGTGTACGTCGGAGCCTGGCCTTCGGTGCCGCCCATGGCCGTGTCGCCCGGCGCCGTGGCCGACTGCTTCGTGTTCGTGGCGTTCCCGTTCATGCCCGCGACGGTCAGTCCGCCCCCGACGAGCGCGAAGGCGGTCGCGACGACGGCCCGGCGCTGGTTCTTCTTCCAGCGGGCCATCTGACGCCGCCGCGCGGCGCGCCCCTGCTGCGGGGCCGCGTAGCCGTCCGTCGTGGCCTCGCCGGTGTCCGTGTGCTCGGAGTCGCCCGACGCGTCCGTGGCGGGGGCCGCGGAGCCGACGGCCGACCCGGTGTACGCGAGATGCAGTTCCCGCGTGCCGGTGTGGGTTTCCTCCCACACGCTCCGGTCGTCCCACACGTTGTCGCCCCGCGACGCGCTGTGGTCGCGCCGCGCACCGGGGTCGGCGGAAGGGTCTATGTCCGGGGCGTAGGCGCCGCACCCCGGGCAGACCAAGGCGCCGTTGAGGTGCCGACGGCACGAGGAGCAGTAGTCCATGTGTGTGGTCTTCCCGATCTGACTGTTCGGCTGGCTCGCCGGACGCGGCCTGGTGACGTCCGTACGTGGGATCGAGCCGTAACGCTAACGAGACTTTGGAAGGGGGATGTGCAGTCCGTGTGACACCCCTGAGCAGATCCTCTGGATGTCGCGTGCGCCCTGAGTGACTCGCGAGTAGAAGCGGCGGGGCGTGGGCATGCTCGGGCACCCTCCGCCCACCGCCTCGGCGGCGGCCCCAGGAGACCTCGACGGGCACGGGGAGAGCCGCCAACTCCCTTGATATGTCCGCGAGCTGACGCACAACCCTTTGGGCGTCCGGCGGGTCACACCATGCAGGAGCAACCACCTCGAAGAGTTGCAAGGGGGAAATATGAGATTCACCCGTTCCGTCCTGGCCGCGTCGGCCACGGCGGCCCTGTCGCTGGGGACCATGACCGCCCTGGCGTCGCCCGCTTCCGCCGCGCCCAACACCACCCCGCAGAAGGTCTGCGGAAGTGGCTACAAGACGGTCAACTCGGCGGCCGTCGGCTCGCTGGGGACGGTCTATCTGACCTACAACGCCTCCAGCGGCCACAACTGCGTCGCGACCATCCGCAACAACCCGGGCAACGCGGTGAACGTGTCCGCCTGGATCTACGTCCCGGACACCGAGGGGCACGACTACGACGAGGGGCTGTACTCGTCGTACGCCGGTCCCACGTACGTCTACGGCAAGGGCCACTGCGTGGACTGGGGCGGCAGCATCGCCGGCACGCACGTGCAGGTGTACGGCTCCAACTGCGGTGCCCTGAAGGAACACCGGGTCACGTTCACCCGCTGACCCACCTCTGAATCACCCTGGAACACCCTCCTGCCGGGCCATCACCTTCCCGCCGCCGTGCGGGAAGGCGGTGGCCCGGTGCCGTTCACGCCTCTCCGCGCACCTTCATCACCGTCTTGTTGAGCGCCCACAGCCCGATTCCGACGGCCAGCAGCACGCCCGCCCGGATGTAGACGTCCGCCGGCCGGTCGGACAGCGGGCTGGCCAGGATCAGGGCGGTGACCGCGCCGATGACCGGCAGAGCGGTGGGCGTACGGAAGTGCTTGTGTGCGACGCGGTCGCGACGCAGCACGAGGACGGTGATGTTGACGACGGCGAAGACACACAGGAGCAGGAAGGACGTGGTGTCCCCGAGGCCCTCGATCTCCCCGGTGGAGACCAGTCCGATGGCGAGGAGCGAGACGAAGACGATGCCGACGACCGGGGTGCGGCGCCGGGGCAGGACACGGCCCAGGGCAGGGGGCAGGATGCGTTCGTTCGCCATGCCGTAGCACAGGCGGGACGCCATCATGATGTTGATCAGTGCCGAGTTGGTGACCGCGAACAGCGCGATCAGGGCGAAGAGCTTGGGCGGGAAGTCGAGCCCGCCGGCCTTGACGACCTCCAGCAGCGGGCCGCTGGACTCCTCCAGCACGCGGTAGTCGACGAGCAGCGAGGAGACCAGGGCGACCAGGACGTAGAGGGTGCCGGTGACGGCCACACCGATGAAGATGGCGCGCGGGAACGTCCGCACCGGGTCCTTGGTCTCCTCGGCCATGTTGACGGAGTCCTCGAACCCCACGAAGGCGAAGAAGCCGAGTGCCGTCGCCCCCAGCACGCTGGTGAACAGCGCGAAGCCGGTGCCCTCCGCCTGGAACTCGCCGAGCCGTGAAGGTTCACCGTCGCCGGTCAGGACGGCCCAGGCCCCGATCGTGAGAATGACCAGCAGACCGGTCAGCTCGACCAGGGTGAGGACCACGTTGGTCTTCACGGACTCCGACACGCCACGCAGGTTCAGCGCCGCCAGGGCGAGGATGAACAGGATCGCGATGAGGGTGGGCGGGAAGAAGTCCGTGAACTCCGACAGGTAGTCCCCGCTGAAGGCGCGGGCCGCCGCGCTCGCCGAGGAGAGGCCCGAGCACATGACCATGAAGGCGATGATGAAGGTGAGGAAGGGGACCTGGAACGCCTTCTGCGTGTAGAGCGCGGCTCCGGCCGCCTTCGGGTACTTGCCGACGAGTTCGACGTACGAGGCGGCCGTCAGGACGGCCACGACGAATCCGATGACGAACGGCAGCCACAGTGCTCCGCCGACCTTGCCGGCGACCTGACCGGTGGTGGCGTAGATGCCGGTGCCGAGGATGTCGCCGATCACGAAAAGGATGAGCAGTCTGGGCCCGATGGCGCGCCGCAGCGGGGTGTCGTCGTCCCCTCCCCGCGGCGCGGCGGCCGCGTCCCTGTCGGTCTTGGACACGAAGGCTCCCTGAGACGTTCGGCAGTGATGAAAGTACGTCTCCCTTGCCCGGCGGACGCGGTGATGATGCCTCGGCTCGTCCTGACCGGCGCCACGCGCTGCACCGAGGTTCTCGTCCGGCCCATGAGCGAAGTGCCCCCCGCTCGGTTGGGCCGCCGCATCGTCTGCGGCCCGCATCTCGGAGTCAGGTGCGGGCCTCGCGGCTCAGTGCGCGTGTCCGGCCTCTCCCTCGGCAGGCCTGGTCTGCGAGGACTTCTCGGCCTCGTCCACCGCGCCGCCCGCATGCACGGTGAAGGCGGCGGTACGGACCTTGCCCTCGTGCTGGAAGTCCAGGAACAGGCGGTACGCGCCGGCGCTGGGCGCCGTCGCCGTGAAGGAGACCTCCGGACCGGGCTTGGTCCTGCCGTCGCCGGGCTCCCCGTTGGGGTGGACGTGCAGGTAGGCGAGGTCACCGGAGCGCAGGGCAACCAGGTGGCCGTACGCGCCCAGGTAGGGCTGGAGGTTCCGGACCGGCTTGCCGTCCCTTGCCACCGTCAGGGTGAGTTCGCCGGCCTTGCCGGGGGTCAGCGCGCCTCGCAGCTTCACCTCGTAGCCGTCGACCTTCGCCGTGGTGTTGTGCTCGGGCAGCTCGCCGGGCTCGTACCGCCCGGATGCCGCGAGGTCGGCACCGAGGGTGAGCGCTTCGCCGCCCTTCGGCTTGAAGTCGGCGAAGACGCGGTAGCCGCCGGCCTCGGGCAGCTTCACGGGCGTCGACCAGGTGCGGTCCGCGGCCCGGGTCGGGTGCAGGTGACGGTAGACGGTCAGGTCACGTGAGGCGACGATCAGGTGCAGATCCTTGCCGTGTTCGCGCTGGTACGCGGTGACCTTGCGCCCGGTCCGGTCCTGAACCACGGCGAAGCGCAGGTCGGTCTTCTTGCCGGCCTCGATACGCGGGGTCTTCAGGTCGAGCGTGTAGCCGCTCCTGGAGATCTCGAGGCCGCCCGGCGGTTCCGTTTCGTGACCGCCGCCATTCGCTTCGCGATGCCCGGCCGTCTTTCCCTTGTGCCCCGCGGCCGCGTGGCCTTCGGAACCACTGTGCGTGGCACTCTTCGGCTCGGGCGAGATCGGGCTGACTGCGCCGCCCACGCCGTAGGCGGCACCGAAGGTCGCGGCGAGCGCGGCGGCGAAGACGGTGATCCGCAGTCCGGTGTTCATCGACAACTCCTCATCTCCTGACCGCTCCTGCGTGCGGCCGACATCCTCAACATACCCCCAGGGGGTACCAAGTCAAGTCGGGTCGAGACTTGCCACTAAATACGGGAGGGGGGTATACATGGAGCCGTCGCAGATACCCCCTAGGGGTATGACCCCTACGTACGGAGGACCCGTGTCGAACTGCTGCACCACCGACGGAAGCTGCCACACCCCGGCGGAGTCCAAGACCACCTACAAGGTCGAAGGCGTCGGCAGTGCCCACTGCCAGGGCGTCGTCGCCAAGGCGGTGGGCGGTCTGGACGAGGTCACCGCGGTCGAGGTCGGGATCGGCACCGGCCTGGTCACGGTGACGACCGCCGCCGAGCCCGACGAGGCGCTCGACGCGCTGATCGCCAAGACCGTCGACGAGGCCGGTTACCACTTCGCCGGCCGCGTGGCCGCCTGACCAACGAACCGGGCGGGGGCCGCGAAACTCGGCGGTCCCCGTCCTCCCTGTCTTCTTTCGCACTTCGCGTTCGTGAGCTCCGAGGAGCAGACATGACCACCACCACGCCCGGCGCCGCCGAGGTCGAACTCGCCATCGGCGGCATGACCTGCGCCTCGTGCGCCGCCCGGATCGAGAAGAAGCTCAACCGCCTCGAAGGCGTCGAGGCCACCGTCAACTACGCCACCGAGAAGGCGAAGGTCACCTTCCGCGAGGACGTGACCGTCTCGGACCTGATCGCGACGGTCGAGGCCACCGGCTACACCGCGCGGGAGCCACGGCCCGAGACCGCCCGCTCCGACGACTCGGCGTCCGGTGAGGGCCCGGCCCAGGAAGAGAGCGACGAGCTGCGGCCGCTGCGCCAGCGGCTGACCGCCGCCGTGGCGCTCGCCGTCCCCGTGATCGCGATGGCCATGGTCCCGGCGCTGCAGTTCGAGTACTGGCAGTGGCTGTCGCTGACGTTGGCGGCACCCGTGGTGACGTATGCCGCCTGGCCGTTCCACAAGGCCGCCTGGACGAACGCCAGGCACGGTGCCGCCACGATGGACACGCTGATCTCCGTCGGCACCTCGGCGGCGTTCCTGTGGTCTCTGTGGGCGCTGTTCTTCGGCACGGCGGGCACGCCCGGCATGACGCACCCCTTCGAGCTCACCATCGCCCGCACCGACGGCGCCGGGAACATCTACCTCGAGGCCGCGGCGGGTGTGACCGCCTTCATCCTGGCCGGGCGCTATTTCGAGGCGCGCTCCAAGCGGAAGGCGGGGGCGGCGCTCAAGGCACTTCTGGAGCTCGGCGCCAAGGAAGTCACGGTCGTGCGTGGCGGCAGGGAAGAGCTCATTCCCGTCGGCGAGCTGAAGGTCGGCGACCGGTTCCTCGTACGCCCCGGTGAGAAGATCGCCACCGACGGTGTGGTCGTCGAAGGGTCGTCCGCCGTGGACGCCTCCATGCTCACCGGCGAGTCGGTGCCGGTCGAGGTCGGCACCGGGGACGCCGTCACCGGGGCCACGCTGAACGCCGGCGGCCGCCTGGTCGTCGAGGCCACCCGGGTCGGCGCCGACACCCAACTCGCCCGCATGGCCAAGCTGGTGGAGGACGCGCAGAACGGCAAGGCCGCCGCCCAGCGGCTCGCCGACAAGATCTCCGCGGTCTTCGTGCCGGTCGTGATCGCCCTGGCGCTCGGCACCCTGGGCTTCTGGCTCGGCAACGGCGCCGGACTGACCGCCGCCTTCACCGCCGCGGTCGCCGTCCTGATCATCGCCTGCCCCTGCGCCCTGGGCCTGGCCACCCCGACCGCCCTCTTGGTCGGCACCGGGCGCGGCGCCCAGCTCGGCATCCTCATCAAGGGCCCCGAGGTCCTGGAGACGACGCGCAAGGTCGACACCATCGTGCTGGACAAGACCGGCACCGTCACCACCGGCAAGATGACCCTGCTCGCCGTGCACACGGTCGACCACACGGACGAGGACGAGGTCCTGCGCCTGGCGGGCGCCCTGGAGCACTCCTCCGAGCACCCCATCGCCCAGGCCGTCGCCTCCGGAGCCGCCGCCCGGGTCGGCAGCACGCTGCCCGCTCCGGAGGACTTCGCGAACATCGCCGGCCTCGGCGTCCAGGGCATCGTCGAGGGCCACGCGGTCCTGGTCGGCCGCGAGAAGCTGCTGGACGAGTGGGCCATGTCCCTGCCGGAGGAGCTGCGGCGTGCCAAGGCCGAGGCCGAGGCGGCCGGGCGTACCGCCATCGCGGTCGCCTGGGACGGCGAGGCCCGCGCGGTGCTGGAGGTCGCCGATGCCATCAAGGAGACCAGCCCGGAGGCCATCGAGCGGCTGCGCGGGCTCGGCCTGACCCCGATCCTGCTGACGGGTGACAACAAGGCGGTCGCCGAGGCGGTCGCCGCGGAGGTGGGCATCGCGCCCGAGCACGTGATCGCCGAGGTCATGCCGCAGGACAAGGTCGATGTCGTCAAGCGCCTGCAGGGCGAGGGCCGTTCGGTCGCGATGGTCGGAGACGGTGTCAACGACGCGGCCGCACTGGCTCAGGCCGACCTGGGCCTGGCGATGGGAACGGGTACGGACGCCGCGATCGAGGCGGGCGACCTGACGCTCGTGCGGGGCGACCTGAGGGCCGCGGCGGACGCCATCCGCCTGTCCCGCAAGACGCTGGGCACCATCAAGTCCAACCTCTTCTGGGCCTTCGCCTACAACGTCGCCGCGCTGCCGCTCGCGGCCGCCGGTCTGCTCAACCCGATGATCGCCGGAGCGGCCATGGCCTTCTCCTCGGTCTTCGTGGTCGGCAACAGCCTGCGGCTGCGCGGCTTCCAGCCCGCCGACCGCTGAAGCGGCCGACCAGGACAGGAAGGAGGCCGCCGTGGCCGGAGAGCAGGCCAGAACCAAGGTCAACGAGGCGTCCAGGGCAATCGCCCGGCTCGTACGGGCGTGACCTCCAGGTCCCGGGCCCGGGCGGTTCCACCGCCCGGGCCCGGAGCTGCTCAGGCCCCTTTGCCCGCGGGGCAGCCGGTGCTCAGCTTGAGGCTGAGGCGCAGGCACACGGCGATTTCCCTGCTGAGTGAGAACATGAAGGCAACATACCCCCCACCCGTATGCGTGACGCCTGTGTGACCATCCTCCGGAGCAGAGGGGTGCCATACGATGTAAGGCACCTCGGTGGCGGGGAAGAAGAGGGGGAAGGGTGCGACGGCTGGGTGACCTGGAAGCCGAAATCATGGACCGGCTCTGGCGCTGGGGCCGGCCCGCGACGGTTCGGGAGATCGTCGACGACATCAATCACATACGTCCCGTCGCCTACACGACGGTGATGACGGTCGCGGACATCCTCCACCGCAAGGGCCTGCTGCGCCGCGAGAAGACCGGGCGCGCCTGGCTGTACGAACCCGAGCGCAGCCGTGAGGAATACACCGCCGCCCTCATGCAGGACGCGCTCGGCAACACCGAGGACCGCCAGGCCGCGCTGCAGCGATTCGTGGAGCACATGTCGCCGGAGGACGTATCCGCCCTGGCTGCCGCACTGCGCGCGACGGGCCGCACTCCCGGCGGCGCCGAGGAGCCCGGAGCACCCTCGTGACCGAACTCCTCGGTTACTCAGGCAGGTTCCTCGTTCCCGCCCATCATGTGCTGCCGCCCCTGACCATCGCCCTGATGGCCGGGGTGCTGCTGCCGAGGGCCCTTGCCCGCAGCCGCTGGGCGCACCGAGCACCCCGTCTGGCTCTCACGGTGTGGGCCCTGCTCGGGCTGACCCTCATCGCCTCCGTGTCCCTGACGGCCCTGCAACTCCTGCTTCCCACAGCAGGCAGCCACCGCCTGTCCCGCTTCACCGAGGCCTGCGTCGTCTCCGGCGGCGCGGATTGCGGGCCTCTCCTCCCGGACGGCTCGGCAGGCATGGACACCCGCGTAGGGGCGGCCCTGTTGGCGGCGACCGCCGTGCCCGCGGTTTTCGCTGTCGCCCTCGTATGTGAACTCCTGAGCGCGAGGCGTCTGCGGGTACGTCACGCGCAAGTACTGCGCCTCGTCGGCCGCACACGACCCGGGTTGGGTGCCACGGTGCTGGAGCATGACACCCCGGCCGTGTACTGCCTGCCGGGCCGCGCACCTCAAGTCGTGGTCAGTTCGGGGGCCCTTCGGGTCCTTACCGGGCAGCAAGTGACAGCGGTGCTGGAACACGAGCGGGCGCACATCGCCGGGCGCCACCATCTGCTGGTGGCCGCGGCCGGGGCCCTCGCCGCCGTTTTCCGTGGACTGCCCTTGACCCGGCTCGCCCGCACCGAGGTACCGCTGTTGCTCGAGATGGCAGCCGACGACCGGGCGTTGCGCCGGTGTTCACGAGAAGCACTCGCCACCGCCCTGTACGCGGTGGCCTCCGGTCAGGCGCCCCACGCAGCCTTCGCGGCGGGCGGACCGTCGGCGGTGCTGCGCATGCGCCGCATCCTCACGCCGCACACCGCGTGCTCTCCGCCCTTGCGCACAGTGTTTGTGGCACTTACCGCAGCGGCAGCCCTGACTCCGCTCGTCCTGGCTTGTTGTTCCGTTCCGGGTATCACGATCGACTGACCGAATACGTAGACGCGCTTTCCCCGACTCGCCCCCCGCACCGAGGAGCAACTGTGGCTGGGCCCTGCTGGGGCCCAGCAGTGGCTCGACGAGTGGGCTCACAGCGTCCTCCTGGTATGACACCCCACCAAGTGACGCCCGTCACACTACTAAGGTAACTCGGAGTTCCCGAGGTGCGGTCGGGGCATATCGAAGAATCACGAGGGGGCGCTTCGCAGTGGTCTACGGCAGTGGCAGAACGGGAACTCAATCCACTGATCTGGCCCTCGCCCTCTACCGGAGACTGCGGGCACGAGGGGCGTCCAGCTTCCGGGAAGTCGCATCCGAGATGGACTTATCGAGCGACGAACGTGATCGATGTCGCAACGAGCTGCTCGGCCTCGGCCTGGTCGTCCCGACGGGGCGACTCCACGACAACCGCCTGGAGCTGGACGCGGGCAAGGCGTCGGAGGCGGAAAGCGACTCGGTCACCGTCATAGCACCCGAGATCGCTTTGATCAGGCTCCTGGAACGGGAGCGCACCCGGCTGCGCAACCACCTCGATCAGGCCGACCAGGCCCATCACACTCTGCAGACCCTGGCCGGCAACTTCCTGCGCACCGAGACCCTGGCCCAGGCAGCCGGCGTGGAGATCGAGATCATCAGCGACTACCGCCGCATCCAGCAGGTGCTCGAGGACATCACGGACACCGTGCAGCACCGCCTCGCCTCGATGCATCCCATCGCGCGCGGCAGAGAGATCCCCGAGCGAGCACTGGACCGCGACCGGCGTCAGATCGAGAACGGCGTTCAGGTTCGTTCCATCTTCAATCAGCGCCTTACATCGGTTCCCGAAGACGCCGAACACCTGAGGATGAAGGCCAAGTTGGGAGTCGAAGTACGCCTCTCTCCGGTCGTACCCATGAACATGATCATCGCCGATGAGCAGTTCGCCCTGCTCCCGGCAGATCCCGAGGACGGTTCAGCGGGGGCCATCCTGGCCCGCGGCCCTGCCCTCGTACGCTCTTACCTGACTCTGTTCGAGCACTGCTGGCACACCGCGACCCCGTACGGCGAGCAGGTTCAGCCCGCGTGCGGGGGCGACGGACTCACGGAACAGCAGCGAGCGGCCCTGCGCCTGCTCGCCTCGGGCATGAAGGACGAGAAGGTCGCCCGCAGCCTCGGCGTCTCCCTGCGCACCGTCAGCAGGATGATCTCCGAGTTGATGCAAGAGCTGGGCGCGTCCAGCCGTTTTGAAGCAGGAGTGCGCGCCACCCGGCTGGGCTGGCTCGACTGACCGCCGCAAGCGGCTACCCCCGGAGCAAGGTGTCGGCCCTCTGCAGTCCGGTGGGGGCAAGAGGTATGAGTCGTCGGGCAGTTGTTGCGAGACGGAGTTGTCGACCGGCATGGCGGTCGTGGGCACGGCACGGAGACGGCTTGCCGGGTGATCAGAAGCCGAAGACGGGTCCGGACGGCGGAGCCAGCCGCGTACCCGGAGCCGGTGGGACAAGCGCTTCCGGCACCACCGGCCCTCCGGGTGACAGCCGGAGGGCTTGTGCCAGCCGCCCCGCACCTTCGGGCATGACGGGCCATGCCCAGGACGTCAGCGCCGAGGCCACTGCCAACTGAGCCATCAGGGGCGGCAGATGACGTCCGGTTCCGCTCGGACGGCGGCGTTCGAAAACGTTGACGTAGCCGAAGTCCGTGGCGCACCGCACCACTTCATCCAGGATCGCGACCGCGCGGCGAGGATCGAAGGCCTCGGGGCCGTACGCTTCGCGCACATCCTCCGCGGCCCGGTGCAGCCGGCGCCGCAGCGCCTCCCACCCGTCGCCCCCCGGCTCCACGTCGGGCACCCGCCCCGCGCATTCCTCGCGTACCGCGGCGAACAACCGGGTGAGCCAGCTGTTCCAGGTGCCGTGCAGCATCTGCCGGGTGCGGTCGAGCTCGTCGCGGCGGAAGTCGGTGCGGCGGCCGAGCGGCCTGGCCTGAAGGACGTGACGGCGCAGCGTGTCGGAACCGAACTCGGTGAGTAGGTCGAGAGCCCACACCATGGGCTTGCCGTCGGGCCCCCTCGCGTCCTCGACGTCGATGCGGTAGGTCTCGTTGACGTAGATCTCCTGCGGCAGTTTGACGCCGCGGGCCACGAGGATCGCGGGCAGCAGGACGGCGTGGCAGAAGGAGTGCCCGAACCCGCAGAAGTGGATGGTGCGTTCGGGCAGGGGCTTCTTGTCGTAGCCATAGCCGAACAGGTGCATCGCGGCGGCTTCGAAGCAGGCGTCGATGCGGTGCCCGGAGAAGCCGTCCACCGGGATCGGAACACCCCAGTCCCCCGGATGGCCGACGGCCACGTCCGGCAGGCCGTCCTCGAGGAGGCTCTCGCACAGCACGGCCAGGCGCGGCGGCAGCCCGGCGGAGCCCCAATAGTCGGCGAGCGGTTCGCGCAGCGGCTCCAAGGGAAGACAGAGGCGACGGCAGCGGCGCGGCCGCCCCGGCGAGCCGCACAGGGAGCACACCGGGTCGATGAGGGCGCCGTCGTTCGGCCTGGCACAGGTGTGGCACAGGCCGCCGTCACCGCGCGTGCCGCAGTGCGGACAGGCGCCGGTGACATGGGCGCCGTACAGCCAGCGGTCACAGGGTTCGCAGTACGGCAGCAACCGGGTGCGGGGGGCGATGATGTCCTGTGCGTACAGGTCCAGGAACAGCTCCTGGAGCCAGCGCTGGTAGCCACGGTCACGACGGGGCTGGACAATGTGGTCGAACTCGACGCCGCAGCGCAGCCAGTCGGCGGTGATCGCCGTGCGGAAGCCCTCCGCGACCTCCTCGGGCTTGCGTCCACCGCGCAGCGCCCGTACCTCGACCGAGTCGGCGTGATCGGCGGTGCCGGTGGTGAACAGCACGGGCTGCCCGTCGGCGCGCAGATGGCGGCTGAGCACGTCGGCGGCGACGTACGGGCCGGCGAGGTGCCCGATGTGCAGCTCGCCGTCGCTGTCGGGCGGGGTCGCGGTGATCCAGAGTGGGGTGCTCATGGACGAAGGCTCCTTGGCGGTCAGGTGAGCGCTGCCGGCGGACAAAGGGAGAAGACACGCACGCCGGAAGGGTGGAGTCGACGCGCGAGAATGTCGGCGAGTCCGGCCCACCTCGGCACCCAGGTGCGCGACCCAATGGCGATCGCACGCCCGAAACACCGGGACGCCCCGGTCACCGCGACACGCGGATTCTCGGTTTTCATCCTGGAGATCACTCCCCCCGGTCGGGACACAGCAGAGAAGAATCCCCTTGTCCTGGCGGGAATGCCTGGCGGGAATTGCTGACCGGTCACCAGGGTGGCAGAGAGGTACCCCGCATCCAGCCCCTGAGCAGGTGCGCGTTCACGCCGTGACGCGAATACGCCAGGGAAGGGGCACGGCGCGTTCGGCAGCATCTTGCGGGGCCAGGTCGTACGACGGATGGCCGGTCAGCCAAGGCCAGTTCAAGGCGAAGGCCGAGGACTGGACGATGGGAACGCTCAAGGGCTGACTGCCGCCCGGCAGAGGCTCGTTCAGGATGTGCACGGCACGGGTCTGCATGTCCAAGGTGGGAGCTCCTCTCTCCACAGAACTCAGGGCCGCCCGGTGCCCCGGTTGCCCGGTGCCGGACGGCCCTTCGGAGGTTCTCCTGTCCTGGTGGACGGTGGCGTTGTGCGATTCCTCCACCTGCCCACTGAGCGGCCGGCCCGCTAGACGCCGACCCGCTCGCCCCGCGCCGCGGAGGCGGCGTCGGCCTGCGGTGCGGCAGCCGCCTTGTCGCTGCGCATCACCAGCAGAGTGATCAGCCCGCCCGCAGCGGCGATGACGGCGGCCCAGATGAACGCGGCACTGAAGCCGTCCGTCAGCGCGGGCAGGTTGCCCAGTTGGCCGGCGCCCTGTGACGTGGCCACCGCGGTCAGCGCCGCGAGCCCCAGGGCGGAGCCCACCTGGTAGGTGGTGTTGACGATGCCGGACGCCAGACCCGCCTGCTCCTGCGGAGCCCCGGACATGGCGGCCATCATCGCCGGGATGTAGGCGAGCGACATGCCGAGCGCGGCGACCAGCGAGGCAGGCAGGACGTCCACCACGAAGGTGCCGGTGGGCTCGACGGCGGACAGCCACAGCAGTCCGGCGGCGAGGACCAGCAGACCACCGCCGATCATCGACTTGGCGCCGAACCTGGCCATCAGCTTCGCCGTGATCGCCGTCATGAAGATCATCAGCAGACCGGTCATCGGCAGCAGCGCGGCACCGGACGCGAACGCCCCGTAGCCGAGGACCTGCTGGAGGTACAGGTTGAGGAAGTACCACATGGGGATCCACGCGGCGCCGAGCAGGGTCATCGCGAGGTTGGCCGAGCCGAGCCGCGGGACACGCCAGATGCCGAGCGGCATCAGTGGCTCGCGCACCGTCTTCTGGATCACGAAGAACAGCACGAGCAGCGCGACGGCACCGGCCAGCTGAAGCACGGTCCCGGTGGAGGCCCAGCCGACCTCCGGCGCGCGGACGATGGCGAAGACCGCGAGCGCCAGACCGGCGGTGACCGCGGCCGCGCCCAGCACGTCGACGGAACCGCGACGGCTGCCGACGGCGGGCAGGAGCTTGGTGGCCAAGAGCGTGGCGACGCCGATCGGGACGTAGATGATGAAGATCCACGGCCAGCTCAGCCACTCGGTGAACACTCCGCCGAGGAACACACCGGCCGTGCCGCCCGCGGGGGCGGCGGCACCGTAGAGCGCCATCGCCTTGCCGAGCTCCTTCGGGTCGTGCGCGAAGAGCATCATCAGCAGCGTCATGGCCGACGGGGCGATCAGCGCGCCGCCCACGCCCTGAACGGCACGGCCGACGACCTCCACCCACGCCGTCTGCGCGGCGGCCGCGACGACCGAGCCGGCGATCAGCACGACCCAGCCGGTGTTGAAGATCTTGCGGGCACCGATCAGGTCGGAGAGGCGGCCGCCGAGGAGCAGCAGCCCGCCGAAGGCGATGACGTACGCGTTGAAGACCCACTGCAACTCACCCTGCGAGAAGCCGAGGTCCTTCTGCATCTCGGGGAGCGCCACCCCGATGATCGACGTGTCCATGATGACCATGAACTGAGCGGCGGCGAGCACGACCAGTGCCCACCAGCGCCGGGGATTGACGGCAGACATGGGTTCATCCCTCCTCTTACATACCCCAGGGGGGTACCTTCGGCTGCGAAGGTACCATACCCCTGGGGGGTATGTAAGAGAGAAAGTGCCGCATCGCTGGCGTGTGGGTGGCCGCCCCACCCCCGGGTAACGCCGGCGGGCAGCCGAGCACGGGGCTGCGCACCGAGGTCCGGCGTGTCAGGCCCAGGACGTGACCGGCACGAACGAGCTGTCCTGCCGGAAGAGGTCCGTTCCGTCGGAGCGCTCCACGCGGAGCTGGTAGGCGTAGTGGCGCAGGTAGGACCCGGGGTAGTTGTACGACTCGAAGCGGACGGAGCCCGAGGCCGCCCCGGCTCGGAGGAGGAACGTGGCGTCCTTGGCGAACGTGCTCGTGCCGTCGTTCGGGTCGAAGCGGGCGCGGAAGTCCCAGTGGCGCAGGTAGTTGCCGGCCGCGTCGCGGAAGGAGCAGCCGTTCGCGTCGGCCAGGCCGGCGACGACCGTGAAGGTGGCGGCCTGCTTCTCGGCGGTGGTGCTGGAGCCGCTGACCACGGGCAGGTTGAGGAGAGCGGACTGCTGCTGCCAGTAGCGGGTGGAGTAGTTGGCCGAGCGGAAGGAACGGGTGACGTTCCTCGCCAGGCTCGGGCCTCCCGTCACCGTCTCCTTGACCACCGTGAAGTGCCGTGCCGTACCGGAGATCGCGGGCAGCGCGGCCGGGGCGGACCAGGTGGCGAAGGTGTCGTAGCTGTCGCTGTAGTAGTAGTTCCCGTCGCCGTAGCCGTCGAAGAACATGCGCCAGCCGCCGTTGTCGAGCTGCACCAGCGCGGGGCCCTCGCGGTAGCTGCCCCAGCCCGCCCAGTCGCCCGTTCTGCGGATCGTGTATGGGCCGTTGAGGTTCGAGGCGGTGGCGTACTCGATGTACTTCGTCGTCTCGTTCTTCGGGAAGGCGTGGTACGTCGAGCCGGTCTTCACGATGAACGTGTCGATGTGGTTGGCGCCGATACCGGACAGCGGCACCGGTGAACTCCACGCGGTCAGGGCGGAGTTGGTGGCCCTCAGCCGGTACGGCGTGAAGATCCACTCGTCGTTCGTGGTGGAGCAGGACACGATGATGTTGACGCTGCCGTCGCTGTCGACGAACCACTCCGGCGCCCAGGCGCGGGAGAGGTTCGCGACGGGGACGGTGTAGTCGTAGAGGAACGTCCAGTTGACGCGGTCGGAGCTGCGGGCGAAGCCGATGGTCGTGCTGGGGTCCTGCCAGGTGCGCGTCGTGTAGGTGACGTAGTAGGAGCCGTCGGTGTGTCTGAGGATGCTCGCGTCCCGGATCCGGCCCGCGGGCGGGGTGTACGCAGAGGCCCGTACCAGCCGGAAGTCGGTGGCGTCGTCCGACTGGTAGACGTTGACCGTGCCGTCGTCGCTGTTGAGGAACGGCACGATCGTGTAGCGGGTGGCCGAGCCGTTCGGGGGTGCGGCGGCCAGGGCACCGCCGAGCAGCCCGGGCGCTTCACCCAGCAGCACCACCGAGGCGGGGAGGACGGCCATGGCGCGCAGCAGGGTACGCCGGGACGGGACGGCGGGGTGTGGGGTCACGGGCGTCTCTCCAGGGACACGGGATCGATATACCGAACGAGGTTCGGAAAGCCGATCATCGGTGGGGCACAGAAAGTAAGGGCGAGGCCGCGAGGCGTCAATGGTTTGAACAGGAGCGGATGAGCCCAGTGGGGTAGAAGGTGAGCAGTGGGTGAATTTCCACTTGGGCCGTAGGCGTTCCGTCACCGGCCACCGGACGTTACCGTTCGGTAGACAATTGCTCGCGGAGGTGCCCGTATGACGCTCGACCGTTCGGCAGGCCTGGCGGAGACCGCCCGTGCGCTGGCCGCCGGGGAAGTGACGTCCCGGGTGCTGGTCGAGCGGACCCTGGCGCGGATCGAGGCCACGCAGGACAGCATCAACGCCTTCCGGATCGTCCGGGCCGAAGCGGCGCTCGCCGAGGCCGAGGCGGCCGACCGCGAACTGGCCGCGGGCGAGCGCAAGCCGCTGCTCGGGGTGCCCGTGGCGGTGAAGGACGACATGGACGTGGCCGGCGAGCCGACCGCTTTCGGCTGCTGCGGGGAGTTCCCGCCGGTCACCGAGGACGGCGAGGCGGTACGGCGGCTGCGCGCCGCCGGTGCCGTGATCATCGGCAAGACCAACACCTGCGAGTTCGGGCAGTGGCCCTTCACCGAGGGGCCCGCGTTCGGGGCGACCCGCAATCCGTGGAGCACGGACCACACACCCGGCGGATCCTCGGGCGGCTCGGCCGCCGCGGTCGCCGCCGGTCTGGTACCCGCCGCGCTCGGCTCGGACGGGGCCGGCTCGGTGCGGATCCCGGCCGCCTGGACCCATCTGGTCGGCGTCAAACCGCAGCGCGGCCGCATCTCCACCTGGCCGCGCGGCGAGTCCTTCCAGGGCATCACCGTCAACGGCACCCTGGCCCGTACGGTCGCCGACGCGGCCCTGCTGCTGGACGCGGCGAGCGGCAACCACCCGCGGGATCCGCACCGGCCCCCGGCCGTCGACCTGCTGTCGGCCATCGGCCGTGACCCCGGGCGGCTGCGCATCGCGCTGTCCCTCAAGCCGCCGTTCACCGCCGTGCCCGCCCGGCTCCTGCCCGAGGTGCGGGCCCGGGTCGTCGCGCTCGCCGAGCGCCTCGCGGCGGCGGGGCACACGGTCGAGGAGGCGGACCCGCCGTACGGACAGATCGGGCTGACCTTCGTGCCCCGCGCGACGGCCGGGATCGCCGAGCGGGTGGACGAGGCCCCCTTCCCGGCGCTGCTGGACCGGCGCACCCGGGACGCGGCCCGGCTGGGCCGGCTGCTCGGCGGGGCGCCACTGCGGGTGGCCCGGCGGGCGGAGGCCGTGCTGCACCGCCGTATCGGCGCCTTCTTCACCAAGTACGACGTGGTCCTCGCGCCCACCACCGCCGCTCCCCCGCCCCGGATCGGCGCCCTGCTCGAACTCAGCGGATTCGCCACCGACCGGGCGATGATCGCCGCCTGCCCGTACGCCTGGCCGTGGAACGTACTGGGCTGGCCGGGCGTCAACGTGCCCGCCGGTTTCACGACGGACGGCCTGCCGGTCGGCGCGCAGTTGCTCGGCCCGGCGAACAGCGAGCCGCTGCTGCTGCAGGTGGCCGCGCGGCTGGAGTCCGAGCTGCGCTGGTCCGAGAAGTGGCCGGAGCCGCCGGTCACCGCCCGTTCCGCCGCCTGAAACAGACCCCGCCGCCCCACGGGCCGGGCCGTGAAGGTGCCGGCGGACGGCGAGCGACCCTTCGCACGGGGCTCACGGGGACACCCCCTAAGGTGCCCCCGTGAGCACGATTGCCGACGGACACGTCCCGGGCCGGTACGGCCCCACCGCCACCACCCAGGCCGACCCGTGCGAAGTGGGCCGGGTCCGCACCGAGTACTCGCCCGCGCACGACGGCGATCCCGACCCAGGGGAGATCGTGTGGACGTGGGTGCCGTTCGAGGAGAACGACGGCCGGGGCAAGGACCGCCCGGTGCTCGTCGTCGCACGCGAGGCGGGCGGTACGTTCCTCGCGGTCCAGCTGTCCAGCAAGAGCCACGTGGGCGACCGGGAGTGGGTACCGATCGGCAGCGGCCCGTGGGACCGGTCGGGCCGCGACTCGTGGGTCGCCGTGGACCGCGTCCTGCGCCTGCACGAACAGGGCATGCGCCGGGAGGCCTGCGCGCTGGACCGCATGCGCTTCAACGCGGTCAGGCACCGGCTGCGGGAGCGGTACGGCTGGAGCTGAGGACCCTCTCGAAGGCTCCCCGCACCACCCCGCCCGGCGTCCGGTCCAGGATCCCGAACACCACGTGCTCGAAGACGCCCGCGAACCGTCCGCCGGCTCCCAGCAGCGCCCGGAACGCCTCCGCCACCTGTGCCGGGTCGTTGCGGAAGACGCCGCACCCCCAGGCACCCAGCACCAGCCGCGGGTAGCCGTGGGCCGTGGCCGTCTCCAGCACGCGCTCGGCCCGGGCTGCCAGCGCCCGGGGCAGTTCGGCGGCCCGCTGCGGCGCCGTGCGCAGCACCACACCCGCGTTGGGTGCCGCCGAGGTCAGGAACCCGGCCGTGTACGGCTCGGCGAGCAGGCGGCCCCGGTCGTCGCGGAAGACGGGCACGGCGGGTGAGTGGATGACCCGGTCGGTGTAGAACGGGTCGCGGTGGGCACGGTGGTGGGCGTAGAACCCGGGGGCCTCCCGCAGGCAGGTGTACAGCGCCGAGGCCCGGCACAGGGCTTCCTCCTGCGCCTGGGCGCCGTTGAGGTAACCGCCGCCGGGATTCCGGGCGGAGGCGAAGTTCAGCACCGCCACGTTCCCGCCGAGCCGGCGGGCGGCCTCCAGGCTGCTCTCGCCCGTGACCTCGACCAGCGTCTCGGTCACCCGTACGGCGGACACCGGCACCGGTTGCGGTCCGTACACGCGGGTGCCCTCGCGCGCCGCCCGCAGCGCCGCCGCGATCGACACCTCGTGCCCCTCCGGGGCCCGGTAGACACCCGCCGCCGCGATCTCCTCGGTCTGCCGCGCGATACCGCGCAGGCGCGCGCTCACGGCGCCACCCCCGTGTGCGCCGTGACCGCGTGCCGCGCGGCCGTTCTTGTCGTGCTCACGCAGGCATCGTGGGTGATGCCGGATCCACGGCGCAACGGGGTTTTCGCGGCCGGAGAACACCGGGGAAAGCGCGGGGAAACGCCGGGCCGACCCGGATGACCGCCCCGGAACGTCCCGGTTGGCCCCCTTGTGCCGAGCCGCACGAAGGACTTGGGTGGGACGAGTGATCCCGGCTCGGGCCGACGTGAAGCCCGGACCGATGGCATGGTGGAGTCTCAGGAGGATCCAGACATGTCCGATGCGTCCACTGCCCCGGCGGGTGGCTGTACCCAGCCAGACACCGCCCTGTCCGAAGCCGAGGTCGAGGCCCTGGTACGCGGCATCTGCTTCAAGACCGGCCCTCCGCGCCGCATCGGCGTCGAGGTGGAATGGCTCGTCCACGAGCTGCGCGCACCGCAGCTCCCCGTCACACTCGAACGACTCGAAGCGGCCTATGCCGCACTGCGGACCCTGCCCCTGAGGTCGGCGCTCACCGTGGAGCCCGGCGGCCAGCTGGAGCTGAGCTCGCCCCCCGCCGCCTCGCTGACGGAATGCGTCGCCACCGTCTCCGCCGACCTCGACGCCGTCCGCGCCGCCCTGCGCGACGACGGCCTCACGCTCGTCGGCCTCGGCCACGATCCCTGGCACGAGCCCCGCCGGTTCCTGCGCGAACCGCGCTACGACGCCATGGAGACCTGCCTGGACCGCACCGGCCCGGCCGGCCGCGCCATGATGTGCACCTCCGCCTCCGTGCAGGTGTGCCTGGACGCCGGCCACGAGGAGCCGGGGCCCCTCGGCTTCGTGCGGCGCTGGTGGCTGGCCCATCACCTGGGCCCGGTCCTGCTGGCCGCGTTCGCCAACTCCCCCCTCGCCGGTCACCGGCCGACCGGCTGGGTGTCCACCCGGCAGCTGCTGTGGACGCGGATCGGCGCAGGCCGGGCGGGCGGGCCGCCCCTCGACACCGATCCGCGCGGCGCCTGGGCCCGGCATGTGCTCGACTCCCCCGTGATGTGCGTACGGCAGCAGGGCGACGGGCCCTGGCACGTCCCGGAGGGGCTCACCTTCCGGGAGTGGACCCGGAAGGGGCGCCCCAGGCCGCCCACCCGCGAGGACCTCGACTACCACGTCACCACGCTGTTCCCGCCGGTCAGGCCGCGCGGCCACCTCGAACTGCGCATGATCGACGCGCAGCCCGGCGACGACGGCTGGATCGTGCCGCTGGCCGTGACGGCGGCGCTGTTCGACGACCCGGAGGCCACCGAGACCGCCTACCGGGCCGTGAAGCCGCTGAGCGAACGCACGCTGGGGCTGCCCGCGCCGCACAACCCGCTGTGGCTCGACGCGGCCCGCACCGGCCTGGCCGACACCGAACTGCGCGAGGTGGCCGTCTCCTGCTTCACGGCCGCGCTGGACGCCCTGCCGCGGCTCGGCGCCTCGCCCGAGGTGACGGCCGCGGTCACGGCCCATCTGGACCGCTACGTCGTCCGGGGCCGCTGCCCCGCGGACGACTTGCTCGACCGGCAGCGCGCCACGGACGGTCGCGCCCACGGGAAGGACATCCGCCCATGACCGAGACCAGCCCCGCCGTCGACACCGGGAGCGCCGACCCCGAGGTTCTGCGCGAGCGCGCGGTCGCCTCGCTGGTCGTCGCCCGTGACCGCACCACGCTGCTGACGAGCTGCGTCGAGGACCCCGACCTGACCGCACAGCACTCACCGCTGATGTCGCCCCTGGTGTGGGACCTCGCGCACATCGGCAACCAGGAGGAGCAGTGGCTGCTGCGGGCCGTCGACGGGCAGGAGGCGATCCGGCCCGAGATCGACAGCCTCTACGACGCCTTCGAGCACCCGCGGGCCGACCGCCCGAAGCTGCCCCTGCTGGCGCCCGCCGAGGCACGCGGCTACGCGGCCGACGTACGCGGCCGGGCCCTGGACGTGCTGGAGAAGGCCTCGTTCCACGGGACACGGCTGACGGAGGCCGGGTTCGCCTTCGGGATGATCGCGCAGCACGAACAGCAGCACGACGAGACCATGCTGATCACTCATCAGCTGCGCCGGGGACCGCAGGCGCTCACCGCCCCGGACCCGGAGCCGGCGCCGCTGTTCACCGGTCCGTCCGAAGTCCTCGTCCCGGGCGGCCCGTTCACCATGGGCACCTCCGGCGAACCGTGGGCCCTGGACAACGAACGCCCCGCGCACCGGCGTGAGGTGCCGGCGTTCTGGATCGACACCACCCCGGTGACGAACGGCGCGTACCAGGCGTTCATCGAGGACGGCGGCTACGACGACCCACGCTGGTGGGCACCGGACGGCTGGGCCCACATCCGCCGGAACTCCATCGCGCACCCGCTGTTCTGGCGGCGGGACGGCAGCCAGTGGCTGCGGCGGCGCTTCGGTGTCACCGAGGTCGTCCCGCGGAACGAACCGGTACTGCACGTGTGCTGGTACGAGGCGGACGCCTACGCCCGCTGGGCCGGACGCCGGCTGCCCACCGAGACCGAGTGGGAGAAGGCCGCCCGGTACGACCCGGCGGGTGACCGCTCGATGCGCTACCCGTGGGGTGACACCGATCCGGGGCCCGAACACGCCAACCTCGGCCAGCGGCACCTGCGTCCGGCGCCCGCCGGGAGCTATCCGGCCGGCGAGTCACCGCTCGGCGTACGGCAGTTGATCGGCGACGTGTGGGAGTGGACGGCCAGCGACTTCCTGCCCTACCCGGGCTTCAGGGCGTTCCCGTACAAGGAGTACTCGGAGGTCTTCTTCGGGTCCGACCACAAGGTGCTGCGCGGCGGTTCGTTCGCCGTGGACCCGGTGGCCTGCCGGGGCACGTTCCGCAACTGGGACTACCCGATCCGGCGGCAGATCTTCTCCGGGTTCCGCACGGCCCGCTCGGAGGACCTCTGATGTGCCGTCATGTGGCGTACGTGGGTCCCGGGGAGCCGCTCGGCGGGCTCCTCGTGGAGCCCCCGCACGGGCTGTACCGGCAGTCGTGGGCGCCCCGGCGGCAGCGGTACGGCACCGTCAACGCCGACGGGTTCGGCGTCGGCTGGTACGCCGAGGGCGACCCGGTGCCGGCCCGCTACCGCAGGGCCGGGCCGATCTGGGCCGACCTGTCCTTCGCCGACCTCGCCCGCGTCGTACGCACCACCGCGCTGCTCGCCGCGGTCCGGGACGCGACCCTGTCGGGCGCGGACGCGGAGGCCGCGGCCGCCCCGTTCGCCGCGGGGACCTGGCTGTTCAGCCACAACGGCGCGGTCAGGGGCTGGCCCGGCTCGCTCGCGCCGGTGTCCCGCACCCTGCCGCCGGAGGACCTGCTGTCACTGGAGGCCCGCAACGACTCGGCACTCGTGTGGGCACTGGTCCTGGCCCGGCTGCGGAGCGGCGACGAGCAGGGCCAGGCCATGGCCGACACCGTCCTGGAGGTCGCCGCCGCGGCACCCGGTTCGCGGCTCAACCTCCTGCTCACCGACGGCGACACCATCACCGCGACCGCCTGGGGCGACACCCTCTGGTACCTCACCCGGCCCGGCGGCGGCACCGTCGTGGCCTCCGAGCCCTACGACGACGACCCGCACTGGAAGGAAGTCCCGGACCGCACCCTGCTGGCGGCGAGCCGCACGGACGTGCTGCTGACGCCGCTGAAGGAGCCGGCCGACACCTTCGTTCCCTCCCCCACTCCCGGCTCCGCTCGAGCGGGGGGACCCCCATCGCCGAAGGAGCCCCGTACGTGAGCCCGTTCCACCTCACCCGCACCCTGCCCGAGGACGCCACGGACGCCGCGCTGCGCGCCGACGTCCACCGGGGCCTGACCGGCAACCCCAAGACGCTGCCGCCGAAGTGGTTCTACGACGCGCACGGCAGCGACCTCTTCGAGAAGATCACCGAACTGCCCGAGTACTACCCCACGCGCGCCGAGCGGGAGATTCTTCTCGCGCACTCGGGCGACATCGCCACCGCGACCCGGGCCCGCACCCTGGTGGAGCTCGGCTCCGGCTCCTCCGAGAAGACCCGGCACCTGCTCGACGCCCTCACGGACCTGCACACCTACGTCCCCGTCGACGTCAGTGAGAGCGCCCTCACGCAGGCCGGTCAGGCGCTCGCGGCAGAGCGGCCGGGGCTCGACGTGCACGCGCTGATCGCCGACTTCACCGCGGAACTGACGCTGCCGGACACGCCCGGGCCCCGGCTGGTGGCGTTCCTCGGCGGCACGATCGGCAACCTGCTGCCCGCCGAACGGGCCGCGTTCCTGTCCTCGGTGCGTGCCCTGCTCGCCCAGGGTGACGCCCTGCTGCTGGGCACGGACCTGGTCAAGGACGAGGGGGTGCTGGTCCGGGCGTACGACGACGCGGCCGGGGTGACGGCCGCGTTCAACAAGAACGTACTGACCGTGATCAACCGTGAGCTCGGCGCCGACTTCGAGCCCTCCGCTTTCGACCACGTGGCCCGGTGGGACGCCGGGCACGAGTGGATCGAGATGCGGTTGCGCTCCCGTACGGCGCAAACGGTGAAGGTTCCGGCGCTCGGCCTCGCCGTCGACTTCGTGGCGGGCGAGGAGCTGCGCACCGAGGTGTCGGCGAAGTTCCGGCAGGAGGGCGTGCGCGCCGAACTGTTCGCGGCGGGACTGGACCTGGCGCACTGGTGGACGGACAGTGAGGGCCGGTTCGCGCTGTCGCTGAGCGTGGCGCGCTGACACCGGTGCGTGCCTCGACGGCGGCGAGGAGCGGGGCGACGTCTCGCGCTTCGCCGCCGCTTGGGGCACGGTGGAGTAACGCGTGACACATCCGTCCCTGAACAGGAGCAGCGGCATGTCGGACCACATCTACCGGGTCACGGAGATTGTCGGCACCTCCCCCGACGGCGTCGACCAGGCCATCCGCAACGGCATCGACCGGGCCTCGCAGACCCTGCGCAACCTGGACTGGTTCGAGGTGACCCAGGTGCGCGGCCAGTTGGAGAACGGGGTGATCGCACACTGGCAGGTGGGGCTCAAGGTGGGCTTCCGGCTGGAGGGGACCGAGTAGAGCGCGGGCCTTCAGGTCCGCCCTTCGCGCTCCTGCGCCACCTTCAGCTCGGCCGACCCGGCCGCCCAGTCGGCCCGCAGGACGGTGAAGCCCGCGCGCCGGGCGCCCTCGCAGACCAGTTCGTCGTCGTCCACGAGGACGCGGATCTCGCGGGTGCGGGCGAGCCGTCGAAGAATCTCCAGCTTGGTGAACCTGGCGGGCCTACGGTCCGCATCGCGCCGCATGTACACCCGCCCCTCGGGCAGCTCCTGCGCGGCCAGCCAGTCGAGTGTGTCCCGCCGGCAGCGCTCAGGACGCCCGGTGAGGTAGACGATCTCGCACTCCCGGGCGCTCTCCTTGACCAGCGCGATGCCCTCCGCGAGCGGCGGGTCCTGCGGCGCCGCCGAGAAGAAGCCGTCCCAGTCGCGCGGCCTGCGCTCCAGGAACCGCTGCCGGTGCGCGGTGTCGGCGAGCGTGTTGTCCAGGTCGAACACGGCCAGCGGGGCCTTGCTGCGGTCGTCACTCACGCTGCCCACATTAGGGCCTGCCGGCCACCTTCACCGCCCGTGCGGCCACTGCTCTGCGACATCCGTACAGGCGGAGGCGGGAGACCGCGTGCGCACCGGGCTGTCGCGAGGTGCCGCGCATTTTGAGACAGCCCGGCCGGAGAAGTGGTCCGGACTCTTCACCGGCGGATGCTTTCACGCAGGCCGTCCGCCGCACCGCCGTCCCTTCCACGGGGACGTGAACGAGCCATACGCAACGGCCAGTTCACCACTACAGTTGATGGCTCAAGCACGGCACTGACATACTCCGCATTCAGCCTCGCCACCACCCGTGGCCGGGCTGGTCGGGGATCTCCGCACAGAGCCCCGAGGCCGTCCGCGTGATTCCGAGCAGCGAGTTTTCCGGTTTCACGCGCCCCCACAGAGCCCGCACCCCCACTGCGTTTTCGGCGTCCCCCACCCTGCGCGAACGCCGGACGCGCCCTTGACGCAACGGGGTCGAGTGCGGGGCACGAAGCAGCGAAGAAGGTGCGACTGTGCCCGAATTTTCACCACGGCGGGAGGACACTCCCACATTTCCGCTTCCGCACATCGAACACACCCAGCCGTCCCGGATATCCCATCATGCCGAATTCCGGTCGCTGCGCCGCGCGCAGCGCCGCTTCGGCATCCGGGCGACGATCCTGTCGGTGGGCGGATTCCTGCTGTATGTGCTGTTGTCGTTCTTCGCGCCCGTGGTGATGAACCAGCCGCTGTTCGGACGTCTCACGATCGGACTCACCCTCGGACTCGGACAGTTCGCCGTCATGGGCGTGACCGCGTGGTGCTATGTCCGGCACATGCGCACCCGGGTCGATCCGCTCGCCCACGGCCTCAGGGTCCGGATGCGGGAGGACGAGAGCCGTCGCGCACGTCCGGCCGCGCCGCGGTCCGAGGCCGGTCAGTTCTTCCAGCAGGGCGCGAGGGGGTTCCGCGCGTGGTGACCGTCGCCGCCATCGACGACAGCAGCCTCCAGCTGACGTTCGTGCTGTTCCTGACCGTCGTCGTGATCACCCTGTTCACGGCACTGCTGACGGCCCCCCAGCGCGACGAGATCAGCGAGTTCTACCTCGGCAACCGTGCCATGTCGCCCCTGCGCAACGGCCTGGCCATGTGCGGTGACTACCTGTCCGCCGCCACACTGCTGGGCAGTACCGGACTGGTCGCCCTGACCGGCTACGACGGGCTGATGTACCTCGGCGGCACCACCGTCGCCTGGATGATGGTGCTGCTGCTGATCGCCGAACCCCTGCACCGCACCGGCAAGTTCACGCTGGGCGACACGATCGCACTGCGCCTGCCCCGGCGGCAGCGATCGGTGCGGCTCGCCCTGTCGGTGTGCGTCCTGGCCATCGCGACGCTGTACCTCGTGGCCCAGCTCGTCGGCGGCGTGGCCCTGCTGACGCAGTTCACCGGAGTGCCGAGCGCCACCACACGCACCCTGTGCGTGGCCGTGATCGGCACGTTCGTGATCCTGTACGCCTCCCTCGGCGGCATGCCCGGGGCCACGGTCATCCAGATCATCAAGGCCGTGATGCTGGTGGTGGGCGTGCTGTTCACGGCGGGCTGGGTGCTGCACCACTACGACTGGAACCCCAACGCCCTGCTCGCCGCGGCGGCCGACCGCAGCGGAAGCGGACCGCGGTTCCTCGAGCCCGGGCTGCGCTACGGCGGCACCGTCAGCAACAAGCTGGACTTCCTCAGCCTCGAACTGGCCATCGTCCTCGGCCTCGCCGCCCTCCCCCATGTGCTGATGCGGCTGCTCGCCCCGCGCAGCAGCGGCGTACTGCGCTCCTCCGTCCTGTGGGCCATCGGCCTGGTCGGCGCGGTCTGTTTCGGGGCCGGCATCCTCGGCCTCGGCGCCACCGCGGTCGTCGGACAGGACACCATCGTCGGCACGGACCGCACCGGCAACGCCTCCGTCCTGCTCCTCGCCCAAGCACTGGGCGGCAGCCTGCTCACCGCGCTGCTGACCTGCCTGGCTTACCTGACGCTGCTCGCCGTGGCCGTCGGCCTCACGCTGGCCGCCGCCTCGTCGCTCGCTCACGACCTGTACGGCGAGGTGATCCGCAAGGGCCGGGCGAGCGAGACGGAGGAACTGACCGTCGCCCGGCTGTCCGGCGCGGTCATCGGCGTGCTCGGTATCCTGCTCGCCCTCGTCGCCTGGGGCGCGAACACCGCGACGCTGGCCTTCCTCGCCTTCGCCATGGCGGCGTCCGCGATCCTGCCGACGATCATCTACACCCTGTTCTGGCGGCGCTTCTCGGCGAAGGGGGCCCTGCTCAGCCTCTACGGCGGCCTGGCGTGCTCGATTCTGCTCGTCGTGTTCTCGCCCGTGGTCTCCTCCACCGCGGTGTCGATCTACCCGGACGCGGACTTCGCCTGGTTCCCGCTGCAGAACCCCGGCATCGTCTCCATCCCCGCGGGCTTCTTCCTCGGCTGGCTCGGCACGGTGCTGGACAAGGACCCGCCCGAGGAGAGCAGCGTGCACGAGGAGTTCGAGGTACGGATGCTCGTGGGCGCCGACGACTGACGGGGCCTCCGCGCATCGGGCCGGCCCCGGGGACGCACATTGTTAATGGGATCCATTTTCATGTAGCGTCCCCGGTGACCGGCCTACCAAGGAGGAGTCCCATGGCTGTCCCGAAGCGGAAGATGTCCCGCAGCAACACCCGTCACCGCCGCGCCCAGTGGAAGGCCGCCACGCCGGCGCTGGTCCCCGTCACCGTCGACGGCGTCCGTCAGCTCGTCCCGCAGCACCTGGTCAGGGCCTACGAGCGCGGGCTGCTGCGCCCCGAGGGCTGACTCACGGTCTCCGTGTAGAAGTCCGCGCGGACCCGGCGCAGCCAGGCCTCGACCGGTGCCTCGTCGGGCTCGTCCGGCAGTACCGTGGGGCCCGAGTCGAAGGCCTTCTCGTAGTGCCCGAGCAGGGGCAGCGCGGCCGACGGGTCGGCGGCGGCCCGCTCCCCGAAGGCGTGATACTCCTCCGGGTCCTCGACGCGGATCGTCAGCCGTCCCGTGGTGTACAGCTCCAGGCCCTGCGCACACAGCCGTTTGAGATGCCGGGCGTGCTTCGCGGTGCGTCCCCGGGTGTCCGCGGAGAACGAACGGTCACCGCGCGCCTCCAGCCGGCGGAACTGCTGGGTGGCGTAGCCGAGATAGGCGTCCCTGACGCGCCGGGCGCTCAGGAACGCCGTCCGGATGGAGATGAGTTCGTCTCCGAGCGGGGTCCGCACCTCGTACAGCTCGTCCGGGAGCCACACCAGCTCCATCACGGTCGGATTGCCGCCCAGGGCCAGTCGGCACCACTTGGCGGCCTCGTGCAGCGTGCGGTCCGGTGCGGTGCTGACGTGGGACTCCTTGGGTCGGCGCAGTCCGTGCAGTTCCGCGGTGGGAGCGGCGAACAGCCCGAGGCGGTCGATGTCGGAGCCCTCGCGGGCGAGGCCGTACGCGGTCGATCCGACGATGCCGGAGAGCAGGACGTTGGGGACGGTCACGGTCGGCCGCCTTTCGCTTCTGGATACCGGGACATTGTCCTGACGTGCGACGACGCGGGCATCCGGTTTTCCGGCGGTGCCTCCTGGGCGGCGGCGGAATACCGGCGGCCCCGTGCGGCGTAGAACCTCGTATGGAACCCGTGCGCCTGTCCGTCCTCGACCGCTCCCGCACCCGCGAGGGGCACACCCACCCCGAGGCGCTGCGCGACACGGTGCGGCTGGCTCAAGAGCTGGAACAGCTCGGATACCACCGGCTCTGGGTGTCGGAGCACCACGGCGTCCCCGGGGTCGCGGGCTCCGCGCCGACCGTGCTGGCCGCCGCCGTCGCGGGCGCCACCCGGACGATCCGGGTCGGTACGGGCGGGGTGATGCTGCCCAACCACCGGCCACTGGTCGTGGCCGAGCAGTTCGGGGTGCTGGAGTCGCTGTTCCCCGGTCGCATCGACATGGGGCTGGGCCGGTCGGTCGGCTTCACGGACGGGGTGCGCAAGGCCCTGGGCCGCGACAAGGGAGACGCCGAGGACTTCGAGGCCCAGGTCCGGGAACTGCTCGGCTGGTTCCGGGGCACCTCCCCCACCGGAGTACACGCCCGTCCCGCGGAAGGCCTGACCGTGCCGCCGTTCGTCCTGGCCATGGGCGAGGGCGCCGGCATCGCGGCCCGGCTGGGGCTGCCCATGGTCATCGGCGACCTCCGGAACCGGGACAGGATGCGGCGCGGCATCGACCACTACCGCGAGCACTTCCGCCCCTCCGCCTGGGCGAGCGAACCCTACGTCGTCATCTCCGGCACGGTCGCGGTGGCCGGGACCCCCGAGGAGGCCCGGCGGCTGCTGATCCCCGAGGCCTGGTCGATGGCCCACTCGCGTACCCACGGCACCTTTCCGCCCCTGCCGCCCGCCGAGCGCGTGGAGGCGCTCACCATGACCGGCAAGGAGCGCGGCTTCTACGAGTCCGGGCTCGCCGGTCACATCGCGGGCACCGAGGAGCAGGTCGCGCACGAGCTGGAGACGGTGGTGAAGGAGACGGGCGCGCAGGAGGTCCTGGTCACCACCAGCACGTACGACCGCGAGGCACTGCTGGACTCCTACCGGCGGCTGGCCACGATCGCCTCCGGTTAGAGTCGTTGCCCATGCACGACCCTCACGGCCCCCACGACCCGTACGTCCGTGTCCGCGGTGCCCGCGAGCACAACCTCCAGGGCGTCGACGTCGACATTCCCCGGGACGTGCTGGCCGTGTTCACCGGCGTGTCCGGCTCGGGCAAGTCGTCGCTGGCGTTCGGCACGATCTACGCGGAGGCGCAGCGGCGCTACTTCGAGTCGGTCGCGCCGTACGCGCGCCGGCTGATCCACCAGGTGGGCGCGCCGAAGGTCGGGGAGATCACCGGTCTGCCGCCGGCCGTCTCGCTCCAGCAGCGCCGGGCGGCTCCCACCTCGCGCTCCTCGGTCGGCACCGTCACCAATCTCTCGAACTCGCTGCGCATGCTGTTCTCCCGAGCCGGCACCTACCCGCCCGGCGCCGAGCGTCTCGACTCCGACGCCTTCTCGCCCAACACGGCGGCCGGGGCCTGCCCGGAGTGCCACGGGCTCGGACAGGTGCACCGGACGACCGAGGAACTGCTGGTCCCCGACCCGTCACTGTCGATCCGCGGAGGCGCGATCGCCGCGTGGCCGGGCGCCTGGCAGGGCAAGAACCTGCGGGACGTCCTCGACGCACTCGGGTACGAGGTGGACCGGCCGTGGCGGGACCTGCCCGCCGGCGAGCGTGAGTGGATCCTGTTCACGGACGAGCAGCCGGTGGTGACCGTGCACCCGGTGCGGGACGCGGACCGGATCCAGCGGCCGTACCAGGGCACGTACATGAGTGCCCGGCGGTACGTGATGAAGACCTTCTCGGACTCCAAGAGCCCGACCCTGCGAGCGAAGGCCGAGCGGTTCCTCACCAGCACGCCCTGCCCCTCTTGCGGTGGCAGCCGGCTGCGGCCCGAAGCGCTGGCGGTGACGTTCGGCGGCCGGACCATCGCCGAGCTGGCGGCGCTGCCGCTGGTTGAGCTGGCTGCCGCGCTCCACGCGACGTCGGAGACCGCCCGGGTCCTCACCGCCGATCTCACCTCACGCATCGCGCCGGTCCTCGAACTCGGCCTCGGCTACCTCAGCCTCGACCGGTCCACCCCCACCCTCTCCGCGGGCGAGCTGCAACGCCTGCGCCTCGCCACCCAGCTGCGCTCCGGCCTGTTCGGTGTCGTCTACGTCCTCGACGAGCCGTCGGCGGGGCTGCACCCGGCGGACACCGAGGCGCTGCTCGTCGTGCTGGAGCGGCTGAAGGCGGCCGGGAACTCGGTGTTCGTGGTGGAGCACCACCTCGATGTCGTACGCGGTGCCGACTGGCTGGTCGACGTGGGTCCGCAGGCGGGCGAGCACGGCGGGCGGGTGCTGCACAGCGGCCCGGTCGCCGGGCTGGCCGCCGTCGAGGAGTCGGCGACGGCCCGCTACCTGTTCGACGACTCCCCCGCCCCTGCCCGCGAGGTGCGCGAACCGAGCGGGTGGCTGAAGACCGGCCCGGTCACCCGGCACAACCTGCGCGGAGTGACCGCCGGGTTCCCGCTCGGCGTGTTCACCGCGGTCACCGGGGTGTCCGGCTCGGGCAAGTCCACGCTCATCGGGGAGATCACACAGGACACAGCCGGAGTGGGCCGGCTGGTCTCGGTCGACCAGAAGCCGATCGGGCGCACTCCGCGCTCGAACCTCGCGACGTACACCGGTCTCTTCGATGTCGTGCGCAAGGTGTTCGCGGCCACCGACGGGGCACGCGCGCGGGGCTTCGGTGTCGGCCGGTTCTCCTTCAACGTGGCGGGCGGGCGCTGCGAGACCTGTCAGGGCGAGGGGTTCGTCAGTGTGGAGCTGCTGTTCCTGCCGAGCACGTACGCGCCCTGCCCGGACTGCGGCGGGGCCCGGTACAACCCGGAGACCCTGGAGGTGACGTACCGGGGGCGGAGCATCGCGCAGGTGCTGGATCTGACGGTGGAGAGCGCAGCGGCGTTCTTCGCGGACACCCCGGCCGTCGCCCGCAGCCTCGGCACCCTGCTCGACGTCGGCCTGGGCTACCTCCGTCTCGGCCAGCCCGCGACGGAACTCTCCGGCGGCGAGGCCCAGCGCATCAAACTGGCGAGCGAACTCCAGCGCGGCCGGCGCGGCCACACGCTCTACCTCCTCGACGAACCCACGACCGGCCTCCACCCGGCCGACGTGGACGTCCTGATGCGCCAGTTGCACGGCCTCGTCGACGCCGGGCACACCGTGATCGTCGTCGAGCACGACATGTCCGTCGTCGCGGGCGCGGACTGGGTCGTCGACCTCGGTCCGGGCGGCGGCGACGCGGGCGGCCGGATCGTGGCGGCAGGACCGCCGGCGGACGTGGCGCGCTCGGCGGAGAGCCGGACGGCGCCGTACCTCGCCCGCGCGCTGGCGGGGAACGGCTGAGGCGGGTCGGTGGAGCCGGCCGGTCCGTGGCAGGCCGCCCGGCGGCAGGCGGGGCCGGGGGCCGCCCGCACGAGGCAGCGGCGAGCGGTCCGGGGCGTGGCGGGCACGCGTAGCCGGGTATCGATGGCGGGCCGGTGAGGGGGGGCGGGCCCCGCCCCGGGCGCCCCTGCCCTCCCCCGGTCCTGCCCTCCGCCGGGCACCACACCGTGTCGTCACCCGCCGTGCGTCTACCGCCCTACGCCACCAGCAGAGTGTGCGTCCAAGCGGGCGCGGCCGTCTCCTGGCGCTGTGCGGCGCACGCCAGGGCGCGGCGGTCGGGGTGGGTGCCCGGGGAGATGGCGTCCCGTACCTCGACCTCGGCGACCAGGCCGCGGGCCGTCGCCACCCGCCACAGGGAGGCGAGCAGGGTGTCGTCGCCGACGAACGCGGGGGCGGTGGTGGTGGTTCCGCCGGTGAGCCGGTAGCGGATCCGGACCGGCTGGACCGGTACCCCGGCGTCGAGGGCGGCCTGGAAGACGGCCCGACGGTAGGTGCCCTGGGCCCGGCCGCACCAGGTGCTGCCCTCGGGAAAGGCCGCGACGGCGGCGCCCTCGCGCAGGGCCCGGGCGATCAGGGCGACGGTGTCCGGGAGCGCCCGCAGCCGGTCCCGGTCGATGAAAAGGGCGCCGCGGGCGGCCAGCGGCCCGGCGACGGGCCACCGCCGTACCTCGGTCTTGGCCAGCATCCGGGCGGGGCGCACGGCGGCGATCAGCGGTATGTCCAGCCAGGAGATGTGGTTGGCGACGAGCAGCAGTCCGCCGGTGGGGACGGCGGCGCCGGTGACGCGGACCCGGACCCCTGCGGCCCGCACGATCCACCGGCACCACCGCCGGATCGGGGACGCCGGTATCCGGGCGCCGAGCGGCGACAGCGCGATCCCCGCGAGCAGCAGCAGGAAGACCCCGGTGAGCCGCAGCACGGCACGCGGCACGGCCCGCGCTCTCAGCCCCGCCGACGCCTCGACACAGGCCCGCGGCGTGCAGGGCGCGGTGGGCAGCCAGGCACTCATCAGGCGGGGACGAGGGACAGGAAGTGCCGCAGGTACCGCGCGTTGACCCGGTTCATCGGCAGCAGCACGTACAGGTCGGCGACGCCGAAGTCCGGGTCGTGGGCCGGTTCGCCGCACACCCAGGCGCCCAGGCGCAGGTAGCCGCGAAGCAGGGCGGGCAGTTCGACGCGGGCGGCGGGCGCGGGGCCCGGGACCCATGGCAGCAGCGGCTGGACGCGGTACTCCTGCGGCGACAGGTGCTTGGCGCTCACCCGGTCCCAGGTGGCGGAGGCCAGGGTGCCGCCGTCGGCGAGCGGGACGGAGCAGCAGCCGGCGAGCCACTCGTGGCCCCGGTCGACCATGTAGCGGGCGATACCGGCCCAGATGAGGCTGATGACCGCGCCGTCGCGGTGGTCGGGGTGCACGCAGGAGCGGCCGACCTCGACGAGCTCGGGCCGGATTCCGGCGAGGGAGCTCAGGTCGAACTCGCTCTCGGAGTACAGCCGCCCGGCGACCGCCGCGCGCTCCGGCGGCAGCAGCCGGTAGGTGCCGACGACCTGGCCGGTCGTCTCCTCGCGGACGAGGAGGTGGTCGCAGTACGCGTCGAACGGGTCGACGTCCAGCCCCGGTTGCGAGCCGGCCAGCAGGGCGCCCAGCTCCCCGGCGAAGACGTCGTGCCGCAGCCGCTGCGCGGCACGCACGTCCTCCTCGTTCCGGGCGAGGGCGACGGTGTAGCGGGTGGGGGCCGCGGGCTGCGCGGGGCGGTCGACGGTCAGTACGCCGGTCATGGCTCTCTCCTGGTCACGGGCCGGGGGCGGCGAGCGGTGCCGCCGCCACTGTTGTGCCCATGCCGCCTGACCTTCGCGTGACCAGTGCCAGGAGCGTGGATGCCGGGATGTTGAATGCCAGGGGCCCGGAAAAGCGAGACGGGGCCGGTGAGCACCGACCGGCCCCGCCCGTCCGCACGAGACGGCGAACGCTTTACCTGCCCGGCCCTACCGCTTGCTCACCTTCCGCGTGGCCCGCAGCCACTCCTTGTTCATGCCGGTGATGGACATGAGCGGAATGCCCTTGGGGCAGGCCGTGGCGCACTCTCCGGTGAGGGTGCATCCGCCGAAGCCCTCCTCGTCCATCTGCGCCACCATGTCCAGCACCCGCGTCTCGCGCTCGGGCGCCCCCTGCGGCAGCACGTTCAGATGGTTGATCTTGGCGGACGTGAACAGCATCGCCGCCCCGTTCGGGCACGCGGCGACACATGCACCGCATCCGATGCACTCGGCGTGTTCGAAGGCGAAGTCGGCATCCGGCTTCGGCACCGGCGTGGCATGTGCTTCCGGAGCCGCACCCGTCGGCGCGGTGATGTACCCGCCGGCCTGGATGATCCGGTCGAACGCCGAGCGGTCGACGACCAGGTCCTTGATCACCGGGAACGCGGACGCCCGCCACGGCTCGATGTCGATCGTGTCGCCGTCCTTGAACGACCTCATGTGCAGCTGGCACGTGGTCGTCCGCTCGGGCCCGTGCGCATCGCCGTTGATCACGAGCGAGCACGCTCCGCAGATGCCCTCGCGGCAGTCGTGGTCGAAGGCGACCGGGTCCTCGCCCTTGAGGATGAGTTCCTCGTTGAGGGTGTCGAGCATCTCCAGGAACGACATGTCGGAGGAGATCCGGTCCACCTCGTACGTGGACATGGCGCCTTCGGCGTCGGCGTTCTTCTGCCGCCAGACGCGCAGGGTGAGCTTCATGCGTAGCTCCGCTGGGTGGGGTGGACGTACTCGAAGACCAGGTCTTCCTTGTGCAGGGTCGGAGCCTCGCCGGTGCCGTTGAACTCCCAGGCGGCCGCGTACGCGAACTCCTCGTCCTTCCGCTCTGCCTCGCCGTCGGGCGTCTGGGACTCCTCGCGGAAGTGGCCGCCGCAGGACTCGCTGCGGTGCAGCGCGTCGAGGCACATCAGCTCGGCCAGCTCCAGGTAGTCGACGATGCGATTGGCTTTCTCCAGCGACTGGTTGAACTCCTCGCCGGTGCCGGGCACCTTGATGCGCCGCCAGAACTCCTCACGGATCTGCGGGATGCGCTCCAGCGCCTTGCGCAGCCCCGAGTCGGTGCGGGCCATGCCGCAGAACTCCCACATGAGCTCGCCCACCTCGCGGTGGAAGGAGTCGGGCGTGCGGTCGCCGTCGACGGACAGCAGCAGGTTCAGCCGGTCCTCGGTCTCGGCCAGCACCTCCTGGACGACCGGGTGGCCCGCTTCGACCTGGTTCTCGTGCGGGGTGCGGGCGAGGTAGTCGTTGATGGTCGCCGGGAGCACGAAGTAGCCGTCGGCCAGTCCCTGCATCAGCGCGGAGGCGCCGAGCCGGTTGGCCCCGTGGTCGGAGAAGTTGGCCTCGCCGATCGCGAACAGGCCGGGGATGGTGGTCTGGAGGTCGTAGTCGACCCACAGGCCGCCCATCGTGTAGTGCACGGCGGGATAGATCCGCATGGGTACCCGGTACGGATCCTCGTCGGTGATCCGCTGGTACATGTCGAAGAGGTTGCCGTACTTGGCTTCGACGGCCTCGCGGGCCATGCGCTTGATGGCGTCGGCGAAGTCGAGGTAGACGCCCTGCCCGCCGGGCCCGACGCCCCGCCCCTCGTCGCAGACGTTCTTCGCGGCGCGGGAGGCGATGTCACGCGGCACCAGGTTGCCGAAGGACGGGTAGATGCGCTCCAGGTAGTAGTCGCGCTCGTCCTCGGGGATCTCGTTCGGCGGGCGGTCGTCGCCCTTGGCCTTCGGCACCCAGATGCGACCGTCGTTGCGCAGCGACTCGCTCATCAGCGTCAGCTTGGACTGGTGCTCCCCGGTGCGCGGGATGCAGGTGGGGTGGATCTGCGTGAAGCAGGGGTTGGCGAAGTAGGCGCCGCGCCGGTGCGCCCGCCAGATCGCGGTGGCGTTGGAGTTCATGGCGTTCGTCGACAGGTAGAAGACGTTGCCGTAGCCGCCGCTGGCGAGTACGACGGCGTCCGCGAAGTACGTGTCGATCTTCCCGGTGATGAGGTCCCGGGCCACGATCCCGCGCGCCCGCCCGTCGACGACGATCAGGTCGAGCATCTCCGTACGCGGGTGCATCTCGATGTTCCCCGCGGCGATCTGCCGGCTGAGGGCCTGGTAGGCGCCGAGCAGCAGCTGCTGTCCCGTCTGGCCACGGGCGTAGAAGGTCCGCGACACCTGGACGCCGCCGAAGGAACGGGTGTCGAGCAGACCGCCGTACTCGCGGGCGAACGGCACGCCCTGTGCCACGCACTGGTCGATGATCTCGACGGAGATCTGTGCGAGGCGGTGGACGTTGGACTCGCGGGCCCGGAAGTCGCCGCCCTTGACGGTGTCGTAGAACAGCCGGTGGACGGAGTCGCCGTCGTTGCGGTAGTTCTTCGCGGCGTTGATGCCGCCCTGCGCGGCGATGGAGTGGGCGCGGCGCGGGGAGTCCTGGTAGCAGAACTGAACGACGTGGTAGCCCTGTTCGGCGAGGGTGGCTCCGGCGGAGCCGCCGGCCAGGCCGGTACCGACAACGATGACGGTGTGCTTGCGCCGGTTGGCGGGGTTGACCAGCTTGGCCTCGAAGCGGCGCTTGTCCCAGCGCTCGTGGACGGGGCCCTTCGGGGCCTTGGTGTCGACGACCGGTTCACCGGTCGCGTAGTCGGTGTAGGTCATGTCAGCTCACCACTCCGGTCATGACGCCCACGGGTACGGCGATGAACCCGGCCGTGAGCAGCAGCGCGAGGACGTCGGCGACGGTCTTGAGGGCACGGTCGCGGGTGCGGCTGCCGGCGCCGAGGGTCTGGGCGGCGCTCCAGAAGCCGTGCCGTACGTGCAGGCCGAGCGCGAGCATCGCGACGATGTAGATGACGTTGCCGTACCAGGTGGAGAAGGTGTCCACGACGTTCTGGTAGGGATGTCCGGGCCGGAAGCCGGGGTGCACGGTGCCGGTCGTGATGTCCAGGATGTGCCAGACGATGAACAGCCCGAGGATGACCCCGCCCCACCGCATGGTCCGCGTCGCGTAGCTCGCCCGCGGCCTCTTGTGCACGTACTTGCTGGGCCGTGCCCTGATGTCGCGGCGGCTGAGCTGGTACGCGGACACGGCGTGGGCGACGACGGCGGCCACCAGCACGATCCGGACCAGCCAGAGCGTCCACTCGTAGTGCATGAAGGGCTCGCCGACGGTGCGCAGCCAGTGGCCGTAGTGGTTGAACTCGCCGGCCCCGAAGAAGATCTTCAGGTTACCGATCATGTGGACGACCAGGTACAGCAGCATGATCAGCCCGCTGACCGCCATCACGGTCTTCTTGCCGAGGGTGGAGTCCCACACGGTGCGTGCCATGGACGGTCGTCGGCCCGTCCGCGTTGCCAGTGCCATGGCACAGCACGCTACGGACACGGAGCCGATCGGTCCAAGACATGGTCCAGCTTGATTCCATAGCCTGGGGCTATCGTACGAGCATGCAGTTCCAGCAACTCCAGTACTTCGTGGCCGTCGCCGAGACCCGGCACTTCACCCGGGCCGCCGATCTGGTCCATGTCGCGCAGCCGTCGCTGTCGCAGCAGATCAAGGCGCTGGAGCGGGAGCTGGGCGCGGATCTGTTCCTGCGGGCCCGGGGCAACATCTCGCTCACGGACGCCGGGGAGGCCCTGCTCCCCCTGGCCCGGCGCATCCTGGCCGACGCGGACACGGCCCGGCACGAGGTGCTGGAGCTGGTGCAGCTACGGCGAGGGCGGGTGCGGCTCGGTGCCACGCCCAGCCTGTGCACGGGCCTGCTGCCGGACGTACTGCGCGCCTTCCACGACCGCTACCCGGGCATCCGGCTGCTGATCGAGGAGGGCGGTTCGCACGACCTGGTGCGGGAGCTGGCACGCGGCGCGCTGGATCTCGCCCTCGTGGTACTGCCCCTGCCGACGCCGTCCCCGGCGCTGACGACGGTGGAGCTGCTGCGCGAGGACCTGGTCGTGGTCTCCTCACCGGACGCGCCGAGACCCGGCCGGGGCCGGCGCACCGTACGCATCGCCGACCTGGAGGGCGAGCGTCTGGTGATGTTCCGGCACGGCTACGACCTGCGCGAGCTGACCGTGGCGGCGTGCCGCACGGAGGGGTTCGAGCCGGACTTCGCGGTGGAGGGCGGGGAGATGGACGCGGTGCTGGGGTTCGTGCGGGCCGGGCTGGGGGTGGCCGTCGTGCCGCGCATGGTGGCGGCGAGATCGGGCAGCGGCCTGCGCGTCACCCCGCTGGCCCGGCCCGGTCTGCATCGCACGATCGCCCTGGCCCACCGCAGCGACGTGGCGCCGCCCCGGGCGGCCAGAGAACTCCAGCGCATGCTGCTGGAACGGTGAGCGGCGGCCGGCGTCCGGGGTCAGTACCCTCTTGGCGGCAATCAGGGGCCCGCAGGGGGACTTTCAGGTTACCGAAGACCACTCCCGGAACACTGCGTACCCGGCACGCTTCTCGGGCTGAAGCCGCGCCCCCGCCGGGCCTGCCGGAGGCGAGCCGGTGGACGTCAGCCGGCTCGTCGCACCGGGGCCCCGCCGCCGGGCCGGGGCCGGCCCGTTCACGGTTCCCCGGGCCCGTCCCTCATCCCGTCGCGTCCGCCAGGGCCAGTTCGTGCAGTCTCTCCGGCGGGCCCGGGCGGGCGTAGTACCAGCCCTGGGCGGTGTCGCAGCCCAGTATGCGGAGTTGTTCCGCCTGGGCCCCGGTCTCCACGCCCTCCACCGTCACCGCGAGATCCAGCGTGTGGGCCAGGGAGACGATTCCCTCGACGATCTTCAGATCGACCGGATCCACCGGGAACTGCTGCATGCTCTGGGTGAAGGAGCGGTCCAGCTTCAGGATGCTGACGGGGAGCCGGCGGAGGTTGGCGAGGTTGGAGTAGCCCGTGCCGAAGTCGTCCAGGGCGATGTCGACGCCCATCTCCGCCAGCCGGCGCAGCGGCTTCAGCAGATCGTCGTCCGCGCCGATCAGGGCCGACTCCGTGACCTCGAGGCAGAGCGCGTCCGGTTCGATGCCCGTGCGTTCCAGGATGTCGACGGTGTCCTGGACCAGACCCGGGTGGGTCAGCTGACAGGGCGAGAGGTTCACGTTGATCCGCAGGGGGCCCGCGGCCTCCGCACCGCCCTGCAGTTCCCGCCACTCGCGGGCCTGGCGTACCGACTGTTCCAGCACCCAGCGGCCCAGGGGCACGATCAGGCCCGTGTGCTCGGCGAGCGGGATGAACCGGTCCGGGCCGAGGACGCCGTGCTGCGGGTGCAGCCAGCGCACCAGGGCCTCGGCGCCTCGCACACTGCCGTCGCCGAGGTGCACCAGCGGCTGGTACTCGATGAAGAACTCGCCCCGCTCCAGGGCCGTCGGCAGCGCGGTGGTGAGTCCATGCCGGGTGATGGCGCGGGCGTCCGCCTCCGGGTCCGCGAGTTCGAAGCGGTTGCCGCCGGCCGACTTGGCCCGGTACATCGTGATGTCGGCGCTGCGCAGCACCTCCGCCGGGCTGCGCTCCCCGGCCGGGCCCTCGACGATGCCGATGCTGCCGCGCACGGTCAGCTCCCGGCCGTCGACACTGACCGGGGCGAGCAGCGCGTTCATGATGCGCGCGGCGAGCTCGTCGACCTCGCGCTGGGTGTCGGGCCCCGTGGTCAGGGCCACGAACTCGTCGCCGCCGAGCCGGGCGACCATCTCGCCGGGCACGGTGGCGCAGGACTGGAGCCGGTCGGCGACCTCCACCAGCAGCCGGTCGCCGGCCGCGTGACCGAGGCTGTCGTTGATGGTCTTGAAGCCGTCCAGGTCGAGGTAGCACAGCCCGAACCGCTGGCCCTTTCCGGCGCCGAGTGCCTTCTCCAGGCGCTCGAAGAAGAAGGTGCGGTTGGGCAGGCCGGTGAGGGCGTCGTGCGTGGCCTCGTAGCGCAGCCGCAGGTTGAGCAGGCGGCGCTCGGTGGTGTCCTCCATCAGGGCCAGCTGGAACTGCGGGTTGCCGTCGGCGTCGCGCAGCAGGGAGACCGTCAGGTTGGTCCACAGGACCGTTCCGTCAGGGCGGTAGAACGCCTTCTCCAGGTGGTAGTGCTCCCGCTCGCCGCGTACGAGTTCGTCGTAGAGCCGCCAGGTCTGCGGCGCGTCGTCGGGGTGGGTCCACTCCCTGACGTTGCGGCTTCGCAGGGCCTGCTCGGACATTCCGAACATGCGCAGCAGCGCGCCGTTGACCTGGAGGATGTTGCCCTCGAGGTCGGCCATGCCGATGCCTATGGCCGCGCCCTCGAAAACGGCGCGGAAGCGGGCCTCGCTCGCGTGCAGGGCCTGCGCGACCACACCCTGTGCCTTCAGCGCGGCCTGGGCGATGGCCTCCTGCTCGGCCAGCGTCCGCTCGCGCAGCGCCCGCGCGAAGCCGGCGGCCATCGCGTGCTGCAGTCGCGCGCACCGGGCACGCAGGCCCTCCTGGTCGCCGTCGCCGCCGCAGTACAGGACCAGGTAGGCGTCCACGCAGTCCAGCGTGCGGCTGAGCGCCTCCGGGTCGGTGCAGTGGGCGTCCACGAGGGCGGCGCCGACGGCCTTGCCCGCTTCGGCGTCGAAGGTCCGGGCCACTAGCGCCTCACTCAACCGCCGGGCCAGGGGCAGCAGTTGCTGCTCGAACTCCAGCCGGGTCGACGACGTCGAGGTCACCGGGAAGACCGCCCGGCTCCAGATCGTCGCGAACCGGCGCAGTCTGTCCTCCGGCCCGTCCGGTTCCGCGATCACGCCGTACGCCCCACGCCCGCGAAACCGGAGAACGCGTACGGATCCTCGTCCTCCGGTGCGGTGTCGGGCCGCCAGCGCGGCATCGCCACCAGTCCGGGTTCCACCATGTCGTACCCCTCGAAGAACCGCGTGATCTCCTCGCGCGAGCGCATGATCAGCGGGTTGCGTATGTCCTCGTACACGTTCACCGCGCCCCCGGCCCGCTCGGGCGGCAGCGGGATGCCCTCGTAGGAGGCATGGGTGAGCACGAGCAGGCTGCCGGGCGCGAGTGCCTCGCCCAGCTCGGCCACCGCGCCGTACGGGTCGTCCTCGTCTTCCACGAAGTGCAGTATGGCAACGAGGAGCAGGGCCACTGGCCGATTCAGGTCGATCAGCCGCTCCACCTGCGTGCTGCCCAGGATGTCCTGGGGCTTGCGGAGGTCGGCCGCGAGGACGTCCGCGTCGTCGTTGCCCTCCAGGACCGCCTGGCTGTGGGCGACGGCCACCGGGTCGTGGTCGACGTACACCACGCGCGCGCCGGGGCGGGCGGCCTGGGCCACCTCGTGCACGTTGCCGAAGGTGGGGATGCCGGAGCCGATGTCCAGGAACTGGGAGATGCCCTGGTCGACCGCGTAACGCACGGCCCGGCGCATGAACGCCCGGTTCGCCTGCGCGATCTTGGGGAGTCCCGGCATGAACTCCATGGCCCTGCGGGCCGCTTTCCGGTCGACCTCGAAGTTGTGCGATCCACCCAGGTAGTGGTCGTACATCCGGGAAACGCTGGGCACCGAGATGTCGATGCTCCGTGGAGCCCAGGCGGGACGCTCCATCTATCTCTCCAAGGCGTAGGCGATCCGGTGTTCGAGCAGAGGCTACTGATCGCCCGCCAATGGAGCGACCGGAAACGGAAATTGACCATCCGTTCCCGGTCACTGCCTGCGGCACGTGCCGAATTGATACCCGCCCGCATCACCTTCGAACACATGACGAGCTGTGTTCGATGCATTCCGGAGAGTTCCGGAGCACAAGGGGAGGAGTGTCAGGAAATCGATGAGTTCAGGTGAAGCACGGCAAACGGTCCGCCCCTCCGTGGGGCACGGAGGGGCGGACCGGGTCGGCGTCGTCGGTGGACGAGATGATCAACCCTGGGGAGGTTTCTCTGTTACTCCGACGCGCCGACCAGCTTTCCGTCGGGCCGGACCGCGTACCAGGTGCCGCCGACGCCCTGGCCGTTGGTGTCACCGGGAGCCTTGTCACCGGCGAAGGTGTAGATGGGCGAGCAGTTGATCGTCTGCTGCTTGCCCTTCCCGTCGGTCCGCTCGAAGATCATGTAGCCCTTCTCCTGGATGCCCTTGGTGTCGGCGAAGTCGACGGGCTCCACGAGCGGCCACTTCTTCAGGCACTCGCCGCTGCAGTTGGAGACGGGCTTCGGCCAGGCCTCGTCCTTCTTGAACCGGTAGACGGTCATGCCGTTCTTGTCGACGACGATCTCGCCGAGCTTGGGGTCGTTACGGGTGGACAGGCCCAGTTCCCCGGCCGCCTCACCGCCGGCCTCGGCACCGGCGCCGCCCCCCTGCGCCTTCTTGCCGTCGGGAGCCAGCGCGTACCACTTGCCGCCCACGCCCTGGCCCTTGACGTCACCGGCGTTGACGTCCTTGGCGTAGCGGTAGGCGGGCCAGCCACCGACGGTCAGCTGCTTGGTGCCGTCGGCCCGGGTGACCGAGCCGAGCAGCGCCTTGTCGATGCCCTCTCCGGCCTCGGCGTCGTCCGCGGGCACCGGCGGCCAGGTCTTGGCGCAGTCGCCGTCGCAGTTCGACTTGGGCGGCTGCTCGGTGTCCTGGTCGAACCGGTACAGGGTGAGTCCCAGGCTGTCGGTCACGACCTTCCCCACCTTCTCGGCGGTGGAGACGGACAGCTTGCCCGCGGGGTTCGCCGTCGACGGGCTGGACGGGCTCGGCGAGGCCTGGGCGCCCGCGCCGCCGGCCGCGTTCCCGACCCCGGCGCCGATGTTTCCGTAGTCCCCGCCGGGCGCGGCCGTGGCGCCCACGTTCTGACTGGCCGCCGGAGGGCTGTCCTGGCCGCACGCCGTCGTCAGCGCCATCACCGCCGCGGCGCTCGCCACGAGCGAAGCGCTCCGCCAGGAGGTCTTCATCGTCAACAACTCCCCATAATCCCAAGGGTGTTGCAGCGCCCTGCTGCGCCGCCGCACGGTCATGAGTACGCATGGGGGGCGTGATTGTGTTCAACCACCCGCCAAATTTCTTTCCGGAACCTGTGACGAGCGCCGCGCACTCCCGCACGCATGTGCGCGTCGGGGACCCTGCGGGCGACCACTGACCAAACCTCCGGCACCCGGACATCCCTCTTTCGGGGCAATCCCCTTGCACTCCGGCGCGCCCCGCCGGAACAAGGCTCATGATCTCGTCGTGCATGGACCCCTCTCCACTCAATCCGCCCTCGCCGCAAAGGCCTTGGCGGTGGCGACGCTGACCTGGGCGCTCGTCGGCGCGCCGGCCGGACCGGCGGTGGCTGACGCCTGCGCCTACGCCTCGACGGGGCCGGACGGCACCGAGGCGGTGGCCGTCGCCGGGAGCAGGACCTGGCCGACCGACTGGCCGTGCCCGCCACCCACACCGACCCCCACGCCGACGCCGACGCCCACGCCTCCGCCTCCGCCTCCAAAACCGACGCCGACACCCACCCCGACTCCATCCCCGGACCCGACCCCGACGCCGACACCCACGCCCCCGCCGCCGGAACCGGCACCCACGGCCCGGCCGAAGCCGCCGCCCCCCGATCCACGCCCGGCGGCACCCCCGCCGCGGCCGGCCCCCCGACCGGTACCTCCACCACCCCCTCCGCCACCCCCGGCGCCGGTCCCGGTGCCGGCGCCGCCGGCCGAGTCCGCGCCGCCTCCGGCCGCGAAGCCCGTGCACTACCCGGCGTACCGCACCGCGCCGCGTCCGCGGCGAACGGGCAACACCATGTCGCCGCTCACCTTCGTCCTGCTCGTCACGGTGCCCGCGGTGGTCGCCGTCGCCGCGCTGCGCGCGCGCTGATCTCTGAAGCTCTGGAGGCACCTCTTGCCGGAATGGCTTGTTCTCACCCTCGCGATGCTGGCCGCGTGTGTCGTGGTGGTCGTCATCACCTTCGTGCGGCACCGCACAGCGGCCGACGACGAGGACCCCAGTGAGACCCCGGACGTCATCGAGTACATGACGATGTGGATCGGCGTGGTGTACGCCATCGTCCTGGGCCTCGCGATCGCCGGAGTCTGGGAGGCACGCAGCGCCGCCCAGGACCACGTCCAGGCCGAGGCCACCGCTCTGCACGAGATCTCGGAGCGGGTGCGGGTCTACCCGGCCGACGTACGCGACCGCATCCGGGACGACATCCAGACGTACGTGAGCCACGTCGTCACCACCGAGTGGGACACCATGGCCGACAAGAGCGAGGTCACCGAGCGCGGCGGCGAGCTCTTCGAGCGCGTGCGCCAGGACGTCACCGACTACCAGCCGAAGTCGGACTTCGAGGCCCAGGCCTACCAGCCGCTCCTCGACCAGGTGACCATGGCCAGCCAGGCCCGGATCGCCCGGGCGGAGTCGACCGGGCAGACCATGCCGGGCGTGGTGTGGTTCGGGCTGATCGCCGGGGCCGTCGTCACCATCGGGATGATCTTCGCCCTCCAGATCCGCAGAACGACGCGTGAGCTGGTCCTCGCCGGTCTGTTCTCGGCACTCATCGCCTTCCTGCTGTTCCTGATCTGGGACTTCGACTCGCCCTACGGCAGGGGCGTGACCGCTTCGGCGGACCCGTTCCTCAGCCTCTTCCCGGGCGCCGGCGACTGACGGCGCCCGCACCGGGCAGCCCGGCCGGCGACACACCGTCGCCGTCCCCCGGCCGCGGTAACGGTGGCTCCCCCGGGTGGCCCACACGCGTGCCCCGTTCGCGCGACTGCGATCGCGCCGCCGATCACCTGTTCCTAGCGTTTCGGGCATCGAGGTGCATGTGTGACGTGAGCGGAACCGGTCCGCGACTGCTCCTCGGGGACCCGGAGGTCACGATGCGCGCGATATGGGTCGCTTCGGCCGCACTACTGGGCGCCGGCGCCCTCACCTCCTGTGTGCCGGACGCCGACGCGGCGGTAGAGGCCGATTTCGGCTTCAGCGTCGTGCCCTCCACCGTCGCCCCGGGCGACCGGATCACGCTGCGGGTGAACCGCAACGCGTGCCAAGGGGAGGCGGTGGTCTCCTCACCGGTCTTCGACGTGGTCACCATCGCCCCGTGGCAGTCGTGGGCGACTGCCGAGACCGACTGGGACGCCGAGCCGGGCGCCGTGTACGACGTGGAATTCCTCTGCGAGGAGTCGCGCGGAACCGTACGCCTGATCGTCGCCGGCGGCCGTCCGGCACACCACCCGCGTCACCCGGCGCACCATGGCCCCCACCCGTCGAAGGGCGTCCGGGCGGGTGAGGGCGGCGCCCTCGACGGCTTCGGCGTCACGGAGACCGGACTGGGCGCCGTGCTCGTCGCCGGTTCGCTCGGCACGGCGTACCGGTGGGCACGCCGCCGTACGGACGAGGACGTCACCTGACCGTCACCCCGTGCCGCTGAACGGCCTTCGCCCCGGATCCGTCAAGGGATCCGGGGCGAAGGCCGTTCACGTGCAGGGCGGCCGAGCGCGCGGAGCGAGGAGGACCGCGGGGTCAGATGCGCCGCTCGGCGCGGCGGCGCATCCAGAACACCCCGCCGCCGATGGCCGCGGCCGTCACGAGACCGCCGCCGATGGCGATGTCGGTCGGGGTCGCGCCGGTGGTGCTGCCGCCGCCGATGCCACCGCGGACCCCGCCGATGACGGTGAAGGCATGCGGCTTGGTCAGCCTCCTGCCGTCACAGACGACCATGATGTCGTAAGGCCCCGGGCGGGCGTTGCTGTTGATGGTGGCGGTGCCCCGCGCCGTCTCGTTGGCGCCACGGATGGGCGTGAGCCTCGTCGGTGAGAAGGCGTTGGACGTAGCCGTGCCGCCGTTGCGGCAGCCGTCGACCGTGATGGTCAGCTGGCCGCCGCGGGCGATCACGTTGGGCAGGGCGACGATGTTGCTGGGTGACTCCCACGCGACGGCCGCGGGGGCGGAGAGGCCGAGGGCGGCGACCGCGGCGCCGGCGACCACCAGGGCACGAGTGTCAGGCATGTGAACCTCCGCGGAAGACGCCCCGGGTCCCGTCCCCGGTCGATCGGCGAGAAAGCGCCTCCCAGAAAGACAGTCAGTCGCCTTTGGCCGGGCCGCATTTCGGGGCTGGTCCGTCCTGGTGATCAAGCACGCGGCGCGGAACCCGCGCAATCGGATATCGCCGCAGGTCACGCACCGTCAGAATTTCCCTTACGGCGGCGACTCGGATGGCGCACCTCGTCTCGCCACCGGACGCCGGACATCGAGGGGGCCACCCGTTCGCCCCTGTCCCGTCGCCGCCGCCGCGCGCGGGACTTAGCGTTCTGGTATGCGCGAATGGCACGGCGACGGCCGCGTCGAGAGGGGATGGCGAATGTCTGCGTCCGAGCTGGCCGAGGCGGAGGAGGCGCGGCGGAAGAAGCGCGTCCCGTGGGGAGTGATAGCGCTTGTTCTGCTGACCGGCCTCGCGCTCATCCGGAATGGTTCGGGAGAGTTCGACCAGGGCCCGCCGCAGCCGGCGTCGGCGGCCGCGGCGGACAGCCGCGTACCCGGCGGCGACTTCGCCGGGGCCGTCCGGCCCGTGGCCTACGCGCCCCCGGCCCGGATCAGGATCCCGGCGATCCAGGTCGACGCTCCGATCATTCCCGTGGGCCTGGACGGGGACGGCTGGGTCGGCGCACCACCGCCGGAGGACCCCAACCTTGCGGGCTGGTTCACCGGTGCCGTCACCCCGGGCGAGAAGGGCACCGCGGTCGTCGTCGGCCATGTCGACAACCAGCTGGGTCCCGCCGTGTTCTACGCGCTCGGCGCCCTGAAGAAGGGCAGCCGCGTCGAGGTCGACCGACAGGACGGAAAGACCGTCGTCTTCGAGGTCTACGGCGTCGAGGTGTTCGAGAAGGACAACTTTCCCGGGGACCGTGTCTACGGGTCCAAGGGCGCGGCGGAACTGCGGGTCATCACCTGTGGTGGCGGATTCTCCGAGCAGACCGGCTACGCGGGCAACGTCGTGACCTTCGCGCGCATGGTCGAGGTGCGCTGAGCGTCACCGGCCGGGCGGGCGAAGGCCCGTCGTTCAGGGGTGCGCTGGCAGGTCCTTTCCCTGTGCCCGGGCGGGCACAGGGAAAGGACCTTCACGCGTAGTGCCGCCGGGGCACCGTGACGTGGTAGCCGGCGTCCAGCAGTTCGGGCAGATAGCGCCGCAGGGCGCGCACACTCTGCGAGCGGTCGCCCCCGGCGTCGTGCGAGAGCACCACGACGCCGGGGGCGGCGCCGTTCTCCACCCGTTCGACGATGGACCGGGCGCCGGGGCTGGTCCAGTCAAGGGTGTCGACCGTCCAGGCGAGCGGTTCCATGCCGAGTTCGGCACCGATCTGGAACGTGGCGCGGTTCCAGGCGCCGTAGGGGGCGCGGAACCACTCGGGGCGCTCGCCGTAGGCGTCCTCGATGACGTCGCAGGTGCGGGCCATCTCGGAGCGGATCTGCCGGCGGGTGAGGCGGGTGAGCAGCGGGTGGGACCAGGTGTGGTTCCCGACGACATGGCCCTCGTCGGCCATCCGGGCCAGCAGGTTCCTGTTGTCGGCGGCCATCCCGCCGCACACGAAGAACATCGCGCGCACGTCGTACCTGGCCAGGGTGTCCAGGACGGCCGGGGTGTAGCGCGGGTCGGGGCCGTCGTCGAAGGTCAGCACCATGGTGCGGCCGCGTCCGGAGACGCGCAGCAGCGGTTCGCGGCGGACCAGGGTCCGGCGGGGCGCGGCGTGCGGGGGGCCGTACCCGGTCAGGGGCTGAAGCCGGTACGCGGAGGAGTTGAGCGGGCGGCGGGCCTGCGGGCCCGCGGTCGTGACGGACCCGGCGGGGCCGTCTCCGGTGGCCAACGTGAGCACACCGGCCGTGGCGGCCGCTCCCACGGCGCCGGTGCCGGCGATCAAAACCCGGCGCCGGGTGAGCAACTGATCCTTCTTCATGACTCATCAGTCGCCCGGTGGAGGGCCGACGCACCTGAGCGACACCGGTGCGGCGGCACGTTTTCACCCGCACGGCCCACGCGAACGGGTCAGGGGCGGCGCACCAGGGGGAACGGCAGGGTGTCGGGTCAGGCGTACTCGACGGCGTCAGCGACGAGGGGGCCGGCGGGCTCGGTCCCGTCCCCTCCGGCGAGGCCGAGCGCCGCCAGCGACGGCGACCCCTCCGAGGTGGCGGGGCCGCTGTCCGCCCTTCGGGTGCCCGATTCCCCATGACTTGACCATGCTTTGCGTACGCCGGGCCGAGGTGCGGCGTGGCACAGCTCGGCGGCCATGAGCTCCATCACGCTCGTCGGGGCCGTCCGGTTACGGCGCGTCAGGTCCAGGCAGGCGTCGAGCCTCCCGCCCCACAGGCGGACCCGTGCCTTCCGATAGCCTCGCGGCGTGACGGAACAGCACGCCCATCAGTTCGAGCGGGGCACGGACGGCCCCAAGGTGATCGTGGTCGGGGTGGACGGCTCCGACTCCTCCCTGCGGGCGGCGGCCTACGCCGCTGGTCTGGCGCGGCGGCAGCACGCGCTGCTCGCCGTGGTGTACGTGCAGCCGGTCCTGGCGGCGGGCGCAGCGCTCGGGGCGCCGGTGGCCGGGACGACCGACGAGATCGCCGAGGACCTGGTGGCGCAGATCCGGGACGCGGCGCAGCGGCTCAGGGGGATCTTCGAAGTCCGCTGGGAGTTCCACACGTTCCGCGGCGACCCGTACAACGGCCTGGTGAGGGCGGCCGACGAACTGAAGGCGGACGCGGTGGTGGTGGGCGCGTCGGAGCAGGCGGGCCACCGGATCGTCGGGTCGGTGGCGGTGCGCCTGGTGAAGGCGGGGCGGTGGCCGGTGACGGTGGTGCCCTGAGAGGACCTGGGTCCCTGGCACCGGTGCTCGGGGCCGGCGAGGCGCTGAGCGGGCGGCGGCCCCGGTCTACTCCCCCATCACCAGGCCGTCCCCGGCCGCGCCCCGGCTGAGCACGATGTCGCGGATGCGGTCCCGGACGGCCCGGACCTCGGCGCCCTGGGCGATCGCCCGGTTGAGGTTCACGACCCGGCCGGCGTCGACGTCGAACAGCTGGGGGACGAACTCGGCTTTCGTGACCTCCCAGCGGCCGCCCGGCCGTGCGGGCGGGGCGAAGGTGAATCGGCCGAGGGTGGACTGGTTGCCGCGCGGGTCCTTGGCGCCCGCGTGGTTGGTCATCTCGCCGGCGATCTGATCGCCCATGCCGTAGATCACCCACGTGCCGTTGACCTTCTCGTAGGCCTGCGGGACGTGTGCGTGGGTGCCGAGGATCAGGTCGATGTCGGGGCGCCCACCGGTGCGGGCGGCGGTGAGGCTCCGGGCCAGGGTCAGCTGGCGCTCGTCGGGCGCGTCCTGCCATTCGGTGCCCCAGTGCAGGGAGACGACGACCACGTCGGCCCCCGCCCGGCGCGCGGCCCTGGCGTCCGCGAGGACCGTGGCCTCGTCGATGAGATTGACGGCCCAGGGCTGCCCGTCCGGGAGCGGGAAGCCGTTGGTGTCGTAGGTGTAGGCGAGGTGCGCGACCTCGGCCGGGCCCGCCTGGAGCATCGTGACCGCGTTCGCCTCCTCCGCCGTGCGGGCCGAGCCGGCGTGCCGTACGCCCGTGCGGTCGAGGGCGTCCAGGGTGCGGCGGATGCCGTCGGTGCCGTCGTCGAGGGTGTGGTTGGAGGCGGTGGAGCAGCCGTCGTAGCCGGTGGCGGCGAGGGCGTCGGCCACCTCGGGCGGGGACTTGAAGGTGGGGTAGCCGGTGTAGACGCCGTCCGCGCCGTAGACGGTCTCCATGTGGCACAGGGCCACGTCGGCGCGGGAGACGACGGAGCGGATCCCGGCGAGCATCGGCCGGAAGTCGTAGCCGGTGCCGCCGGCGTCGAAGCGGGCCCGGTCGGTGATCGAGCTGTGCGGAAGGACGTCGCCGGAGGCGACCAGTGTGAAGCCGCGTGGTCCGGCCGCGGGCGGTGCCTCGCGTCCGGGGCCCGGCGGTTCGTGGCTGCGGGCCTGGCAGGCGGCACCCGCGGTGAGGAGGACGGTCAGGGCCAGGGCCACCTGTCGACTGCGTGCAATCATCCATTCACCCCACGGTGGGCGTTGTGGTCGTATTTACGCATGAACAGGAAAGAAGGCCCGCGCCGCCCCATGCGGCTCCGACACGCTCATGAGTCCGTCCGGCACCCACATGGCCGGGCGCCCTGACCGTTCGTCGAACCGTTCGTCGACGCGATCGACCGTCCGTCGCACAGCCCGGTACGTGGCCTGTCCCCGCATCGCGCCCTGCGGTGGCATACGGCCATGACGGCCGGATCCACTCTCACCAACGAGACGACCGCCGAGCACGAGCTCGCCGCACTGCAGCGGGAGCACGGCCGGCCCCTCTTCGCGCTCCTGCTCCGGCTCTGCGACGGCGACCGGCAGCGCGCGGAGGACCTGGTCCAGGAGACGCTCGTGCGCGCCTGGCAGCACCCCGAGGCCCTGCGCGCCGACGGCTTCGAGTCGGTGCGGCCCTGGCTGATGACGGTCGGACGGCGGCTCGCGATCGACGCCCGGCGCGCCCGGCAGGCCCGTCCACCCGAGGTCGGCGACGCCGTCCTGGAGAACGCGCGGGTCATGTCCGACCACGCCGAGCGGGCCGCCGCGATGCTCGACGTCCGCCAGGCTGTGAAGACTCTCACTCCGGAGCACCGTGAAGTCCTGGTGCTCGTGTATTTCCAGGGGGCGAGTGTGGCGGAAGCCGCGGCAGCCCTCGGGATTCCGCCCGGTACCGTGAAGTCCCGCGCGTACTACGCGCTGCGCGCCCTGCGCCGGGTGCTACCGGGTTACGCCGCCGACCTGCGGTGAAACCAATGGGCGGGTCAAGCCTCCGTAAAGCGCCTTGCCGAGGACCCCGGTTGAGTAATCGGCTGTTCTCATCCGTGTTCCGGATGGGGCCGTCAGCGCCCCGGGGCCCGGTGTCGGGCGACGCGCACGTACCGGAGGAAGGCAGGAAGGGATGCTGCACAGAGGTCACGAGGGCACGGACGGCGGCGACGGTGAACTGACCGTTCCCATGGCGTGGTTGTACGCCGAGTACATCGCCGACGAACTGCTGCGGACCGGCGATCTGATGCCGCCGACGTCCTTCGAGTTCCGTGCCGGGCGGGATGCCCTGGCGCTGACCATCTTCCTCTCCGACACGGACGGGGAGCTGTCCGGCATCCGGGTGGTCACCCAGCTGGAGACCTGGCTGTCGCTGACCGCGTACGACCAGCCGTGGCACGAGTGGGTGCGCGACCGGCTGGCCGAGCTCGCCGCCGAGGCCGCCGGGTCCGGCCGGCCGGCGCCGGACCTCGGTCTGGCGGAGGAGGCGTGGCGCTGGCTCCAGGAGACGGAGCTGCTCGCGCCCGATCTGAACGCGGTGCCGGGCGGTGCTCCGGTGGCGGGCGAGGACGAGGGGCCGAAGGTCTGGACGCCCGCCTGGCAGCTCGGACTGCCGCTGGGACACCTCGCGATCCATCTTTTTTAGATTTCTGCGCCCCGGGACCAATCCGCGGGCCGGAGCGCTCCGAATCCTTTGGTTGCGATTGTGTCACCGGCTTGAGTGATTCGGCTGCCTGGTCCGTACCGGTGGGAGCAAGGAGTAACCCCACCCGCACCCAACGGCACGAGGATTCGGCATGAGGTCCCTGGAAAGGCATCGCGACGTCGGCGCCTACGCGCTCGGCGTGCTGGACGAGGCGGAGGCCTTCCGCTTCGAGGACCACCTCATGGAGTGCCCTCGGTGCGCTGCAGAGGTGACGGAATTCGGCGCCACGACACGGCAGTTGATGCTGTACCGGCGGGCGACACCACGGTTCGTGCACCCGATGGCACAGCCCGGGCAGCGGATGCTGGACCGGCTGCTGACCGAGGTGACGGCCCGGCGCCGGGCCGGACGCAGGCGGCTGGTGTTCGCCATGGCGGCGTCGGTGGTGCTCGCGGTGTCGGTGCCCGGGATCGCGATGATGGCCGAGGGCAGCGGTGAGCAGACCCTGCAGATCGCGGCGACCGACGCGCGGACCGGGGTGTGGGCGCAGGTCACGACGGAGGACGAGGCCTCGGGCAGCCGGGTCGAGCTGAAGGTGAAGGATTCCGCCGGCCCCCGCGCCTGCCATCTGGTCATCGTCGGTAGCGACGGCACCGAGGAGACCGCCACGAGCTGGCAAGGGCCGGGGCACGACGCCCAGCCCCACACGATGATGGCCAGTTCCTCCAAGCACCCCGACGAGATCGTCCGCTACGAGATCCGCACGGCGACCGGCGAGAGCCTGGTGAGGCTGGAGCCGTCGCGCTAGCCCCGCGCTGATTTGCCAGCGCACAGTCTTGGACGGAGACTGAAAACACCGACGTGGAGCGTCTGTTGGTCCGCTGACGGTCCGCTTCACGCCGCCCCTGAGACCACGAGCGAAGGGGCTGAGCCGGTGGACGGACACTTGATGATCCTCCTCTCCGAGGAGGAAGCGGACGCCGAACGCGTGGCGGAACTGACCGGCTATTTGCGTGATGAACTTCTCGACATCGAGGTGGACGACGTCAGCGCGGTTCCCGCCGGGGAGGTTCCCCCCGGTGCGCGAGCCGTGGACGTGACGCAGATCGGCGCGCTGCTGGTGGCCCTGGGCAGCTCGGCGACCGCCCTGAACCAGGTGGTGACCGCGGTCCGGTCATGGCTGGGCCGGTGCCGTGACGCCCGCCCCTCGCTGCACCTGGAGATGGACGGCGACGTCCTGGAGGTCTCCAAGGCGACCGACGAGCAGGTCGAGGAGGCGTTCAGAGCCTTCGTCCAACGCCATTCCACGGCCGGAGCCCCGCCATGACCGACTCCAGACACGCACTGATCATCGCCAATGACCGCTACGCCGACCAGGGGCTCAGGAAGCTCAAGGCGCCCGCCCAGGACGCCACGGCGCTCGCCGGGGTGCTGCACGACGCGCAGATCGGCGACTTCGAGGTGGAGGTGGTGAGCAACGCGTCGGCCGACACCATGCGCAGGCACATCCAGCGCTTCTTCAACGACCGCCGTCGCGACGACACCCTCCTGCTGCACTTCTCCTGCCACGGTCTCAAGAGCGAGTCGGGCGAGCTCTACTTCGCCGCCAGTGACACCGAGCCCCGGCTGCTGGACGCCACGGCGGTTCCCGCCCAGTTCGTCCGCGGGTGCATGTCCCGCACGAAGGCCGGCCGTACCGTCCTGTTCCTGGACTGCTGCTACGGCGGCGCCTTCTCCCGGGGCTCGACCTCCGTGCGCGCCGCGGGGGATGTGAACGTCCTCGAGTCCTTCACGACCGAGAGGCCGGTCAGCGGGCGGGGCTGGGCCGTCATCACGGCGTCCGACTCCATGGAGTACGCCTTCGAGGGCGAGGAGCTCGCCGGGAATTCCGCTCCACGGCCCTCGGTGTTCACGCACGCGGTGGTCCGAGGCCTGAGCACCGGCGAGGCCGACCTCGACGCCGACGGCGAGGTCTCCTTCGACGACCTGTACGAGTACGTCTACGAGCAGGTACGGGAGCAGAACCCCAACCAGACGCCGAAGAAGACGGTGGAGATGCGGGGCGATCTCCGCCTGGCACACAGCCGGCGCGGCCGCATCAAGATCGCCGCAGTGCCCACACCGGCGTCGTTGCGGGCCGCCCTCGACAGCGACAACGTCCTCACCCGGCAGGGTGCCGTCCTGGAGCTGGAGAACCGGTTGCGGGACGAGAGTCTGCCCGTGGCGGAGGGAGCGCGCCAGGCCCTGGTGGAGGTCGCGGGCAACGACATCCGTCAGATCGCCGCTCTGGCCCACCGCGCCCTGCGCGAGATCCGGCTGGCGCCGTCCCCGGACCGCCTCGACTTCGGTCTGGTGCCGAAGGGCTCCCCCTGTCAGGAGCAGACCGTGACCATGAACGGCCCGCCACTGGCCGGGCACTGCGTGGCCCAGCCCACGGAGCCGTGGCTGCGCGTCGACCCGACCGCGGACGGTCTCAAGGTCCGCGTCGACACGGCCGCCGAGGGACATCTCTCCGGAGACATCGCGCTGAAGGGCGTGGCCGACGAGGCGGTGATCCACGTCGAGGCGGTGGTGGGCCCGGCGCACGAGCCCGCTCCTCCCACGGGTCCCGCCTCCGAGACCCCGCCCGGTACCACGCCACGACAGCGTGAGCCCGGGCAGGGTGTGCACGACCGGGAAACAGCGATCATCGAGTCCCCGCCGTCCCCACCGTCCCCGCCTCACTCGCACAAGCCTCCGCCCGCCCGGCATCTCGCGCACGAGCCTCCGTCTTCCCCTTCTCCCGCGCGTAAGCCGCCGACCGCGGCGCCGCCGAGCCGTGAGCCCGAACCCCCGGCCTCGCCACCGCCGAGGACGAGCACGGCACCGCCCCGGGACGCGAACCGCCCCCGCCTCGCACCCGCCCTCGCCGGCGCCGCCCTCGCCCTCGCCGTGGGCGCGGTCGTCACGCTCGTCATGGCCGTCCGGGCGGCAGCGGTGGCCATCGCGGAACGGTCCGACCAAGGGGTGGGCGGCAGCATCGAGGACAAGATCCGCGAACAGGGAGCGCTCGCGCCGCTCACCGTGTCCCTGATCACCGCCGCGCTGGCGCTGGTCGTCGGCGCCTTCGCCCGGCACGACCTGGGAAGACGGCGGGAACGCTACTCCCCGCGGGCGGCGAGCGGCACGCGGACCCTGACCTCGGTCGCGAAGGGCGTGGCGATCCCGGTGCTGGTTCTGGCCGTCCTCATGGGCATCGCCTACCTGGTGGGCAGCGCACACTGGTGACTACTTCAGCAGCCGGGACATCCTGCGGTCCGCCAGCGGCTTGCCGCCCGTCTGGCAGGTCGGGCAGTACTGGAGCGAGGAGTCGCTGAAGGACACTTCGCGGATGGTGTCCCCGCACACCGGGCAGGGTTCACCGGTGCGGCCGTGCACCCGCAGGCCGCTCTTCTTCTCGGCCTTGAGCCGGCCGGCCGCCACGCCCCGTGAGCGTTCGACCGCCTCGGTGAGGGTGTCGCGCAGGGCCGCGTACAGCCGTGCCGTCTCCTCGTCGCTCAGGGACGCGGCGAGTTTGAACGGCGACATCTTCGCCGCGTGCAGGATCTCGTCGCTGTAGGCGTTGCCCACGCCCGCGATCAGGCTCTGGTCGCGCAACGCGCCCTTGAGCTGCCGCCGTTCACCGGCCAGGAGCTCCGCGAGACGCCGCTCGCCGAAGTCGTCGGCCAGCGGGTCCGGGCCGAGCCGGGCGACGCCCGGGACCTCCTGGGGGTCCCCCACGACGTACACCGCGAGCCGCTTCTGGGTTCCTGCCTCGGTCAGGTCGAAGCCGGCGCCGGTCTCCAGGGCCACGCGCAGCGCGAGGGGGCCCTTGCCGGGGCGGGGCGGGCCGTCCGGGAGGCGGTCCTTCCACTGCAGCCAGCCCGCGCGGGCCAGGTGGGTCACGAGGTGCGGGCCGTCCGCGGTGGCGATGTCGAGGAACTTGCCGTACCGGCGTACGGCGGCGACCTCGTGCCCCTCGACGGCGGACAGGGGCGGGTCGAACGTCTTCAGGACGCTGATCGCGACGGGAAGCACCCGTACGATCTCGTGGCCGACGAGGTGCTCGGTCAGGAAGTCCTTGAGCGCCTCGACCTCGGGGAGTTCCGGCATAGGTCCAGAGTGCCACGCGCTGTCACGGGCGGCCGGGCACCACGAACTCGCACCACACGGCCTTGCCGCCGCCCCGGGCCTCCACGCCCCATACGTCGGTGAGCAGCTCGACCAGGAGCAGTCCCCGCCCGGAGACGCCCGACTCGCCCGCCTCGCGGCGGCGCGGCAGGGCGCTGGAAGTGTCCTCGACCTCGACGCGCAGCCGGCGCTCGGAGCCGGTGAGTGCCCGCAGGGTGACGATCGCGGAGCCCTCGGTGTGCATCAGGGCGTTGGTGATCAGCTCGTCGGCGACCAGTTCGATCTCGTCGGCACGGTCCCGGGCGCCCCAGGCGCCGACCGTCATGCGGATCATGTGCCGGGCCTCGGCCAGGGCGGCCGGGTCGCCGGGGGCCACGAGCCACTGGAGCCGGCGGCCGGGGTGCGGGCCGTCCGGGGCGGCCCGGCGCAGCAGGAGCAGCGCCACGTCGTCGTCACCGCCGCGCTCGGCGGCCACGTCGATGAGCCGGTCGGCGAGGTCCCGTACGTCGTCGGGGCCGGTGGCGACGAGCGCGGTGAGCGTGCGCATGCCGTCGTCGAGGTCGGCGCCGGGCTGCTCCACCAGTCCGTCGGTGCACAGCAGCAGGGTGTCGCCGGGGTCGAGCTCGATGGTGCCCACCGGGTAGTCGAGGCGGCCGAACTCGGCGGACAGGCCGAGCGGCAGCCCGCCCGGGACGGTGACGCGGCGGCAGGAGCCGTCGGTGTGGCGCACGAGCGGGTCGATGTGCCCGGCCCGGACCACCTGGAGCACGCCGGTGGTCAGGTCGGCCTGCGCGTACAGACAGGTGGCGGAGCGGTCGGTGTCGAGTTCGTGCAGGAACACGGAGGCGCGGGCCATGACGGTGGCCGGGGGGTGTCCCTCGGCGGCGTAGGCGCGCAGCACGATGCGCAGCTGGCCCATGACGGCGGCCGCGTGCGTGTCGTGGCCCTGGACGTCGCCGATGACGGCGCCGACCCGGCCGCCGGGCAGCGGGATCAGGTCGTACCAGTCGCCGCCGATGTCCCGGCCGACGGAGCCGCCGATGGTGGCGGCCCGGTAGCGGACGGCGACGTCGGCGCCGGGCACGCTGGGGATGGTGCGGGGCAGCATGGCCTGCTGGAGGCCCTGCGCGAGGTCCATCTCCTGTTCGTAGAACATGGCCCGCTGCAGGCTCTGCGCGATGCTGCTGCCGAGGGCGACGAGGATGTCGCGCTCCTCGGAGGTGAAGCCGCGCCGGTCGCTGTAGAGCAGGCCCATCGCGCCGATGGGCCGTGCCTGTACGATGAGCGGCAGATAGGCGGCCGACGTGATGTTCGGACCGGTGAGGTGGGGCCACAGGGCCGGGTAGCGCTCGGCGAACTCCTCCGGCGACTCGATGAAGCAGGGCCCGAGGGTCCGTACCGCCTCGCTCATCGGGTAGGGCTCGTCGATCCGGGTGACCCGGGTGCCGGGCACGAAGCTGCCCACGGGTCCTTCGGCGACCAGCCGGATGCGGCCGGCCTCGACCAGGCCCACGACGAGGCTGGTGGCGCCCAGGTGGGTCACGCCGTGGGTGTCCGTGAGGACGTCGATGACGTCCTGGACGGTGCGGGCGTGGGCGAGGGCGGCCGTGGTGAGTTCGACGACGCTGGTCTGCTGCCGGCGGGACTCGTCCTGGGCTGTCTGGTCGAGGCGGGCGTCGCTCTCGACGAGTTCCTGGGTGGCGTCCCGGACGATACCGATGATCCGGCGGGGCCGTCCGGTGTCGTCGCGCCGGATGTAGCCCTGGGTGTGGGTCCAGCGCAGGGTGCCGTCACGGCGGCGGAGCCGGAAGTAGGCGCCGTAGTTCTCGCTGCCGTCCTTCAGGGCCTGGGAGACCGCGGTGTCCAGGCGCCGGGCCTCGTCGGGCGGGACGCGCTCGGCGAGGGTCTCGGGGCGTCCGTCGTACTCGTCGGGGCGTACGTCGAGGATGTGGTGGGCCTGGGCGTCCATGTGCATCAGGCCGGTGTCCAGATCCCAGTCGAAACTGCCCATCCGGTTGAGCGCGAGGACGGGGTCCGGGTGGGCGGGCCAGTCGTCCGGGGGTGACAGGGCGCTAGCTCCCCGATCAGCCATGGGCCCACCTTGCCAGGGTTCGTCCGTTTCTTCGACCGGTCCCGTCGAGTCTACGGGCCGCTCGGCGGGAGCGGCCCCTCTGGTTGGTCAAGACGTCCGTGGTGCCGCTGGGGATGCCCGTGTCCGCTTCACTCACTCGGCTTACGCGACCGGAGCGGTGGTACACGGAGCGTGACACTGAGGTCCGGCGCCGCATCGGGAGGAGCGCACGGCCGTGGACTGGTTCACCGCATCCGACTACTGGCTGACCCGGCTGGTCTTCCAGCGGGCGCTGGCCGCCCTGTACCTGATCGCGTTCCTGACGGCGGCGCTCCAGTTCCGTGCGCTGATCGGGCGGCGCGGCATGCTGCCGGTGCCGCGTTTCGTCGAGCGGGTGCCGTTCAAACGGGCGCCGAGTCTGTTCCAGCTGCACTACTCGGACCGTTTCTTCGCGGTCTGCGCCTGGTCGGGCTGCGCGGTGTCGGCGGCGCTGCTGGCGGGGCTGGACTCGCTGCTGCCCCTGTGGGGCGGCATGCTGCTGTGGCTGGTGCCGTGGGTCCTGTACCTGTCGGTCGTCAACGTCGGCCAGACCTGGTACTCGTTCGGCTGGGAGTCGCTGTTGCTGGAGGTCGGCTTCCTCGCCGTGTTCCTCGGCAACGACGAGGTGGCGCCGCCGGTCGTCGTGCTGTTCCTGCTGCGGTGGATCCTGTTCCGGGTGGAGTTCGGCGCGGGACTGATCAAGATGCGCGGCGACGAGTGCTGGCGGAAGCTGACGTGCCTGGAACATCACCACGAGACCCAGCCGATGCCGGGGCCGCTGAGCTGGTTCTTCCACCATCTGCCCGGGCCCCTGCACCGTGTCGAGGTGGCCGCCAATCACCTCACCCAACTCGTCGTGCCGTTCCTGCTGTTCGCCCCGCAGCCGGTCGCGACGGCCGCGGCCGCGCTGATGATCGCGACCCAGCTGTGGCTGGTGCTGTCGGGCAACTTCGCCTGGCTGAACTGGATCACGATCGTGCTGGCGCTGTCGGCGGTGCGGTTCCCGTCCGATGCGCCGGACGTTCCCGACGCGCCGCTGTGGTACGCGGTCATGGTGCTCGCCGTGGCCACGCTGCTGGTGGGCCTCAGCTACCAGCCGGTGCGCAACATGCTGTCCCGACGCCAGGTGATGAACCGCTCCTTCGACCCGCTCCACCTGGTCAACACCTACGGGGCGTTCGGCAGCGTGAGCCGGGTCCGGTACGAGGTGGTGGTCGAGGGCACCGCGGACGAGCAGCCGCGCGAGGACTCGGACTGGCGGGAGTACGAGTTCCGGGGCAAGCCGGGGGATCCGCGGCACTGGCCGCGCCAGTTCGCTCCGTACCACCTGCGCCTCGACTGGCTGATGTGGTTCGCGGCCCTCTCCCCCGCGTACGCCGGGTCATGGTTCGGGGCGCTCGTGGAGCGGCTGCTGGAGAACGACCGGGACACCCTGAAACTGCTGCGCCGCTCGCCGTTCCCGCCGGACGAGCCCCCGCGGTACGTGCGCGCCCGCCTGTTCCGCTACCGCTATACGACCTGGCGCGAGCTGCGGGAGACGGGCGCGTGCTGGGAGCGGACGTACGTACGGGAGTACCTGCCGCCGACGCGGCTGGCGGAGAGCGTTCAGAGGTCGTAGACGCGGGTCGCGGTGGTGGTGAGGATCCGCTCGTGCTCGTGCGGGGAGGTCAGGTCGCGTGTGAGGTCGAGGGTGTCACCGTAGGAGGCCGCGAGGGTGCAGACCGGCCAGTCCGAGCCGTACATCAGACGGTCGGGCCCGAAGGCCGCCAGCGCGACATCGATGTACGGGCGGAGGTCCGCCACGGTCCAGGAGGCGAGATCGGCCTCGGTGACCAGGCCGGACAGCTTGCCGACCGTGTTGGGCAGGGCGGCGAGGGCGCGCAGGTCCGACGCCCAGGGTTCCAGCTCCCCGGAGGCGACGGGCGGTTTGCCCAGGTGGTCGAGGACGAAGGTGAGGCCGGGCAGGGCGGCGGCGGCCCGCACGCAGGCCGGGAGCTGGTGCGGCAGCACGACGAGGTCGTAGACCAGTCCGGCGTCGGCGACGGCGGCCAGTCCCCGGCGCACGTCCGGGCGGAGCAGCCACTCGGGGTCGGGTTCGCCCTGGACCTGGTGGCGGATGCCCTTGAGGTACTGCCCGCCGGGGAGTTCCCGCAGCCGGGCCAGTTCGTCGACGACGCCGGGGCGGGTGAGGTCGGTCCAGCCGACGACGCCCGCGACCAGGTCGTGCGTGGCGGCCAGGGCCAGGAACTCCGGGGTTTCCTCGGCCACGGTGACCGTCTGGACGAGCACCGTGCGGCCGACTCCGGCGGCTCCCGCCTCGGGTTCGAGGTCCTCGATGGTGAAGTCGCGGCGCAGCGGCTTCAGTTCGGGGCCGCTGATCCAGTCCTGGTCCCGTACGGACAGGTCCCACACGTGGTGGTGGGCGTCGACCACGGTCATGACGGCAGCTCCCAGACAACGGGCAGGCCGGCGTCCGCGCCCTCGCCGGAGTAGTCGTGCACGACGTCGAGCAGTTCCGCCATGCGGGCCTGCCAGGCGACGTTGACCGGCAGCTTCTCCAGTTCGGCGAGGAGCCGGGCGTAGTCCTCGCACTCCAGGACGTGGAACAGGTCGGTGCCACTGCGCCAGATCGTCCAGGAGGTGGCGCCGGCGGCGCGGATGGCGTCGGTGAGTTCCCCGGGGACCTCGCGGTGGGCGGCCTCGTACTCGGTGACGCGGTCGGGGCGGACCTTGGTGTGCAGGGCGACTCTCATGACGGCTCCTCGGACGTCGCCTCGGCGGGGACGGGGGCGTCGGCGGGCAGCAGGTTCCTCGCGCGCAGCTCCTGCCAGAACGCGTCGGGCACGCGGGCGGCGAACTGGTGGGCGCAGTCGCGGACCTCGTGTGCCGAGCGGGCGCCGACGAGGACACTGGCGACGGCCGGGTGGGCCGCGCAGAAGGCCAGGGCGGCGGCGCGCAGGGTGGTGCCGTGGCGGTGGGCGACGGACTTCAGCCGCAGGGCCCGCTCGACCAGCTCGGAGGGCGCGGCCGTGTAGTTGTAGGTGGCGCCGGGCTTGGGGTTCGCCAGCAGACCGGAGTTGAAGGCGCCGCCGATGACGACGGACGTGCCGCGCTCGTGGGCGGCGGGCAGCAGACCGGTGAGGGCGCTCTGGTCGAGCAGGGTGTAGCGGCCGGCGCACAGCACCACGTCGACGTCGGTGTCGCGGACGAAGCGGGTGAGCATCTCCGCCTGGTTCATCCCGGCGCCGATCGCCCCGACCACGCCCTCCGAGCGGAGCTTCTCCAGCGCCGGGTAGCCCTCGCGGAAGGCCCACTCTGCGTGCTCGTCCGGGTCGTGGAGGTAGACGACGTCGACGCGGTCGAGGCCGAGCCGTTCGAGGCTGGCCTCCAGGGTGCGGCGGATGCCGTCGGCGCTGAAGTCCCACACGCGGCGGTGGGTGGCGGGCACCGCGAAGCCGCCCGCGAGGTCGTCGCCGGTGCCGTCCGTGGGCTCCAGCCGCCGGCCCACCTTGGTGGAGACGGTGTACCGGTCGCGGGGGTGCTCGCGCAGGGCGGCGCCGAGGCGGCGTTCGGACAGGCCCAGGCCGTAGTGCGGGGCGGTGTCGAAGTAGCGGATGCCCCGCTGCCACGCCGCCTCCACGGCCTCGCGTGCCTGGGCCTCGCCGACCTCCGTGTACAGGTTGCCGATCGCGGCGGCGCCGAAGGACAGGGCACTGACCTCGACGGCGCTGCGGCCGAGGCGGTTCACCGGGCCGCCGGGCGCAGCCGCAGGCCCTGCATGCCGCCGTCGACGGCGAGCGAGGTGCCCGTGGTGGCGCCGGACAGGGGGCTGGCGAGGTAGGCGATGGCGCCCGCGACCTCGGCGGCGCCGACCAGGCGGCCGGTGGGCTGGCGGGCCTCCAGGGCGGCGCGTTCGGCGACCGGGTCGGGTGCCGCGTCGAGGAGGCGGCCGACCCAGGGGGTGTCGACGGTGCCCGGGTTGACGCAGGTGACGCGGATGCCTTCGCGGACGTGGTCGGCGGCCATGGCGAGGGTGAGGGAGTGGACGGCGCCCTTGGTGGCGCTGTACAGGGCGCGCTGCGGCAGACCGGCGGTGGCGGCGATGGAGCAGGTGTTGACGATCGCCGCGTGCGCGGAGGCGCGCAGGTGGGGCAGGCACGCGCGGGTGGTGCGGACGATGCCGACGACGTTGACGTCGTAGACGCGGTGCCACTCGTCGTCGGGGTTGTCCTCGATGGTGCCCTGGGCGCCTGTCCCCGCGTTGTTGACCAGGACGTCCAGCCCGCCGAGGTCGGTGACCGCGGCCGTGACCGCCTGGCGCACGGACCCGTCGTCGGTGACGTCCGCGCGGTAGGCGAGCAGCGGCTCGTCGACGGCCGACGGGTCCAGGTCGAGGACGGCGACCTGGGCGCCGCGCTCGGCCAGGAGGTCGGCGGTGGCCCGGCCGATGCCGGAGGCGCCGCCCGTCACCAGGGCTTTGATGCCCTCGAAGTCGCTCATGCGGCCTGACCCTTCTTCCGCTCGTCGAGATCGGCGGCCCAGAACTCGCCGCCCGGGTAGGTGTAGCGCGCCAGCGACTCGGGCCGCATGGCGGCCGAGAAGCCCGGCGCGGTGGGTGCCGTGTAACGACCTTCGCGGATCACCACCGGGTCGAGGAAGTGGTCGTGCAGATGATCGACGTATTCGATGACCCGGTCCTCGGTGGTGCCGGTGAGCGCCACGTAGTCGAACATCGACAGGTGCTGGACGAGTTCGCACAGGCCGACGCCGCCCGCGTGCGGGCAGACGGGCACGCCGAACTTGGCCGCGAGCAGCAGGACGGCGAGGTTCTCGGGGACGCCGCCGACGCGGGCCGCGTCGATCTGGACGACGTCGAGCGCACCGGCCTGGAGGAGTTGTTTGAAGACGATCCGGTTGTGCACGTGCTCGCCTGTGGCGACCTTCACGGGGGCGACGGCCCGGCGGATCGCCGCGTGCCCGAGGATGTCGTCGGGGCTGGTCGGTTCCTCGATCCAGTACGGGTCGAACTCGGCGAGGGCATGGGTCCAGCGGATCGCCTCGTCGACGTCCCAGCGCTGGTTGGCGTCGACGGCCATGCGGATGTCCGGGCCGATGACCGAACGGGCCACGCGGCAGCGGCGGATGTCGTCGTCGAGGTCGGCTCCGACCTTGAGCTTGATCTGCCGGAAGCCGTCGGCGACGGCCAGCGTCGCCAGCCGGGTGAGCTTGTCGTCGTCGTAGCCGAGCCAGCCGGGCGAGGTGGTGTAGGCGGGGTAGCCGCGCTCCAGGAGCCGGGCGGTGCGTTCCTCGGCGCCCTGCCTGCCGCGCCGCAGGAGGGCCAGGGCCTCCTCGGGGGTGAGGGCGTCCGTGAGGTAGCGGAAGTCGATCTGGCGCACCAGCCACTCGGGATCGGCCTCGGCGAGCAGCCGCCACAGCGGCAGTCCGGCGCGCTTGGCGGCCAGGTCCCAGACGGCGTTGACGACCGCGCCGATCGCCATGTGCATCACGCCCTTCTCGGGGCCGAGCCAGCGCAGTTGGCTGTCGCCGATCAGGTCGCGGTTCAGGGTGGACGGGTCGGCGCACAGTTCGTCGGCGGAGCGGCCGAGCAGGTGTCCGCGCAGCGCCTCGATCGCGGCGACCTGCACCTCGTTGCCCCGCCCGATGGTGAAGGCGAATCCGTGCCCCTCGTGCCCGTCGGCCGCGTCCGTGCGCAGGACGAGGTAGGCCGCCGAATAGTCGGGGTCCGGGTTCATCGCGTCGGAGCCGTCGAGCTCGCGCGAGGTGGGGAAGCGGATGTCGTGGGTGTCGACCGCGGTGATGCGGGCGGGCGTCGGGGGCACGGAGGGCCTTTCGGTTCGGTTCCGGGAGATGGGGCGTCAGTCCTGGGCGCGGCCCGTGGCGACCGGGGCGATCCCTCGCATACTTATCAGACCACTCACGCCGGTGAACACCCTGCGACGCCACATTTCCGTGTTTCTTGCTCCTAGTGGTCCGACCACTCTGCTCGTTAGACTGCGCCGGAGCGCATGATCGGAGGAATGGCGTGGACGACGAGACAGCCCCGCAGAAGGGCACCGTGACGCAGCGCGCCATCGAGCGGATCAAGGCGATGATCGCCGAGGGCCGTCTGGAGCCGGGCCAGCGGCTGCCGACCGAGCGGGACCTGGCCGCCCAGCTCGGCATCTCCCGCAGCTCGATGCGGGAGGCGATCCGCGCGCTCACCGTGCTGGGCGTGCTGGAGGCCCGGCACGGGTCGGGCATCTACGTGACGCGGCTGGAGGCCGGCGACCTGCTGGAGACGTTCGGCGTCGTCGCGGACCTGTCGCGCGGTCCGCGCCTGGTGGAGCTGCTGGAGGTACGGCGGATCCTGGAGTCGACGGCGACAGCCCTGGCTGCCGCCCGGATCACCGAGGACCAGCTGGCCGAGGTCGAGAAGCACCTGACGGCCATGAACACCACGGACGATCCGGAGGAGATCCTCGCCCACGACCTGGCCTTCCACCGCGAGATCGCGGCGGCTGCGGGCAACGAGACGATGGCCGCGATCCTGGAGGGCCTGTCGTCGCGGACGTTCCGGGCCCGCGTCTGGCGCGGCTTCCAGGAGGAGGGCGCCTTCGCCCGCACCCGCCGCGAACACGCCGCGATCCACCGCGCCCTGGCCGCCCACGACCCGGAGGCGGCCCGCGCGGCGGCGGCAGCGCACGTGGGCGAAGTGGAGGAGTGGCTGCGAACGCAGCTCGGGCCCTGAGGACCCCTAAGGGGCCGAGAAGTCGTTGGCGACACCGCGGGAGGCTGTGGAAGGCTTCCGGCGCATGGGGGACGAGTCGTGGGCAGGCGTGGGGTTCCGGACGACGAGCGGCCCGGTGCGCGGTCGGCGGCAGGCCGGCGGTGTCGTCGCCGTTCTCGGTGTCCCGTACGCCGCCGCACCCTTCGGCCCCGGCCGTTTCCGCGAGCCGCAGCCCGTGCACGGCTGGAGCGCACCACGTGACTGCACGAGCTTCGGGCCCATCGCGCCGCAGTCGGCGGAACTACCCGGTGCACCGGTGTGGCGTCCCGGGGACGAGGACGTGCTCACCCTCAACGTGTGGGCACCGCGGCGGGCCGGCGGGCCGCTGCCGGTGCTGTTCTGGATCCACGGCGGCGCGTACACCTTCGGCTCCTCAGCCGAGCCCTGCTTCGACGGCACGGCGCTCGCCAGCGCCGGGGTGGTCGTGGTCAGCTGCAACTACCGGGTCGGCTTCGAGGGCTTCGGCCATGTGCCGGGGTTCCCCGGCAACCGGGGACTGCTCGACCAGACGGCCGCGCTGCGCTGGGTCCGGGAGAACATCGCGGTGTTCGGCGGCGATCCCGGGAACGTCACGGTCGCCGGACACTCCGCCGGCGCGGGATCGGTGGTGTGCCTGATGGCCATGGAACAGGCGCGAGGACTGTTCCGCAGGGCCATCGCCCACAGCGTTCCGCACGCCTTCTTCACCGTCGAGGTCGCCGCGGCGATCACAGCCGGGATCGCGGCCGAGGCGGGCGTGGACCCGACCGGAGCCGGCCTGCTCTCCGCCGCGCCGCAGGAGCTGGTGGCCGCTTCCGACAAGATCGCCGGACAGTGCGGCGACGAGCCCGTGACGGCGCTCCAGGCCTACGACCCGGTCGTTTTCCAGCCCGTGGTCGACGGCGACGTGCTGCCCGTGGATCCCCTCTCGGCCCTGGCTGCCGGCACCTCCCGCGACGTCGACCTGCTGGTGTGCCACGCGCTGGAGGAGTACTGGTTCCTGCACGAGGTCGCGTGCGTGCGGGAGGTCGCCTCGGAGCGGGAACTGGCGGAGTTCGCCGAGGCCCTCCGGGTCCCCGCCCGGCTGCTCGACGGATACCGTGCGCTGATGCCGGGCGCTCCGGTGCTCGACCGCTACCTCGCGCTCTTCGGCGACGCTCAGTTCGGCGAGTACGGCAGTCGGCTCGCCGAACAGCACGCGCGAGCCGGCGGCCGGGCGTATCTCTCCCGTTTCGCCCGCAGGCGGATCACTCCGGGCGGCGAGGCCAGGCCCTGGCACACCGCCGACATCCCGTTCACCTTCGGCAACCTGGACGCGGACGGTGCCGCCTTCCTCATCGGAGGCGCCCCCGACGAACAGGACCGAGCGCTGTCCCGGCGCATGCTCGGCGCCTGGACCGGCTTCGCCGCCCGCGGTGACCCGGGCTGGGCCCCGGTCACCGCCGACGCCACACCGGTGCGGGTCTGGGCCGTGCCGCACGACCACCTGGCCGACGACGCCACCTCCGACGTACGCGCGCTGTGGCGTGGCGTCCCCTTCGACCTCCTGCGGGCGGTGAAACGGGCTACTTGAACCGGGCCGGGCCGGCAGTCGCCCGCGAGCTGCTGGAGGAGGAATGTGACGTGCGTCTGCGTCACGGTCCCGCCGCGCGGCGCGGGGCTGCCCCTCGTCCACCGGCAGGGCGACAATGGTCCATATGCGGCTACGGGGTACCGCCTGCGCTGCCGCCGGATTGCTGCTGGCCTTCGCCGTCGGCTGCACCAGCGGCGGGGAAGCGGGTGCGCCAGCGGGCACTTCGGTGTCGCCCCGGGTCACCACCGGGAACCCGCGTGTCTCCCCCTCCCCCTCCCCGGCCGACCCGGTCTCCCTGCCGGCTCTGATGCGGCGCGAGCACACCGGCTCCGGCCTGCGCCTCGGAGCGGTGCTCGACCGGAACTCCGCCTACACCCGCTACGCCGTCACGTACGAGGCGGCCGGTCTGACGATCTCGGGAATCATGAACATCCCGGAGGGCGAGGGTCCCTTCCCGGCGCTCGTGCTGGCCCACGGCTACATCGACCCGGACGTCTACTCCAGCGGCCAGGGCATGCCCCGCGAACAGGACCGCCTGGCCCGCGCCGGCTACGTCGTCCTGCACACCGACTACCGCAATCACGCCCGCTCCGACGACGACCCCGACAACGACGTGAACCTGCGCCTCGGCTACACCGAGGACGTCATCGGCGCCGCCCTCGCCCTGCGCGGCTCCGGGCACCCGGAGATCGACGGCGACCGGATCGGCCTGTTCGGCCGGTCGATGGGCGGCGGGGTCGTGTACAACACGCTGGTCGTGGCGCCCGGCCTGTTCGACGCGGCGGTCGCGTACGCACCGGTGAGCGCACGGCCGCAGGAGAACATCGACCACTTCCAGCGGCCGGACGGCGATCCGACCGTGGCCGAGATCGAGGAGAAGCACGGCACTCCCGAGGAGAACCCGGCCTTCTGGCGCGGCGTCTCACCTCTCACCTATGCCGACCGCGTGACCGAGCCCCTGCTGATCCAGCACGGCACCGCCGACGACACCTGCCCCCTCGCCTGGTCACAGGAGGTCTCCGCCACGTTCGAGGAGGCGGGCAAGGACGTCGAACTGCGCACCGTCCCCGGCGAAGGGCACACGTTCGGGCCGCGGTGGGCGGCCTCGATGGACATCACCGAGGCCTTCTTCGAACGCCACCTGCGCTGACTCGTCAGGCCCGGGACCGTACGGCTCGAAGTCGGCGGTCGGTACGGCCGACGGTCTCGACGTCCGCGCGCTTCCGGTGCACAGTGCTCCCTACGTACTCGCCAGTACGCCCGTGCCTCTCCGCACTCCGAGGAGCCTCTGTGACCACCTGGGCCGGCCGCACCGCCGCCGAGATATCCGCCGCCGTCCGCGAGAAGCGGGTCACCGCTCGCGAGGTGGTCGCCGAGCACCTCGACCGGATCGAGCGTCTCGACGGCCGGGTCGGGGCCTTTCGCACAGTGCGCGCCGAGGCGGCCCTGGCCGAGGCGGACGAGGTGGCCGCGAACGGCGACCTGAGTGAACTGCCCCTGGCCGGGGTGCCCGTGGCCGTCAAGGACAACCTCGCCGTGCGCGGTGAGTCCACTCGTGTCGGCTCGGCCGCCACCCCGGACACGCCGGCCGAAGCCGACCATGTGACGGTGGCCCGGCTCCGCGCGGCCGGCGCGGTGGTCGTGGGGCTGACGAACGTGCCGGAGCTGTGTGTCTTCGCCACCACGGACGGGGTGTTCGGTACGGCCCGCAATCCCTGGGACCCGAGCCGTACGGCGGGCGGTTCGTCGGGCGGCAGTGCCGCCGCCGTCGCCGCCGGAATGGTGCCGATCGCCCTCGGCAACGACGGCATGGGCTCTCTGCGCATACCGGCCGCCAACTGCGGCCTGGTCACCATCAAACCGGGTCAGGGGGTCGTCCCGACGGGTGCCGGTGACAGCGACTGGTTCGGCATGTCGGAGAACGGGCCGCTCGCCACCACCGTCGAGGACGCCCGGCTGATGCTCTCCGTCCTCGCGGGCGACGAGCCCGCCCCGCGCGCCGAACCCGGCGCCCTCAGAGTGGCCGTGTCGCTGCGCAGCCCGCTGGCCGGGGTCACCATCAGCCGGCCGTACGCGGCGGCCACCCGGGAGGCGGCCGGGGTGCTGATGAAGGCGGGCCATCAGGTCCGGCGCGCCGACCCGCCCTATCCGATGTCGCTCGCCCTGACCTCACTTACTCACTGGACGGCGGGCACCGCCGCGGACGCCCAGCGCCTCGATTCCCGTCTGCTGGCCCGGCGCACCCGGGTGCACGCGAGGCTCGGCCGGCCCTTCATCGGCACCGTGCGTTCCGCGGCGAGCCGGGAGCAACTGCGCCGACGGCTGGCTCCGTTCTTCGCCGAGTACGACGTGATGCTCACGCCCGCACTGGCCCGCCGGTCCCCGAAGGCGGGACCGTGGCACGAGCGGGGCTGGCTGAGCAATCTGCTGGCGAACACGAACCACTCGCCCCTGACGCCCCCGTGGAACCTCACCGGCTGGCCCGCCATGTCGGTCCCCTGCGGAACTCTCCCCTCCGGTGCTCCCTGTGCCGTGCAACTGGTGGGACGCCCCGGATCGGAGCCGCAACTCCTGGCGCTGGCCGAGCAGTTGCAGGAAAGAAAACCGTGGCCCCGTACGGCGCCGATGAACTAGGGTCGGCCGGGTGACTGCCGGGTCGGCCGTAGGCCATGCACGAGTGAGGCGCCCGGCCTCGGTGTGAGCGCGGCGGGGGCGGCCCCGCCCGGGCCCCGCCGAGAGCCGGAGAGGGCGCGAGCCCCGCCTTTCCGTCTCCGTGCCCTCATCCTCATGCGCCACTTCGGCGCTTCATCACGGATCCCGACACCGGAGACGATGCACACTCATGTCCCACGCACCGCACACCCCCGAACTGCCGGCCACCGTCGCCCACCTCAACCACACCGTCGTCTACGCCTCTGACCGCCAACTGTCGGCGGAGTTCCTGGCGGCCGTCCTGGGACTGGAGGTCGGCGCCCCGTTCGGCCCGTTCCTGCCGGTCGACCTCGGCAACGGCGTGACCCTGGACTACTACGAGAAGAACGACGAGCCGGTCCAGTCGCAGCACTATGCGTTCCTCGTGCCCGAGGAGCAGTTCGACACCATGATCGCCCGGCTGGAGGCACTCGGCGTCACGTACTACGCCGACCCGAGCCACACCGAACCCGGCAGGGTCAACGACCTCTTCGGCGGACGCGGCGCCTACTTCGACGACCCGGACGGGCACAACATGGAGATCATGACAAGGCCGTACGTCCGCCCCTGACGGCAGCCGGGGAACCGTTCCGGCGACCACCCGGATGTTTCAGAGCGCCCGATACATGATGTGCAGCCCCACGAGTCCGCGCCGGGGGTGCTCGAACGCGTCGGGCACGGTACCGAGGATCGTGAAGCCCAGGGAGGTCCACAGCCGCACGGCCGGATTGGTCTCGACGACGGCGTTGAACACCATGCCCCGGTAGCCGGCGGCCCTGGCCTCGGTCAGGAGGTGTTCGGCGAGGGCGCGGCCGTAGCCACGGCCGCCCTGGTCGGGGTCGACCATGAATCCGGCGTTGGCGATGCGGGCGGCCGGGCCGCCGTAATTGGGGGTGAGGTAGGCGGAGGCGACGACGGTGCCGCTGTCGTCCTCGACGACGTAGACGCGTTTCGCCGGATTCATCCACAGGACCCGGGCCTCCTCCTCGGAGGTGCCCGGGTCCCATGCGTAGGTCTCGCCCGCGGCGACGATGCGGCGCCAGAACGGCCATATGCGCGGCCAGTCGTCCGCCGTCGCTTTCCTGATCAGCATGAATGCGAGTCTGGCACGCCCATGCGCCCGGTGATCGCGGAGGGGTCCGCCCGGTCAGTCGACGCTGGGCAGGATGTGCGGCTCGGCGAGGTCCTCCTCGTAGCCGGCGAGGCGGATGGGGGCCGAGCGGGCCCACACGTCAAGGCTGCCGAGCTCGTCGGACCGCCGGCCCTTGCGCTCGGAACGTTCCTTGGGGCGTTGCTCGCTCTTCGTCTTCTCCGGTGTCACCGCGCACTCCTTATGTGTCGGTCACCCTCGGGACGTGTGCGCCGGCCTGCTGCGCCTGACGCCCGCTCGGGTCTGGTACCTCATGCAGTTCGGACGCGGTGGCGCCGGTTACTCGCGGGAGCGCAGACAGTGGTGAACCGGCTCGTCCCATGACGGACCGTGGGTGTGGGTCCCGTACTGCTGTCCGTCCGCCCCAGATTAACCAAATGAGCGGGCACCCGCTCGATGGGGCTGAAAACGAGCGGTAACAATCACGCGTCATTCGGTGTTCAACTCGGGTTTCCGCACCGATTTATCAGGTGACAGGCGTTTTGTGGATCACCCGAACGGCGTACCCCCGGAGCGGCGCTTTTGAGCCGTGCGGCGGCGAATCATCCCCATGCGATCTCATGACAGGCCGTCAGCCAAAGGCCCCGAGGCGTACGCGGTGCACGAGCGGCACCGCGCAGCACCTGACGGCTCGCGGCCCCTACCACTTCCCGGGCGCGTAGTCCTTCAAGAAGACTCCGTACAGATCCTCTCCCGCTTCGCCACGCACGATCGGGTCGTAGACCCGAGCCGCCCCGTCGACCAGATCGAGCGGCGCGTGGAACCCGGCCTCGGCGAGCCGGAGCTTGTCGTAATGCGGCCGCTCGTCCGTGATCCACCCCGTGTCGACCGAGGTCATCAGGATTCCGTCGGTCTGGAACATCTCCTGCGCACTGGTCCGCGTCACCATGTTCATCGCGGCCTTGGCGGCGTTCGTGTTGGGATGCCCCGCCCCCTTGTAGCCGCGTCCGAAGACGCCCTCCATCGCCGAGACGTTCACGACGTACGCGCGCCCGCTCGCCGCCTTCTTCGCGGCGGCGGCCATCGCCGGGCGCAAGGCGCTGATCAGGATGAACGGTGACGTGTAGTTGCAGAGCTGCGTCTCCAGCAGTTCCACCGGGGAGATCTGGTCGATCGTCTGCACCCAGGTGTTGGACTCGACGACATCGGGGACCAGACCGCCCGCGTCGATCGCCGTGCCGTCCAGGTGCCGGGCCACGCTGGCGTTGCCCGCGACCAGCGCGAGGTCCGCGACCTTCTGGGCATCGAGCCCGCTGGTACCGAGGGGCAGCGCGGCCAGCCCGTCGACCGCGCCGGAGTTGAACGCGCCGATGACGTGGTGGGCGGGCAGCTCCCCCGCGGGCAGCGGGGCGCTCTCGCCCTCGACCAGGGCGGCGTAGGCGGACGGCAGCCGGCGCACGGTCTGGGTCGCGTTGTTGACGAGGATGTCGAGCGGCCCCGCCTCGGCGACCTGCTCCGCGAGGGCCACGGCCTGCGCCGGGTCGCGCAGGTCGATGCCGACGACCTCCAGCCGGTGGATCCAGTCCGCGGAGTCGTCCATCGCCTTGAAGCGGCGGATGGCGTCCTTGGGGAAGCGCGTGGTGATCGTGGTGTGCGCGCCGTCACGCAGCAGCCGCAGCGCGATGTACATGCCGATCTTGGCGCGGCCGCCGGTGAGCAGGGCGCGCTTACCGGTGAGGTCGGCGCGGACGTCGCGTTTGGCGCGGTTCACGCGGGCGCAGTCCGGACAGAGCTGGTGGTAGAAGTAGTCGACTTCCACGTACCGGGTCTTGCAGGTGTAGCAGGAGCGCGGGCGCTGGAGTATCCCCGCGATCCTGCCTTCCTCGGTGTTCGACGACGGCAGCAGGCCCTCGGTCTCGTCGTCGATGCGCTGGGCGGAGCCGGTCGCCGTGGCTTCCGTGACCGCCTTGTCGTGGGCGGTCTTGGCGGCCCGGCGCTCCTGGCGGCGGCGTTGCTTGACCGTGCGGTAGACACCCGCGGTGGCCCGGCGCACCGCGATGGCGTCCGGATGGTCGATCTCCAGCTTGTCGAGTTCCTCGAGCACGCTGAGGCAGACAGCCAGGCGCTCCGGGTCGATGCCGGGTCCGTACGAGAGCCCGCTCGCCTCGTCCATGGCCTGCGGGCCGTCCTCTGTCACCGTCATCGCCGCTGTCGTTCCCTGCTCTGCCGTCGCGGGGCGCCCGTCGCGCCCGCTTTCGAACGGCGAATTTTACTTCAGCGCCAGGGCGCCCCGCCAAACCGCGCGATTCAGGACCGGCAGGCCGTGCCCAGCGTCCGCACCTCCTCCGAGAAGGCCACGGCCAGCCGGTCGAGGTCCGGCACGGCCCTGCCGTCGGCCACGAGGCCGTAGTGGACGCTCCCGCGGTACGTCGAGACCGCCACGGCGAGCGAGTGGCCGGGAGCCAGCGGGGCGAACGGGAAGACCGCGGTGAGCGGGTTGCCGCCGAGCTTCAGGCCGAGGCTGGGCAGGGGCACGCTGGTGACCAGGATGTCGAACCAGAGCCGGGCCGCCTGGCCGACCAGAGGTCCGCCGAACCGGTGGCCGAGCGCCGGGACGTGGTCGGCGAGCAGCGCGACGGCGCCCGCGCCCCGGTTGGGGCCGGCGTCCTTGTTGCGGTCCATGGCGGTGCGGACCGCGGCGAGGCGGGCCAGCGGGTCCGGGTCGTCCACCGGAAGCCGTATCAGGTAGCCGGAGAGCCGGTTGCCCTGCGGGTAGGCGGTGCGCGGGCGGCGCTTGGAGACCGGGATCAGGGCGCGGGGCGCGACGCCCTCGACGCCGTCGCCGCGCTCGTCGAGCCAGCGGCGCAGGGCGCCCGCGACGATGGCGATGAGGACGTCGTTGACGGTGCCGCCGACGGTCTTGCGGACATGGTGCACGTCGTCGAGGTCGAGGAGCACCCCGGCGGTGCGGCGGGTGCCGCTCGGCTCGCAGGTGAGCGCCGGGGCGGAGCGGACGTCGAGGGAGGAGCGGGCCACCGAGGCGCCGATGTCCAGGGCCCGGCTCACGTCGGACAGGGCGCCGCGCAGGAGCCCGGGGAGGTCGCGCACGTCCGGCAACAGGGGGCGCGGGGGCTCCGCGGGGCGTGGCCGGGGCGCCGGCATGTCCATGGGGTCCATGATCCCCGCGGCGAGGGTCAGCGCCCGCAGTCCGTCGGCCAGGGCATGGTGGAACTTGAACAGCACCGCGTAGGAGGTGCCGTCCTCGCCGGGCAGCACATGAGCCTCCCACGGTGGCCGTCCGCGCTCCAGCGGACGCTCCATGAGCCGGCCCGCCACCGTGTGGAAGTCGGCGGTCGGGGCGTGCAGCCGTACATGGTTCAGGGGGTCGAAGTCCGGGTCGGGTTCGCGTGTCGCGCCGCCGAAGGCGAACGGCCGGCGCAGGGCGGCGGGGAGCGGTTGCCACACGTCGCGGATGCGCATGCGCAGGCCCGGCACGCCGGCGGCCCGGGCGGCGAGCAGGTCCGCCGCGTGGGCGCCCGCGGCGGGTGAGTGGGCCGTGAAGAGCCCGAGCGCGCCGAGGTGCATCGGGTGTGCCGCGGACTCGATGTTCCAGAACGCCAGGTCGAGTGGAGCGAGCAGGTCAGCAGTCAAGGGCTTGCCTCGCGTCGACGACGGGTGGGCCAGCAGTCAAGCGCCCCCAGCCGATTACGGTCAAGTACGATCAGGCTACTTACAGTTAACAACAGATTAAGTCCCACCCCGGCAACAGGGGCGGGACTTATGGTGCATCTGTGGTCAGTCCAACACAGGTTGCGGCGCCGGGCACCCCCTCGGAGTCACCCGGGAGGCGTCACGGATCAGCGCCCGGTGCGCCGGTTTCGGCGGGCCGGCCCGTGTCCGGTTCAGGCGGCGCCCCGTCAGGTGACCAGCTGCCCCTTCCCGAGGGCGATGACCCCGCTCTTGGAGACGGTGTACAGCTCGGCGTCCCGTTCCGGGTTGACGCCGATCGTCGCACCCGGCGGCACCTCGACGTTCTTGTCGAGGACGGCGCCGCGCACCACCGCGCCCCGGCCGATGTGCACGTTGTCGTGCAGCACCGAGCCCTGCACCACGGCCCCCGGGTCGACCACGACACCCGGCGACAGCACGGAACGCGTGACCTGCCCGCGGACCAGGCAGCCCGCGCTGATGATGGACTCGCTGGCGATGCCGCCGGCGTTGAAGCGGGCCGGCGAGAGCTGGTACGAGTGCGTGTAGATCGGCCAGCTGCGGTTGTACAGGTTGAAGGCGGGACGCTCGGCGATCAGGTCCATGTGGGCCTCGTAGTAGGCGTCCAGCGTGCCGACGTCGCGCCAGTAGCCCTGGTCGCGGGTGGTCTCTCCGGGCACGTGGTTGGCGCTGAAGTCGTACAGCGCGGCCTCGCCCCGGTCGGTGAGCTGGGGCAGGATCGAGCCGCCCATGTCGTGCACGGACGACTCGTCCTCGGCGTCCCGCTTGAGCGCCTCGATGAGGGCCTTGGTGGTGAAGATGTAGTTGCCCATCGAGGCGAAGACGCAGGTGGGGTCGTCCGCGAGACCCGGCGGGTCGGCCGGCTTCTCCAGGAAGCGCTCCACGGTCTGGCCGTCCGAGCCCGGCGTGATCACCCCGAAGGACGAGGACTCGGTGCGCGGCACCCGGATCCCGGCCACCGTCACGCCCGCCCCGCTCTCGATGTGCTGGGCGAGCATCTGGCGGGGGTCCATGCGGTAGACGTGGTCGGCACCGAAGACGGCGACGTACTCGGGGCGCTCGTCGTAGATCAGGTTCAGGGACTGCAGGATCGCGTCGGCGCTGCCCAGGTACCAGCGGGGGCCGAGGCGCTGCTGGGCGGGGACCGGCGTGACGTAGTTGCCGAGCAGGTTGGACATCCGCCAGGTCGTGGTGATGTGCCGGTCCAGGGAGTGCGACTTGTACTGCGTCAGGACGCAGATGCGCAGGATGTCGCCGTTGACGAGGTTGGACAGGACGAAATCGACCAGGCGGTACGTGCCGCCGAAGGTGACCGCGGGTTTCGCGCGGTCCGCGGTCAGGGGCATCAGGCGTTTGCCCTCGCCGCCGGCCAGCACGATTCCCAGGACCGAAGGACCACCACGCCGCATGGCCGCTCCCCTCACGCCGATTTCCCGATGCCTGCCCCTGAGCAGTACCCGCTAAGCCTGTTTGACGATCTCCTCGTAGAGCCGGGCCGTGCGGCGGGCCACCGCGTCCCAGCCGAACTCGCCGACCGCGCGTTCGCGCCCGGCCTCGCCCATCCGCCGGGCGGCCCCGGGGTCGCCCAGGAGGGTGTCCATGGCCCGGGCGAGACCGGCTTCGAAGCCGTCGCCGGTCCGGACCAGCAGGCCCGTCCGGCCGTCGTCCACGACCTCGGGGATGCCGCCGACCGCCGAGGCCACCACGGGGGTGCCGCAGGCCATGGCCTCCAGGTTCACGATGCCGAGCGGCTCGTACACGGACGGGCAGACGAACAGGGCGGCGTGGGTGAGGAGCTGGATCACCTCCCGGCGCGGCAGCATCTTCGGGATCCAGTACACACCGTCGCGGACCCGGCTCAGCTCCCCGAACAGCTCCCGGAACTCCTGGTCGATCTCCGGGGTGTCCGGCGCGCCCGCGCACAGCACCACCTGCGCGGCCGGGTCGATGTCCCGCACCGCGCGCAGCAGGTGGGGCACGCCCTTCTGGCGGGTGATGCGGCCGACGAACAGCACGTACGGGCGGGAGCGGTCGAGACCGATCCGGTCCAGGGCGTCGGTGCCGTGGTCGGGCCGGTACAGGCCGGTATCTATGCCGTTGTGCACGACGTGGACGCGCTCCGGGTCCAGCGCCGGGTAGCAGCCGACGATGTCCTCGCGCATGGCCGCGGACACGGCGATCACCGCGTCGGCCGCCTCGATCGCGGTGCGTTCGGCCCAGCTGGACAGCTCGTAGCCGCCGCCGAGCTGCTCGGCTTTCCAGGGGCGCAGGGGCTCCAGGGAGTGAGCCGTCATCACGTGCGGTATGCCGTACAGCAGCTTGGCGAGGTGGCCGCCGAGGTTGGCGTACCAGGTGTGGGAGTGGACCAGCTCGCGTCCTTCGAGGGCGGCGGCCATGGCGAGGTCGACGGAGAAGGTGCGCAGCGCGTCGTTGGCGCCGTCGAGCGTGGACCAGGGGCGGTGACGCCGCACGCCGTCGGCGCGGCCCTCGCCCCAGCAGTGCACGTCGAGGTCGACCAGCGCTCTGAGCTCCCGGGCGAGGAACTCCACGTGGACGCCGGCACCGCCGTACACGTCCGGCGGGTACTCCCGGGTCAGCAGTCCCACTCGCACCCGCAACTCCCTGCTCTCAGCGGCCGTTCCCTTTCATGGTCACCCAGATGGGGCGTGTGGGGAAGAGCGGGGCGGTCGTGGGAAGCAACAGTCGCCGCAGACGCCACCGCCGGGCACGCGGTAGTACAGACAGCAGCTGCGGCGCCGGAAGGCGGTACCGGTGAGGGTTCCGGAGCCGGCGAGCAGGGGGTGGGCGAGGAGTTCGGCGGCCAGGTCACGGGCCCGGGCCGCGAGGTCCGTACGGCCGTGCCGCCGGGCCCAGCGGTCCAGCTCCCGGGCGGCGCCCGCCAGCGCGGACGCGGCGTTGCCCCGCAGCAGGCCGGGTGCCATGCGGTGATGGACGCGCAGGGCCGCCGCCAGCGGTTCGAGGTGGCCGTGCAGGACGACGTCCGCCAAGGTCGGCGCGTCCCCGGGGAGCGGCCGTACGTCCGGCAGCCACAGGTCGTCGGGGGCGCCGGCGTCGGCGTCCCAGTGCAGCAGCCGGGCGTCGAGGTCGGGGAGTCGGCCGTACAGCGTGGCGCAGCCCAGGGCCACGGACCACAGGCGCGCCGCGAGACCCTGGTGGGCCACCGACGCGGCGACGCGCCACTCGGAGGCGTGCAGGGCGTTCGCGACCTTGCGGACGCGGAATATCAGTGGATTTCTGCATTCGTCCGGTGACGCGTCGGCGTAGGCCTGTGCCAGAGTGGGAAGAGGCCCGGCCGTCGCTCCTTCCGTGCGCAAGCCGAAGAAGCCACCGAGCGGGCGGAGCGCGGCGAGGTCGGGGTCGAGGTCCACGAGGAGCAGTAGTACCAAGGCCCCTAAGGGACGCGACCCGGTGGCCCCCGACCGGCGTCGCCCACCCTGGGGATGACGGGGTTCCCCTCGTACTCCATCGGCAGTAGGACCCAATGAGTGCTCAGGGACGACGACGGGAAGACCTGGACACGGCAGGGTGTTGGTCATGAAAGCCCACCTTTCGCCGCGCCGGGCCGAGCGCCCCCGCCTGACGCAGAGGAGCAGCCGATGAGCGCCCTCGCGTTGTCCGTCCTGCTGTCCCTCGTCTCCGCGGTCGCCTACGCGGGCGGGGCGATCGTGCAGGAGCGGGTGGCGGAGTCCTCGCCGGGCGAGCAGTACGCGCCGCTGCGCCGGCCGGGCTGGTGGGCGGCGGTCGCGCTGAACGGACTCGGCGGGCTGCTGCACGTGGTGGCGCTGGCCTACGGCCCGCTCAGCCTGGTGCAGCCGCTCGGCGCGCTGACCATCGTGGTGGCCCTGCCGATGGCGGCGCTGTTCGTCGGCCGCAAGGCGGGCGCCACGGCCTGGCGGGGCGCGGTCATGGCGACGGTCGGGCTCGCCGGTCTGCTGTCCCTGGTCGCCGCGTCCGACGCGCGGTCGCTGGACACGGCGCAGCGGGTGGCCGTGGCGCTCGTCACCGCCGGTGCGGTCGTGGCGCTGATGATCGCCGCCCGGGCCGCGCACCGGCACCCGGCTGTCCGCAGCATGCTGCTGGCGACCGCCTCCGGTGTCGCGTTCGGCATGTCCTCGGTGTTCACCAAGACCGTCGCGGTCGACTGGACCGGTGGTGTGTCGGCGGCGGACGTGCCGTCCCTCGCCGTCATCGGTGTCCTGGCCACGGCCGGCATGCTGCTGTCGCAGGCCGCCTACCGGGGCGCCGGCCTCGCGGCGCCGCTGGCCACGCTCACGGTCGTGAACCCGGTGGCCGCGGCCGCCGTCGGCATCACGATGTTCGGCGAAACCTTCCGCTACGGCACGACGGGCACGATGCTCGCCCTGAGCTGCGGTGTGGTGGCGGCGGGCGGTCTGATCCTGCTGACGACGGAGCGTCTCGCTCACGCCCAGCCGGAGCGGGCGGGAACGGCGCTGGAGGCCGCCGCGAACGGGCCGGCTCCGGCCGGCGCGGTGCTCTCGGACGCGGATCTTGTGGCGCTCAGCGCCCTGCCCGGTCCTACGGGGCCCGGACGTGCCAAGGGCCTGCCTGAGACGGTGGGCAGCGCATTCGGGCACGGGGGCGGCCTGGCCGGCGGCGAGCCGCGCGACCCGGTGGAGGTGTTGTGCGGCAGCCTGGCCGGGCCGGTGGGCGCCTCATGGGAGACCTCGAGTGCCTCGCGCGGCATGGACGCACTCCCCGGGATCGTGGATGAGCCAAGGACGGTGGGTGCGCCCGGGATCGTGGGCGCGCCGCCCGTCGCCGTGGGCGCGCTGCCCAAGGCGCTGGGCGGCGAGCCGGCGACCGCGGGGGCTGGTGATCGCGGCGGGGCCGGGCCGACGCGGGCCGGAGACGCGCCCGCACCGGTGCCCGTGCCTCGGCCCCTGGCCGCCGATGCGTCCGAGGCCGGCCCGGACGTCACGCACGAGAGCGGCGAACCGCAGGTGGTCCCCGGTCAAGGCCCGCTCCTCTACGTGCCCTTCGTCGGCGTTCCGTACGTCTCCATGCCCACCGTCGACCGGTACCGCGCGCGGGTCAGATCCTGACCCCGCCGGCCCTCAGATACGCGATCGGGTCGACGTCCGTCCCGAAACCGGGCCCCGTCCGCACCTCGAAGTGCAGATGAGGGCCCGAGCTGTTGCCCGTGGAGCCGGAGCGGCCGATGCGCTGGCTGGCGCTCACCGGCTGCCCGTCCCGCACGGAGATCGCCGACAGATGGGCGTACTGGCTGTAGCGGCCGTCGCCGTGCCGGACCACGACCTGGTAGCCGAACGAGCCGCCCCACCCGGCGCTGACGACGGTCCCGGCCGCGACCGACCGGACGGTCGTGCCCGTGGGCACCGGGAAGTCGACGCCCGTGTGGTAGCCCTGCGACCAGGCGGAGCCCGCCTTGCGGTAGGGCGTCCCCAGGGACGCGCTGACGGGAGCGACGACGCCTTGCCCGGTGGTCGTGGACCGTGCGGCGCGGTCCTGGCGCTGGTCCTTCGACCGCTCCTCGGCGCGCTCCTTGACGCGCTCCTCCGCTCGGTCCTCGGTGCGATCCGAAGCGGGCTTCTTCGACGACGGCTTCTTGGGCGACGGCTTGGCCGACGGGGCCCGCTCGGGCGCCGGCCGCGTCTTCGTGGCGCCCTCGCCCCGCAGCGCGAGTCGCTGGCCGGGCACGATCAGGTCGGGGTCGGCTCCTATGGCCGCGCGGTTGGCGGCGTACAGGCCGCGCCAGCCGCCCCGTACGTCGCGTTCCTGCGCGATGCCGGAAAGGGTGTCGCCGCGGACCACCGTGTACATCTCGGCGCTGCCCGCCCGGGACTGCGGCGTGCTCTGCGGCCGCACGTCCTCGATGGACGTCCTGGCGCTCTTCCTCTCGTCCTTCTTCGTCCTCTCGGCGGCCGGCCGGACGTCGGGCTCGGCTCCGCCCCTGGTCAGTCCGGCCCGTCCCGAGCACACCGGCCAGGCGCCCGGGCCCTGCCCGTCGAGCACCTTCTCGGCCACCGCGATCTGCTGGTCCTTGGTGGCCAGGTCGGCACGGGCCGCGTAGGCCCGGCCGCCGTAGGCCTCCCAGGTGGACTGGGTGAACTGCAGCCCGCCGTAGAAGCCGTTGCCGGAGTTGATGTCCCAGTTGTTGCTGGACTCGCAGGCGGCGACCTTGTTCCACGTGTCCACGTCGGCCGCCTGAGCGGTGCCGGCGCCCATGAACGGGAGTGCCATGCCCGCGCCACCCGCCGTGACGGTGAGTGAGGCGCGGTTGATCCTGTTCGGCTGATACCGGCGATGCCGGCCGCGTACGGCCATCGAGAGCCCCCTAGGCATGCGTCAGGAGGGGCAAAAGTAAGCGCTGCGAACCGGCCACGACAAGGCGGCTATCGGCCGCCCGGTTGCCCAAATGGCCGGTATGAAACCCCTGTTGCGCGACGTGCGCCACGGCTCTGCGTCACGTACGCCATGCGGTGCGCGGATGCGGCGTGCGCGGGGACGCGTACGTCGGCTGAGTGCGACGGGGGCTCTCGTGCGTATGTGCCTGCGCGACGTCGTGCGACCCGCGCGTGCGGACGAAATAGCGGCACGTCAGGATGGTCGGCGGGGCATGCTTGTGGAGCCCCACCGGCAGCACCGGTACCAAGGTATTGAGGAGCCAACCGTATGAGCAGTACAGCGCAGATCGGCGTCACGGGTCTCGCGGTCATGGGCCGCAACCTCGCCCGCAACTTCGCCCGCAACGGTTACACGGTGGCGGTGCACAACCGGACGCCCGCGCGCACGCACGCCTTGGTCGATGAGTTCGGCGGCGAGGGGACGTTCGTCGCGTGCGAGAGCGCCAAGGAGTTCGTGGCCGCGCTGGAGCGGCCGCGGCGGCTGGTCGTGATGGTGAAGGCCGGTGAGCCGACGGACGCGGTGATCCAGGAGTTCGCCCCGCTGCTGGAGCCCGGCGACATGATCATCGACGGCGGCAACGCGCACTTCGCCGACACCCGGCGCCGGGAGCGCGAGCTGCGCGAGCAGGGCATCCACTTCGTCGGCATGGGTGTCTCGGGCGGCGAGGAGGGCGCGCTGAACGGGCCGAGCATCATGCCCGGTGGCCCGCGGGAGTCCTACGACTCGCTGGGTCCGATGCTGGAGAAGATCTCGGCGAAGGCGGCCGACGGTTCGCCGTGCGTCTCGCACGTCGGTCCGGACGGCGCCGGGCACTTCGTGAAGATGGTGCACAACGGCATCGAGTACGCCGACATGCAGCTCATCGGTGAGGCCTACCAGCTGCTGCGGGACGTCGCCGGCTACTCCCCCGCCCAGATCGCGGAGATCTTCCGCACCTGGAACCAGGGCCGTCTCGACTCCTACCTCATCGAGATCACGGCCGAGGTGCTGTCGCACGTGGACGCGGCGACGGGCAAGCCGTTCGTGGACGTGGTGGTGGACCAGGCCGAGCAGAAGGGCACCGGCCGCTGGACCGTGCAGATCGCGCTCGACCTGGGTGTGCCGGTGTCCGGCATCGCCGAGGCGGTCTTCGCGCGCTCCCTGTCCGGGCACGCCGGGCTCCGGGACGCCTCGCGCGGGCTGGCCGGTCCGAAGGCCACGCCGCTCAGCGAGGCGGAGGCCGGAGCCTTCGCCGACCGGGTGGAGCAGGCGCTGTACGCGTCGAAGATCGTGTCGTACACGCAGGGCTTCCACGAGATCGACGCGGCCCGCGGCGAGTACGGCTGGGACATCGACCTGGGTGCCGTCTCCGCGCTGTGGCGCGGCGGCTGCATCATCCGCGCCGCGTTCCTGGACCGGATCCGGTCCGCGTACGACACCCGGCCGGACCTGCCGAGCCTGCTGTCGGACGCCACGTTCGCGCAGGAGATCGCGGACGCCCAGGACGACTGGCGCGAGGTGTTGGTCGCCGCGACGCGGCAGGGCGTGCCGACGCCGGGCTTCGCGGCGGCCCTCGCCTACTACGACGCCCTGCGCGCGGAGCGGCTGCCGGCCGCGCTGACGCAGGGCCAGCGGGACTACTTCGGTGCGCACACCTACCGGAGGGTGGACCGGGACGGGTCGTTCCACACGCTGTGGGGTGGCGACCGGTCGGAGGTCTCCGCGTAGGCACTCCGCGCTGACGGGCCCGGTACGGGGCCGGTGGGCAGGCCCTGTGGCTGCCCACCGGCCCCGTACTCGTGCGCTCGCTTCAGGAAAGCGGCGGGCCCGGCTCGGGGTTCGGTACGGGTTCCGGGCCCGGGGGGATGGGTGACGGGTCGGGACCGGGCACCGGGTCGGGACCGGGGGGCGCCGGCGGCCTCGGCCCCGGTGGCGGGGTCGGGGACGGGGGCGGCTCGGGGCCCGGCGGGGGCTGCGGGTTCGGCACCGGGTCCGGGTGCGGATCCGGGTGCTGGGGATCCGGGCCCGGTGTCGGTGCCGGCGGCACGGGGTCGGGATACGGGTTGGTCATCAGGTCCTCCAGCCAGTCGGTCGACTCCGGCTCTGGACTACTCCCCCGCCTACCCGGCACCCGTGTCCGCAGTCACTCCGGCGCGGGACGGCGAGGGGACCAGGTGGGGTAGCCGGGTCGGTGGGGGCTGGGGGGCGTGCCTCCTGCCGGGGCAGGGGCGCGCCCGGGCAGCGCTCAGGGGCGCGTTCGCGGGGCGGCGGGACATCCCGACGACGTCTGCCCTACCGGCACCGGACAACGTGCGCCCTGGCGCAAAGCCAGCCGGTGCCGGTCGCCGTGCGCCTGGCGCATTGCGGCCTGGCCGGTGCCGGTCGCCGGTCAGAAGCGGCCCGGATGCGCTGCCGGCCACTCCTTCGCCGCGGCCCACAGCTCCTGGTCGGCCGGTGGAGCCTCCTCGGGGTGGCGTTCGGCCCACTTGGCGACGTACGGGCACAGCGGAACCACCGCGCTGTCCTCGCGCCCGGCGATGGCGTACAGCTCACGCACCAGCGCACCCGCGATGCCCTTGCCCTCGTGGGCCGGCTCGACGATCGTGTGCACCGGCACGAGCGCGCGCCCGGGGCTGTCGAGGACGAAGTACTCGACGCGGCCGATCACCTCACCGCCCGCCACCGCCTCGAGGCGGCCCGCCGCCCGGTCGTCACGGATCTCCGGGTCGCTCATGAACACGCTCCTTCTCCCGTGCGTCGATCGCCGGTTGCGTCGATCGCCGGTCAGGCCTTGACGGCCTGCGGGCTGCGCTGCTGGTCCGAGCCCGGCACCGGCTCGGACGGGTCGGCACCCAGATCCACGATCCGGTTGTCGTGATCCACGTGCACGACCCGGGGCACGAGTGCCCGCGCCTCGGCGTCCGTCACCTGGGCGTAGCTGATGATGATCACCAGATCCCCGGGGTGGACGAGATGGGCGGCGGCCCCGTTGATCCCGACCACACCGGACCCGCGCTCGCCCTCGATGACATACGTCTCCAGCCGGGCGCCGTTGGTGATGTCCACGATGTGCACGAGCTCGCCGGGAAGCAGATCGGCGGCGTCGAGCAGGTCGGCGTCGATGGTCACCGATCCCACGTAGTGCAGGTCGGCCTGGGTGACGGTGGCTCGGTGGATCTTGGACTTGAACAGAGTACGCAGCACTTTGGACTCCTGGAAGACGGCTCCCTGCCTGCTTTGTGCAGGTCAAGGGCGGTCTTCACTCTACACGGGCACGCGTCGTAGTCGATGATTGTGAGGAACATCGCTTCAGTCCGGGGAGAAGGCTCACTGGCCGTACTTCCACGCGAACCAGGCTGTTGTGGCGCCGCCGACGAGGCGTCTGCTCGGACATCCGTCTCGGAATGTGAGGGGACTGATGCTGATCAGATGCTGACTTACCTGACGGCACATCAGGTAAGTGAGGCACACAGGATGGACGAAGGCGGCCGCGACTGCTGCGGCCGCCTCCACAGCTCTGCTTACCCTCGGGCCCAGCGTTGGTTGGCGCCGGTGTGGCAGCTCCACACGATCACCGCAGCGCCATTGGCGGTGCCGGCGCCGTCGACGTCCAGGCAGAGTCGGGTCTGGACGTTGCTGACGGTTCCGTCGGTGTTCACGTTCCACTGCTGGTTCGCGCCGCCGGTGCAGTCCCAGATCCGTGCTCGGGCGCCGGGGGCGGCGTTGCTCGGCACGTCCAGGCATCTGCCCATCACCCGCAGGGTCTGTCCGGTCTGGGTGAACTGCTGGTTGGTGCCGGTGTGGCAGCCCCAGATGATCATCTGGGCGCCGTTGGACGAGTTGGCACCGCTGACGTCCAGGCATCGGTCGGCGGACTGGCTCCGCAGCCGGAATGTGGTCGGGTCCGGGGGAGTCGGGTTCGGGTCAGCGCCCGTGAAGAAGCTCCAGACCTCTCCCTTGACCCAGCTCCTGGCGCCGCTCTCACAGCCGGCGCACCCGTCCACGGGGCCTTGCTGGTGACCTCCGTCGAACGCGGCCCAGACGACCGGATACCCCTCTCGGCAGCCCGAGTAGGCGGTCGTGATGTGGGTGCGGCTGCCCGACGCGGGCTCCGGCGGGTTCTGGGGGGTGCAGCCGTTGTTCCTGACGAACCTGTCCCGCATCCCTCGACCGGCGCTGATGTTGTCGTTGATGCCGTGGATTCCCATGTAGGCGAAGGGCTGGGTGCCCCCGCTGCACCCGCTGATCCCCCCGGGCGCGGCTATCGCGGCGACCGCACGGAAGACGTTCGGCCTGGCACATGCGAGTGCGTAGCTCATGGCTCCGCCGTAGCTGAAGCCGAGGGCGAAGCGCTGCGTGGTGTCGACACAGAGATCATTGTCGATACGCCTGATCATGTCGTCGACGAAGGTCACGTCCTCGCCGCCGGAGTTGCCCCAGCCGTTGTTGATGCCCTGCGGAGCTACGAAGATCGCACTGTTGTTCGCCAGTCGCCGGAGTCCGTAGTGGGCATAGACATCGCCATCGCTTCCACCGCCGGCGACCTGCCCGGCGGTGCCACCCAACCAGTGGAATCCGAAGACCAGTCGATGTTGGCGGGTGTTGTCGTAGTTCTCAGGGATGCTCAGGATGAAGGAGCGATTCTTACCGCCGCTTTGAATCGTGTGCGTACCGCTCGTCAGTGTGGGGGCACGTCCGCATCCGGCGGTCCCCGCACGTGTGGCCCCGGCGGTGGGCGACGTGTCGGCCGCAACGCTGACTCCTGCCACGCCGGCCATGGCCAGAACGAGCAATGCCGCCAGCACGGCTCGCCCGAACCACCATCTGTGGATCGACATCATGCGACTCCCTCGCTGCTCGGTGACATGGCTCTGACTGGTCGGTGGGACCGCGGTCGGCCCTGGGGCTGGATGCGGTGGAGTTGGAATCGCTGGTTGGTGCTGCCGGTGGCTGCCCATTGGGAGATTCGGGCTCCGTCGGCGGTGGAGGCCTCCCACACGTCCAGGGCGAGGCCGCTCTGCCGGTTGACCAGACTGATCACGCCACCGCCGTGGTCGACTGTCCGCCACTGCTGGCCGGTGGTGTCGGTGTCCGGCTGCTGGGTGATGTCGGCGCCGCTGCTGCTACTGGAGACGTGCAGGAACAGACCACTGTGCCCAAGCCGGATCTTGTAGTGCCCGCCGTCGGAGGGCAGGAACTCGAAGTGCTGGTTGGGACCGGCGGTGATCTGCCACTGGATCAGCCGCGCACCGGCGGCCGTGGACGCGCCGTTGATGTCGGCGGCCTTACCGCTGTGCTGGGCCACCAGCCGATAGGCCACGCCGGCCTCCACCGGACCCGACCTGAGTGCGGACGCGCGGTAGGTGCGGCCGGCCTGGGCGGCGAACTCGATGAGATCGGCCTCGAGCCGCTTCGGCTGGACCGGCTCGCCGCTCGAATCGTCCCGCAGCGTGAAGTCGCCGGCGAAGATCCGGCTGCGCACCCGGACGGCACCGGTTCGGTCGGGTGTGACGACGCACTCGATCCGGCCGCTGCTCCACTCGGCGCCGACGGTGTGTCCGCCGCGGCCGCGCAGTCCGCTCACGCGCCCGGTGGGCCAGGCGGCCGGCAGCGCCGGCAGCACGTGCAGTTCGCCGTTGTGGCTCTGCAGCAGCATCTCCGCGATGCCCGAGGTGGCGCCGAAGTTGCCGTCGATCTGGAAGGGTGGGTGCAGGTCGAACATGTTGGGCGCGAGCCGGTCCGTCCGCACCAGGTCCCGGAGCAGCTTGTGAGCCCGGGCGCCGTCCTCCAACCGGGCCCAGAAGTTGATCTTCCAGGCGAGCGACCATCCCGTCCCGTCGTCACCGCGCAGCTCCAGCGTCCGCCGCGCGGCCTCGTGCAACTGGGGTGTCCCGCGCTTGGTGATCTGGTTGCTCGGATGCAGGCCGTACAGGTGGGAGACGTGCCGGTGATTCCGCTCGGTCTCCACCCAGTCGGCCAGCCACTCCTGGACATTGCCCCTGGAGCCGACCCGCGTCGGCGCCAGCCGGTCCCGGGCCGCCAGTGCCTGAGCGCGGAAGGTGGCGTCCACGCCGAGGGTCTCGCCGGCGCGGGCGACGCTGTTGAAGAGGTCGCGCAGGATCTGGTTGTCCATGGTGGGCCCGGCACAGACGGTGGCGTTCGTATGGTGAGCGAGCTCCGGAGAGTTCGACGGGTTGGTGACCAGGTGTCCGAGCGTCGGGTGGGCGACCAGGGTGTCGAGGAAGAACTGGGCGGCGCCCTTCAGGGCCGGGTAGTTCGAGCGGAGGAAGTCGATGTCACCGGTGAACAGGTAGTGGTCCCAGATCAGGGTGGCCAGCCATGCGCCACCGGTCTGCCACATCCCCCACCGCGCTTCGTCGACGACCGAGGCGCCCCGCCACGCGTCGGTGTTGTGATGCGTCACCCAGCCGCCGGCGCCGTACTGCGCCTGGGCCACCCGGGCGCCGGTCACGGTCAGGTCGTCGATCATGTCGAAGACCGGGCGGAAGCATTCGGACAGGTTCGTCGTGTCGGCGGGCCAGTAGTTCATCGGCAGGTTGGCGTTGATGGTGAACTTCGAGTCCCAGGACGGAGCCATCTGGTCGTTCCAGATGCCCTGCAGGTTCGCCGGCTGGGTGCCCGGCCGCGAGGACGAGATGAGCAGATACCGGCCGAACTGGAACAACAGGGCGGAAAACTGCGGGTCGTTCACCTGCGCGTGCTGTGCGATCCGTACGTCGGTCGGCTGGTCGGCCGCCGCCGTACGTCCCAGATCGACCGACACCCGGTTGAACAGCGCCTGATAGTCGGCGCGATGCCGACTGCGCAGTTCGTCGATGCCGACGTCGCGGGCAGCGTTGAGGCGGCTCCGCGCGATCCCCTGGTAGTCGCCGTCGACCTTCCGGAAGTCGACGTAGCTGGACCCGATCGACACCAGCACCGTCACGCTGGTGGCGCCGGAGACCCGCAGCGTGCCGCCCGAGCTGCTGACCGTGCCGCCCGTCACGGCGGCGTTGGCCAGGGCGAGGAACCGGACCCGCCCGGCGATGCCCTCCATGGTGCCGGAGATGCCGTCGAGGGCGATCGTAGCCCCGTCCGGGCTGGACACCGTGGTCCGTTGTGGACTGTCGAATGTGGCGGTGAAGGTGAGGGAGTTGGCCCGGTCGGCCGTCAGCCGGACCACGATCACCTGGTCGGGTGCGCTGGCGAACACCTCGCGCTGGTACCGCACGCCGTTCAGCACGTAGCTCGTGGTGGCCGTGGCGGTGGTGAGGTCGAGCGTCCGGTTGTACTGCGACGCACCGGTGGCGCTGCCGAATGAGAGCCGAAGGTTTCCGACCGGCTGGTAGGCCAGCTGTCCGGCCGGGCTGCCCAGCATCGTCTGATTGATCAGGTCCTGCGCCGGCCCCCACTGATCCGCGAAGACCCGCCGCCGGATCTCCGCGATGTTGGCCGCGCCGCGGGTGTTGGCGGAGTCGTACGGACCGCCGGCCCAGACGGTGTCCTCGTTGAGCTGCAGCCGTTCGGTGTCGACGTTTCCGAACACCATCGCGCCGAGGCGTCCGTTGCCGATCGGCAGTGCCCGCAGCCAGTCCGCGCCGGCCGGCTTGTCGTACCACAGGGCGAGGTCTTCGGCGGCCAGAACCTCCGGCGGCGCGGCCGAGCCGCCCTTGGCAAAGGCCGTCCACCCACCGGGCACGATCCCTGCTCCAGCCGCCGCCCCGGCGGCGAGAAACCGTCTGCGTGTCACATCGGACATGTCGTTCTCCCTTCACGGACTGGAGCAGGTCACTGACTCTGGTGATGACAAACCACCGGTGAGAAAGGCGACGGCCGTACGCTGTCCTCTCCGACGAGCCGCAGGCCGTTGCCATCGGCTCGGCCGCGGCCGGCGGTCACCGCCCACCGTGTCCGCCGCGTCGGGCGTCGCGTCGCGCGTCCGTGTTCTGGATCTGCCATCTCTGGTTGTCGCCACCCCAGCACGCCCACAGCTGAACCTTGAAGGTGGCGGTGTTCACGTCGAGGCAGAGGCCGGAGTGAACGCTGCGGATGGTGCCGTCAGCGCCCACCGTCCAACGCTGGTTGTCGCCGCCGTTGCACGCCCACGTGCCGACCATGGTGCCGTTCGTCGTCCCGCTGCCGTACGCATCCAGGCACTTCTCGCCCCCGAGTGCGGTGATCTGTCCGCCGGCCGTCAAGGTCCACTGCTGTCCGACCGAGTTGGCGCAGGTGGCCACCTGGACCTGGAGGTTCGCCGCGGTCCCGCCGGGGATGTCCAGACAGCGCCCGGTGCCGACGTTGCGCAGCAAGCTCGTCGGGGCCGGGGCGTCGCCGTCCAGGCCCCAGCCGTACCGGAGGCGCTCGCGGCCGCTGGCGCTGGGGGTGCTGAGCGTGAGGTCGGTGCCGGTGCCGTGCAGTTTCTGCATGGCATACCAGTCGTCACTCTGGCCGGCGCGTATCTTGCCGCCCAGCCCGGGCCAGTAGATGGAGCCGATCCGCAGTTCCCGGAGCACCGTGGTGGTGGCCCGGAAGTAGCGCACGAAGTTGTCGGTGCTGCCGGCGTCGTGGTAGTTGAGCCCGGTATCCATCGGCGCGCCGAACTCGTCGACGACAGTGCGGTCGGCGCAGGAGCCGATCGCGTTCCGCAGGTACGCCACCCACTGGTCGTAGGTCTTCGCGCCGCTGAAGAACGTGTAGTGGTGCAGCGACAGGAACGTCCCGTCGAGGCGGCGGTCGGCGCACATGGATTTGATGTCGGTGTTCAGGCCGGCGCCGCTGACGAAGATGCGGTTCCGCGGAATCGACGGGTGGCTGCTGATCCAGTTGCTCACCACGTTCGCCCACTCGCCGGCGCTGTGCCCCACCGGTTCGTTCATCGGCTCGAAGTGGACGAGGCTGTTGGTGCCGTACCGGGCAAGCACGGTGTTCCACATGGTGTCGAAGGCGCTCGGGTTGACGATGCGACCGCCGCGGGCGGCCACTCCGTCCTCCCAGTAGGAGAGGACGACCTTGAACCCCTTCGCGGTGGCCGCGTCTATCGCGCCCGTGTACGCGCTCCACCAGCTCGTCCCGACGGTGTAGGTGTTGATCGGGAGCCGAACGGTGTCGGCGCCGAGGTTGTTCTCGAAGCCGGTGTAGACGGCGTTGGCTTTCGCCACGACCGTCTGGTAGCTGTCGGAGCCGCTCAACCCGTGCAGGACCAGCGGTCCACCGTGGAAGTTGTCACCGAGCCGGGCCCAGTTGACGCCGCGGAACTGGGCGGTGTCGGCGGCGGCCGGCGAGGCGCTCTGGGGCTCGACGACCGCGAGCGCGCCGAGAGCGGTCAGGATGCAGGCGAGCGCCCGGGCGAGGTAGCGCCGGCGATGGGGGTGGGGCATGGTCGTGCCTTCCCGGTTGGCGGTGTGGTCACGTCTGCGCTGTGCGGGATCTGTTGACGCCGGCCGCCTGCCGGCAGCCGGCCGAGCCGGCGCGGAGCTTGCCCTCTCCGCGCCGGCCCCCTCCCAGATCGCTCGCGCAGCGAGCATGTCAGCGTCATGCCGCTGCCGTGGCGCCTGGAAAGCCTCGCTCCCCGGCTTCGCCCGGATCTCCGGTCAGCAGGTGGAGTCGGTCCGGGTGAGCAGCCCCATCCGCCACGGCAGGGAGATGCAGTCACCGCCGGCGTTGGGGTCCATGCCCTGGTACAGGAACTGCAACTGGCAATCCGTAGATCGATTTCGCATTCCGCTTTCACAGGTCATGAACGGGGAACGTCACGCGTCGACGACTAGAAGATTGACAGATTGCCATGGTCTATTCAAGAGGGAATCGTCATATATATCGGCCTGAGCCGTCGTACAACTAACCGGAGAAGCGGGACTATTGACGGCCTCCCCTCATAACGTTTTCAGACGGCGAATTGGAGTGGCGGACGCGTGTAAATCGCGGCAGTTCTCGTTATCGACGGCCTGCTTGAACAGTCGCAGTCGCCGTAGTGCCGAAAAGCACGGCGCCGTCGCCGAACGCGATGACCTGGGTGCCGACTCGACTCCCCTCACGACGGCATTCTCGGTCGCCCCGGCGAGCGCAGGTTTGCCGAGCACCGTCGCCGAACGCGCCGACGGGACGGGGAGCAGCGCCAAGGCGACGATCAGCCGCTCAAGGGGGACCAGTTCGTCGGCGGCCCGGCCGCAGTCCGCACAGGATCGGGTGTGCCGGGCGATGCGCTTACGCCACAGCGTGCTCGGTACGCCGTCCCAGCCCCCCAGCGCGGCGGTCAACTGTGGGCACCGGGGGCTGGCTTCCAGCGCGGCGACGAGTGACCGGCTCAGCTCCAGCTGGTTGCGCATCCGCTGGACGCGCACACCCGCGTGAGCCACGCTCGTTCCCAGCGCCGCCGCGAGCTCCGCCCTCGTCAGCCGGCCCTCGGTCTCCAGCCGCCACAGCGACAGCAGCGCCCGGGCGTCCGGGTCGAGCCATCGACTGGCGCGTACGGTCTTTCGGCGATGACCGGACAGCTCGACGTGGATCAGGGCCAGGTTCTCGGCGTCGGCATCCGGAGGATCGGCCATCTCGTCGAGGGAGGCCGTCCGTTCGGCGTCCGCCTGCCGCCGGTTCAGATGGGTGCTGATCTGTCGTGTCGCGATCGTGGCCAGCCAGGGCCGGAAGCACTCCGGGGCGCGCAGCGTGCGCAGCTCAGGAAGTGCCCGCAGCATCGTCTCCTGCACCACGTCGTCGACGTCCGCAAGCTCACCCAGTGCCCTGCGCACGATCGCGTATACCAGCGGCAGGTACGTCGCGGCCAGGTCGTCGAGCGCTCGTGGATCGCCGGCCTGTGCGGCGACGACCAGGCTCGTCTCGTCGGCTCGGCCGGCTCGCATCACGAGCCCGTACATGTTGCCCCGGGCAAGGCCGCCACAGGTGCCGCGCGCGTCGCCACCCTCGGGTTCGCGCGCACGATCGACTCGGGCGCGGCCGGCTGGTAATGCTTGGCTGCTCATAATCGCCCCAGCCATCCGCCATCAACGGGAAGGACGATGCCGTCGACATGGTCCGACGCCGGGGAGGCGAGGAACACCGTGGCCCCGGCGAGATCGTCGGCGCGTCTCCAGCGACCGGCCGGGATCCGGCGGCCAAGGATCGCCCGGTTGCGCTGGGGGTCCGCGCGTAACGCCTCGGTGTTGTCGGTGGCGATGCAGCCCGGTGCGATGGCGTTGACGTTGACGCCGCGCCCGCCCCACTCCTTGGCCAGGGCCGGCGCCTCGGCGGCCCGGCTCTCGGTCTCGATCTCGAGGGTGCGGGCCCCGCAGTGGACAACCGCCTTCATCGATCCTCCCTCTCCATGGTGTCTGACGTCCCTTCCGCGGTGGATCGGCATGGTCCAGGGGTGACCGCGAGCAGCCGCCGGCCGGCCTGCTCCGGCCGTATGTGCGGTCCGTCGGGTGCGTGTGCCGTTCGCTGACGGGGCGCGGTCATCACCGTTTCGTCGATCCGGATGCCCAGACCCGGCGTGTCGCCGAGCACGAAGGCGCCGTCCTCGACGTGCAGGTCCATCGCGACGCCGATCGGCGGCTGCAGGCCCTGCAGTTCGCTGGCGAGATGGTTGGGCACCGATGTCGCGGCGTGCAGCAGCGCGACAGGCGTGTTGCCGATCGGGCTGACCGGCAGGTCGTAGGCGTGCGCCAGCGCGGCGACACGCAGGAAGTGGGTGACTCCCCAGACCGCGGCCGTCTGGACGATGTCGACGCCTCCGGCCGCGATCAGCGGGCGGAACTGCTCGAGGCCGGTGAGGTTCTCCCCAGTGGCGACCGCCGTCCGTACGCCACGGCTGACAGCGCCCAGGCCGTCGGCGTCCCAGCGCCGGACCGGCTCCTCGATCCAGGTCAGATCGAGTGTCCGTTCGAGCTCGGCGACGTGGCGTACCGCCTGCTTGCGGCTCCAGGACTCGTTCACATCCAGCATGAGTCCTGGCCGGGTTCCGTGCCCAGCCTCGGTCAATACCTCGCGTACGAGGGACAGCCGGTGCCGGTCACGCTCGATGTCCAGGCCGCCCTTGAGCTTCGCCGCCCTCAGCCCGCGTTCGGCATAGACCTGGTAGGTGGCGACGAGCTCGTCGTCGGTAAGGCCGATGTCCAGGCCGGAGGCGTAGGCGTGGACCATGCGGTCGTTGCCGCCGAGCAACCGCCACAGCGGCTCACCCACGGCCTGTGCCTTGATGTCCCACAACGCCGTGTCGAACGCGCCGATCGTGCCGAACACCACGCCGGCATGCCCGGCTTTGAAGGTGTGCCGCAGCATGCGGTCGTAGAGGGCGGTCACCGCGCGCGGGTCCTGGCCGTCGATGGCGGCGAAGATCGCCTCGGCTTCCACGTGCGGTCCCAGGCCGACTCCGGTGATCCCCTCATCGGTCTCGACGACGACGACCGGCACCGGCATGACGCCGTCGGCGTAGACGCCGTTGGCGTCACCGACAGGTCGACCCCATCGCTGCGCCGTCGTCAGGGTTCTGTACCCGGTGATGCGCATGCGTCATCCCTTCGTCGCGCCGGCCGTCACGCCGTCGGCGATCTGGCGCTGCAGGAACAGGTAGGTCACCAACACGGGGAGCCCGGCGATCAGGACACCGGCTGCGAAGGTGGGGATGTCGGCGGAGTACTGGCCGCGCAGTGAGGTGATGCCCACCATCAGGGTGCGATGGTCGGCCGACGGCATCATCAGCAGCGAGATGAGCACGTCGTTCCAGCAGAACAGCGCGTCGAGGATGCCCACCGACAGCAGTGCCGGAGCACCCATCGGCAGCATGATCCGCCGGTAGACGCCGTACAGGGTGTTGCCGTCGATCCGTGCGGCGTCGACGAGCTCGGTGGGCACCGCTCGGTAGTAGCTCGTCATCAAGAAGACGGTGAACGGCAGGAACTGCGCGACGTAAGCGAGGATCAGCCCCGGATAGGTGTCGATGAGGCCGCCGTCGGCCATGATCCTGGCCAGCGGCACCATGATCACCTGGAACGGGATGAACAGCGCCGCGAGGCAGACCAGAGTCAGCGCGGACGAGCCGCGGAACCGCACCTGGGCCAGCGCGAACCCGGCCATGGACCCGATGAGCAGCAACAGCGCGACGGCGCAGGTCACCACGATCAGGGAGTTGAGGAAGTACCGCCCCATGCCGTCGCTGTTCCACGCGGTGCTGAGGTTGTCCCACCTCAGAGTGCTTGCCAGGGAGAACCGGTCGAGGACGTACTCCCGGCGGGTCTTCATCGCGACGTTGACGGTGAACAGCAGCGGGTAGATCGTCGCCAGGGCGAGGAGCGCCATCGGCACGGCGACCAGCCATCTGCTCGGTCCCGGGCGGGACATCAGTCCTCCCTCCCCGCCCGGCGCAGCAGGCCGACCTGCAGCAGGCCCACGACCAGCATGATGAGGAAGAGGAAGGTGGACGCGGCCGACGCGAGCGCCGGGCGGCTCATCTGCCCCTGTTGAACCCAGATGTAGTACTCCGGCAGGTAGGTCGACCCTTCCGGGCCACCACTGGTCATGACGTAGAGCAGCCCGAACATCGAGGTCAGCATCCCGATCATCGTGGTGACGACGACGAACTGGATGGTGCGGGACAGACCCGGGATGATGACGTGCCAGATCATCCGCGCGAGCGAGGCGCCGTCGACCCGTGCGGCGTCCAGGAGCGCGGGGTCCAGGGTCGAGAACCCGGCCAGGAACACCACCAGCGCCATCCCTGACGTGGCCCAGATGTGCACGCCGACGACGGTGAACATGGCTACGTCGGGATCGCCGAGCCAGTCCACCGGGCCGAGCCCCGAGCCGCCGAGCACGGCGTTCAGCGGACCGTCGAAGGCGAGGAGCAGGTTGAAGATCGCGCCGACGATCACCGGTGAGAGCACAGCCGGGAAGAAGTAGACGCTCCGGAAGATCGGGTGTCCTGGCACCCGCAGATAGATGAAGGTGGCGAGCAGTCCCGGGATCGCGACCGCGACCGGCAGCAACAGCACCAGCAGTCCGACGTTGCGCAGCGCGGTGCGGAACAGCGGGTCGTCGATGAGCTCCGCGTAGTTGTCGAACCCCACCGTGGCGCCGTTGCGTTCGCCGTCACCGGTGAAGGAGAAGTTGACACCCAGTCCCAGTGGCCAGAGCCGGAGCACCACGATGATCAGGACAGCGGGAGCGACCAGGATGTAGGGGGCGAGGCGGTCGGCGCGCCGGCCGCCCCGGACTCGCGGAGACTTCGACGCAGGGCCGCGGCCATCTACCGCCTCACCTGCTCGCGCCCCGTCGCTCCGCCCTGCTTGAGCAGCGCGGCCCGACGAACCAATGGGTGACATGGCCTCAGCCCGCCTGGTCGGACGCCGCCAGCTGCTTGACCGCCGCGTCGACCGTGACCGATCCGCTCAGCAGTTGCTGGGACAGCCGCCCCATCAGGTCCACCGTCTTGGACGGCAGGGCCACATGCAGGGCGGGCTTGCCACGGTCGATCTCGGACACGAGGGTGGCGACGGCCGGGCCGGCGCTCGAGACGTCCACGGTGCGGTCGGCCGTGATGGCGCCCGCGTCGGCGTAGAACGACTTCAGTGCGTCGGTCGAGGTCAGGGAGCGCACCAGGTCGGCGGCGGCCTTGGGGTCCTTGGTCCACTTCGCGACGGCGTAGCCGATGCCGCCGTCGTAGGGAAGGCTCGGCGTGGCACCGGCCGTGACGACGGGCGACTTCATGACGCCGACATCGTCGGCGTCGAGGAATTCGGCGAAGTCCTTCCAGTGCCCGATGTCCGACATCAACCCGATGACGTGGGCGGCCTTGTTGGACTGGAACACCGCGAACGCGTCGTTGAACATCGCCGTCGAGTTCGCCCCGTCGTTGTTGAGGCCTTTGTCGTTGGCCTCTTTCCAGAGCGAGAAGACCCGCTTGACCGCCGGCGAAGACCAGTCTCGTTTGCCGGCGATCCAGTCGTCGTACTCCGTGGGCGACAGGACGCCCGAGCCGAGTCCGGACAGGAAGAACTGGATACCGATGCCTTCCTTGTTGCCCTGCGCGAAGCACCTGGCACCGGTCGCCTTGGTGATGGTCCGGCAGTCGGCGACGAACTCGTCCCAGCTGGTGGCCGGCTGCTCCGGGTCCAGCCCTGCCTTCCGGTAGAGCGACTTGTTGTAGTAGATCGGGTGACCTTGCAAGGTCACCGGAGCGGCGTAGGTCTTGTTGTCCTTGGTGAAGGCCTCCCACCCGGCGAGCCGCTTCTTGTCATCACGGACGTACTCGTCCAACGGCAGAAGGGAGTCCGCGCGGTCACGGATCTGCCCGCCGCCGTTGAAGAGCATGACGTCCGGCCCCTTGCCGGCCTGGATGGCGGCCCCGAGCAGGGTGTAGTACTGCTCGAAGGGCTGCGCGACGAACTCGACCGTCACGCCGGGATGCCGCTCGGCGAAGTCGGCCTTGGCCTTCTTGACGTAGGAGGACGCTGTGGCGTCGCCGGACTTCCAGTCCCAGACGATGAGCTTGCCCTTCAAACCACCGGACGCCGCATCCGGGTCGGAGGCGCTTCCGCAGCCGGCTAAGACAACGAGCCCGGCAACCAGGATCGCCGACCACATCGTTCGCTGGTTCATTGCTGCCCCACTCTCCTGAGGTGGCCGGCCGTCCGGCAGTTGAGGTTGAGGAGGAACGCAACTCGTATGACGTATGTAACTCGTATGACGTATGACGTCAACCGGATGCCCTATAGTTGGCGAGCATCCGTGGTACGGCACGGGTCCCCGGGGGGTGTCATGACGGCAGTACCGCAGTCATCCACAGAGGCCTCCGAGGCCCCCGCCTGGAGTCGGCGCCCGGCGAACCTCGCCGCTGCGGTCACGGCTGAGCTGGTGGAGCGGATCGTTCGTGGAGTCCATCCGTCCGGTTCGCCGCTACCTCCCGAGCCCGTGCTCTGCGAGACCTTCTCGGTCAGCCGCACCGTGGTCCGCGAGGCGGTGAAGATTCTTCAGGAGAAGGGGCTGGTGCAGGTCCGCCAGGGCGCCGGCACGATGGTCACGCCGCCGGCGATGTGGAACATGCTGGACGAGCTGGTCCTCGGCGCAACCATCGCCGAGGACGAAAGCCTGGCCATCCTCGACCACCTCGTCGCGACCCGCCGCGTGCTGGAGTCCGACATGGCCAACGTCGCCGCCGGCCTGGCGAACGCCGAGGTGATCGACCGGCTACGCAGCCTGGTGGAGCGGATGGACGAGCTCGTCGACGACCCCGCCTCGTACCACGAAGAGGACCGGGCGTTCCACGACACCGTCATGCAGGCGTCGGGGAACCGCATCGGCCGTGCCGTGGTCCGTTCGCTGGAGCGGCAGGTCATCAACTCCGCCCGTTACATGGGCCGAACCGGCCGCGCCTTCTGCGTCGCGTCCAACCACGGCCATCGGCGCATCTACGAGCGGATCGCCGCGCACGACCCCAAGGGTGCGGCCGAGGCGATGTTCACCCACATCACCGACGCGTGGGTGGTGCGCCGCAGCGGGCCGGGAGAGCCGACCCTGCTACGGCGTTAGAGGCGAGCCTCGCTCGCGACGGACGGGTCCTGTCGCGAGCGAGGCCGATGCATTCCCCTATCGCAGTGCCCACTGCTGGTTGGTGCCGCCGTTGCAGGACCAGAGGATGGTCCTGGTGCCGTTGGCGGTGCCGCCGGCGTTGGCGTCCAGGCACAGTCCGGACTGGAC
>NZ_JOCT01000027.1 GCF_000717875.1 Streptomyces sp. NRRL S-455
CGACCTGCGGCTGCTCTCCTCCGGTCCGCGGGCCGGGCTCGGCGAGATCAACCTCCCGCCGGTGCAGGCCGGTTCGTCCATCATGCCCGGCAAGGTCAATCCGGTGATCCCGGAGGTCGTCAACCAGGTCGCCTTCGAGGTGATCGGCAACGACGTCACCATAACCATGGCCGCCGAGGCCGGACAGCTCCAGCTCAACGCCTTCGAGCCGATCATCCTGCACAGCCTGTCGGAGTCCCTCACCCACCTCCGCGCCGCCTGCCTCACCCTCGCCGAGCGGTGTGTGGACGGCATCACCGCCAACGAGGACGAACTCCGCTCGGCGGTGGAGAACTCCATCGGCCTGGTGACCGCGCTGAACCCTTACATCGGCTACACGGCGGCCACCGGCATCGCCAAGGAGGCTCTCGCCACCGGCCGGGGCGTGGCCGAACTCGTCCTGGAGAAGGGCCTGTTGCCCGCCGAGACCCTCGCCGGACTGCTGCGGCCCGAAGCTGTGGCGGGCAGAGGCCAGGTGCTGGCCTGACAAGGGAACGAACATGAGACTCCAGAATGTCAATGCCGTGATCACCGGAGCGTCGAGCGGGATCGGACAGGCGGTCGCCTCCCACTTCCGTCGCGAGGGAGCCGACCTCCTGCTCACCGGGCGGCGGCCCGAGCTGCCCGAAGCCCATCCGGGCGATCTCTACCTGGCGGGGGACCTGAACGACGAGAACTTCGTCTCCGAGCTGGCCGCCCGGGCGGCGGACCGCCTCGGGCAAGTCGGAGTGGTCGTCCTCTGCCATGGGCTCCAGGCGTCCGGCCCGCTCACGGACATGACGTACGACGAAGCGCGCGACGTGCTCCACAGCAACCTTCTGAGCTCGTTCCTGGTGATGAAGCACCTGATGCCGCTCGCGCCCGAGCCGGGAGCGTCGATGGTGTGCGTCAGCTCTCGCCTCGGCATGGTCGGCATGCCGAACCAGACCATGTACTCCGCCGCCAAGGGCGGCCTCATCGCCCTTGCCCGCGGCGCTGCCATCGAATGGGCGTGCCGCAACATCCGCGTCAACGTGGTCGCGCCCGGTCTGACCGCGACGCCGATCATCGAGGCCTCGTTCCAGCGGCGCCCCGACCCCCACGCCTACCGGCGGATGAGAGAGGACTCCATACCGCTCCGCCGGCTCGCCACACCCGAGGAGGTCGCCGACGCGGTTCTCTTCCTCGCCTGCCCGGAGTCGTCCTACATCACCGGTGCCGTCCTTCCCGTGGACGGGGGCTACACGGCGTTCTGAGCCCCGCGGTACGGGCGCCGGTCAAGCGCGTACCCGACGCGCGGCACGGCCGTTACCAGTCCGCGTCGTCCCATTGGTTCAGCAGGGCGTCGGCCATGTCCGCGTCGGGTTCGGCCGTCGTGCTGTGGAGCGACTGCTCGGTCCAGATCACCTTGCCGCGGGCCAGGTAGCGGGTACCCCACCGCTGCGTGAACTGGGCCACGAGGAACAATCCCCGCCCGCCTTCGTCGGTGTCGGCTGCCCGGCGCAGGTGCGGTGAGGTGCTGCTGCCGTCGGCGACCTCACAGATCAGGCTGGTGCCGTCGCGCAGTATCCGCAGCCGCCTCGGGAAGCTGCCGTAGCGGATGGCGTTGGTGACCAACTCGCTGATCACCAGTTCGGTGGAGAAGGCGAGCTCCTCCAGACCCCACTCCTCCAGACGGCGGGCGACCTCGGCACGGATTCCGGCGACCGCGGCAGGATCGCCGGGCACGTCCCAATCGGCGACCTGGGAGGGATCGAGCAGGCGGGACCGCGCGACGAGCAGGGCGATGTCGTCGCTCGGGCGGGCCGGCAGAAGTGCGTCGAGGACGGCCTGACAGGTTTCCTCCGGGGTCCGGCCGGGGCCTGCCAGGGCGTCGTGCAGCAGCGCGATGCCGGTGTCGATGTCCCGGTTCCGGTCCTCGACGAGACCGTCGGTGTACAGGACCAACCGGGAGCCCTCGGACAGGGTGAACTCGGCGCTCTCGAAAGGAAGACCGCCGCCCAGTCCCAGCGGCGGGGAGACCGGCACCTGCAACTGCTCGACCGTGCCGTCCGGGTGTACCAGAGCCGGTCCCGGATGCCCGGACCTGGCCAGCGAGCACAGGCCGGCCACCGGGTCGTAGATGGCGTAGAGGCAAGTCGCCCCTGTGATTCCCTGGCTGTCGTCCCCCTCGCTGTCGACCCGGGCGACCAGCTCGTCCAGGTGTCTGATCAGCTCGTCCGGGGAGAGATCGAGGGACGAGAGGGTGCGCACCGCGGTGCGCAGTCGGCCCATGGTGGCCGCGGCGTGCAGGCCGTGGCCGACCACGTCGCCCACCACCAGTGCGACCCGGGCCCCGGGCAGCGGGATGACATCGAACCAGTCGCCGCCGACGCCTGCCCGGGCGGGCAGATAGCGGTGGGCGACCTCGACGGCGGACTGGTCGGGCAGGGAGCGGGGCAACAGGCTGCGCTGCAGGGTCGCGGCCAGGGCATGCTCGCGGGTGTACCGGCGGGCGTTGTCGATGGCCATCGCGGCCCGGGCGGCCAGCTCCTCGGCGAAGGCCAGGTCCTCTTCCTCGAAGGCGTCCTGCTCCGCACGCCAGAAGTTGACCACACCCAGTACGACGCCGCGAGCCTGGAGCGGCACGGTGATCAGGGAGTGGAGGCCGCGCTCCAGGATGCGCCGGGCGCGTTCCGGGTCCTGGGCCCGCCAGCCGTGGGAAGCGGTCAGGTCGGCCTCGAGGACGGCGTGGCCGTGCTCGACGCCGACGGCCACGGGGCTGCTCGGAACGAAGCGGATGAGTTCCCCCACAGGGAAGAAGGGCCAGGCCCCGCCCACGCCGTGAACCGCCGTGCGGCGCAGTTCGGCGCTCTGCCCGACGGGCTCGTCCCCCTCCAGGACCGGATCCTGCAGGTCGACCGTGGCGATGTCGGCGAAGCGGGGGGCTGCCACCTCGGCCAGTTCCTCGGCGGTGCGCACCACATCCAGCGTGGTGCCGATCCGCACGCCTGCCTCGTACAGCAGGCGCAGCCGCTCTCTGGCCACGGCCGCCCGGCCCGTCAGTGCCTGCAACTCCGTGGTGTCGCGCAGCGTGGCCACACTGCCCCGCTTTCCGCCGTGCTGGTCGACGGGACGGATGTTGACCGCCAGCAGGTGGTCGCCGGCCAGGTGGACCTCGTCGGTGGCCGTCCGGCCCGAGAGCAGCAGTTCGGTGGTGCCCGTTTCCAGACCCAGCTCGGTGACGTGGCGTTGCTCGGCGTCCGTGGGCAGATTCAGCAGTCGCCGTGCCTCGTCGTTGGCCAGCAGCAGCCGTCCGTCACCGCCGATGATCAGTACGCCCTCCCGTACCGCGTGCAGCACCGCGTCGTGGTGCTCGTACATCCGGGTCATCTCGGACGGACCCAGGCCGTGCGTCTGCCGGCGCAACCGCCGTGACACCAGTGCCGTACCGCCCGTGACCAGCGCCAGCGCGCCGCCGACGGAACCGAGCAGGAGCGGCATCTGGCGCTGCACCACGGCATTCACGTTCTTGACCGTGACCCCAACCGACACCAGGCCGACGATCCTCTGTCCTCCGGTGTCGAAGACGGGGACCGTCGATTCCACGGCGAGGCCCAGGCTGCCTTCGAAGTCCTGGGTGAAGGGCCGGCCGGCGGCAGCCTCCTTGCGGAGCGCGAAGACGTGCTCCCCGATCAGCTTCGGGTCCGGGTGGGTCCAGCGGTAGCCCCGTGGATCGATCGCCACGACGAAGTCGACGCCCGTCAGCTTGCGCGTGTCCTCCGCGCGGGGTTGCAGCACGGCCGTCGGATCGGCGGACTTCATGGCGTCCACCGTGCCCGGGGCACGCGCGAAGGTCTGGGCGACTCCCAACGAGAGCCGGCGGGCCTCCTGCGTGCTCGACTGCCGGGCTTGCAGGACGAGCGCCACCCCCGCGGCAGCGGCGAACAGGATCACCAGAACCAGCTGCCAAAGGAACACCTGACCTGCGACGCTGCGCGCGTTCAGCACGGAACGCACACGGGTTCCGGGCGGCCGGGCAGAGGGCTTTCGGGGCCGCTCGTGCCGAGCGAAGATGCTGGTCCAATTCACGGGATGTCCCTCACGTCGCCCGGCAGGAGTCGGTGGCGGAGAGGGCAGGACCGGCCAGACCCCGGCCCCCTTCCGTGTCGTCTCAGGACCGCACCCATTCCTGCCAGCGCTTGGTCACGGCGTCCTTGTTCTCCACCCACCAGTCGACGTCCAGGTCGAAGCCGGTGTACAGGTGCTCCGGGGAGCTGGCCAGGTCCGCGGCGGCCCTGGAAAGGTACTTGTAGGCAGCGGGCACGACCGGGCCCATGGGGTAGGCCTCGGCGAGACCGGCCTGCACCTCGGGCCGCAGGGCGAAGTCGATGAGCCTGTAGGCGGCGTCGACATTCCGGGCGCCGATGGGGATGCCGAAGCCGCTGCTCTGCCGACGGGCGCCGTTCCACTGATAGGCGAGCGGTGCGCCCTGCTTGATGAGCTGGTTGGGGCGGCCGTGCCAGACACTGGAGGCCACGACCTGTCTGCGTTGCAGCAGCAGCCCCGGCGTAGCGCCGTCGATCCAGAACTCGCGCACGGCGCTCTTGATCCCGTCGAGCACTCGGAAGGCGCGGTCGATGTCGAGGGGATAGAGCCTGTCGTGGGCCACACCGTCAGCGAGAAGGACGAACTCCAGCTCCGGTGGGCCCGCGTCCGGGTCCTGCAGGGCCCGGCTGCCCGGGAACGCACCGGTGTCCCAGAAGTCCGCCCAGGACTGCGGCGTCTTCCCGCCGAAGGCGTCGGTACGGAACGCCATGACGCTGGCCCAGTAGTTCTTGCCGACGCCGTACGAGGTGAGCAGCGACTCGGCGATGCCGGCGTTCCTCGTGCTCTTCAGCCGGTCATAGTCGAGCTCCTGCGTGGCCTCGTCCACCGCGAAGCGTGCCAATGCGCTCATGTCGATGTCCATGACGTCGAACTGCGGGCGACCTTCCTTGATCTGCGCAAGGATCTGCGCGTAGAAGGGGATGTTGACCACGCTGACCTGGATGCCGGTCTCTTTGCTGAACGGCTCGTAGACCGCCGTGCGGTTCGCTGCACCGTAGGCGCCGCCGATGTCACGGACGACGAGGGTCTTGCTGCTCCCGGCGTCGTTGGTCTTCCGGTCGGCACGGCCTCCACATGCGGTGAACGACGTGGCGGCGGCGCCTGCCGCGACGGAGCCGATCCCGCGTAGGAACGCTCTGCGGTCGATTCTGACGTCCATCACCGTATGCCTCCTGCGAAGCCGGGTGCGAGGCCCGTCGACGCGGGCTGTTCGCGGGACGCCGCCGACGCTCGTCGCTTGGGCGGACGCCGGACCATGGGTCAGCCGGGGCGACGGTGAGCCGGGTCACGCCATGGTAGGGCCATGCGGTCACTGACGCCATGACCTGGCACTACACCGCGGCGACAGGAGGTCGGCGGACGGCGCCGCCGCGCCCGCGCCGGCGAAGTCCTGACCACCTGGACCTTCGAGCTGCGCAAGGCCACGGCCGTCGTCAACGCGCTCGACCACGCGGGCGCCGCCGAGATCAAGCCCCGCGTACTCAGCGACGTCACCCTCACCGGGAAGCCCCATGGCCGGTCGCCGGCCGTGCTGAGGACGGGTGCCGGATGGCACTTCGGCCATGACGCGTCCCCTGTGGGTGGCCATCTGCGCCCCATGGTCCCCGTGCCTCATGGAGCAGTACACACCGTCGACTGTCTGCCCGCCGGTGCGGGATGCGGTCCATCGCGAATCCGACCGAACCACCCACGCGTACTGCTTTCAGTACCGGCCTCTCCGTCAAGGATGCTGTTGAGACAATGGGTGTGCAGGGGCTCGACGTCAGTACGCCCTGTTCGGGCCGGGCGCCGTTGAGCTTGCGCACGACCGGGGGGTCGCTCCTCGTTCAGGCGAGGTCATGACGGCCTTCCCGGAGCTGCGCAATGACGTCGCCCAGGGGTGCGGCCATGGCCCGCCCGACGTTGGTCCAGTCGTCCTTGGCGTGGCCGAGGAGGTAGTCGCGCCGTTCCGGTACGCGCTCAGCGCGCCAGTTCGTGATCAGCGCGCGCAGCGTGAGTCGTGCCAGCGCGGCAATCGGCAGCAGCGGAAGTTCCCAGTCCTCGATGGGGCGTGCCCGTTCGTAGCCGGCGACGAAGGCGCAGGCATCCCGCCAGGGGTGATCCGGTGCCCGGCCGAGCAGGTTCGCCAGGGAGACAGCAGGGTCGAAGATCACGGCACTGCGCATGGTGTCACCGAAGTCGATGACGCCGGTGACGAAGTCGTCGCTTTGCGGATCCACCACAACGTTGTAAGGGCTGTAGTCGCCGTGGATCACTTGCGTTTCGAGATCATTCAGCCTCGGGACGATGGCTCTGTCGAAAAGCCGGAAGACCTCCTGAGCCAACTGACGGTGCTCGGTACTCGGCGTGTGCTCGACAAGTCCGGTCAGCTGGTGGAAATGCCGCAGGTCCCATACCAGCCCTCGTCGGTCCGCAGGGTGTTCAAATCCTTTCAGCGCCACGTCGACTCGTCCCAGCATCTCGCCCACCTGGGCGAGCTGTTCCGCGGTTGGATTCGTTCGTGCCAGGACCGGACCTTCGACGAAGTCGAACACCCGCAGGACTCGAGTCCTGCCGTCGTTCGTTTTGATGGCCACACGGTCGTCTCCGCCTACGGTCGGCTTCACCCGCTGGACCGGCAATTCCGGAGCGGCGCCTTGGAGAAAGCGCATCACGGCGGTCTGCAGAGCGACAACCATCTCTGCCTCGTCAGGGGGTGAAACCTTCACGAGGTAGTCGTTCGAGTCGGTCCTGAGCCTGAACGTGTCGTCCTTCTCCGTCGCCAGTCGATCGAGGCGTCCGCCGACGTGGTAACGCCTCTCAAGGAGGGCGCTCACCAGCATGACGTCGATGGGCTCGTGAGACGATGCCAGGCCGCTCTCCTCGAAGAGCCGTTGAGCGATTCTCATTGCCGGTGAGTTGTTCATGGTCAGTTCCTTGGCCAGCCTGCTACAGACGGTCCTTCGCGATCTCGGAGAAGGTCTCCAGGAATCGGGTCACATCGGCGGAGGTGAAGGCCAGCGGGGGACGGATCTTCAGAACGTTCGCCGCTTTGCCCGTGCCGCTGATGAGGATCCGACGGTCGCGCATGTCGTTGATGACGTCTTCGGTGCGTGAGCGGTCGGGCTCGAGCGTCTCCCGGTCCTTGACGAGCTCCACACCGACGTAGAGACCGCTGCCGCGTACCTCAGCCACGTAAGGGGAATCCTTCGTGATCTCCTGGAGCCCTGCGCGAAGATTCGTACCGTTCTCGAGAGCGCACTGCTGCACGTTCTCGTTCTCGAAGACATCCAGGACTGCGGCGCCGGCGGCCACAGGGATCGAGCTGCCGGCAAAGGTGTTGAAGTAGCGAACGTTCTGTCCGAACTCCTCGCAGACCTCGGGTCGGAAAACCACACCGGAGATCGGCAATCCGTTGCCCATCGGCTTACCCATGGTGACGATGTCCGGCAGCACGGCGTGGCGGGTGAAGCCCCACATCGACTCCCCGAGCCGGGCGAATCCCGACTGCACCTCGTCCGCGATGTAGACACCGCCGGCCGCGTGCACCTCCTCCACGACGGCCCTCATGTAGCCGACCGGGTCCGTGAAGATTCCATCGCTGGAGTAGGCGCAGTCGGTGATCAGCGCCGCGAGCCGGTAACCGTGGCGCTCGAGGTCGTCGATCGCGCCGCGCACCTGGTTGCGCATGTGCTCGGCGAGCGTGGATCCGGGCGCGACGAGGCGCGGGTCAGGAGGATCGATGAGCCGGACGTTCGGTCCCAGTGGTGATCCTGTGCCCAGAGTCGGCGAGAAGCTCGCCACCTCACGAGTGAGGCCGTGGTAGGCCCAGCGGGTCACGATGATGCCCTCACCGCCGGTGTGGAACCTCGCCACCCGCACCGCGAGGTCGTTGGCCTCCGACCCGCTGCACGCGAGACTCAGCTTCGACAGTTCCTCGGGGAAGGTCGCGAGAAGCCGCTCCGCATAGTCGACCAGCGACTCCTGGACGTAGCGGGTGTTGGTGTTGACTGCGGTCATCTGGCGGGAGACGGCCTCGGCCACGTGCGGGTGGGCGTGCCCGACGCACGGAACGTTGTTGTACGCGTCGAGGTAGTCGTAGCCGTCGCGGTCGATCAGGTGGGCTCCGTGACCGGAGACGAACTCGACCGGCTCCTTGTAGATGAGCGTGTAACCAGGACCGAGCACCTTGTCGCGGCGTCGGATGGTCTCCTGGAGGTGTTCGGGGAGCTCGCTCAGGCCGCCCGGATCGAACCGGTTGGGGTAGTGGGCGAGGGCTCGACTCAGCGTCGAAGTCATCGTGGGCACACCTTTCGGCCTGGTTCCGTCGGAGTTGCTCGCTGCTGTGGATGAGACCCTACCCATTTTTGGTTCCAGTTCCAACCTGAAACAATAAGCACCCCGAGTTCCTGCGGCTCAGGCGGTCCGACGCGCCGGCGTCAAGGCACTGACCGGGACCGTCAGCTCGGCGGCATGCCGTCAAGTCGCTCTGTGAGCGCAGTGGGTCCAGCTGTCAAGGTCGTTGGGGTCGTCCACAAGCGGCATGGCCGTTGATCGTCGCGGCCAAACCGGGCCCGGCTCACCCGGCGTATCGGGCTCGCTATGGTCATGAGGTGACCAGCAACCCCACATCGCGCGACTACAACAAGGCCTCGGTCCTTGATGTAGTCCTGACCCGGGCGCCCTTGACGCGGAACGAGCTCATCGAGCTCACGGGCTTGAGCAAGGCCACGGTGTCCCGAGCCGTAGAGGAGCTTCGGGCGGATGGCTTCGTCATCGACGGCGGAGTGGATGAGGTTGTCGGCCGCGGCCGCCGGTCCACCTATCTGGACGTGCCCGGCACGACCGGGCACGTCGTGGGCATCAGCTTCGGCGCGCAGACCACCTGCGTCCTCGTGACCGATCTGAGGGGCCGCGAGGTCCACCACGTGACGGTTCCGACCGAGGACCATGGCGAGGCCAGGGCCGGCGCCGAATGGCTGGTCGGCTTGATTGCGAAGGCCAGCGAATCCGCACAAGGACCACTGCGCCAGGTCGTCGCCGCGGTGCCAGGCCGGGTCCGGAACGGCAAGGAGATCTTCGGCCCGGCGGAGTCGACGAAAATCTTCACCGGCTCTGATCTTCAGCGAACCATTGAAGACCTGATCAACGCTCCCGTGCTCCTCGACAGTGACGCCAATGCGTCCTTGCTCGGGATCCTCACCAACGACGCCACCGTCAGGAACGCCGCGCTCTTCAGCCTCAGCACCAGCCTGAACTTCGCCAGCTGCACAGATCACGAGCTCGCCCGCGGGCGGACGCCCGCCTTCGGGGACATCGGTGTGCTCTCCTCCGGGGTTGACGATGAGATCCTCGATGAGTTGCTGAGCGCAAGAGGTCTTCTTCGCTTTGCTCGTGGGCGCGGACTCGAGCTGGAACGCATCGAAGACCTCTGGCTGGAACCGCACGAAGAGATGGCGCACGCCGAGGTGCTGGAAGCGTTCACCACGGCAATCGCGACTGCTGTCAGCGTCGTCGCCGTGATGCTGGACCCTGAATCCGTCTATTTCGTGGGTCGATTGCGCCCGCTTGTCGAAGCAGTGCTTCCCGAGGTGCGCAGGCGACTGGACCAGAGCCTTCCGGCGGTGCCAGAGATCAAGGCGATGGCGCAGGTGATCGGCCTGTCGACGGCAGAAGGAGCGGTGTACGCGTGCCTGACCATGGCTCAGGGCCGGCTACGAGACGCTGTGCTTGGGGCGCGTCGCCAGAGCCAACCCACAGAGCGATCCGCACCAGCCTTCTGACTCGGCCACCAAACCAACCCATGCTCGGTCACCGCACTCACCCTGTCCAGCGTCGTCAACCGTGCCACCGGACCTAGGGTGGGCGAATCGCCCTACGACACAGCAGGCCAACAGGTGAAAATCGCCAGCGTGCGCGGCGCCACCCTGCGCGACCAGCAAGTGACTTCGATGGTCTTGTGCCCCATCCACTCGGCGACATCCGTGAGGGCGATTCGGGGAGGTGAAGGGGTACGACGGTGCCTCGCTGCCGGCCCCCGAGCTGCCGCCGGTCCCTCTCAAGCCGCGAGGAAGGGTTCGCTGCGTCATTCCGGCCCCGGTGCCGTCATCCAGCGCCACTGGGTGAACTCTTCCAGGCTGGCTGTGCCGCCGATCCGGGAGCCGTTGCCGGAGACGCCCATGCCTCCGAAGGGGGCGTTCGCGGCGTCCTTGGCGCAGACGTCGTTGATGTGGACCATGCCGGTGCGCAGCCGCTCGGCGACAGCGACCGCCCTCGGCGCGGAACCGGAGTGCACGGCGGCCGTCAGGCCGTACGCGGTGTCGTTGGCGATCTCGACGGCCTCCGCCTCGCTGTGGAAGGCCATGACAGGGGCGACCGGACCGAAGATCTCCTCGATGAACACGGGCATGGCCCGGTCGACGTGGTCCAGAACGGTGGGCGGGTAGAAGAGCCCGTCGCGTCGGCCGCCCGTGAGCACCCGCGCCCCGGCGGCCACACTCGCGTCGACGATGCGCTCGATCCTGGTGGCCTGCCGCTCGCTGATGACCGGGCCGAGGCTGACGCCCTCCCCGCGGGGGTCGCCGACGAGCATGGCCCGCGCGTGCCCTGCCAGCGCGGCGGTGTACGCGTCGACCAGGTCGGCATGGACCAGGTGGCGGCCGGCGGCGACGCACGCCTGTCCCTGGTACCCGAAGGTGCTCACGGCCCCGGCCAGGGCGGCCGCCTCCACGTCCGCGTCCTCGAGCACGACGAGCGAGTTCTTGCCGCCGAGCTCCAGGGAGACCCGCTTCAGCCCTTCACTCGCCGTACGGGCCACCGCGCGTCCCGCCTCGGTGGAGCCGGTGAACGCGACCATGGCGACGTGGGGATCCGCCGCGACCGCCTGCCCGGTCTGCGCGCCGCCCGGCAGGACGTGCAGCACTCCGTCGGGCAGTCCGGCCTCCTCGAAGAGCCGCGCGATGAGGACACCCCCGGACACCGGGGTGAGCGGGTCGGGCTTGAGCAGGACGGCGTTGCCCAGCGCGAGGGCGGGCGCCAGCGCGCGCATCGCGAACAGCAGCGGCGCGTTCCAGGGGTTGATGACACCGACGACGCCGAGCGGCACCCGCCACGCCACGCTCGTTCCACCCGGGGTCTGAGGGGCCAGGACCTCACCCCGGGGCAGGGACGCCAGCCCGACGGCGTGCCTCAGTTGGGCGAGTGCGGCGGTGATCTCGTAGTCCCCCTTGGCGGGGACGCCGGCCGACTCGCGGACGATCCAGTCGCGGAAAGCGTCGCTGTGTCCACGAAGGGCCTCGGACGTGCGCAGCAAGACCTCGATCCGATCGGAAGGAGTTGCCGCGGCCCACTCCCCGGCGGCCCGGGCGGCCCGTGCGCCGGCCCGGGCGACGTCCGCGGGGGAGGCGATGCCGATGTCGGCCAGCGCGTCCCCAGTGGCCGGTTCGGTCACCTGACGGGTGCCGCCCTCGGACTCGTGCCAGCCCGAGCTGTAGATCTTTCCGGCCCACTCGGCCTGGTCCGGCCACCTCTCGCCGTTGACAGCCATGGATGCCGCCCTCCGCCCGGATCGGTGCCGCCGCCCTGCCATGAGGACCAGTCCGCGCAACCTGTCCCTCTTGATGTCCAGTGTCGTGACAAGTGAAGGTGCGGCGCACCTCGGGCTCCGGGCGCTCCCGGTCTCCGTGACACGCCCCTGGCCTCTTCCCACGCCCGCGGGCGGCTCACCGGATGCCCCAGTCGTCTGCCGACGGTGTTGCGCAGCGGACGGCCTTCGTCACGCCGGGTGAGAGGGGACGGAGGATGGCTGCATCTGACCTGCGTTTCTTATGGCACGGGTAGTTCTGTATCGCGCAACGAAACCATGACGCTCGGCCGTCCCGTGAACTCCTTGACAAGGGTTTGCGGGCGCCCTCAGACTGGCGTTGCGTTGACCGCAATCCGTTTCGCTATACGCACCGAGGTGTCATGATGATTCCCGCGTGCCGTCTCGTGGATCTGCCCCGAGGCGAGGCCCACAGGCTCGACATCGACCCGCCCGTCTCGGTCTTCCACACCGACGACGGCGAACTCTTCGCCATCGACGACACCTGCACCCACCAGGACGCCTCGCTCGCCGACGGCTGGCTGGAGGGCTGCGAGGTCGAATGCCCGCTGCACGCCTCGAAGTTCAACCTCAAGACCGGAGCCGTCGACGCCCCGCCGGCCAAGCTCCCGGTGCGCACCCACGAGGTCTTCGTCGAGGACGGCATGATCTACGTCCGGCTGTCCACGGCAGCCCCGAACCTGCCCCCTTGCGTCGCCGCCCGGCTCGCCGGGGGCGTGGCGTGAGGACAGTGGCCGTGGTGGGCGCGTCGCTGGCCGGACTGTCAGCGGCGCGCTCGTTGCGTAAACAGGGGTACGACGGACGGCTTGTCGTCATCGGCGACGAAGTCCACCGTCCTTATGACAGACCACCACTGTCCAAGGAGTTCCTGGCCGGCCGCATCGGCGAAGCCGAGCTCGCACTCGAGCCGGACGACGAGGACCTGCGGGCGGAGTGGCTGCTCGGTGCCCGCGCCACCGGACTCGACAGCGCCCCCCGCGCCGTGCGGCTCGCCGACGGCCGGGAGGTGAGAGCCGACGGCATCGTCATCGCCACCGGCGCTTCCGCCCGCATCCTGCCCGGCATGGACGGACTGGCCGGTGTGCACACCCTGCGCACCCTGGACGACGCCCGAGCCCTGCGGGACGAACTGGCCCTGGGCGGACGCCTGGTCGTGATCGGCGGCGGCTTCATCGGCGCCGAGGTCGCCTCCACCGCCTGCGCCCTCGGTCTCGACGTGACCATCGTCGAAGCCGCGCCCACGCCACTGGCCGGACCGCTCGGCGCGACCATGGGCGGCATCGTCTCCGCCCTCCACGCGGACCACGGCGTACGCCTGTTGTGCGGAACGGGCGTCAAGGGACTGAGCGGCGAGACCCGCGTCGACGCCGTCCTCATGGAGGACGGCCGCAGTGTCCCGGCCGACATCGTCGTCGTCGGGGTCGGGGCCCGTCCCTGCGTCGAGTGGCTGGCGGGATCCGGCGTCGAACTCGACGACGGCGTCAAGTGCGGTGCGGACGGCCGTACCAGCCTGGCCGGTGTGGTCGCGGTCGGCGACTGCGCCTCCTGGTACGACCCGCGCGCGGGCACCCATCGCCGCGTCGAGCACTGGACCGGCGCCCTGGAGCGCCCCGAGGCGGCCGTGGCGGCCCTGCTGTCCTGGGGTGAGTCCGAACCGCGCCTACCCCGGCCGCCGTACTTCTGGTCCGACCAGTACGGCGTGAAGATCCAGTTCGTCGGCAACGCGACGCGCGCCGACAGTGTGACGATCGAGGAAGGTGCCGCGCACGATCGCAACGTCCTGGCCGTCTACCGGCGTGCCGGACGCCCGGTCGCCGTACTCGGAATGAACCAGCCGCGACTGTTCACACGCTGGCGCAAGCAACTCGCGGCAAAGGCGTCCTGAACGAGGCCTCGACCGCATGTCCCGGCGTCACACCGGAGACCAGGATCGCCGCACCTCACGCACGTCGTCGAAGGCGGCGCGGCGGGCTCAGCCCAGGTAGCCCATCCGGTGGCTGATCTCGTCCGCGCCCTTGACCAGCACCGGAGCGAGTTCGTGCATACGGTCCTCGGTGAGCCGGTAGGCGGGCCCGGAGGCGCTGACCGCCGCGATGACCTCTCCGTCCCGGTTGCGGACCGGCGCGGCCATGGCGTGCAGCCCCACCTCGAACTCCTCCAGCGTCCAGGAGTAGCCACGCTCCAGAGCTTCGGTGAGGTTCTTCTCGAGTTTCGTCCTCGCGGTCAGTGTGCGGGGCGTCATCTTCTTCAGACCGGCGTTCGACAGCAGCGCGGCACGTTCCTTCGGCGGCATGTGGGCCAGCAGGATCTTGCCGCTGGAGGTGGCGTGCAGCGGTGTCAGCTGTCCGACCCAGTTGAACGCTGTGACGGCACCCGGACCACGCACCTGGTACAGGTTGATGGCGTACTGCTCCTGCATCACCGCGAGGTTCACGGTCTCGCCGATCTCGTCGGCGAGACGCTCGCAGACCGGGCGGCTCTGCTGGGTGATGTCGATGCGCCCGGTGACCGCGCCGGCGAGACGGACGATACCGAAACCGAGGCGGTACTTGCCGCGCTCGCCCGCCTGTTCCACCAGGCCGCGCACCTCCAGGGCACCGAGCAGCCGGAACGCGGTGGACTTGTGGACGTCGATCTCGGTGGCCACCTCACTGACGCCGGCCTCACCGCGCCGGGCCAGGATCTCCAGCACGGTGCAGGCGCGGTCGACTGACTGCACCCCGCCGGCCGGCGCACTTGTCGTTTCGGTATCCGGGTGGTAGTTGCTCACAGCGCAACTATACGGGCGATAAACATGGCCGACAGCGTGCAGGTCACGAGCTTGGCACCGCCGTACCCAGGTTGCGCCGTCCGCAACCTGGTGCGTATGGAGATGGCGGTACTAGCATGCCGCGCATTCTCTACGGCGCGAGCGAGACGAGGCCTCATGGCTCACTTGCAGTACGACTTCGTCATCGTCGGTGGTGGATCGGCCGGCAGTGCACTGGCCAACCGGCTCTCCGCGGACCCCGGCAACCGGGTGCTGGTCCTGGAGGCGGGCAGACCCGACTACCCCTGGGACGTCTTCATCCACATGCCCGCGGCGCTGACCTACCCGATCGGCAGCCGCTTCTACGACTGGAAGTACGAGTCCGAACCCGAGCCCCACATGGGCGGCCGGCGCGTCTACCACGCGCGAGGCAAGGTGCTGGGCGGCTCCAGCAGCATCAACGGCATGATCTTCCAGCGCGGCAACCCCATGGACTACGAGCGCTGGGCGGCCGACCCGGGCATGGAGGCGTGGGACTACGCGCACTGCCTGCCGTACTTCCGGCGGATGGAGAACTGCCTCGCCGCCGACCCGGACGACGAGTTCCGCGGCCATGACGGGCCCCTGGTGCTCGAACGCGGCCCGGGTGCCGGCCCGCTCTTCGAGGCCTTCCTCAAGGCCGCCGAGGAGGCGGGGTACGCCCCCACCGACGACGTGAACGGCTATCGGCAGGAAGGTTTCGCCCGGTTCGACCGCAACGTCCATCGCGGACGCCGCCTCTCGGCCGCCAAGGCATACCTCAAGCCCGTGCGGAAGCGCCCCAACCTCACCGTCACCACGCGCGCCCTGGTCACCCGCGTCCTCTTCGAGGGCAAGCGCGCCGTCGGTGTCGAGTACCGGCGTGGCCGCGCGAGACCCCAGCGGGTAGGTGCCCGCGAGATCATCCTCTGCGGAGGCGCGATCAACTCCCCGCAATTGCTCCAGCTTTCCGGTGTCGGCAACGCCGAGGAGCTGAGCGCGCTCGGCATCGACGTCGTACACGATCTGCCAGGTGTCGGCGAGAACCTCCAGGACCACCTGGAGGTCTACATCCAGTACGCCTGCGAGCAGCCCGTCTCGATGCAGCCGTATCTCGCGAAGTGGCGCGCCCCCTTCATCGGCCTGCAATGGCTCTTCCGTACGGGTCCCGCCGCGACCAATCACTTCGAGGCGGGCGGTTTCGTCCGCGGCAACGAGGAGGTGGACTACCCGAACCTGATGTTCCACTTTCTGCCCGTCGCGGTCCGCTACGACGGCTCCGTGCCCGCGGGGGGACACGGCTACCAGGTGCACGTCGGGCCCATGTACTCCGACGCCATCGGCTCGGTGAAGATCAAGAGCAAGGACCCGGCGGAGCACCCCGCGCTGCGCTTCAACTATCTGTCCACCGAGCAGGACCGCCGTGAGTGGGTCGAGGCCGTCAGAGTCGCCCGCAAGCTGCTCAACCAGCCCGCCATGGCCCCGTACAACGCCGGGGAGATATCGCCCGGGCCGTCCGTCGAGACCGACGAGGAGATCCTCGACTGGGTCGCCAAGGACGGCGAGACCGCCCTGCATCCCTCCTGCACCTGCAAGATGGGCACCGACGAGATGGCGGTCGTGGACCCGGCCAGTATGCGGGTGCGCGGAGTGGAGGGGCTGCGAGTCGTCGACGCGTCCGTCATGCCCTACATCACCAACGGCAACATCTACGCGCCGGTGATGATGATCGCGGAGAAGGCGGCCGACCTCATCCTCGGCAAGGATCCGCTGCCGCCGTCCACAGCCTCCTACTACCGGTACCGCGACGCACCGGCGTAACCTGCAGTTTTCAGAGAACCGGACGACCCGGAAACGAGAGGTTCCGGGCCTGCCGCCGTCGTGGTCTCCCGGCTGCCTCCTTGGCCGAAACGTCATGGGACAGCCCCTTGACGTGGGTTCCCGCCTTCTCCAAAGTGTTCCACCACAAGAAATACGGTGCGCGATGCGCAACGTGACGCGCTCGAAGGGCTCCCGACGTGGCAGAGCTGTACGTGGACGGAAAATGGCGGGATCCCGTGGCCGGAGGCCACCGGGAGATCCGCTGTCCCGCCGACGGCACGCTCGCCGTGACGGTGTCGGAAGGCACCCGCCCCGACGCCGAGGCGGCCATCGTCGCGGCCCGCCGGGCCTTCGACGAAGGGCCCTGGCCGCGCACCCCCGAGCGCGAGCGCGGCGCGCTCCTCCTGCGCACCGCCGACATCCTCGAACGCGACGCCGGCGCGTTCGCCCGTGCCGAATCACTGGACACCGGCAAGCGCCTGGTGGAGAGTGGCTACGACATCGCCGACGTCGTCTCCTGCTTCCGCTATTACGGAGGGCTCGGCGGCACCGACGCCGGCCGGGTGATCGACACCGGCCGGGACGACGCGGTCAGCCGCGTCGTGTACGAACCGATCGGCGTGTGCGGACTGATAACTCCCTGGAACTACCCGCTGCTCCAGGCGAGCTGGAAGGTCGCCCCGGCACTCCTCGCCGGCAACACGATCGTCCTCAAGCCCAGCGAGCTCACCCCGTCCACCTCGATCCTGCTGCTGAAGGCCCTGGCGGAAGCCGGGCTTCCGGACGGTGCCGGCAATCTCGTCCTGGGAACCGGACCCGAGGTCGGCGCACCGCTCGCCGAGCACCCCGCCGTCGACATGGTCTCCTTCACCGGCGGCCTGGACACCGGCAGACGCATCATGGCCACCGCCGCCGCGACCGTGAAGAAGGTCGCACTGGAACTCGGCGGCAAGAACCCCAACGTCGTCTTCGCCGACGCCGACTTCGAGACGGCCGTGGACTTCGCGCTCACGGCCGTCTTCCTGCATTCGGGACAGGTCTGCTCGGCCGGCGCCCGGCTGATCGTCGAGGACTCGCTGCACGACCGGTTCGTCGACGAGGTGGTCCGCCGCGCACGGCGCATCAGGCTCGGCGGCCCCTTCGATCCGCGGGCCGACACCGGAGCCCTGATCTCCGCACAGCATCTGGCGAAAGTCGAGGCCTATGTCGAGGCGGGTCTCGCCGAGGGCGCCGTCCTGCGCTGCGGCGGGGAACGCCCCAGCGACCCGGCCCTGGCCGGCGGGTATTTCTATCCGCCGACCGTGCTCGACGAGTGCGACCAGTCCATGCGCGTGGTGCACGAGGAGTCCTTCGGCCCGGTGCTCACCGTGGAGCGCTTCACCGACGAGGACGACGCGGTACGCATCGCCAACGACACCGAATACGGACTCGCCGGCGCCGTCTGGACGCAGGACGCCGGCAAGGCCCAGCGAGTCGCCCGCCGGCTGCGCCACGGCACGGTCTGGATCAACGACTACCACCCCTATGTACCGCAGGCGGAATGGGGCGGGTTCGGGCACTCCGGTGTGGGCCGGGAGCTGGGACCGACCGGCCTGGACGAGTACCGGGAGCCCAAACACATCTGGCAGAACATCCAACCCCGGCCGCAGCACTGGTTCCGCGGCTGAACGCCGAAAGAGGTCGAACATGACCCCAGCAACGACCGAGGCGCCGCGGCGGCGCGACACCCCCGAGGACCGGGCACCCACCCCGGTCATCTCCGTGCGCGAGCTGTGGAAGGTGTTCGGGCCGAAGGCGGACCAGGTGCCCCGCTCCGAGGAACTGCGCGGGCTCACCCGCCGCGAACTGATGGACCGCACCGGTTGCACCGCCGCCGTCCGCGACGTGAACTTCGAGGTCGCGCCCGGCGAGGTGTTCGTCGTCATGGGCCTGTCCGGCTCGGGCAAGTCCACCCTGGTGCGCTGTCTGACCCGGCTCATCGAACCCACCGCCGGCGAGATCCTCTTCGAGGGCGAGGACATCCGCGACGCCGACGCGGGCCGCCTGCGCGAACTGCGCCGCAGCAAGTTCTCCATGGTCTTCCAGCACTTCGGGCTGCTGCCGCACCGCCGGGTCGTCGACAACGTGGCGTTCGGTCTCGAGATCCGCGGCATGAGCAGAGCCGAACGCACCAGACGTGCGCTGGAGGTCGTCGAACTCGTCGGTCTCTCCGGGTACGAGAGTTCCTACCCCGACCAGCTCTCCGGAGGCATGCAGCAACGCGTGGGCCTCGCCCGGGCGCTGGCCGGCGACCCGGACGTGCTCCTTTTCGACGAGCCGTTCTCGGCGCTCGATCCGCTGATCCGCCGGGACATGCAGAACGAGGTCGTCCGTCTGCACCGCGAGGTGGGCAAGACGATGGTGTTCATCACCCACGACCTGTCCGAGGCGCTGCGGCTGGGCGACCGCATCCTCATCATGCGCGACGGACGGATGGTCCAGTGCGGCACCGGCGACGAACTCGTCGGTGCCCCCGCCGACGACTACGTACGCGACTTCGTCAGGGACGTGCCCCGCGGTGACGTGCTGACCCTGCGGTGGATCATGCGCCCGGCGGAACCCGACGACGCCCTGGACGGTCCCGAGCTGGGCCCGGACGTCGTCGTGAAGGAGGCCACCCGGGCGGTGCTCGCGGCCGAGAAGCCGGTCAAGGTCGTCGAGGACGGCAAACTGCTCGGCATCGTCGGCGACGAGGAGATCCTCGCGGTGGTCGCAGGGCAGGAAGGCGAGGCGTGATGACCGTCGCCGTGCGGAAAACGGAGGAGCCGGAGAGAACCGGGACCGAGGAGTCACCCGCTCCCGCCCGCCGTGCACGCACGGTCAGCCGCTCCGTGGTCGTGGCCGCGATCCTGCTGGTCTGGCTGGTGCTCTTCGCCGTGCTGCGCGGCAAGCAGACCCTGTCCCTCGCGGCGGCGGACCTGACCGATCTGCACCGGTGGTTCAACGACGTCAACGACTCGATCGGCGCGAACCGCAACTCCAACCCGCTCTTCCTCTACTTCTTCAACGAGATCCGCCTGGTCATCGACACCCTGGTGACCTTCGTCCAGGAGCTGATCTCGCAGCCGCCCCCGGGCCGCCCGGTTCCGCAGATCGGCTGGCTGGGGGTCGTCGGCATCGCCGGCTACGTCTCCTGGGCCGTCGGCAACTGGCGGGTCGCGCTGCTGGCCGTGGCCGGCTTCATCTTCCTCGGCCTGCAAGGGCTCTGGCAGGAGAGCATGGACACGCTGGCGCTGACCCTCTCCGCGGTCCTCGTGGCGCTGCTGTTCGCCCTCCCCCTGGGGGTGTGGGCCGGGCTGTCGGACCGGTTCAACCGGATCGTGACCCCGTTCCTGGACTTCATGCAGACCATGCCGACCTTCGTCTACCTGGCGCCCCTGACCCTGTTCTTCCTGATCGGTCCGGCCTCAGCCACCATCGCCACCGCGATCTACGCGGCACCACCGGCGATCCGCATCACCGCACACGCCATCCGCTCCGTGCCCGAAACCACCGTCGAGGCGGCGGACTCGATGGGCGCGACCCGGCGGCAGGCGCTGCTGAAGGTCCTGCTGCCGATGTCCAAACGGACCGTGGTGATGGGCGTCAACCAGACCATCATGGCCGCCCTGGCCATGGTGACCATCGCGGCCCTGATCGATGCCCCCGGCCTCGGCAAGACCGTCGTCCAGGCCCTGCAGTCGCTGGACGTCGGCACGGCCTTCAACGCGGGTCTGGCCATCGTCGTCATGGCCATCGTGCTGGACCGGGTCACCACCGCGGCGAGCGGACGGGCGGAGACGGCCCGGGGCTCGGGCAGTCCCTTCCTCAAGTGGCGGCGGCAACTGCTCGCGGCCGGGGGAGTGGCGGCGGCGGTGCTGGTCTACCTGTCGCACACGTATGTCTGGGCGGCCGAGTTCCCCGGCGAGGGCAGCGTCGGCAGCAGCATCTCCAGGACGACGACCGACGTGACCACCTGGGCACAGGACAACCTGGCGGGCCTGACCAACGCCTTCCGCGACGTTCTCACCAACGGCCTGCTCAACCCCTTCCAGACCCTGCTCACCGACTCCCCGTGGTGGCTGGTCGGCGCCGCCCTCGTCGCGGTCGGCACGGTGCTCGGCGGATGGCGCGCCGGGGCCACCGCCGCCGTGTGCGTGGGCCTGCTGGTCGGCACCGGTGTGTGGTCGGACGCCATGACGACACTGGCCTCCACCGCGGTGGCGACCGTGCTGGCGATGCTGCTCGGCGTCGTCCTCGGGGTGTGGATGGGGCGCAGCGCGCTCGTCGACCGGCTGCTCCGACCGTCCCTGGACGCCGCCCAGGTCATGCCGCCGTTCGTCTACCTCGTGCCGTTCCTCGCGCTGTTCGGCGCGACACGGTTCACGGCCATCGTTGCCGCCATCGTCTACGCGGCGCCCGTGGCCATCAAGATCATCGCCGACGGGGTGCGGGCCGTGCCCGAGACCACCGTCGAGGCGGCCACGTCCACCGGGTGCAGCACCTGGCAGCTCATCACCAAGGTCCAGCTGCCGATGTCGCGCGGCGCCCTGACCCTCGCGACCAACCAGGGCCTGATCTACGTGCTGTCCATGGTCGTCGTGGGCGGCCTGGTCGGCGCGGGGGCCCTCGGCTACGACGTCGTGGGCGGGTTCTCGCAGGGCCAGCTGTACGGCAAGGGACTGGCGGCCGGGCTCGCCATCGTCCTGCTCGGAGTCATGTTCGACCGGATCACTCAGGCAGCGGCTCGCCGCGCCGGCGCATAAAGGGAGCAGCAGACCATGGCACGACACTGGAGAGCCGGCGCGGCCGGCCTGGCCGTCCTCGGCCTCACCCTCACCGCCTGCGGGGGCGCGAAGGTCGGCGACGACAGCGCGGCCGGCTCGGGCAGCTCGGGCAAGTGCGGCACCTTCAAGCTCGCGATCAACCCGTGGGTGGGCTACGAGGCGAACGCGGCGGTCCTCGCGTACGTCGCCGAGCACGACCTCGGCTGCAAGGTCGAACAGAAGGACCTCAAGGAGGAGATCGCCTGGCAGGGCTTCGGGACGGGCGAGGTCGACGCCGTCGTCGAGAACTGGGGCCACGACGATCTGAAGAAGAAGTACATCACCGATCAGAAGACCGCCGTCGAGGCCGGTCCGACCGGCAACAAGGGCATCATCGGCTGGTACGTGCCGCCGTGGCTGGCGAAGGCGCACCCCGACATCACCGACTGGAAGAACCTCGACAAGTACGCGTCGAAGTTCAAGACCTCGGAGTCGGGCGGCAAGGGCCAGCTCCTCGACGGCGACCCGTCGTTCGTCACCAACGACGAGGCGCTGGTGAAGAACCTCGAGCTCGACTTCAAGGTGGTGTACGCGGGCAGCGAGACCGCGCTCATCCAGGCCTACCGCAACGCCGAGAAGAACAAGGAATGGGTGATCGGCTACTTCTACGAGCCGCAGTGGTTCATGTCCGAGGTGCCGCTGAAGAAGGTCAGCCTGCCCGAGTACAAGACGGGCTGCGACGCCGACGCCGAGAAGGTCGCCTGCGACTACCCCGTGTACGAACTCGACAAGATCGTCAGCGCGAAGTTCGCCAAGTCGGGCAGCCCGGCCTATGACCTGGTGAAGAACTTCACCTGGACGAACGACGACCAGAACACCGTCGCCAAGTACATCGCGGTGGACAAGATGGCACCCGAGGCCGCGGCGAAGAAGTGGGTCGAGGCCAACCGCGGCAAGGTCGACGCCTGGATCAAGTAGGGCGCGGGAACGCCCGTGTGAAACCCGTCGGGAAGGCCCGGCAGGCTGTGCTGTCAGCCTGCCGGGCCTCGCCGTTTCTCCGGTGGTTCCCCCTGTCGTCCCGCGGTGCGTTTCCGGCAACGCGGACCCCTTGACACGCCGATAGGCGGCGGGCACATTGAGTTGCGCAACCTGAACCATGTTGCGCACCAGGCAACTGGATCGCTTCAACGTCGGAGGTGCGGCGATGGCGGGACCCCGGGTGGTCATCATCGGAGCGGGCGTCGTGGGGGCGGCGCTCGCCGACGAGATCTCCGCGCGCGGCTGGACCGAGGTGACCGTGGTCGACCAGGGCCCGCTGCCCGCCACCGGGGGATCGTCGTCGCACGCCCCGGGGCTGGTCTTCCAGACCAACCCCTCCAAGACCATGACCGAGATGGCCCGTTACACCGTCGAGAAGTTCTGCTCGCTCGACGTCGACGGGCAGCCCTGCTTCCTCCAGGTGGGCGGCCTGGAGGTGGCGACCACCCCGGAACGCGTCGCCGAACTGCGGCGGCGCCACGGCTGGCTCACCTCCTGGGGCATCGAGGCGCGGCTGCTGAACACCGGGGAGTGCGTCGCACAGCACCCGCTCGTCAACCCGGACAGGGTCCTCGCCGGCCTCCTCGTACCGACGGACGGCATCGCGAAGGCCGTCCTCGCCGTCGAGGCGCAGATCCGCCGGGCCACCGAGCGCGGCGTCCGCTTCCTCCCCCGGCACGAAGTGCTCGACGTCCAGCGGTCCCAGGGCGAGGTGACCGGCGTCCTCACCGATCACGGCGAGATCCCCGCCGACATCGTCGTGTGCTGCGCCGGCATCTGGGGTCCGAGGATCGCCCGCATGGCCGGCATGAACCTCCCGCTCACACCGCTCGCCCACCAGCTCGCCTGGACCGGCCCGGTACCCGCCCTCGCGGGCCAGACGGAGGAGGCGGTCCGCCCGATCCTGCGCCACCAGGACGCCGACCTCTACTACCGCGACCGCTTCGACGGCCTGGGCATCGGCTCCTACGGCCACCGCCCGATGCCGGTCTCCGCCGACGACATCCTCTCCGTGGACGAGGCCGAGGAGATGCCCTCCGTCCTGAAGTTCACCGAGGAGGACTTCGAGGAGGCCTGGAGCGAGACCCGGTCGCTGCTTCCCGCGACGAAGGACACCAAGGTCGAGGAGGGCATCAACGGCCTGTTCTCCTTCACCACCGACGGCCTGCCGCTGCTCGGCGAATCCCCGGACGTCAAGGGCTTCTGGGTCGCCGAAGCCGTCTGGGTCACACACTCCGCGGGTGTCGGCCGGGCCATGGCCGAGTGGCTGGTCGACGGCCACTGCTCCTCGTTCGACCTGCACGAATGCGACGTCAACCGCTTTGAACCGCACCAGCTCTCGCCGGAGTACGTCCTGGCCCGCGGCTGCCGGAACTTCGTCGAGGTCTACGACATCCTCCACCCCCTCCAGCCGTCGGGCGCACCGCGCCCGATCCGCACCAGCCCGTTCCACCCCCGCCAGCAGGAGCTGGGCGCCTTCTTCCTGGAGGCGAACGGCTGGGAGCGGCCCCAGTGGTACGAGGCCAACGCGGGCCTGGTCGAAGGCCGTTCCATCGTCACCCCCAACGACTGGGCCGCGCGGTACTGGTCGCCCATCGTCGCCGCGGAGGCCCAGACCACCCGCGAGACCGTCGCCCTGTACGACATGACGGCCCTCAAGCGGCTCGAGGTCAGCGGGCGCGGTGCCGGCGATTTCCTGGAGCGGCTGTGCACCGGCAAGGTCGCCAAGTCCGTCGGCTCCGTGACGTACACGCTGCTCCTCGACCACGACGGGGGCATCCGCAGCGACATCACCGTCGCCCGGATCGCTCCCGACCTCTTCCAGGTCGGCGCCAACGGCAATCTGGACCTCGACTGGTTCACCCGCCACCTCCCTGCCGACGGCACCGTCCAGGTCCGCGACATCACCCCCGGCACCTGCTGCGTCGGCCTGTGGGGTCCGCGCGCCCGCGAGGTCCTCCAGCCGCTCACCGACGCCGACTTCTCGGCGACCGGCCTGAAGTACTTCCGCGCCCAACGCGCCCACATCGGCTCCGTGCCCGTCACCGCGATGCGTCTGTCGTACGTCGGCGAGCTCGGCTGGGAGCTGTACACCACCGCCGACCTGGGCCTGAAGCTGTGGGACACGCTGTGGCGGGCGGCCGAGCCGCTGGGCGGCATCGTGGCCGGGCGGGGCGCGTTCAACAGTCTCCGGCTGGAGAAGGGATACCGGTCGTTCGGCACGGACATGACCTATGAGCACGACCCCTTCGAGGCGGGGGTGGGGTTCGCCGTGAAGCTCGACAAGGACGACTTCGTCGGGAAGGCGGCGTTGGAGCGGCGCAAGGCCGATCCGCGGCGCAGGCTGACCTGTCTGACCATCGACGACCCGAGGGCGGTCGTGATGGGCAAGGAGCCGGTGTACGACGGTGACCGTGCGGTCGGTTACGTCACCAGCGCCGCGTACGGATACACGATCGGCAAGGGCATCGCCTACGCGTGGCTGCCGGTGGAGCTGACCGCTCCCGGGACGGTCGTGCACATCGGCTACTTCGGTCAGCGCGTCGAGGCCGTCGTGGCTGAGGAGCCGTTGTTCGATCCGGCGATGTCCCGGCTCCGTGGCTGAGTTTCCGCCGGCGGCTCCGTCGGGGCTGGTCGCACGTCGTGAACCGGCCAGGCCGGCTGCCGAGCCGTGGGCGACTGCCCACCTCATCGTCGCCCTCCCGCTGGAACCGGACGCGGCCACCCTGCGCACCCGCACGAAGCCCCTGGCCGGCAACCCCCCGCTCCACCCCCACCTGTCCGAGGACGGAGACGCCCCATGACCCCCCGCACCCCCGGCGCCGAGCTCCCCGAACACCCCGACCGGCTGTGGCGCAACCCCGAGCCGAAGCGCTCCTACGACGTCGTCATCGTGGGCGGCGGCGGCCACGGCCTGGCCACCGCCCACTACCTGGCGAAGAACCACGGCATCACCGACGTCGCCGTGCTGGAGAAGGGCTGGCTGGCGGGCGGCAACATGGCCCGCAACACCACGATCATCCGTTCCAACTACCTCTGGGACGAGAGCGCCGCCATCTACGAGCACGCCCTCAGACTCTGGGAGGGCCTGGCGGACGAGCTCGACTACCCGATCCTCTTCTCCCAGCGCGGCGTACTGAACCTCGCCCACAGCCTCCAGGACGTCCGCGACAGCGTGCGTCGCGTCGAGGCCAACCGTCTCAACGGCGTGGACGCCGAGTGGCTCGACGCGGAAGGGGTCAAGGACGTCTGCCCGATCGTCAACATCTCCCCGGACGTGCGTTACCCCGTCCTGGGCGCCACCTACCAGCCGCGCGCCGGCATCGCCAAGCATGACCACGTGGCATGGGGCCTGGCCCGCTCCGCCGACGCCGCCGGCATCGACATCATCCAGAACTGCGAGGTCACCGGCGTCGACGTGACCGGCGGCCGGGTCGTCGGAGTCCAGACCACCCGGGGCCCGATCGCGGCGGGCAAGGTCGCGCTCTGCTCGGCGGGCCACACCTCGGTCCTGGCGGCCATGGCGGGCATCGAAATCCCCGTCCAGAGCCACCCCCTGCAGGCGCTCGTGTCGGAGCTGCTGGAACCGGTGCACCCGACGGTCGTCATGTCCAACGCCGTCCACGTGTACGTCAGCCAGGCCCACAAGGGCGAGCTGGTGATGGGCGCGGGCATCGACCCGTACAACTCCTACACCCAGCGCGGCGCCTTCCACATCATCGAGGAGCAGATGTCGGCGGCGCTGGAACTCTTCCCGGTCTTCGCCCGCGCCCATGTGCTGCGCACCTGGGGCGGCATCGTCGACGTCAGCCCCGACGCCTCACCGATCGTCGGCCTCAGCCCGGTGGACGACCTCTACCTCAACTGCGGCTGGGGGACCGGTGGTTTCAAGGCCACCCCGGGCGTCGGCTGGGTCTACGCCCACACCATCGCCCACGGCACACCGCATCCGCTGAACGCCCCCTTCTCGCTCGACCGTTTCACCACCGGCGCGCTCGTCGACGAGCACGGCGCGGCCGCGGTGGCCCACTAGGACCACTAGGGAGCCGACCCATGCTGCTGATCCCCTGCCCGTGGTGCGGGCCCCGCGACGAGGCCGAGTTCCACTACGGCGGCCAGGCCCACGTGGCATACCCGGCGGACCCGTCCTCCCTCACCGACGAGGAGTGGGCCCGCTATCTCTTCTTCCGCGACAATCCGAGGGGTCCCTTCGCGGAGCGCTGGAGCCACGCCGCGGGCTGCCGCCGCTGGTTCAACGCCGTACGGGACACGTCGACGAACGAGATCCTGACGGTGTACCGGGCGGGGGAGGAGCGCCCGGAGACGGTGGAGCCGCGTCCGGTCACATGCCGGCCGAGTCCGGCACCACCAGCCCGTCCGGCGATCGAGGACGAGGCCGTCCAGGCCGATTCGGGGGCCTGGGGGCAGAGCCCCCAGCGGGGCCCGGGGGCAGAGTCCCTGGTGTCGGGAGGGGGCGGGGCAGGGGAGAACAACCAGCCGTTCCGCCACCCCACCCGCGGCCGGATCCACCGCGACGAGCCGCTGACCTTCACCTTCGACGGCATCGAGTACCAGGGCTACCGAGGCGACACCCTCGCCTCCGCCCTCCTCGCCCACGGTGTCGTCCAGACCGGCACCAGCATCAAACTGGGCCGCCCCCGCGGCATCTTCTCCGCCGGCGCCGAGGAACCCAACGCGGTCGTCCAGATCGAGGAACCGTTCCCCGAACCCATGCTCCCGGCCACCACCGTCGAGCTCTACGACGGCCTCGTCGCGACCGGTCTCCCCGGTCAGGGCCGCCTCGCCACCGAACCGGACCCGGCCCGCTACGACGCCGTGCACACCCACTGCGACCTCCTGGTCGTGGGCGCCGGCCCGGCCGGCCTCGCCGCGGCGGCCGCCGCGGCGAGGACCGGCGCCCGCGTCATCCTCGCCGACGACCAGCCGGACCCGGGCGGCAGCCTCCTCGGCACCGGCGAGCACCTCGACTGGGTGGCCGGGACGACGGCCCACCTCGACGCCGCCCCCGACGTACGCGTGCTGCGCCGCACCACCGTCTTCGGCTACTACGACGACAACCACCTCCTCGCCGTGGAGCGCCGCACCAACCACCTCGGCGCCCAGGCCCCGGAGCGCGTCTCCCGCGAACGCGTCCACCGCATCCGCGCCCGTCGCGTCGTCCTCGCCACCGGCGCCCACGAGCGGTCGTTGGCCTTCGCGGACAACGACCGCCCCGGTGTGATGCTGGCCGCCTCGGCCCGCGCCCACGTCAACCGCCACGGCGTCCTGCCCGGCCGCCACGCGGTCGTCTTCACCACCAACGACAGCGCCTACGCGGCGGCCCTCGACCTCGCCGCCGCCGGCGTGGCCGTCGAGGCCGTCGTCGACACCCGTAGCGAGCCGGGGGAGTGGGCGGAGCGGGCCCGCCAGGCCGGCATCGAGGTGCTGCCGGGGCACGCCGTCACCGCCACGGAGGGCGCTCCCCGTCTCACCGCCGTGACCGTCTCCCCGTACGGTGAGACAGCGGGACGGCGGGAGTTCGCCGCCGACCTGCTCCTGGTCTCCGGCGGCTGGAACCCGGTGGCGCACCTGTTCAGCCAGGCCGGCGGCACGCTCCGCTACGACGAGACGCTCGGCAGCTTCGTTCCCGGCACGTCCCGCCAGGCCGTGGAGGTCGCGGGCGGCGCGAATGGCGTCCTCGACCTGGCCCGGGTCCTCGCGCAGGGGGCGGCCGCGGGCGCCCGCGCGATCGAGGCCGAGGGCTACACCTCCGCCGCGCCCCGCCTGCCGCAGGTGGCCGCGCAACCACACACACCGCCCATGCCGGTCTTCGCCGTTCCGGGCCGGGAAGGCGCCCCGCGCTTCGTCGACCTCCAGCGCGACGTCACCGTCGACGACCTGGCCCGGGCCACCGGTGCCGGCATGCGCTCGGTCGAGCACACCAAGCGCTACACCACGGCCGGCACCGCGGGCGACCAGGGAAAGACCTCCGGTGTCCTGGCCGGCGGTGTCGTCGCCGAACTGCTCGGCGTGGACATCTCGGCGCTCGGCACGACCACGTTCCGGCCCCCCTACACCCCCGTCTCCTTCGCCGCCCTCGCCGGCCGCGACCGCGGCGCGCTGAGCGACCCGGTCCGCACGACCGCCCTGCACGAGTGGCACGACGCGCACGGCGCCCGCTTCGAGAACGTCGGCCAGTGGAAGCGGCCCTGGTACTACCCGCGGGACGGCGAGGACAGGGAGACGGCCGTGCTGCGTGAGTGCGCCGCCGCCCGTGAGGGCGTCGCCTTCATGGACGCCTCCACCCTCGGCAAGATCGACGTCCAGGGCCCGGACGCCGCCGCCTTCCTCGACCTGCTCTACACCAACATGATGAGCACCCTGAAGGTCGGCATGATCCGCTACGGCGTGATGTGCCGCCCGGACGGGATGGTCTTCGACGACGGCACCGTCATCCGCCTCGACCAGGACCGCTTCCTGGTCACCACCACCACGGGCAACGCCGCGGCCGTGCTGGACTGGATGGAGGAGTGGCTCCAGACGGAGTGGCCCGAACTGGGGGTCCACTGCACCTCCGTGACCGAGCAGTGGGCCACCGTCGCCCTGGTCGGCCCGGAGTCCCGCGCGGTCCTCGGCTCACTCGCACCGCGACTCGCCGTCGCCAACGACGACTTCCCGTTCATGGCATGGCGCGACACGACCGTCGCGGGCATCGACGCCCGGGTCTGCCGGATCAGTTTCTCCGGCGAACTCGCCTACGAGATCAACGTGTCACCGTGGGAGGCCCTCGCCCTGTGGGAGGCGCTGTACGAGGCGGGCGCCCCGTACGGCATCACCCCGTACGGCACGGAGACCATGCACGTCCTGCGTGCGGAGAAGGGCTATCCGATCGTCGGCCAGGACACCGACGGCACGGTGACGCCGCAGGACCTCGGCATGAACTGGGTGGTGTCGAAGAAGAAGCGGGACTTCATCGGCAAGCGGTCCCACGCCCGCGCCGACACCGCCCGCCCCGACCGCAAGCACCTCGTCGGGCTGCTCCCGGAGGATCCGGGCGCCCTCCTCCCCGAGGGCACGCACCTGGTGGCCGGCCGTGTGCTGCCCGCGCCGCCCGTCCCGATGCTCGGCCACGTCACGTCCAGCTACCGCAGCGCGGCCCTCGGCCGGACCTTCGCGCTCGCGCTGGTCAAGGGCGGCCGGGACCGCATCGGTGAGCGACTCTACGCCCCCGTCGGCGACCGGCTGGTCCCGGTGACCGTCGCGAGCCCCGTCCTCTACGACCCCGAAGGAGCCCGCCGCGATGGCTGAGACCGCCCTCACCGTCCCGCTCCGCAGCCCGCTGTCGCATGCCGCCGGCCGGCTGGCCACCGCGACCCGCACCTCCGGGGGCGCGATCCGGCTGGCGGAACTCCCCTTCCTGACCCAGCTCAACGTGCGCCTCGACCCCAAGGGAGCGGCGGCGGACGCGGTGGGGTTGGCGCTGGGTCTCCAACTGCCCACCGCACCCTGCACCGTCGTCCGCGCCGGGGAGCTGACCGCGCTGTGGCTCGGCCCCGACGAGTGGCTCGTGGTGGGCCCGCCGGGCGGCCGGCGGGGGCTGGAGAGCCGGATCCGGGAGGCCGCGGGCGACGAGCCCCTGTCCGTCGTCGACGTCTCGGCCCAGCGCACCACGCTCCTCGTCGCGGGCCCCCGCGCCCGCGACCTGCTGGCCCACGGCTGCTCGCTCGATCTGCACCCGCGTGTCTTCGGCCCGGGCCGCTGCGCCCAGACGACCCTGGGCCGCACCCAGATCGTCCTGGTCGCCCGTGACGACCCGAGGGCCGGGTTCTGGGTGCTGGTCCGCTCGTCCTTCGCCGGCTACCTCACGGACTGGCTGCTGGACGCGGCTGTGGAATGGACGGGCTGACGGCGACCGGGGAGGCCGGGCCTCAGCCCGCGTAGCCGAGACGGCGGCTGAGTTCGTTCGCTCCGGCGACCAGCACCTGTGCCAGTTCGCGCAGCCGCTCGTCGGTCAGCCGGAAAGCCGGCCCCGACGCGCTGAGGGCGGCCACGACTTCGCCCTCGCTCGAACGCACCGGAGCGGACAGGGCGTTGAGGCCCTCCTCGTACTCCTCCATCGTGATGGCATAGCCCTGCTCACGGGCCTCGGCCAGGTCTGCCTCCAGTTTCCTCCTGGAGGTCACCGTGCGCGGTGTCATACGGGGCAGGCCTGCCTCGGCGAGGAGCTCGTCGCGCTGCTTGCGGCCGAGGTGGGCCAGGAGGATCTTGCCGCTCGAGGTGCAGTGCAGTGGCGTCTGCCGCCCCACCCAGTTCTGCGCGGCGATGGCCGAGGTACTGCGCACCTGGTAGAGGTTGATCGCGTGGCAGGACTCGAGCACGGCGATGTTCATCGTCTCGCCCACGTCGTCGACGAGACGCTCGCAGATGCCCCGCCCGTGTCTCGTGACGGCGATACGGCCCGTCACGGCGCCGGCCAGGCGCACGACTCCGAAACCGAGCCGGTACTTTCCGCGCTCGCTCTCCTGCTCGACCATCCCGTGCGCTTCCAGCGCGCCGAGCAGCCGGAAAGCGGTGGACTTGTGGACGTCGATCGCCGCGGCCACTTCACTCACGCCCGCCTCGCCGTGCTGGGCGAGGATCTCCAGGACGGAGACAGCACGGTCAACGGACTGCACTCCGCCACTGGGAGCGCCTGCGGACTCAGCGCCGTAGTTGCCCATGGCGAAACTCTAGGCGAAAGGGACAACAGGCGTGAGGGGTGGAGGTCATTTTCCTCAGCGGAAGACGACCGTACGGTTGCCGTTGACCATGATGCGGCTCTGGCTGTGCCACTCCACCGCCCGCGCCAGCACCTGTGCCTCGACGTCGCGCCCCATCGCGACCAGCGTGTCGGGCTTCTGCGCGTGGTTCACCCGGATGACGTCCTGCTCGATGATGGGCCCCTCGTCGAGGTCCGGGGTGACGTAGTGGGCCGTCGCTCCGACGAGCTTGACACCGCGCTCGTGTGCCTGGGCATAGGGGCGGGCGCCCTTGAAGCTCGGCAGGAACGAGTGGTGGATGTTGATCGCCCGGCCTTCGAGCTGCTTGCACAGGTCGTTCGACAGGATCTGCATGTAGCGGGCGAGGACCACCAGGTCGATGTCCAGTGCGTCGACGAGCTCCAGCAGCCGCGCCTCCGCCTCGGGCTTCGTCTCCCGGGTCACCGGTACGTGGTGGAAGGGGATCCCGTAGCTCTCGGCGAGCGGCTCGAAGTCCCGGTGGTTGGAGACGATCGCCGGGACCTCGATGTTCAGCGCGCCGGTACGGCACCGGAAGAGCAGGTCGTTCAGGCAGTGCCCGAACTTCGACACCATGATCAGCGTGCGTGTCGGGGTCGACGCGTCGTACAGCTGCCAGGAGATCCGGTACGCCTCCGCCACCGGTGCGAAGCCGGACTTCAGGTCCTCCAGCGAGGTGCCCGGGTCCGAGACGTCGAAGTGCACCCGCATGAAGAAGCGGTCCTCGAGCCGGTCGTCGAACTGCTGGCTCTCCTGGATGTTCCCGGAGTGGCGGAGCAGGAAGCCGGTGACGGCGTGGACGAGGCCCGAGCGGTCGGGGCACGACAGGGTGAGGACGAACTCGCGGCCGGCTGTGGGTCCAGGAGACACTGAGCCCTCCCTGAGAGGGTGCGCATTACGCAACAACGGGTCTGATGCGCAACATGCTCCTGGCTGTGACGGCCTGTGGTCAAGGTCTTGACAGCGCTTCCGGTGGACTGCACTGTGAGTTGCGTAGCAAGAACGTCGTTGCGCATGAGGCAACCGTCCTGCCCCGTCCGAGGCGCTTCACTTCGAGGTGAACCATGACCACGACCGGCCTGCCGGAGAGCCTGATCGCGACGCTCCCCGGTGACCACTACACGGACCCGGAGATCTTCCGCCTGGAGCAGGAGCGCGTCTTCGAGTCCATGTGGTTCTGCGCGGCACGCTCGTCGGAACTGGAGAAACCGGGTGCCTTCCGGACCGTGGACGTCGGGCGGGAGAGCGTCCTGCTGACCCGGTCGCGGGGCGGCTCCGTGCGGGCCTTCTACAACGTGTGCCGGCACCGGGGCGCGAGGCTCTGCACCCAGGAGTCCGGCGAGGTGAAGCGGGCCTTCCAATGCCCGTACCACGCCTGGACGTACGACCTGGACGGCAGGCTCGTCGCGGCTCCGAACCTCACGAAGATGCCGGACATCGGCCGCACCGAGTACGGCCTGGCGAGCGTGGCGGTACGCGAATGGCTGGGCTACGTGTGGGTGTGCCTGGCAGAGGCCCCGCCGTCGTTCGAGGAGTCGGTGATCGCGGACGTGGTCGCGCGCCTGGGGGACGTGGAGTCCATCGAGCGGTACGACGTCGAGAGCCTGGAGGTCGGCCGCCGGATCGTCTACGACGTCAAGGCCAACTGGAAGCTGATCGTCGAGAACTTCATGGAGTGCTACCACTGCGCGACCATCCACCCCGAACTGACCGAGGTGCTTCCGGAGTTCGCCGACGGCTACGCGGCGCAGTACTACGTGGGACACGGAGCCGAGTTCGGCTCGGACGTCCAGGGCTTCACCGTGGACGGCTCGGCGGGCCTGGACCGCATTCCCGGCGTCACCGAGGAACAGGACCGCCGGTACTACGCGATCACGGTGCGCCCGCAGGTCTTCATCAACCTGGTCCCGGACCATGTGATCTTCCACCGGATGTTCCCGGTGGCGGTCGACCGCACCATCGTGGAGTGCGACTGGCTGTACCTGAAGGGCGTGGTGGCCGACGGCCGGGACGTCAGCCGGTCGGTGGAGCTGTTCGACCGCGTCAACCGGCAGGACTTCGACGCCTGTGAGCGCTGCCAGCCGGCCATGAGTTCCCGGCTGTACGCCAAGGGCGGCGTCCTGGTGCCCAGTGAGCACCACATCGGCGAGTTCCACGCATGGGTCCAGGACCGCCTCGGCACCCAGGCCAACTTCCCGCAGCGCTGAAGGGTTTCCCCGCGCTCTCACCATGTGGAATCACCACCGGGCGTCCTTGACCGGCCGGACTCACGCTTGGTTGGATCGCTGACATGAAGCGACAGGACCTCACGCGACGACGTCACGTCGACCTCGCGCGGGTCTCCAGCTCCTGCTGTCGCTGCCGCATCTGAGCGCAGCGCACCGGAGGGAAACCCTCCCATTTCGCCTTCTGCGCCGCCCCGTTCTCGGAGCCCGGCCTGCGGCGTGATTCTCGACTGCCGGTCCCGGACGCTGATGACGGCCTTTCCCGGGCGCTGCCCCGGCATGCCTGAACTCCGCGCATGCCCGTACCGTCCTGCTCCACCACGAAGAGTCCGAGCCCGTCGCCGCCCACGCCTGACCACGGCCCCCCGACAACAGCCCACCACCGGAAGGCCCCCGCATGCCCACCATCCTGTCCGTATCCGGCAGCCCCTCCGCCACCTCCCGCACCCAGCGACTGCTGCGCCACCTCGACGCCCGGCTCACCGCGCAGGGGCACGAGGTGATCCCGCTGGACGTCCGGACCCTGCCCGCGGAGGCCCTGCTCGGGGCGGACTTCCGGCACCCGGAGATCGTCCGGGCCACCGCCCTGGTGGAGCAGGCCGACGGGGTGGTGATCGGTACTCCCGTCTACAAGGCCGCATACTCAGGACTGCTGAAATCCCTGCTGGACCTGCTCCCGCAGTACGCGCTGGCCGGCAAGACGGTCCTGCCGCTGGCCACCGGAGGATCCACCGCCCACGTCCTGGCCATCGACTACGCCCTGCGTCCCGTGCTGAGCTCCATGGGCGCCACGCACATCGTTCCGGGGTGGTTCACCCTCGACAAGGACATCACGGTGGGCGAAGACGGATCCCTCACCGTCGCGCCCGGCTCGGCCGAGGCCCTGGCCCGGATCACCGACCAGTTCTCGACCGCGCTGGGGGGCCGCCGTACGGCACTGCTGGCGGCCACCGGATGAACCCGCCCCACGTGATCCTCCGGTGACGCCGAGCCCCTCGCCGTCGCCCTGGCCGTCGCTCGTCAGGCGAGCGCCTCTTCGGTGAACTGGTTGGTGTCGAAGAGCTCCTTGATGTGGCCGCCGAGCTCGGACCAGTGCTGCGCGGAAAGTTCGCCGGCGGCGAGGGCGTCGCCGCCGGCGCAGACGTCGACCAGCTGATCGTGGTGCTCGATGGTGTTGCGGCCACCGAGGAGGGTCGAGAACTTCCTTACGGCCAGGCGCACCGCCCGGACAGAAACACCCTCTAGCACGGCCCGGGTGCTTCATCGAGGAAGCCCCCGGACTGGTGCTGCCACAACTTCGCGTAGGCGCCGTCGAGCGCGAGCAGCTCCTGGTGCGTGCCCTGCTCGACGATCCGCCCACGGTCGAGGACGACGAGCTGGTCCATGGTGGCGACCGTGCTCAGCCGGTGCGCCACCACGAGCGCGGTCCGCCCCTCCATCAGCCGCCACAGCGCCTCCTGGACGAGGAGCTCGCTCTCGGAGTCCAGGGCGCTGGTCGCCTCGTCGAGCAGCAGGATCGGCGCGTCGCGCAGGATCGCCCGGGCCAGCGCGACCCGCTGGCGCTGACCGCCCGACAGCTTCACCCCGCGTTCGCCCACCATGGTGTCGAAGCCGTCCGGCAGCGCGTCGGCGAACTCCGTGACGTGGGCGGCCTCCGCCGCGCGCCGGATCTCGGCGTCGGTGGCGTCCGGCCGGGCGAACGCGATGTTGTCCCGCAGGGTGCGGTGGAACATCGCCGGATCCTGCGGCACGTAGGCGATCTGGCTGCGCAGGTCGGCCTGGCGCAGCCGGCTGATGTCCTGGCCGCCGACCAGGATGCGGCCGCCGTCGATGTCCGTCATCCGTAACAGGAGCCGGGTGAGGGACGTCTTGCCGCCGCCGGACCGGCCGACCAGGCCGAGTTTCGTCCCGCTCGGCACGGCCAGGTCGAGCCCCTCGAAAAGCGGCCGGCCACCCCGGTGCGCGAAGGTCACCTTCTCGAAGCGGACGTCGGCGGCCCGGGGCCGCAGCGGCTCCGGTGCCGGCGGGTCGAGCACGGTCGGTGGCGTCAGGAGCAGCTCCGTGAACTGCGCGGCCTCCGTCATCGAGCTCTCCAGCCGACGGTAGATCTGGTTGAACTCGAACATGATCCGCGTCGCGTTGCCGTAGTAGGTGAAGGCGACCACGATCGCCTCCACGCCGTGGCCGCCCGCGCCGAGCGCGACCGCGAGCAGCAGACCCACCGCGTTGGTCAGCACGGACATCGGCGCGACCAGAGTGTCGATGCGGAGGTTGCCGTAGTCCCACGACCTGAGCGTGAGCCGCCGCGACGCCGCCACGCGGGAGCGGTGTTCGGCGGCCTCGCGCTCCTCGGCGGCGAACGCCCGCACCGTGTCCATGTTCATCAGGCTGTCGGCGACGTGGCCCGACACCCGGGCGATCGCCTCCTCACGCAGGTCGACCAGCGCCTGGCGGCGACGGATGAGGGGCACCACCAGCACCGCCGTCAGCGCGATCATCACCAGCAGCCCGACGACCAGCAGGGGCTCGTAGCGCCACAGGACCACCGCCCCGAACGCCAGCGGCACGAAGCTGCCCACGATCTGGAAGGCGAGTGTGTCGACGAACTGCTCGAATCGGGAGGCGAAGCTGAGGACGCGCTTGGTCAGTGAACCGGCGAAGTTGTCGTGGAAGAACGCGGCGTCCTTGGCGAACAGCTCGTCCATCCCGACCACGTACAGATGCTCGATGCCGAGGGCGTCGAGGCGGTTGAGGCAGTGCAGGGCGACGCGCCACAGAGCCTCCGCGAGCAGCAGGACACCCGCGAAGCCGAGGACGTACGGCAGTGTCGAGTCGACCGTCACGTCCCCGTCGCCGGCGATGTCACCGACGAGCTTGGCGACGATGAGCGGCGCCACGTAGTTGATTCCGATGTTGCCCAGCGCCATGAGCAGCATCGCGGGTACCGTCAGCCGGCGGAGCCGGGCCAACTCCCGTCCGTAGTAACGAAGTGCGAGAAGTACCGAGCGCTTGCCCGGCTGAACCCTGCGGATCTCAGGCGTATCCATCCGACCCCTGTGTCGTCCTGTGGCCGCCCACCACGCGCCTGCGCGGGCAGGGGCCGTCGCCGCAACGGATGTGTGGATTTCGGTTCGAGTCCGGAAGTGTCCCGCGACGGCGACCGCGCCGTCCAAGTGTTTTCCGGACGGGTGGTGGTGCGCTGGGGAGCGTGAAGGGGCATGGCGGTGCGGGCTGTCACTACCCCGTGTCCTGCCCGGTGGGTCAGGCCGGATCGCCGCCGGCCGGGAGCAGGGTGAAGACCCGGTCGAGGCCGACCAGGGTGAGGACGCGCAGCAGGTTGGCCGGTACGCCGGACAGGGCGACCTCGGCCTCCGCGTCCAGGGCGCGCTGGCGGGCGGCGAGGAACACGGTGATGCCGGAGGAGTCGCAGAATTCCAGCCCGGACACGTCGATGACCAGACACTGACCCGGTGCCAGGTGCAGCTGGTCGACCTGCCGGCGCAGTTCGGGGGCCTGGTCGAAGTCGAGGTCGCCCGACAGTCGCAGCAGGGGTCCGGACGGGGTTTCGCGGTGGGTGATACGGAGCGGGGTCATGAGGGAGGCGGGGTTGCGGTTCCAAGGTGTGGGCGGGACGGGATGGCGGGGGCGCCGAGGGCGAGCAGTGCGGTGTCGTCGCCCAGCCCGTCGCCGAAGCGGTTCAGCAGTCCGGTCAGCGCCGTGATCACTTCGTGTGGTGCGGCGGGAGCGTGACCGGCGGTGAAGGCTCGCAGGGCGTCCTCACCGAACAGGTCGTCCCGTCCGGGGCCCGTGCGGGCCTCGGTGAGGCCGTCGGTGTACAGCACGATCGTGTCGCCGGGGGCCAGGACGGTCTCCGCGGTGCCGATGGGGGCGTCGGGCAGCACACCGACGAGCATGCCGCCCGGGGTGGGCAGGAACTCGGCCCGGCCGTCGGCCCGAAGGACGAGGGCCGGGGGGTGGCCGCCGGAGGCGAGGCGAACGGTCGCCGGCCCCTGGTCGCGGCCGGGCTCGACGATGCCGCATATGCACGTGCAGTAACGGGGATTGCCGCCGGCCGTGTACCGCTCGTGCAGTACGGCGTTCAGCGTGGCCAGGGCCGCGGCCGGGTCCGGGTCGTGGTGAGCGGCGGCCCGGAGCGTGTAGCGGGTCAGCGAGGTCAGGGAGGCGGCCTCGGGACCCTTGCCGCACACGTCGCCGAGGAAGAACGCCCACCGGTCGCCGGCCACGGGGAACAGGTCGTAGAAGTCGCCGCCGAGCTGGTCCGGGGAGGCCGTGTGGTAGTAGACGGCGGTCTCCAGCCCGGGTACGGCGGGCAGCGAGTCCGGTACCAGTGACCGCTGGAGGACGGCGAGCGCGTCGGCCAGCCGGGCCCGGTCGGCCTCGGCCTGCCGCCGGGCCTCGTCCGCCTCGGCCCGCGCACGCTCGGCCTCGGTGCGGGACCGTTCCGCCTCCTGGCGACGGCGCAGGAGTTCCTCCTCGTAGGCGCGGCGGTCGGAGGCGTCGAAGACGGTGGTGCGGATCAGCAGGGGTTCGCCCCCGGAGCCGTGCTTCATCACGGCGGAGACCAGCACCGGCAGCCGGCCACCGTCCTGGCGTTTCATCTCCAGGGCGATGCCCCGCAGCTCGCCCTGCATGCGCAGCAGCGGCGCGAAGTGCGTCTCGTGGTACAGCTTCCCGCCCACGGTGAGCAGATCCGTGAAGCGCATGCGGCCGACCACGGCCCGGCGTTCCAGGCCGAGCCAGTCCAGCAGCGTGGCGTTGATCTTGGCGATGGTGCCGTCCATCATCGTGGACAGATAACCGCACGGTGCGGACTCGTACAGGTCTTCCGAGCTGTCCTCCAGGAGCGCGGTGAAGGCGGCGTCCGTGCTGGCCTCGTCCCCGGTGCCGGCGGGGTCCGGCACGCCGCCCGTGCGGGACATCACTACACCGACTCCAGGAAGGCGAGGATCGCTTCCGAGGTGGCTTCGGGCGCGCTCAGCTGCGGGCAGTGCCCGGTGGCGTCGAGGGTGACCAGACGGGACGACGGGATCGCCGCGTGCACGTAGGCACCGACCTCGCGGGGCGCGATGGCGTCCTGCTCGCACTCCAGCACCAGGGTCGGCACCGACACGCCCTTCAGGTCGTCGCGGCTGTCGGTCAGGAAGGTGGTCCGGGCGAAGACCCGGGCGATGTCGGGATCGGTGGCGCAGAAGCTGTTGGTCAGCTCCTGTCCCAGCTCGGGCCGCTCGGGATTGCCCATGATCACCGGGGCCATCGCGGACGACCAGCCCAGGTAGTTCGCCTCCAGGGAGGCCAGCAGCTCGTCGATGTCCTCCGTGCTGAAGCCGCCCCGGTACCCCTCGTCGTCGATGTAGCAGGGCGAGGGAGTCACCATCACGAGCGCCCCGATCCGCTCCGGCGCGGCCTGCGTGGCCAGCACCCCCACCATGGCGCTGACCGAGTGACCCACGAACACCGCCTCCCGAAGGTCCAGCTCCTCGCAGACCTCGACGACGTCCTGGGCGTAGCCGTGCAGCGAGGAGTACCGCTCCTCACTCCACGCCGACAGGTCCGAACCGCCGGAGCCCACGTAGTCGAACAGCACCAGCCGGTACCGCTCGGCCAGCGCCGGCACCACCAGCCGCCACATGTTCTGGTCACAGCCGAAGCCGTGCGCGAGGACGAGCGCCGGCCCGCCGTCGCGGCCGGTGACCTTCACGTTGTTCCTGTGGCGGATGTCCATCGGGCCATGCTCGCACCTCGGCCCTACCGGTCCGACGGCGGGGCCGGACGCGGCCCGGTCGTACCTGCCGGGCCCGGTCTGCGCAGTGTGCCGCCCAGCCCGGTCGATCACCCCAGATGGAGCGGGAGCCTCCCGGCCAGGTCGCCCAGTTCGTACCGCTCCGCCGCGGTCGGCGCCCGCCTCCCGGTGCCGACCAGCAGCGCGTCCAGGTCGCGGAACGACGCGGGGAACGGGTGCCCCGCGATCCGCTCCAGCATCTCGCGGGACCGGGCGAGCCCCTCCACCGGCGGCTCCTCCTGGTCCGGGAGGTACGCGATCAGGTCGAGGTGATGCAGGGTCCACTCCATGACGTACGCCGAGAGGTAGTCGGCCACGGTGAGGACCTCGTCGCGGGTGCCGACCCGGCCGGCCGGGTCGGCGAGCAGGGCGGCTCGGCCCGCGGCGGAGCCGACGTCGTCCAGATGGAACGTGAGCAGCTTCGGGTCCTGGTACGCGGCGGCCAGCCGGACCGTCAGCGCGTCGAGCGGGTCGTCACCGCTCGGCGGTGTGTCGGCCACCTCCCAGTACGTCACCGCGTCCCGGGTCGGTTCCCCGTCGACGGGCGTGGCGAGGGTGATCAGCACGTCCTGTGCGTCGATGACGAGGTGGCACACCAGGTCCCGGACCAGCCAGCCCGCGCAGCCGGACGGCAGGGCGAAGTCCTCCTCGGCGAGTCCGGCGACCGCCGCGCGCAACGCCGTCCAGGAGCGCGAGAAGAGAGGGACGTGATCCACACCGGCACCGTAGTGCCGGGCCGGGAGGACGGACAAGCCGTCGTCGGCGGCGGGGTGGGGAACCTCGGCGGCGGTGGCCCGAGGGCGTGAGCCGGCGAACGAGCCGCACCGTCAGCGGTACCCGCAGGGCCACCGGACGGCCCTCAGCCGCCGGACGCCCCCAGCGGTCCTGCTACGAGGGCGGCGAGTTCGTCCGGGGTGCGCGGCCCGGGTGCCGACTCGGACAGCAGACCGTGAGCTCGCAGCAGATCAGCGGTGGCGGCGCCCCACGGCAACCGGAGTCCGGCCTCCCGCAGCAGATCCGTGCGGGCCAGTGCCACGGGCGCGGGGCCGGTACGCACGCCGGACGGCGTGAGGAGCGCGGCGTCGTCGGCCCAGCGCAGGGCGAGGTCGACGTCGTGAGTGGCCATCACCACCGTGGTGCCGGCCTCGCGGAGCTCGTCGAGCGTGACGAGGAGCCGCTCCTGGCCCTCCGGGTCGAGGCCGGCCGTCGGCTCGTCGAGTATCAGCACCCGGGGCCGCATGGCGACGGCGCCCGCGATGGCGGTGCGTTTGCGCTGCCCGTAGGAGAGCAGATGGGTGGGCCGGTCGGCCAGGGCGGTGATGTCCAGCGCGGCGAGGGCCTCCGCCACCCGCGCACGTACCTCCGTGTCGGGCAGGCCGAGGTTCAGCGGCCCGAAGGACACGTCCTGCTCGACGGAGGCCGCGAACAGCTGGTCGTCCGGGTCCTGAACCACCAGCTGGACGGTGGTCCGCAGCCGGGTCAGGCCCTTGCGGTCGTACGTCACCGGCTGCCCCTCGACCGTCAAGCGCCCCTCGTCCGGCCGCAGTCCGCCGCTGAGCAGCCGCATCAGCGTGGTCTTGCCGCTGCCGTTGCGGCCGAGCAGGGCGAGGGCGCGCCCCTCGCGGATCTCGAAGTCGAGGCCCGCGAGCACGGCAGGGCCGTCCTCGTAGGCGTAGGACGCGCCCTGGAGGGCGACGAGGGCGGGCTCGCTCATGTCAGCGGCCTTTCCAGTACGAAGGTGAGAACGGTCAGCGTCGCGAGGAGCGCACAACTGGCGGCCGTGAAGCGGACGGAGACGCGGGCCTCGGGCAGGAGCACGCGCAGGGTGCCGTCGTAGCCGCGTCCGGCGAGACCGGCCTGGAGGCGGGCCGCCCGGTCGAAGGCCCGGACGAACGCGGTGGCGCCCAGCCCGCCCAGGGAACGCCAGGCGGCTGCCCGCGTGGTGTGCCCGAGCCGCGCCGACTGCGCGTCGCGGATCCGGCGCACCGAGTCCAGGAGCAGGAAGCTCATGCGGTACGTCACGAGCGCGACGTCGACGACGGGCGCGGGGATCCCGGCCCGGACCAGACGCGGCAGCAGATCGGACATGGGTGTGGTGAACGCGAACAGCAGCACCCCCAGGGAGGCCGCGGAGGTGCGCAGCAGCAACTCCCCGGCACGGACGGGCCCGTCGCCGGCGAGGGAGACGAAGCCCCCGGGCCCGCCGACCTGGACGAGCAGGGTGGCCGCGCTGGTCACGCAGAAGCCCAGCGGCACCCGGTAGGCACGCCACAGCCGCCGCCAGGGCACGCCCGCCGGGCCCAGCAGCACCACGAGGGCCGCCACGAGTACCAGGGCCGCGCCCGGCCAGGGCGGCAGCGAGACGGCCAGCACGGTCAGTCCCAGCCCGAGCACGGCCTTGTCCACGGGATGGCGGCGGCGCCAGCGACTGCTGTGCGCCGCAGCGTCGATCGGCAGCACCGGCTCAGGCCCTCTCGGCCGTGGACTCCTCGGCGGTGTCCCGGGCCGGGCTTCCGGCCGCCTGCTCCTCCCGGGCCCGACGCTCGCCCTGCCGACGGCCCCGGCGCAGTCCGAAGTAGTAGGCGAGGACACCGGCGCCGAGCGCCGCCTGGAGGGAGAACAGGGCCGACTCGATCTCACCGGACGGCGGTTCGTACAGCGGTGAGAACCAGGGCTTGTAGTCCGGATCGATCTCGGTGATCGCCGTCTCGGCCTCACCGTCGGCCCCCGTGAACGGTTCCTCCTTGTGGTCGCCGAGACCGAGCGCGAGCGGCAGCACGGCCAGCGCGGCCACGGCGAGCAGCAACAGGAGGTTGATCTTCGTGTTCTTCTTCACCGGGCCACCGCCTCGGTCTCGGTCCGGGACTGCTTCTTGGCGACGAGCACGCCCAGCCGGGTCAGTTCGCCCTTGCTGGACTGCACCAGCAGCCGCATGACGAGCACCGTGAGCAGGCCCTCGCTCACCGCGAGCGGGATCTGGGTGATGGCGAAGATGGAGCCGAACTTGCCGAGCGCGCCCAGGAACCCGCTGCCCGGGTCGGGGAAGGCGAGCGCCAGCTGCACGCTGGTGACGCAGTAGGTGGACAGGTCGGCGACGAACGCGGCGAAGAACACGGCGACCATCAGCGGCACGTCGTAGCGCCGCAGCAGCCGGTACACCGCGTAGCCCGCCCAGGGCCCGACGATCGCCATGGAGAAGACGTTGGCGCCGAGCGTGGTGAGACCGCCGTGCGCGAGGAGCAGCGCCTGGAAGAGCAGGGTGATGGTGCCCAGCACCGCCATCACCGGGGGCCGGAACAGGATGGCCCCCAGCCCGGTGCCGGTGGGGTGGGAGCAACTGCCGGTCACGGAGGGCAGTTTCAGGGCGGACAGGACGAAGGTGAAGGCGCCGGAGGCGCCGAGGAGCAGAGTGCTCTCGGGGTGCTCGCGCACCTCACGGGTGAGTGACCGGACTCCGTGGACGACGAACGGCGCCGACGCGACGCCCCAGGCGACCGCGTGCGCCGGAGGAAGGAAACCCTCGGCTATGTGCATGGCTCAGCAGACCCTCTCCAGCACCTCGTGGATGGTTGACGCGCCTTGGCCGGTCTCCTGGCTGACGGGTACCACCGCCCGAACTCCGCCTTCCCGGGTCACGAGGACCCAGTGGCTGCCCGTCAGGGCCGGAGCCGGACTTCCCGATTCACAGTGGCGAGGGCCGCACCGGCATCACACCGGATTTCCCGTTCACCAAGGCCAGGTGACAATAAGGCCGGGGTAAGGGCGATGACAAGCCACCCCGGGGGCGCGTGAGGGGGCGCCCGCTCGCACACCGGCGCATCCTCCAGCGGATCCGCGCGACACGGGCAGGCGGCCGGGCCTGGCCGGGAGGCACCCGGAGCGCGTCAGTCGTCGCCCTCGACGTCGCCCCCGACGCCGTCTCCTTCGTTGCCCTCGCCGTCCCCGCCGACCGGGCGCGGGCTCTCCGGCTCGGGCTCCTCCACCTGCCCCGGCCCACCGTCGTTCGCTTCGTTCCCCCCGTTCTCCGGGGTCGCGGTGCTGGGTGAGGGCGACGCGGGTTCCGGCGAGGCGGACGGTGTGGCGGGCGGGGTGACATCGGCCACTGTTCCGGTGCCCGGCGTGTCGGCGGCCGCCGGGGCGGAGGGAAGGGGCGAGCCGGAGTCGGCGGACGGGGTTGCGGCGGGACTGCTCGCGGTGGGGGACGCTTCGGGTTCCGTGCCCTCCGTGGCGGTGCTGTCGGGCGAGAACCACCGCATGCCGATGAGCATCGCGGCGATGAACAGCGCGGCCGCGGCGGCCGCCGCCGCCATTTTCGACCGGTTGCCGGGGCCGCCGCGCCGTCCCGCCCGACTCGAACGCCCGCTCTGCGCGGCACGGGCCGCGCTGCGATGCCCCGGGGTCGCGGGCAGTGCGTACGTGGTGGGGTTGCCGGTCTCGGTGCCCGGATACGGTGACGGCGCGGAAGACGTCACCGGGGACCCGGACGTCGGCCGCAGCGGCGGCGAGAACGCCGGCAGCGGCTCGGGCAGACCCCGCCAGGAGCCGTCGGCGAACCATTCGGCTGCCTGCGGGGCGGTGGGCCGGTCCTCGGGCTGCTTCGCGAGCAGGCCCAGCAGGAAGTTCTCGAACGCCGGCGGGAGTCCGGCGACTCCGAGCTCGCGAGGCGGCACGGGGACCGCGTCGAGATGCTGGTGGAGGAGCGCGACCGCGGTGTCCGCCTGGAACGGAGGGCGGCCGCTGAGGAGCTGGTAGAGGACGCACCCCAGGGAGTACATGTCGGAGGCGGGGCCCGCGGGCCGCCCCAGGGCACGCTCGGGGGCGAGGTAGAGGCCGGTGCCGACGATCTGACCGGTGGCGGTGAGCGCCGCCCCTGGATCGTCGAGGAAGCGCGCGATGCCGAAGTCACCGATCTTCAGCGTGCCGCGGGCGTCGAGCAGCAGGTTGGCGGGCTTGATGTCGCGGTGCACGATGCCCTGTGCGTGCGCGGCGGCGAGTCCGGCGGCGGCCTGCGCGGCGAGGGTCGCCACCCGTTCGGCGGGGAGCGCGCCGGAGGCGGACAGCACCCCGGAGAGGCTGTCCCCGTCGACCAGTTCCATCACCAGGTACAGCCGGTTGTCGTACTCGCCGAAATCCAGGACGCCCACCACGTGGGGGTGGTTGAGACGCCCGGCGGTCTGGGCCTCCAGGCGGAACCGGGAGGCCGCCGTGGCGTCGGTGTCCTGAGGCAGCAGCAATTTGACGGCCACCGGCCTGGCGAGCATCTCGTCGTACGCACGCCAGACCTCTCCCATTCCGCCGCGCCCGATCTCAACATCCAGCCGGTAGCGGCCCGCTAGAAGCACTCGTCCTCGTCCTCATGCTCGTGGGAAGGTCGTCGCCGCAGGCCTAACTTCCCGCTTTCACACGGGGGTTGGTGGGGAATGCCGCAGCCGACCCAGAATACTGGCGCCGCGTGACACCGTTCTCCGCGGTCGGGCCCCGGGCGGCACGGTCCCGGCCGTCCCGGACCGGACAATTCGCCCGGGAGAGTGACGCGACCGCGCGCGGGACGGCCGCGGCCGTCGGCGAAGTCCCCTTTCCCCGGCCCTTTCAGGCCGCCTTCCCGGCCCGCTCCGGCCGACGCGGCAAGAGCGCCACCGCCGAGGCGGGTACGGCCGCGAGGACCAGCCACGGCACGGCGGACGGGAGGCCCAGGTCGAGCAGGAGGCCGGTGACCGCGCTGCCGGCCAGGACGATCAGGCCGGAGACCGAGGACAGCGCGCCCATGTAGAGGCCGAGCCGGCCCTCCTCCGCGAGGTCGGGCACCCAGGAGCGCGCGGCGGGCACCACCAGCATCTGCCCCAGGGTGAGCAAGATCACGAAACCGGCGGCGGGCAGCAGGCCGGCCGGGCCCGTCCACCCGGCGGGGCGAGCCGCGGCCACCACCGCGAAGCCGCACGCGATCAGCAGCAGCCCGGCGGTCATGGAGCGACGCAGGTCGAGCCGGTCGCCCGCCCAGCGGGTGACCGGCAGCTGGGTGAAGACCACCAGCACCGAGGACAGGGCGAACAGCCAGGACAGCGGCGCCTGGGAACCCGCCGCGCGCTGCACCTCGTCCGGCAGGGCCAGATACAGCTGGTTGTACGCGAGCAGGTAGGTGCCGTACGCGCAGCACAGGGCCAGGAAGCGGCGGTTGCGCAGCAGCAGGCGCGCTCCGCCCCGCTCCCGGACGCGGATCCGGCCGGGGATGTGCTGCGGCATCAGCCAGAGGTGCCCGGCGAGGACGCACACGAACACGGCGGCGCCGGCGAGGCACACGGCGCGGAAGTCGACGGCGAGCAGCAGCGCGCCGAGCAGCGGCCCGACGAAGGCCCCCGCCTGGCCGGCGACGCTGAACAGCGCCAGCACCCGGGTGCGCGAGCCCTGCCGGTTCTGCTCCCAGACCACCGCCTGGCGGGCCACTTCGGACTCCACGGCGGGGGAGAACAGCGCGGCGGCGAAACCGATCACCAGCACCGCCCCGATCACGGCCCAGGTCGCCTCCGCGTACCCGAGCCACGCGAATCCGGCGATCCGCAGTACGCATCCGGCCAGGACGACCGGCCGCACCCCGCACCGGTCGACGAGCCAGCCGCCGACGACGAACAGCCCCTGCTGGCTGAAGGTGCGCAGCCCGAGTACGAACCCGACCAGCCAGCCCGCCATGCCGATCGCGGTGCCGAGGTGCTCGGCCAGGAACGGCAGCACGGCGAAGAAGCCGATGTTGAAGGCGAGTTGGGTCAGGATCAGCAGCCGCAGCAGGGGCGACAGCTCCCTCCAGAGCCGCCAGGTGCCTTCCCGCGGGGGGCGCGGGTCCTTGGGCGAGCGTGCGGTTCGGTGGGCCAGGACGCGGGAGATGAGGCCGGTCATCACTTTTCTGCCGTTGAGGTGGAGGCGGGTGCCAGGAGGGCGTCGGGGCGTTCCGGCAGCGGTGCCGCGCCGACGTGTTCCCCGGGAGACGCGGCCGGGCTGCCGGGACGCTCCCGCCGCCGGGGCAGCCGTACGCCTCCCGCGGCCGTCACCGCCAGCGCTCCCAGCAGGGCGAGTGCGGCGGCGGGGAAGAGGACGGCCCACGGGGCGCGTTCGGCGTAGGGCTGGTTCTCGGCGAGCAGCAGACCCCACTCGGGCGACGGCGGCTGAGCGCCCAGGCCGAGGAAGCCGAGCGCGGCGAGACCGAGCGCGACGCCGGGGAGTCGCAGCAGCGCGTGCCGGGCCACCGGCGGAAGGACGGCGGGCAGCAGTTCGTGCCGGAGCAGGTACCAGCGCCCGGCGCCCAGCGCGCGGGTGGCGGCCAGGTGGGTGGTCGCGCGCTCCTGACGCAGCAGCGAGGAGGTGTGGGCGGCCAGCGGGGACCAGGCGACGACGCCGACGGCGACGGCGGGCGTCCACGGGCCGCTGCCCGCGACGCCGGCGACGAGCAGACCCGCCAGGACGGGCGGCACGGCACTCACCGTGTCGACCAGCGGCCCGGACAGCCGCGGCAACAGCCCCAGCAGCAGCCCCACGGCCAGGGCGGCGGCGCTCACCGCGAGGGCGGTGCCGAGGGTGGTCAGCGCGCCGTGCGACACCCGGGCGAGAATGTCCCGGCCGAGCGCGTCCGTCCCGAACGGGTGCTCCGGCGAAGGGGCTCGCAGCCGGGCGAGGGTGTCCAGGGCGAGCGCGTCACGCGGCAGGCCGAAACCGATGACGGTGGCGAGCAGCCCGCCGTACAGCAGGGGCAGGGCGCGGGCCACGGGCGGCCCGGCCCGGTGCAGGGAGTGCAGAGCACCGTCACGCAGGGCGGGCCCGATCAGCAGCCGGGCCGTGAGCCGGGCGAGGATGCCGGCGGTGGCCGCGAGCAGAACCAGGGCGAGCGTGCCGGTCTGCAGGACGGGCAGATCCTGGGCGAGCGCGGCGTTCAGAGTGAGCCGGCCGAGGCCCGGGATGTCGAAGATCTGCTCGACGGCGACCGATCCGCCGGTCAGACCGACCACGAACAGTCCCAGGTTGGGCAGCAGTCCGGGCACGCAACGGCGCACCGCCTGACGTGCCACGGACTTCGGCGGAACGCCACGTGCCGCGGCGGCCAGCGCCCACGGTTCGGCGAACGCGCCGGGCAGCAGGTCGTCCAGCAGCCGCCCGATCAGTGCCCCGGCGGGCAGACCGAGGGCCAGCGAGGGCAATACCATCCACTGCGGCCCGTACCAGCCCAGGGCGGGCAGCCAGCCCAGCTGCACGCCGATCACCGAGGCCAGCACCGAGGCGACGAGGAACTCGGGCAGGGCCGCCAGCACGGCCGCCGTCGTGCCGCCGGGACCGCGTCCGCAGAGTCGTCCCCGCGCTCCGAGGCGGAGCGTACGGGCGCACACCGCTGACGCCGTGAGCGCGGCGACCGCGAGGGCCCCGGCCATCAGCAGCAGCGACGCGCCCAGCCCCTGCGTGACGGAGGGCAGCACCGGTGCGCCGGACACCCACGACGTACCCGCGTCGCCGTGCAGCAGCCCGCCGAGCCAGCGGCCGAGCAGCGCGGACGGGCCGTCGTCCAGGCCGAGTTCGTCCCGGACGGCGTTCAGCGTCTCGGGTGTCGGGTCCCGGTCCGCGGAGCGTGCCTTCAGCACGGTCAGCGCCGGGTCGGTGTGCGACAGCCACGGCAGCAGACCGACGGCGCCGAGCAGGGCGGCCGTGAGCACGGCCCGCCACAGCAGTGCCGGGCCGCCGCCGCGCGTGAGAACACGCAGGGCGGCGAGGCCCTTGGCCAGGGGTGAGGTCGAGGTATTCAGTGTCGTCCCCGGGTTGCTCAGGCGAAGGGGATCTCGAAGTGCACCACGCCGCTGCCGCCGGGCACTTCCTCCCGCTCGTCGCACACCACCTTGCCCAGCGACCGCCACAGGCCCATCGCGCCGGGCGAGTGCGGATACGTGTGCAGGTACACGGACCGGTAACCGCCGTCGGACCGCGCGAAGTCGACCAGACCGTCGACCAGCCGCCGGGCCAGCCCCCGTCGCCGGTGCTCGGGGCGTACGTACACCCGCCGCAGCTGTGCGGTCTCGCCCGAGGGGAACCGCTCGGCGAGCCAGCTCGGGTTCGGGGGATGCGCGGGACCGCGGGCGTCCAGCGCACCCGTGGCCGCCACCGTCCCGTTCCGCTCGTCCACGGCGACCAGGAGCGTGTGCCGCGGCGGTTCGACGTAGAACGACACCGGATCGATGATGTCCGCGTGCCACCGTGGCACGTAGCCCGTCTCGAAGTCGCGGTACACGGCGTCCAGCATCACCGCCCGCGCCCCGTCGACGTCCGCGGGCGTGGCTTCCCTGATGCTGTAATCGCGCATTTGCACATCATATGCAAATGGCCTCAGAGCTCCTTCAGGGGCCGACGGTGTGATCCGGCTCAGCACGCACCGCCGACGGCCGTCCCGCACGCCATGTGCTGATCAGCGCGACGCGCAGGCGCGACCCGTTCAGCTCTCGGCCGGGGTGAGCAGCACGAAGTCCGCGTTCGCCGGGTCGAGGCAGACGGCCATCCGGCCGACGCCCTCCGCGTCCACGGGGCCCATCTGCACACGGCCGCCGTTCCCGGTGACCTCGGCCACCGCCGCGTCACAGTCCTCCACGGCGAAGACCGGGTGCCAGTACGGACGCCCGTCCGTCAGCGACAGTTCCTCCTTGCGAAGCTCCATGAGGCCCCCGTGCATGCGGTCCTCGGGCAGGCCGGCGGGGGTGATGAGGGTGTACGTGCCCCCGCCGCCCGGCATCGGCATGTCGCTGAACTGCCAGCCGAAGAGGCCGCCGTAGAACTCCCGCGCGGCTCCGGCGTCACTCGTGTAGAGCTCCGTCCAGCACAGCGAGCCGGGCTGGTCCACCAGTTCGAGGCCCTTGATGCTGCCCGGCTGCCAGACGGCGAACTGGCCGCCCAGCGGGTCGCTGTACTGCGCCATCCGGCCCCAGTCGTCGAGGTCCATCGGCGCCACCCGTACCGTGCCGCCCGCCTGCCGCACGGCCTGCGTCGTGGCGTCGGCGTCGGTGACGCGGTAGTAGAGCATCCAGGCCGAGCGCGCGCCCTCCTCCGTGAGCTTTCCGAGGCCGGCGACGCTCTTGCCGTCCTTCCGGAACATCCCGCCTTCGAAGTCCTCGCTCTGCCCCATGGACTCGTACTCCCATCCGAGCACGGCGCCGTAGAAGGCCGCGGCGGTCCGCACGTCCGGTGCGCCGAGGTCGAGCCAGCAGGGGGAGCCCGGGGCGTACTCCGTGGTGATCATGGCGATGCATCCCTTCCGCAGATCCTCTGTGGCCCCAGCGTGACACCGGGCACTGACACTCGCCCGTCGGCCGCTCGTGGAACCATCGGCGTCATCGCCCGGTCGGGTGGTCGTGGATCGGATGGCGTGAGGGTGGTGGGTGGCGTGGTGGTCGGCTGGGAGTGGGACGACACGTTGTTCTCGGGGACTGCCGCGTACTACCAGCGGGGGCGGCTGCCGTACGCCCCCGGGCTGGCGGACGCGCTCGCCGAGGAGCTGCGGCTCGACGGGCGGGGGCGTCTGATCGACGTGGGCTGCGGGCCCGGGACCCTCGCCCTGAGCCTCGCGCATCTGTTCGCTGAGGTCGTCGGCGTGGACCCCGACAGCGGGATGATCGCCGAAGCCGGGCGCGGAGCCGCCGGCCCGGGGGTGGGGGAGAAGGCGCGGTGGGTGCGGGCCCGTGCCGAAGCCCTGCCCGCCGGTCTCGGCACGTTCGCCGTCGCCACCTTCGGTCAGTCCTTCCACTGGATGGACCGTGACCTGGTCGCGGCGACCGTCAGGGACATGCTCCGGCCCGGCGGGGCGCTGGTGCACATCTCGGACCTGAAGACGGAGGAGCCGACCGTCGACGGCCTGCCGCACCCGGCGGTCCCCTACGCGGCAGTGGACGGGCTGGTCAAGCAGTACCTGGGGCCCGTACGGCGAGCGGGCCGCGGCGTGCTGACCCAGGGGACACCGGGTGGAGAGGCCGACGTCTTCGCACGGGCCGGATTCTCCGGTCCCAGGCGACTCGTCGTACCGGGCGGTCAGGCACTGGAGCGGACCGTGGACGATGTCGTCGCCTGGGTGTTCTCGATGTCGTTCTCGGCGCCGCATCTGTTCGAAGGGCGCCGGGACGGCTTCGAGGAGGACCTGCGCCGGCTGTTGCGGAACGCCTCCCCGTCGGGCCTGTTCTCCGAACGCGGGCCCAGCACGGAGGTCTTCGTGTGGCGGAAGGACGGGGCCGCGCACTGACCGGGAGGCCGCCGGTGAGGGCGTCAGTGGACGGACAGACCGCCGTCGACGAAGACCGACTGCCCGGTGATGTAGCCGGACGCCGGGCCCGCCAGGAAGACCGCCGCTCCCGCGAAGTCCTCGGCCAGCCCGTTCCTTCCGATCATCGTGCGCGCGGCGAGGGCGGCCACCCTCTCCGGATCCGCCGACAGCCGCGCGTTGAGCGGCGTCATGACGAAGCCCGGCACCAGGACGTTGCAGGTGACGCCACGCGGTGACCATGCCTCGGCCTGGGAGCGTGCCAGCGACTCCAGGGCGCCCTTGGAGGCGCCGTAGGCACCGCTCTGGACGAAGGCGCGGTGCGCCTGCTGAGAGCTGATGTGCAGGATGCGCCCGTACCCGCGCTCAGCCATGCCCGGTCCGAACCGCTGCCCCAGCAGGAACGGCGCCTCGAGATTGACGGCCATCGTGACGTCCCAGACGTCCTCGGTGAGTTCGTCCATCGGCGGACGCACGTTGATCCCGGCGCTGTTGACGAGGATGTCGGGCTCACCGAACGCCTCGACCGCCCGCTCGGCGGCCGTTCGCACACCCTCACGCGTACTCAGGTCGGCGCCGACCCACGCGGCGCGACGGCCCTCGGCCGTCAACTCCTCGACCGTCGCCGACAGTCGGTCCTCTCCCCGGGCCATGACCACCACGCTCGCCCCGGCCCGCGCGAGGGCGTCGGCGATGGCACGACCGATGCCTGAGCTGCCGCCCGTGACCACCGCGACCCGGCCTTCGAGGGAGAACAACCCGGAAAGATACGCCTGTGTGGCCGGTGCCGGTTCCGTCGTCATGGCGAGAACTCTAGGAGGAGCAGCCGGCGGGACGCGCAGGGGGCATGCAGCAGGTACCCGGTTCGCGACCGAGCGGAGGCATCGGCTCCAGGGCAGTGGCCTGGATCACATGGCCCGAGTTGAGTGCCGGGCCCGGCCGATCTCCGTAACCATGGGTGACCGAGCGGGGCCGAATGCGAGGATGAGGCGCCATGACAGCTGGGTGGTGTGCTCGCACGATACGGGCCGCGGTGTTCGCGGCCGTCTGTGTCGTGCTCGCCGCCCTGGGGCACGTCATGATGTCCGGCGACCACGTGCCCCTGCGGACCGTGGTGGCCGGCTGGGCCGTGACGGGCGTGGCGGGCTGGTGCCTGGCGGGCCGCGAGCGAGGTCTGCGGCTGGTCGTCTCCGTCGCCGTGGCCGTCCAGACGGCCCTGCACTCGGCGTTCTCGCTCGCGCCGTCGGCTTGGGCCGTCGGGGCGGCGGGTGGCGCCCCTTCCACGGGCACGCACCCCATGGCCACGGACTCGGGCACGGGCCCCATGGGGCACGAGACGCACTCCATGGGCCCCATGTCCCTGCACGCGGGGCACGCGGGAGACGTCCCGGGCGGTGACTCGTCGCTCGGCATGCTCGCCGCCCACCTGCTCGCCGCCCTGCTGTGCGGTCTGTGGCTGGGCCACGGAGAGCGGGCCGTGTTCCGCCTGCTGCGGGCCGTGGGCGGCTGGCTGGCCGCGCCGCTGCGACTCCTGTTCGCCCTGCCCGCGCCGCCGCCACCGCCCGTAAGCGCACGGCGATGGTCCTCGGACCGGGCGCCGCGCCTCGCCCTTCTCGTCCACGCGATCACCTCCCGAGGGCCACCTGCGAGGGCCGCTGCCGTCTGACGGCAGCCGGTGACACCGGGGCCGCCCCCGCGCGCCCCGGAATCGGTCGTACGTCCGTGCCCGCGGACACGCCGTACGGGTACGACCGCATCCCTCGCTCACCCGGAGACCGCGTGACCAGGCGCGCTTGCCAGGCATCCCGTATGCCGGTGTCGCCCGCACGCCCGTCGTTCCGGGAATTCCGACTAGGAGCTCAGGTGATCACTCCTGCCCTGTCCCCTGCCCGTGAGAGAACGGAGGCCTCGACGTCGGCCGACGAGTCGATAACCGCCTGGGCGCTGGCCGCCCGCGGTGGTGACGCCATCGCCGTCGACCGCTTCGTGAGCGCCCTGCATCGTGACGTCATCCGCTATGTCGCCCACCTGTGCGGCGATCCGCAGGCCGTGGACGATCTGGCACAGGACACGTTCCTTCGCGCGCTCGGCAGCCTGCACCGGTTCGAGGGACGTTCCTCGGCACGTTCCTGGCTGCTCGCCATCGCCCGGCGTGCGGTGGCCGACAGCCTCCGGTACACCGCCGCACGCCCCCGCCGTGCCGACCTGCCGGACTGGGAGCTGGCGGTCGAGCTCGCCCAGCCGCGCGGGCTGCCCGGCTTCGACGACGGTGTGGCCCTGCTGGAGCTGCTGGCCGGCTTGCCGGACGAGCGGCGTGAGGCGTTCGTCCTCACGCAGCTCCTCGGCATTCCGTACGCCGAGGCCGCCGAGCTGAGCGACTGCCCGGTCGGCACCGTCCGCTCCCGCGTGGCGCGTGCCCGGGCGACACTCATGTCCCTGCTCGCCGAGGCGGAGGAACCGGCGCCCGCCGTGTCACCCGCTCTGGCCGCGGCCTGAAGCGGGCTGCCCGAGCCGTCGGCGTGGGGGAGCGGACCGACCGGACTGGACCGGTCCGCCCCCGGCGCCGGGCCAGGCCCTCGCCGTGTGCCACCCGGGCAAGGCGGAGCCGGGGAGGGCTACCGCGTTCGGGAGCGCTCGCGGCCGCCGCACCGACTGCCACGCGCTGCCCCGGCACCCGCCGCGGGCCGGGCGGTCGTCCCCCTCAGTCGCCCGAGCCTCCTGCCTCCACCCCGCGCCAGAACGCGTCGACACGGGAGTTGAACACGTCCGGGACCTCCTGGAAGGGCTGATGGGCCTCACCGGGCAGTACCTCGAACTCCGCGCCAGGGATGCTCTGCGCGGCCACGCGTCCGAGGCGCGGCGGCGCGACGAGGTCGACTTCTCCGGACAGGACGAGCGTCGGCACACCGATCCGGCCCAGACGGTCGAGCGTGTCGTGGGCGGCGAACGCCGCGAGCTGGCGTTGGAAGGCCTCGGCGGACTGCGGGTGTGCGAAGGCCAGCGTCTCCTCGATGAGACGGTCGACCGTGCCGTCGGCGTGTGCGCGTGGCGTGTAGACCCACAAATAGAACGCCTCCAGCATGGCCCGCTCGCTCGGCGCGCGCTCGACCATCCAGTGCCAGAAGCGCGCTACGGCTCGGAAATAGGGTTCCGCGCGAGCCATCGTGCTCATGAGGACGAGGCTGCGGACCAGCGCCGGGTGGCGCAGCGCCACCTCCTGGGCGATGAAGCTGCCTCCTGAGAAACCGGCGACATGGGCGGCCGGAATCCCGAGCGCGTCCAGCAGCGCCGCGGCGTCGTCGGCCATCAGCGGCACGGACAGAGGCCCGTCGGGCAGCGCTGTGCGCCCGACGCCGCGGTTGTCGAACGCGGTGAGCCGGTAGCGGTCCGCGAGCCCGTCGAGCTGTGACCGCCAGACCTCGGCGGGATCCCCGAGCCCCGAGATGAGCAGGACGTCGGGTCCCTGGCCCCGGCGCTCGACCCACAGCTCGACACCGTTCGCGTCGATCATCTGTCCCATGGTCTGCCTCCGTGCCGGGAGCAGCACCCGGGCGGCGTCACTGCCGGGCCGGCTCGATGTTCTGGTTGGCGTGGAACAGGTTGTCCGGATCGTAGGTCCGCTTGATCCGCGCGAGTCTGTCGTAGTGGTCGCCGTACGTCGCCCGGACCCGGTCCTGGCCCTCGTCCGAGCCCATGAAGTTCACGTACGAGCCGCCCATCGAGTACGGGTGCAGCTCCTCCTGGTAGTCGACGCACCACTGCCTGATCGTCCCGGCGTTGGCCGGATCGGGATCGACGCCGGCGAAGACGCCCGACCAGACCGCGTCCCGGTAGCTCCACGCCGTGTCGTCAGGGGCGACCCGATGGGCGGCGCCGTCGACCGGATAGAGGTGCATCAGCGAGAGCTGAGTGGGGTTGTTCTCGCCGTACTTGAGATGGATGTCCAGGGCGGGGTCGGGGATGTGGTCGAAGAAGTCGCCGCGCCAGTACCACTGGTAGCCCGTCGGGATCAGTTCGTCGAACATCCCCTGCAGCGCGACGTAGGGCATCGGTGTCGTGAAGTGGAAGGCGGGCCGGCCGGCCTCGTGCACGATGGAGAGCGTCTCGTCGAGTCGCTCCGGATCGCCGGTGTGGCACCACACGACGCCGCACACCTTCTGCCCGTGCAGCTCCTCAGGGAAGGGCGGACCGGGCGGGACCACGAAGACGGTGAAGAAGCCGTACACCTCCTCAGGTGCCTGCGGGAGGTACTCCCGGTACCAGGCCAGCACCTCGCGGGTGTGATCCACCGGCCAGACGGTCACGCCGACCCCGACCGTGTCCACCGGGTGCAGCCGGTAGGTGAGGGAGGTCGCGATACCGAAGTTGCCGCCGCCTCCGCGCAAGGCCCAGAAAAGGTCCGGGTGTTCGTCCGCGTTCGCGGTGACGTAGCTGCCGTCGGCCAGGACCACGTCCGCGGCGATCAGATTGTCCGCGGTCAGGCCGTACCTGCGGGTGAGGTAGCCGTGTCCGCCGCCGAGGGTAAGGCCCGCGACGCCCGTCATGGAGATGATGCCCGTGGGGGTGGCGAGGCCGAAGGCGTGCGTGGCGTGGTCGAGGTCGCTGAGCAGGCTGCCGCCGCCGGCCTGGGCGGTCCTCGCGGCCGGGTCGACGTGCACCCCTCGCATCGGCGAGAGGTCGATGGTGACGCCGTCGTCCACCAGGCACAGGCCCGCACCGCTGTGTCCGCCGCCCCGTACGGCGAGTTCCAGGCCGTGGTCGCGGACGAAGGTGACCGCGGTCATGACGTCAGCGGCGTCCGCGCACCGCACGATGGCGGCGGGGCGTTTGTCGATCATCGCGTTGTAGATGCTGCGGGCCCGGTCGTACTCGGCGTCCCTCGGGGCTATGACCGGCCCTCGCAGCGTGGTCCGCATCTCTTCCAGGGTGGCGCTGTCCATGACGATCTCCTCGTGCCGCGTGACCGTGCCGTTCTCACCAGCGTCCCGCCGACCACGAGGCGACGCATGTCCGGCGGCGGCACTGCCGGTCTCCCTCCGGCCCGGCAGGACCGAACCGGGGGCACACTCAGGTGAGATTCGCTGGACTCTCTATCCAATCGCTGGACTGTTGGTCTAATGTGGGTGCTCAGTGAAAGGGGGCTCAGCCTTCATGACGACCGATCAAGCCCTGGACGCCGAACGGGACGCGATCCTCTCCGCGCTGACGCCGGTCGCCGACGGCATCGCGGCCACCTTCGGGCCGCTCTGCGAAGCCGTACTGCACGACTACCGGAACCCGGAGAAATCGGTGGTGGCCGTGGCCGGGTCGGTGACCGGGAGGACGGTGGGCGGAGTGATGAGCGAGATCGGCATGCGCGTCCTGGCCCGCGGCGACGAGGCGTCCGACGAGCTGAACTACGTCACCCGCACCAGGAGCGGCACGCTGGTGAAGTCCTCCACGATGGTGCTGCGGGACTCCACCGGAGCCGTCTTCGGCGCGCTCTGCGTGAACGTCGACGTCAGCGCCGTCAGCCAGGTCCACGGCCTGCTCGGCGCGCTCGCCGGTCTCGGCTCGGCCCCCGCGGAGCTGCCGACCACCACCTTCGGCAATGACATCGACTCCGTGGTCGACGCCCTCGTCGACGCCCACCAGTCGCGGCAGCGGGGCAGTTGGGCGGAACTCGACCGCGCGGAGCGCCTGGAGCTGTTCGGCGGACTGGACACGCGCGGTGTCTTCGCCGTACGCGGCGCGGTCGAGCAGGTCGCCGCGCGGCTCGGCATCTCCCGTGCCTCCGCCTACAACTACCTCGCCCAGGCCAGGGCCGCCCACGACGCATCGACTGGAGAGCACTCGTGACGACCACCACCCCACCGGTCACCCTCGACGACGTACGAGACGCCGCCGAGCGGCTCAGGGGCATCGCGCACCGCACGCCGGTGCTGCGCTCGCGCACCCTCGACGAACTCGTCGGTGCCGAGGTCCATCTCAAGTGCGAGAACTTCCAGCGCGTCGGCGCCTTCAAGTTCCGCGGCGCCTACAACGCCATCTCCCGCCTCACCTCCGAGCAGTTGTCCCGGGGCGTCGCCGCCTACTCCTCCGGCAACCACGCCCAGGCCGTCGCCCTGGCCGCCCGTGAGCTCGGTACCACCGCCGTGATCGTCATGCCCGAGGACGCCCCGCCGGCCAAGCGCGCGGCCACCGCCGGCTACGGAGCCGAGATCGTCGGCTACGACCGCTACACCGGCGACCGGGTCGCGATCGCCGAGGCCCTGGCCGCCGAGCGGGGTCTCAGCGTCATACCGCCCTACGAGCACCCGCACGTGATGGCCGGGCAGGGGACAGCCGCACTCGAACTGCTCGAAGAGACAGGGGAGTTGGGCGCGATACTCACGCCGATGGGGGGCGGTGGACTGATGGCCGGCAGTGCCACCGTGGCCAAGGGGCTGTACCCCGGCATCAGCATGATCGGCGTCGAACCGGAGGCCGGGGACGACACCAAGCGCTCGCTGGAGGCGGGGCGGCGCATCAGCATCCCGGTGCCGCACACCATCGCCGACGGACAGGCCCTGCACACACCCGGCGAACTCACCTTCTCCGTCAACCGGCGTCTCGTCGACGACATCGCGCTGGTCGGTGAGGACGAGATCCGGGACGCGATGCGGTTCGCCTTCGAGCGCCTGAAGATCGTCGTCGAGCCGAGCGGCGCCACCCCGCTGGCCGCGCTGCTCACCGGCCGGACGGGCCCGCTTCCGCGCCGCGTCGGCGTGATCGTCTCCGGTGGCAACATCGATGCCGGGCGCTTCGCCGAGCTCTGCGGGAGCGGACTCTGACCGGACGTCCCCGGATGGCGGTCCCGGCTGGACAGGCGGACGATTGCAAGGTAGGGACCGGCCGCCGACGGCGGTGCCCAGGGCCGCCGGGAGACCGGCCTCCGGCCGCGAGGAAACGCGGCCGGAAGGGAGCGCGTCATGCTGGAAGTGAAGACGCTCGACAAGCCGGACGAGCGGCGGGATTTCTCGCGCGGCCACCTCGAGGCCGTCCATATGACGGATCTCGACTTCGCCGTGGCGACCTTCGAGCCCGGCTGGCGCTGGTCCGAGTCCGTGGCACCGATCGTGGGCACCGACAGCTGCCAGATGCACCACAACGGCTACATCGTCCAAGGCCGCATGCACATCCGCATGGACGACGGCGGTGAGACGGAAGTCGGTCCCGGCGACGTCTTCGTCGTCTCGCCCGGCCACGACGCCTGGGTCGTGGGCGACGAACAGGTCGTGACCTACGACTTCCAGGGGCAGACGGCCAGGGAGTACGCCAAGAAGAGCTAGGACGTCGGAGGTCACACCGGGAGCAGCCGCGCCACCAGTGCGCTCAGTTGCCGGACGTTGCGGCACTCGTGCATCCCGACCAGCTCGGCGTAAGCGGGCGCGACGGAGTCGCCCGTGCCCCAGCGGGAGCGTTGCTCGGGATTCAGCCAGTGGACGCGGCGGGCCCGTTCGGTGATCTGCCGGAGGGCCGGCAGGTTCGGGTCGCTCCGGTTCGTCCGTGCGTCACCGAGGACGAGCACCGTCGTACGCGGACCGACCGCGTCCCCGAAGCGCTCCGCGAACTCGCCCAGCGCCATGCCGTAGTCGCTGCTGCCGTGATAGCCCGTGAGCGTCGCCTCCGCCTGGATGCGGGCGCCCAGCCCTTCCGGGTCGGCGGTGCCATGTTCGAGCAGCACGGTCACCTCGTCGATCCGGTTGACGAAGGCGAACACCCGCACCTTGCGGAACTGATCGTGCAGCGCCTGGACCAGCAGCATCGTGAAGTCCGAGAAGCCGGACACCGAGCCCGACACATCGCACAGCAGCACCAGTTCGGGACGGGCGGGGCGCCGTCTGCGCAGCACCGGCTTCATGGGCACCCCGCCCGTCGACAGCGAACCGCGCAAGGTCCGCCGTAGGTCGATCGTGCCCCGGGAAGCGCGACGGCGCCGGGCCGCGAGCCGGGTGGCGAGTTTGCGGGCGAGCGGCTGGACCGCCCTGCGCAGCTCGGCCAGCCGGTCCTTTCCCGCGAACAGGAAATCGACCCGGTCGGCGGTCGGGGCCACCGCCCGCCGGGCGATCTCGTCCCGGCCGCGCCGCTCGGCGACCCGGCGCCGCGCCTCCGCGGCCACGAGCGAGCGGAAGGTGTCGATACGCCGCCGGATCTCGTCCTCCAGCAGCCGGTCCGCGAACCCCGAACTCCCGCCCTGGCCCCGCACGGTGTCCCGGACCCGGGCGAGCAGGGTCTGCGGACGGAGCCGCTCGAGCGTCTGGTACGACGACCAGCCGTCCGACTCCGGCGAGGAGCCGTAGCCGCCGAATCCGTCGACCGCCTCGATCGCCAGCCGGCCCAGCAGCGCCCGGTCGTCGGCGGCCAGGGCGGCCGCCAGCCGGTCGCGCAGGTCCTCACGCCCGGCGGACCTCTCGTCGGGGCCGCCCACTCCGCGCGGGAAGTACAGGTCGAAGACCGGGTCGAACACCTGTCGTTGCCCGGTACCGTGCAGCAGCGTCGCCGCGAGCCCCTCGCGCAGCAGCTCCCGGTCCGTCAGGCCGAGCGCCTCGACCGCACGCGCCGCGTCGACCGTCTCGCCGGTGCCGATCCGGAAACCGTGCGCGCGCAGCGCCCCGACCAGGGACGTCAGCCGTTCCGCGACACCCGGCGGCGTGGTCACAGGGCGTCCAGGTCGAGCTTGGCGGTCGCCTTGAGCACGTCGTCCTGATGCTTGAGGAGCACACCGAGAGTCGACCGCACGACCGTCTCGTCCAGGGTGCCGGTGCCGAGCGCGAGCAGGGTGCGCGCCCAGTCGATGGTCTCGGCGACCGACGGCACCTTCCGCAGGTCCATCGCCCGCAGCGCGCCCACGACCCGGACCACCGAACGGGCCAGCGCCTCGTCGAGCCCCGGCACCTTCAGCCGTACGATCCGGCGCTCCAGCTCCTCGTCGGGGAAACCGATGTGCAGGAAGAGACAGCGGCGGCGCAGCGCCTCGGACAGCTCCCGGCTCGCGTTGGAGGTGAGCACGACGAAGGGGCGGCGCGTCGCGGTGATCGTACCCAGCTCGGGAACGGTCACCTGGAAGTCGCTGAGCACCTCCAGGAGCAGGCCCTCCACCTCGACGTCGGCCTTGTCGGTCTCGTCGATCAACAGCACCTTGGGGTCGTCGCCCCGGATGGCGGTCAGCAGGGGCCGTGTGAGCAGGTACTCCTCACTGAAGATGTCCGTGCGCGTCTCGTCCCATGACTCGTCACGGCCGGCGCTGATGCGCAGCAGCTGCTTGGCGTGGTTCCACTCGTACAGCGCCCGGGACTCGTCGACCCCCTCGTAGCACTGCAGGCGCACCAGCCGAGCCCCGGTGACCTCGGCGACGGCCTTGGCGAGCTCCGTCTTGCCGACCCCGGCCGGGCCCTCCACGAGGAGCGGCTTGCCGAGACGGTCGGCGAGGAAGACGGTCGTGGCGACGGCGGACGAGGCCAGATAACCGGTCTCGGCCAGACGCGCGGAGACGTCGTCGACGGATGTGAACAACGGGGCCTCCAGGTCGGCGGCGACAGGTGGCCACTATCTAAGCGCTTGTTCAGTGGAAATGTCACGGGGTTCGGGTGGCCCGCCTCGCGCCGGTGACCGGTCAGTCCTCGTTCACCAGGATCACCTCCAGCGTGCGCGGGCCGTGTACGCCCTCGACGCGGTCCAGCTCTATGTCACTGGTCGCCGACGGCCCGGAGATCCACGTCAACGGACGTGCCGGGTCGAGGCGTTCGAGGCCCTGCGGCACGGACGACACCACCTGGGAGGGGACCCGCACGACACAGATGTGGTGGTCCGGGACGAGGGTGATCCGCCGCCGGCCCTGGTCGGGCGAGCCGTCCAGCACGATCGTCCCGGTCTCCGCGATCGCGACCGCGCAGGCGGTCACCACACTGTCCGCCTCGTCGAGTTCGTGCGGCGTGCTCTCCGCCCGGTCCGCCACCCGCGTCACCCCGGTCCGCGCCAGCCACGCCGAGTCCAGCCCGGGAGGCACCAGCACCGAAGCGGCCCCGCGCTTCTCCAGCAGCCCCGCGATCAGCTCGGCCAGTCCCTCGCCGTCCGTGCGGTGCACGATCGCCCGGTAGTCCGCCAGATTCTCGGCCAGCAGATCCACCGTCTCCGCGTCACTCCGGTCGCCGTGCTCACGCAGATAGTCACGCGCCACCGCCCGCTCGTACGGCACGTCGTCCGCGGCGGTGTCCGCCAGCGCACGCCGCACCCGCCCCAGGATCCGCTCCCTGCTGTTCACTTGGCACCGCCCTTCCCGCCGCGCGTCCGCTGCCACCAGTCCCGGAACGGCTCGGCGGGCACCGGCGGCAGATCCCGGGTCCCGCTCCACGCCCGGCCGGGCCCCGGCAGCGTACGGGGATGGAAGCGCCGGGTCCGCGAGGCCGCGCGCTGCCCGGCGCGCAGCGCACCCGGGTGCGCGAACGCCCAGCGGGCCGCACGCATCGCCGCCCGCTCGGCGGCATGCCCCTTCGCCGGCCGCAGCACCACCTTGTTGCCCTGCCGCGTGGCCGCGCCGCCCTGCACGACCCGTTCCCTCAAGTGCACCAGCACTTCGGGAATGTCGATGGCGACCGGGCACACCTCGTAGCACGCCCCGCACAGCGAGGAGGCGTACGGCAGCGAGGCGTCGATCTCGCTGCCCGTGCCCCGCAGCTGCGGGCTGAGGATCGCACCGATCGGACCCGGGTACACCGAGCCGTAGGCGTGGCCGCCGGCCCGCTCGTACACCGGGCACACGTTGAGACACGCCGAGCAGCGGATGCAGCGCAGCGCCTGTCGGCCGACCTCGTCGGCGAGGGTGTCGGTGCGGCCGTTGTCCAGCAGCACCAGATGGAACGTGCTCGGCCCGTCGCCGTCCGCCGTGCCGGTCCACGTCGACGTGTACGGGTTCATGCGCTCCGCGGTCGAGGAACGCGGGAGGGTCTGCAGGAACACTTCCAGGTCCCGCCACGTCGGCACGATCTTCTCGATGCCGACGACCGAGATCAGCGTCTCGGGCAGCGTCAGGCACATCCGGCCGTTGCCCTCCGACTCCACGACCACCAGGGTGCCCGTCTCGGCGACCATGAAGTTGGCACCGGAGATGCCGACCTTGGCCCGCAGGAACTTCTCCCGCAGGTGAAGACGGGCCGCCTCGGCGAGTTCGGCCGGCGCGTCGGTGAGACCCTCGGGCGCCGGGCGGCCCCACTCCGCCATCTCCGACCGGAAGATGTCCCGGATCTCGCCCCGGTTGCGGTGGATGGCCGGGACGAGGATGTGCGAGGGCCGGTCCTTGCCCAACTGCACGATCAACTCGGCGAGATCCGTCTCGTAGGCGCTGATGCCCTCCGCCTCCAGCGCCTCGTTGAGCCCGATCTCCTGCGTCGCCATCGACTTGACCTTGACGACCTCCGACTCGCCGGTCATCTTCACCAGCCGGGTGACGATGTCGTTGGCCTCGGCGGCGTCGGCCGCCCAGTGCACGGTGCCGCCCGCGGCCGTGACCGACCCCTCCAGCTGGACGAGGTAGCGGTCGAGATGGCGCAGCGTGTGGTCCTTGATCCGCTTCCCCGCCTCACGCAGCTCGGCCCAGTCGGACACCTCCGTCACGGCCTTCGCCCGCTTGGCGCGGATGGTGTGCGTGGCGTGCCGCAGATTGCCGCGCAGGGTCGTGTTGCCCACAGCCTCCCGCGCGGCCTCCGGAAACGCCGGCATCCCGAGATACGTCCCGCTCATACGGCCGGTTCCTCCTCCGTGCTCGCCAGGATCTCCGCGATGTGCACCGGCCGCATACCGGTCCGCAGCCGGGCCATCGTCCCGCCGATGTGCATCAGGCAGGAGTTGTCGGCCGCGCACAGCACCTCGGCACCGGTCGACTCCGCGTTGCGCACCTTGTCGGCGCCCATCGCCGCCGAGACGTCGGGGTTCTTCAGGGCGAAGGTGCCCCCGAACCCGCAGCACTCGTCCGCTCCCGGCAGCTCGACCAGCTCCAGCCCCGTCACGGCCTGGAGCAGCCGCCGCGGCCGGTCGCCGAGCCCGAGTCCGCGCAGCCCGTGGCAGGTCGGGTGGTACGTCACCGTGTGCGGGTAGTACGCCCCGACGTCCGTCACGCCCAGCACATCCACCAGGAACTCCGTGAGTTCGTAGGTCTTCGGCACCACCGGCGCCAGCGTGGCCGCGAGGGTGTCACCGCGCCCCTCGGCCCGGGCCCGCTCACCCATCCGCGGATACAGCTCCCGCACCATCGCCCCGCACGACCCGGACGGCGTCACGATCGCCTCGTACTCCCCGAAGACATCGGAGAAATGCCGGGCGAGCGGCTCGGCCTCGTGGCGGTACCCGGTGTTGTAGTGCGCCTGGCCGCAGCAGGTCTGCGCCATCGGAAAGTCGACCTCGACGCCCAGCCTGGTCAGCAGTTTCACCACGGCGCGCCCCGTGTCCGGATACAGCGTGTCGTTGACACAGGTCAGGAACAGGGCGACACGCATCGCGGCTCCTTATGGTTGATCATCGGATGAGTGCAGCGTAGTCCGGGCGCAGGTCCCGGGGGAGTCCCCGTCAGCCCCCGGCGAGCCGGTCCTGCGCCGCGCGCCACCGCTCGGTCCCGCCGCGCGGCTCGTACCGGGTCAGCGGCTGCGTCCGGACGAGCAGCCCCCGCATACCCGACAGGTCACCGACCAGCCCGTGCGTCCGTGCCTGCACGAGCACGTTCCCCAGGGCCGCGGCCTCCGTCGGGCCCGCCACCACCGGCAGCCCGCAGGCGTCGGCGGTCAGCTGGCACAGCAGCGCGTTGCGCGTACCGCCGCCCACCACGTGCACCACGTCGACCGGATGTCCGGCGAGCCGCTGCGCGTCCAGGACGGCCTTGCGGTGGGCGAGGGCCAGGGAGTCGAGGATGCAACGCGTCACCTCGGCCGGCGACCCGGGCACGGGCTGGCCCGAGGCCCGGCACGCCTCGCCGATCCGCTCCGGCATCCGCCCGGGCGCGAGGAACGCCGCGTCACCCGCGTCGACCACCGACCGCAAAGCAGGCACCTTGGACGCCTCCAGCAGCAGCGCGCCCAGGTCCGGGTCGCCCCAGGCCCGCACGCACTCCTGCAGCAGCCACAACCCCATGATGTTGCGCAGATACCGGACGGTGCCGTCCAGCCCCAGCTCGTTGGTGAAGTTGGCCGCCCGGCTCTCCTCGGTCAGGACCGGCGCGTCCAGCTCGAGTCCGGCCAGGGACCACGTGCCGGTGCAGATGTAGGCGAACCGCTCACCGGACGCCGGAACGGCGGCCACGGCCGACGCGGTGTCGTGCGATCCGACGGTCGTCACCGGCACGGGACCGGCGAGCCCGGTCTCCTCCAGCACCTGGTCCCGCAGCACGCCCGCCGGATCACCGGGCTGCCGCAGCGGCGCGAACAGGCCCAGGTCGATGCCCAGCCGCGAGGCGATGCCGTACGACCAGTCACGTGTCCGGGGATCGATGAGCTGGGTGGTCGAGGCGTTGGTCAGTTCGGTGCCCTGCTCGCCGGTGAGCCAGTACGTGAGCAGATCGGGAACGAGCAACAGCCGCTCGGCACGCGACAGTTGAGTCGTACCCTGAGCCGCTGTCAGCTGGTACAGGGTGTTGAAGGGCGCGTACTGCAACCCGGTCGCCGCGTACAGCTCCTCCGCCGGGACGGCCGCCCACACCTTCTCCGCGACCCCCTCCGTGCGGGAGTCCCGGTAGTGCACGGGGTTACCGAGCAGCGCCCCGTCCGCGTCGAGCAGTCCGTAGTCCACGGCCCAACTGTCGATGCCCACGGAATCGACCTGTCCGGCCGCCCGCAGCCCGTCCAGCACCCCCGCGTACAGGGCGAGGGCGTCCCAGCGCAGACCCTCGGGCACCCGCACGGGCCGGTTCGGGAAGCGGTGGGCCTCGGTCAGCTCCAGGCTGTCGGGGCCGACGCGGCCGGCCATGACGCGTCCGCTGGACGCGCCGAGGTCGACCGCGGCGTACGACTTCACGGACCCGCTCACCGCAGGAAGGCGGCCGCGACGCCGGCGTCGACCGGGATGTGCAGCCCGGTCGTGTGGGTCAGGTCCCCGCCGGTCAGTGCGAAGACGGCGTTCGCGACGTGCTCGGGAAGCACCTCGCGCTTGAGGATGGTCCGCTGGGCGTAGAACTCACCCAGCTTCTCCTCCTCGACCCCGTACACGGCGGCCCGCTGAGCCCCCCACCCCCCGGCGAAGATCCCGGAGCCCCGCACCACACCGTCCGGGTTGATCCCGTTGACCCGGATCCCGTGCTCGCCCAGCTCGGCGGCGAGCAGCCGCACCTGGTGCGCCTGGTCGGCCTTGGTGGCCGAGTAGGCGATGTTGTTGGGCCCGGCGAACACGGCGTTCTTCGAGGCGATGTAGACGATGTCACCACCCAGCCCCTGGGCGGTCATCACCCGCGCCGCCTCCCTCGACACCAGGAAGGAGCCGCGCGCCATGATGTCGTGCTGGAGGTCCCAGTCCTTGGCCGAGGTCTCCAGCAGCGGCTTGGAGATCGAGATGCCGGCGTTGTTCACCACGAGATCGACCCCGCCGAAGGCCAGCACGGCCGCGTCGAAGGCCTCGGCGATCTGCTCCTCGGACGTGACGTCCACCGTCACGGCGACGGCCTTGTCGGACCCTCCCAGCTCCTCGGCGACAGCCTGGGCGTTGTCGCCGTTGAGGTCCGCGACGACCACACACGCCCCTTCGGCCACGAGCCGGTGCGCGATGGCCTTCCCGATCCCGCTGCCCGCACCGGTGACGAGCGCGACCCGCGTGGCCAGCGCCTTGGGCTTCGGCATCCGCTGGAGCTTGGCCTCCTCCAGCGCCCAGTACTCGATGCGGAACTTCTCGGACTCCTCGATGGGCGCGTAACGGGACACCGCCTCCGCCCCGCGCATCACATTGATGGCGTTGACGTAGAACTCCCCGGCCACCCGGGCCGTCTGCTTGTCCTTGCCGAACGAGAACATCCCCACCCCCGGGACCAGCACGATCGCCGGGTCGGCGCCGCGCATGGCGGGGGAGTCGGGCAGGGCGTGCCGCTGGTAGTAGGCGGCGTACTCCTCGCGGTACGCGGCGTGCAGTTCCTTCAGCCGGCCGACGGCCTCGTCGAGCGGAGCGGTGGGCGGCAGGTCGAGCACCAGCGGCCGCACCTTGGTGCGCAGGAAGTGGTCCGGGCAGGAGGTGCCCAGTGCGGCCAGCCGGGGGTGCTCGGCGCCGGCGAGGAAGTCGAGGACGACCTCGGAGTCGTCGAAGTGCCCGACCTGGGGGCGGTCCTGGGAGGCGAGGGCGCGCACGTACGGCGCGAGGGCGGCGGCCCGTTTCCGGCGCTCACCCGAGCTCAGCGCGGCGTACCCGTCGATCACCGGCCCGAAGGGCTCGGCCTTCCCACGTTCGGCGAGGAACTTCTCGGCGGTCCGGATGATGTGCAGCGAGTTCCGCTCGCACTCCTCGGACGTGTCGCCCCACGCGGTGATCCCGTGCCCACCGAGAATGCACCCGACGGCCTGCGGGTTGGCCTGCTTCACGGCGGCGATGTCCAGCCCGAGCTGGAACCCGGGCCGCCGCCACGGCACCCACACGACACTGTCCCCGAAACACTCGGCGGTCAGCTTCTCCCCGTCGGCGGCACAGGCGAGCGCGATCCCGGAGTCCGGGTGGAGATGATCGACGTGCGCGGCATCGACGAGCCCGTGCATGGCGGTGTCGATGGAGGGAGCGGCCCCGCCCTTCCCGTGCAGGCAGTAGTCGAACGCGGCGACCATCTCGTCCTCGCGCTCGACACCCGGGTACACGTCGACGAGCGCCCGCATCCGATCGAGCCGCAGCACGGCGAGCCCCGCCTCGGTGAGCGTGCCGAGGTCACCACCGGACCCCTTGACCCACATCAGCTCGACGTCGCCGCCGGTCACGGGGTCGGTTTCGGTACCTTTCGCGGACGCGTTGCCTCCGGCGTAGTTGGTGTTACGGGGATCGGAGCCGAGCCGATGCGACCGAGCGAGCAGAGCGGCGGCCTCGGGGTGGGGTGCCATGGCGGTTCCTTTTCAGAGGAGGGTGGGTGAGGTTCCTTAGGGGCGCGGGGCTGTATCACTGTGCGGCTCTGCCGCGTGGGCGCGACCAGCCATAGCGGCCCGCACCCCGCAGACAACAGATCTCGGCAGACGCTTACGCACCCCACCCCGCCTGCTCCCCACCAACCCGCTCGGCGACAATCGCCTCGCCCCACCCACTACGCCGGTACGCCGAAACGGGGTCGGGGTCCAGCCCCATCTCCTCGCGCACCTCACGAAGCAGCGGCCGCACATCGGTGTTGTAGGCGTCCATCAGCACGGCGTTGGCCTCCAGCACGTCACCGGACCGCTGCGCCGCACGCAGCGCGCCACCGTCGACCAGCAACGCCTTCGCCGTGGCCTCCTGCACGTTCATCACCGACCGGATGATCGCCGGGATCTTCGCCTCGATGTTGTGACACTGATCGAGCATGAACGCGACCTCGGGCGTGAACCCCCCGCCCCGCACCACCTCGTACATGATCCGGAACAACTGGAACGGATCCGCGGCCCCGACCATCAGGTCGTCGTCCGCGTAGAACCGCGAGTTGAAGTCGAACCCCCCGAGCTTCCCCTCCCGCAGCAGGGCCGCCACGATGAACTCGATGTTGGTCCCCGGCGCGTGGTGCCCGGTGTCGACGACGACCTGAGCCTTCGGCCCGAGCTTCAGGCAGTGGGCGTAGGCGGTACCCCAGTCCGGCACATCCGTCGTGTAGAACGCCGGCTCGAAGAACTTGTACTCCAGCAGCATCCGCTGTCCGTCGCCCAGCCGTTCGTAGACCTCGGCGAGCCCTTCGGCCAGCCGGTCCTGCCGCCCCCGGATGTCGTCCTGCCCCGGATAGTTCGTCCCGTCGGCGAACCACAGCTTCAGATCGCGGGACCCCGTCGCATCCATGATGTCGACGCACTCCAGCAGATGGTCCACCGCCTTGCGCCGCACCGCCGCGTCCGGGTGACAGATGCTCCCGAGCTTGTAGTCGTCGTCCTGGAAGGTGTTGGAGTTGATCGCCCCCAGCCGCACCCCACGCTGCTCGGCATGCTTCGCCAGTGCCGCGTAGTCGTCGACCTTGTCCCACGGAATGTGCAGGGCGACCGTCGGCGCCACGCCGGTGAACTCGTGCACCTTCGCCGCGTCGTCCAGCTTCTCGAACGGAGTGCGCGGCACGCCCGCCTGCGCGAACACCTTGAACCGGGTGCCCGAGTTCCCGTACGCCCAGGACGGCGTCTCGACGGCCTGTGTCTTGAGAGCGGTCTTCACCGCGGCGAGCTCGGTCACGTCTGGGCTCCTGTGACATCGGGTCATGACGACCACGGAATGAAACGATTCAGAACGCGAAGTTATGGGCCCCCCGGAGGGGTGTCAACCCCTCGGCCGACACCGTTCACTGTGACCCGCGTGTGCGCTCCGGTCCTCGAAATCTTTTCGACCGCGACCCATTGACGTGACATGCGCGGCCCGCCTAACGTCCCGGCAACCCAGTTGAAACCTTTCACGACGTCGAAAGGGCCGTCCCGCCGGCGTCGTCGAGGAGCCCCCATGACCCACCCGTCCACCACGGGTCCGGCCCCGGTTCTGGCCCTGAGGGACGTCTCCAAGTCCTTCGGCGCGGTCCGCGCCCTGCGGGACGTCTCCCTGGAGCTGTTCCCGGGGGAGGTGCATGCCCTGGCCGGTGAGAACGGCGCCGGCAAGTCGACCCTCATCAAGACGCTCGCCGGAGTGCACCGGCCGGACTCCGGCCAGGTGCTGCTCGACGGTGCGCCCGTCGCCTTCCACGGCCCCGGCGACGCCCGCGACGCCGGCATCGCCGTCATCTACCAGGAGCCCACGCTCTTCCCCGACCTGTCGATCGCCGAGAACATCTACATGGGCCGCCGGCCGCGCCGCGCCCTCGGCCGGATCGACCACAAGGCCACCCACAACGCGACCGCCGCCCTCATGAAGCGCCTCGGTGTCGAACTCGACCCCGAACGACCCGCCCGCGGTCTGTCCATCGCCGACCAGCAGATCGTCGAGATCGCCAAGGCCCTCTCCTTCGACGCCCGTGTCCTGATCATGGACGAGCCGACCGCCGCCCTCACCGGCAGCGAGGTCTCCCGCCTGTTCGGCGTCGTCCGCACCCTGCGCGAACAGGGCGCCGCCGTGCTCTTCATCTCCCACCGGCTGGAGGAGATCTTCGAGATCTGCCAGCGGGTCACCACCCTGCGCGACGGCGCCTGGGTCGGCAGCGAACCGCTGGCGGGCATGACCGAGGACGACCTGGTGCGCCGCATGGTCGGCCGCGACCTCGACGAGCTGTACCCCAAGCAGGACGTGCGGCCCGGCGAGGTCGCCCTGAGCGTGCGCCGGCTGACCCGTGAGGGCGTCTTCACCGACGTCTCCTTCGAGGTGCGGCACGGTGAGATCGTCGGACTGGCCGGACTCGTCGGCGCCGGGCGTACGGAGGTCGCCCGGGCCGTCTTCGGTATCGACCGCTGGGACGCCGGCGAGGTCGAGGTCGAGGGACGGAAGCTGACCAACGGCGCCCCGTCGACCGCCATGGCCGCGGGCCTCGCCCTGGTCCCCGAGGACCGGCGCGCCCAGGGCCTGGTGATGAACATGTCCATCGAGCGGAACATCGGGCTCACCGGACTCCGTACGACCGTGAAGGCCGGCCTGATGGACCGCGGCGCCGAGCGCAGCCGCTCCCTCGACTGGGCCGTCAGGCTCCAGGTCAAGTACGCCCGGATCGCCGACACCGTCAACACCCTGTCCGGAGGCAACCAGCAGAAGGTCGTGCTCGCCAAGTGGCTCGCCACCGGCCCCAGGGTGCTGATCGTCGACGAGCCGACCCGGGGCATCGACGTCGGCACCAAGGCCGAGGTGCACCGGCTGCTGTCCCAGCTGGCAGCCGACGGCGTGGCCGTCCTGATGATCTCCTCCGACCTGCCCGAGATCCTCGGCATGGCCGACCGCGTACTGGTGATGCACGAAGGGCGCCTCACCGCCGAGATCCCACGCTCCGACGCCACCGAGGAAACCGTGATGGCCGCAGCCACCGGGAGGTCCGCCGCATGACGGTCGTCACTCCCCAACAGGCCCCCGTGGCCGACGTGCCCAAGTCGAGCGGTACGCGGCTGGCCGACCGGGTCTTCAAGATGCGCGAACTCGCCATCCTGGTCGTCTTCCTGGTGATGATCGCCGTCACCCAGGCCGGCAACAGCGAGTTCCTGTCCGAACAGGGCATCAAGGACCTGCTGCTGAACGCGACGATCCTGGTCCTGGTCGCCACCGGCCAGTCCCTCGTGGTGATCACCAGGAACGTCGACCTGTCCGTCGGATCCACGCTCGGCATCAGCGCGTTCGCCGCCGGCACCTACCTCCAGGGCGGCGGCGGCCCGGTCGTGGCGATCGCCCTGGCGGTGCTGCTCGGCATCGGCTTCGGCCTGCTCAACGGACTGCTCGTCAGCCTCGGCCAGGTGCCCGCGCTCGTCGTCACCCTCGGCACGCTGTACATCATCCGCGGCATCGACTCCATCTGGGTCGGCTCCCGCCAGATCACCGCGGCCGACCTGCCCGGCGGGTTCGTCGACTTCGGATCCGGTGGCATCTCGGCTGTGCCGTACCTGGCGCTGATCGCCCTGGCGGTGCTGGTCGCGACCGCGTACTACCTCAAGCACTTCGGCAGCGGGCGCGAACTCTACGCGCTCGGCTCCAACCCCGAGGCCGCCCGCCTCGCCGGTATCCCCGTCCGCAAGCGGACCCTCACCGCGTACACCTTCTGCGGCGCCCTCGCCGGGCTCGCCGGCGCGATGTACCTCGCCCGGTTCGGCAACGTCGACTCGGGCACCGGCAACGGTTACGAACTCACCGTCGTCAGCGCCGTCGTGGTCGGCGGTGTCGTCTTCACCGGCGGCTCCGGCAGCGTCTACGGCGCGGCCCTCGGAGCGCTGCTGCTGACCTCCATCAACAGCGTGCTGCCCGCCCTCGGCGTCAGCTCCGTCTGGGTGCTCGCCATCAACGGCATCCTGCTCATCCTCGCCATCGCGGTCGACCGGGTCGTCGCGCTGCGGGTGGCCTCCGCCCTGAAGAAGAGGAACGCCCGCCATGGCTGACATCTCCCTGAGCCGAGCGGTCCGCTGGGACACGGTGGTCGGCGCTCTCCTCATCGTCGTCCTGCTGTTCTCCTTCGGCTTCGTCGACGGGTTCGGCAACGCGCTCAACCTGTCCTTCCTGATCGGGAACACGCTGCCGATCGCGCTCATCGCGCTGCCGATGACCCTGCTGGTCGTCTCCGGGGAGATCGACCTGTCGGTGGCGTCCACGGCCGGCCTGTCCGGTGCCGTGATGGGCGCGCTGTGGAACCAGGGCATGGCCATCGAGACGATCATTCCGATCTGCCTGCTGCTGGGGGTGGTGTGCGGGCTGATCAACGGGTTGCTGGTGACCGGGCTGGGACTGCCGTCCCTCGCCGTCACGATCGGCACGCTCGCGGCCTACCGGGGTGTCGCGCAGATCGTGCTCGGGTCCGACGCGGTGACCGACTTTCCCTCGCAGTACCTGGACTTCGCGGCCGGACGCCTCGGTGACACGTTCATTCCGTACGCCTTCCTGCCGTTCCTGGTGCTGCTCGCCATCGCGGTGGTCGCGCTGCACGCGACGCCGTTCGGGCGGTCGCTGTTCGCGATCGGGGCGAGCGAGGAGGCGGCGCGGTTCGCCGGGATCCGGGTGAAGCGGCAGAAGCTGATCCTGTTCACGGTGACCGGGCTGATGGCTTCTCTGACCGGCGTCTTCTGGGCTCTTCACTACGCCAGCGCGCGGTACGACAACGCCACCGGCCTGGAACTGTCCGTCGTGGCCGCCGTGTTGCTCGGCGGTATCGACTTCGACGGCGGCAAGGGCACGCTGGGCGGTGCGATCGCCGGGGTGTTCCTGCTCGGTGCGCTCCAGAACGTGATGAGCCTGCAGGACGTCTCCGCGCAGTCGCAGATCGTCGTCACCGGTGTGTTGCTCGTGCTTTCCGTGCTCGGGCCGCGGGTGGCTCGGCAGATCGCCGTTGTGCGCGCGCAATCTCCTGGCTGAAGGTCGCCTGTGGTTGATCGCGCCCACGCGGCGGAGCCGCATATCGACACAGCCCCGCGCCCCTGAAAGACGGGGCGCATCCCTCAACCTCGTTCAAAGGAAACCGTCATGCGTAGGACGACCCTTCGCCGCAGCTGCGCGGCGCTCGCCACCGCCACATCCCTCGCCCTGGCGCTCACCGCCTGCGGCGGCACGACCAAGAAGGACGTGGCGAACGAGGGCGGGTCCGCCGCCACCGCCGGCAAGGCCGACCCGAACGCCGAGCTGAAGAAGGGACTGACCGTCGGGTTCCTGCCCAAGCAGGTCAACAACCCGTACTTCACCTCCGCCGACAAGGGCGGCGAGAAGGCCCTGAAGGAGCTGGGCTCCAGCTACAAGGAGGTCGGCCCGTCCAGCGCCACCGACACCTCCGGCCAGGTCAGTTACGTCAACACGCTCACCCAGCAGCAGGTCGACGCCATGGCCGTCTCCGCGCAGGACCCCGGCGCCCTGTGCACCGCGCTCAAGCAGGCCATGAAGAACGGCATCAAGGTCGTCACCTACGACTCCGACACCAAGCCCGACTGCCGCAACGCCTTCGTCTCGCAGGCCTCCGCCGAGGACCTGGGCCGTACCGAGGTGCAGCTGCTCGCCGAGCAGATCGACCACAAGGGCGAGATCGCGATCCTGTCCGCCGCGCAGACCGCGACGAACCAGAACACCTGGATCGACTTCATGAAGGACGAGCTGAAGAAGCCCGAGTACAAGAACATGAAGCTGGTGAAGGTCGCGTACGGCAACGACGACGCCCAGCAGTCCTTCCAGCAGACCCAGGGCCTGCTCCAGGAGTACCCGAACCTGAAGGGCATCATCTCCCCGACCACGGTCGGCATCAAGGCCGCCGCCCAGTACCTGTCGGGCTCCAAGTACAAGGGCAAGGTCAAGCTGACCGGTCTCGGAACCCCCAACGACATGCGCAAGTACGTCAAGAACGGCACCGTCGAGGCGTTCGAGCTGTGGGACCCGGCGAAGCTGGGCGAGCTGGCCGCGCGGACCGCGGTCGCGCTGTCCTCCGGGCAGATCACCGGCAAGGAGGGCGAGGCCTTCAAGGCCGGCTCCATGGGCGAGTACACCATCGGCAAGGACGGCGTGATCAGCCTCGGCAAGCCGACCGTGTTCGACGCGAAGAACATCGACCAGTTCAACTTCTAGGCTCTGGAGGGTTGTTGATGCAGCGCGTGTGCTTCCTGCTGAAGGTCAGGGCGGACCGGCTCGACGGGTACCGCGAGCGGCACGCCGAGGTGTGGCCCGAGATGCTCCGGGCGCTCTCGGAGACCGGCTGGCACAACTACTCGCTCTTCCTGCGCGAGGACGGACTGCTCGTCGGCTACCTGGAGACCGAGGACTTCGCGGCCGCCCGGGCCGGGATGGAAGCCAACGACGTCAACGCCCGCTGGCAGGCGGAGATGGCGCCGTTCTTCGAGTCGCTGGACGGCGCCCGGCCCGACGAGGCCATGAAACCGCTCACCGAAGTGTTCCACCTCGCATGACGATGGAGTCCACGAGATGCACAGACGTACGTTGCTGGCCGCCGCCCTCGCCGGAGCCGCGGTGACCCCGGCGCTCGCCTCCGGCACCGCGCGGGCCGCCGGCCCCGGCCCCTCCGTCACCCGGACCGGCACCACCACCCTCGACCGCCAGGCCATCTTCTTCGTCTCGTACGACGGGCTGGTCAACAACAACGCGTTCCAGAAGAACGGCCTGCTGACGTACAAGGGCTACCAGTACGCCGTCTGGTACACCGCCGACCGCAACGCCGTCGTCGGACGCCGTGCCCTCGGCGCAGGCACCTGGTCGACCGTGAAGGTCGGGCACACCCTGCGCTACGACGACTCCCACAACGTCATCTCCATGGGTGTCTCCAAGGTGGACGGCCGCCTCCACCTCAACATGGACTCCCACAGCGACGGCTTCACCTACGTCAAGTCGGTCGCCGGGCTCATGGACGACCCCGGTGGACTGAGCTGGACCGCCGGCCGCTTCGGGGCGCCCCAGTCGACGCTGGACGGCCTGGCGCCGACCTCGCAGTTCACCTACCCGCAGTTCGTTTCCACGCCCGAGGGCAAGCTCCAGTTGAGCTACCGCGTCGCCGTCTCCGGCAACGGGCGGAACGCGCTCGCCGAGTACGACGGCACCAAGTGGACCAACCTGGGGGAGTGGTCCGGCTCCACCGGCACCTACACCAGCGAGCACGGCTCCTCCACCGCCCGCAACATGTACCTGCACGGCATCGACTACGACCGGAACGGCCGGCTGCACTCCTTCTTCACCTGGCGCGAGCAGAACGGCGCCGTGATGTGCGACAGCGGCGGCATCACCAACCACGACACCGGCTACGTCTACTCCGACGACCGCGGCCGCACCTGGCGCAACGACGCGGGTGCCGTCGTCGGCGTCACGGGCGGCTCCGACAAGGTCTCCGTGAACGATGCCGGCCTGGTCGTGGATCCGCTCAACCCGGACCACTCCCTGATGAACCAGGAGAGCCAGTTCACCGACTCCGCCGGCCGGCCGCACGCGATCATCTCCTACGTCCCCGGCCGCTTCGGGCAGTGCACCACCGACTACGTGGCCGACCGGACTCGCAACGGCCGCGCGTTCCACGTCCGGAAGAACACCTCCGGCACCTGGCAGAAGACCGAGATCCCGGTCCCGCTCGGCTCCAGCCAGCGCACCAAGCTGATCCTGGACAAGTACGACAACGCCTACGCGGTCCTCCCCTTCGGGAGGATCGCCGCCGCCTCCGCCGCCTCCGGGTACACGGACTGGAAGCTCCTGTTCGACGGCAACGGCCTCAATGCCTTCGGCGAGGTCGTCATCGACGAGACACGCGTCGCCCAGGACGGGGTGCTGTCCTTCATGTACCAGGAGAAATCCAGCGGTACGACACCCTCGGCACTCCATGTGACCGACTTCCGCCTGCCCGCCTGACCGGATCCGGTCGCCGGGGCGGCGTGCCGGTAATGTGAAGCCGCCCCGCCCGCCGCCCCCTCGTACTCCCCTGGAGGTCCCTGCCCGATGGTCCAGTCGGTGGGTATCAAGGACGTCGCCCGCGCCGCCGGAGTCTCCGTCGGCACGGTCTCGAACGTGATCAACCGTCCGGACACGGTCGCCACCGAGACCCGGGCGCGCGTGCAGTCCGCGATAGACCGGCTCGGCTACGTCCGCAGCGAGTCCGCGCGCCAGCTGCGCGCGGGCCGCAGCCGGATCATGGGGCTGCTCGTCCTCGACATGGGCAACCCCTTCTTCGTCGACGTCGCGCGCGGCGCCGAACGCGCCGCACGCCAGGCCGGGCTCGGCGTGATGGTCTGCAACAGTGCCCAGAACCCGGGCGAGGAAGCCGAGTACCTGTCGCTCTTCGCCGAGCAGCGCGTGCGCGGCGTGCTGCTCACACCGGCCGACGCGACGGGCCGCAACATCGAGGCGTTCCGCCGGCACGGCATCCCGTTCGTCCTGGTCGACCGCGTCGCCGAGGGCACCACCGAGTGCTCGGTCTCCGTCGACGACGTCGCGGGCGGCGCCCTCGCGGTACGCCACCTCGTCGACGCCGGGCACCGCTCCATCGCCTACGTCAGCGGCCCGCCCGGCCTGAACCAGGTCCGTGACCGGCGCACCGGCGCCCTCGAAGCGCTCGCCGAGGCCGGACTGGGGCCCGACGCGCTGCGCGAGCTGCCCACCGAAAGGCTGGACGTCGCCGCCGGCCGCGACGCGGGTGCCCGCCTCCTCGGCCTCGCCGACCGGCCGACCGCCGTGTTCTGCGCCAACGACCTGCTCGCACTCGGCGTCCTGCAGGCCATGTACGCGGCCGGTGTCGGCGTCCCCGACGACCTCGCCATCGTCGGCTACGACGACATCGAGTTCGCCGCCGCCGCGGCCGTCCCGCTCACCTCGGTCCGGCAGCCCGCCGTCACCATGGGCGCCATGGCCGCCGACCTGCTCCTGGAGGAGACGGAGGAGGAAGGCACCGCCCGCCCGCACGAGCACCGCAGGGTCGTCCTCCAGCCCGAGCTCGTGGTCCGCCGCTCCAGCCTGTCCGCCCGCTAGAGCTGAACCACCGTTCAGCAAGGTTTCATGATCGAAGGGCTCACGAGCGGGAGATCCCTGTGATGAACTGGGACGCGGTCCGAAAATCCGTCCGTCCCGGGAGCCCTGTTGACCTCCAGCTACCGCCAGCCCGGAGTCGTCCTCACCGACCGCCGCTTCACCGTCCCCCTCGACCACGGCCGGCCCGAGGGCGAGACCATCGAGCTGTACGCCCGTGAGGTCGTCGCGAGCGACAGGGCGCACCATGAGCTGCCGTGGCTGCTCTACCTCCAGGGCGGCCCGGGCTTCGGTGCGGACCGGTCCGTCGGCCGGCCGGGCTGGCTCGGCAGGGCCCTGAAGGAGTACCGCGTCCTGCTCCTCGACCAGCGCGGCACCGGCCACAGCACGCCCGCCAACCGCCAGACGCTCCCGCTGCGCGGCGGACCCGCCGAGCAGGCCGACTACCTCACGCACTTCCGGGCCGACTCGATCGTCCGCGACTGCGAGGTCATCCGCGCGGAGGTCACCGGCGGCGAGCCGTGGACCGTCCTCGGCCAGAGCTTCGGCGGCTTCTGCCTGACCACCTACCTGTCCCTCGCGCCCGAGGGCCTGGCCACCGCCGTGATCACCGGCGGGCTGCCCTCCCTCGACGCCCACGCCGACGACGTCTACCGGGCCGCCTTCCCGCGGATCGAACGCAAGGTCACCGCCCACTACGCCCGCTACCCGCAGGACGCCGAACGCGCCCGCCGCATCGCCGACCACCTGCTCACCCACGACGTGGTCCTGCCGGGCGGCTACCGGCTCACCGCCGAGGCCTTCCAGTCCCTCGGCATCGTCCTCGGCACCGGCGACGGCACCCACCGTCTGCACTACCTCCTGGAGAACGCCTTCGTCCGCACCCCGCAGGGCCTCACGCTCTCCGACGCGTTCCTGGAGCAGGCCCAGGGCATGCTCTCCTACGCCCGCCACCCGCTGTACGCCCTGATCCACGAGTCGATCTACGGCCAGGACACCCGCCCCACCGCCTGGTCGGCCGAGCGGGTCCGCGCCGAGTTCCCGCAGTTCGACGCAGCGAAGGCGCTCGCCGGTGACGAGCCGCTGCTGTTCACGGGCGAGTCGGTCCACCCCTGGATGTTCGACTGCGACCCGGCCCTGCGCCCCCTGCGGGAGACCGCCGAGCTGCTCGCCGCCCGCACCGACTGGGCACCCCTGTACGACCGGGCTCGCCTCGCCGCGAACGACGTACCGGTGGCCGCCGCCGTCTACCACGACGACATGTACGTCGACACGGCCCACTCCCTGCGGACCGCCCGTACGATCCGCGGACTGCGCACCTGGATCACGGACGAGTTCGAGCACGACGGCGTCCGCACCGGTGGCGCCCGGGTCCTCGACCGGCTGCTGGCGCTGGCGCGGAACGAGGCGTGACACGGTCGCGCGGATTAGTCTGCGCACATGTCGACCACTCAACTCCAGCCGATGCCCACCGACTGGCGGCGTGCCCTCGCGGTCGTGGCCCACCCGGACGACCTCGAGTACGGCTGCTCGGCGGCGGTCGCGGCCTGGACGGACGAGGGCCGCGAGGTCGCCTACGTGCTGGTGACGCGCGGCGAGGCGGGCATCGACACGCTGGAGCCGCAGAAGTGCGGCCCGCTGCGGGAGCGGGAGCAGCGGGCGAGCGCGGCCGTGGTAGGCGTCTTCGAGGTGGAGTTCCTCGACCACAAGGACGGCGTCATCGAGTACGGCACCGCGCTGCGCCGCGACATCGCCGCCGCGATCCGCCGGCACCGGCCCGAGCTGGTCATCACGCTCAACCACCGGGACACCTGGGGCCAGGTCGCCTGGAACACCCCCGACCATGTGGCCGTCGGCCGCGCCACGCTCGACGCGGCCGGCGACGCCGGCAACCGCTGGATCTTCCCCGAACTCGCCGAGCAGGGCCTTCAGCCCTGGGACGGTGTGCGCTGGGTCGCCGTCGCCGGTTCCAGCACGCCCACGCACGCGGTGGACGCGACACCGGGCCTGGAACGCGCGGTGGCCTCGCTGCTGGAACACCGCACCTACATCGAGGCGCTGACGAACGAGGATCCGGAGACCTACGTCCGCGGCTTCCTGACCCAGCACGCCGAGGCCACGGGCGAGCGCTTCGGGGGCAGGCCCGCGGTGGCGTTCGAACTGTTCGGCAGATGACGCGGATGACGGGGGACCGACGACATCGGGGAACCCGGGTAGCTGGGGTCACGATCGCCGACGGCCGGATCACCGGCATGTACCTCCTGGCCGACCCCGAGCGGCTACCGAGAACACCGGTGAGTTGTCGTTTCGTATGCTGAACGCCATGCGAGATCACGAGGCCGCTCAGGCGGAACTGCGCGGTGACTGCCAGCGGTGCTTCGGGCTGTGCTGTGTCGCCCTGCCCTTCGCGGCCTCGGCCGACTTCGCGGTCGGCAAGGACGCCGGCACGCCCTGCCGCAACCTCCAGGACGACCACCGCTGCGGCATCCACGCGCGGCTGCGGCAGACGGGGTTCACCGGCTGCACCGTCTACGACTGCTTCGGCGCCGGACAGCAGGTCTCGCAGGTCACCTTCGGCGGCCGGGACTGGCGGTCCGGGCCACCGGAGCACGCCCGCCGCATGTTCGACGTGTTCCCGGTCGTCCGGCAGCTGCACGAGCTGCTGTGGTACCTGACCGAGGCGCTCGCCCTGCCCGCGGCCCGGCCCGTCCACGCCGATCTGCGCAAGGCCCTGGAGAAGACCGAGGAACTGACCGGCCGCACCGCCGAGGAACTCGCCGGTCTGGACGTGGCGGCGCACCGCCAGGACGTCAACGTCCTGCTGCTGAGGACGAGTGAGCTGGCCAGGGCCGGCACCAAGGGCCGCAGGAAGGACCGGCGGGGTGCGGACCTCGTCGGTGCCCGGCTGGGAGGCGCCGACCTGCGTGGTGCCAACCTGCGCGGCGCCTGCCTCATCGCGGCCGACCTCACCGGCGCCGATCTGCGGGGCGCGGACCTGATCGGCGCCGACCTGCGCGACACGGACCTCACGGGCGCCGACCTGACCGGGGCGTTCTTCCTCACCCAGCCGCAGCTGAACGCGGCCCGCGGGAGCGCCGCGACCCGGCTGCCGGAGTCGGTCACCCGGCCCGGGCACTGGGCGGCGTAGTCCGAGGGTGTCCTCGCCCCTGAAAGCCTCGTAAAGATCGTGTGACCTGGTTGGCGCACACCTTGATCTCCGATAGGTTAGGCAAGGCTTACCTAAGGAGGTCTGGGATGGGTGACGACAGCCACAGCTGGACGGCGGCCCCCGCCGCGGCGGAGCGGGCCCGCTCGGTGCTCGCCGCCGCGTGGTCCTGTGCGGTGACCACGGAGGGCACGCGCGAGGAACTGGTCGGCGCGCACACTGTGACCGAGGACGGCAGGGTGCTCGTCGATGTGCCCGAGGACAGTGCGCTGGCCGCCGCCGCGATCTGCGCGCCCCGCGGCGAGCCGTCCGCGGTGCTGGAGTTCGCCGATGCCGCCCCCGTCCCCGTGCGCGACCGGATCCGCGCGCGGCTGTGGCTCGCGGGCTGGTTCGCGGTCGAGGGGGAGCGGCTCGCCTTCACGCCCACACGCGTGGTGCTGCGGCAGGCGTCCGGGGCCGTGGTCGTGGACCTCGACGACTTCACCGCCGCCGTGCCCGATCCGCTCACCACGGCCGAGGCCCGGCTGCTGACCCACCTGGCCGACTGCCACGCCGACGCGGTCGAGCGGCTCACCCGGCTCGTCGACTCCGGCAGCCTGCACGGCGCCGTCCGGGTCCGGCCGCTCGCCGTCGACCGGCACGGCCTGACGCTGCGCATCGAACGCGCCCGCACCCACGGCGACGTACGGCTGGCGTTCCACACGCCCGCCGACGACGTCGCGCAGCTCACCGAGCGCATGCACGCCCTGCTCGGCCAGGCGGCCGCCGCCTCCTGCCCCCGGGCCCTACAACGGCAGCGCACAGACGGCGACCGGTGAGGAGAACGGTTCACCGGCGCGTCGCAGCGCCCCGCTCCTCTCGTCCACCTGGAAGACGGTCACGGTGCCGGACTTCTGGTTCGCCGCGAACAGCAGCGTGCCCTCCGGCGAGAAGGCGATCTGGCGTGGGAAGTCACCGCCGACCGGAACGGTGTCCAGCAGCCTCAGCTTCGCGCCCTCCGCCTCGACGGCATAGCGCGTGAGGCTGTTGTGGCCGCGGTTGGCGAGGTAGGCGTAGCGGCCGTTCGCGGTCACCAGGATCTGCGCCGGGTAACTCGTGCCCGATCCGGTGCCGGTGGACTGCGGCTCGCCCACCCTCAGGCGGCCGGAGGCCGGATCGTACGCGCAGACCGCCACCGTGTTGTCCACCTCGTTGGCGAGGTAGGCGTACCGGCCGCCGGGGTGGAACGTGAGGTGGCGCGGTCCGGCGCCCGGCCTGGTCCGTGCCTGCGCGACCTCTTGAAGCGTGCCGGCCTTCTCGTCGAGCCGGTACGTGTAGACGGTGTCCGTACCCAGGTCGACGGCGAGCACATGCCCACCGTCCGGGCTGGTGATGACCTGGTGCGCGTGCGGGCCCTGCTGTCCCGGGCCGGGCGCCGGACGGGAGTGCCGGACGAGGTCGGTGCGCTCGCCGAGGGCGCCCGAGGACTCGATGGGGTGCACGGCCACGTCGCCGGAGCCGTAAGCGGCGCTGAGCAGCCAGCGCCCGCCCGGATGCACCGACAGATGGCAGGGAGCCGCGCCCCCGGTGCTCCGGCTGCCCAGCACCTCCCGGTCGGACAGCCGGACGGCCGTCACGGCACCGTCCTCGCGCTCGTTCACCGCGTACAGCGTGCGCCGGTCGGGATGGATCGCGAGGTAGGACGGGTCGCCGATACCTGCCAGCGTGCCGGTGCCGGTGACGCGGCCCGTCACCGCGTCGTACGTGGCCAGGCCGACGCCCTTGCTGCCACCGTCGACGGAGGTGTAGGTGCCGAGGTAGAGGGGGCGCGGGCCGGAAGGGCTCCGGGCCTCCCGGGAGGGGCTCCCGCTCGCCTCGGGGGCCGCCGGAGTCGTCGGGGGTGTGGGGGCCGGCGCGTTGTCGCAGGCCGTGAGCGTCGCCGCGCCGGCCCCTCCCGCCAGTGCGCCGACGAACCGGCGCCTGCTCCAGCCGTCACTGCTCATGTCGCCCCTCAGGTCGTCCCTCGTCCCCGTCGCGACAGCCACCATGGCGTGGATCACCACCGGGTGCAAGATAGGCACCGGGGGTTGCATGGGGTGCAACATCCGGCGGACCCCCGAGGGTGCCGCCTCAACGGGAACCCCCGCCGAACCCCGCACGGCTGCGCCACATCTGCTCCTGCACGCCGAGGCGCTCACGCAGCCGCGTCAGGCGCGGCATCCGGGAGCGCTGTTCCCTCGACACACGGTCGAGTTCCTCGAACAGGCGCCGGGAGCGGTGCTCGGTGTCGAGTTCGTCGAGGATCCGGTTGACCTCCGTCAGAACGGCGCCGAGCAACTGCCAGTGCGACGTCTCGCGCCGGGCGTCCTCACGCAGCAGCACGGCCAGCTTGTCGCGGGTGCCCGCCGCGGTGCGCAGTTCCGTGGCGAGACGTTCCTCCGCCGACTCCGCGCTCTCGCTGAGATGGGTGGTCACCAGCACCGCGAAACTCACCACGGCGTCGGCGATCTCGGAGAGCAACTGCTGCAGCACGGCGCCCGTCTCGTCCTCGAACAGCGGCTCCGGCTCGCGCTCCTTGGCGAGGTCGGTGAAGGAGCGGGCGAGCACGCGAAGGACGACCGTGCAGATCTCCAGCGTGTCCAGGCCGGTGCGCAGCACCACCCGGTGCAGCAGGCTGTCCTTGACCCGCGGGTTGAGCCGCAGACTGTCCTCGGCCTGCCTGAGCGCCGCGTCCACCTCGACGATGTCGTGGTCCAGACGCCGCGCCTCGTACAGCCGCTCCTCCGCGCGGTCCACGGGCGTGCCGCCGACGGCCTCCTCGCCCATGCGCAGCATCAGTTGCCGCAGCCGGCGCGCCAGCCCGTCGATCGACTCGCCCGCCTCCTCCACCCACACCGGCGGGGCCAGCAGCAGATTGCAGGCGAGTCCGACGGTCGCCCCGATCAGCGTCTCCACCACCCGGGCCCACGCGGTGTTCCCGACGGTGGTGACCCCGAGGACCAGCATGGCGCTGATCGCGACCTCGGGCACGTACTCCTCCACCCGGACCAGCCGTCCCACGGCCAGCGAGGCCACCAGGAGCAGGGCCAGGCTCCACCAGGTCAGGCCCACCAGCAGACTGAACGCGATGGCGAGCAGGACCCCGGTCACCACGGCGTTCACCCGGCGGAACCCGTTGGTGAGCGTGGCGTACAGCGTCACCTGGACGACCAGCAGCGCCGTCAGGGGAGCGGTGAGAGGTGCCTGCTCGGGGCTCAGACGCAGCGCGATGACGTACGCGATCGTCGCCGCCGTAGCCGACCGCACCGTCTGGACGACCACGGGATCCCGTCGCTTCCGCAGGATCCGCAGGGTGGGCGCCGTCCACTCACGTACCTCTCGCATCCTCGGCCTGTTCCCCTTCCCCTGGCTCGAAAGCATCCATGAAGGAAGTTAATGCCAGGGGGCGGAACGGGCGACCGAGGGGCCCTCAGGCGGACACCTTGTCGAGGAAGGCGCCCAGATTGCCCAGGGTCCGCTCGATCTGCTCCTCCAGCGTGAGGCTCTCCTCGAAGCGGGCCCCGGTCTCAGGCGTCTTCTTCCCGCGTACATAGAGGGAGCAGGCGAGGTCGGTGCACATGTACGCCCCGACGGAGTTGCCCTCACGGCCGGCCGCCCCCGCCTTCCGCGCGGTCATCAGCGACACACCGCCCCGAGGGTGCGTCGTCAGGCACAGCGAACACATGCTGCGATGCAGGAAACCGCGCTGCGCGGCCTGGAACCGCATCGCCACCCCGACGAGCCGCCCCTCGCGCTCGACGACCAGATAGCTGCGATCGGGCGCCCCCGGATCCCGCCACCCGAGGAAGTCGAGATCTCCCCACGGACGCTCGGCGAGGTCGCGGGGGACGGCCAGACGCTTGGCCTCGCCCTTGGAGCAGTTGATAAAGGAGTTGCGGATGTCCTGTTCGGTGAGTGATCTCATGGGAGGGCTCCTGGTCGTCGCTACCGAAACCTAGGGGTCCTAGGTTTCTGGGACAGGCTAGAAGGACCGGCGAGAGGGAGCCAGTGGATTTCGCGGACGTCACGTCACGACGGGCACGGGCGGCACTGCGTCATGTGGCGGGTTTCTCGGCGGGAACCGCCGTGGACCCGCGGCTGCGGATCACGCTGAACTTCCACCCGGACCGGTGGGCGGGCGGCGTGTCCGTCCTCACGGCCCTCGCCCGGGACGGTGCCTACCACTCGCAGTTCGTCACCGGCACCAGCAACGGCGGCCTCACGGCCCGCCCCGGCGGCGACCGCTGGCGCTGGGAGAGCCGGATCTTCGGCGGGGCGTACGACGACGCCGCCCCGCACGAGCGGCCCGTGTACGGCGCCCTGAACTTCCGCCGGCAAGTGGTCGGCGCCGCACCGCGCTTCGGCTCCGCGCACTTCCGGCTGACCGCCGGCGCGCTGACCCGGGCCACGTTCTGCTATCCCGACAGCGCCGCCGAGCCGGCCGACTTCGGCGTCGCGGCCGGCATGTCCCTCATCGCGCTGGCCGAAGCGGACGAGCAGGACCCCCTCAACGACTACGTCGAGGCACATGTGCACGGCGGCGTCGACCTCTCCCGGGACGTGGAGGCGCTGGTCCTGGACGCCTGCTACCGCGGCACACCCGTCGAGGCGGCGGCCCGGAGCCTGCCCTGCCCCGTCGAGTGGCACCCCGGCTACCGGCTCACGGTGACCGGGCTGCGACGCCACGCGGACTACCGCGGCCGGGAGTACACGGAGCTGGGCGCCCGGATCGCCCGGGACGGCCTGGTCGACCCACGGGCCATCGGTGACGCCGCCCGGAGCGGTCGTTACGGGCTCCAGGACCTGAAGATGGTGTGGCACACCCTCGCCCGCTTCGGCGCCCCGGAAGGGGCGGGCACGGCCTACTCCGGCCCCGAGACCTCCGGCGGCCACACCCCGGGCCTCAGAACGCCCAGCGCGTAGGCCCGCGCCACCAGTTCCGTGCGGTTGGCGGCGTGCCAACGGGCCGTCAGACGGCGCAGGTGGTAGGTGACGCCGTCGGGGGTGAGGCCGGTTTCACGGGCCGCGCGGGCCGTCGTGGCGCCGGAGGCCAGCAGGGCCAGGACGCGGGCCTCCATCGGTGTGACCCGGGCCCGTTCCGCGGGCGGTGCGGCACCGGGCTCGCGCTCGCCGTCCACCCGCAGCATCACCAGTAGCGCCGGCGTGTCCTCCACCGTGTCACTCACCGGGTCCGCCGTCAGTTCGCCGTGGCGCTCCGTGCCGTCGGGGGCCCGCCAGCGCACCGAGACCTGGTAGCGCGAGCGATGCCGCAGGCGCAGGGCCTCGGCGATGCGCTCCACCTGCGTGGCCTCGCGGGGGCAGAACAGGTCCAGCACGTCACGGCCGCGCAGCCGCCCCGGCGTCGTACCGCACTCCGCGGCCATCGCCGGGTTGGCGAGCAGCACCGCCCCGTACACGTCGCACACCGCGACCGGCATGGCGACCCGGTCGAACAGCAGCAGGGCGCGGTTGCGCCACGTCACGGCCTCCTGCCGGGCCTGCTCCACGAGTTCCTCCCTGCCATGCCGGGGCGCCGTACGCAAGAGCGAAGCATGTGCGCGCACTACAGAATCATGCAGGGACGGCGCACGACCGGCCGGGCCCCGTGGATCACGCTGGACCGGAGTACTTCCTTACCGTGAAAGGCAGTTGCCGCGTCATGCGCCCCACCGCACAGGCTCCCCGGCCCGCAGACACCCTCCCCGGCGTCCCCGTCGCCGACATCTCCGCCACCGGACCCGGCGCCACGCCCATCCAGCAGGCCATGGATCTCATGCGCGAGCACGGGCCCGTGTTCCTCCGGCGGCTGTACGGGCGCGACACGCTGTTCGTGGGCGACCTGGACCTCGTGGCCGAACTCGCGGACGAGCAGCGGTTCGCCAAGCACATCGGCCCGGGTCTGGAGAACGTCCGCGAGTTCGCCGCCGACGGGCTGTTCACCGCGTACAACGACGAGCCCAACTGGGCCAAGGCGCACGACATCCTCATGCCCGCCTTCGCGCTGGGCTCCATGCGGACCTACCACCCCGTGATGCTGAAGGTGGCCCGCCGGCTCATCGACTCCTGGGACCGTGACGCCCGCGCCGGAGCGCCCGTCGACGTGCCCGGCGACATGACCCGCATGACGCTCGACACCATCGGACTCGCCGGGTTCGGCTACGACTTCGGCTCCTTCGAGCGGGACGAGCCGCACCCCTTCGTCGAGTCGATGGTCCGCTGCCTGGAGTGGAGCATGACCCGCCTCGCGCGCGTCCCCGGCCAGGACCACTCGGCGGCGGACGCGGCCTTCCGGGACGACTCCGCCTACCTCGCCCAGGTGGTCGACGACGTCATCGCAGCCCGCACCGGCACCGACCAGAGCCAGGCCGACGACCTGCTCGGCCTGATGCTCACCGCCGAGCACCCCGCCGACGGCAGCACGCTCGACACCGCCAACATCCGCAACCAGGTCATCACCTTCCTGATCGCCGGCCACGAGACCACCTCCGGCGCCATGTCCTTCGCGCTGTACTACCTCGCCAAGCACCCCACCGCGCTCCAGCTGGTGCAGCGCGAGGTCGACGAGCTGTGGGGCGACGTGGCGGACGTCGATCCGACGTACGACGAGGTCGGCCGGCTGACCTACACCCGCCAGGTCCTCAACGAGGCACTCCGACTGTGGCCGACGGCCGCCGTGTTCTCCCGGGAGGCCCGCGAGGACACGCTGCTCGGCGGCCGCATCCCGCTGCGCGCCGGGCAGGCCGCCCTGGTGCTCACGCCGATGCTGCACCGGCAGCCCGTCTGGGGCGACAACCCCGAGCTGTTCGACCCGTCCCGCTTCACGCCCGAGGCGGAGGCGGAGCGCCCGGTACACGCCTTCAAGCCCTTCGGCACCGGTGAGCGCGCCTGCATCGGACGGCAGTTCGCGCTGCACGAGGCCACCATGCTGCTGGCCATGCTCGTCCACCGCTACCGGCTGCGCGACCACGCCGACTACCGGCTCGACGTCAAGGAGACCCTCACCCTCAAGCCCGAGGGCTTCACGCTCGCCTTGACGCCTCGCACGTCCGCCGACCGCGTCCACCCGCCGCTGCCCGGCGCCGCCCCGGTCCAGGACTCCCCGTCGGCCGGACCGCAGGGCCTGCCCGCCCGCGTCCGCCCCGGCACCGCCGCGCTCTTCCTGCACGGCAGCAACTACGGCACCTGCCGCGACTTCGCCGGCCAACTCGCCGACGAGGCCGCCGCCGTCGGCTGCCAGACCGAAGTGGCGCCCCTGGACGCCTACGCCGGCGGCCTGCCCACCGACCGGCCCGTCGTCATCACGGCCGCCTCCTACAACGGCCGCCCCACCGACGACGCCACCGCCTTCGCCGCCCGCCTGGAGGAGACCCGTGACCTGTCCGGCGTGACGTACGCCGTCCTCGGCGTCGGCGACCGCAACTGGGCCGCCACCTACCAGCACGTCCCCACCCGGATCGACGAACGGCTCGCCGAGTCCGGCGCCGCCCGGCTGCTCGACCGCGCCGCCGCCGACGCCTCCGGCGACCTCACCGGCACCGTCCGGGAGTTCACGACGGCCCTGCGCACCGCCCTGCTGGAGCGGTACGGCGACCCGGACGCCACCACCCCGGACACCGGCGAACCCACCACCGCCTACGAGGTCCGCACCCTCACCGGCGGCCCGCTGGACGCCCTCGCCGAGCGGCACGGACTCGTCCCCATGCGGGTCACCGAGGCCCGCGACCTCACCGCGCCCGGCTACGCCCGCCGCAAGCGGTTCGTCCGCGTCGCGCTGCCCGCCGGCGTCTCCTACCGCACGGCGGACCACCTCACCGTGCTGCCCGCCAACGACCCGGACCTCGTCACCCGCGCCGCCGCCGCGCTCGGCGCCGACCTCGACACCGTCCTGGACATCCGCGCCACCCGCCCCCGCCGCGACGGCATCGCCGTCGACCGCCCCGTGACAGTACGGCAGCTCCTCACCCACCACGTGGAGCTACAGGAGCGTCCGAGCGCCGGGCAGCTGGCCGCGCTCGCCGCCGCCAACCCGTGCCCGCCGGAGCGCACGGCCCTGGCCGCCCTCACCGACGACCCGCGCACCCTCGTGGAGATCCTCGAGGACCACCCGGCCCTGCGGGGCGCCCTGGACTGGACGCGGCTCCTCGGCCTGCTCACCCCGCTGCGCCCCCGCCACTACTCCGTCTCGTCCTCGCCCGCCGTCGACCCCGGCCACGTGGACCTGATGGTCTCCCTGCTGGAGGCACCCGCCCGCTCCGGCAAGGGCGTCTACCGGGGCACCGGGTCCGGCCACCTGGCGGCACTCGAACCCGGCGACACGGTGTACGCACGTGTGCAGCCGTGCCGGGAGGCCTTCCGTATCGACGCCACCGGCGGATCCGCGCCGGTCGTCATGATCGCCGCGGGCACCGGTCTCGCCCCGTTCCGCGGCGCCATCGCCGACCGCACGGCGGCCCTGGCGAAGGGCGCCGAACTGCCCCCGGCCGTCTGCTACTTCGGCTGCGACGCGCCCGACGCAGACTTCCTGCACGCCGACGAACTGCGCGCCGCCGAGGCCGCCGGAGCCGTGTCCCTCCGCCCCGCCTTCAGCGAGACGCCCGAGGGCGAGGTGCGGTTCGTGCAGCACCGCGTCGCCGCCGAGGCCGAGGAGGTCTGGGCGCTGCTGGACGCCGGAGCGCGGGTGTACGTCTGCGGCGACGGTTCGCGGATGGCGCCCGGGGTGCGGGAGGCGTTCCGTACCCTGTACCGGAAGCACACGCCGGGCACCGACGGGACGGCCGCCGAGCGGTGGCTCGACGCACTGGTCGCGGACGGGCGTTACGTCGAGGACGTGTACGCGGCCGGCTGACCGAAGGGGAGGGGTGGGCGCACGGTGGTGGACTCCTGGGAACGAGCCCGGCACGTCCTTCAGGAGGCGGGCCTGGACCCCGGCCGTCTCGCCCACCTCCGGCCGCTGACCGGCGGCACCTACAACACGGTGGAGGAACTCCGCCTCACCGACGGCAATTGCTACGTACTGAAGATCCCGCCCGCGGCCACCACCCCGGGCATGCGGCACGAACAGCGACTGCTCGTCTCCGAGGCGGAGTTCTACCGCTCGGCCGCGCGCGTCGGGGTGCCCGCACCCCGGCTGGTGTCCGCAGGCGACGACTTCCTGCTGATGACGGCCTGCCCGGGCGACACCTGGGACGACACGCTCACCGACGGCGAACAGACCGCGCTGCGTACGGAACTGGGACGCCGGACGGCCCGTCTGCACGGCGTGACGGGCCCCGGCTTCGGCTACCCCTCCGGCGCCCTCGGCCCGCTCACCCCCGACTGGCGGGCCGCGTTCACGGCGATGTTCGACGCCGTCCTCGACGACGTCCGGCGCTACACCCCCCGGCTGCCCCGGCCCGTCGACGCGGTGGCCCGTACCGCCGCCTCGGCGTACGGTGCCCTCGACGAGGTCACCGTCCCCCGCCTCGTCCACTTCGACCTCTGGCGGGGCAACATCCTGGTCGACCGCACGGCCGGCGGGCCCCGTATCGGCGGGCTCATCGACGGGGAGCGCATGTTCTGGGGCGATCCCCTCGCCGAGTTCGTCTCCCTGGCGCTGCTGGGCGACATCCGGAAGGACGAGGCGTTCCTCGCGGGCTACCGGGAGGCCGGCGGCCGGGCCGTCTTCGACACGCTGGCTCGCCTGCGCTACGCCCTGTACCGCGCCTATCTGTACCTGATCATGCTCACCGAGACGGTTCCGCGTGAGGTCGGCGAGGAGCACCAGCGGTGGGTGCGGGAAAGGGTCGACCCGGAACTGGTGACCGCCCTGGACGAGATCGAGGGGGTTACCGGCGGTTAGTGCCTGCTCGGCGCACTCCGGGGGCCGCGGTGAGGTTTCGCAGGTCACGGCGGAGGTACTCGCGCGGCGCACGGACGACCGAGAGGAGTACGCCGTGACCGACCACCGCCTCGAAGGACCCGGCGAGAACGGTGACCCCATCCCGCGGGACATGCCGGACCAGCAGGCCGACGTCGGCGAGGACCCGTGGGAGGTCGCCCCGCGCTTCAAGGGCACCGCCAAGAAGGACAAGACGGACGAGCAGGACGAGGCCGAGGCCGGGTCCGGAGAGTCCGCCGACGACGTCCCCGACACCGACGAGGCGGGGACGGGCAGGCAAGGGGCGCCGCGCCAGGGAGCGGTGCACCCGGAGCATCCGGTGCCGGACGAGCCGGCCGACTGAGCGCCCCCGGCGCGTCGGCTCCTTGAACGCCGATGGCCGCAGCCGGCTGTGGGGGCCGGCTGCGGCCATCGGCCATGTGCGGGGGCGGCCGCCGTGCCGCTCAGGCGCGGTCGGCGGTGCGGTCAGCCCACCTTGCGTCCCCGCATCGGCGCCGTCCGCGCGCCTCCGCCCTGCTGGACACCCTCCAGGAACTCCTCCAGTACCGCCGTCGCCGTGTGCTCCGGCCGCCAGCCGAGCTCCCTGCCCGCCCGGGCGCAGTCCATCAGGGGCAGGCGCAGCACCGCGTCGAACAGGTGCGGGGACGCGGGCAGCAGGTGCAGGCCCCAGGCGGCGGCGATCGCCGAGCGGGCAGCGGTGCGCGGTACCCGAACCGGGCGTGCGCCGAGCATCTCACCCAGCAGCCGCGCGTCGACTGTCTCCCCGGCCGCCAGGTTGAAGGCGCCCCGGGCGTCGGAGTGCACGGCCAGCCGGTACGCGTCCGCCGCGTCGTCCGTGTGCAGGGCCTGCATCCGCAGCCCCGGGATGTCGGGCAGGAAGGGCAGCAGCTCCGGGCGGGCCAGCGGGCCGGGCAGGAACCGGCCGCCGAAGATCCGGCGCTGCTCGCTCGCGGACTCCCACTTGAAGAGGAAGGCGGGCCGCATCCGCACCACCCGGGTCTCGGGGTGGTCGCGCTCGAACGTGTCCAGCGCGCGCTCCAGGTACGCCTTCTCCCGGCAGTACGCGGCGTCCGGCCAGCCGTGCGTCGGCCACGACTCGTCCACCGCCCGGTCCTTCGGGCCGGGCGAGTACGCCCCGACCGACGAGGCGTGCACCAGCGCCGGCACGCCCGCGGCGGCCACCGCCTCGAACACCCGGATGCTGCCCAGCACATTGGTGCGCCAGGTCGCCGCCGGGTCGTGCGTCGGCTGGAACGCCCACGCCAGATGCACCACCGCGTCGGCGTCCGCGAACCGTTCGGCCAGGTCCGGCTGCTCGGACGCCAGGTCCACCGCCGACCAGTCCGTCTTCGGCGGCGACCAGTCGGGGATCCGCCGGGCCAGGCCCAGGACGGAGGCGACCTCCGGGTCCTCCGAGAGGAGGCGCACCACGCTGGTGCCCACGTTGCCGGTGGCGCCCGTGACGACGATCCTCTTGCCCGCTGTGCTGCTCACCTTCGGCTCCTCTCCGTCGTGCCCGTCCTCGGGAGTCGACCGAGTACCCGGTTTCACCGGTCCCCGTGGTCGGGGACGACCTCGGCCCACAGGTTCTCGGCCTGGAGCAGCAGGGTGCCGAGAACCGCCGTGTGGGTGGCCCCCTGCCCGGCGTGCTCGCGGAGCCTCTCCTGCAGTCGCTCGTGCAGCCGCCGCATCTTCTCGTCCATCTCGCCGTCCATGCAGGGGTCCACGCTGTCGTTGAGCAGGCGATCGGACTCCGTGTGGCAGGCCTGCCCGATCAGGTGCAGCATGTCCGCGTACGCGCGAAGGGCCGGACCGTCGGGCGGTGCGGGCGTCCGCTTGTCGTCCACCGCCACCGCCAGGGCCCGGGTCAGGGCGGTGACGTGCCCGGTGACCCGGCTCAGGCGTTCGTCCTCGTCCTGAGGCGGAAGCGGCGTCTGCGGAACGCGTTGCAGGGCGCGCAGCGGTCCGTAGGTCAGGCGCAGGCTCTCCTGGCTCCAGCGACGTGCCGAGCGCAGCGACTCCAGGCAGCGCTCCAGCCGGGCCGAGGCGCTCAGCCAGCCGGCGGCGGTCTGCGCGTCCCACTCGCCCTCGCGCAGGTCACCGGCGACGGTGCCCAGGACGTCGCCCGCCTCCCTGGCGAGGGCAGCCAGGTTCTCCCGGACGTCGCGCAGGTGAACCGGCGGCAGGACCAGCGCGTTGACGGCCACGCCGATGGCCGCGCCCAGGGCCGCCTGCCCGACCCGGTGCCCGACGGAGGACATGGTGACCGAACCGGCGGTGAGGGTGAACAGCGCCGTGGTCGCCGCGTAGATGCCCTGGTCGCCGAAGCGGCGCCAGTTCGCGAGCAGCATCAGCACCGGGACGGAGAGGGCCAGCGCGCCCGTCGTGTCACCGGTGACGGCCTCCGCCGCCGAGGCCAGCACGGTGCCGACGCAGATCGCCCCGAACTGCCGCGCCCCCGTCAGCAGCGAGCTGTAGACGGTGGCCTGCACCAGCACCAGCGCCACCCACGGCGCCATCAGCGCCAGCGGGTCGCCCATCCAGACGCCGCCCACCAGCCAGGCGAGCACCGCCGCGGCGGCGGCCTTCAGCGACTGGACGACCAGGTCCCGTTCCCGCCCGGGCCTCCGCCAGACGGCCCGGGCGGCCTCCCCGACGCTCCGCGCCTCGCGCCGCACGGCATCCATCGGCCGCGCCGAGCGGACTCCCTGCGCGAGCCCATTCATGCGCTCGCGCATCCCTTCGGCTCCCGTCCGGCCGTACGCCGCCCTGTCGGACCGGGTTCCGTTCACCGTACGGCTGCCCGTCGGCTTGTCGGATCGCGTGTCGTTCGTCGCGCGGCTGCCCGCCTTCCCGTCGGACCGGGTCCCGCTCCTCGTCCGGCCGTCTGCCGCTTGGTCAGGCCCCGCACCTCTCGCCGTCCGGCCGTCCGCCGTCTCGTCGGGGCTGGTCCGGGCCGTTCGCCCGGCCGGGTGGGTGCCGTCGGCCGCCGTCTCCTCGTCCATGCGTCGGCTGAACACCCGAGCCGTCGTTCGCCGGACCACCCTCGTCACACGCGTCATCCGCTGCGAGTATCCGCGTGACCGGGGGTTTCACTCCGGCTCATGCCAGTGGGCTGTCACACAGCGACGACAGGAGGTGCGCGGGATCCGCGTACACCGCGTCCGCGCCGGACTTCTCCAGGTCGGTGCGCGGAATGCCGCCGCACAGGACGCCCACACAGCGCACTCCGGCACGGCTGCCCGCCCGCATGTCCCACACGGTGTCGCCGACGAAGACCGCCCGCTCCGCCGGCACCCCGGCCAGCTCCAGGGCGTGTTCGACCGGCTCGGGCGCGGGCTTGCCCGCGTCGACGTCGTCGGCGCTGGCCGTGGCGGTGATGGCGTCGTCCGCGTCGATCGCCCGGCGCAACGCGCTCAGCTCCGGGCCGCCCGCCGAGGTGGCCAGCACCACCGCCCAGCCGTCGCGGTGCAGACGGCGCAGCAGCGGCCCGGCATCCGGCAGCGGTGGCAGCCGGTCGAAGTACTGCCCGTACAGCGCCTTGTGCCCGGCGCTGATGTCGGCGTCCTGGCCGGTGTCGCGGTCGTCGCCCAGCAGATGGGCCACGAGGTCGGTGGACGGCAGGCCCACGGCCCGGTGGATGGCGTGCATCGGCACGTCGTGACCGGCCTGCCGGAAGGCCTCCCACCACGCCACGACATGCAGGTGGTTGGTGTCGACCAGCGTGCCGTCGACGTCGAACACGGCCGCCCGTTCCGCTTGTGCCATGCGTGCGATCCCTTTCTCTCTGCGGTCCGCCCGGGTACCACCTCAGCCGCCGGTCACGCCGGACGGCACCCGCCGCTCGTGGGTCCAGGCCAGCAGCTCAGGGAGGGACCACGTGGTCACCACCCGCTCGGGCGGCACCCCGCACTCCTGTGCCCGCGCGCAACCGTTGATCTGCCAGTCCAGCTGCCCCGGCGCGTGCGCGTCGGTGTCGACGGCGAACAGCACACCCGCGTCCACGGCCCGGCGCAGCAGCCGCCGCGGCGGGTCGAGCCGCTCCGGCCGGCTGTTGATCTCCAGGGCCGTGCCCGTCTCCGCGCACGCCGCGAACACCTCGTCCGCGTCGAACTCCGACTCGGGCCGTCCCCGCCCGGTCAGCAGCCGGCCCGTGCAGTGCCCGAGCACGTCGGAGTGCGGATCGCGGACGGCCGCCACCATCCGGCGGGTCATCGAACGGGCGTCCATGCGCAGCTTGGAATGGACGGACACCACCACGACGTCGAGCCGCTCCAGCAGCTCCGGCTCCTGGTCGAGCGAGCCGTCCTCGAGGATGTCGCACTCGATACCGGTCAGCAGCCGGAACGGCGCCCAGGTCTCGTTCAGCTCCGCGACCACGTCCAGCTGCTCCCGCAGCCGCTCGGGGCTCAGCCCGCGCGCCACCGTCAGCCGCGGCGAGTGGTCGGTCAGCGCCGCCCACTCGTGGCCCAGTGCCGCCGCGGCCCGGCCCATCTCCTCGATCGGGCTGCCGCCGTCCGACCAGTCGGAGTGCAGATGGCAGTCCCCGCGCAGCAGCGCCCGCAGCTCCTGGCCACCCCGCACGGCCGGCTGCTCGTGCGTCTCGCCCTCCAGCTTCTCCAGATAGCCCGGCACCTGCCCGGCCAGCGCCTCACGCGCCACCTGCGCGGTTTTCGGGCCGACGCCCTTCAGCTTCTCCAGCGAACCGTCCGCCGCCCGCTGCCGCACCTCGTCCTCGCCCAGCTCCCGCAGCACCCGCGACGCCGTGCGGAAGGCGCGCACGCGGTACGTGGGCGCCAGGGACCGCTCCAGCAGGAAGGCGATCCGGTCCAGTGCCTCGACGGGATCCATCGCCACCTCCACCTCAAGGGTTCCCCAGCCCCCGCCCGGCCGCACGACGCACGGGCGGCGGTTTGCCCGGTACACACCCGGGTACTGCGATGCCTCGTCCCCACCGCTTCGCCGAGGAGGCCTGTCATGTCCGCTCCCAGCGCGCCCCGCAGCAAGGTCGCCGTGATCACCGGAGCCGACTCCGGCATCGGCAGGGCAACCGCCGTACGCCTCGCCGAGGCGGGCATGGACGTCGGCATCACCTGGCACAGCGACCAGAAGGGAGCCGAGGAGACGGCCGACGAGGTCCGGGCGCACGGGCGGCGGGCCGAGGTCGCCCGGATGGACCTCACCCGGCTGCCCGACGCCGCGGACACCGTGGACGAGCTGTGCGAGCGCCTCGGCCGCATCGACGTGCTGGTCAACAACGCCGGCACCGGCACCATGACGCCGTTCCTCGACCTGGAGCTGTCCGACGTGCGTGAGGTCCTGGACGTCGATCTCGTCGGGCCGTTCCTGTGCGGACAGAAGGCGGCCCGGCGGATGATCGGGCAGGGCGACGGCGGGCGGATCGTCAACGTGACGTCCGTCCACGAGCACCAGCCGCGCGTGGGAGCCGCGCCGTACTGCGCAGCCAAGGGCGGTCTCGGACTGCTCACCCAGGTGATGGCGCTCGAACTCGCCGAGTACCGCATCACGGTCAACGCCGTCGCGCCCGGTGAGATCTCCACGCCCATGACCGGTCAGGAGGACACCGACCCGCACACCGAGAGCCGTCCCGGAGTGCCGCTGGGACGGCCCGGCGACGCCCGCGAGGTCGCCGCCGTCATCGCCTTCCTCGCCGGCTCGGACGCCTCCTACGTCACCGGCGCCTCCTGGAGCGTGGACGGCGGCATGCTCCGCATGGGCCCGCAGGCCGGCTCGCACCTGACGGGCGACGACTGGCGCCGCCCCTGAGCGCATGCTCATGGAACTGCGCGGCAGGCCCTGCGAGCGGCACGGATCCCGCCGCGTCCGGGTGGGGCTGCCGTCGGCCGGCGAAGGCCTGGTCGGAGTCCGATCTGCTCGCCGGTGGCTGAGAGCCGCGCCGCCGCCGATTGCGCTCTACGCTCGATGCATGACCGAAATCGCGAGCCCGCACATACCCCATCCGCGGATCCTGGTGCTCGGGGTGCAGCCGGGCACACCGCCGTTCAGGATCGTGGAGATCGACGGCCGGGTGGTCGGGGAGGCCAGGGCCATCACCGACGTACTGGCGGCCGCCGCCGCGTTCGGCATCACGGTCCACGACCTGGACGATCCGGACGTGGTCCGCTGGGTGGGCGGGGACAAGTTCACCTGGACGCCGCACTAGGGGATGTCCGCCGACGGCTTCTTCCCCGCCCGGGCGCCGCGGGGCCTGCGCGCGTGCACCGCTCGGCTCAGCCGGCGGCCCAGGAGCAGGTAGCCGATGAGCGCGCCGGAGGTGTTGAGGATGACGTCGTCGATGTCGAAGGCGCGGCCCGTGACCAGGGCGCCCTGGGCGAACTCCACCAAGAGCATCACGACGGCCGTCAGCAGCAGCACCCGCAGGATGCCGCGGGTGCGCGGGGCGACGACGGGCACCAGGACACCGAAGGGGATGCCCAGCAGGATGTTCCCGCCGATCTGCCGGACGGCGTCACGCAGCTCCGGCTGGTCGAGATAGGCCTTCAGGGAACGCCCCGGATGCAGGTTGGTGTGGGTCAGCGCCTCCGACGCGGGCGACGGCTGCAGGGTCAGCCGCGCCAGCACCACGGCGAACGCGACCATGAACGTGAAGGCGCACACCATCGCCAGCAGCCGGAGCAACAGCGGCAGCGGGCGCCGCTCACTTCCGGAGTCCGCGGTACGGAGACGTGAGGCTGCACCGGCCATTCGGTCCTCCACTCTTCAACTTCCCTGCGTGACAGGGCGGTTACCCGCAGACGCGACGACGATGCCGCCCGGCCCGCGGCGACGCCGCCGCCGCGGACCGTTCCAGCCACTGTTTCCCCGGGTTCCGCCGGGCACTCCACGCTCCGGCCGCCGCGCGCCGTCACGTCCCGCGGCCGGGAGGCCTCGCCCGGAGCCCTCGGGAGCTGATCAGCTCCCGTACGAGACGCGCACCTCCTTGAAGCCCAGGGAGCGCAGGAGACCTTCGAGCATGCCGGTGGTGTTGGACTCGGCGCGTGCGGTCAGCTCGCTCTCCTTCGCCGCGTCGCCGATGTGCCGTACCGCGAGTTTCTGCACGGCCTGCTCACCGTTCGGGTTGTCCGAGAACAGGTCGCCGAGGCGGTCGAAGAGCCCGCGCTGCTTGGAGACGGCGTAGGAGCGGTCGGGGTCGAGGGCCGGCTTGCCCAGTTGGGCGTGGGGCAGCCGGAGCGTGGCGGACGTGCGGTCGCCGTTGACGCGCACGTCGTTCTCGCCCACCTTGCCCAGGTCGACGTAGGCGTCGACGGTGCCCGCGCCGACGTACAGGGTGCGGGTGCCGCGGATCGCGTCGGGCAGGAACCTGGCGTCCTTCTCCAGGTCCACGACGACCTGGAAGTTGCCGGAGGCGGCGTCGTAGCGGCTGATGTCCTGGATGGACTTCAGCAGTGCGGGACCGGACCGGTCGTGCGTGTCGGTGCCGAACAGGTCCTTCAGGCCCGGGATCACGCTCAGCCGGATCCCGGCGAAGAACACGACCAGTACCAGTACGAGCGCGGCCACCACCTTGGCCCAGCCGGGCATGCGCCTGGGGAGGCGCTTGACGGGAGTCGTCATGCGACGGCCCTCCTTCCTACTGACCGGATGCCCGCCAAAGCCCCTGCCAGACCGCCCTGTTGAGGACCGGACGACTTAGCCGGTAGCGCGGTGGGCGCACGCGGACAGGGCAGCACCGGGAGCCCGGTACGCCGCGTCACAGCGAGCCGGACGTCGCCTCCGGCTGCTCCAGCGCCGCGTCCAGAGTCGGCTGCGGGGGCAGCAGCCGGGACAGGCCGGTGATGCGCAGCACGCGGAGCGTCAGGGGATGGGCGCAGACGAGAAGCAGCTGCCCCTCCCGGTCGAGCACCCGGCTCCTGGCCCGGTACAGCAGCCGCAGGCCCGAGCAGTCGAAGAACTCGATCCGGCTGAGGTCGATCACGACCCGGGCGGCGGGGCGGTTGGTCTCCCGGTCCAGGTGCGGGGCGATCTCCGTGGCCGCCGCGATGTCGATCTCGCCGCGGAACTCCAGCACCGTGTGCCCCCGTTCCTGGCGGACGCGCAGATGCCGGGTGAGCGGTGCAGGTTCCTGCCGCACGACGAGATCGCCTCCAGCCTGCTCCGTGCATGGGGAGGGGCCGCGGTCCTCAAAACCGTTCCCCGCCCCGCAAGTTACCCCCGAACGGATGAATTTCAGCATGTTCGATTGACATATGTCTTTGAATTGCGGCCGAGTTGGCCGAGGTTCGCGCCGGGGTGTGCGCGGGGGCGAGCGCGGGCGCGCTTCCAGGCGCGCGGCCCCGGTCTACGACAGGGCGTGCCAGGCCTTGGTGAGGGCCTGGCGGAACTGCTCGGTCTGGTGTGCGGTGAGGTCGCGCACCATCCGCTCCTCCAGCTCGCGGACCGGCCCGGCGTGCCGCGCGAGCAGCTCCCGGCCGTCGTCGGTGAGCAGAATCAGCAGCTCGCGGCGGTTGCGGGGATTGCGCTCCCGGCGCACCAGACCACGTCCCTCCAGGGAGCGGACGAGATCCGCGATGGACTGCGCCGTGACGAAGGAGTCGCGCGCCAGCTGGGCCGCGGACAGTCCGTCGTGTCGCTCCAGGACGGTCAGCGCTGTGTACTGGAGAGCGGTGATCCCGGAAGGTCTGACCAGCTCGTCCAGGTGGGAGCGCACGACGAGCTCCACCTGCTTGATCATGTAGAGCAGGGAAGGGGGCGCCTTGGTCACCTGTGTGTCGAGCATGGACGCAGGCTAGACCATTGACAGGAAACCTGTCTGTAAAGAGACTGCGAACCAACAGGAAACCTGTTTGTTGAAATCTTGGCGACGACGCTGAGGAGCGGCGATGACCACCTTCGAGAGGGAACCCGGACAGCTGTTCATCGGGGGCCAGTGGCGCGAGGCCGCCGACGGGGCGCGCACCGAGGTGGTCGACCCGTCCCGGGGTGCGGTCGTCACCACCGTCGCCGAGGCGGGCCCGGCCGACGTCGACGCGGCCGTACGCGCCGCCCGCGAGGCCTACGACGCCGGCGCCTGGTCCGGGCTGAGCGGCCGCGAGCGTGGCCGGGTGCTGCACCGCGTCGCCGGACTGATCCGCGAGAACGCCGACGAGCTCGCCGCGCTGGAGAGCCTCGACGTCGGCAAACCGATCACCCTGTGCGGCGCGGTCGACGTCACGAACGCGGCCAACGACTACGAGTACTACGCGAACCTCGCCCAGAGCCTGGACGGCGCCCTGCGCGACACCCCCATGAACGCCCTCGCCTATACCAAGCGCGAGCCGCTCGGCGTGGTCGCCGCGATCACCCCCTTCAACTTCCCGCTCATCCTGGCCGGTTCCAAGATCGGCCCGGCCCTCGCGGCCGGCAACGCGGTCGTCCACAAGCCGGCCGACGAGACCCCCCTCAGCGCCCTGTACATGGCGCGGCTCCTGAAGGAAGCGGGCGTACCCGACGGTGTGGTCAACGTCGTGACCGGTGCCGGCCCGGTGGCGGGCGAGGCGCTGCTGCGCCACCGCGGTGTCGACAAGGTCGCCTTCACCGGCTCCACCGCGATCGGCCGCCATGTGGCGAGCGTCGCCGGCGAGGCACTCAAGCCCGTCACCATGGAACTCGGCGGGAACGCGGCCCACATCGTCTTCGAGGACGCCGACCTGGAGAAGGCCGTCGGCGCGGTCATCAAGGGCTTCGTCTTCAACACCGGCCAGTTCTGCATGGGCGGACCGCGCCTGCTCGTCGCCCGCTCGGTGTACCCCACCCTGCTGGGCATCCTCGCCGAGGCAGTCCCCGGCGTGCCGGTCGGCGACCCGCGCGACCCGGCCACCGTCATCGGCCCGATGGCCGCCGAGAAGCACCTCCAGAAGGTCGAGGAGTACGTCGCCCTGGCCCGCAAGGAGGGCGCCCGCATCATCTGCGGCGGCGAGCGGCTCGACCTGGACGGCGGCTACTACTACAAGCCCACCGTCATCGCCGACCTGTCGAACGACTCCCGTGTCGTCCAGGAGGAGATCTTCGGCCCCGTCCTCACCGTCCAGCCCTTCGACGACGAGGACGAGGCCATCGCCCTCGCCAACTCCACGCCCTACGGCCTGGCCTCGGGCATCCAGACCACCCACCTCGCCCGCGCCCACCGGGTCGCCGGCCGGCTCCAGGCCGGCATCGTCTGGATCAACGACTGGGCGATGCTCGACCCCGCCGTGCCCTTCGGCGGCGTGAAGGACTCCGGCTACGGCCGCGAGTACGGGCCCGAGGCCCTCGCCGGTTACACCAAGGTCAAGTCCGTCGTCGTCTCGCTCGACTGAGCACCGTCAAGGAGCCCACGCGATGCCCATCACCACCCGTGCCGCGGTCGTCGAGTCCGGCGGTGCGCCCTTCACCCTCTCCGACGTCGTCCTCGACGAACCCGGCGCCCACGAGGTGCTGGTCCGCATGGTCGCCGCCGGCCTGTGCCACACCGACCTCGGCGTGGCGAGCGGCGGACTGCCCTTCCCGTTGCCCGGGGTCCTCGGCCACGAGGGCGCGGGCGTCGTCGAGGCCGTCGGCTCCGCCGTCACCTCCGTCGCGCCCGGCGACCACGTCCTGCTCTCCTTCACCTCCTGCGGCGACTGCCGCAACTGCCGCGGCGGGCACCCGGCGTACTGCGCGACCTGGCTGCCGCTGAATCTGCTCGGCGGTGGCCGGGCCGACGGGACGAACACCATCAGCCGGGACGGTGAGGCCCTGGGCGGTCACTTCTTCGGCCAGTCCTCCTTCGCCGGCCGGGCACTCGCCGACGAGCGCGGCGTCGTCAAGGTCGACCCGGACGTGCCACTGCAGTCGATAGCCCCGCTGGGCTGCGGTGTGCAGACCGGCGTGGGGGCGGTGTGGAACGTGCTGAAGCCGGAGACGGGCGGCACGGTCGTCGTCCTGGGCGCCGGGGCGGTCGGTCTGTCCGCCGTCATGGCCGCGGCCCTCACCCCGGCCACCAGGATCGTCGCGGTCGACCGCGTCGCCGAACGGCTCTCCCTGGCGACGGAGCTGGGCGCCACGCACACCGTGGACACCAGCCGGGAGGACCTGGCCGAGGCCCTCTCCGGCATCACGGGCGGCCAGGGCGCGGACGGTGTCGTGGAGACCACGGGCAACGTCGCCGTCCTGCGCCAGGGCGTCGACGCGCTCGCCGCCCGCGGCACCCTGGTGGTCGTCGGCGCCCCGCCCTTCGGCACCGAAGTCGCCCTCGACGTCAACGGGCTCCTCGGCGGCAAGCGCATCGTGGGGCTGACCCTCGGCGACAGCGAGACACAGACCATGATCCCGGCCCTGGTCCACCTGGTGAAGGAGGACCGGCTCCCGCTGCACCGCCTGATCAGCACGTACCCGTTCGAAGACATCGACCGCGCGGCCCAGGACATGAGGTCGGGCAAGACGATCAAGCCGGTGCTGACGTTCTGACAGTTCCGCGCAGCAGGGCACGTCGCGCCGCCACTCGACACCCGGCACTCGGCGTTGGTGCTGAGGGCGGGGCGTTGCGCAGCCCGGCGGTGCGGGGTGCCGCTGCGCCCACCCTCCCCCAAGCTCTCGGCTTCGCTCGAGCAGGGGGGACCCCCATCGCCCCCCGAGGCGTGGGCCTCGGCCGCGGCGGACAGGGGGAAGGTCCCGGCGATCGTGGCGCGGAGCTTGCCCTGCCCGGCGAGTTCCGCGATCGCCTCCATGCCCGCCCGGTCGGCGTCGACCAGCATCCGGACCGCCCGCACCCCGAGCCGCTCGGCCTCCTGATAGAAGTCGTCCGAACCGCCCGGCAGGATCGACACCACGACCCCGCCCGGGCGCAGCACGCGCAGCGAGCGCAGGGAGGTGTCGCCGCCGATCGTGTCCAGGACGACGTCGACGTCCTTCACGGCCTCGGTGAAGTCCGTCTCCCGGTAGTCCACCGTCTCGTCCGCCCCGATGCCGCGCAGGAACTCGTGCTTGCCCGCGCTCGCCGTGCCGATCACATACGCACCGCGTTCCTTGGCGATCTGCACCGCCACATGCCCGACCCCGCCCGCCGCGGCATGGATCAGCACCCGCTGCCCGGGCCGCAGGTCCGCATGCTCGACCAGCGCCTGCCACGCGGTGAGCGACACCAGCGGGAGCGCGCCCGCCTGGGTGTGGTCGATCCCGGCCGGCTTGCGGGTGAGGGCCCGCACCGGTGCGATCACGAACTCGGCGTGCGAACCGTGCCCGAACGGGTACGGCAGCATGCCGAAGACCTCGTCCCCGGGCGCGAACGCCGCGACGCCGACGCCGACCGCCTCCACCACTCCGGAGACGTCCCAGCCGAGGACGAAGGGCGGCTCACCGAGGAAACCGCCGGTGGCGCGGTGCTTCCAGTCGGTCGGGTTGACCCCGGCCGCCCGTACCCGGACCAGCACCTCGTTCGGCCGCGGTACCGGCCGCTCGATCTCGACTTCCTTCAGGACCTCGGGACCGCCGAGGACGTCCTGGCTGACGGCTCGCATCGTGTTCTGTGTGCTCATGGTGATCCAGCGTGCCTGTTCGCGCACCGCACGCCAATGGCAAGATTGCCAACCTTCGATAGGATCGTGCCATGCGGCGTGAACGAGTGGTGGTCCTGGCCCTGGACGGCGTCTACCCCTTCGAACTGGGGATCCCGAGCCGGATCCTCGGCGCGGCCGACGGCCGGTACGAGGTGCTGACCTGCTCGGTCGACGGCGGTCCGGTGCGCACCAACGCCGATTTCGGCGTCACCGTGGAGCACGGCCCCGAGGTCCTGGCCACGGCCGGCACCGTGGTGATCGCGCCCGTCGCGCCCGACCACCTCACCGACGAGGTGCCCGGCGAGGTCCTGGCCGCGCTCGCGCTCATCCGCCCCGGCACCCGGATCGTCTCCATCTGCACCGGCGCCTTCGTCCTCGCCGCCGCGGGCCTCCTCGACGGGCGCCGGGCGACCACGCACTGGCAGGTCGCAGACCGGTTCCGCCGCATGTTCCCGCGCGTCGACCTCGACCCGGACGTGCTGTTCGTCGACGACCACCCGTTCCTCACGTCCGCCGGGGCCGCCTCCGGCGTGGACATCTGCCTGCACCTCGTCCGCAAGGACCACGGCAGCCGCCTCGCCAACACCGTCGCCCGTCGCTGCGTGGTCCCGCCGTTCCGTGACGGAGGCCAGGCCCAGTACATCGAACAGCCCGTTCCCGAACAGGGTGCCGCGAGCACCGCGGCCACCCGCGCCTGGGCTCTGCAGCGCCTGGAGGAGCCGCTCACCCTGGCCGAACTCGCCGGCCACGCCCGGATGAGCCGGCGCACCTTCGCGCGGCGCTTCAGCGACGAGGTCGGTCTCAGCCCCGGCCGCTGGCTGATCCAGCAGCGCGTGGCCCGGGCCCGGCACCTGCTGGAGTCCAGCGACCTCACCGTCGACCAGATCGCGGTCCGCGTCGGCTTCGCGACCGGCGCCTCGCTGCGCCAGCACCTCGGCGCGGCGATAGGGGTGTCCCCGCAGGCGTACCGCCGCACGTTCCAGGCCACCCGCTGACCCTCGGCCCCCCAACTCCACCGGCAGTAAAGTCATTTGTCGATCTGTAGCCTTCTTCCGAAGCGTGACGGAACCCTCACCTCCGGCAGACCGGCGCGGTTGATCCTTGCCGGTCCAAACCCGATAGGGTTCCGATCGGCGCTGCGAGTTGACCCGACCGTGTCCAGTCGGCTCGCGGTGCGGTACTCATGAGTGCGGTTCACACACCCCCCCGTTCGATCGTGTTGCTTCGAAGGATGCAGATGGAACTCGCCACTCCGCCACCGGCGGCGCGGGCCCCTGTCGCCTGGTACAGCTGGTGGTTGATGCCGCTGGGCCTGGGAGGCGGGACAGTTGCCGCCACGTTCATGAGCTCGGAGCGGATCACCGCGGCCGTCGCCGGTGTCGCGGCGACGGCGGCCGGTGCCGTGTGCGTACGCCTGCTGCTGCGCACCCGCGCTCAACTCCAGCGCAATGAAGCCTCGTTCCGCACCACACAGGCCGAGCACAACCAGCAGTGGCAGCAGCACGTGGCCGGCCTGGAGCGAAAGTTCTCCGCCGATCGCGCCGGCCTGGAGTCCCAGCTCAGCGAGCAGCACGCCACGTACGAGCGGCGCCTGGCCGACCAGAGCGCCACGTACGAGTCTCAACTGGCCGACCAGTCCCGGACGTACGAGGAACGGCTGGCCGAGCAGGCCACGGCCTACGAGACCCAGCTCGCCGACCAGGCCGAGGTCTGGCAGGAGCAGCTGTCCCACCAACTCGCCGCCGTCGCACGGCTCGCGGACGAGCAACTGCCCGACGCGATGGCCAAGCTGCGTTCCGGTGAGGCCATCGACGACGTCCTGCCCACCGTCAACCAGTGCGCGAAGGTCAGTTCCGACCTCCAGGCGGAACTGCGCAAGCTGCTGCGCACCGCCCTGATCGGTCTCGAGGCGGAGTTCGACCGCTCCACCTCCGCCGAGCAGGCCGTCATCAGCATCGGCAACCGCATCCACGTCCTGACCAGCAAGCTGCGCGGCCGGCTGCACGAGATGCAGGGCGAGCACGGCCGGCTGCCGGCCGTCGCCCGTGGCCTGATGGAGCTCGACCAGGAGCTCGGCCCGGCCGACTCGCTCGCCGCGAGCATCGGCGTCCTCGGCGGGTCGGACCGGCCGGGGCGCCAGTGGCAGGAACCGCAGCGGCTGCTGAGCGTGGTGCGCGGCGGTATCGGCCGGATCAAGGACTTCCACCGAGTCCAGGTGCGCCACCTGCCCGAACTCGGCGTCGACGGCGGCCTCGTGGACCACCTCACGCTGATCTTCGCCCACCTCCTGGACAACGCGGCCCGCTACTCGCCGCCCACCGAGCCGGTACTCATCTCCGGCAAGGAGGTCCCCAACGGTGTCGGCATCGAGATCCAGGACTCGGGCAAGGGCCTGAGCGAGGAGAAGAAGCGCGAGGCCGAGCACGCGCTCGCCGGTACTGCCCCCGGCGCGGGTCTCGGCGGCATCACCGAGGACGCGAGCATCGGCCTGCGCGTCGTCGGCGCCCTCGCCCGCCGTTACGGCATCCGCGTCACCTTCGCGGACTCGCCCTGGCTCGGCACCTCCGTGGTGGTCGTGGTTCCGCACAAGTACTTCAGCCCGCTGCCCGCGCCCGCCGCCACCCCGGCCGCTCCCGCCCCGGAGCCCCGCACCGCCACGGCCGCCGCGACCCGCGAGACGGTCACCGCCCCGGCCCGCGAGACGGCCACCGTACCGGCACAGCCCGCCCGGGCCGAGGCCGTGGAGACCACACCCGGCGGACTGCCCCGGCGCCGCAGCAAGCGGAACAAGACGGACGGGTCGCGGCAGACCGAGCGGACCGACCGGAGCACCGTCTCCGCCGTCCCGCCGGACGCCTCCTTCTCCGGTCTCGCCGCCTTCGCCACCGCGGGACGCGACGCCGCGGCGGCCTCGCAGGCGGCCGACGACCGCGACACACCCGCCGGACGCGAGTCCACCGAGCACCGCACCCAAGAGAGCGACTAGTCGTCATGACGCAACAAGGAACAGATGTGAGCTGGGCGCTCCGCGATCTCGTCGAGAGCATCCAGGAGATCCGTTTCGCCCTCGTGGCCTCCAGCGACGGAAAGGCCATCACCTCCTACGGCGCCGAAGACCCCGACGACGTCGACCGCTTCGCCGCCGTGGTGGCCGGCCTGCAGGCCCTGGCCCAGCCGGTCGCCGAGCAGTTCCCCAAGTACGCGGGCCAGTTGCGCCTGGCGATGATCGAGGTCGACGGCGGACACCTCTTCGTCGTCCGCGCGGGTGTGGAGACGTACCTCGGTGTCCTCGCCAGGGAGGGCCTCGACCAGGGCCTGCTCGGGCACCAGATGCGGGACCTGGCCCGCAGGATGGGTGAGCTTCTCGGCACCACTCCGCGCCTGGAGGAGCACTCTGGATGAGTGCTCCCCGCAGACCGTCGGACCCGTCCGGTCTCGAGCGCTACTACGTCCTGACCGGAGGGCGCAGCGGACCGGGCGGTGCGGCGTCGAGCCTTGACGTGGCGACCCTCGTCGTCGCCTGCGCCGCCCCGTTACCGGGGATGCAGCACGAGCACGAGGAGATCCTCAGGCGTTGCCGCGATCCACTGTCGGTCGCCGAGCTCGGCGCTCACCTCGGGCTGCCGTTCAACATTCTCGCGGTGCTGCTGTCGGACCTGCTGGACGCAGGTCGCGTCGAAGCCCGTAACCCCATCCCGGCACACGACGCCGGCCGCGGGCCCGACCTCGCGCTCCTTGAGGAGGTACTCAGTGGACTTGAAAGGCTTTGACCAACCCGGAGGGCCGGCGGCCGGGGACACCCGCTCGGTGAAGGTGATGATCGCCGGCGGCTTCGGCACCGGGAAGACCACCATGGTCCGGTCGGTCAGCGACATCAAGCCGCTCACCACCGAGGAGACGCTCACCCAGGCCAGCGTGGACGTCGACCACCTCATCGGTGTCGCCGACAAGACGCAGACCACCGTCAGCCTCGACTTCGGCAAGATCGGCATCAACGAGAGCCTGGTGCTGTACCTGTTCGGCACACCGGGCCAGGAGCGGTTCTGGTTCCTGTGGAACGGGCTGTTCAAGGGGGCGCTCGGCGCGATCGTCCTGGTGGACACCCGCCGCCTGGAGTCCAGTTTCCGGGCCATCGAGGAGATGGAGCGCCAGCAGGTCCCCTTCGTCGTCGCCCTGAACGTCTTCCCCGACTCGAAGAACTACCCCGTCGAGGAGATCCGGGACGCCCTGGACATCCCCGGCCACACTCCCGTCGTGGCCTTCGACGCCCGCGACCGGGCCTCCAGCCGTGACGTCCTCGTCGCCCTGATCCACCACCTGAAGGAACGCTCGGCCGTGGCCCTGGAGCAGCCCCGATGAACGATCAGACCGCCCCGCGCGGTTGCCCCGTCGCGCACCACGCCGCCGAACCGACCCGGCTCTACGGCCCGGAAGCCGCTACCGACCCGGCGGCCATCTACGAGCGGCTGCGCAAGGAACACGGCTCGGTCGCTCCCGTCCTCCTGGAGGGCGACGTGCCGGCCTGGCTGGTCCTCGGCTACCGCGACAACCGGCGGGTGCTCGACAATCCCCGCCAGTTCAGCCGGGACGCCCGCATCTGGCGGGACTGGGCGGAGGGGCGCGTCGAGGAGACCTCGCCGCTGATCCCGATGCTCGGCTGGCGGCCCGACTGCGTCTCCCAGGACGGCGAGCCGCACCGCAGGCTGCGGACCGCCGTCACCGACGGACTGCAGGCCGCGGCGACCCGGGGCATCCGGCGCCACGCGACCCACTTCGCGAACAAGCAGATCGACGCCTTCGCGGACACCGGACGCGCCGACCTCGTGAACGACTACGCCGAGTACCTGCCGATGCTCGTCCTCTCCCGCATCCTCGGGCTCCCCGAGACGGAGGGGCGCGACCTGGTCGAGTCGTGCGCCCAGGTCCTGAAGGGTGGTGAGGACGCCCTCGCGCACAACGACCGCATCATGACGATCCTCAGCGCACTGGCCGAGCGCAAGCGGTCCGAACCCGGCGGCGACTTCACCACCACCCTGCTGGGGCACGCGGCCGGCCTGGACGAGGACGAGGTGGTCAGCCATCTGCGCCTGGTACTGATCGCCGCGCACACCACGACCAGCAATCTGCTGGCCCGGGTCCTGCAGCTGGTCCTCACCGACACTGCGCGGCTCTCCGGGCTGATAAGCGGCCAGCTGAACATCTCGGCGGTGGTGGAGGAGGTCATGTGGAACAGCCCTCCGCTGGCCGTACTGCCGGGCCGGTTCGCCGCCGGCGACCTGGAACTCGGAGGTCACCAGATCCAGGAGGGCGACCTGCTGGTGCTGGGCCTCGCGGCGGGCAACGTCGACCCCGACATCCGCCCGGACACCGACGTCTCGGTCCAGGGCAACCAGGCCCACCTCGCCTTCAGCTCCGGACCGCACGAGTGCCCCGGGCAGGGCATCGGCCAGTCCATCATCGAGATCGCCGTGGACGTCCTGCTGCACCGCCTGCCGGGGCTGACCCTGGCCGTGCCGCCGGAGGAACTCACCTCGACCGCCTCCACGTGGGAGTCCAGGCTGGACAGCCTGCCGGTCGAGTTCCCCGTATAGCCGTACAGTGCTGGTGCCCGGCCCGACCCGGCCGGGCACCACCGTCGCGCATCGCGTCACACGGTCAGCAGGTCATCGACCGAGCCCCGCCCGGACAACTCGGCCGTGGCCACGGCGCCCTCCTTGGCAGCCGCGTAGCGGCCCGTGGTCAGCGCCCACTCGTAATTGCCGTTGATCCAGTGCTGGATGGCCTCCACTCCCATGCGCACCCCTTCCCGCTGAGCCTCGTCCAGCCGCAGTTCATCGCACATCCGCGGGACGCGCTCCTGGAGTTCGAGGTACTCGTCGAGGCACTTGACGGTCATCCGGTACGCCTCGTCGGTGGCCTGCTGCCATGAGCAGCCGCGCTCGCGGCGCAGCACGGCGATGAGGTTGTGGCCGTCACCGCGGCGCTTCTCCCGCTCGAAGGAGTGGATGTCGTTCATGAACCCGATGGTGTCCGCGGCCAGGTCGCGCATCCGCTCCATCACCGGATGCGCCATCGCCTGAGCGGGCACCTCGAAACCGCGGCTGCGCTCACCCGCGTCGATGCTGTGGTGGATGCCGACCGTACGACGCCGGAACCCGGTGTACTCGTCGAGCCCCAGCGTGCCCTCCAGCCCGCGGGCGGCCAGGTCGACCTCCTCGCAGTGCGCGACCAGGAACCGCCCCCAGGAGGCCGCGAACCGCGTCTGCCATGTCAGTGACATTCCCTGCGAGAGATGGTTCCAGACCTCCGCCCAGGCGAGGGTTATCGGACACACCACACGGGGAGGGCTTCCGGCCGGCCGCAGGGGAGTGACGATCAGCTCCCGCGCGACCTCCGCTATCCGGTCGGCCCGGTCGGGGCGGCCGGCGTCGAACTGGTCGTCGAAGAGGAAGGCCAGGGAGAACCAGTTCATCAGGACGACCATGTCGTCCGCCGACGCGTGGGGGTACGTGCGGGCAGCGGCCTGCGGCAGGTCCCAGGACTTGTACTCCTCGAAGCCCTCGCGGCTGTGGACCAGACGCATCTCCCACACCCAGCGCAGATGCCGGGCCCGGGCGTACTCCAGATGCTCGCTGACGGGGGTGTCGAAGGGGAGGTCGAACCGGACGTCCTGAGGCATGGGCTTCCTTTCGGGAGACGGACCGCAGAGCCCCCCAACCCCTGCGAACGGACGGCGTCAGAACCGCCCGCACAGTCGAACTCGACTTCGCGGTCCGAACGTTGAACCGAGAAGCGGTACGAGACTGCCCAAGGCGTTAATGAGCCATTCCGTGACACGGTCGTGATCTCCGTTACTGCGGAAAGCGCTTGAGGTGCGTACACTCCCTCCTCCCTCGACCGGCGTCCCGCGTCCACCGCGCCTCAGCAGCCTCGGAGGGCCGAGGAGCTGGACGGCCGCGAACTCGTGTGTGACGGACGGTGGTTGACGGCCGACTGAATTCGCCGGGCCGGGATATCCGCAAGGTACAGGGCCGCGGGGCACGACCGCCCCGCGGCCGGGATCCTGCGGAGGAGACATGGCCCTGGTGAATGCGGGTGTCCTGGTGCTCGACTGTGCCGAGCCCGAGAAGCTCGCCGTGTTCTACAAGGAACTGCTGGAGGGGGAGGAGGCGGACGCGACCGCCAACCGGGTGGAGATCCGGAGCGCCGACGGTTTCCGCATCGCACTGCGCCGGGACGTCAACGCGACCCCGCCCAGCTGGCCCCGCCCCGAGAACTCGCTCCAGGCGCACCTGGAGTTCGTGGTGGACGACCTCGACGCGGTGGAACGCCGGGTCATCAGCCTCGGCGGACGGCCCCTGGAGGCCAAGGAGGCCTCGGGCCCACTGGAGGAGCGCGGATACGCCGACCCGGCCGGCCACTCCTTCACCCTGCGCCGCACCCCGCCCACCGCGCCCAAGCAGGGCTGACAGCGGCGACTGCGGCCGGCGATCCACGCCCAGGACCGCGAGACCGCACAGGTTCTCCGGGACGGTCTTCCCGCTGGGCCGTGTCCGCGAAGTCCCGCCTGCCCCGCGACGCCCGGCACGCCGAGAGCACGCACCGGACGCCGCGGGGCCCGCCCTCCGGGCGGACGACGGGACTTTACGGACACGACCTGGCACGGGCGGCCTCGCGGCCGGGTCGGGACACGGTTCCGCCCCGCCGCACGGGCGGGGCGGAACCGGGCGGCTGTCAGTCGCGGCCGCCCTTCTCACTGGTCGGCCACGTGCCGGTCGAGCGCTCGATGGCGGTCGCGCCCGCGCGGTCCACGGCGCTGCGCACCACGGCGAAGATGGCGCCCTGGACCGCGGCGGCCAGCAGCACCTCGCCCCAGCCGCGGTCCCGGTCCAGCGCGTCGGGCGCGTCCTCTTCGTGCCGGATCGCCATCCACGTCTTGCGGAAGGCGAGCCCGGCCAGCCAGCCGCTCGACCAGCCGAGCACGAATCCGAGGGGCTGGTAGGCGATGGGGAGTTTCTTCTTCTTGGCCACGTGGATCTCCTAGGTCGGTGAGAGGGGTGTCTCGCAGTGGTCAGGGTGTGCCCGCGGTCCGGACCCGCTCCTCGGGGCGGACCGGCCCCGGCGGTGTGCCGTCGCCGAACGGCCGGCCGCCCAGCTCCTCGCGGTGGTGCGGGGTCAGCCAGCCGGACAGGTCCGGGCCCAGGGGCACGATGCGGGTCGGGTTGATGCCCGTGTGCACCTGGTAGTAGTGGCGCTTGATGTGATCGAAGTCGACGGTGTCGCCGAAGCCGGGCGTCTGGTACAGGTCACGTATGTAGCCCCACAGCACCCGGTTCTCCGTCAGTTTCCAGCGATTGCACTTGAAGTGACCGTGATAGACCGCGTCGAAGCGGACCAGCGTGGTGAACAGCCGGATGTCCGCCTCGGTGATGGTGTCGCCGACGAGGTACCGCTGCCGTTCCAGCCGCTCCGTGAGCAGCTCGAGCCGCCGGAACACGCCCGCGCAGGCGGCCTCGTACTCCTCCTGCCCGGTGGCGAAGCCCGCCCGGTACACGCCGTTGTTGACGTCCTCGTAGACGTCCGCCATCACCTCGTCGATCTCGTCCCGGTGCTCGTGCGGGTACAGGTCGGGCGCGCCGTCCCGGTGCAGAGCCGTCCACTCGGTCGCCAGATCGAGCGTGAGCTGCTGGTAGTCGTTGGTGACCAGCTGCCCGCTGGGCACGTCCACGATCGCCGGGACGCTGACACCGCCGGGGTAGTCCTGCTCCCGCCGGTCGTATGCCTCGCTCAGATAGCGGATGCCGAGCACCGGGTCGCGGTCGTCCTGGTCCAGGGTGAAACGCCAGCTGCGGTCGTCCTGGATCGGATCGGCGACGGCCAGGGACAGCACGTCCTCCAGGCCGAGCAGCCGCCGGGAGACCAGCGACCGGCTCGCCCATGGGCAGGCACGGCTGACGACCAGACGGTAGCGGCCGGCCTCCACCGGCCAGCCGTCCCGGCCGTCCGCCGTGATCCGGTCCGTGAAATGCGCCTTGGACCGTTTGAACGCCCTCCTTCCGTAGGCGCTGTTGCCGTCGTCGCCGTCGTCGCGGCTCATGGGTGTGACCTCCTTGCCGTACGTGTGCCCTGGTGAACGCGTTCCCCGTTTTCCGCGGACGGCACGGTGTGAGCACCGCCGACCGGGGCAATCGGCGTGGGTGACTGAAGAAGGAAGTGATCGGAGGACACGCGTCACCGTGCTGGTGGCGCTCGCGGCCAATCTGGTGATCGCGGCCGCCAAGGCCGTAGGCGGCCTGGCCGCGGGATCACCCGCACTGCTGTCGGAAGCGGCCCATTCGGTGGCCGACAGCCTGAACGAGGTGTTCCTGCTGGCGGCGCTGCGCCGTAGCCGTCGCCCGGCCGACCGGCGTCACCCGTTCGGTTACGGCAAGGAGCGGTTCTTCTGGTCGCTCCTGGCGGCCGTCGGGATTTTCGTCATGGGAGGCTGTTTCTCCTTCTTCCAGGGCTTCGAAGCCCTGGCGAGCGGAGCGGAGGAGGATCTCGGCGGCTATGTGGCCGGACTGATCGTGCTCGGCATCGCCCTCCTCGCGGAGGGCGGTTCGTTGTTGCGGGCGCTGTACCAGGTCCGCCGGCAGGGCGGCACGGGTGCCGGACTGCGTGATCCGGCCCTGCGCACGGTCGTCGCCGAGGACGGTACGGCGGTGCTCGGCGTCTCGCTGGCCATCGTGGGCATGGCGCTGCACATGGTCACCGGCCAGGTGGTGTGGGAGGCGGCGGCCTCCCTGGCGATCGGTGCGCTGCTGGTCTACGTCGCGTACCGGCTGGGCGCTGAGGCACGTGACCAGCTGATCGGTGAGGCGGCCGACCCGGAGGCGAGCGGGCGGATCCGGTCGCTGCTGCGGGCGCAGCCGGAGATCGACAGCGTGGAGGCGTTGTTCACGATGAAGACGGGGCTCGACACGGCCCTCGTGGCCGCTCGCGTCGACTTGGTGCCCGGCCTGGACAGCGAACGTGTCGAGGAGGTCGCCGTCCGCATCAAGCGCTCCATCGCCCTGACGGTCCCCGAGGCCGACCAGATCTTCCTCGACGTCACCGACCGCCCCGCGCGCGAGGCAGCGGAAAGCCCCGCCGCGACGGGGGAGCGCGGCGGGGCCTGACTCTCGCGTGCCCCGCCGTGGACGGTTCATGCACACGGAGGAACAGAATTCTTGGCCGACTGCCCGAACCGGGCAGTCGGCCGCGGTGCGTCACCCGCCCTCGGTCGGCTCCAGGACGAACACCGGGATCTCCCGGTCCGTCTTCGTCTGGTAGTCGGCGTACGCCGGGTACGCCGCGACGGCACGCTCCCACCACTCGGCCTTCTCCTGACCCGTGACCTCACGGGCGGTCATGTCCTGTTTGACCGGGCCGTCCTGGAGCTCCACACGCGGGTCGGCCTTGAGGTTGAAATACCAGACGGGGTGCTGGGGCGCGCCGCCGAGGGAGGCGACCGCGGCGTAACGCCCTTCGTGTTCCACCCGCATCACCGGTGTCTTGCGCAGCTTGCCGCTCCTGGCACCCCGCGAGGTGAGGATCACCACCGGCATCTTCGAGCCCTGGAGGGTCGTCCCCTCGGTACCGCCGGAACTCTCGTACAGTTCCACCTGCCGGCGCACCCACTGCGTCGGGCTGGGCTCGTACTCGCCCTCGAGAGGCATGGCATCGGTCCCATCGTCGTGTCGACAACTGACTGGCACACGACTTCAACACTGGTGCACCCGGGAATCATCCGCCCGCCGACGAGTCCCGGCCGGTCACGCGCCTCACCCGGGCGCCACCGCCATCCGCACGGCCAGGATTGTCATCACCCCGCTCGCCGCCAGTGCCGTCGCCAGCCGTCCTCGATGACCGGTCAGCGCACGGCCCAGCAGCGCACCGCTCCCGGCGAGCAGCACCTGCCAGCTCGCGGACGCGGCGAACGCGGCCAGGACGAACACCCCCTGTTCCAGGGCCCCGGCCGGATCCGTGGCCCGGGAACCGAGGACGAGCGCCGCGAAGTAGATCACGGTGGTGGGGTTGAGCAGCGTGATGCCGAGCAGCCCCAGATAGGCCCGGGCCGGGCCCGGGGGAGCGGGGGCCGTGCGCGTGGCGAGCCGGTGGCCCCGGTACTCGCGCACCGCGCCGATCGCACCCCACGCCGCCAGCGCGAGCAGCACCAGCACACAGACCCAGCGCAGCGGCCCGAGCACCGGCCGCAGCGCGCCGGCCAGGGCCGTCCCCCCGAGCGTGGCGGCGAGGGCGTACAGCCCGTCGGCGGTGGCGACGCCGAGCGCCGCGCAGACACCGGTGCGCAGGGACGTGCGGGCGGTGAGGGAGACGAGGTAGGTCCCGACCGCGCCGACCGGGACGGCGATGCCGTATCCGGCGAGCAGCCCCGCGACGAGCGCGGCCGTCATGGCCGTGGCGGCGTCGGCCCTCCACGGCGGCCGGATTGCTGCTGTCGGCGCGCGGTGGGAGCGGCGACGGACAGCGGCAGGAAGGTATCGAACGCGGTCATGGCTGGATCCTGGGGCCCGCCCGTCGCCCGGGCAACCGGTTTTCGATCCCGCTCGAACAGAGGGGCGGCATTCCTCGGCCAAGTTGCGTACGACACCGGACTGGCCGAACTTCGCGTCCCCCTATAGGTGCCTGGGGCATCTAATGATGACCGGTACGACGCACCCATCGTCTGCGAGGTCTCCATGACGGACACGACCGCACCCGTGGCCTTCCCCCAGAGCCGGACCTGCCCCTACCACCCGCCCGCCGCCTACGAGCCGCTGCGCACCGCACGCCCCCTGACCCGTATCACCCTCTTCGACGGCCGCGAGGCCTGGCTGGTCAGCGGGCACGCCACCGCCCGCGCGCTGCTCGCCGACCCGCGCCTGTCCACCAACCGTGACCGCCCCGGCTTCCCCGTCCCCACCGCGCGCTTCGCCGGGATCCGCAACCGCAGGACGGCCCTGCTGGGGGTCGACGACCCCGAGCACCGAGACCAGCGGCGCATGGTGGTCGGGGACTTCACCCTCAAGCGGGCCGCCGAACTCCGGCCCCGCATCCAGCAGATCGTGGACGAACGACTCGACGCGATGATCGCCCGGGGCGCGCCCGCCGACCTGGTGAGCGCCTTCGCGCTGCCCGTGCCGTCCATGGTGATCTGCGCCCTGCTCGGCGTCCCGTACGCCGACCACGACTTCTTCGAGACCCAGTCACGGCGGCTGCTGCGCGGCCCGGAGGCCGCCGACGTGATGGACGCCCGGGACCGGCTGGAGGAGTACTTCGGCGAACTGGTCGACCGCAAGCGGAAGAACCCCGGCACCGGTCTGCTGGATGATCTGGTCCAGCGGCAGCTGAGCGACGGCGCACTCGACCGCGAGGGGCTGATCGCCCTGGCGCTCATCTTGCTGGTCGCGGGCCATGAGACGACCGCCAACATGATCTCGCTCGGCACCTTCACCCTGCTCCGGCACCCCGAGCGGCTCGCCGAGCTGCACGCCGACCCGCGGCTGCTGCCGGCCGCGGTCGAGGAGCTGATGCGGATGCTGTCGATCGCGGACGGCCTGCTCCGCCTCGCCGTCGAGGACATCGAGGTGGCCGGGACGACGATCCGCAAGGGTGACGGCGTGGTGTTCGCGACGTCCGTCATCAACCGCGACGAGACGGTCTACCCCGATCCGGACACCCTCGACTTCAACCGCTCGGCCCGGCATCACGTCGCGTTCGGCTTCGGCATTCACCAGTGCCTCGGCCAGAACCTCGCCCGCGCCGAGCTGGAGATCGCCCTGGGGACCCTCTTCGGCCGTCTGCCCACCCTGCGCCTGGCCGCGGCGGCCGAGGAGATTCCCTTCAAGCCGGGCGACACGATCCAGGGGATGCTGGAACTCCCCGTGACTTGGTAAGAGGCTTCCCCTCATGCACATCGACATCGACAAGGACGTCTGCATCGGTGCGGGCCAGTGCGCCCTGACCGCCCCGGACGTGTTCACCCAGGACGACGACGGCATCAGCGCCCTGCTGCCCGGCCAGGAGGACGGCGGCGGCAGCCCGCTGGTGCGGGAGGCGGCCCGCGCCTGCCCGGTGAGCGCCATCACCGTGTCGGAGACGGTGAGCTGAGACGACGACCCGTCAGGCGGACCTGGAGTGCGCCGGGTTTTCGTCCGGCGGGCCGGAAGGAGTCGCTAGGGTTTCCGGGATGACCGAACAGGCCGCCCGGAAACCCTTCCTCTACGTCGTCGTGTGCGCCGCCGGTGTCGCCGCGGACGTCAGCAAACTGATCACCGCCGCGCAGGAGCGGGACTGGGAGGTCGGAGTCATCGCGACGCCCGTCGCCATGAACGGCTTCTTCGACACCGCGGCCGTCGAAGCACAGACCGGACGGCCGATCCGGTCCGCCTGGCGCACCCCGGGCGAGCCGCGCCCGTTCCCCGCGCCCGACGCGGTGGTCGTCGCTCCCGCCACTTTCAACACCCTCAACAAATGGGCCGCCGGCATCGCTGACACCCTCGCCCTGGGCACCCTCTGCGAGGCGGCGGGCCTCGGCGTGCCGATCGCCGCCCTGCCGTGCGTGGCCGACCCGCTGGCCGCCCACCCCGCCTACCGGGACGGCCTCGAACGGCTGCGGGGGATGGGCGTGCGGTTCGGGGAGCCGTACGCGGGGGAGCCGGGACAGGACGGCGGGAGACCGGAGTTCGGCTGGGAACGGGCGCTGGACCTGCTCGGCCGCGGCTGAGTTCGAGCGCACACGAACACGTACGCTGCCACTGGCAACCCTCCCGAAGGCAGGAGCAGCAACGATGCAGTACGTGAAGCTCGGTTCGACGGGCCTGGACGTCTCGCGGATCTGTCTGGGATGCATGACCTACGGCCTGCCGGACCGGGGCCGGCACGAGTGGACGCTCGACGAGGAGGCCTCACGCCCGCTGATCCGCCAGGCGGTCGAATCGGGCATCAACTTCTTCGACACGGCCAACGTCTACTCCGACGGCACCAGCGAGGAGATCGTCGGCCGGGCCCTGCGCGATTTCGCGCGCCGCGACGAGATCGTGCTCGCGACGAAGGTGCACGGCCGGATGCGCCCCGGGCCGAACGGCGGCGGACTGTCCCGCAAGGCGATCATGACCGAGCTCGACCAGAGCCTGAGCCGCCTCGGCACCGACTACGTCGACCTCTACCAGATCCACCGCTTCGACCCGCACACTCCCGTCGAGGAGACGATGGAGGCCCTGCACGACGTCGTCAAGGCGGGCAAGGCCCGCTACATCGGGGCGAGTTCGATGTACGCCTGGCAGTTCTCCAAGATGCAGTACACCGCTCGGCTGAACGGCTGGACGCGCTTCGTGTCGATGCAGAACCACTACAACCTCCTCTACCGCGAGGAGGAGCGCGAGATGCTGCCCCTCTGCGCGGACCAGGGTGTCGGCACCCTGCCCTGGAGCCCGCTCGCCCGAGGCCGCCTCACCCGCGACTGGGACACCACGACCGAGCGCAGCGCCACCGACACGTTCGGCAGCAACCTCTACCAGGAGGGTGACCGCACCATCGTCGAGGCGGTCACCCGCATCGCCGAGGCCCGCGGAGTACCTCGGGCCCAGGTCGCCCTCGCGTGGCTGCTCCGCCAGGACACGGTGACGGCACCGATCGTCGGCGCCTCCAAGCCACGGCATCTGGAGGACGCGGTGGCCGCCGTGGATCTGGAGCTCAGCGACAAGGAGATCGAGGAGTTGGAGCGCCCCTACACCGCACATCCGATCGCCGGTCACTGAAGCGGACCCCAAGGAAGGGGCGTGGGGAACCGCGCGAACAGCCACGACGGCACCGCGGGCGACCATGACGGACGGGCTCAGTGGGGCCCCGGCGGTGCGAACTCCGTACCGCAGGGCCCCGCTCCCTCACTCGCAGGCAGCACCACCCGCGCCCCACTCATCGCCAGGGTCCGGTAGAAGCCTCCGATCCGCTCGGCCGACCGCCCCACGTAGTGCCCGATGAACGAACGCCGGAAGCGACTCCCCGAACGGTTCGGTTGCGACCCGTGCACCAAACTGCCGTTGAAGAACAGAACATCCCCGGGCTTCATGTCCACCGGCACGGGAGCCAGCCCCGGCGGCGGCGGAACGTACTCCCGTGCGAAGGACACCCCCGCATCCGCCTCCTCCGGACAGAACACATCCATCCGGTGCGTGCCCGGCACGACTTCGAGCCCGCCGTTCTCCCGGTCGATCACGTCGCAGGCCAGCCACGCCGCCACGCACGTGCCCGGCTCCACGCGCAGATAGAAGTTGTCCTGGTGCAACGCCTGGCCCCGGGCCCCCGGCGGCTTGAAGTAGAACATGCTCTGCGCGGCCAGGACCTCCTCGCCCAGGAGCACCTCCAGGACTGTGCGCAGCCGGGCGTCCAGCAGGACCTCACGCGCGAGGTCGTTGATCTCGTGCGGATGCATCACCCTCGGCCAGACGTGCAGCGGATCGGCGTCCGGGCCGGACGCGCGGGGCTCGAAGTGCCCCGGCATCCGGCCGCCCGCGTGGAGTGCCGCGAACTCGTCGCACAGGCGCTCGGTCTCGTCGGCCCCGAAGAGCCCGCGGGCGACCGCGAACCCGTCCTCCTCGAAGCCTTTCCGGTACCGCCGGAGCACGGTGGGGTCCAGGATGGGAGCGCCGGTGGCGCCATTGCCCGTGACTGTCATGAGTGCACTCCTCGGTCAGGTGTCCCGGTCGACAAGCTAGGCCGTCGAGTCGTCGAAGAGGATGCCCGTGCGTGCTGACGCATTGCCCGGAACTGCCGGACCCGAGGGCCGCGGGGCGCCCGCCCCGCCGCCCGGCCTCGTCGTGACCGGCCACTTCGACCAGCCGTCCGGCTACACCGTCAACCGCCCCCGCGGAGCTACGAGTTGGCTCTTCACCTGGACCCTGTCAGGGTGCGGTCTGCTGTGGCAGGGCGGATCGAAGACCTCGGCCGGCGCGGGCCACCTGGTGGTGCTCGCCCCGGGCGTGCCGCACGGTTACGCGACCCGGCCCGGCGACCGGCACTGGCGGTTCTGGTGGGCGCACTGCCAGGCCCGCCCGGCGTGGGGGGCATGGCTGCGGCCGTACGACACCGGGGACGGGATGTACGTGGTCACCTCCGTCCCGGCCGGAGTGCACGACCGCGTCGAGACGGCGTTCCGGCGGATGCACGCCGACGCCCGCCGACCCGGGGCCGAGGCACCGTCCGACGCGGCGCCACCGGGCCGGCAGATCGCCGTCGCACACGGCGGCACGGCCCGTGAACTGGCCCTGTGCGCGCTGGAGGAGGTGGTCCTGCTCACCACCGCCGGCGCCCGGCCGGCGGCACCCCGCCCCGGCCTCGACGCACGGATCCGCCGGTCCCTGGAACTGATCGACGCGGATCCGGGCGCGCCGCACACCGTGCGCTCGCTCGCCGAGGGTGTCGCTCTGTCACCGTCCCGCTTCGCCCACCTGTTCAGCGCCCAGCTCGGCCAGTCACCCATGCGCGCCCTGCGCGAGGCGCGGCTGCGCCGCGCAGCCCGGCTGCTGGAGGGCACCGACCTGTCCGTGGAACGCGTAGCGGCGGCCTCGGGGTTCGCCAGCCCGTACCATTTCAACCGGGTCTTCCGCGAGCGCTTCGGGACGCCGCCCGGCGCGTACCGGATCGGCGGTGCACTGCAATGGTTTACGGGGGACGTCGAGAACGGGTGAAAACGTACCGTCAAAACCAATTGTGCAGCAGGGAAATCCCCTTCCGCCCACTGGTTGACATTTTGTCAAAAAGGGTCGGCCGTGTACGCAAGGCAGGAAACCGTGAGATCTCTTGTTCCTACTCGCTGACCTGTGCAAAGGTGTGCCTTGTCGGCGTGCGGACGACACGCCTTTCTTTCGTGTGCGCGCGGCCGATGTGCCGACATACCCCTTGGTATGGACTTTATTCCGCATGTCCTTGAGAGGAATGCAGCCGTGAATGACGCTGGCCTGTCGAATTCCCCGGCTTCGGCCCGCGGGTCCGGCGCGACGGACGAGCAACTGAGCGCCGAGCTCAGGAAGTGGACGGGCGCGACCCCCGCACTCCACCCTGTCGGCGAGCTGCTGGACCGGCACTGGGAGGCGGCCTTCGCCTACGCCAGGCGGTGCACCGACGGCCCGCGTTCCGCCGGAATACTCACCACTGCCGCGTTCACCCGGATCTTCGGCGAGACCCTGCGCCAGAACGGCCCGACCTCCGCGTGGCGGCCCCATCTGCTCGTGACCGTACGGCGCGTCGCCGCCGAGTGGGCCACCGACCACAGAGGGGAGATGCTCCACCCGGAGCTGCTCTCCGGGGCCGGCGCGGGGGAGCGGGTGGCCGCCCGTCTGCTGCCGCCGTGGCACCGGCGCCTGCTCTCCGGGGCCTTCCAGCGGCTGCCCCAGTCCGCCCGCTGCCTGCTGTGGCACGTCGAGGTCGAGGCCGAACCGCTCGCGGAGCCCGCCGGGTTGCTCGGGCTGGACGAGGAGAGCGCACGTGTCGAACTGGGCCGGGCCCGTGACCGGCTGCGCGAGGAGAGCCTCCAACTGCACCGCGAACTCGCCCCCGGCGAGGAGTGCCGCCGCTATCTGCGTCTGCTCGACGTGACGTACCGGCGGGGCGGTCACGGCATCGACCCCGATCTACGCGCGCATATCGAGGGCTGCGGGCACTGCAGCGCCGCCGCGGACCAGCTCGACCAGTTCAACCACGGACTCGGTGCCGCCCTGGCGGAGGCGGTGCTGGGCTGGGGCGGGCGGGAGTACGCGGAGAGCCGGGTGAGCGGCCCCCAGCCGGCCACCGACGATCAGGAGACCGGCACCGAGCAGACCGGGGTGCCCGGGGGGACGGCCGCTGGGCCCGTCCTGCACTCGGCCGGTGTGGCACGTCCGGCTGTCCCGGACCCCGTCGCTCTCGCGGGCATGGCCGGGGAGTCGTTCACCGACCCCCTCGGCGCAGGGGACACGCCGACCGCTTCCGCGACCGGAGCGGAATCGCCATCCCACGCCCACGACGGTTTTCCCGCCCCGCCCGACACCCCGCCCACCCCAGGGTCCGCTCCCGGCCGGCGCGTCGAAGGCCCCCGCACAGCGGCCCGCAGATCCGCCCACAAGGCTGCCCGCCGTTCCGCCCGGCGCCGCAACCTCACTGTGGGCGTCCTGACGGTCAGCGGCCTGGTCGTGCTCCCGCTCGTCCTGTGGTCCATCGGCAACTCCGGCGAGGACACCTCGCAAAGCGCGGCACGGCCGTCCGAGGCGCCCGGCGCCGGTGCGGGCGAGTCGACGCGCGACCCGTCCTGGGCCGGGGCCGGGGATGCCGGGAAGGGCGCCCTGCGTGGCCGGCTGCACAACCTCGCCTCCGGCCTGTGCGTCGGCATCGCGGGCGACAAGGCCGTGTCGGGCGCGGAGGCCGAGCTCGCCGCCTGCTCCCCGGACGCCGTCCAGCAGTGGACGTACGAAACGGATGGTTTGCTGCGCAACGTCGCTGCCCCGGAGCTGTGCCTCGACTCGCGTGCCGGCTACTCGGTGCGGCTGGCTCCCTGCTCGGGCGCGTCCCGGTCGGACACCAAGGACGTCCGCTACGACTTCACCCTCCAGGGCGCCCTGGTGCCCCGCTGGAACCAGGACCTCGCCCTGGCCCCGGCCGCGACCGACGGCTCGGGGGCTCTGGTCCTCAAGGCCCGCGCGGACGACGAGGCGCAACGCTGGGCGATCGACCGTTCGAAGGCCGACCTTCAGATGGAGGCCGTCAACTGGAACGCCGCCGCACCGGCTCCGCGCCCCACGCGGACACCGCCCGCCACACCTTCGAAGACTCCCACGCCGACCCCGACCCCGTCCGCGACACCCTCGACCTCGCAGCCGACTCCGAGCAGCCAGCCCTCCACCGACCCGCCCTGCTACCGCTACGCGTACCACTGCGACGAGGACGGCCGGTACGGTTACCCGGGCTACGGCGGCTATGACGGTGGCCATGACGGCAGCTATGACGGCGGCTACGGGGGCGGCTACGGGGGCGGACGACGCTGACCGCGTGCGCTCAGGGCCCGAGGACAGCCAGCGACAGCCACAGCGCCACCACGGCCGGCACCAGCGCGGCCGGCACGGCGAGCAGCCCGAGCCGCGTGAACTCCCCGAGCCCGACCCGGTGCCCGTGCTGCTGCACGATCCGCCGCCACAGCAGGGTCGCCAGCGACCCGGCGTAGGTCAGGTTGGGACCGATGTTCACACCGAGCAGCACCGCGAGCACGGCACCCGGACCGGCCCCGGCGGTCAGCGGCAGCAGCACCAGCACCGCGGGCAGGTTGTTGATGAGGTTCGCCAGGACGGCGGCCAGGGCTGCCACGCCCAGCAGCGTGAGCAGGCCCGAGCCGTCGGGCAGCACCCGGTGCAGCGCGTCGGCGAGCCCGTGGTCGACGACCGCGCGCACGACGACGCCGAGCGCGAGCACGAACGCCAGGAAGGCGGGAGCCGCGGACCGCACCACGGTCAGGGGAGTGGCCCGCCGGTGCAGCAGAGCCCGCCCGGCCAGCACCAGTGCTCCGGCCAGCGCGGCCCACGCCGGTGCGATCCCGAGGGCGGAGGCCACGACGAATCCGGCGAGCGTGCAGCCCACGGTGACCAGGGCGAACAGCGGCACCTCGGGGGGCCGCTCAGGTCCGGGGGAGGGGAGAGCGGCGGTCAGTTCATGGTCGAAGTAGCGCCTGAACACCAGGTACTCGGCGCCTATCGCCACCAGCCAGGGCAGCGCCATCAGTGCCGCGAACCGGGTGAAGCTCAGCCCGCTCGCCGCGAACGCCAGCAGGTTGGTCAGGTTGGAGACCGGAAGCAGCAGTGAAGCGGTGTTCGACAGATGGGCACAGGCGTAGAGGTGCGGACGGGCCGTCACGCCCATCCGGGTTGCGGTGGCGAGTACCACCGGTGTCAGCAGGACGACGGTGGCGTCCAGGCTGAGCACGGCCGTGATGACGGAGGCCAGGGCGAACACCGCGGTCAGCAGCCGCCCGGGACGCCCCGCGGCCCAGCGGGCCATCCAAGCCCCGCACGCCGTGAACAGCCCTTCGACGTCACAGAAGTGGGCGAGCACCAGCACGGCGGCGAGGAAGCCGACCACGGGCCCCAGCCGCTGGATCTCCTCCCAGGCGTGGTCGGGGGAGATCACGCCGACGGCGACGGTGAGCCCGGCGGCCGGAACCGCCATCACGGCCTCGGGCAGCCCCCGCGGACGGGCGACGGCCCAGACGAGGACGGTGACCAGCAGCGTCACGGACAGGACTTCGGCGAGCGGGGTGTTCAGGACGGGGTCCTCCGGGATGCGACCAGATCGTGCCCGCACATGAAACCAGGATCAGGTAAGAGCCGAGCAGGGTCCCCACAGCAGCCCGGTCCGGCCCATGCGCCGCCGTCCGGGGGCAGCCGTACAGGACCGGTCAGATCTCGTCGAGCAGCGCCAGCTCGGCCCAGATCGTCTTGCCCTCGGTGGTGTGCCTGCTGCCCCAGCGCTCGGTGAGCTGGGCGACCAGGAGCAGACCGCGGCCGCCCTCGTCCCAGGTCTTGGCCCGGCGCAGGTGCGGCGCCGTGTGGTTGGTGTCGGACACCTCACAGATCAGCGTGGAGGCGTCGTGGATCAGCCGCAGCCGGATGGGCGGGGCGCCGTAGCGGATGGCGTTGGTGACCAGCTCGCTCACCACGAGCTCGGCGGTGAACGTGGCCTCGATCAGCCCCCAGCGGTCGAGCTGGTCGACGACCTGCTTGCGGACCGGGGCCACCAGCGCCGGATCGGCGGGGATGTCCCAGGTGGCGACCTGGGAGGCCGGCAGGCCGCGGGTACGGGCGAGCAGCAGGGCCACGTCGTCGGCGGAGCCGCCCGGCGGGAGCAGCGCGTGCAGCACGCGGTCGCAGATCTCGTCCAGGGAGCCGGAGGGAGCCGACAACGCCTCGCGGAGCATCCGCTGACTCGCGTCGACGTCCCGCTCGCGGCTCTTGAGCAGCCCGTCCGTGTGGAACGACAGGACGCTGCCTTCCCGCAGCTCCACCTCCGCGGCCTCGAACGGCAGTCCCCCGACACCGAGCGGTGGACCGGAGGGCAGGTCGAGCTGCCGTGCAGGGCCGTCCGGCGGTACGAGCAGGGGCAGCGGGTGCCCGGCCCGGGCCAGGGTGCAGCGCCGCGAGACGGGGTCGTACACCGCGTACAGGCAGGTCGCGCCGACCTCCCCGGTGCCGGCGTCGACGCCGGACTCCTGGGACAGCCGGATGACCAGGTCGTCGAGGTGCGTCAGCAGCTCGTCGGGAGCCAGGTCGATGTCGGCGAGGGTGCGCACGGCGGTGCGCAGCCGGCCCATGGTGGCCGAGGCCTGGATGCCGTGGCCGACGACGTCCCCGACGACCATGGCGACCCGCATCCCGGACAGCGGGATCACGTCGAACCAGTCACCGCCCACGCCGGAGCGGATGGCGGGCAGATAGCGGGAGGCCGCCTCCACCGCCGCGGTGCGGGGGAGGGTGCGGGGCAGCAGGCTGCGCTGCAGGGTGAGGGTCGTCTCGCGCTCGCGGGAGTAGCGGCGGGCGTTGTCGATGCAGACGGCCGCCCGGGCCGCGACCTCCTCGGCGAGCAGCACGTCGTCGGGGGTGAAGGGTTCGGGTCGCTGGAAGCGGGTGAAGACCGCGACGCCGAGTGTCGTGCCCCTGGCCTGGAGCGGCACGGACATCGTGGAATGTATGCCGTACTCGCGGACCCGCCGGAAGCGGACCGGGTCCCAGGCGAGCCACTTCTGGAGGGCGCCTTCCGCTCCCGAGGCCACGATCGCGTGGCCCAGGATCAGTGAGGCGGCCTGCGGGGAGCTCTCCGGGTAGACGTCCACCTGCCCCGGCTTGACGACGGCCTCGGGACTGTCCGGATGGACCGACTGGTGGGCGGTCCGGCGCAGACTCACCGGTGGGGCGGGCGGACCCGCGGACTCGCCGCCGTGCTCCCGGGTGTCGAGCAGGTCGACGCTGACGAAGTCGGCGAGCGCCGGGACGCACACGTCCGCCATTTCCTGGGCCGTGCGGGTGACGTCGAGGGTGGTGCCGATGCGCACGCTGGCCTCGTTCACCAGTTGCAGCCGCTCCCGTGACCGGTACTGGTCCGAGAAGTCGTGGGCGGTCACACACACGCCCCGCACCTGTCCCGCGTCATCGGTGAGCGGTGCGATCCGGGCGAGCCAGGCGTGCGCTCCGCGGCTCTCGCCGCTGGCCTTCATGTACGCCTGCATGTCCTGCCGGCGGCCGGTGCTCAGCACCCGGCGCAGATTCTCCTCGAACTCCCGGTTCTGCGGCCGGCTGCCGATCTCGGTGGGTTTCAGCCCCCGCAGACGGTCGGCGGGCAGTCCGAGGAGGTCGGCCATGGCGTTGTTGACCCCGCGCAGCCGCAGCCGGTCGTCGAAGATCATCGTTGCGCAGGGTGACTGCGTCACCGCCGCCCGCACCAGCGGATCGTCAGGCAGCTCGGCATCGGTGGCATCCGGCGGGGACACGGCGACCCACTCGACCGTCTCCGCGCCGTCCGGCGGTCTGCGGTGCGCGAGCACCCATGCGGACACCGTGTGACCGTCGCGGTGCCGCAGCGCGATCACGCCGCTCCAGCGGCCGTCGATCGGCACCGGTGGCGGGCCCTGGCTGTCGGCCAGCAACTCGGCGGCCGGGCGGCCCACGACGTCGGCGGCCGTGTGGCCGAGCAGACGGCGGGCGCCCTCGTTCCACCCGGTGAGCGTGCCGTCGGCGGCGATGACGGCACGCGCGGCCACGCCATCGTCGAACGGCTCGTCCGGGGTCATCGTCGCCACTCCATACGGACACTCACAGTGATCGGGGAGGCCACCAGAGTCCCAGCCTAGTCCGTGGACGTCCTGCGCGAACCGGCAACCTGGCGCCACCAGGCATCGCGCGGCCGAGGGGCGGAACCGGCCGTTGTGACCGCCGAGGCAGAAGGGAACTTCCGCACCCTTGACGGGCCTGTGTGACACCTCGACAGAATCTGTTTGTTCTCGATCAGTTGTGAGTGCTTCTGGGTTCCAGTGAGGGAGAACCGCCATGTCGGTCAGTCGCAGATCACTCCTGTTCGCCTCCGCGGCAGCGCCCACGGCGGGAGCGCTGCTGGGTGCCCCGGAGGCGGGGGCCGAGGAGGTGCGCGGGGTGTCCGGCCGCCGCACCGTCGCGCTGCGCGACGGCTGGCGCTTCGCACTGGTCGACCCCGGCGGGGCCACCGACCCGACCGGCGGTTACGTCGGTGCCCACCTCCCCGGATACGACGACTCGGGATGGCGCGAGATCGCCGTCCCGCACGACTGGAGCATCGAACAAACCCCCACCACCCGGCACGGCACCACCAGCGGCACGGGTTTCCTTCCCGGCGGCCTCGGCTGGTACCGCCTCGCCTTCACCCTGCCGCCCGCACTCGCGGAGAAGCGCATCTCGGTGGAGTTCGACGGCGTCTACATGGACTCCTACGTCTACTGCAACGGCGAGGAGGCCGGCCGCCACCCCTACGGCTACACCGGCTTCGCCTTCGATCTGACCGGGCTGGTGCACACCGACGGCGTGACGGAGAACGTGCTCGCGGTCAAGGTCCGGAACCAGCTTCCCAGCAGCCGCTGGTACTCCGGAAGCGGCATGTACCGCGAGGCCCGCCTGGTGATCACCGAGCCGGTGCACGTGGCCCGCTGGGGCACCCGGGTCACCACGCCCGAGATCTCCGCCGAGCGGGGTCTCGTACGGGTGGACACCTCGGTCGTCAACACGTCGGGCGCTGCCGCGGACGTCGAGGTCGTCTCCCGGATCGTCGACCGGAAGGGCCGGACGGTCGCCCGTGCCTCCTCCGCGGTCGCCGTCACCGACGAGCGGACCGAGACCCACGAGCTCACGGTCCGGCGGCCCGAACTGTGGGACATCCACGCCCCGCACCGCTACACCCTGCACACCGAGCTGCGCGTCGCGGGCCGCGCCACCGACACCTACCGCACGGTCTTCGGATTCCGCGCCTTCCGCTTCGACCCGGACGAGGGATTCTTCCTCAACGGCACCCACCACAAGATCAAGGGCGTCGACCTCCACCACGACCTCGGCGCGCTCGGCGCCGCCGTCAGCATCGACGCCGTCCGCCGTCAGATGGAGATCATGCGGTCCATGGGCGTCAACGCCCTGCGCACCTCCCACAACCCGCCCGCGCCCGAGGTGATCCAGGTCTGCGAGGAGCTGGGCGTCGTCATGCTGGTGGAGGCGTTCGACTGCTGGCGCACGGGCAAGAACCGCTACGACTACGGCCGGTTCTTCGACGAGTGGTGCGAGAAGGACACCACCGAGATGGTGCTGGCGGCCCGCAACTCGCCCGCCGTGCTGATGTGGTCCATCGGCAACGAGGTCCCCGACTCGACGTCCACCGCCGGGCTCGCCATGGCCGACCGCATCATCGAGGCGATCAGGGCCGCGGACGACACCCGGCCCCTGGTCATCGGCTCCGACAAGTACCGCCGCCTCCCGGCCAAGGGCTCAGCCGCCGACCTGATGCTGGCCAAGCTCGACGGCCTCGGCCTCAACTACAACTCCGCCAAGTCGGTGGACCAGCTGCACGAGGCCTACCCGCACCTCTTCCTCTTCGAGTCCGAGTCCTCCTCGGAAACCTCCACCCGGGGGGCCTACCAGGAACCCGAACACCTCAACACCGGCGAGAACCACACCCCGGGCAGGCGCGCGACCTCCTCCTACGACAACAACCTCGCCTCCTGGACCATGAGCGGCGAGTACGGCCACAAGAAGGACCGCGACCGCAAGTGGTTCGCCGGGCAGTTCCTCTGGTCGGGCATCGACTACATCGGCGAGCCCACGCCGTACGACGTCTTCCCGGTCAAGGCGTCCTTCTTCGGCGCGGTCGACACCGCCGGCTTCCCGAAGGACATGTACTACCTGTTCCGGAGCCAGTGGACCGAGGAGCCGATGGTCCACCTGCTCCCGATGACCTGGAACCACGCCGAGGGCGACACCGTCGAGGTCTGGGCGTACGCGAATACCGACACCGTCGAGCTGTTCCTCAACGGAAGGTCCCTCGGGGTGCGGCGGTTCGACACCAAGAAGACCGTCGACGGCCGCACCTACCTGGAGACGACCGAGGCGACCGGTGACGACAAGACCTTCACCGACGGCCCCTACCCCGGCAGCTACACCAGCCCGAACGGCAGCGCCGGCAAACTCCACCTGACCTGGAGGGTGCCCTTCGAGCCGGGCGAGCTGAAGGCCGTCGCCCGGCGGGACGGCAAGGCGGTCGCCACCGACGTGCTGCGCACCGCCGGCGCCCCGCACGCGGTACGTCTGACGACGGACCGCACGTCCCTGCCCGCGGACGGGCGCTCGCTGGTCTTCGTGACCGCCGAGGTGGTCGACCGCCGCGGGGTCGTGGTGCCCGACGCCGAGCACCTGCTCTCCTTCGAGGTGGTGGGCGGTTCCCTCGCCGGTCTCGACAACGGCCGCCAGGAGAGCGCCGAGCGCTACCAGGCGAGCACCCGCACCGCCTTCCACGGCAAGGCCCTCGCCATCGTCCGGTCGGGCACGAAGGCCGGCCCGGTGAAGGTGACCGCCCGCGCCGACGGCCTGCGCACCGGCACGGCGACCGTACGCGCCACCCGGTCGGCGGACCGGGTCGAGACCGCCCCGCCCGCCTTCGCACCGGAGCACCCGGCGCCCGTCGGGTATCCGCACGCGGACGCCAGTTACTCCGGACGCCCGGACTCGCTGCCCGCCGCCATGCTCGACGGTGACCCGGCAACCGGCTGGTCCAACGGCTTCTTCAAGCAGGCCACGGCCCTGCTCCCGGCCTTCGACGGCGCCCGCACCGAGGACTGGGTGTCGGTCGACCACGGCCGCACCCGCCGCTTCGACCGGGTCGACGTCTCCTTCACCGTGGACGCCGGCCACAGCCTGCCCGCCGCGATCGAGGTCGCGGTGTGGAACGGGCGGGGGTGGCGGGCCGTGCGGGACATCGCGATCGACTGGGCCACGGCCTCCGACGCCCCGACTGTGATCACCTTCAGGGCCGTCCGCGGCTCACGGATCCGGCTCACCATGACGAGCCGCCACCCGGACGAGGCCAAGGGCGCGATCCGCGTCAGCAGGCTGGAGACGCCGGCTGCCTGAGCCGCCACGTGCGACGGTCCGGACGGTGAACAGCCGGTCCTGTCCAGACCGTTGACGGGGCGTCACATCAGCCACAACGATGGTCGGCGTCCGCTTCTGGGAGCGCTCCCACGCCGTGAGCGCCACCCGCCCCTCCCCAGAGGAGCCCAGACGTGAAACGACGCAGAACCGCCCTGCTGTCCCTGACGGCCCTGCTGGCGACCGCGCTCACCGCGCTGCCCTCCGCACCGGCCGGAGCTGAGGAGAGAGAGCAGGTCAGGAACGGCACCTTCGACAGCACCACCGACCCCTGGTGGACGACCAGCAACGTCACCGCGGGCCTGTCCGACGGCCGCCTCTGCGCCGACGTCCCCGGTGGCACCACCAACCGCTGGGACGCGGCCGTCGGGCAGAACGACATCGCGCTCGTGAAGGGGGAGTCGTACCGCTTCTCCTTCAGCGCGACCGGCACGCCCGCCGGGCACGTGGTGCGCGCGATCGTCGGCCTGTCCGTGTCGCCGTACGACACCTATTACGAGGTGACACCGCAGCTCAGCGTCTCCGGCGACACCTACTCCTACACCTTCACCTCGCCCGTCGACACGGACCGGGGCCAGGTCGGCTTCCAGCTCGGCGGCAGCGCGGACCCGTGGCGCTTCTGCATGGACGACGTCTCGCTGCTCGGCGGGGTGGCGCCGGAGCCGTACGAGCCCGACACCGGGCCGCGGGTCCGCGTCAACCAGGTCGCCTATCTGCCCTCCGGACCGAAGAACGCCACCCTGGTCACCGACGCCACGGCAAAGCTGCCCTGGGAGCTGAGGACCTCCGGCGGCACGGTGGTCGCGAGGGGCACGACCGTGCCGCGCGGGGTCGACGTCTCGTCCGGGCAGAACGTCCACTCGATCGACTTCGGGGCCTACCGCAAGAAGGGCTCGGGCCTCACGCTCGTCGCCGACGGTGAGACCAGCCGCCCCTTCGACATCGGCGCGAGCGCCTACGAGCGGCTCCGGCTGGATTCGGCGAAGTACTACTACACCCAGCGCAGCGGCATCGCGATACGCGACGACCTGCGGCCCGGCTACGGCCGTCCGGCCGGGCACGTGGGCGTCGCCCCCAACCAGGGCGACACCGCCGTGCCCTGCCAGCCGGGCGTGTGCGACTACTCCCTGGACGTCAGCGGCGGCTGGTACGACGCCGGCGACCACGGCAAGTACGTCGTCAACGGCGGCATCTCCACCTGGGAGCTGCTCAGCACCTACGAGCGCGCCCTGCACGCCCGCACCGGCGACGCCGGCAAGCTCGGTGACGGCACGCTGACCATCCCGGAGAGCGGCAACAAGGTCCCGGACATCCTCGACGAGGCCCGCTGGGAGCTCGAGTTCCTGCTCAGGATGCAGGTGCCCGACGGGAAGCCGCTGGCCGGGATGGCGCACCACAAGATGCACGACGAACAGTGGACCGGACTGCCCCTGATGCCGCACGACGACCCGCAGAAGCGCGAGCTGCACCCGCCGTCCACCGCCGCCACCCTGAACCTGGCCGCCACCGCCGCGCAGGCGGCCCGCCTGTACCGGTCGCACGACAAGGCGTTCGCCGACAGGGCCCTGGCGGCCGCCCGCAAGGCCTGGTCGGCCGCGCTCACCCACCCCGACCGCCACGCCTCGGAGAGCGACGGCATCGGAGGCGGGGCCTACGCCGACAGCGATGTCACCGACGACTTCTACTGGGCGGCGGCCGAGCTGTACCTCAGCACGGGGGAGAAGCGGTTCGAGGACCACATCATCAAGTCCCCGGTCCACACCGCCGACCTCTTCAAGCCCATCGCCTTCGACTGGGCCCGCACCGGGGCGGCGGGACGCCTCGACCTCGCCACCGTGCCGAACAAGCTGCCCGGCCGGGACAAGGTGCGCCAGTCCGTCGTCAAGGGCGCCGACCGCTACCTGGCCACGCTGAAGGCGCAGCCCTACGGCATGCCCTACGCGCCGGACGGCAACACCTACGACTGGGGCTCCAGCCACCAGGTGCTCAACAACGCCGTCGTCCTCGCCACCGCCTACGACGTCACCGGCGCCTCGAAGTACCGGGACGGCGCGCTGCAGAGCATGGACTACATCCTGGGCCGCAACGCGCTGAACATCTCCTACGTCACCGGCTACGGCGAGGTCAGCTCCCAGAACCAGCACAGCCGCTGGTACGCCCGCCAGCTCGACCCGAACCAGCCCAACCCGCCGAGGGGCACCCTCGCGGGCGGACCCAACTCGAGCATCCAGGACCCCTACGCACAGTCCAAGCTCCAGGGGTGCGTCGGGCAGTTCTGCTACATCGACGACATCCAGTCCTGGTCGACCAACGAGCACACGATCAACTGGAACGCCGCCCTGACCCGCATGGCCTCCTTCGTGGCGGACCAGGGGTAAGCGCCGGAGGACCGTGCCGGGGTGCCGGGGGAGTGCGCCGACAGGCCGCCTCCGGCACCCCCGCGTAGCCTGGTGCCATGCACGCGGTGCGGGTAGACGGCGTCGAGGTCGTCTACGACCGGGTGGGCCAGGGTCCGCCCCTGGTGCTCGTGCACGGCGCCATGACGGACGCCCGCCTGTGGCGTGCACAGGTCGCGGACCTGTCCGACGACTTCACGGTGATCGCGTGGGACGAGCCGGGCTCCGGCCGCTCCTCCGACGTACCGGCCTCCTTCCTCCTCGCGGACTACGCCCGCTGCCTGGCCGCGGTCGTCGAGGACGCCGGCCTCGGCCCGGTCCATGCGGTGGGTCTGGGGTGGGGTGGAACCGTCGTGCTGGAGTTCTACCGGTATCACGCCGGACTGGTCAGGACGCTGGTCCTCGCCGACACCTACGCCGGCTGGAAGGGCTCGCTGCCGGACGCGGAGGTGCGGGCGCGGGTCGAGGGGGCGGAGCGGATGCTCGACGTCCCCGATGAGGATTTCGCGCCCACGATGCCGGGTCTGTTCGCCGGTGAGCCGCCTGCCGACGCCGTACGCATGCTGTCCCTGATGTCGGCGGACACACGCCGGGGGAGCATGCGGACGGAGCTCACCATCATGGCGGAGGCCGACCTGCGCGACCTGCTGCCCGGGATCGAGGTGCCGACGCTCCTGGTGTGGGGGGAGCTCGATATGCGCTCCCCGGTGGAGCAGGTCGCCCACCCGTTCCTCGAGGCGATCCCGCAGGCCACCCTGGTCGTGCTCCCCGGCGTCGGGCACCTCAGCAACGTGGAGGCGCCGGAGGCCTTCAACCGGACCGTCCGGGAGTTCTGCCGTTCCCGTTCCTGAGCGGACCGGCGAGGGCCCGGCGCGCTGGGGGCAACAGGCGGGGTGGCCTCGTCGGTACCTTCTGGGACCAGCTCTGACCTGGACATATTTACGAGTCAGTACCTGAGCGGTACCTTGAAGTCATGCCAGCTCTCAACGTGGAGTTCAGCGACCGCGAACTTGAGGACCTTCGGCAGATCGCCAAGGAGCGCGGTACGTCCATGAAAGCCCTCGTGCGCGAGGCCGCCGCGGCCGACATAGCACGCCACCGCGCCCTGCAGGAGGGCGCTGAGGCCTTCCGGCGGTTCTTCGCCAACCACGCGGACGAGTTCGCCGCCGCGTTCCCCGACGACGAGCCGCCCGCCAAGGGCGAAGGGCGGGCCGCCTGACCGATGGCATCCGTCCTCCACATCGACGTGCCCTGGCTGCTCCAGCGGCACGAAGAGGTCCTGCCGGACCAGCCCACCGTCAACGACTTCTCCGCGCTGGTCGCCGCCGTCGCCCGGCATCGCGTCGACCCGCCGCGCCTCGGCGTGAACTCCGACGCGGCCTGGCGGGCCGCCGCACTCCTGCACACCCTCGCCGTGCTCCGGCCGCTCCCCTCGGCCAACGCCCGCTTCGCCTGCGCGACCGCCGTGGCCTACATGTTCGTCAGCGGTGTCGGCATCGACCCGCCCTACGGCGCCCTCGTCGATCTCGCCCGCGACCTGATGTCCGGCGAGACCGACGTCTACGGCGCCGCGGACCGGCTGCGCTCCTGGCAGATATGACCGCCCCCGGGCACGGCGCGAAATGTCGAAAACCGGTGCGAGCAGCGTCTGTTCGTTCGTTTTCTGACTTTCTGTCAATGGGCTGGATGTTGCACAGGCGCCTTGTTGGCCGTGTGGGGGTTGTGCAAGAGTGAAACACACGTGCGGGGGGAATGGCCGGGTGTCGCACGTGCTTTGTTGACCGGGTCCGATTCGCCGTCGGTGAATTCGCACCTCCCGCGCCGCGCCAAAGAGGTAAGCACCAACCGGGCTCCTTTTTCGGCGTCAGGACTTCTGTGTGTCACACGCGTGGGAAGGAACCTCTCAGTGCCCACCCCCCACCCCCCTCGTCCCCCGTATCCCCCGCCCGGCGGGGATCCCGGGGACTCCGACGAATCCCTCGCCGCGCCGCTCAGAGGCAGCCCGGAGGGCGAGGTCGCCGCCCACTCCGTCGCGCTGCTGATGGCGCGGCACTGGCAGCCGGTGCACGACTACGCGGTCATCTGTCTCGCCTCGTCGGCGCAGGTCGCCGCGATGGTCACCGGGACCGCCTTCCACCGGACCCTCAACCGACTCGCCTTCGGCGAGTCGGCCGTCGCACTGCGCCCGGCCCTTCTGGTGACCGTGCGCGACACGATCCGTGAGTGGTCCGGTGACGAGCGAATATCCGCGGTCCTGCCCGCGTTGCAGAAACCCGCCGGCGGGCGCGGGCTGCGGGCGGCGACGTCCATGACGCCCGAAAATCGCGTCCTCGCGGAGCGGGCATTTCAGGCACTTCCCGCAGCCGCGCGCTGTTTGCTGTGGCATGTCGAGGTCGAGGCAGATCCTTTAAGCGTCCCCGCCGGTCTCCTGGGCATGGACACCGACATCGCGGCGGCCGCGCTCGAACAGGCGCGTGACAAATTCCGCGAGGGCTGTGTACATGCCCATCGTGAACTCGCACCGACCCAGGATTGCCGGTTCTACAACCGCCTCCTCGACGTGCCGATCCGCCGGGGCGGCGCACTGCTGCCCGACGTTCAGGATCACCTGGCGGAGTGCCGCTACTGCCGGAACGCCGCTGAACAACTGAGCCATTTCGAGGGCGCGCTGGGCCCGCTGATCGCTGAGGCGGTGCTCGGCTGGGGTGCGCGCCGCTACCTCGACTCGCGTCCGGGCCGCGCCTCGCACGGCACGCGCGGCGGACGCGCCGGCCGGCGCGGTGGCGGGCGACGGGGCGACGGACGGCCCGGTATCGGACGGCACCGCCTGCTGTCCAGGATCCCCGTACCCGTACGCAGGGTTCCGGGCGCACGGCTGCCTGACGCACTGCGCTCCTCCCGGGCGCTGCTCTCGGGCGTCGGCGCGGTGTCGGCAGGGGTGCTGGCGACCGTGCTCGTCATCAGCGCGTCGTCGTACGACGGCGGCCATGCCGACCCGGCGGGCTCCAACAGCGCGGCCGGCGAGGGCGGCACCGAATCCGTGACGCCGCCGGGCACGGCCGTGCTTCCCACGGCACCGGTCGTGACGCGGCTGCGCAACGCCGGTGCCGACCTGTGCCTCGACGTCCGGGACCGGCCGAAGGAGGGCTCGGGGACGAAGCTGGCGGAGTGTTCGACGGTGTGGACCCAGCAGTGGACGTACGAGAACGACGGGCTGCTGCGCAGTGTCGCCGATCCCGGGCTGTGCCTGGACTCGCACAAGGACGCCGGCGTCGTCGTCCTCGGCACCTGCGCCGAGGAGGACGCCGAGCGGGGCGACGACGTGCGCTACGACCTGACCGTACGAGGGGAGTTGCTGCCCCGTTGGGACGAGCAGCTCGCCCTCACCTCCACCAACGACGATCCGGACGCCGACGTCGTCGTCAAGGTCCGCGACCGCTCCGACGCGCAGCGCTGGCAGCCGGAGCCCGTGCCGACGGCGGCGGATTCCCTGTCGATCGCGGAGGACGAGGCGCCCACGGCTCGGCAGGTGACGTTGCCGAAGGGCTGAGAGGCCCGAGCCGGGCTGAGACGCCCGTGACGTCTCAGCCCGGCTCTGCCGTGAGGTCGGCCGGCCCGATCGTGCCCGGTGTGGCATGGCCGGACAGGGCCAGGGTGAGGTCGAGCTCGGCCAGGAGGCAGCGGATGACGTGTTCGACGCCGGGCCGGCCGTCGAGGCCGAGGCCGTAGACGTAGGGGCGACCGACGAGGACGGCGCGGGCGCCGAGGGCCAGTGCCTTGAAGATGTCGTCGCCGGTGCGCACGCCGCTGTCGAAGAGGACGGTGAGCCGGTCACCGACGGCCTCCACCACGCCGGGCAGCGCGTCGGCCGCCGCGACGGAACCGGCCACCTGACGCCCACCGTGGTTGGAGACGACGAGGCCGTCCATGCCCGCCTCCACCGCCTGCCGGGCGTCGTCCGGGTGGAGGATGCCCTTGAGGACGATCGGGCCGTCCCAGTTCTCCCGCAGGAACGTCAGGTCCGGCCAGGTCTTGGCCGGATCGGCGAACATCCCGACGAAGTGCATCACGGCCGCGTTCGGGTCCTCGTGCACCGGCTTGGCCAGGCCGGCCTGGAAGGCCGGGTCGGAGAAGTAGTTGGCCGTGCCCACACCGTGCAGGAACGGCAGATAGGCCTGGTCGAGATCGCGCGGCCGCCACGCCAGCAACGGTGTGTCCAGAGTGACGACGAGCACGCTGAACCCGGCGGCTTTCGCCCGGGCCAGGAAACTGCGGGCCACCTCCGGGTCCCTGGGCCAGTACAGCTGGAACCACCGCTCGGCGTCGCCCATCGCCTCGGCCACCTGCTCCATGGGCGTACTCGACGCGGACGACAGGACGAAGGGCACGCCCTGCGCGGCGGCGGCCCGGGCCGCGGCGCACTCGGCGTCGGGGTGCATGATCGACAGCACGCCGACGGGGGCCAGCGCCAGTGGAGCCGGCAGGGCACGGCCCAGCACCTCCACCGACAGGTCCCGCTCGTGCACGTCCCGCAGCACGCGCGGCACGATGCGGAGGCGCTCCAGGGCCGACCGGTTGGCGCGGGCGGTGCTGCCGTCGCCCGCGCTGCCCGCCACATAGCCGACCGGTCCGGGCCCGAGCCTCCGCTCGGTCAGCTCCTCCAGCCGGGTCAGGTCGGTGGGCAGCCGTGGTACGGCGCCCGCCATCCCGTTCAGATAGATCTCGTACTGGAAGTCCGCCCAGTGCCTGGCCACCGTACGCAACCGCCTCTCGTCGTCTCCTCGTCGAGACCGTGCCGTCGAGCCGACGATACCGAGCGGTATGCGCGGCGGCGGGTCAGGGTCCGGCCACCGCCGCCGCGTGCAGCACGCGGGCGAGCGCGTGCGGTTGCGAGAACATCGGCCAGTGGCCCGTGTCCAGCTCCACCAGCTCCCACCGGTCGCTCTTGAGGAGTTCGGCCACCGCCGGCATCGGCTCGTCCCCGTCGAGGAGGCACTTCACGTACGTCGCCGGCAGCTCGCCGAGCGGTCGGGTGAGCACGGCCGGTTCGGTGAGCGTGACACCGGGGTGCGGAGTCGACCCCTCGACGATCCGGGCGATCTGCTCGTCCGTCAGGCCCTGCCCCGCGTAGTCCGGCGCGCCGAGCGGCGGCCAGTACCCGTCGTGATCGGCGATCGCCTGCCGCACGTGGTCGCTCGGCCAGCCGGACAGGAACGACTCACCGTCCACCGGCGCGTTCGCGTCGACGAACACCACACGTCGCAGCCGGTCACCGATCCGCTGGGCGGCCTGCCCGACCGGTATGCCCGCGTAGCTGTGCCCGACCATGACGACGTCCCGGAGGCCGAGGCGTCCCACCTCGTCGACGATGTCCCGGACGTGCGTCTGCTGCCCGGCGGGCTGTGTGTCCTGCTTCTCGGCGAGACCCGACAGCGTCAGCGCGTGTACGCCGTGCCCGGCTCCGCGCAACTCCGCGGCCACCTCGTCCCACGCCCACGCCCCGAGCCAAGTTCCCGCCACCAGTACGAAGTTGGTAATGCCGGCAACTTAGCCGACGGGTCTGACAGTGCCCGCCGGCGCCGGGGTGTGCGGTGGCACGCGGATGCCGTCGGTCACTCGTCGTCCGCGTGCGGCGCGTGGTCCGGCCCGGTGTCCGGTCCCTGGGCCCGTACCCGCCGCACGTGCTCCAGGGAGTCGCGCAACTCCGCGAGCCAGTCGTCGGTGTGACGCTGGACGAGGCGCACGCACCAGGCCAGCGCGTCACTGCGACTGCGGGCGACGCCGCCGGCGATCAGGGTGTCGAGGACCTGGCGCTCCGGCTGGCGCAGCCGCGTCATGACGGGTGCGGCCACATGCGTGAAGAGTGCGCGCCGCCCGCCGCACTCCACACCCCAGGACACCTTCCGGCCGAACCGGTGCTCGGCCTCCCGGGCCACGGCCATCCGGTCCTCACGCGTGCGTTCCCGGAACTCCTGCACCCGGCTGTCCAGGGCCGCCTCCCGTTCGGCGGCCGGGGCGTCCTCGGTCAGCCGGGGTTCGGGGATGCGGCCGATCACCGTGATCTCCTCGCGGTCGACCGTGATCTCGGTCAGCTCCTCGAAGAGGTCGTCGGGAAGGCGACCGGCGAACCAGCCGCGCAGCTTCTCTCTCTGCTCATGAGTAATCATGTAATGACGATTACTCGGCCGGAACATGAACACAAGGGGTTGCGGAGCGGTCGGCTCAGAGCGGAATCGGAATGTTTCAGGCCTATTAACGAGCGCGCGGAAATCGGCCATCTGGCCGCATCCCGCCCCCGGAGACCGTGCAGTTACGGCGCTTCGGCCATGCGGATTCTGTAACTTCGCGCCACTGATTCAACACACAAGGTTACTGAAACCGATGGGGTCGATGTGTGTTTCGGCGACGGACTCGGCAGACTCGCGCTCGCCGTTCCGGGCACCGATCGAGCACGGGCCGGCACACCCTGTCATCGAGCGGAAGGATGCACACAATGCGGAACACCGCGCGCTGGGCCATGACCCTCGGCCTGACGGCCACCGCCGTCTGCGGACCCCTCTCCGGGGCCGCGCTCGCCGACCCTGATCAGGCCCCCACCGCGCTCTACGCCCCGTCGGCCCTCGTCCTCACGGTGGGCCACGGTGAGAGCGCGGCCGACGCGACTCCGGAACGCGCGGTCACCCTGACCTGTTTCCCGGCGCCCTCCGGCACCCACCCGGTCGCCGGCTCGGCCTGCGCGGAACTGCGCGGCGTGGGCGGCGACATCCATGCCCTGACCGCGGGCGAGGGCGCGGTGTGTACCAAGCAGTACGACCCCGTGGTCGTCACCGTCGACGGTGTCTGGCAGGGGCAGAGGCTCTCCTATGAGCGCGTGTTCTCCAATGACTGCGTGAAGAACGCCCACGGATCCGGCGTCTTCGCGTTCTAGGGCCGGGATCGTGCCGTTCCCGTGCGGACACGGCGGCTCGAGGCTGGGGAGCCGGGCCGCCGTCGCGGGGACCCGCGATCTCGTACAAGGGGGCCGGCGGGCGGAGTGGGGCCGCCCGCCGGCCCCTGGGCTTCCAAGCCTTTTCAGGCCTTCATGCCGACAGGCCTACGGCGATCAGGCCCGGTCGCGGTGGCTCGTGTCGCACCAGGGATACCGCCGGCTGCGCCGGCAGGTGCACAGGGCCACGCGGAAGCGGTCGGAGGTGACGACGGAACCGTCCTCCAGTTCCACCTCCACCGGGCCCTCCACCAGCAGCGGACCCTTGCGCTGGACGCTGATACGACGCGGAGCCGCGGGCCGGTCAGACGGGGAGTTCGGCACGGACCACCACCAGCTCTTCGTTGTTCTCGGCGGCATCCAGCAGCCCCCGCTCCCGCAGCCAGCGCTCCCGGCCGCGCAGCACCGGACCGAACGCGATCCTGCGGCGCCGGGTCACCGCGGCCTTCAGGCCGGCGGCACGCAGATGCTGCACGGTCACGTCCGGGGTGCTGAGCGCCGACTGCACCAGCAGCAGCACTCCGCCGGGGCGCAGCAGAGCGGGCGCCTCCCGGCAGATCCGGTCCACGACCAGCCGTCCGTCATGGCCGGCGTCCCACGCACGGGCCGCGCCGCGCGGCTGTCCCGGGCCGTCCGGTGCCGGCACGTACGGGGGGTTGGCCAGGATCAGGCCGAACGACTCTCCGCGGACGGGGTCGAAAAGGTTCCCGCGCCTGATACGGACCGGAACCCCGGCTCGCGCGGCGTTCAGGCGTGCGGCCCACACCGCCCTCCGCGACACGTCCACGGCGGTCACGCGGAAGCCGCGGCGCGCGGCTTCCAGGGCCAGGGCACCGGTTCCGGTGCCCACGTCGAGCACCTCGGCGCCCGGGGGCAACGGCTCGTCGAACAGCGCACCGGCCAGCAGCTCGGTGTCCTCCTGAGGGGCGTACACACCCGGGGGTACCAGTGGATTCACGGCGCTCGGGTACCCCGGCCCTCAGGAGATATGGGCGATTTCCAGGGCAAGTGGGGAACGCAGTGACGAACGGGACGCACGCCAGTCGGCCAGCAGCCGGGCGCCGAAGCGCTCCTCCACGAACTCGGTGGCGTCGATGCCGAAGGCGACGTCCGGTGCGAGGTGCGGCTCCCGCTCCAGCAGGCCGCCGATGACGTCGTGGCGCACGACCTGTTCGTGGACCGCGTCGGCCTCGACATGCTCGTCGTAGAAGTGCTCGGCGGCGGGCCCGGCGCCGGTGCGGCGCATCGCCTCGGCCAGCCGCCGTGACCCCGGCGACGAGGTGATCTCCACCGTCGCGAAATGCCCGACCAGGGCACCCCTGAGGGCTCGGTGCAGACCGAAGAGGGACATGAGGTTCACGGTGACCAGGGCCTCGGCGGACGCCGCGTCGAGGTAGCGGCCGTACGTGGTGTCCAGACCGAGGTCCGTCATCAGGTCGGCGAACAGACGGGCGTGCACGCGGTCGGCGCGGCCACCGCCCCACTCGTCGAACTCCACCGCCGCCATCGCCGCCTTCGCCCGGCCCGACAGCCGGGGCAGCACCCAGGCGTGCGGGTCCGCCTCCTTGAGGTGGTACAGCGACCGCTGGGCCGCGTACTCACGCAGATGCCACAGCTCGCCCTCGTCGCGCAGGAAGTGGCTGACGCCCGTGCCGTCCACGGGTTCCACCAGGAGTTCCGCCAGCGCCTCGTCCACGCTGTCGTGGGCCCGGGCGTCGCCGCGCAGCGCGGAGAGGAAGCGGTGTTCCAGCGCCGCCCGGGTGCGCAGCAGGTCGGGATCCCACTCGCGATCGGGGGACACGCCCGCGAAACCGCGGTAGTGCAGCTCGTAGCACAGGTACAGGGCGAGCTGGAGGTCCTCCCCGTACACGTCGGCCCGGGCCACGTCCTCGAGGCTGGGCAGCCGGCCCGCGCCCCGCAGATACGCCTCGACGCCGCTGCTCAGCGGCCCGCGCGGGGTCGGGAGGGCCGGTTCTTCGAGTGCTGGTTCTTCACGGTCGTGCTCCATGCGCGCCGGGTACCCGGCCGGAGCCCGCGGTCACCCTCCGGCCCGGCACCGGCACTCCGGACGGCGGCGGCCCGCCCGGCGTCGTCCTGGCCGTCACCGGCAAGGCCCGGGCCCCGCAGCAGCGGCCGAGCGGCCGCCGCCGCGGGAGCCCGGGCCGCCCCGGTCTCCGTCAGCCCCTCTTCGGCTCCCCCTCGGACTCCTCCTGGGCGCGCGTGTTCGGGGTGATGGCCTCACCGGCCTCGCCCCGGTGGCGGCGCTGCTCAGCGGTGTCCCGCGTGCGGTTCTCGGCGTCCTCGATCTCGCGCAGCACCTCCCCGAGCGCCGTCTCGGGCTGCTTGTCCCGCTGGCCGGAGTGTGCGCGTTCGTTGTCCTGGGACACGGGTTTCTCCTTTCCGCTTCGTACTTTCGTTCGGATCCGCCGCAATCAGCCGGAGGCGGTGGCCGCGATGCGCAGCGGCACCGGGTCAGGAGGGGCCGCCTCCTCGCTGTGGCGGGTGACCTCCGCCCACCAGGACGGGCCGTCCTCGATGTGCCGCAGCAGCACGCCCTCGCGGATCGCCCAAGGGCAGACCGTGACGGCACTGATGCCGGTCAGCTTCATCGCCGTGTGCCCGATCACGGCCCCCGCCAGGCTCTGCGCGGCCCGCGGCGCGGATATGCCGGGCAGGCGCGCGCGTTCGGCGGCGGGCAGCGCGCCCAGCCGGGTGATCGCCCGGCGCAGCTCCGCGCGGTGCAACTGCCGGTCCACGAACGGGCCGTGACGTCCGGGAGCCGCGCCGCACAGCCGGCCCAGCTGCTGGAAGGTGCGGGAGGTGGCGACCGCGGTGCGCGGACCCTCCCAGCGGATCCGTGCCGCGACGTCCCGCAGCTGATGCCGGACCTTGCGGCGCAGCGCCCGCACCCGCTCCGGCGAGGGCGGGTCCTCGTCCTGGAAGAACTCGTGGGTGAGCCGTCCCGCACCGAGCGGCAGGGACGCCACGAAGTCGGGCAACCGGCCCCGCCCGAAGGCGACTTCCAGTGAGCCGCCCCCGATGTCGAGCAGGGCGAGCGGCCCCGACCGCCAGCCCATCCAGCGCCGGGCGCCGAGGAACGTCAGCTCCGCCTCGACCTCGCCCGGCAGGGTGCACAGGTCCACGCCCGTACGGGCCCGGACGGTGTGCAGCACTTCCTGCCGGTTGGGTGCGTTGCGCACCACGGCGGTCGCGAACGCCAGCGGCCCGGCCGCACCCCACCGGGAGGCGGTCCTGCTCGCCTCCGCGACCGCGTGCACCAGTTGCTTCACGGCCTGCTCCGGGATGGGTCCCCCCGGTGTGACCTGCTCGGACAGCCTGAGTCGCCACTTGGCGGTGTGCACCGGGAGAGGTACTCCACCGTCCGCGTCCGCGACCACCAGTCTGACCGTCTTCGATCCCACGTCCACCACGCTGATTCGCATCCCCGGTGAGTACCCGAATACGCGGCGGACCAACGGGACGGCTCGCTCAGGTCATCTGTCGCCGCACCAGCTCGTGCAGCCGGCCGTTCGTGTCGGCGAGCAGCTGGGCGGGCGGTCCCTGCTGGACGACCTTGCCCTCCTCCATCACCACGACCCGGTCGGCGTCCAGCACCGTCGACAACCGGTGGGCGATGACGACCCGGCTGGCGTTGAGGGCCTTGGTGCTCTCGATGACCGTGCGCTGCGTCTCGTTGTCGAGGGCGCTGGTCGCCTCGTCGAAGAAGAGGATGCGCGGCCGGCGGATCAGCGCCTGGGCGATCATCAGGCGCTGGCGCTGGCCGCCGGAGACGGCGCCGCTGCCCGAGACGATGGTGTGCAGGCCCATCGGCATCCGCTTGATGTCCTCGGCGAGCCCGGCCATCTCGGCCGCGGCCATCGCCTCCTCCGGCGTGTACGGCTCGGTGCCGCAGATGACGTCCAGGATCGAGCCGGTGAACGGCTGCGCGTGCTGCAGCACCACACCGCACTGGCGGCGCACCGCCGACTGGTCGAGGGCGGCCAGGTCCTGGCCGTCGTAGAGGACGCTGCCCGACAGCGGACGGTCGAAGCCGATCAGCAGCCGCAGCAGGGTCGACTTGCCGCAGCCGCTCGGGCCGACGACCGCCACGAACTCGCCCGGCCGCACCTCGAACGACACGTCGTCCAGGACCAGGGGGCCGTCGTCCGAGTAGCGGAAGGACAGCCGCCGTGCCTCGAGCGCCCCGGACAGCGGACCCGGCCGGGTGCTCGCGGTGCGCACCTCGGGTGTCGCGTCCAGCACCGGCTTGATCTCCTCGAACAGCGGCAGCGCCGCCACCGCCGAGACGAACGAGCCGGTCAGCTGCGTGACGGAGGTCAGCACCATCGTCACCGAGGTGTTGAAGGTGAGGAACGCGGCCGCCGACATCGAGCCCCGGGCCGGACCGGCCAGCAGCATGAACATCAGCAGGGTGCACAGCGGCAGGTACACCGCGCCCAGCACCGCCGTGAGGTTCTTGATGCGGCCGACCTTCTGCTGGAGCTCCCGGCTGCGCGCGAACTCCGAGGCCCAAGCGGCGTACGCGTAGTTCTCGGCGGCGGCCACCCGCAGCTTGGGCAGGCCGCGCAGCGTCTGGAACGCCTGGTTGTTCAGCTTGTTGGAGAGCACCACCAGCCGCCGCTGCCAGCGCACCTGCCACAGACCGAGCCCCAGGAACACGGCCGCGATGACGACGAGCATGCCGATCGCGGCCATCGCCATCGGCACGCTGAACCACAGCAGCAGCCCGAGGTTCATCGCCCCGACCGTCACCGACTGGGCGACCGTCGGCCCCACCCCCGCCAGCAGCCTGCGGATCGAGCTGATGCCCATCGCCGCGCTGGCCAGTTCGCCGGTGGAGCGTTCGGTGAAGAAGCTCGTCGGGAGTCTGAGCAGCCGGTCCCACACGGCCGGCTGGAGCGTGGCCTCGATCCGGCCCTCCAGCCGCAGGATGGTCATGTTCTGCAACAGCATGAAGGCCGCCGCCACCACACTGCTGAGCATCACCGCCAGGCACACCTGCACGATCAGATCGGTCTGCGCCTTCGGCACGAACTCGCCGAGCACCTTGCCGGTCGCGATGGGCACCAGCGCACCGATCGCCACCGTCACCAGACCGCTGATCAGCAGGCCCGCCAGGTCACCGCGCATGCCCTGCAGGCAGAACCGCAGCAACCTCAGCGGGCTCAGACTCCGCTCGGGCAGCGGCCGGTAGAACATCACCGCACGCGGTTCGAACTCGTCGGCGTTTGCCTTCTCGACCGGGGTCTCCCGGCCCGTCGACGGATGGACCGCCACGTATCCGCCGCGCCGCCACAGCAACGCCACCGGCGCGCCCGACAGGGCCCGGTGGCCGACCAGCGGCCCGGCGTTGTCCCGCCACCAGCGCCCCTCGAGCCGTACGGCACGAGTACGGACGCGCGAGGCCAGGGCGACCTGTTCGACCGGGTCGAGCCGGTCGCCGCCGGTGCCCTTCTGGGCGGGCTCGGCCAGAGTGATCCCGGCCGCCCGCGCGACCAGCTTGCACGCCGCGTACGTGGCGTCGGCGTCGGCCGCGGTCGTGCGCTTGGACGACCGCTTGCCGATGGAGGCCAGCAGCGTCCGGTCGGCCTGGGTACGCACCGCCTCACCGGCTTTGATGCCCTCGGCCGTCCGTGCCTCGTGGGTGCGCTCCAGCTGCTCGATCCAGCGGTCCAGGGTGGTCAGCAGCCGGTACTGCTGGTCGACCATGCTCTGCCACAGCGCCGGGTCCATCAGCAGATCGGCCGCCGCCTCCGCGCCGTACAGCGAGCCGTACTGCACGCTGCCGGGCGGCACCTGCATCCAGAACACGTCGTCGTCGGTGGGCGCCGCGGCCCGGTCGGTCGCCATCGGCGCCTGGAAGAGGATGGAGAGGCTGCGGCCCACTCCGAGGGCGAGCGCGTACTCCAGCGGGCTCGTCGTCGGCGGCACGTACTGCGGGTTGCCGTACTCGTCGTACGACCACGTCGCCGTGTCGGCGGGCTGGTACAGCTCGCGCAGCCCGATGCGGTGCACCACGCAGTCCCGCAGCGGGCGGGCGACCAGAGTGTGCTGGGGTCCCGCGACCGGGCCCAGCACCAGTGAGCCCGCCTCCAGGCGGCCGAGGTGGTGCCAGTGGCCCTGCTGGCCGGCGTCGACCGCGAACAGGTCGACGGCGCCCGCCGCGACCAGCCACAGCACCTGCGGGCCCTCCAGGTCCAGGCGGTTGAACCCGGCGCAGTCGATACGCGAGCCCATCTGCCCGAACGCGGTGAGGACGAGGTCGCCCTCATGTCCCTGAACGGTCGTCATCTCACCGCTCCCTGACCAGCGTCGCGTACGCGCCGCCGCGCGCCACCAGCTCCTCGTGCCGTCCCCGCTCCACGACCGTGCCGTGCTGGAGGACGACGATCTCGTCGCTGTCGCGGACGGTGCTGAGCCGGTGGGCGATCACCACACAGGCGCAGCCGCGTTTGCGCAGGTTGTCCATCACGACCAGTTCGGTCTCCGCGTCCAGGGCGCTCGTCACCTCGTCGAGCACCAGGATGCTCGGTCGGCGCACCAGCGCCCGGGCGATCTCCAGGCGCTGGCGCTGCCCGCCGGAGAAGTTGCGGCCGTCCTGCTCCACCTTGCTGTGGATGCCGCCCGGGCGGCGCATGATCACGTCGTACAGCGCGGCGTCGCGCAGCGCGTCCTCCACCGCTTCGTCGGGGATCGACGGGTCCCACAGCGCCACGTTGTCGCGGACCGTGCCCTCGAAGAGGAACACCTCCTGGTCGACGAAGGAGACCGAAGCGGCCAGAGCCCCGCGCGGGATGTCCTCGATGCGCTGTCCGTCGATGCGGATGACGCCCTCCCAGGGCGCGTACAGGCCGGAGATCAGCCTCGACACCGTGGACTTGCCGCTGCCCGAGCCGCCGACCAGCGCGACCTGCTGTCCAGGACCGACGGTCAGGTCGAACCCGGTGAGCAGGGGCTTGTCCAGCGGGCTGTAGCCGAACGTGATGTTCTCCAGCTCGACATGGCCCTGGAGCCGGCGCGTCGACTCGCCGGAGCCGGGGCGGCCGTAGAGCGGGTCGGCCTTGAAGTTCTCCACGTCCTTCAGCCGGGCGACGTCCGCCGCGAAGTCCTGGATGCGCCCCGCGACACCGTTCAGCCGGGTCAGCGGGGCGGTGAACCGGGTGACCAGGGCCTGGAAGGCGACGAGCAGGCCGACCGAGATGTGGCCCTCGACCGCCCGCATGCCGCCGATCCACAGGATCAGCGCGCTGTTGAGGGTGGCGAGCGTCGGCGCGACGACGCCGAGATAGGCGCTCGGCACCCCGAGTCGCTGCTGTTCCTCCAGAGTGGTGGCGTGCTGCCCGGCCCACTTGCGGAAGTAGCCGTCCTCGCCGCCGGTCGCCTTCATCGTCTCGATCAGCTGCAGACCGGTGTAGGCGGTGTTGGTGAGCCGTGCCGTGTCGGCGCGCAGCTTGGCGGTGCGCGTGGCCCGGAGCCGTACGACGACCCGCATGGCGACGATGTTCAGCAGCGCCACGCCGATGCCGACGAACGTCAGCTGCGGATCGTAGGTGTAGAGGAGCACCGCGTACAGCACGACCACGACCGCGTCGACTCCCGCCGCCGCGAGGTCGCGGGAGAGGGTCTCGGCGACCGCGTCGTTGGACTGGAGCCGCTGGACCAGGTCGGCCGGGCTGCGCTGCGAGAAGAACGTCACCGGCAGCCGCAGCAGATGCCGCAGGAAGCGGGCGCTGGACAGCGTCGACGAGATGATGCGGCCGCGCAGCAGGTTGGCCTGCTGAAGCCAGGTCAGCACGACCGTGAGCAGCACGCACGCCGCCATCGACGCGAACAGCACGCCGAGCAGCGAGGTCTGATGACCGATCAGGAACTCGTCGATGTACGTACGGCTGAGCGCGGGCACGGCCGCGCCGACCGCCACCAGCAGCAGGCTCGCGAGCACCGCGGCGGGCATCGTGCCCGCGGTGCCGCGCAGCCGGGCCGGCATCGCACCCAGGACACCGGGCTTGCGGCCGCCCCGGGTGAAGTCCTCGCCGGGCTCCATGACCAGCACGACACCGGTGAAGCTGCCGTCGAAGTCCTCCATGGGGACGAAACGGCGGCCCTTGCCGGGGTCGTTGATGTAGACGCCGCGGCGGCCGAAGCGGCGGCCCATGCCGTCGTAGACGACGTAGTGGTTGAACTCCCAGAACAGGACGGCCGGCGACTTCACCTCGGCGAGCGCGGCCAGGTCCATCTGCATGCCCTTGGCCGTCAGGCCGTAGGAGCGGGCCGCCTTGAGGAGGTTGCTGGCACGCGAGCCGTCCCGGGAGACGCCGCAGGCGATGCGCAGCTCCTCCAGCGGGACGTGCTTGCCGTAGTGGCCGAGCACCATCGCGAGGGACGCGGCGCCGCACTCCACGGCCTCCATCTGGAGCACGGTGGGCGTGCGCACCGCCTTGGCCCTGCCCTTGGGCACCTTGCGCTTCGGCGGGGCGGCACGCCGCCTGCCCCGGGTCTCCTGTGCGGTCGCGCTCATGGCAGCAGCCAGTCGACGGGCCGCTGGTCGGCCAGCCGGATCGAACCCGAGGCCATCGTCATCGAGGTCAGCTTGTACGGCGGCCCGTCCGCGGACGACCACGCGTAGCCGCTCTTCGTCGCGGACGACTTGTCCAGCCGGACCGTCACGGCCACCGGCCTGCCCTTCTTGGTGAACTGCTCGCCGAGTTGGCTGTCCCCGAGGAACGCGGCGATCTGCTGCGGAGACTGGGCCGAGCGGTCCACCGACTTCACATGGCCGCGCAGTACGCCGTACTCCTGGGTCGGCACCGACTGCACCGTCAGGTCGACGGCGGCGTCGTCGGGGATGGAGGCGGCGTTCTCGGCGGGGACGTAGACCGTCGCGTACAACGGGTCCTTGGTGTGGGCGACCTTCTCGACGGCGGCGACGTTCGCGCCGGTCTGGATGATCTGCCCGACGGTCGCGGCGAGCCCGGAGACCCGGCCCGCGTCGAGCGTACGGACGACCGTTTCGCCCTTGGCGGTACGGACCTTGAGCACGGGGGAGCCGGCGGGCAACTGCTCGCCCTGCTTGGCGAGTACCGCGGTGACCTGACCCGCGACCGGGCTCTGGAGGAGGTAGCTGCCCTGCCCGTGCGTGAGGATGGCGGGTGCGCTGACGGTGGAGGCCACCGAGCCGGTCACCGCCCACACCGACGCGGCCGCCATCGCGACCACCGTCACCGAGAGGACGAGCCAGCCTTGCGGGCGGGCGAAACGTACCGGGAGATCGAGTTCCTCCGGTGACTGGAGCTTGGCGAGGGCCTGTTGGCGGAACTGCAAGGGAACTTCCCTCACCCGTAGAAGAGGTTCTGAAGGCCGTGGCAGGAAGGGTCACGGCACCCGAAGAACCCGGAACCGCCGGCTGCGGTTCCGGGCCTCAACGGCACAAGGCTCGATCAGAGACCGGAGACCAGGCCGGCGACCGGGGCCGTGTTCAGGCCGGTGACGCCCTCGACGGTGCCGACGGCGGTGTCGACCACGCCGGAGACCGGGGCGATGCCGTTGACCGTGTCGGTGAGGGTGTTCACGGCGTTCACGGACAGGCCGCCGGAGACGGCGTCGAGCTCGGCGTCGGCGATCTCGACGGTCTCAACCTGGGGGGTGGAGTTCATGATGGAACTTCCCTTCGTATGGATATCTCATAAGGGGGGAGCGGCCCCCTCTGGGGGACAGATGACGGCCGCGACCGCGAGCGCCGGACTTCCGTTTCCGAATGCCCGGCGTGGCTCCCGCGGTGCGATGGATCAAAGCACGCTGCGGGCGACGGCTTCCAATCAACCAGGCGTCTCACCAGGCAACTTGCGAATTAGCGGCACCGAAGCGTGCAGGTGTGTGCACGCTACAGTGGCGAGTTCTTCACATGCGCCACGGCATCGGCTCATTCGATCCCTTGTCCCTCGGGGCGGCGAATCCGGCACTCCCGCCCCAAAGGCGTGACCGACGCGAGTGGCGTGTGGATAACTCCCGGTCCGGTGACCGGGTTGCGTTTTCGGTGTGGAGATTCGCTGGAGGCGGGATTCAACTCGACGATCGCGACAGATCGTTCCCGCACGGACACGGACTGTCCCGGTCCGGGGGTGTTGGGTTCGGGCGGGCCGCTGAAAGGCCGTCATCCGGCCACGGGCCGCCACCGGTCGTCGAGCGGCCGCCCTCCGGGCCCAACCGTTGTGACCAGCGCAGTCGCAGACCGTGCGGTCGGTGTGCAGGCAGCGGGAGTTGGCTGATCCGGCGATGCGAACGGATCACTTGCAATCGGAATTGAACGCCCCACGCGGCCCGTGCGTACCAACAGCCATCCAGGCGCCCCCCAGCAGCTGCCGGACGGCGGCACGTACTCCGTCCCCCAGGAGGAGAGAAGTTTGAGTCACAAGCGAATTCCGAAGCGCAAGGCCGCGATAGCGGCGGGCAGCGTGGTGGCGCTCGGCGCGGCCGCGATCCTGCTCCCCAACGCCAACGCGTCGCAGGACGGTTCGTCCGGCGACGCGGCGGCAGCGCCGAAGACCCTGAAGGCGGGCGACGCCTCGGATCTCGCCTCGCAGCTCTCCGGGCTCCTCGGTGAGGCGTTCGGCGGCTCCTACTACGACAGCGACAGCCAGCAGCTCGTCGTCAACGTCGTACCGGGCGACAACAACAATGTGATCGTGCAGGCGAAGGCGGCCGGCGCGAAGGTGCGCGAGGTCGAGAACAGCTGGTCGGAGCTCCAGGACGGGGCGTCGACGCTGAAGTCCGAGGCGACCATCGCGGGCACCTCGTGGTCCATCGACCCGCGCACCAACAAGCTCCTGGTGACCGCCGACAGCACCGTGACCGGTGCCAAGTGGGACAGACTGGAGAGCACCGTGCAGAGCCTCGGCTCCGGCATGGCCACCATCAAGAAGTCGGCGGGCACCTTCAAGCCGTTCGTCTCGGGCGGTGACGCCATCTTCGCGGGCGGCTCGCGCTGCTCCCTCGGCTTCAACGTCACGGCGGGCGACGGTTCGCCCGCGTTCCTGACGGCCGGTCACTGCACCCTCGGCGGCAACGAGTGGTCGGACACCCAGGGCGGTCAGCCGATCGCCACCGTCGACCAGTCCACCTTCCCGGGCGACGGTGACTTCGCGCTCGTGAAGTACGACGACCCGGCGACCGAGGCGCCCAGCGAGGTCAACACCGGCAACCAGACCGTCCAGATCACCGAGGCTGCGGAGGCGACCGTCGGCCAGGAGGTCTTCCGGATGGGCAGCACCACCGGACTCTCCGACGGTCAGGTGCTCGGCCTCGACGCCACGGTGAACTACCCCGAGGGCACCGTCACGGGCCTCATCCAGACCAACGTCTGTGCCGAGCCCGGCGACAGCGGTGGCTCCCTGTTCACCCAGGACGGTCTCGCGATCGGACTGACCTCGGGCGGCAGCGGTGACTGCACCGTCGGCGGCGAGACGTTCTTCCAGCCGGTCACCACGGCCCTGGAGGCGGTCGGCGCGACCCTCGGCGCCGGTGGCGGCGCGGGCGCCGGTGGCGGTGCCGGTGCCGGTGAAGAGGCCGGCGCTGGTGAGCAGGCCGGTGCCGGTGAAGAGGCCGGCGCTGGTGAGCAGGCCGGTGGCGAAGAGGCCGGTGCCGGCCAGGAAGCCGGTGCGGGCGAGCAGGCCGGTGAGGAAGCGGGCGCCGGAGCCGGTCAGGGCCAGGGCCAGGGCCAGGGTCAGGGCCAGGGCCAGGGTCAGGGCGTCGAGGACAACTCCGGCCTGACTGAGTCCCGCTGACCCCCGCACGTCGGCAGCCGGTCCGATGACGCCGGCCCGGTTCCGCCCCCTTCCTGGCGGGACCGGGCCGGCACACCGGCGTTAGAGGGCCCTGAGCAGCAACAAGGCGATGTCGTCGAGCCGTTCCTCCCCGTCCCTGTGGTGCCGCTCCTGGTGGACGAGGCTGTCGGCCAGCTCGTCCAGCGGCCGGTCACCGGCATCCGTCAGCCGCCGGCCCAGGTCCGCGAGGGCCTCCTCGAAGTCCGTGCCGGGGGATTCGACCAGACCGTCCGTGTAGAGGACGAGGAGCGAGCCGGGCGTGAGGGCGACCTCCGTCGTCGGGTACACCGCCGAGGCGGTGACGCCCAGCAGCGGTCCGCCGGCCAGGTCGAGGACGCGCACCCGTCCGTCCGGCCGTCTCAGCAGCGGCGGCGGATGACCGGCCCGCGACATCACGGCCCGGCCGTGTGCCGGGTCGAGGCGCAGATACAGGCAGCTTGCGAACAGGTCGGCTTCCAGGTCGAGCAGCAGCCGGTTGGTGCTGCGCATGACCTCCTCGGGTGCCTGACCCACCGCCGTGTACGCGCGCACCGCGGTGCGGACCTGTCCCATCAGCCCGGCCGCCGTGACGTTGTGACCCTGCACGTCCCCGATCACCGCCGCCGCCTTGCCCTGGGTGCCCACCAGGTCGTAGAAGTCGCCGCCGATGTCCATGCCCTGCGTGGCCGGCACATAGCGGGCGGCCGCCTCGATGCCGGGCAGCGACGGCAGGGAGTGCGGCAGCAGCGCCTCCTGCAGACCGTGCGCGAGCCGGTGCTTGGCGTCGTAGAGCAGTGCCCGCTCCAGCGCCTGGGCGATCAGCCCGGCCATACTGGTCATCACCACCCGCTCCTCCGTGGGGAAGTGGTGCGGTTCGGCGTAGGAGAGCACGCACGTCCCCACCGGCCGGCCCTGGGCGATCAGCGGCAGGTAGGCCCAGGCGGCGAACCCGTCGGGCGTCGCGAGCCGCGCGGGATAGAGACGCTCGAGCTCTTGCTGCGACTCGAAGAACGCGGGCACGCCCGTGCGCAGCACCTGCGTGCCGGGGGTGGACTCGGACAGCGGCATCCCGTCGAACCGTTCCACCACGTGCGCGTCCCGGTACCCGCGATGCCCGAGCACCCGCAGCCGGTTCGCCTGCGACCCCAGGACGACCAGGGCCTGGCTGCCCACGGCCGGAGCGATCTCGTCGGCGACCAGCTGCACCACGTCCTGCACCCCCACCGCCTCGGTGAGCGCGCCGGCCAGGTCCAGGACCTGCGACATCGTGACCAGCCGGGACGGCTTCCCGTCGGGCGGCGGTGCGGCCGACCGGTTCATCTCCGACACGGCCCGGGACCTGGTGATCCGGACGCTGAGGCCCGTCGTGCTCGGATACAGCCGGAACGACAGCCACTCGCCGGGCGGGCGCAGCGCCACGAACGAGGCGGTGTGCTGGCTCAGGAGCGCGGCCCGGTAACGGTCCTCGTACACCGGGTCGTTGAGCCACGGTACCGACGCCCAGAGCTGGGTGCCGAGCAGCCGGCTGACGGGGACGTTCAGCAGCTCGGCCGCCGCCGCGTTGACGAAGCCGATCCGCCCGTGCAGATCCAGCGAGACCAGCCCGTACGGCAGCCGGCTCACCATCCGGGCCGCCTCGACCGTGCCCAGGGTGCCGGCCATCCCGCCCACCAGGGGCGCGGCGAGCAGATCGGTTTCGGGGTGCGGCGAGACACTGTGCTCGGCGGCCCGCTCCAGCCGCACCGCGAGCCGGCCGCAGGCCGCGATCAGATGCTCGCGTTCCCGGTCCGACAGCTCCGGCGGATGTGCGCCGGGCCACGTCACGAAGACCGCGCCGTACACGGTGGACTCGGTGGCGATCGGCACCGCGGCCAGTGCGAAGGGGTAGGGCAGCACCACCGCGATCCGCGGATAGCGGCGGGCCATCTCCTCCTCGCCACCGACCCACACCAGCCGCCGCTCACGCGCCGCTTCGGAGACCGGGAGCGGCGCACTCAGCCCCACCCGCTCCCAGGGCGCCGCGAACGCCCGGGGCAGCCCCGCCATCACCGCCATCTCCAGCACCGGCTGGTCCGGCGACAGCAGGTACACCGCGCCCGAGTGGGCGTGCACCTCGTCCATCATCGAGGCCAGCGCGAGGGACAGCACGGGGCGGCCGACCGGCGTCCTGGCGGCTGCCGGCGCCTGCGCGGACGACTGCCCGTCGGACACGCCGACCACCTCCTCGCACGGCCGCGCGACCTGGCCCAGGAACAAATCTCCCCCCTCGCGGCCCGTCGCGCACGGCGAGCGCCACCGGAGACGGCTGCCGGTTACCGACGGTCACACTGTGCGGCCTCGTCGAAGGCGCCGACATACCCCCGACCCCGCCACTCATGCCGCCGAAGTAGAAGCGCGGGAAGGCGTATGGGCGCCATGCGTGCGCCCCCGCGCACCGCGATGGCCGGTTCTTCACGCCCACGCAGGGTCACGATCAAGAACAATGGGGAACGCGCTCAAGAGGACAACAGAACGTACGGCGAGCCGAGGGGGTGGCAGTGATCCGGGTGCTTCTGGTGCACGACGAGTGTCTCGTGCGGTCGGTGCTGGCGGAGTGGCTGCGGGGGGAGTCCGATCTGGCGGTGCACGACACATCGTGGAGCGGAGCGCCGGGCATGGTGCGTTCTGTACGGCCGGACGTCTGCGCGGCGGACCTGGAGTGCGCTGACTCGTACGGCATCCCTCCGCTGGGCGAGCTGTGCCGCCCCGGCCCGGACCGGGTACCTCCGCGATTACTGGTGCTCGCCACCGCGAACCGGCCCGGTCTGCTGAAGCGGGCGGCGGAGGCGGGGGCGCTCGGCTACGTCGACAAGGAGGGTTCGCCGGAGAACCTGCTGGCCGGGATACGAGCGGTCGCCGAGGGGAAACGTTTCGTCAACGACTCTCTGGGCTTCGGGTTCCTCAAGGCGGCCGAGATGCCGCTGACCCGCAGAGAACTGAGCGTGTTATCCCTCGCGGCCGAGGGAGCCTCCATCGCGGAGATCGCCGGGAGCCTGCATCTGTCCCACGGGACCGTGCGCAACTACATGGCCGCCATCACCCGCAAGACCGGGGCCCGCAACCGTGTCGACGCGATCCGCATCTCGCAGGGCCAGGGCTGGCTCTGACCGGCGTCGGCACGACGCGGGCGTCCAGTTCCCGACGAGGTCCCGGTACAGCGCCGAGGAACGCATCAGCTCCTGGTGGCCGCCGTACGCGGTGCTGGGGCCGTCCATGACCAGAACACGGCCGGCGCGGCGGGCGGAGCTGATGCGGTGGGCGACGACCACGAGGGTCCCGCCCGGCCGCGCGGCGAAGGCCCGCTCCGCGCGCTCCTCCGTCTCGGGGTCCAGGTGACAGGTCGCCTCGTCGAGCAGGGCGAGCGGGGCGTTCGACAGGTAGGCCCGGGTCAGCGCGACCAGCTGCCGCTCGCCGGCCGACAGTGCTGCCGGATCGACCCGCGCGCCGAGGCCGCCGAGCCGGTCGGCCAGCGGCGCGAGGCCGACCGTCTCGGCCGCGGCCAGCATCTCGTCCTCGGGGACCGGGTCCGGGCGCAGGTACGCGAGGTTCTCCGCCAGGGTCCCGCCGAAGACATAAGCCTCCTGTGGGATGAGCACGCGTGCGGCGACGGCCTCCGGCCCGGGCACGGCGTGTCCGCCCACCGTGATCGTGCCCCGGTCGGGCGCGAGCAGCCCGGCGACGAGGGCGGTGAGCGTGGACTTGCCGGCGCCGCTCGGGCCCACGACGGCCAGGTGCGAGCCCTGCGGGAGGCTGAGGCCGAGGTCCTGGACGACGGGGGTGCTGGCGGGACCGTAGGCGAAGGTGACGGAGGTGAGGGTGAGGGCGGGGGGCGTGCCGACGGCGGGCTCACCGCCCGGAGCTTCGGGGCGTGGTGGGGCGTTGCGAGGCCGGTCCAGGGCGGCCGACGGGCAGAGGCCGCCGTCCGGGTGGGTGGTGCCGGTGCGGTTCGTGTCGGTGGCGGTGGGGGAGAGCGGCCGGTTCGGGTGGGTGGTGTCGGTGCGGTTCGTGTCGGTGGCGGTGGGGGAGAGCGGCCTGTCCGGGTGGGTGGTGTCGGTGTGGGTGGTGTCGGCGTCGGCGGGGGTGAGCGGCCGGTTCGGGTGGGTGGTGTCGGTGTGGGTGGTGTCGGCGTCGGCGGGGGTGAGTGGCCTGTCCGGGCGGGTGGTGTCGGTGTGCGGCGTGTCGGCGTCGGCCGGGGAGAGCGGCCCGTCCGGGTGGGTGCTGTCGGCGTCGGCCAGGGTGAGCGCGTCGTCCCGGCGGAGCGTGTCCCCGTGGTTAGCGTCGGCCGCCGGGAGGGAGGCGGGCGCGCCCGGGCGGGCGGCATCTCCGGCGCCCGGGGCGGCGGCCGTCGGCGCCAGCCTGCGCAGGACCACCGTCAGGCGGGAGCCGCTGGTGCCCAGGCCGTGGATCAGGTTGCGCAGGGCCGGCAGGAGGGACTGGGTGACGTAGGCGAGGGCACCGACCAGGGCGCCCGTGGTGACGCCGCCGTGGGTCAGCAGCCAGGGGGCGGTGGCCAGCAGCAGCACGATCGGCACCTGCCCGCCGAGCGCAAGGGACGTCACCCGCAGCACGCCCCAGTGGGCCAGGGCGCGTGCCGCACGCAACTCCGCCTCGACCCGTTCGCCGGTGCCGGCGGCGATGTGCGCCTCGGCGCCGGTCGCCGCGATGTCCCGCAGGCCCGGGCAGACGGCACCGAGCTGCCCGGCGAGGGCCTCGTCCGCGACGAGGAACGTCTCCTGCCGACGGGCGAGCGGCCGCAGCGTCGCCGCGAACAGCACCACCCCGGCGGCCAGGGGCGGCCCCACGACCAGCAGCAGCGGCGGGGCGAGCGTGAACAGCCCGGCGAGCGCGCCCGCGGCGGTGAACACGAAGGAGCGGGACACCATGACCAGGCCCGCGAAGGTGTCCCGCGCGATCTCCACCTGCTGGGTGAGCCCCGACAGGGAACCCGCGTCACCGGTACGCACCCCGCGGGAGACCACCCGCTCCACGAGCCGGTCCCGGAACGGTTCGACCAGTGCGGCGACGGCGGCGTACACCCGCGCGGTCCCGTAGGAGCCGATCAGGACACCGAGCCCCGTCACCGCCAGCCAGGCCAGTCCGGCATCCGCCCGCCCCCGCAGGAACCCGTCGTCCAGCGCGCGGGCGGGCCCGTACCCGAGGAGGAACGTCTGCCCGGTCTCGAGCACGGACCAGGCGGTGAGCCGCAGCAGGACCCGACGGCGCTCCAGCAGGAAGCGCAGGCCCCGGGCGGGAATACCGGTGGCCCTCATGCCGGCACACTCCTCTCGGCACCGGTTCCGGCGGAGTCCGTCCCCTCCCCGAACACCGCCCGGTACTCCGCGAACCGCCACAGCTCCGCGTGCCGCCCCACCGCCCGCACCCGCCCTCCGTCCAGCCAGGCCACCGCGTCGGCGCGGGCGGCCGCGGCGCTGCGGTGGGCGACCAGCAGCCGGGTGCGGTCCGGGCCGTCGCCGAGGAGGGCGTCGGTGATGTGGCGTTCTGTCACGGTGTCCAGGCTGGAGAGGGCGTCGTCGAGGATGAGCAGACGGCCGCCGTGCGCGAACGCCCGGGCAAGACCGAGCCGTTGGGACTCGCCGCCGGAGCGCGGGGCATCGGCGACGGCCGTGTCGTATCCGTCGGGGAGCCGGCGGACGAAGTCGTCCGCGAGGGCCCTGCGCGCCGCCTGGCGGATCCGGTCGGGGGAGGGGGCCGGCAGTCCGAGGCCGATCGCCTGCCCGACCGTGGCGCCCAGCAGAGCCGGGCGGGCGAAGGCGTAGCCGACGGCACGGCGCAGGTCGTCGTGCGGCAGCTCGCGCAGCGGCACCCCGTCGAGGAGCACCTCGCCCGCGTCGGGGTCGGACAGCCGCCCGGCGAGCGCGGCCAGCAGCGACTTGCCCGCGCCCGACCGGCCGACCACGGCCAGGGTGGTGCCGCCCGGTACGACGAGGTCCACTCCGTCGAGCACGGTGCGTCCGCCACGCCGCGCGGTCACACCGCGCAGTTCCAGCCGTCCGGGGCCGTCGGGCAGGCGGCGTGCGCCGAACGTGGTGGCGGGCTCGGCCTCGACCTCGCCGAGGCGGCGGGCCGCCGCCCGCGCCCGGGCCAGGCCGGCGAGGCGCCCGACCAGCACGCCGACGCCCGTCGCGAGCATCGCGTACCGCGAGGCCGCGAGCACGTCGCCCACCGACAGGCGGTCCCGGGTGAGCAGCACCCCGGCCACGGCGACGACCCCGAGCTGCAGCAGCGGTGCCACGGCGACCGCCTGTGCCGCGGCCCGCCCCTGTACCCGCCACATGCGGTGGCCGGCCTCGGACAGTCCGGGCAGGGGCCGCAGCACCCGGGCCGTCTCCCGGGCCTCCGTACCCGCCGCCCGGACGGTACGGACCCCCTCGACGGCCTCCGCCAGCGCCGCCGCGATCCGGCCCTGGGCCTGCTGGTAGCGCGTGGCGCTCTCCGTCGTGCCACGAGCGACGGCCCGCAGCAGAAGAGCCAGTACGGGGGCGCCGGCGACGAAGACGGCCGCGAGGCGCCAGTCGATCAGTCCGAGGGCGATCACACCGCCGACGGGGCCGGCGAGGGCGGCGAGCAGCGCCGCGCGGGCAGCGGGAGTGGTTCCCGCCTCGGCGGCGTTGCCGACCAGGCGTGCGACGAGGTCTCCGGAGCCGAAACGGTCCGCGGCCCGGGGGCCGACGCCCAGGACGTGCCCGGTCAGCCGGCGGCGCAGCCACGCGGTGCTTCGGGCGTCGACGGTGCCGGTGAGCACGGTCTGGGCCGCGTCCAGCACGGCGAGCAGCAGCACGAGACCGGCGCAGTACAGCACCCAGCGGGTCGCGGGGGCGTGCGCCAGCAGCAGGTCGAGGGCCCGGCCCAGCGCGGCAGGCAGCAGCAGTCCGGCAACGGTCGCGGTGATGCTCACCAGACACAGCGCCACACAGCGGGCCCCGCTGTGCCGGGTGGCCGCACGCAGCAGCGTGCGCGCGTGTCCGGCCGCCGGGTCGTCGTCGGCACGCGTCGTCATACGGGCCTTTCGTGAGACGGGACGGGCCCCGGGCGGCCCCTCCCCGAAGGGAGGGAACCGCCCGGAACCCTGCCGCAGACGCGGTCAGAGACAGAGCATGACGCTCGCCGCGCTGATGCAGGAGAGCAGGCTCACCGTGCTGGCGCCGCCGCCGCCCTCGGTCCGCTCCTCGGTCTCGATCGTCTGCAGGTCGAGAAGTGCCATGGTGTGTCCTTCCGTTGGTTGTCCGTCCGTGGTCATCCGTGGGGACGGGGTTGTGTCACGACTCCGCCGGACGGCGGAACCGCGTCTGTGGGTGCCGCCGGTTCGGCGGCGGGAGGAACGGCAGGTGGGCGTCGGTCGCCGGGTCGAGGGCCGCGCCGAGTGCCAGCAGGCACCCTGCCGTTCCGGTGGCGAGATCCATGGAGAGCCGCATCATCTGGTGGCCGGGGAAGGCCAGTTGGCCCTCATAAGCCATCGCGAACCAGCCGAGTCCGGCGATCTGCCCGGCCAGCCGGTCCGCGGTGGCGCCCGGCGTGGTGGTGCGGCTGAGGTGCAGGACCATTCCGGCGCGGCCCTGGAAGAGACCGGGCTGCGCGTAGAAGCGGGAGGTGGCCGCGGTGAGCACGCCGGAGCGGGCGGCCTCGAACTCTCCCGCGGTGTCCGGGGCGTGAGCCACGAGGTCGTCGAGGACCATGCCCAGCCCCGCGCTGCCGTCACCGAGGTAGGGCAGGGTCCGCCAGCCCTCGTCGACCTCCAGCTCCCCGCCCTCGCGGGTCACGCAGGACTCCAGGTCCCGGCGCAGGGCGACGGCCGCCGCCTCCAGCCATGCCGCCCGGCCGGTCCACTCGTACTGCCGCAGCATCAGCAGCGCGGAGCCCGTCGCGCCGCGCAGGAGTCCGGCGCGCCGCCGTGGTGTGGCCGGGAGCGGCTCGGTGAGCCGTCCGGCGAGGATCCGCGCGGCCTCGTCGGCCCGCTCGCGCAGCTCCGTCTCGCCGGTGGTGCGGGCCAGTTCGCCCAGGACGAGACCGAGTCCGGCCAGTCCGCCGTGCAGGTCGGAGGAGAGGTTCTGCCAGCGTTCCGCGAGGATGCCCTCGACCAGGTCCAGCGCCCGCTGCCGGTGGCCGAGCCGGTCCAGGACCAGGGCGACGCCCGCGAGCCCGTCGTACAGGCCGAGGGGCGTACCGACCGGAGCCGGAGCCGTCCGGGCCAGCAACCAGCGCTCGCCCTCCTCGTACCGCTCGGCGCCGATCGCGTCCAGCGCGTACAGCACCCCGGCCGCGCCGTGGGCGATGCCGAGCCCTCCGCCGTCGGAGAACTGGGCGACGTCGCCGGGGAAGAGCCGGTCCTCGCGCTCCGGGGTGGCCGAGGCGAGGATCGCCTTGACCATCGAGTCGCGGCTGTACGGCCAGTCGCCGGGGTCCACCGGTGAAGAGGGGGCGGCCACGGTACGGCCGGACACCTCCCGGGTGATCTCCGCGACCGCCTCGTCGAGGAACTCCCGCGGCACGTCCGGGAACTCCTGGGAGATCACCTCCGCCAGATGCGCCGCCTTCCCGCGGTCGACCACGAAGAGCGTGGTCACGGGCATGAACAGGGCCAGCCGCAGACAGGCCAGCGCATAGCGGTCGACATCGGCGCCCCGGCGGTCCGGCGGTGCGAAGAAGCCGGGGTGGGCGACGACCTGACGGCCGTTCTCCTCGGCGGGCGCCGCGGCCTCGAAGTCGAGCAGGAAGACCGACTCCTCGTCCGGGCCGACCATGATGTTGAAGACGTGCAGGTCGTTGAAGACGATGCCGCGCGCGTGCACCGCCGCGACGGCCTCCTCCACCCTGCGGTGGATGCGCAGCGCCCACGCCGTGTAGGAGGCGACGGCCCCCGGGTCGGGGTCCTGGACGAGCAGCGGATGCCGCTCCGCGAAGAACGAGTTGAGCGGACGGCCCTCGAGGAAGTCCATCACCAGGAAGCGGTGCCCGCCGAGTTCGAACCAGTCGCGCACCTCCGGGACCACCCCGGTCCCGGCGACCCGCTCCAGCGCCCGCTTCTCCCGCTCCAGACGGGCGACCGCGTCGGCGCCGTCCGAGGCCAGCCCCGCGTGCGGCCGGCCCTCCTTCAGCACGACCTTGCGCCCGTCGCGGGTGTCGGTGCCCGCGTACACACCGCCGCCGTTGGAGAAGTGCAGCGCCTTCTCGATGCGGTACGGCAGCTCACCGACCGTCGTGGTGTTGCGCGCGTCCAGATGCGGCTGCAGGAACGCCGGCAGCGTCACCCACTCCGGCACCTGGAAGGACGGCGACCGCCGGTCCGGCACCAGCCGCCCCTCGCCGTCCCGCACCGCCGGCACCAGCGAGCCCCGCTCGTCCACCACGAAGGAGCGCGCGAAGGCGCCGTAGCGGACGTACAGCGGACCCTCCCCCCAGCGCAGGTCCGTGAGGATGTACGGCCCCTCGAACCCCTCCAGCAGCGCGCCCAGCTCGCACAACACCTCGCGCAGCTGCTCCTCGTCGGCCGGATAGACGGTGACGAACTTGCCGCTGCCGTCCCGGGGCGCGTACTTCGTGTTGCGCAGGTGCAGCAGGTGCGGACCCGGCACGAACTTGAAGGGGACGCGCCGCTCGACGCAGTAGTCCCACACGATCCCGGCGATCTTCTCCGCGTTCGCCCGGGTGGCCGAGGCATGGATCTTCCAGCCCTGCGCCGGGCCGGGCAGCGGCTCGCCGTCCGTGCCGAGCGGCGTCATCGTCAGCCAGTCGCCGATCCGGGCCGCCTCCCAGCCCTCGGGCACCGGCCGGCCGGCCGTCTCGTAGAGGTGCGCGGCTGTCCCCTGCCCGCTCCCCGCCAGCCGGTCCGGCGTCTCGTAGAAATGCCGGTCGGCGAGCGCGTACACCTCGTACCGCTTGTCCATGCGTCCCCCTCCGTGACGGGCACCGAGCTTTCCAGCCAGGCGACGGGCACCAACAGTCATGGCTGTCACGAGACCACCGTGCGGAACGCATGCGTAAAGACATGTTCGATGCCGTTTCGATCGCGAGGTGGGGCGGCTCCACGGAATGGTCACAGGGGCTGCGCAGGTGTCTCATAAGCGCTGTAATGGCCAACGTGGTCAGTGAGGGCGCCCAGGCACGCGGAACGCGATCGCTGCGTGCCGAAGGTGCCCTCAGAGCGATCGCGATCGACCAGGAGTCACCCGAACGGGTGCGCCGCGTCCTCGAACAGGCTCTCGTCTTCGCCGGTGCGGCCTTCGTCGCCGTGTACGTGCCCAGCGAGGACGGTGAGCTGCTGTGCCTGGTGGAGTCGGCCGGGGTACCGCGGACGCTGTACGGGCTGCGCGACAGCTACCCCCGCAACGGCCGGTCCCCGGTCGCCGCGGCCCACCGCGACGGACGGCCGGTGTCGCTGGGGCCGCGGGAGCTCGCCGCGCACGTCCAGGCGCGACGCGTGCCCTCCCGGGAGTTCCACCTGGTGGCCCTGCCCGTACAGGGGGACGGCGGCGGCTGTCTCCTCGCCGTGAGCGAGCACCCCGACGGGTTCGACACCGAAGACCGCGAGTGCCTCGGACTCGTCTCCGACGCGGTCGCCTTCCCCACCCCGGCCGCGCCCACCGAGGGTGGTGAACTGCCACCGGGCGCCTTCACCCTCGCCATGGACAGCGGCCGCGTCCGGGTCGGCGACGACCTGCTGGACCTGTTCGGCCTCGACCCCGTGGAGTTCGACGGCCGGGTCGAGACGCTCCTGGGCCACACCGTGCCGGAGGACCTGCCCTCGCTGATGTCCGTGGTGGAGGCCGACCACATGTCGATCGGGGACCGGGAGCTGGAGTTCCGGGTGCTCCAGCCCGCCGGGCCGCCCAAGTGGCTCCGGCTGCGCGGGCGGCTCCTGCCCGGCGGGGAGGGCCGCCCCGCCCGGCTCGTCGGCACCGTCGCCGACGCCTCCACGCTGCGCTCCGACGTCACCGACGTGGTCCGCGTCCAGCGCCTGGCCGCCGCGCTGGCCACCGCCGTCACCGTCCGCGATGTCGGCAAGGCCGTGATCGCCGCGCTGCGCCGGCCCCTCAGGGCCGACCGGATCGCACTCGCCGAGCTGGAGGCCGACCGGCTGGTCGTCACCGTTCTCGATCCGCCCGAACCCGAGGCGTGGCCTGAGCTGTGGCGCGCGGAATGGCGTTCCGAGTGGCCCGACGCGCCCGTGCGCGCCATGCCGACCCTCGCCGCCGCCCTGCGCGAGGGCCGCGCCCGGATCTGGCCCGCCGGGAGCCCCTTGGAGCGCGCCTTGGCGGAGGTCGGCCCCGGCGGTCTGGCCGTCCTGCCGCTGCCCGCCGGTAACCGCATGGCCGGGATCTGCCTGATCGGCTGGGACAGCCCGCACGACTTCGGCTCCGACGAGCGTTCCCTGCTCACCGCCTGCGCGGGCCTCGCCGGACAGGCGCTCATGCGGGCCCGCGCCTTCGACGCCGAACACGAACTCGTCGGCATGCTCCAGCGCCAGCTCCTCCCGCGCCGCCTGCCCGCGCTGCCGGGCGCGATGGCCGTCGCCCGCTACCTGCCCAGCACCGCCGGGCTGGAACTCGGCGGCGACTGGTACGACGTCATTCCGCTGCCCGACAACCATGTGGCCCTCGTCATCGGCGACGTCCAGGGCCACAGCGCGGGCGCCGCCACCCTGATGGGCCAGATGCGGACCGCGCTGCGCGCCTACGCCGTCGAGGGGCACCCGCCGGACGTGGTGGTCGCGCACGCCAACCGGCTCCTCATGGACATGGACAGCGACCTGTTCGCCACCTGTGCCTACGTCGACATCGACCTGGAGGAGGGTGCCGCATGGTGCGTGCGCGCCGGGCACCTCCCGCCGGTACTGCGGTACCCCGACGGCACGACGGAGATCGCCGAGGCCGAAGGCGGCCCGCCTCTCGGCGTGATCACCCGGGCCGACTTCCCGATGAGCCCGCTGCGGCTCCCACCCGGCACCCTGATCGCCCTTGTCACCGACGGGCTCGTCGAGACGCCCGACGCCGACATCGACGAGGGCATGGACCGCCTCGCCGGGCAGCTGGCCGCCGCGGCCCCCGGCGACCCGGGGCTGGTCGCCGACGACCTCCTCGGCAACGCCCCGCGCAGCGACGACGTCGCCCTGCTCCTGCTGCGCTACGACGGCATGGAGCTGCGCCCGCTGCGGGAGAGCTGGACGGTGTGGCGGGTGCCGCAGGCGGTCGGGCACGCCCGCCGCTTCGCCCGGCGCACCCTGCGCTCCTGGGGCGTCACCGAAGACATCGACGCCGTCCTCCTCGTCGTCTCCGAACTCGTCACCAACGCCCTCGTCCACACCGACGGCCGGGTCCGCATGGACCTCACCCTCGTCAACAACCGCCTGCGCGTCGCCATCGCCGACGCCTCACCCCGCTCGCCGGTCCGGCCGACCAGCATCGGCTGGGAGGCCACGGGCGGCCGCGGCATTCTCCTCGTCGAGGCCCTCTCCGCGACCTGGGGCACCCTGCCGGTCAGCGGCGGCAAGCAGGTGTGGGCGGAGCTGGTGCTGGGGCGGTGAACGACTCTCCCGAGCACCGGGTGACCAGGCCGGATCACCGGGTACCCGGGCGGCGCAAGACGGAGAACCCGCAAGAGCCGAAGGAAGAGGAACGTCATGGCTCAGCATGTCCGCGACATCATGACCAGCGATCCGGCCACGGTCGAGCCGCAGACATCCGTCGCCGAGGTGGCCCGCATCATGCGCGACGAGGACCTCGGGGTCGTCCTGGTGACGGACGGCGACGATCTGCGTGGCGTGGTCACCGACCGTGACCTGGTGGTCCGGTCGATCAGCCAGGGCGGCGACCCCGAGCGGACCGCCGTGGCCGGCGCGTGCAGTGACGAGGTGGTCACCGTCAGCCCGGACGAGGACCTGGGCCAGGCGGTGGAGCTGATGCGCGAGCACTCCGTACGACGTATCCCGGTCGTCGACCACGGACGCCCCGTGGGCATCGTCTCCCTGGGGGACATGGCCATGGAACGGGACCCGGACTCGGCCCTTGGCGACATCAGCGCCGCCCGTCCCAACACCTGACACCCGCGCCGTTCCGCACGGTCCCGCGCACACCGGGCGCGGGACCGTCCTGTGTGCGCCCACGAACAGCCTCAGGGCGCAGGGAAGTTCGGCCGTCGCAGGTGCGCGGCGTCACGGTCCCGGGTTTGTTCGGTTTGTTCCGGGGGACTCGAACAAACAGCGGATGCAGAAGGAAGATGATGTGTCGTGACGACCATGGACACCAGTGACAAGCCCGTCCGTCGGCCCGAGACCGGCTGGTCGAGAGCACGCCGCCTGCGCGGCAAGGCCGCGCTGCGGACCTGCCTCCCCGCCGTCGAGGACCGGGCCGCCACCCGGCCCGCGCGCTCCGAGCCGGACTGGAACATCGTCAGGGGCGAGGACTGACGGTTCCCACGAGGCCGCGCGGTGACGAGCTGATCAACTCCGGGCGTCGACAACTGAAGAAGTGATGTTCACATCCGCCGGATCGGCACTAAGGTGAGCCGAATGAAGGCTCTCGTGCTGTCCGGCGGCGCAGGAACAAGACTGAGGCCGATCACACACACGTCGGCCAAACAACTGGTGCCAGTGGCCAACAAGGCCGTGCTCTTCTACGGGCTGGAATCGATAGCCGAGGCCGGCATCACCGACGTGGGCATGATCGTCGGGGACACGGCCGACGAGATCGAGGAAGCGGTGGGTGACGGGTCGAAGTTCGGCCTGAACGTCACCTACATCCCCCAGGAGCGGCCCCTCGGGCTGGCCCACGCGGTACTGATCGCCCGGGACTACCTCGGCGACGACGACTTCGTGATGTACCTCGGTGACAACTTCATCGTCGGCGGTATCACCGGCCTCGTCGACGAGTTCCGCGACAACCGGCCCGACGCCCAGATCCTCCTCACCCGCGTGGCCGACCCACGCGCCTTCGGCGTCGCCGAACTCGACCCGTCCGGCCAGGTCATCGGCCTGGAGGAGAAGCCCGACCAGCCCAAGAGCGATCTCGCCCTGGTCGGTGTCTACCTGTTCACCCCCCTGATCCACGAAGCGGTGCGCGCCATCGAACCGTCCTGGCGCGGCGAACTGGAGATCACCCACGCCATCCAGCACCTGATCGACTCCCGGGCGGACGTGCGCTGCACGGTCATCAAGGGCTACTGGAAGGACACCGGCAACGTCGGCGACATGCTCGAGGTGAACCGCACGGTCCTCGAAGGCATGGAACGGCGGATCGACGGCGACGTGGACGACGCCTCGGAGACCATCGGCCGCGTGGTCGTGGAAGAGGGCGCGCGGATCGTCAACTCCCGTATCGTCGGGCCCGCCGTCATCGGCTCGGGAACCCTCGTCAGCGACTCCTACGTCGGTCCCTTCACCTCCGTCGCCGAGAACTGCCGGATCACCGACAGCGAAGTCGAGTTCTCCATCGTGCTGCGGGACTCCTCGATCCAGGGCGTCGGCCGGATCGAGTCCTCCCTGATCGGCCGGCACGTCGAGGTGACCCCGGCCCCCAGTGTCCCCAGCGCCCACCGCCTCGTCCTCGGAGACCACAGCAAGGTGCAGATCACTTCATGAACGTCCTCGTCACCGGAGCCGCCGGGTTCATCGGCTCCCGCTACACCCGCCTCCTGCTCGCCCAGGACGCGCCTGACGCGCCGCACGTCACCGTGCTGGACAAGCTCACCTACGCCGGCACCCTCGACAACCTCGAACTCGATCACCCCCGACTGGAGTTCGTGCAGGGCGACATCTGCGACGCCGAGCTGGTCGACAAGCTCGTGGCCGACGCGGACCAGGTCGTGCACTTCGCCGCCGAGTCGCACGTGGACCGCTCGATCACCGGCGCCGCCGACTTCGTGCGCACCAACGTGCTGGGCACCCAGACCCTGCTGGACGCCGCCCTGCGCCACGGCACGGGCCCCTTCGTGCACGTCTCCACCGACGAGGTCTACGGCTCCATCGAGTCCGGCTCGTGGCCGGAGGACCACCCGCTGCGGCCGAACTCGCCGTACTCGGCCTCCAAGGCCTCCTCCGACCTGATCGCGCTGTCCTACCACCGCACCCACGGCCTGGACGTGCGCGTCACCCGGTGCTCCAACAACTACGGCCCGCACCAGTTCCCCGAGAAGGTCATCCCGCTGTTCGTCACCAACCTCCTCGACGGCCACAAGGTGCCCTTGTACGGCGAGGGCCGCAACGTCCGTGACTGGCTGCACGTCGACGACCACTGCCAGGGCATCGACCTCGTGCGCACCAAGGGCCGGCCCGGCGAGGTCTACAACATCGGCGGCGGCACCGAACTCACCAACAAGGAACTCACCGGCCTGCTTCTTCAGGCCTGCGGCGCGGACTGGGACCGGGTGGAGTACGTCGAGGACCGCAAGGGCCACGACCTGCGCTACTCCGTCGACTGGTCCAAGGCCCGTGACGAACTCGGCTACCGTCCGCTGCACGACTTCACAGGCGGCCTCGCCGACACCGTCGCCTGGTACCGCGACAACCGTGCCTGGTGGGAGCCCCTGAAGCGACGCGTCACCAAGGAGCGCGCATGAGGTGGCTGGTCACCGGCGCGGGCGGAATGCTCGGCCGCGACGTCGTCGAGGAGCTCACCCGGCGCGGCGAGGACGTGGTGGCCCTCGACCGGACGGCACTGGACATCACCCGCCCCGAGAGCGTCGACAGCGCCGTCGCGGACCACCGGCCCGGCCTCGTCGTGAACTGCGCCGCGTACACGGCCGTCGACGACGCCGAGACCGACGAGGCCCGCGCCCTGGAGATCAACGGCGAGGGGCCGCGCCTGCTCGCCCGGGCCTGCGCCGCCCGCGACGCCCGCCTGATCCACGTCTCCACCGACTACGTCTTCTCCGGCGACACCCGCACCGCCCCCTACCCGGAGGACCACCAGCCCGCCCCGCGCACCGCCTACGGCCGCACCAAACTGGCCGGGGAGCGGGCCGTCCTCGAGGAACTGCCCGGGCGAAGCGCGATCGTGCGCACCGCCTGGCTCTACGGGGCCCACGGGGCCAACTTCGTGCGGACCATGATCGGTCTCGAAGCCCGCCGCGACACCGTCGACGTCGTCGACGACCAGCGCGGGCAGCCCACCTGGAGCGCGGACGTCGCCGAGCGGATCGCCGACCTCGGCATCCGGCTCGGCCCTGACGCGCACGGCGTCTTCCACGCCACCAACTCCGGCGAGGCCACCTGGTACGAGCTGGCCCGCGAGGTGTTCTCCCTCGTCGGCGCCGACCCGGACCGGGTGCGTCCCACCAGCAGCGCGGCCTTCTCCAGGCCCGCGCCCCGGCCGGCGTACAGCGCCCTCGGCCATGACCGATGGCGGGAAATCGGTCTGAAGCCGATGCGGGACTGGAAGTCCGCCCTGCACGAAGCGCTGCCCCACACCCGCAAAGAGATGTCATGAGTGGCTCTTGAGTTTGTGACCTGTCGATCCGCCGGTCGTACGGAGCGCGCGCCCATAGGCGCCATGAAAGGAAACCTTCCACGATGTCGATTCGAGCAACTGTGAAGTCCGTAGTGGGCGAGAAGAACTGGAAGGCGCTGCGCCGCCTGAAGCAGCGCCTCTCGGGCAAGCCGGCCAAGCCGACCGGACTCGCCGCGATCTCCAACGACCTGAACAAGCTGGCCGTGCACTTCAAGACGGACAAGTGGGGAACGCACCGTTACACCCAGCACTACCAGCGCCATCTCCAGCACCTGAAGAACGAGAAGTTCAACCTGCTGGAAATCGGTATCGGAGGCTACAGCCGGTCCGGTCAGGGCGGGGCGTCACTGCGCATGTGGAAGGCCTTCTTCCCGAAGGCGCAGATTTTCGGAATGGACATCCATGACAAGTCGTTCGTCGACGAGGACCGCATCACGACGTTCATCGGTGACCAGTCCGATCCCTCGTCCCTGAACGCTGTCGCGGACAAGATCGGCGAGCTCGACGTCATCATCGACGACGGCAGCCACCGCAGCCCGCACGTGCTCACGACGTTCGCCACGCTCTTCCCCCGGCTCAAGGACGGTGGCATCTACGCCGTCGAGGACACGCAGTCGTCGTACTGGCCCGAATGGATGGGCAGTGAGGACCTCGACGCCCCGCACACCAGCATGGCGATGCTGAAGCGGCTGGCCGACGGGCTGAACTACGAGGAATTCGTGGACGAGAACTACCAGCCGACGTACACGGATCTCAACGTGGTCGGCGTGCACTTCTACCACAACCTGGTGATCATCGAAAAGGGCAGGAACGCCGAAGGCACCAACAAGAGGAGCGCGCTCAAGGAGCGGTACGGCAAGTCGAAATCCAAGTCCTGACACCGGCGGGTGAACCCGAAGGCGCCCTCGTGGCCGGCGGCTTGCTCCGCGGCCACGAGGGCGCCTTCTGGAATTCCGGGGAGTGATCTACCGGATCCGCGTGGAGTTGCAGTTCTTCACGACGTCACCGGCCTAGCCCCGGGGCCGCATGAGGTCACCGTCCTCCGGACTCGGCGCGGGGCATCACTCTTGCCCGGGCGGCGCGGAGCACGCGGCGTGCCCTGCGCGCCAGCCGCCGTAGGACGCCGGGACGCGGCACCGGCACCACCCGCACCCCGTCGGCCGTACCGCGCAGTGCCAGCGGCAGCGTCACGAAGCGCGGCTCGGCCGCCTCCGGGGCGAGACACAGTGCGGGCCGCCAGGTCCCGCGGGCCCGGGCGGAGGGCAGAGTCGCCACGAGCAGCGCACTGTCCTCGGGAGCCGGAGACAGCGTGCCGGGCACGTGCACGGACCTTCCCGACGAGGAGAGTCTCACCCGGACCGCGGTGTCGGCGGGGACGTGCAGCGGCAGCAGGGTGCTGAGCCGGTCGCCGGAAACGGTGGCATCCGCATGCTTCACGCTGCCCAGCCCGAGCCGCGTGCCGCGGGCGCCGGTGTCCAGGGCGAGGTTCCCGCGCGGCTTGGTCCAGTACGGCAGGACCGCGCGACCGCCGATGACCCCGGCGTGCGCGGCGGAGCTGCCCGCGTGCGGCACCGGGCCGAGCGGGCGTTCCTTGGTCCAGCCGCCCAGCTTGACCCGGACGACGGCGTCCCACACCCCGGTGCCGGGCAGGGACGCCGGGTCGACGGTGACCACGGCCCGCAGCACCAGCCGGACCCGGTCGCCGTCCCCGACGGGTACGGTTTCGCGGGTGAACTTCACCGGCTGGAAGTGCTGGGCCGAACTGGCGCGTTCACGCAGCAGCAGATCCGCGGTCGCGTGACCGAAGCGGGCGGCGGTTTCCGCCTCCACCCAGGCGATGGCCTCCTCGACGTCCTTCGGGGCGTCATCGAGGGGCACGCTCGCGCTGTCCGCGGGGAACGTCATGGGCTCACCGGCCGAGGCGTACTCTGCTGAGAACTCGATCCGCAGCGCACCTTCCCGCCACGCCACGGTGTGCGGTGTGGAAGCCAGGGCGATGGAGTTCTCCCACTCCGCGAAGGCCACGACATCGTCGACCCGGTCGGCCGCGGTCAGCGCCGCGACGACTTGCTGGGTCGGCTGCAGCCCGGCCGCGACGCCGGGTCCGAAGCGCTCCACGACGACCGAGTGGATCTCCCGGAAAAGCTCCCGGCGGTAATCGTCGGGCAGCGTGAGGAGACGCCGGCCGCGCAGCCGTTCCACCATCTCCACGCGCAGCCAGCGCCGGAAGAGCCGGTCGCGCACGGGGCCGGGCTCGGTGTACTTCTCGACTACGTCGAGGGCCTCGCGCAGGTTGCCGAAGTACCCGACGGGATCGAAGCGTTCGAAGCCGGCGTTGGAGCCGTCGTCGCGCCGGATGTGGTAGTAGCAGACATAGTCGCTGAGCACGGAGACGTTCTCCGCCCGCAGGTACGCCTCAGCGATGAAGACGTGGTCCTCCAGGCGCCGCCTGCCCTCGGGAAAGCGCAGGCCGACGCGGTCCAGGAAGGCCCGCCGGATCATCTTGTGCGGGGTGAGGCTGTCGATGAGCGGCGCGTTGCCGACGGTGGCGCGCGGGTGGTTGCGGCGGAACAGTTCCACCGGCACCCCCCGGCCCTTGCCGGCCATCTTGCCCACCACGACATCGGCGCCGTTGGCCACGCCGTAGTCGTACATCCGCTCCAGCGCCTCGTCGCCCAGGTAGTCGTCGTTGTCGACGAACATGACGAACTCGCCCCGGGAGGCATCGATGCCGACGTTGCGGGGCTTGCCCGACCAGCCGGAGTTCTCCTGGTGGATGACCTTCATCCGGGGGTCCTCCGCGGCCAGCGCGTCCAGCCGGGCCGGGGTATCGTCGGTCGAGCCGTCGTCGACGAAGATCACCTCGTACTCGTCGGGAGGCAGCGACTGCCTCTGCAGCGAGGCGATGCAGTCCTCGATGTAGATCCCCGGGTTGTACACGGGGACGATGACGCTTACCTTGACCGGCATCGGGTTTCCGGGCCCCTTCGGGTCGCTTGCCGTAGACGTCCTGCCTTACTGCTTGTCGCCTGATGCTAACCCGGTCGAGAATGCCCCCCACCTTTCGAGACCGGCCCGTGATCATCCCGGGCGGCGGGGCAACTGAGCCGCTCCGTCTGTCTGTTCGCGGTCAAATGGGTTCCCTGGCGGATCGGCCGGCGGCCCTTACGCTTGAATGGTGCGACTGCTCCTCATGTCCGACACCCACCTCCCGAAGCGGGCCAGGGAACTGCCGGCGCCGCTGCTGGCCGGACTTCCCCGGGCCGACGTGGTGTTCCACGCCGGCGACTGGGTCGACACGGCCACCCTCGACCTGCTGGAGGAGCGCTGCCGCAGGCTCGTCGCCGTGTACGGCAACAACGACGGCCCGGACCTGCGCGCCCGGCTGCCCGAGGTGGCGTACGTGGAACTCGGCGGGCTGCGCTTCGGCGTGATCCACGAGACGGGCCCCGCCCAGGGCCGGGAGCAGCGCTGCGCCGCCCGCTTCCCCGGCCTCGACGTGCTGGTCTTCGGCCACAGCCACATCCCCTGGGACACCACGGCGTCCACGGGCCTGCGCCTGCTCAACCCGGGCTCCCCGACGGACCGCCGCCGGCAGCCCCACTGCACGTACATGACCGCCACCGTCGCCGACGGCCTGCTCACCGACGTCCGACTGCACCGGTTGCCACCCCGCTCACCGTAGGGAGCCTCGATCTCGCCGCCTCACCGGTGATCACGGCTGCGGGCGGCGTGCCGGAGTCCGGGGAACTCAGCGGGCGCGCGGCCGGCCGAGCGAAAACTTACTCCGGAGTCAGAGGTGTTGACGGTGTCCTGATATCGCCGGACTGTAGTGGACATGACGACTATCCGAGTACGTCTGCTGGTTGTCCTGGCTGTCCTCTTCGGCTCCCTGTCGGTGGCGGGCGTCCCGCCCGCCACCGCCGCGCCCCGTGACGGCTCCCTCTGGTTCGACGACCCGGCCGTCACGGTGCGGAACGGCCGCTTCACCGACGCCCACGGCCGAGAGATCGTGCTGCGCGGCTACAACGTCTCCGGCGAGACCAAGCTGGCGGAGAACGGCGGCCTCCCCTTCGCCTCGGTCGCGGACGCGCGCACGTCAGCGACCGCGCTGCGCGCCCTCGGCGGCGGAAACACCATTCGCTTCCTGCTCTCCTGGGCGTACGCCGAGCCCGAGCGCGGCAGGACGGACACGGCCTACCTGGCCGCCGCCACCGACCAGATGAAGGCCTTCCTCGACGCCGGAATCCGCGTCTACCCCGACTTCCACCAGGACCTCTACTCCCGGCACCTGTTCGACGCCGACAGCTGGTACACGGGTGACGGCGCCCCCAAGTGGGCGGTGGAGGCGGGCGACTACCCCGACGAGTCCTGCGGGATCTGCCTCTTCTGGGGCCAGAACATCACCCAGAACGAGGCCGTGAAGCGGGCGTCGTACGACTTCTGGCACAACGCGCACGGCGTGCAGGACGCCTTCCTCGCCACCGCGGAGAAAACCATGGCGTACGTGCGACAGCACCTGAGCGCCGACCAGTTCAAGGGCGTCGTCGGCTTCGACCCGTACAACGAGCCGCACGCGGGCGTCCATGACTCGGGGCAGACCAGCCGGGCCTGGGAGAAGGACGTGCTGTGGCCGTTCTACGAGAAGTTCCGGGCCCGCATGGACGCGGCGGGCTGGCGTGACAGGCCCGCGTTCGTCGAGCCGAACCTGTTCTGGAACGCCAACCTCGATTTCCAGCGGCAGGAAGGCGGTCTGCTCGACGCCGGCGAGCTGGGGCCGCGCTACGTCTTCAACACGCACTTCTACGACCAGAAGGCCATCTCCGGCGTCTTCATGTGGGGCAAGGCGGCCGACGGCCAGTACACGGGCGACTTCCGCACGGTCCGTGACCGGGCCGCCGCCGCGCGGACGGCCGCCGTGGTCAGCGAATTCGGGCACCCGCTCGCGGGCACCGTTTCCGACAAGGCACCCACCGTCCTCAAGGCGATGTACCAGGCCCTCGACTCAAGGCTGAAGGGCGCCGACTGGTGGTCCGACCCGGCGGCCTCGGGGCCGGTGCTCTCCGGCTCCCAGTGGCAGTGGGACATCTACAACGGCCGCCACCGAGAGCTGATGAACGGCAACCCCGGCAAGGTCCGCACCGAAGGCGACGCCTGGAACGACGAGGACCTGTCCGCCGTACGCCTCGACGACTCGGGCAAGCCCGTGCTGCGCCAGGACGCCCGGCTCCTGGACCGTCTGTACCCGAGCGCCACGGCCGGTACGACCGTCGGCTTCACCTACGAGGACCGCTCCCGGGACGGCTCGACGACCCTCACCTGGAATCCCGTGCCGAGCTCACTGCCCACCGTGCGCCACCTCGTGGGCTCAGGTCAGTACGGGCTGCTGCTGTGGCGCTCGAACGGCGGCTCGGCGCCCACCGAGCTGCACCTGCCGGCGAGCTTCCCGACCGCTTCCACCACCGTCGTCTCGGACCTGGGCACGGTCCACGCGCCGCCCGCGTACACCGCGACGACCCCGGTCGGGGTGGCCGAGGAGCCGGGCGGCACGGGAAGCCGCCGCCTGCTGCTCACCGCGCGCGACTCGGGAGTCCTGCACTACGCGCTGGTGACCAACGGGGCGGCGGCTGTCTCGGCGGATCTGCTCGCCGCCGCCCGCACCGAGCTGGCGGCCTGGGCGGCGAAGGAGGTCAGCCGGCGGACGGACTAGACCAGTCGGCGGCCACGTGGCCGATGCGGACACGCTGCGGGTGGTCGCCGACCGGCACGGACACGACCTTCTTCCCGGTGGCGAAGTCGATGGCCGTGACCTGGTCGGTGCCGCTCTCGGAGACGACGCAGGACCTGCCGTCACCGCTGACCGTGGCCCAGTAGGGCTTCGAGGCGGTGACGAGCGGGCCCTCCTTCAGGGTGGTGCGGTCGACGACCGTGGCGTAGTCGTCCATCGTGCCCGCGACGCACAGCTTGCCGCCGTCAGGGCTCATCGAGATGCCGTGGTGACGCGAGTCGTTGACGAACGTGGTGCGGTCGTCGCTGGTCGCGGGGTTCTTCGGCAGGGTCTTCGTGCGGGTGATCTTCCCGGTCGCGATGTCGTACTCGAAGAAGCCGTTGAAGAACGACACCTGGAAGTACAGCTTCGACTCGTCCGGCGAGAACACGGCCGGCCGGACGGCGTCGGAGTGGTCCTTGAGGCCGAGCGCGTCGAGCTGCGGGCGCATGTCGATGACCTTGACCTGCTTGAAGGTCGTCGCGTCGACGACGGTGACGCGACGGTCGCCCTTCGTCCAGTCCAGCCACGGGGCGTCGGTCTGCGTGTTCACGTCGCCGATCGCCATGTTGTAGAGGTACTTGCCGTCCTTCGTGAAGATGTTCTCGTGCGGCTTGTCGCCGGTGGCGAACCTGCCCAGCTCCTTGCCGGTGACGATGTCCAGCACGTGCACCGTGTTCGAGGTCGAGGCCGACACCGCGACCCGCTTGCCGTCGGGGGAGACCGCCATGTGGTCGGAGCGGTAACCGGACACCGGGAAACGCCAGTTGATCCGCCCGGTGGCGACGTCGAGGGAGACGACGTCGGCGAAGCTCGGCCGGGAGACCACCACCGACGCACCGTCCGGCGTGGAGTACATGTCGTCGACGAACTGGTCGTGTCCCTCGCCGACGGTGTTGCGGATCGTCATGAAGGCGATCCATCTGATCGGGTCGGCGTTGATCTCCGCCATCCGCTCGTCCTTGTCGGGGATGACGTTGATCCGGCCGATCTTCCCGAAGTCGCCGGTGGACTTGATGACATCGGCGGTGCCGTCCCAGTTGTTGCCCACGAACAGCACCTCGCGCAGCGTGGCGGAGGCGCCCGGGGAGTCCGCCTGGGCGGCGGTCGCGGGAACGGCGGCGGTCAGCGCGAGGGCGGCGGTCAGGGAGCACAGGTGCCGTCGTCGGAAGACGGGCATGGCTGATCCCTCCTGGGAGGTGGGGTGAGGAATCTGAACACACGTGCTTTCAGAGTTAACTTACTGCAAAGTAAGGAAGGCGTGCCCTTCTCCACAAGACCGTGTGCACGACAAAATCGAGCCGACCGTGGATGGATGTCCGGGTGGATGTCCGAAGCTTGGAGGGGGAGCCGGTGCCGGGCCGACTCAGAGCGCCGACCGGCCGCTACGGCGGCAAGACCGCCGAGGAGCGGCAGGCCGAGCGGCGCCGGAGGTTCCTCGACGCCGCGCTCCGGCTGTTCGGCGACGCCCCGGGTTTCCGCTCCACCACGGTGGCGGCGCTCAGCGAGGCCGCCGGGCTCTCCACCCGTCAGTTCTACGAAGAGTTCCGCACCCTCGAGGACGTGCTCGCCGCGCTGCACCTCCAGGTCAACGACTGGGCCGAATCAGCGGTCCTGGAGGCGGCGGCCGGAGCGGCGGACCTGCCGCTCGTCGAGCGGGCCACCGCGATCTTCCGCGCCTACGCCGCGAACGTCACCGGCGACCCGCGCCGGATCCGCATCACCTTCGTCGAGATCATCGGCGTCAGCCCGCGCCTGGAGGAACAGCGGCTCGCCCGCAGGGCCGGCTGGGTCGACCTCATCTGCGCCGAGGCCCAGGCGGCGGCCGCGCGCGGGGAGGCGGCACCCCGCGACTACCGGCTCGCCGCGACGGGCTTCATCGGTAGCGTCAACGGCCTGCTCCACGACTGGAGTGCCGGCTGGGTCGAGGCGACGCTGGACGAGGTCGTCGACGAACTGGTGCGGCAACTGGTCGGAATCCTGCGGCCGCCGGGGTGGAGCCCCGAGCGGTGAGTCAGGGCCGCGTGCGTCCCCCGGTCGGGTGCGCCCCGGGGAAGGCCCGCCGGTAGTCGCCGGGCGACACCCCCAGGTGCTTGAGGAAGTGGTGCCGGAGGTTGTTGGCCGTGCCGAGGCCGCTGAGCTCGCCGACCTTCTCGATCGGCAGGCCGGTCGACTCCAGCAGCGACCGGGCACGCCCGAGCCGCTGGTCGAGCAGCCACTGCAGGGGAGTCGTCCCGGTGGACGCCTGCAGCCGCCGGTAGAACGTACGCGGGCTCATCGCGGCCCGCCGCGCCAGATCCGCGACCGTCAGCGGCCGGTCCAGGTTGGCCCTCGCCCAGTCGAGGACCGGAGCCAGTGCGTCGTCGTCGCCGGTCGGCACCGACACCTCGATGAACTGCGCCTGCCCGCCCGGCCGGTGGGCGGGAACCACCATGCGGCGCGCCAACTGGTTGGCCACGTGCGCGCCGAGATCGCGCCGCACCAGGTGCAGGCAGAGGTCGAGGCCGGCGGTCAGCCCCGCACTGGTGAGCACATCGCCTTCGTCCACGTACAGCACCGACGCGTCGACCTGTACCTTCGGGTACCGCTCCGCCAGTTGGGCGGTGTGCATCCAGTGGGCGGTCGCGCGCCGACCGTCGAGCAGCCCCGCCTCGGCGAGTGCGAAGGCACCGGTGCACAGGGACACCATGCGCGCGCCGGCGTCATGGGCCCGGCGCAGGGCGGCGACCAACTCCCACGGCAGCGGCCTGCCCTCGTCCACGCACGGGTCGGGTACCGAGGGCACGATGACGGTGTCGGCACCGACCAGGTCGTCCAGTCCGTAGCGCGTACGCAGACTCAGCCCGTGCCCGTCCGCCGCGCCGCCCCCCTCCACGGCTCCGGTCCCGCACAGCCGCAGGTCGTACCAGGGATCGGCGAGATCGGGCTGCGGCTTGCCGAACACGGTGCAGGGGATGCTCAGTTCGTACAGATCCCATGAAGGGACCCCGATCTCCTCGGTCACGACCACGGCGACAGACCCGGCACTCATGTCCCGCAGCCTATGGCAGGAATTTGGTGGAGTGTGTCATCCCTGTCACTGTTCCCGTCCTCCGCGTCCTGCGAACGTGATCATCCGTCACCTACCGACGTTGCACGAGGAGTTGGGCATGAACGCAGAACACCAGGCCGTCACCGTACTCGGACTGGGCTCGATGGGCTCGGCACTGGCCGCCGCGCTCCTGGACCGGGGCCATCCGACCACCGTCTGGAACCGCTCGAAGGACAAGGCCCTGCCCTTGGTCGAGCGAGGTGCCCGCCTGGCCGCCACCCCGCGGGAGGCGGTCGCCGCTGCCCCGCTGACCATCGCCTGCGTGCTGGACTACGAGGCGCTGTACACCGTCCTCGACCCGGCCGCCGGCGACCTTGCGGGCAGAACCCTGGTGAACCTCACCTCCGGCTCTCCCGAACAGGCCCAGGAAGCCGTCAAGTGGGCCCACTCCCATGGGGCCGACTACCTCGACGGCGCCATCATGACCACACCGCCCGGCGTCGGCGACCCCGCCATGATGTTCCTCTACAGCGGCTCCCGGGAGGTCTTCGACACCCACCGTCCCACCCTGGCGACCCTCGGCGACCCCCTCCACCTGGGTACCGACCCGGGTCTCGCCTCCCTCTACGACGCCGCGTTGCTCGGCCTGATGTGGTCCACCATGACCGGCTGGCTGCACGGCACCGCACTGGTCGCCGCCGAGCGGACACCCGCCACCGACTTCACCCCCGTCGCGACGCGCTGGCTGGACACCGTCGCCCGCTTCCTCACCACGTACGCGCCCCAGGTGGACGCCGGCCGCTACCCGGGCGACGACGCCACGGTCGACGTGCAGATCGCGGCCATCGACCACCTCATCCACGCGGCGGCGGCCCGGGGCGTCGACAACGCGCTGCCCGAGCTCCTGAAGACCGCCATGGAGAAGGCCAGTGCCGCCGGACACGGGCAGGACAGTTACGCCAGCCTGATCGAAGTGCTGAGGAATCCCGCCGGCACCGGGTCCTGACGCCGGCCTAGACCGACACCAGCACCACGAGGTTCGTCGCGACCACCAGCACGAACCCCAGCAGCAGACCGGCCAGGAGCCGCATGCGGAACCCGCGGTACGCCGCCTCGTACTCGCTCCGCAGTTCCGCACCGCGCCGCACCGTCCGCTGCCACGAGGCCCGGGTGAGGGCGAGGTGCTCCGCCGCGAACCGCCGCTCCACCTCGCGGCGTTGCGCCTCGGTCAGCCACTCGAGCCCGGCGGTGAAGCGCGCAGCGGTCGTGCGGGCCTCCTCGCGTGCGGCGGCGGCGAGCAGGTGGCCCTCGACCTCGTTGTGGAACGCCCGCATGTCCGCGGGGAGACCTTCCATGGCGGTCACCGGAGCGTCAGCTCCCGCTCGGCCGCGACGCCCGCGTGGTGCAGGTCGAACGCCGGGGACTCGCTGCGGATCCTGGGGAGAGCGACGAAGTTGTGGCGGGGCGGTGGGCAGGAGGTGGCCCACTCCAGGGAGCGGCCGTAGCCCCACGGGTCGTCGACGCCGACCGGCTTGCCGTACTTGGCCGTCTTCCACACGTTGTAGAGGAAGGGCAGCATCGACATGCCGAGCAGGAAGGAGAAGACGCTCGACACCGTGTTGAGCGCCGTCAGGCCCTCCACCGCCAGGTAGTCGGGGATCCGCCGCTGCATACCCTGAGCGCCCAGCCAGTGCTGGACCAGGAACGTGCCGTGGAAGCCGGTGAACAGCGTCCAGAAGGTGATCTTGCCGAGGCGCTCGTCCAGCATCCTGCCGGTGAACTTCGGCCACCAGAAGTGGAAGCCGGAGAACATGGCGAAGACGACGGTGCCGAAGATGACGTAGTGGAAGTGGGCCACCACGAAGTACGAGTCGGACACGTGGAAGTCGATCGGCGGCGAGGCCAGCAGCACGCCCGTGAGACCGCCGAACACGAACGTCATCAGGAAGCCGGTCGCCCACAGCATGGGCGTCTCGAACGACAGACTCCCGCGCCACATGGTGCCGATCCAGTTGAAGAACTTCACACCGGTCGGGACGGCGATGAGGAACGTCATGAAGGAGAAGAACGGCAGCAGCACACCGCCGGTGACGTACATGTGG
>NZ_JOCT01000028.1 GCF_000717875.1 Streptomyces sp. NRRL S-455
GAAACGCCCGGTTACATTCCGAACCCGGAAGCTAAGCCTTACAGCGCCGATGGTACTGCAGGGGGGACCCTGTGGGAGAGTAGGACGCCGCCGAACAATCTTTGGAAGGACCCCTGGTCACCAGCGTTCAGCTGGGACCAGGGGTCCTTTTTATTTTTGCGGTGCGCGCCGGGTACCCGGCTGCGCGAGAATGACTTGCGGTACCGAAGACAGGAGTCACCATGTCCACCAACTCTCCCGACGACCGACCGGAGCGCGACCAGCGGCGACGGGAGGAGGACCGGAACGACCGCGGTCACCGTGGTGGTCAGCGCGGGGACCGCGGAGACCGTGGGGGCTTCCGCCGCGACAACGACCGCGGCAGCTACGGGCGTCGTGAAGGCGACCGGGGCGACCGCACCGACCGAGGTGAGCGGGGCGGCTTCCGCCGGGACGACAGCCGCGGTGGCGGTTACGGCCGGCGCGACGACCGCGACCGTGGACCGCGCCGGGACGACCGTGGTGGTGACCGTCCTTCCTTCCGGCGCGACGACCGTGGTGGTGACCGCCCCTCCTTCCGGCGCGACGACCGCGGTGAGCGTGGTGGCCCCCGTCGGGATGACAACCGTCGGGATGACAACCGCAGCGGTGGGTACGGGCGGCGCGACGGCCGTCGGGGCGATGTACGTCGTGGGGACGACCGACGCGGCGACGACCGCGGGCAGCGCGGTGGTTTCCGACGGGATGACCGACGGGATGACCGGCGGGATGACCGTCGGGACGACAGGCGCGATGACCGGCGCGAGGGCGAGCGCGGCGGATACCCCCGCCGAGACGACCGAGGGTTCCGTGGCGACAACCGGGACCGCGGCTTCCGTGGCGATGACCGCGACCGAGGTCACCGCAGTGACGATCGGGACCGTGGGTTCCGTACCGATGACCGCGACCGCGGCTTCCGTGGCGATGACCGCGACCGCGACCGCGGTTACCGGCGTGACGACCGTGGTGGTTTCCGGGGTCGTGACGACCGGCGCGGGGACGACCGTGGGGACCGTGGCGGTTTCCGGCGTGATGATGCCGGTCGCGGCGGGCGTCCCGGGTTCCGTCGCGAGGACGGACCGCGCGGCGACCGTGGTGAGTTCAGGCGAGATGACCGCGGCGACCGCGGTGAGCGTGGCGGCTTCCGGGGCCGTGACGACCGTGGTGGGCGCGGCCCCCGGCGCGATGACCGCGGTGGCCGTCCCGGCGGCTTCCGCGGCCGTGACGACCGGCGCGGCGACGAGCGTCGCGGTGGCGGCCGTTTCCGTGAGGAGCGGGACCGGGACCGGGAGCCGATCAAGCGGCTGCCGATCCCCGAGGACGTCACGGGCGAGGAGATCGACAAGGACGTGCGGCAGGAGCTGCAGAGCCTGCCGAAGACGCTCGCGGACGACGTCGCCAGGAACCTGGTGATGGTGGCCCGGCTCCTCGACGAGGACCCCGAGGGCGCGTACGGCTACTCCAGGGTGGCGCTGCGGCTGGCCTCGCGTGTCGCGGCCGTGCGGGAGGCCGCCGGGTTCGCCTCGTACGCCAACCAGAAGTACGGCGAGGCGCTGGCCGAGTTCCGGGCCGCCAAGCGGATGACCGGGAACATCGACCTGTGGCCCGTCATGGCCGACTGCGAGCGCGGGCTCGGACGGCCCGAGAAGGCGCTGGACATGGCCGGCGCACCCGAGGTGGGCAAGCTCGACAAGGCCGGGCAGGTCGAGATGCGGCTCGTGGCGGCCGGTGCGCGGCGGGACATGGGGCAGCTGGACGCGGCCATCGTGACACTGCAGAGCCCGGAGCTGGCCTCCAACTCCGTGCAACCGTGGACCGCGCGGCTGCGGTACGCGTACGCCGACGCGTTGCTCGCCGCCGGGCGGGAGAGCGAGGCGCGCGAGTGGTTCGCGAAGGCCGTGGAGGCCGACCGCGACGGCAGCACGGACGCCTCGGACCGGCTCGCCGAGCTGGACGGTGTGGAGTTCGTCGACGCCCTGTCCGACGACGAGGCCGAAGACGAGGCCAGGGGCGGGGACGCCTCCGAGGAGGAGAAGGACTGACGCTCTGCAGAAGGGGGGCGGATCCCGGTCGGGATCCGCCCCCCTTCGTGCGTTCGGAGGTCGTGTTCCGAGGTGTTCAGACGTCCAGTGCCCGCAGCACCAGGCCCGACGCCGGCTTCGGCCCGAACGAGGTCGACTTGCGTGGCATCGTCACGCCCTGCCGGGCCAGGTCGCGGACGACCTCCTCGCGGACCGGGTGCATCAGCACGGCCGTACCGCCGTCGCGTTCAGCCTTCGCGACGGTCGCGGCCGTGTCGTGGATGTAGGCGATGTGCGCGGGGGAGTCCTCGGGGACGCGCCAGACGTGGTCGAGGAGCGTGGCGTGCAGGACCGTCGCGTCGAGGGCGCGCCAGGCCGCGGGGCGGTCGGCGGGGATCGTACGGGCCAGGAGTTCCGGGTCAGGACGGTCGACGAGGTGGAAGGAGCCGTCGCCGGCCAGCAGGAACGCGTTGCCCGCACAGGCAGCGTCCGCCAGCGCATCAAGGGCCTCGGGCAGGGCGGCGTGGAGGCGGCGTACCCGGAAGAGGCCGTGCAGGGCGGCCACGGCCCGGTCGACGGGCAGGCCGTGGAGGAGGCGGTGGATGGCACGGACGCGGAGGGGGTAGCGGGCGGTGTCGACCAGGAGGACCAGGCCGTGGTCCCACGGGCTGGGTGAGGGGTGCTCGGCGCGGAGGCGGCGGTAGGTCGCCCAGCGGTGGTGGCCGTCCGCGATGAGGGCCTGGTGGCGGGCCAGGTCGGTTTGGATCGTGGCCAGATCGGCGGGGCCGGTGACCGACCACAGGCGGTGGCTGACGCCGTCCTCCGTCGTGGTGGCGAGGAGGGGTGGCAGTCCGGCGGTGCGCTCGATGAGGTCGGTTGTGGCGGTCGTCGAGCCGTTGCCGCGGTACGTGAGCAGCAGGGGTTCGAGGTTCGCGGAGGTGGCCCGCATGAGGTCCGCGCGGTCGGCGACGACGTGCGGCATGACGTCCTCGTGCGGTAGCACCACCTGCTCGGCCGGGTCCGACACCCGCAGGGCGCCGATGATGCCGCGTTGCAGCATGCCGTCGTCGTGGCGCTGTTCGTAGACGTACAGGCCGGGTTCCGGGTCGGTGGTCAGGACGCCCTCGGACAGCCAGCGGCGCAGGGTGCCGGCGGCCTGCTCGTTGCGGGCGCTGGGCGTGGCGGCCTGGGGCAGGATCAGACGGACGATGTTGTGCGGGTCGGAGGATTCGAGGTGGTGCAGGCCGTCGGGGCGCACCACGACGTCGTACGGCGGAGATGTCACGGCGGCAAGGCTGCCGACCCGGTCGGGGTCGTAACGAAGGCCTCGGAACGGGGTGAGTTCCAGGCCTCGGTGCGTCGTTGCCTCCGAGTGACCTGCTGTGTTCATCCCGGCATCGTACGGGTGTCAGTGCCATGGGGGATGATCGGGGGAAAAGCCGTCGAACGAGGAGCGATGCGGGATGAGCCGGAGCGTCAGGACGAGGCCCGAGGGCAGTGGGCAGGCCCTGAGCGAGGCGTACGACACGGCGCTGCTCGATCTGGACGGGGTCGTGTACGCGGGGGGCAGCGCTATCGCGTACGCGGTCGAGTCGCTGGCCGAGGCCCGGGAGGGCGGGATGCGCCTGGCGTACGTGACCAACAACGCGCTGCGGACGCCGGACACCGTGGCCGCGCACCTCACCGAGCTGGGGATACGGCCCACGGGCGCGGACGACGTCATCACCTCGGCGCAGGCGGTCGCGCGGCTGATCAGCGAGCAGGTGCCGCAGGGTGCCCGGGTGCTGGTGATCGGCGGCGAGGGACTGCGGGTGGCGCTTCGGGAACGCGGGCTGGTGCCCGTCGAGTCGGCGGACGACGATCCGGCGGCGGTGGTGCAGGGCTACGGCGGGCCCGAGCTGCCCTGGGGCCGTTTCGCTGAGGCCTGTTACGCGGTCGCGCGCGGTGTGCCGTGGTTCGCGTCCAACACCGACCTGACGATCCCGAGCGGGCGCGGGATCGCGCCGGGCAACGGGGCGGCGGTGGAAGTGGTGCGGATCGCCACGGGTGCCGAGCCGCAGGTCGCGGGCAAGCCGTTGCCCCCGATGCATCGCGAGACGATCCTGCGGACCGGGGCGAAGCGGCCGCTCGTCGTGGGGGACCGGCTGGACACGGACATCGAGGGCGCGTTCAACGGGGACGTCGACTCGCTGCTGGTTCTGACCGGGGTGACCGACGGCGCGCGGTTGCTGGCCGCGGCGCCGCAGCACCGGCCGACGTATGTGGACGCCGATCTGCGCGGGATGCTCCGCGGTCAGCCGGAGGTCGGGGAGGTGGGCGACGGCGGGTTCCGATGCGGTGGCTGGACGGCGACGGCCGGTGCCGGCCGACTGGAACTCGACGGGGACGGCGAGGCGCTGGACGGGCTGCGCGCGTTGTGCGCCGCGGCGTGGACGGCCGCCGGTGAGGGTAGGTGCGAGCTGGACGGGGAGAAGGCGCTGGCACGGCTGGGGCTCTGAGCGCCTGCTCGGGTCGGGGTTCCTGGAGCGCGCCGGCACAAGCACCGGCGTCGGCGGCGGCGGTCCGGAATCGTGACTGAATGAGAGGGTAGGCTAACCTAACTGCGTGTTGGTCGACAGTCCCCCCGAACAGCGCGCGGAGACCGCCCCCGCGCCCCCAACCCGACGGGCGGTTCGAGCCTTTGGGCTGCTCCTCGCCCTCGCGATCCTGGTTCTCGTCGTGTTGGCGAGTATCGCGATCGGAGCGAAAGAGCTGTCCCTCGGGCAGGTGTGGCACGGCTTGTTCGAGGACTCGGGGACGTACGGCGACGTCGTCGTCGCCGAGCGGCTGTCGCGGACCGTGCTCGGGCTGCTCGCCGGCGCCGCCCTCGGCCTGGCCGGCGCGGTGCTGCAGGCCCTCACGCGCAACCCGCTGGCCGACCCCGGGCTGCTCGGCATCAACGCGGGCGCGTCCGCCGCGGTCGTCACGGCCATCACGTACCTCGGGATCACCTCGCTCAGCGGCTACGTGTGGTTCGCGTTCTTCGGCGCGGCGGCGGTCGGGGCGCTGGTGTGGTTCCTCGGTGGCAGCCGGGGCGCGACGCCGGTGCGGCTCGCCCTCGCCGGTACGGCGATCAGTGCCGCCCTCTACGGCTACCTCCAAGCCGTGATGATCATGGACGACGCGGCGCTCGGCAAGATGCGCTTCTGGACGCTCGGTTCGCTGTCCTCGGCGACCGACTCGACCATCCGGCAGGTCCTGCCGTTCCTGCTGGCGGGGACGGTCCTCGCGCTGGCCCTGGCCCGGCCGCTGAACGCCATGGCCATGGGTGACGACACCGCCAAGGCGCTCGGCGCCAACCTGAACCGGACGCGGGCGCTGTCCATGCTGGCCGCGACCGTGCTCTGCGGGGCCGCGACCGCCGCCTGCGGCCCGATCGTCTTCGTCGGGCTGATGGTGCCGCACGTCGTGCGTTCCTTCACCGGGCCCGATCTGCGCTGGATCCTGCCGTACGCGGCGATCCTGTCGCCCGTGCTGCTGCTCGGCGCCGACGTCATCGGCCGGATCGTGGCCCGGCCCGCGGAACTCCAGGTGGGCATCGTCACCGCGATCCTCGGCGGCCCGGTGTTCATCTTTCTCGTACGACGGCGGAGGACGGCGCAGCTGTGAAGACCACCAACCGTGCTGTGCGGACCCCGGGCGGGCTCTCCCTGCGCCTGGACGTACGGGCGTTCACCGTCGTACTCCTGCTGCTGGTCTCGGCCCTCGCGGCGAGCGTCGCGCTCATCGGCACCGGAGACTTCCCGATCCCGGCCGCCGACGTGCTGAAGACGCTGGTGGGCGAGGGCAACGCGGGCCAGGAGTTCATCGTCAACGAGCTGCGGCTGCCGCGCGTCCTGGTCGGGCTGCTGGTCGGCGCCTCGCTCGGACTCGGCGGCGCGCTGTTCCAGTCCATCTCCCGCAACCCGCTGGGCAGTCCGGACGTCCTGGGCCTCGGGCAGGGCGCGACGGCCGGTGCGCTCACGGTGATCGTGCTGTTCTCCGGGACCGCGGGCCAGGTCGCCGTCGGCGCGCTCGTGGGCGGCCTGGCCACCGGCCTCGCGATCTACGTGCTCGCCTGGAAGCGGGGCGTGCACGGATACCGGCTGGTGCTGGTCGGCATCGGTGTCTCGGCGATCGTCACGGCGGTCAACGGCTATCTGCTGACCAAGTCCGACATCGTGGACGCGGCCCGCGCGGTCGTGTGGATGACCGGGTCGCTCGACGGCCGTGACTGGGCGCAGGTCTGGCCGCTGCTCGGGCTGTGCGCCGTACTCGTGCCGCTCGTCCTGGTCAACGCGCGCGGGCTGCGGATGATGGAGATGGGCGACGACGTGTCGTACGCCCTCGGGATACGGGTGGAGCGCGTGCGGCTGCTGCTGATGGTGGCGGCCGTACTGCTGACCGCGTCCGCGACGGCCGCGGCCGGCCCCGTCAGCTTCGTGGCGCTCACCGCGCCGCAGCTGGCCCGGCGCCTGACCCGTGCGCCCGGCCCGAACCTGCTGGCGTCCCTCTGCATGGGCGCCGCCCTGCTGGTCGCCGCCGACTTGCTCTCGCAGCGGGCGTTCGGCGCCGAGCAGTTGCCCGTGGGCGTCGTCACCGGCGTACTCGGCGGCGTCTACCTGCTGTGGCTGCTGGTCACCGAGCGCAGGGCGGGCAGGATATGAGCGAAAACCGAAGGAGCACTGTGAACCGTCTGTCCGCCGAGAGCGTCACCCTCGCCTACGACCAGCGGGTCATCGCCGAGCAGTTGTCGGTGGAGATACCCGACAACTCCTTCACCGTGATCGTGGGCCCCAACGCGTGCGGCAAGTCGACACTGCTGCGGGCGCTGTCGCGGATGCTCAAGCCGAGCACGGGCCGGGTACTGCTCGACGGTCAGGTCATCCAGTCGATGCCCGCGAAGAAGGTCGCCCGCACCCTGGGCCTGCTGCCCCAGTCGTCCATCGCGCCCGACGGCATCACCGTCGGTGACCTGGTGGGCCGCGGCCGCTATCCGCACCAGGGCATCCTGCGCCAGTGGTCCACCGAGGACGAGCGCGTCGTCCAGGAGTCGATGCGGCAGACCGGTGTCGCCGAACTCGCCGACCGCTACGTGGACGAGCTGTCGGGCGGTCAGCGCCAGCGGGTGTGGATCGCCATGGCGCTCGCCCAGCAGACGCCGCTGCTGCTGCTCGACGAGCCGACGACGTTCCTGGACATCCAGCACCAGATCGACGTGCTGGACCTGTGCGCGGAACTGCACGAGGAGCAGGGTCGCACGCTCGTCGCCGTGCTGCACGACCTGAACCACGCCGCCCGCTACGCCACGCACCTCATCGCCCTGCGCGAGGGCACGGTCATCGCCGAGGGCGCGCCGAGCGACATCGTCACGGCCGAGCTGGTCGAGGAGGTCTTCGGGCTGCGCTGCCAGGTGATCGACGACCCGGAGACGGGCACGCCGCTGGTGGTGCCGGCGGCGCGGAAGGCACGCGCCGGGGCGGGCGCCGGGGCCGGGAGGCCGGCGGTTACAGAATCTTCCTGAGCTGGAGCAGGTCCCGCACCCCCGCGTGGAGCTTCACCCGGCCCGAGCCCCAGGCCTTGGCGAAGTGCAGCTCGCCGTCCACCAGCGCCACCAGATCGTCACCGGTCATGACGAGCCTGATCTCGGCCTTGGAGGGCGGCGGTCCCTGCACGGTGTCGTGCACCTCGATCCGTCCGCCGCGCATACGGCCGACGAAGGTCACGTCCAGGTCCGTGATGTGGCAGCTCACCGAACGGTCCAGGGCCGCGGCCTCGCGGACGTCCCCTTCGGCGCGCTGCATGTTGTCCGAGAGCTTGTCGAGTGCGCTGCGGCACTCCTCGATCGTGGCCATCGCGATCGACGGTACCGCAGCGGTTCGCGGTAGCGTCGGGGCATGGACGACGCAGTACCCCCGACGGACCTCCCGGAGGAAGGGCAGCAGGCGGAGCCCGACCACGATCCCGCCGCCCCCGCTCCCCTGAACGTGCCCCGCACCCCCACCGGCGACGCCGAGGTGGACGCCGCCCTGCACCGGCTCGGCGACGCGGACCACCTCGCCACCGACGGACATGTGGAGGTGTACGAGGATGTACACCGGGGGCTGCGCGACGCGCTCACCGCGCTCGACGCCCGCCCGGGACCTCCGGCTCCCGCCCGTCACCCGACCACCACCCCTCAACGAGACCCTTCGGGTCGCCCTCTCTGATCACCGCACGGACCTAGGAGCTGAACACACCGTGGCAGGAGTCGCACGCCGCCGTCTCGACGCGGAGCTGGTCCGCCGGAAGCTGGCGCGCTCGCGTGAGCATGCCGGCCAGCTGATCGCCGCCGGGCGTGTCTCCGTCGGCAAGACCGTCGCGACCAAGCCCGCCACACAGGTGGAGACCGCGGCGGCGATCGTCGTCGCGGCCGACGAGAACGATCCCGACTACGTCTCGCGCGGCGGACACAAGCTCGCCGGCGCGCTGCAGGTCTTCATGCCGCAGGGTCTGGCCGTGGAGGGACGCAGGGCCCTGGACGCCGGCGCCTCCACCGGCGGTTTCACCGACGTCCTGCTGCGCGCGGGCGCCGCCCACGTCGTCGCCGTGGACGTCGGATACGGGCAACTCGCATGGTCTCTGCAGAAAGATGAACGCGTCACCGTCAAGGACCGTACGAACGTACGCGAGTTGACACTTGAAGAGATCGATGGGGAGCCTGTGGATCTTGTCGTGGGGGATTTGTCCTTCATTCCGCTCGGGCTGGTCCTGCCCGCCCTGGTGCGGTGCGTGAAGCCGGACGCCGACCTGGTGATGATGGTCAAGCCGCAGTTCGAGGTGGGGAAGGAGCGGCTGGGCAGCGGTGGAGTCGTACGCAGCCCCCAGCTGCGCGCCGAAGCGGTGACGGGGGTGGCCGAGAAGGCCCGGGGGCTGGGGCTCGGGGTGAAGGGCGTGACGGCCAGTCCGCTGCCCGGACCGTCGGGGAATGTCGAATACTTCTTGTGGCTGCGGTCCGGGGCACCGGAACTGGACCCGGCCGATGTCGACCGAGCAGTGGCGGAGGGGCCGCGTTGACCGAGAACCGAGCTCGTACTGTTTTCCTGCTCGCCCACACGGGGCGGCCCGCCGCCGTGCGCAGTGCCGAGCTCGTCGTGAAGGGGCTGCTGCGCTCCGGCCTCGGCGTGCGCGTCCTGGAGGCCGAGGCGCGTGACCTGCCGCTGCCGGAGGAGGTGGAACTGGTCAAGGAGGCGACTCCGCAGTGCCTCGACGGGTGCGAGCTGCTCATCGTGCTGGGCGGCGACGGCACGCTGCTGCGCGGCGCTGAGTTCGCCCGGGCCTCCGGGGTGCCGATGCTCGGCGTCAATCTCGGGCGGGTCGGGTTCCTCGCCGAGGCCGAGCGGGACGACCTCGACAAGGTCGTCGACCGGGTGGTGACGAAGGCGTACGAGGTCGAGGAGCGGATGACCGTCGACGTCGTCGTGCACCGCAACGGGGACATCGTGCACACCGACTGGGCACTGAACGAGGCGGCCGTGCAGAAGGTGTCCGCGGAGCGGATGCTGGAGATCGTCCTCGAGATCGACGGGCGTCCGGTGACGGGGTTCGGCTGTGACGGGATCGTGTGTGCGACGCCCACGGGGTCGACGGCCTACGCGTTCTCCGCGGGCGGTCCCGTGGTGTGGCCCGAGGTCGAGGCGCTGCTGATGGTGCCGATCTCCGCGCACGCGCTGTTCGCGAAGCCGTTGGTGACATCGCCGGATTCTGTGTTGGCTGTGGAGGTTCTGCCACACATTCCGCCGGGCGTGCTGTGGTGCGACGGGCGGCGGACGGTGGAGTTGCCGCCCGGGGCCAGGGTCGAGGTGCGGCGGGGGGCCGTGCCGGTGCGGCTGGCTCGGCTGCACCACGCGTCCTTCACGGACCGGCTGGTGGCCAAGTTCGCGCTGCCTGTGTCCGGGTGGCGGGGGGCTCCTCACTAGCGTGGTCGTCCGTTGTCGGCGGGCGCGGGTTGTTCGTGGTTGTTCGCGCAGTTCCCCGCGCCCCCAAGCAGGGCGCTGCCACTCTCGTGGGTGACAAGGGCAGGCCAGTCGCAATCCTTGGCTTGGACCTCGTAAGGTCTTGTCCGTGTTGGAGGAGATGCGGATACGGTCGCTCGGTGTGATCGACGACGCCGTTGTCGAGCTGTCGCCCGGGTTCACCGCGGTCACCGGTGAGACGGGTGCGGGCAAGACCATGGTGGTCACCAGCCTCGGGTTGCTGCTGGGCGGGCGCGCGGATCCGGCGCTTGTGCGGATCGGGGCCGGGAAGGCGGTCGTGGAGGGGCGGATCACCGTCCCGGACGACGCCACGGCAGCCGTACGCGCCGAGGAGGCCGGGGCCGAGCTCGACGACGGTGCCCTGCTGATCAGCCGTACCGTTTCCGCCGAGGGGCGCTCCCGGGCGCACCTGGGCGGGCGCGGCGTGCCCGTGGGGGTGCTGGCCGAGCTCGCCGACGAGCTGGTGGCCGTGCACGGGCAGACCGACCAGCAGGGGCTGCTCAAGCTGTCCCGGCAGCGGCAGGCGCTCGACCGGTACGCGGGTGACGCGGTCGCGGTGCCGTTGGCCAAGTACCAGGAGGCCTACAAGCGGCTGCGGGCCGTCTCCGCGGAACTCGACGAGATCAGCACGCGTGCGCGGGAACGGGCCCAGGAGGCCGACATGCTGCGCTTCGGGCTCGACGAGATCGCCGCCGTCGAGCCCCGGGCCGGTGAGGACACCGAGCTGGCCGAGGAAGCCGAGCGGCTCGGGCACGCCGAGGCGCTGGCGTCGGCCGCCGCGGCCGCGCACGGCGCCCTCGCGGGCAACCCGGAGGACCCGGAGGGTGTCGACGCCGGGACGCTCGTCGCGGGCGCGCAGCGGGCCCTGGACGCCGTACGGTCGCACGACCCGGCGCTGGCCGCGCTCGCCGACCGCATCGGGGAGATCGGCATCCTGCTGCGCGACGCGGCAGGGGATCTGGCCGGGTACGCCGACGATCTGGACGCCGACCCACTGCGGCTGGCCGCCGTCGAGGAACGGCGGGCCGCGCTCACCGGGCTGACGCGGAAGTACGGCGAGGACATCGCCTCCGTGCTGGCCTGGGCCGAGCGGAGTGCCGCCCGGCTCACCGAACTCGACGGCGACGACGAGCGGATCGGGGAACTGACCGCCGAGCGGGACGCGCTGCGGAGCGAACTGGGCGGGCTGGCACAGGCGTTGACGGACGCCCGGACGGAGGCCGCCGAGCGGTTCGCCGCCGCCGTGACCGCCGAGCTGGCCTCGCTCGCCATGCCGCACGCGCGTGTGTCGTTCGACATCCGGCAGACCGAGGACCCCGAGGGCGTCGAGGTCGGCGGCCGTGCCGTCGCGTACGGACCCGCCGGTGCCGACGAGGTCGAGCTGCTGCTTGCCCCGCACCCGGGCGCGCCGCCCCGGCCGATCGCCAAGGGGGCGTCCGGCGGTGAGCTGTCCCGGGTGATGCTGGCCGTGGAGGTCGTCTTCGCGGGGACGGATCCCGTGCCCACGTATCTGTTCGACGAGGTCGACGCCGGTGTGGGCGGCAAGGCGGCGGTCGAGATCGGGCGGCGGCTCGCACGCCTGGCGAAGACCGCGCAGGTCGTGGTCGTGACACATCTGCCGCAGGTGGCCGCCTTCGCCGACCGGCAGTTGCTGGTCGAGAAGACCAGCGACGGGTCGGTCACCCGTTCCGGCGTGAAGGTGCTGGAAGGGGAGGACCGGGTGCGGGAGCTGTCCCGCATGCTCGCCGGACAGGAGGACTCGGAGACGGCCCGGGCCCACGCGGAGGAGTTGCTGGCGACGGCTCGGGCGGACGGGTAGCCGAAGCGGCGTCGGGCGCCAGGGCGGGCAGGTGTACCCATCGTCACTCGTGTGGGTGACTTGGTTCGGCGCATTCCCCGACGCCGCGCCCCACTGTCGCCCTGTTGCGATTGGGGCGTTCCCTGTACCCCCGGATGTCCTGGCATCCTTGGCGGAGTACGCGCGGGAAACCGCTTCGTGCTCGCCCGACCCGAACCAGGAGCCCGGCCACGTGACCCCCGTGAGCAGCCACTCACCGCATGGCCAGTCGCCGCTGCGCACCGTGCAGGTGCTGGGCGGAGGCAATGCCGCCAGCAGTGCGCATGTGCGCTCCCTGGCCGCGGGGCTCGTCGCGAGGGGCGTGAGAGTCACGGTGTGCGCCCCCTTCGAGGCGGATCGCACCTATGACTTCAGGGGTGTCGGGGCCGATCACGTGCACGTGCCGCGCAGCAGTGACCCGGTGTCGGTGGCGGCGCTGCGGGCGGCCTGTGCCCACGCCGATCTGGTCCACGCCCATGGGCTGCACGCCTCCTTCCGTACCGTCCTGGCACTCAGCGGGCGGCGGGTGAGTACGCCGCTGGTCGTCACGTGGCACGACCGGGCGTATGCCGACGGCGCCCGCGCTCATATGCTGCGGGCGCTGGAGCGGCGGGTCGTGAAGGCGGCCACGGTGGTGCTGGGGACGACGTCGGCGCTGGTGGACCGGGCACGGCGGACCGGGGCGCGGGACGCCCGGCTCGCGGCCGTGGCGCTGCCCGGTCCACGCCGGCCCGTGGAACCCGACGACCCCGACCGCCTGCGGCCCAAGGTGCGTGCCGAACTCGGCTCCATCGGGCGTCCGTTGCTGATGGCCGTCGGATCCCTGGAGCGGCACCGCGGGTACGACGTGCTGCTGGACGCCGCGCGCGCGTGGAACCGTCTGGATCCCGTCCCCCTGGTCGTGATCGCGGGGGAGGGGCCGCTGCGCGGTGAACTCCAGGAACGGATCGAGCGGGAGGGACTGCCCGTCCGGCTCCTCGGGCGGCGCGAGGACATCACCGACCTCCTCGCCGCCGCCGATCTCGCCCTGCTGCCCAGCCGTCGGGAAGAGGCGCGCTCCGTCCTCGCCCAGGAGGCCCTGCACGCGCGCGTGCCGCTCGTCGCGACCGGGGTCGGCGGTGTTCCCGAACTCGTCGGGGACGCGGCCGAACTCGTCCCGTGCGGGGACGCGGGGGCACTCGCCGGCTCCGTCGTACGCCTGCTCGGCGACCCGGAACGCCGGGAACTGCTCAAGGAGAAGGGCGCCCGGCAGGCGGCGACCTGGCCGACCGAGGACGAGACGGTCGCCCAGGTGCTCAGCGTGTACGACGAGTTGACCCAGCCCCGGCCCCTCCCGTAGCTCTAGGGCCCTTCTGATGGATCTCCGCGGCGTCGCGACGCCCGGCACGCACTCTCGCACGCACCGGACGCCGCTCCTTCTCCCGCGGAGATCCATCAGAAGGGCCCTAGGGAACGTGCCTGCGGGCCCGCAGCGCCAGACTCAGGGCCAGTACGGTCTGCGGGTCGTCGAGGTCCGTGCCCAGCAACTCCCCGATGCGGGCCAGGCGGTTGTACAGGGTCTGCCGGTTGAGGTGGAGCTCCCGGGCCGTCTCCGCCTTGCGTCCGGCGTGCGCGAGGTACGTCGACAGGGTGGGCAGCAACGGCGGCCGGGAGCGGCGGTCGTGCTCCAGGACGGGGCCGAGGGCCCGGTCGACGAAGGCGGCCAGGTCCGGATGGTCGCGCAGCCGCCACAGCAGCAGGTCGATGTCCAGACGGCGCGCGTCGTACCAGGGCCGGTCGGGCAGGCCCTGGGCCGCCGTGGCCGTCTCGGCCGCGTGCCGCAGGCCCGAAGCCGCCGCCGTCCAGCCACCGGCCATCCCCACGACCACCACGGGCGGCTGCCCGCCCGGCCGCAGGATCCCGGCCCGGTCCACACCGGCCCGCAGCGCCGTCGCGACCCGGTCCGCGACCGTCGTCCGCTCCGGCTCCGAACGCAGGCCGAGCAGCACCGGCACCCGGCCCTCCACCGGCCGCACCCCGAGCAGCACCGGCACGCCCACGGACGCCAGTTCCTCCGACACCGCCCGGGCGAGCACCGCCCAGCCTCCCCCCTGGGACAGCGCGTCCCCGAGTCGCATGACCACCGGCAGCAGCGGGCCGTCGCCCGGCCTGAAGCCCAGCACCCGAGCCTGCGCCGGGGCGTCCTCCGCCGTGACCCGGCCCTCGGCGAGGTCCGTGAGGAAGTCGCCGCGCCCGCGCGCCGCCAGCTCCTCCTCCTGCCGTGCCTGCATCAGCACCACGGCCAGGATGCCCGCCGTCCGCTCGGCCGCCATCCCGTGCACGGGCGCCAGGGGCGTCCGTACGGGAAGCAGCACCAGACGTGCGCGGACGCCCCCGCTGCCGGGCCCGCCGCCCGGCACGTCCACGAGGACCGATCCCGTCGGCGGCGGCTCGTCCCGGTGCTGGCCGCGCAGCCCCTCCCACACCTGGAGCGGGTCCGCGCCCTCGGGACCGGCCCCGGCGGCGTACAGCAACTGCCCGTCCGCCGTCTCCAGGAAGACGGGGTTGCCGGCGAAGTCGGCCAGGATGCCGAGCACTTGGGGCACACCGCCGCCGCCCAGCAGGGCCCCGGTACACCGCCGGTGCACCTCCTCGGCCCGCTGGAGCAGCGCGTAGTGGCCGTTGACGATCTCGGTGTGGATCTCCTCCGTGACCGTGACGAACGCCACCTCGCGGTGGAGTTGGACGAGCGGCAGCCCGGCGGACCGTGCCGTGTCGACGAGGGCGGCCGGCAGCCGTGCGAAGCGCGGCCCGAGCTCCACCACCAGGGCGGCGATACCGCGCTCGGCCAGGGTGCGTACGAACGCCCGCTGTTCGGCCGGGCGGGTGCCGAGGCCGTAACCCGTGGTCAGCAGCAGCTCACCGCCCTTGAGGAGGGAGGCGATGTGCGGCACCTCCCCGGCGTGCACCCAGCGCACGGTGCGCCCGAGCCGCTCGGCGCCCGCCAGCACCTCGGGCAGCCCACTGCGCAGCCCCGGCAGCTCCAGCGCCCGCCGCACGGTGATCCCGGCGCCCTGGGTGCCGTAGCCGCTGTCCGTCCCGCTGTCCATGTGCCGGACGCTACCCGCGCCGGTGCCCGACGGACATCTCCGGAGGGGCACGAGGGCGATCAAGCCCCGGGAATACCGCGGAGACGACCGGGTACGGGCGCCGTCATGGACATCAGCGTGGTCGCCGCCGGGCGGGAGGACGACAGTCCCATCGAGGAGCCGTTGCGGGTCGCGGTCCTCGCGGACCGGCTCGGATACCGGGAGGTGTGGGCGGGCGAGGGAGCCACCTGGGACTCGTTCGTCCTGGCGGCGGCGATCGGAGCGGCCACCGAGCAGGCCGTGCTGACCGCCGGGCCCGTGCCGGTGAACGTGCGCGACCCGCTCACCATCGTCCGGGGCGCCGCCTCCACCGCCGCCGTCACCCGTCGGCCGGTCGGCGTGGCCCTGGGCACTTCCAGCAAACGCGTCGTCGAAGGCGTGCACGGCCGGCCGCGGACCCGGCCCGCCGCCACCCTCGCGGAGTCGGCGGCGGCCGTGCGCGCGCTGTGGGACAGCGTGCCGGGCGAGCCGATCGTGCCCGGCAGCACGTTCCCGCGCCGGCTGCCGCCGCCCGGCGGCATGGTGACCGTCGCGGCGTTCGGCGAGCGCGCGGTCGCCGCGGCCGTCGAGCACTCCGACCGGATGCTCCTCGACATCGTCTCCCCCGAGCAGGTCCGGCTGCTGCGGGCACGGATGCTCGCCGCGGCCGAGAAGGCGGGCCGTACGCCGCCGCGGCTGGCCGCCTGGCTGCCCGCCGCCGTGGATCCGGAGCCGGAATCGCTCAGGCAGGTCCTGCGCAGCGTCGTCGGCTACCTCAGGGTGCCGGGCTACAGCGACATGTTCGTCGACGCGGGGCTGGCCGAGGTCGTGGAGCTGGCCGCCAAGGGCGCCGACCCGGAGACCCTGCTGCGTGCCCTGCCCCCGAGGGCCGCGGGCACGGTCGCCCTCGTCGGCGACGCCGCCACCGTCCGGGCCCGCATCGACGCCTACGCCGAGGCCGGGCTCGACGAGATCGCCCTGGTGCCCGCCACGGCGGGCGACCCCGCGGGGGAGCGGACGCTCACGGCCCTCAGACCGGCGTGATGTTGTGGTTGAAGCGGAACACGTTGTCCGGGTCGTAGCGCTGCTTCAGCTCCGCCAGCCGCCGGGTGTTCTCGGTGCCCAGTCCGGCGGTGACCCGGTCGTCGCCCTCGTCGCCGATGAAGTTGAGGTAGACGGCGCCGGTGCTCCACGGCCGCGCGTCGGAGCGCACGTCCCGCACCCAGCGCACACAGCGTTCGTCGTCCGCCGGGTCCTCCCAGATGCCGAACGGATGCACCGCCCAGGGCGCGTCCCGGTAGGGCACCGGGTACTCGTGCGGTCCGGCCGCGATCGCGCCGCCCTGCGGGAACAGCACGTGCTGGGTACCGGTCGGAACGGGCATGGACCCGGCCCGGGCACAGAAGGTGTCCACGAAGTCGTCGGGCGCGCCCGTCAGATACTCCGCCGACCAGTAGTTCCGCATCCCCGGCGGGTCGTCGATCATGCACTGCAGGTCGGCGTACGGGATCGGGCCGACGATCTCGGCCTCGTGCGGCAGCGCCAGCAGGGGCTGGGCGACCTTGCGCATGTCGTCCTCGCCGCCGGCGTACGTCAGCAGGACAGCGCAGACCAGCCGGCCGACGAGGTGCTCGGGGACGAACTCCTCCGGGGGGCCGGTGAGGTAGATGACACCACCGGCCGCCGCGTCGGGACCGTTCGCGATCACTTCGCGGTAGGTGCGGACGGCCTCCGGGGCGTGCTCCGGGAGGTACAGCACCAGCGCGAGGGAGAACTCCGGCAGTTCGTGCAGGCGCAGCGTGAGCGCGGTGGCGACGCCGAAGTTCCCGCCGCCGCCGTGCAGGCCCCAGAACAGGTCAGGGTTCTCGTCCGCGCCGGCGTGGACCTGGTCGCCGTCGGCGGTGACGAGTTCGACGCCGAGCAGATTGTCGGCGGCCAGCCCGAAGCAGCGGTCCAGCCAGCCGGTTCCGCCGCCCAGCACGAAGCCGCCGACACCGGTGGTGGAGGCACGGCCGCCGGTCGTCGCCAGTCCGTACGGCTCGGTGGCCCGGTCCAGGTGGCTCATCGTGGCCCCGCCGCCGACCCGGACCGCGTGGGCCGCCGGATCCACGGTCACCGCGTGCATCCGGCGCAGATCGACCACCACACCGCCGTCGTTGACCGCCATGCCCGCCACGCTGTGCCCGCCGCCGCGGACCGCGACGTTCAGGTCGAGCTCCCTGGCGAACCGCACCGTCCGCACCACGTCGTCCGCGTCGGCGCACTGCGCGATCACCGCGGGCCGCCGGTCGATCATGGCGTTGAAGACGGCCCGGGCCTCGTCGTAGCCCGGGTCCTGTGGGGCGAACACGTCGCCGGTCAGTTCCTCGCGCAGCGCGGCGAGGGCCGCGCCCGCCTTCCAGAGGGGAGCCATGGCGCCCCCTTCCCGCAGGGGCAATCGTCCGCCTCCAGCCTAGGCGGACGCGGCACGTCCGGCCCGCTCAGCCGCCGTACGCCCCCGACGCCGTCAGACGCAGGGCGGTGTCGATCAGGGGCACGTGGCTGAACGCCTGTGGGAAGTTGCCCACCTGGCGCTGCAGACGCGGATCCCACTCCTCGGCCAGCAGACCGAGGTCGTTGCGCAGCGACAGCAGCTTCTCGAACAGCTTGCGGGCCTCGTCCACCCGGCCGATCATCGCCAGGTCGTCGGCCATCCAGAACGAGCAGGCCAGGAACGCGCCCTCGTCACCGGGCAGGCCGTCGACGCCCTCGTCGCCGCCCGAAGTCGGGTAGCGCAGGATGAAGCCGTCCGGCGTGGACAGCTCCCGCTGGATCGCCTCGATGGTGCCGATGACCCGCTTGTCGTCCGGCGGCAGGAAGCCCATCTGCGGGATCAGCAGCAGGGACGCGTCCAGCTCCTTCGAGCCGTAGGACTGCGTGAAGGTGTTGCGCTCCTTGTCGTAGCCCCGCTCGCACACGTCCCGGTGGATGTCGTCGCGGAGTTCCTTCCAGCGTTCCAGCGGGCCGTCCGCGTCACCGGACTCGATCAGCTTGATGGTGCGGTCGACGGCGACCCAGGCCATCACCTTCGAGTGCACGAAGTGGCGTCGCGGGCCGCGCACCTCCCAGATGCCCTCGTCCGGGTCCTGCCAGTGGTCCTCCAGGTAGCGGATCAGCTTCAGCTGGAGCAGCGAGGCGTAGTCGTTGCGCGCCAGGCCCGTCATGTGGGCCAGGTGCAGGGCCTCGGTGACCTCGCCGTAGACGTCCAGTTGGAGCTGGTGCGCGGCGCCGTTGCCGACCCGGACCGGGGTGGAGTTCTCGTAGCCCGGGAGCCAGTCCAGCTCCGCCTCGCCGAGCTCCCGCTCACCGGCGATGCCGTACATGATCTGGAGGTTCTCCGGGTCACCGGCCACGGCCCGCAGCAGCCACTCGCGCCAGGCGCGGGCCTCCTCGCGGTAGCCGGTGCGCAGCAGCGAGGACAGGGTGATCGCCGCGTCGCGCAGCCAGGTGTAGCGGTAGTCCCAGTTGCGGACGCCGCCGATGTCCTCCGGCAGGGAGGTGGTGGGCGCGGCGACGATGCCGCCGGTCGGGGCGTAGGTCAGGGCCTTCAGCGTGATCAGCGAGCGGACCACGGCCTCCCGGTAAGGCCCGTGGTACGTGCAGTGGTCGACCCACTCGCGCCAGAAGTCCTCCGTCGCCTCAAGAGACTGCTCCGGCTCGGGGAGCGGCGGCGGCTCCTTGTGCGAGGGCTGCCAGGAGATCGTGAACGCGATCCGGTCACCCGGCGCGACCGTGAAGTCCGCGTAGGTCGTCAGCGACTTGCCGTACGTCTCGGCATGTGTGTCGAACCACACGGAGTCGGGGCCGGCGACCGCCACCGTCCGCCCTTCGTGCTTGTGCACCCACGGCACCACCCGCCCGTAGGAGAACCGCATCCTGAGCGCCGAGCGCATCGGCACCCGGCCCGAGACGCCCTCCACGATCCGGATCAGCTGCGGGGCGCCGTCACGCGGCGGCATGAAATCCGTCACCCTGACCGTGCCCCGCTGGGTGTCCCACTCGGACTCCAGGATCAGCGAGTCACCGCGGTAGCTGCGCCGGGCGGCGGTGGGAGGCTCCTGGTCGGAGGCGTACGCGGGGCCGAGCCGCCAGAAGCCGTGCTCCTCGTTGCCCAGCAGTCCGGCGAAGATGGCGTGCGAGTCGAAGCGGGGCAGGCACAGCCAGTCGACTGTCCCGTCCCGGCAGACCAGGGCAGCGGTCTGCATGTCTCCGATGAGTGCGTAATCTTCGATGCGCCCGGCCACGTGCAACTCCAGTCGAACGGCCACGTCGCCCCACGAAGGGGCTGTCGCTAGTGCGGTCAAGGGGTTTTTCAGCAGTCTTGCAATGCGTCGTGAGCGATGCAGCAAAACAGGTCGCTCAGCCGTGATGCAAAGCGCCAATTGTTGCTCAACAAACTGACGAGCTCACCATGTTCCGGTGCTTACCGGCGGGGGGTGGTGCCGTTGGGCCGGGCGCGCTCGGCAGCGAGTGTCCGAGCAGGATACGACGCACGCAGATGATCTGGGTGCCGCTCCGGGCAAGGCGGGTACGCCGAACGAGTGAGCAAGGGGTGATGAACCGGTAACGGTGGCCACTTCCGTGTCGGTGCGTGCGCGGAGCGTGGCCGGAAGCCATCCCCCCGAGGCGCTGATACGCTGGTAGCCCGTGGACCGGTGGGCAGCAAACCCCCGAACCGCAGCGACGGCAACCGCCGGAGACCTCCGGCAGGCAGCCGCACCGCACCCCCAAACCGCGACCACGGGAGCCCCCTCTTGGCCATGCCGCCCGCTGCTTTTCGAAACTCGACGACCAAGCACATCTTCGTCACCGGGGGTGTCGCCTCCTCGCTCGGCAAGGGCCTGACGGCCTCCAGCCTCGGCATGCTGCTCAAGGCCCGCGGTCTGCGCGTCGTGATGCAGAAGCTCGACCCGTACCTGAACGTGGACCCGGGCACGATGAACCCCTTCCAGCACGGTGAGGTGTTCGTCACCAACGACGGCGCCGAGACCGACCTGGACATCGGCCACTACGAGCGCTTCCTCGACCGCGATCTGGACGGTTCCGCGAACGTCACCACCGGCCAGGTGTACAACACCGTGATCGCCAAGGAGCGGCGCGGCGAGTACCTGGGCGACACCGTGCAGGTCATCCCGCACATCACCAACGAGATCAAGCACCGCATCCGCCGCATGGCGACGGACGAGGTCGACGTCGTGATCACCGAGGTCGGCGGCACGGTCGGCGACATCGAGTCGCTGCCGTTCCTGGAGACGGTCCGCCAGGTCCGTCACGAGGTCGGCCGTGACAACGTCTTCGTCGTCCATATCTCGCTCCTGCCGTACATCGGCCCCTCGGGTGAGCTGAAGACGAAGCCCACCCAGCACTCGGTTGCGGCCCTGCGCAACATCGGTATCCAGCCGGACGCGATCGTGCTGCGCTGCGACCGCGAGGTGCCCACCGCGATCAAGCGCAAGATCTCCCTGATGTGCGACGTCGACGAGGCCGCCGTGGTCGCCTGCCCCGACGCCCGCTCGATCTACGACATCCCGAAGACCGTGCACGGCGAGGGCCTGGACGCCTACGTGGTCCGCAAGCTGGACCTGCCGTTCCGTGACGTCGACTGGACGACCTGGGACGACCTGCTCGACCGCGTCCACAACCCCGACCACGAGATCACCCTCGCGCTGGTCGGCAAGTACATCGACCTGCCCGACGCCTACCTGTCGGTCACCGAGGCCCTGCGCGCGGGCGGTTTCGCCAACCGGGCCCGCGTGAAGATCAAGTGGGTCACCTCCGACGACTGCAAGACCCCGGCGGGCGCGGCCCAGCAGCTCGGCGACGTCGACGGCATCTGCATCCCCGGCGGCTTCGGCGAGCGCGGTGTGACCGGCAAGGTCGGCGCCATCCGCTACGCCCGCGAGAACAAGGTCCCGCTGCTCGGCCTCTGCCTCGGCCTGCAGTGCATCGTGATCGAGGCCGCGCGCAACCTGGCCGACATCGCGGACGCCAACTCCACCGAGTTCGACCCCGCCACCGGGCACCCGGTCGTCTCCACCATGGCCGAGCAGCTCGACATCGTCGCCGGTGACGGCGACATGGGCGGCACCATGCGGCTCGGCATGTACCCGGCCAAGCTCGCCGAGGGCTCCATCGTGCGCGAGGTGTACGACGGCAAGGAGTACGTCGAGGAGCGGCACCGGCACCGCTACGAGGTGAACAACGCCTACCGCGCCGAGCTGGAGAAGAAGGCGGGCATCCTGTTCTCCGGCACCTCGCCGGACGGCAAGCTCGTCGAGTACGTCGAGTACCCGCGCGACGTCCACCCGTACCTGGTCGCGACCCAGGCGCACCCGGAGCTGCGCTCCCGGCCGACGCGTCCGCACCCGCTGTTCGCCGGGCTCGTCAGGGCCGCGGTCGAGCGGAAGACTTCGAAGTAACACACCAGTTGTACGGTGGCCGGGGTGCATCCCTTCAAAGGGTGTGCACCCCGGTTTCGTTCCGGCAGGTCGCGCAGGGCACGTGGAAGGACAGGCATGACGATCAAGGACACCCCGGAGGAGTGGGAGATCCGGGCGACGGACACCCCCTTCGTGGGCAACAAGACCTCCGTCCGTACCGACGACGTGGTCATGCCCGACGGCACCGTGGTCGGCCGTGACTACCAGGTCCACCCCGGTTCCGTGGCCGTCCTCGCCCTCGACGAGGCCGACCGTGTCCTGGTCCTGCGCCAGTACCGCCACCCCGTGCGCCACAAGCTGTGGGAGATCCCGGCCGGTCTGCTCGACGTGCCCGGCGAGAACCCGCTGAACGCCGCGCAGCGCGAGCTGTACGAGGAGGCGCACGTCAAGGCCGAGGACTGGCGGGTGCTCACCGACGTCTACACCACGCCCGGCGGCTGCGACGAGGCCGTACGGATCTTCCTCGCGCGTGACCTCTCCGAGGCCGAGGGCGAGCGGTTCGCGGTCGAGGAGGAAGAGGCCGACATGGAACTCGACCGGGTGCCGGTCGAGGACCTCGTCCGGGGCGTCCTGGCGGGCGAGCTGCACAACAACTGCCTCGTGGTGGGCGTGCTGTCGCTGGTCGCCGCGCGGAGCGGGGGCGGCCTGGACGCGCTGCGTCCGGCCCAGGCCCCTTGGCCCGCGCGCCCGTTCGAGGCGTAGGCGCTCCGCTGGGGGTGCCGCGACAGGGGGCCGCTGAGGCCGTCGGCTGGGTGCGGCGGCGTCGTGGTTTGTCGCGCCCGCGCGGCGGAGCCGCAGATCAGGCACAGCCCCGCGCCCCTAGGGGGCGAGCCTGACGCTGTCGGTCCTACGATCTGCTGATCCGATCGGGGGATGCGTCCGCCGGGCCCGCCGTGCTCCTCCGGGAACGTTGCAGAGCGTGAACTAGGCTCTGAGCACGCCCGTACCGGAGTCCCGGCGGGCTCGCAGGTGCGGTGGACGGGAGTGTGGCCCGTGACGGATCAGGTCGTGGAGACAGGCGACGTGCGGCTGACCGGGCACGCATCCGGGGACCGTCGATTCCTCGGCCGCACGCGGGAGTTGAAGGAACTGTGCGCCGACATCGAGCGCGCCGGACTGGACACCCTGGCAGGTCGCAAGCCCCCACGCGCGCGGGTGCTGCTCATCGCCGGCCGGCCCGGCTCCGGCCGCACCGCACTCGCCGAGGAACTCGCTCGGCAGGTCGCCGACCGCTACCCGGACGGCCTCCTGCGCGCCCGCCTGACCGACCCCGACGGCACCCCCGTGCCCGTCGAGCGGACCGCCCGGGACCTGCTCGCCGCCCTGGACGAGGACGCCCCGGCCGGAGCCGGCGAAGACGACCTCACCGACGCCCTGCGCACCGCCCTGGCCGACCGCCGGGCCCTGCTCCTGCTGGACGACGCGGCCGACGCCGAGCAGGTCGACGCACTCCTGCCCGACTCCCCGGACTGCCTGGTCGTCGCGGTCTCCATGGGCCCGCTGACCGGCATCCCGGACGTCCGCCCCTGCACGCTGGGCGGCCTGGACGCCAAGTCCGGGGTGGAGCTGCTGTCCCGGCACACCGGCTCGGTCCGCATCACCGTCGACCCCCGGGCCGCCGAGGGTCTCGCCGAGGAGTGCCAGGGACAGCCGGCCGCGCTGATGCTGGCGGGCGGCTGGCTCGCCGCCCGCCCCAAGGCGGCCGTCTCCGATCTCGCCAAGCAACTGCGCGCCGAGGACGACGAGGGCACGGCGCTGAGCCGGATCTTCCGCCTCGCCTACGCCGCCCTGCCCGCTACCGCCGCCCGGGTGCTGCGCCTGCTCGCCCTCGCCCCGGCCGGGCTCGTCGACCCGCAGACCGCCTCCGCGCTGGCCGGCTGCTCGGTCGGCAGCGCCCGTACCCTGCTGGACGACTTCGTCGCGCTGGGCTTCCTGCACGCGGTGGACTCACCGCTGCCGCAGTACGAGGTGCCCGGCTGTCTGCATCCCCTGCTCCGCGTCCTCCTCGAGCACCACGAGCGCCGGGCCGAGCGGCGGCTGGCCGGCGCCCGCATGCTGGAGCGGACCGTGCGGCTGCTCCAGTCCTGCCGGGCGATCACCGAGACCGACAGCCCCCAGGCCCGCCAGAAACTGCTCGACATGCCGCGCGCCCTGCGCTTCCCCACCCCGCGGGCGGCTGCCGAGTGGCTGCGCCTGACCCGGCCCGCCCTGCTGGCCTCGGCCCGGCTCGCGGTCGCCGACGGGGAGCTGGACACCCTGGCACGGCGGCTGATGTCCCAGCTGGTGCGGGCGTTGGTGGCACACGTCGGCACCCGGGCGGCGGCGCCGGACCTGTACGTCATCCATAACCTGGTCCTCGACGTGGCCGAGCGCCGGAACCTGCCCCGCGAGCGGGCCGCCGCCCTGCTCAACCTTGGCGACCTCGACGCCCGGACCGGCCGCACGGCCGACGCGCTGGTGCGCTACCGGGCCGCGCTGGACGCCGGACGCGAGGTGGACGACCCGTACGCGACCGGGCGGGCGATGGAATCCGTAGGTGGCGCGCACCTGGAACTCGGCGACTTCGACCGGGCCGCCGACTGGTTCGGCCGGGCCCTCACCGAGCGGCTCGCCCGGGGCGAGCGGGCGGACGCCGCCCGGCTGTACGGGCGGATCGCCGAAGCCCACACCTACGCCGGCCGCTACGGCGAGGCCCTGCGTAACTGGCGCTCGGCGATCGCCGGGCACCGCAAGCTCGGCGACGTGGCCGCCCAGGCGCGGGCCATGAGCGAGCTGGCGCGGGTCCAGGAGTACGCGGGCCGGCCAGAGGAGTCGCTGCGCAGCTGCCGGGAGGCCGTGGAGTGGGCGCGACGGGCCGAGGACACGCGGTTGCAGGCCGCGCTGCACCTGCGGGTCGCCGACACCCTCGAGCACCTCGGCGACCCCGCGTCGGCAGGGCTGCACCGGGGGGCCGCCGAGCGGCTGCTCGGGGAGCAGCAGGACGACGCCGAGGACCCCGAGGAAGCCCAGGTAGCCGAGCCCAAACCTGAAACCTCGCCCTGACGCCTGCGAAATCCGCAGTACATCCGCTGAAGATTGATGTAATGAAAGGCTAGACAGCGGGAACACCTTCATTAGACTGGCTCTGCCGCTCGTTCTTCTGCGGTCTCTCCCGGTGTGCCCGTGCGTGCCCGGGTATGTCTAGTAATGCCCCATACCCTCTGAGTCAAGGACCGTGATCGACGTGAAGGTCGGCATTCCCCGCGAGGTCAAGAACAACGAGTTCCGGGTGGCCATCACCCCCGCCGGCGTGCACGAGCTGGTGCGTCATGGCCACCAGGTCGTCATCGAGCGCGGCGCCGGCGTCGGCTCCTCGATCCTGGACGACGAGTACGTCACGGCCGGCGCGCAGATCCTGGAGACCGCCGACGAGGTGTGGGCCGCCGCCGACCTGCTGCTGAAGGTCAAGGAGCCCATCGCCGAGGAGTACCACCGCCTCCGCAAGGACCAGACGCTCTTCACCTACCTGCACCTGGCCGCCTCCAAGGAGTGCACGGACGCCCTCCTGCAGTCCGGCACCACGGCGATCGCCTACGAGACGGTCGAGCTGCCCAGCCGAGCGCTGCCGCTGCTCGCGCCGATGTCCGAGGTGGCGGGCCGGCTCGCCCCGCAGGTCGGCGCCTACCACCTGATGCGCGCCAACGGCGGCCGGGGCGTGCTGCCCGGCGGCGTCCCCGGCGTGCCGGCCGGTCGCGCCGTCGTCATCGGCGGCGGTGTCTCCGGCTGGCAGGCGGCGCAGATCGCCATCGGCCTGGGCTTCCACGTGACCCTGCTCGACAAGGACGTCAACAAGCTCCGCGAGGCGGACAAGATCTTCGGTACGAAGATCCAGACCGTGGTCTCCAACGCCCTGGAACTGGAGAAGGCCTGCCTGGAGGCCGACCTCGTCGTCGGCGCGGTGCTGGTCCCCGGAGCCAAGGCCCCGAAGCTGGTCACCAACGAGCTCGTCTCCCGGATGAAGCCCGGAAGTGTCCTTGTCGACATCGCGATCGACCAGGGCGGCTGCTTCGAGGACTCCCGTCCGACCACCCACGCCGAGCCGACCTTCCAGGTCCACAACTCGGTCTTCTACTGCGTCGCCAACATGCCCGGCGCGGTGCCCAACACCTCCACCTACGCGCTGACCAACGCCACGCTGCCCTACATCGTGGAGCTGGCCAACCATGGCTGGGCGGAGGCGCTGCGCCGCGACCCGGCGCTGGCCAAGGGCCTCAACACCCATGACGGCAAGGTCGTTTACCGCGAGGTCGCCGAGGCGCACGGCGTGGAGCATGTGGAGCTGTCCTCGCTCCTCGGCTGAGTGGCGTCGGCCGAGCCGGGGCCGGTAAGTCAACGAAGTCACCAACCCGCAAAGGCGATACGTCAACACTGCTCGTCAACGCAGCGCGTCCGGCCGGACCTTGCCCGCAAGGTCCGGCCGGATGTGTGTATGGTCACTTCGCGATTCTCGGGCAACTCGCCTCGAACGTAACCCTTCAACCGATTCGCACACCGGTGAAACCTGCCGTGCGACGGCCGTACGCCCTTGACAGCGGGATGTTTCATTGCCGACACATCGGGCCGGGTCCGGCGGATTGTGTTGCTGCGGACGCCCGACACGCCATAGAGTCGCCAACCGTCGGCATGGTGCCACGCTGACCTGTCTAGAAGTTTCCTGGTCACCAAGGAGGTAAGACGACTTGTGAATGAGTCGACATTTACTCCCGGGGGTGGTCAACCAGGAATGCCTGCACGGGACCAGGGTCCCGCGGGGTTCGCTGCTGTCGGCTCCGTCGCTGTGCGCACCTTCGCAGCCCACCAGAGTCAGCAGGCGACTCACACTGCACACCAGAAGATGGATGGCCATCACGTGAACGCCATGGCCGGCGACGGAAGTGGCGCGCCCCACAACCACTTCGCCGACTACGACGACCTGCCCGAGGGGCACTTCTACGACCCCGACGCCGAGTACGAGCCCGACCCCGAGTACGCGGCCACTCTCGCGCCCGACGCGGCCAGACAGCGACGGGAGCGCATCGGCCCGACCGGGCGCCCGCTGCCGTACTTCCCGATCCCGGGCCCGCTGGGCGACCACGGACCCGCGAAGATCATCGCGATGTGCAACCAGAAGGGCGGCGTCGGCAAGACGACGTCGACCATCAACCTGGGCGCCGCGCTCGCGGAGTACGGACGCCGGGTCCTGCTCGTGGACTTCGACCCGCAGGGCGCGCTGTCGGTCGGACTCGGCGTCAACCCGATGGAACTCGACCTCACCGTCTACAACCTGCTCATGGAGCGGGGGATGGCGGCCGACGAGGTGCTGCTGAAGACGGCGGTCCCCAACATGGACCTGCTGCCCAGCAACATCGACCTGTCGGCGGCCGAGGTCCAGCTGGTCTCCGAGGTCGCCCGCGAGTCGACCCTGCAACGCGCCCTGAAGCCGCTGCTGGACGACTACGACTTCATCGTCATCGACTGCCAGCCCTCGCTGGGCCTGCTCACGGTCAACGCCCTGACGGCCGCGCACAAGGTGATCGTGCCGCTGGAGTGCGAGTTCTTCGCCCTCCGTGGTGTGGCGCTGCTGACCGAGACCATCGAGAAGGTCCAGGAACGGCTCAACCCGGAGCTGGAGCTCGACGGGATCCTGGCCACGATGTACGACTCGCGCACCGTGCACAGCCGCGAGGTGCTCGCTCGTGTCGTCGAGGCGTTCGACGACCACGTCTACCACACGGTCATCGGGCGCACGGTCCGCTTCCCGGAGACCACGGTCGCCGGTGAGCCGATCACCACCTACGCCTCCAACTCCGTCGGTGCCGCCGCCTACCGCCAGCTCGCCAGGGAGGTGCTCGCCCGGTGTCACGCCGAGTGAGTCTGCCGGGGGCCGACGAACTCTTCCGTACGACAGGGGGGATGGGGCTGCAGTCGTCCACGCCCAGGCGTCAGGCCAATGGCGACGCCCGGGTGCCCGCTCCGGCGGCGGAGGGCGACGCGGCGGCAACGGCCGCCGAGGACGTGCCGCAGTCGGTGCCGGCGCAGGGCGGTGACGGCGAGGGCGCGGAGCACGTCGCGGCGGACGCGGATCCGGCCGAGGCCGGGGAGTCCCGCAGCCGGGCGGCTGCCGCGGAGCGTTCCGGTACCGCTCGTCGGCAGGCGGCGCAGGAGGGTTCTGCCGCCGGTGCCGGAGCGGCTGCCGCGGCGCCGCGCAAGCGCGGGCGGGCGGCCTCGCGCCGCCCCAGCGGTCGCGAGCGGCACGACGAGAAGATCACCGTGTACGTGTCGGCCGAGGAGCTCATGGACCTGGAGCACGCCCGTCTCGTGCTCCGCGGCGAGCACGGCCTCGCCGTCGACCGCGGCCGCATCGTCCGCGAGGCGGTCGCCGTGGTCCTCGCCGACCTGGAGACCCGCGGAGAAGCCAGCATCCTCGTACGACGGCTGCGCGGGCGGTAGCGATAACCTGCGGGGGCCATGACCTCGAACGCCACCCCGCCACCCGCCGGCCGCCGCCGCACGCTGGGGCGTGGTCCGGGCGTTCCCCGGGCCGAACCGGTAACGGGCCCGGCGGCTGAGCCTGCCGGGGGTGTCCCGGCGGAGACGGGGCCCGTGGCTTCACCGACGGAGCCGACGGCGTCGGCAGAAGCGGCGGAGGCGCCGGAACCGGTCCGGTCGGGCATGTCACCCATGGAGACGGTGGCCGGTTCGGCTGCCGTGGAGGACGGGGCCGCCGGCTCGGAAGCGGCGCCCCGGGCAAGGCCCGGGGCGGCGGGGCCGCATCGTGAGGGCGACCTCACGGCGGCGGGGTCCGCGTCGCCCGGCGCCGGGGTCGAGTACGGGAGCGCTGCCGCGCTGGAGGGCGCAGGGCTAGCCGGTGAGGGGGGTCCGCCGGCGATCGGTCCTCTGCGAACTGAGGGCGGGACGCTTGCCTCCGGGTCCGTGACCGAGCAAGTGGCGACCGTTCCGGAGGCAGAGGCAGAGGCAGAGGCAGAGGCAGAAGCCGACGCCGGCGGCGCCGACGACGGGGTCTTCAAGGTCCGGCTCGCGAACTTCGAAGGCCCCTTCGATCTGCTGCTCCAGTTGATCTCCAAGCACAAACTGGACGTCACCGAGGTCGCGCTGTCGAAGGTGACCGACGAGTTCATGGCGTACATCCGGGCGATGGGGCCGGACTGGGACCTGGACGAGACGACCGAGTTCCTCGTCGTCGCGGCGACGCTGCTGGATCTGAAGGCCGCACGGCTGCTGCCCGCCGCCGAGGTGGAGGACGAGGCAGACCTCGCGCTGCTCGAAGCCCGGGACCTGCTGTTCGCCCGGCTGCTCCAGTACCGGGCGTACAAGCAGATCGCCGACATCTTCAACGCGCGGCTCGACGACGAGGCCCGGCGCTACCCCCGCACCGTCGGGCTCGAGCCCCAGCACGCCGAGCTGCTGCCCGAGGTCGTCATCAGCATCGGCGCGGAGGGGTTCGCCAAACTCGCCGTGAAGGCGATGCAGCCGAAGCCCAAGCCGCAGGTGTACGTCGACCACATCCACGCCCCGCTGGTCAGCGTGCAGGAGCAGGCGCAGATCGTGATCGCGCGGCTGAGGGAACTCGGCGAGGCCAGCTTCCGGAAGCTCGTCGAGGACACCGACGACACGCTCACGGTCGTGGCCCGCTTCCTCGCACTGCTGGAGCTGTACCGCGAGAAGGCCGTGGCGCTCGAGCAGGAGGCCGCGCTCGGGGACCTGCTCGTGCGGTGGACCGGCAGCGACGGGGACGACACCCCGGCCGTCACCGACGAGTTCGACCGGCCGCCCGAGCCGCCGAAGGAGGAGAAGAAGCCGTGAGTGAGGACACCAGGGAGCTTCCGGCCGGGCTGCGTGATGTCGCCGGCCTGGACCTCAAGCCCGCTCTGGAGGCGGTCCTCATGGTCGTGGACGAACCCGCGACCGAGGAACACCTCGCGAAGATACTGGAGCGGCCGAGACGCCAGATCGCGGACGCCCTGCGCGAGCTGGCCGACGAGTACACCGTCCAGCGGCGCGGCTTCGAGCTGCGGTTCGTCGCGAACGGCTGGCGGTTCTACACCCGGGCGGAGTTCGCGCCCGCCGTCGAGCGTTTCGTGCTGGACGGCCAGCAGGCCCGCCTCACCCAGGCCGCCCTGGAGACCCTGGCCGTCGTCGCGTACCGGCAGCCGGTCAGCCGCAGCCGGGTCTCGGCGGTGCGCGGAGTGAACTGCGACGGCGTCATGCGCACCCTCCTGCAGCGGGGTCTGATCGAGGAGGCGGGCACGGAACCCGAAACAGGTGCGATCCTGTACGTGACGACGAACTACTTCCTGGAGCGGATGGGCCTGCGTGGCCTGGACGAGCTCCCGGAGCTCGCGCCCTTCCTCCCGGAGGCGGAGGCGATCGAGGCCGAGACCCAGGAGGGCGTACCGTCGTTCGACCCGGACGCGCCTGACGACGATGTGCCGGGCCGCCCGGTCACCCCGGGTACCGACGACGAAGACGACCAGACGGAACTTTGATGCGAAGCAGCGGCAGCGGCAAGAGCGGCGGACGCGGTAACCACCGCGGCGCCGGCAACAACAGGGACCAGAAGCAGGGGCAGGGCCGCCCCCGCAAGCCCCGCCCCGAGGAGCGCCGCTACGACGTGGGCCCCGGGGCGACGAAGGACGGCCCCAAGGCCGGGCGCGGCGGCGCCGCGCGCGGTGGCGCCAAGGGCGGGCCCAAGCAGCCCCGGAAGCAGGGGCGTACGGCCCCGGCGCGTCCGCGTGAGTACGAGGCGCAGGTCGAGGAGCGCAACCGCGACCGGTACGCCGGGAAGAAGGAGGTCAAGCTCCCGAAGACCTTCCCCGGCGCCGAGCAGGAGGGCGAGCGGCTGCAGAAGGTCCTCGCGCGCGCGGGCTTCGGCTCCCGGCGTGCCTGCGAGGAGCTGATCGAGGAGGCCCGGGTCGAGGTCAACGGCGAGATCGTCCTGGAGCAGGGGCGGCGCGTCGACCCCGAGAAGGACGAGATCAAGGTCGACGGGCTGACCGTCGCCACCCAGAGCTATCAGTTCTTCGCGCTGAACAAGCCCGCCGGTGTCGTGTCGACCATGGAGGACCCGGAGGGCCGGCAGTGCCTCGGTGACTACGTCACCAACCGCGAGACCCGGCTCTTCCACGTCGGCCGGCTCGACACCGAGACCGAGGGCGTCATCCTGCTCACCAACCACGGCGAGCTGGCGCACCGGCTGACCCACCCCAAGTACGGGGTCAAGAAGACCTACCTCGCGCACATCGTCGGCCCCATCCCGCGCGACCTGGGCAAGCAGCTCAAGGACGGCATCCAGCTGGAGGACGGCTACGCCCGCGCGGACCACTTCCGGGTCGTCCAGCAGACCGGCAAGAACTACCTCGTCGAGGTCACCCTGCACGAGGGCCGCAAGCACATCGTGCGCCGCATGCTGGCGGAGGCCGGCTTCCCGGTCGACAAGCTGGTGCGGGTCGCCTTCGGGCCGATCACCCTGGGCGACCAGAAGTCGGGCTGGCTGCGGCGGCTGTCCAACACCGAGGTGGGCATGCTGATGCAGGAAGTCGATCTCTAGGCTTACGCGGACACGCCGCATGCCGTAAGTTCCCCGCTCCCTCGGGAGGAGCGGGGACGGAAGGACTTCTGACATGGCCACGCTCGTCCACAAGCAAGCCGCCACAGGAGCGCTCACCGGCCTCGCGCTGGGGGACGCGTTGGGGTATCCGACCGAGTTCAACGACGTGGCGACGATCCTCGCCCACCACGGGCCGTGGCGGGAGCTTCCGCTGGCGAAGCACGCCTACGTCTCCGACGACACGCAGATGACGCTGGCGCTGGGCCGGGCCGTGCGGACGGCGATGGACCGGGGGCTGCTCACCCCGGCGGGGCTCCTGGGCCCCCTGCGTGGGGAGTTCGTGGACTGGTACCGGTCGCCGGAGAACAACCGGGCCCCGGGGCGTACCTGCCTGACGGCCTGCTCGCTGCTGAAGGACGAGTCCCGCCCCTGGCAGGACGCCAGCCAGATCCACTCCAAGGGCTGCGGCGCCAACATGCGCGTCGCTCCGCTCGGCCTGATCCAGGGCCTGAGTGACGAACAGCGCGCGGGCGCCGCCCAGTTGCAGTCCGCCCTCACCCATGGACACCCCACCGCGCTCGCCGCGTCCGACCTCACCGCTCACGCCGTACGGCTGCTCGCGCAGGGCGCCGAGCCCGCCGGGCTGACAGGACTGCTGCGTTCGTACGCCGTGGAGAACCGCAGCCACTACCACGAGCGCTGGCTGGGCGACCTGTGGCGCCGGGCCGAGGACCGGGGCCCCGAGCAGTTCATCGCGCGCGGCTGGGACGAGTGCCTGGCGATCCTCGACCGGCTCGAGCACGCCGTGCGCACCGTCTCGCCCGAGGACGACCCGTGCCTGGCCACCGGGGAGGGCTGGATCGCCGAGGAGGCCCTGGCGACCGGGCTGCTGTGCTTCCTGCTCTTCCCCGACGAACCGGTGACGGCCCTGCGCCGTGCCGCCTGCACAGCCGGCGACTCGGACTCGATCGCCTGCCTGACGGGCGCGTTCGCGGGCGCGTACCTGGGCGCGAAGGCCTGGCCGGCCGAGTGGTCCGACCGGATCGAGTACCGGAGCGATCTGCTGACCCTCGGAGCGCTCTGGGACGCCTGATCAGGCGTTCGTCAGCCGGACCGAGTCGCCCTCCACGGTGATCTGCTCGGCGGGCAGTGGCCGGGTCGCCGGGCCGTGCGCCACCGATCCGTCGGCGATCCGGAACCTGCTGCCGTGGCAGGGGCAGTTGATCGTGCCGTCGGAGACGGAGCCCACCGTGCAGCGCTGGTGGGTGCAGATCGCCGAGAAGGCCTTGAACCGGCCCTGCTCCGGCTGGGTCACCACGACCTCCTCCTCCTTGAAGATCTTGCCGCCGCCGACCGGGATCTCGTCGGTGGAGGCCAGCTCCCGGCCGGCCGGGGCGCTGGTCGCGTCCTGGCCGGTGGGAGAGCTCGTCGCCGTCGAGCCGTTGCCGTCGCCGCCCCCGCCACAGGCGGCGACGAGCGCCGCCGCGCCCGTCGCGCCCGTCGCGAGGAGAACCGTGCGGCGAGTGGTCTCGTAGGTCATGTCGTCACTCCGAAGGCGCTGAAGAACGGGCAAACCGGATATGTCCACATTGTGAGTTTGAAAATACCCTTGGAACGGCAATCCCGGTGTCTCATCGGGTGGGCGTCGCGCACCCCCGCCCCGGGGGCTGACTAGGCTGGACGGACGTAGAGCGACACGCACGTCAGCAAGGAGCATCGCCGTGGCGGTACGAGCGGTCCGGGGCGCCGTCCAACTGGAACGGGACGAGGCCGGGCACATGGACGAGCAGGTCGGAGCCCTGCTCACGGCCATCCTGGAGCGCAACGAGCTCACCGCCGACGACCTGATCAGCATCTGGTTCACGGCGACGCCCGACCTGCACAGCGATTTCCCGGCGGCCGCCGCCCGCAAGCTCGGCATCGTGGACGTCCCGCTGATCTGTGCCCAGGAGCTGGACATCGAGGGGGCCATGCCGCGCGTCGTCCGGGTCCTCGCGCACATCGAGTCGGACAAGGCACGTGCCGACATCTCGCACGTCTACCTCGGCGCCGCCGCCGCCCTGCGCAAGGACATCGCCCAGTGAGGACCGCTCTCGTCATCGGCACCGGGCTCATCGGCACGTCCGCCGCCCTCGCCCTGTCCCAGCGGGGCGTCACCGTGCACCTCGCCGACCCGGACCCGGAGCAGGCCCGTACGGCGACCGCGCTCGGCGCCGGCACGGACGAGGCGCCGGACGGGCCCGTCGACCTCGCCATCGTCGCCGCCCCGCCCGCACATGTCGCCGACGTGCTCGCCGACGCCCTGCGCCGGGGTGTGGCACGCGGCTACCTGGACGTCGCCAGCGTCAAGGGCGGACCGCGCCGCGAGCTGGAGGCGCGTGGCCTCGACCTCACGGCGTACATCGGCACCCACCCCATGTCGGGCCGCGAGAAGTCGGGCCCGCTGGCCGCGACCGGAGATCTCTTCGAGGGCCGCCCCTGGGTGCTGACCCCGACCCGGGACACCGACACCGAGGTGCTCAACCTCGCCCTGGAGCTGGTCTCGCACTGCCGTGCCGTGCCGGTCGTGATGGACGCCGACGCCCATGACCGTGCCGTCGCCCTCGTCTCCCACATGCCGCACCTGGTGTCCAGCCTGGTCGCCGCGCGCCTGGAGCACGCCGAGGAGGCCGCCGTGCGGCTGTGCGGGCAGGGCATCCGGGACGTGACCCGGATCGCCGCATCCGACCCCCGGATGTGGATCGACATCCTCTCCGCGAACCCCGGTCCGGTCGCCGACCTGCTCACCGATGTCGCCGCCGACCTGGAGGAGACGGTGCGGGCCCTGCGCGCCCTCCAGTCCTCCGACGACCACAAGCGGCGTGAGGGCACCAGCGGCATCGAGGACGTCCTGCGGCGCGGCAACGCCGGACAGGTCCGCGTCCCCGGCAAGCACGGGTCCGCGCCGCGGGAGTACGAGGTCGTGGCCGTGCTCATCGACGACCAGCCGGGGCAGCTCGCCCGGATCTTCGCGGACGCCGGGATGGCCGGGGTCAACATCGAGGACGTGCGGATCGAGCACGCGACGGGACAGCAGGCCGGTCTGGTGCAGTTGATGGTGGAGCCGAAGGCCGCGGCCGTGCTGACCGCGGCGCTGCGGGAGCGGGGCTGGGCGATCCGCCAGTAGGTTGCGTGGTGCCGCGGGGCCGCCTCCGCCCGGGTGCGGCCGGACGAGTGACGCGAACCCAGTAACCTGGTGCGGGGCAGTCGCGCCCTCATCCCGCCGGCCCGGTTTCAGGAAGGTCCCCACTGTGGAAAGCGCCACGCCAGTGATTGTCGCCATCGACGGCCCGTCCGGCACGGGCAAGTCGAGCACCTCGAAGGCCGTGGCGGCGCAGCTCGGGCTGAGCTACCTGGACACCGGCGCCCAGTACCGGGCGATCACCTGGTGGATGGTGAACAACGGCATCGACATCGACGACCCGGCCGCGATCGCCGCCGCGGCCGGCAAGCCCGAGATCGTCTCGGGCACCGACCCGCAGGGTCCCACCATCTCCGTCGACGGCGTCGACGTGGCCGGTCCGATCCGCACCCAGGAGGTCACCTCCAAGGTCAGCGCGGTCAGCGCGGTGCCCGAGGTGCGTGCCCGGATCACCGAGCTGCAGCGCACCCTCGCCGCCTCCGCGGAGCACGGCATCGTGGTCGAGGGCCGTGACATCGGCACGACCGTGCTGCCGGACGCCGACCTGAAGATCTTCCTCACCGCCTCCCCGGAGGCCCGGGCCGCCCGCCGCAGCGGCGAGCTGAAGGGCGCCGACGTCCACAGCACCCGCGAGGCCCTGATCAAGCGGGACGCCGCCGACTCCAGCCGCAAGACCTCGCCGCTCGCCAAGGCGGATGACGCCGTCGAGGTGGACACCACCGAGCTCACGCTGTCCCAGGTCATCGAGTGTGTCGTCACCCTCGTCGAGGAGAAGCGGGCCGGGAAGTGAACCTCCCCTCGGAAAAGGGCGCCGAGGTCGGTCGGCGCATCGGCGTCGGCCTGATGTACGGGCTGTGGAAGCCGCGCGTGCTCGGCGCCTGGAAGGTGCCCGCGCACGGCCCGGTGATCCTCGCGGTCAACCACTCCCACAACATCGACGGCCCGATGGTCATGGGCGTGGCGCCCCGGCCGACGCACTTCCTGATCAAGAAGGAGGCGTTCGTCGGGCCGCTCGACCCCTTCCTGCTCGGCATCGGGCAGGTGAAGGTGGACCGCGACACCACCGACCGCACGGCGATCACCCAGGCGCTCGGCGTCCTGGAGAACGGCGGCGTGCTGGGCATCTTCCCGGAGGGCACCCGGGGCGAGGGCGACTTCGCCGCGCTGCGCGCCGGGCTCGCGTACTTCGCGGTGCGCAGCGGCGCCCCGATCGTGCCGGTCGCCGTGCTGGGAAGTTCCGACAAGCGCGGGCGGTTGATAAAGGGGCTGCCTCCGCTGCGGTCCCGCGTCGACGTCGTCTTCGGCGAGCCGTTCGAGGCGGGCGACGGCAGCGGGCGCCGGACACGCAAGGCGCTGGACGAGGCGACCGGGCGCATCCAGAAACAGCTCGCCGCCCACCTGGAAAACGCCAGGCGCTCCACCGGGCGCTAGGAAACACTGAGTAGTGGATCAGCCCGTGGCACAGCGGGTACTCCACCGACCACCACGATGAACGACGAGGTACGGACTTCATGAACGACCACATCCAGCCCGACGGCTCGGACGCCTCCGGGGGGGCCCACGAGCACGACCACGGGGCGCTCGGCGACGCCGAGTTCGCGGAGTTCATGGAGCTCGCCGCGGAGGAGGGCTTCGACCTCGAGGACGTCGAGGGCGCGATCGAGGCGGCCGGGCACGGCCCACTGCCCGTCCTCGCCGTGGTCGGACGCCCCAATGTCGGCAAGTCGACTCTGGTGAACCGCATCATCGGACGCCGTGAGGCCGTCGTCGAGGACAAGCCCGGGGTCACCCGCGACCGGGTGACCTACGAGGCGGAGTGGGCGGGCCGCCGCTTCAAGGTCGTCGACACCGGCGGCTGGGAACAGGACGTCCTCGGCATCGACGCCTCCGTCGCCGCCCAGGCCGAGTACGCCATCGACGCCGCCGACGCCGTCGTGTTCGTCGTCGACGCCAAGGTCGGCGCCACCGACACCGATGAGGCCGTCGTACGGCTGCTGCGCAAGGCCGGCAAGCCGGTCGTGCTGTGCGCCAACAAGGTGGACGGCCCGAGTGGCGAGGCCGACGCGGCGTACCTGTGGTCGCTGGGCCTGGGGGAGCCGTACCCGGTCTCCGCGCTGCACGGCCGTGGCACCGGCGACATGCTCGACCAGGTCCTGGAGGTGCTGCCGGAGGCGCCGCGCGAGACCTTCGGCGGGGGCGGCATCGGCGGACCGCGCCGGATCGCCCTGATCGGCCGTCCGAACGTCGGCAAGTCCTCGCTGCTGAACAAGGTGGCGAACGAGGAGCGCGTCGTCGTCAACGAGCTGGCCGGCACCACCCGTGACCCGGTCGACGAGCTGATCGAACTCGGTGGTGTCACCTGGAAGTTCGTCGACACGGCCGGTATCCGCAAGCGGGTCCACCTCCAGCAGGGCGCCGACTACTACGCCTCGCTGCGTACCGCGGCGGCGGTGGAGAAGGCGGAGGTGGCGGTCATCCTGATCGACGCGTCCGAGTCGATCTCCGTCCAGGACCAGCGCATCGTCACCATGGCCGTCGAGGCCGGCCGCGCGATCGTGCTCGCGTACAACAAGTGGGACACCCTCGACGAGGAGCGCCGCTACTACCTGGAGCGGGAGATCGAGACGGAGCTCGGCCAGGTGGCGTGGGCACCGCGGGTGAACGTCTCGGCGCGCACCGGCCGGCACATGGAGAAGCTGGTCCCGGCGATCGAGACGGCCCTGGCGGGCTGGGAGACCCGGGTCCCGACCGGCAGGCTGAACGCGTTCCTCGGTGAGCTGGTCGCCGCCCACCCGCACCCCGTCCGGGGCGGCAAGCAGCCGCGCATCCTGTTCGGCACCCAGGCGGGCACCAAGCCGCCGCGGTTCGTGCTGTTCGCCTCCGGCTTCATCGAGGCGGGCTACCGGCGCTTCATCGAGCGCCGCCTGCGCGAGGAGTTCGGCTTCGAGGGCACGCCGATCCACATCTCCGTGCGGGTGCGCGAGAAGCGCGGCGCGAAGAAGAAGTAGCGAGAACAAGGAGCGACACAGCGGAAGGGCGGCCCCGGCGGGGCCGCCCTTCCGCTGTCCGGTGCTCGCTCACACGTCGCCGCGCCGTCCCGGTGGCAGTGCGGCAGGCACGTGGTGCATGCCCGTGTCGTGCGGGCCGGTGCTCCCCATGCGGTGCCACTGCGCCTGCTGTCCGGCGGCGTGGCGGGCGCTCTGGGCTCCCGCGCTGTACGCGCTGTACGAGCTGTGCGCATGGTTGTAGGAGCCCGTGCTGTACGGGATGTTCCCGAAGGCGGTGAAGCCCAGCTTCTCCTCGCCGCTGCGGTCGCCGGGCAGCGCGCGGAAGGACTTGACGTACTCGGCGTAGAGAGCGTCGTAGATCGGCGTGGCCGATGGGCCGCCCTGGGTCTCCTGAGCAGACCGCGCGGAGGGGATCGGCGAGAAGGAGTGGCGGCGGGGAACGTCGTATGCGTGCACGTATGTCCAAACGACCCCGCGGGGCAAGGGATGCGGCCGGGGTGCGGCTTTCGCAGGGATACGGTCTGCGCGGGTGACGCTCCGCTCAGGTGCCGGCCAGCGGCAGCGCCGCCGCGACCAGCTGTCCGTTCGCCGCCGCCTTGTCCAGGGCGTCCCGCAGCAGGTCCTCGCGCGGCTGACGGCCGATCGAGCCGACAGGGGCGGCGAACATCAGCACCCGCTGGTGCTTGTTGGCGGCAGTGCGCCATCCGTCGGTCACCTGGAGCGGTTCGTGCGCCTGCCACCAGGCCACCGGCCGGCCGCCGTTCTGGCCCGGCTGGAGGACCGCGTGCAGCTGGCCCACGGCGAGCAGCACGGACCAGCCGTGCAGCACGGGCGGTACGGCGGACAGCTCGGTCAGGGGCATGAAGCCCTGCTCGATGAGGAGGGGCAGGAAGTCGTCGCCGCCGGCGCCGGTCGTGCCGGGCCGGGCGATGGGCGCGGTCGGTTCCACGACCAGGGCCGGGTGCAACTCCCCGCCGATCAGGACGAGCCCACTGGTCACACCGAGCACCGCCTGCTCGGGCGCCGTCGTGTCGGGCGCCGTCGCGTCGGGCTCCATGCCGACGGTGTCACCGGCGATGGACTTCACGGCACCCTGGAGCTGCTCCTCGGTGACCTGGACGACCTGCGAGGGCAGGCAGCCGGCGTGCGCGAAGGCGAGGACGGCGGTCTCGTCCCCGATGAACAGGACGGTGCTGGTGCGCTCCTGCTCGGAGTCGCCCGGGGTGCGGCAGGACGTGCAGTCGTAGCTGCCCGGGGCGGTCTCTCCGGCGAGCAGGCGGTCGGCTTCTTCGTCGCCGATCTCGGCGCGTACGTCGTCGCTGACGTCGAGCATGCGCGGCACGGGTGACTCCCTCGGGGATGCGGTGCGTGGCGAGGCCGGGTGGCTCCCGGCCCGTGGTCCGGGTGGGCCCCGGCTCATGAAGAAGACAACGGGTGATCTGTGGCGGGAGTCACGCCTTACGGCGAACGGAATCGAACCAACCACCGCGCAGGGTCACGCTCGGCGCGGAAGCGCGCACTCACGGTCAACTCTCTTGTTTGTAAAGGGTGTTGAGGCGGTGAAGTGGGTCACAGATCGTTCAGGTGGTGGGACGACAAATCCGGAAATCCGCGAATGAAGTGGGTGTCCGGAAATAGCCGTTACCAGAGGTATCGGCGAACTGGCCTGCCCTGACAGCGCACTGGTTGCTGTCGGCCCGTCACTTCCATACATTCCTCGGCCGTGTGCAACGAGCACCGCTCGAGTACGTCCGCCGGCCGCACGGTTCCCCGGAACCGCGCCCAGCACCACACCGGTGGACGGGGCGAGCGCCGCCCACCCGCCCCATGGCGTGGAGGGTGGCGTTCCGCCTTGGGGGACCTCGAGTGCTTCGAGAGGGAACTACATGTCCGAATGTGCCGATACCACTCGCGACAACGCTCGGAAGAACCAGGTTCGTACGACGGCGGTCCTCGTCGGGGCGGCACTGCTCGCGCCCCTCGGACTGCTGGCCGCGACCGGAAACGCCGCGGCGGCTGACAGCGGAGTGTGGGACCGCATCGCCCAGTGCGAGAGCGGCGGCAACTGGCACATCAACACCGGCAACGGCTACTACGGCGGACTCCAGTTCGCCGGCTCCACCTGGCGCGCCTACGGCGGCACGGCCTACGCGCCCACCGCCGACCAGGCGAGCAGGTCCCAGCAGATCGCCGTCGCCACCAAGGTCCAGCGCGCCCAGGGGTGGGGCGCCTGGCCCGTCTGCTCGGCACGCGCCGGGGCGAGCGGCAGCGCACCCGCCGCCGGCCCGGTCACCTCCACCAAGCCGGCTCCGGCGAAGCCCGCGAAGGCACCGGAACGTGCCACGGACCGCGCGGACCGCGGCTCCACCCGTGGCGACTACACCGTCCGCGAGGGCGACACGCTGAGCGGCATCGCCGCCCGGCACGGCACCACCTGGCAGCGCATCCACACCGCCAACAAGGCCGTCATCGGTGACGATCCCGACATGATCGTGCCCGGCCTGCGCCTCGCACTCTGAGCCGCTCCCCCCGCCGGGACACGGGCCCCGTCCGGTCGCCCGGCCGGACGGGGCCCGGACGTCCCCGTTCAGTCTCCGAGTTCGCTCGCCTCCCCGGCGAACACGACAGCCCCGCGGCGCAGTTCGTACACCAGGACCGGCCGGTCCCGCAGGGCGGACGGCAGCCGTTGCTCGGCGGCCACCACGCATGCGCCGAGCGAGCTCAGCAGCTCGTAGGTGCGCGCCGCGACCGGGGGTGACATGCCCTGGGCGGGCTCGTCGACGAGCACCACGCGCGCTTGTGACAGCAGGGCACGTGACAGGGCGAGCATGCGCTGCTCCCCGCCGGAGAGGGTGCCCGCGCGCCGCTCCAGCAGGGGCCGCAGCTGCGGGTAGGCGTCGAGGGCCGGGACGTGGTCCGGGGCGGCGAGGCCGAGGTTCTCCCGCACGGTGAGGGAGCCGAACACGGCCTGTCGCTCCGGCACCAGGCACAGGCCGCGCCGGGCCCGCTCGTACGCCGGCACCCGGGTCACGTCGGCGCCGTCCCACAGCACGGCGCCGCCCGACAGGGGCACGGTGCCCGCCAGTGCGCGCAGGGCGGTGCTGCGACCGGAGCCGTTGCGGCCCAGCAGGACGGTGAGGCCCGGACCGGGCGCGACGAGGGTGATGCCGTGCAGGGCCTCAAGGGGGCCGTAGCGCACGTGGGCGTGGCGCAAGGAGACGGTCGTCATGGGCCGGCCCCCGTTCCCAGGGCGTCCAGGACCCGCCCGGGCGGACCGGAGGCGACGATCCGCCCCGCGGTCATCACATGCACGATGTCGGCGAGGCCGGCTACCAGGTCCAGGTCGTGCTCGACGACGAGCAGGGCCGTACCGTCGGCCGCCAGGGCCTTCAGGACCCTGGCCAGGGCGGCCACTTCGGCGGTGTCCAGGCCGGCGGCGGGCTCGTCCAGCAGCAGCACACGCGGGGTGCCCGCGAGGACCCTGGCCAGTTCGACGCGGCGCAGCGTCCCCGTGGGCAGCCCCGCGGCGGGTACCGCCCGCACCGGCCCGTCCAGGCCGAGCAGCCTCAGCGTCCGCTCCACCGCCCCGGAGTCGGTCACCCGGCCCTGCTCGGCACCCACCCGGACGTTCTCCGCCACGGTCAGCGACGGGAAGACGGCCAGCTGCTGGAAGGTCCGCGCGACACCGAGCCGGGTGCGGGCGTGCGCGGGCAGTGCGGTGATGTCCCGTCCGTCCAGCCCGACGGTGCCACGCGCGGGCCGCAGAGTCCCCGCCAGACAGTGGAACAGGGTGCTCTTCCCGGCCCCGTTGGGTCCCACCACCGCGGTGATCTGCCCAGGGGCGAGGTCCAGGTCGACGCCGTCGAGGGCGGTGAAGCCGCCGTAGCGGACGTGGAGCCGTCGGGCGGTGAGGACGGGGGAGGGGGGCGTGGCCCGACCGGTGGACGGTGAGGGGGTCCGCGGGGGCGCTGCCGCTCGCCGCTGGTCCGCGCGGGGCTCGCTGGTCGCCTCACCCGATGCCGGCGTGCTGCCGGGGCGCGGCGTGTCAGGCGAGCGGGAGCGGCCCGCAGGCCCCGGGCCGTTCCCGGAAGCGCCCGGCCGGCCCGGGAACCCGCGCTCCGGTGCCCCTGGCGGCTGCTGGTCCGTGGCTTCGGGAGCCGCCCGCCCCTCTGCCGCCCTGCCGCGTTCGCGGTCTCCGGCGGGGCGTCCCACCGCCGCCGTCCCCTTGTCCTCCAGCGCCAGGCGGATCGGCGTCGCCCCCATGGGCACCGGCGCTGCCCGGGGCGTCCGGGGCCGCGCCGGGCGCAGCAGCCCGCGGGCTCGGTCGCCCGCCGCAGTCAGGGCCGGTGCGCGGCGCGGGCGCATGCGTTCCGTCGCGGTGCGCAGGGCCTCGTACGGGCCACCGGGGAAGCGCCCCACCAGGACCGCCAGGACACCGATCAGGGCCGCCGCCACTCCGCCGCGCGTACCCGCGTCCAGGCCGACCAGCAGCGCCGCGGCGGCCAGCGCGCCGAGGGTGCTGTCGGCGCCCAGCACCACGACCGCGGCGAACCACAGCAGACCGCGCACCGGGTCGTACGCGGCGGCGTCGAAGGCGCGCAGCCCCATGCCGAGCATGCCGCCGCCCAGCGCGGCGAGCGCGGCGCCCGCCACGAAGGCGAGCAGCTTGAGCGACGGCACCCGCACGCCCGCCGCCTGCGCCCCCGCCTCGTGATCGCGCATGGCCGCGAGAGCCCGGCCCGTCCGGCCCCGGCGCATCCCGTGTACCGCCAGCAGAGCGACGGCCAGCAGGAACAACTCCAGGAGGTAGTAGGCGCGGTCCCCGTCGAACCCGGCCGGGCGGCCCAGCGACAGTCCGGCCGTGGCGTAGGGCTGGGCGAAGACGAAGCGGCTCACCCCCACGCCGACGGCGAACGTCGCCAACGCCAGCGCCAGGCCCCGGCGGCCGATCGCCGGCCAGCCGGTGAGCAGCCCGAGCGGTGCCACCAGCACGACCGAAACGGCGAGGGCCGCCAGCTCCGGCATGACCGGCAGGCCCGGGAAGCGCCCTGCCGCCAGCAGCGCGGTGAACAGGGCGCCCAGGCCCGCGTACGCCGCCTGCCCCAGCGAGATCTGGCCGCCGCGGCCGGTGACCACCACCAGGGACAGCAGGATCACCGCCAGCGCCGGCACCTGGACCGAGGTGTGCAGATCCCGGCCGGCCAGGCCCAGCGGGAGCAGGAGCAGCACGCCCGCCACGATCCACACGCCCGGCGGTGCCGGTGCCCGGGTGGTGGCGGTGCGCGGCAGCGCGTCCCGGGCACCCACGCCCGGCAGCACCAGGGCCGCGACCAGCAGCGCGACGACGAACAGGTTCGTGCCGACCGCCCGGAGCAGCGGCTCGCCCCACCCGGACGGGTGCAGCCGCGTCAGCTGACTCTGCGCCACCCCGATGACCAGTGCCACCGCCACCGCGACCGGCAGGCTCCGCATCCGCGCGGCCACCGCGACCGCCACGACCTCCATCACGAGCAACGGCAGCCCGTACGGGTCGAGACGCACATACGGGGCCAGCAGCACCCCCGTCAGGCCCGCTGTGAACGAGCCGAACGCCCAGCCCGCCGCCGCGACCCGGTCCGCGTCGATGCCGCCCAGCACCGCGAGCTGCCGGTCGTCGACCACGGCCCGCAGCTCCCGCCCGAACCGGGTCCAGCGGACGATCGCCGCGACCCCGGCGGCCAGCACCAGCACCACCGCCAGCTGCCCCCACGGCTCGTCCGGCACCAGCTCCGGCGCGTCGTCCCGGGCCCCCTGCCCCCACAGCAGTGCCGCGCCGCCCACCAGCAGCACGAACACACCGATGGACGCGACCAGCGTCTGCGCGGGGTCGCCGCCGAGGACGGCGAGCGGCCGGAACACGAACCGTTCCAGGGCGACACCCAGCCCCGGCGCCAGCACCAGCAGCGTCACCGCGGCCGCCGGCCACAGCGGCCAGCCCCACTCGACCACGCACTGCCGCAGGGCGTACGCGCACACCATCGCGATCGCGCCGTGCGCGAAGTTCAGCACGCCGGTCGCGCGGTACGTGACGATCAGGCCGATGCCGGTCAGGGCCGCCGCGCTGCCGACCGACAGGCCGGCCAGGGTGAGGTCGTACGTGAGCGAGGACATCGGCCGGGCTCAGTCGGTCTCTTCGGCGGGCTCGCAGATCGGACAGGGTGCCAGCTTCCCGTCCGCCACCAGTCCGGAGTCCACCGGGACCGCCTCCGTCTTGCCCGCGACCAGCGGGCAGTCCGCCCGGTGCCACAGCGTGCCGCCCGGCACCATCAGCAGCTCGCCGCTGACCGCGAGGGGCGCGAGCGCAGCCTGCCCGCTCGCGTCCGCCTCGGCGGTTTCGGCCGCCACGAGGAGGCCGTACAGCTCCTCCACGCGTGCGGCGGCGACCGAGCTCCGCCCGTGGGCCAGCAGCACCGCCCCGGAGATGATCAACGCGGCGCCGGGGATCGTGCAGGAGGCGAGGTAGGGCAGCTGCCGTTCGGCGAAGCGCTCCCCGGAGACGCCGTACCAGCCGACGACGCACAGCACCGCGCCGGCGGCCAGCGCGGCCCAGCCGGCCCAGAGGACGGGATGCACGGTCCGCAGTCGGCTTGTCCGCATCGCTGCCTCCCACACGTCGGTTGTCCGGGCACGCGCCTGGCTGCCTGTTCAAGTCCGCCGCTCGCTTGCACTATGCCCCTTGGAAGCTGACCCTGAAAGCACCGGGCGCACATGGCCCGGACCGACACCCGGTGGTGAGCCAGATGGTTCTCGGCAGCGACCTCAGGCGGGGGAACGCGAAGGCGGGACCACGAGCCGCGGGACGGGGCACGGCGATCATGGCCGCCCTGGTGCTGGCCCTCGCACCGGCCCTCGCGGCCTGCACCGACGACAGCGGCGGCGGCAGCGAGAGCACGCCTTCCACCACCACCGCGGAGCGGACCACGAGCGCCCCGGCAAGCGCGCCCGCGGACCGGGCCGCGGCCGAGGCGGAGATCAAGCAGAACTGGCAGAAGTTCTTCGACCCGCAGACCTCGACCGAGGACAAGCAGGCCGTCCTGGAGAACGGCGACCGGATGGGACCCGTCCTGCGGGCCTTCAGCGGTGACGCCCGCGGCGGCCAGGTCGAGGCGCAGGTCACCAAGGTCCGGTTCACCTCGGCGACCGAGGCGGACGTCACGTACACGCTCACCCTGAAGGGCGCCACCGCCCTGCCGGACGCCTCCGGAACGGCCGTCGAGCAGGAGGGCACCTGGAAGGTGTCTGTCAAGACACTGTGCTCGTTGGTGCAGATGAGCGGCAATGGGACGCCGGTCCCGGGCTGCTGAGATCCTCACCGCGGTGCTGCTGCTCGCCTTGAGCGCCGCCTGCGGCAGCCGCATCCCGGAGAGCGACTTCGAACACGACGGCCGTACACCACCGCCCCGCGACTCGGCGCCCCTGCGGGTCGGCATCATCGCGAGCGCCACCAGCCCGGTCGGCGGCAGCGCGTTCACCGGCCCGCGCGACGGCGCCAGGGCCTGGTTCGACCGGCTCAACGCACGCGGCGGCATCGACGGACGCCGCGTCGAGGTACGCACCTGCGACGACGGCGGCAGCGGCGTCGGCAACAACGAGTGCGTGCACCGGCTCGTCGAGGAGGACAAGGTCGTCGCCCTGGTCGCCACCACCGCTCTGGACTACGCCGGCGCCTCCCGCGTCTCCCGCGCACGCGTGCCCGACATCGGCGGCCAGCCCCTCGGCAGCGCCTACGACACCTACCCGCACCTCTACGGCATCTACGGCAGCCTCGCGCCCCGCGACGGCACGACCGGCTGGGACGGCAAGCTGTACGGCGGCACCGAGGTCTACCGCTACTTCAAACGCGAGCACGGCGCCCGCACCGCCGCCGTCGTCTCCTACAACCAGTCCGCATCCGCCGCCTACGCCCGGCTCGTCGAGCGGGGCCTGCGCGCCGAGGGATACGAAGTCGTCACCGAGCAGGTCGACTTCGCCCTGCCCAACTTCCGCGCCGTCGCGGCCGATCTGAAGGAGCAGGGCGCCGACCTCGTGTTCGACGCCATCGACGGGCACGGCAACGCCCGGCTCTGCCAGGCCATGGACGAGGTCGGCGCCGACCTCACCGCCAAGGTGACCAACGTGCAGAACTGGACGTCCACCGTCCCGGAGGCCTACAAGGACGCCCCGCGCTGCCGCAACGCCCTCTGGGCGACCGGCTCCAGCCGCAACTACGACGACACGGGCGATGCGGCCGTACGGGAGTTCCGCGAGGCGACGAAGGACCTGAGGACGCACTCCCAGTGGCAGCTGGAGGGGTGGGCGGCCGCACGGTGGTTCACGGACGCCGCGAAGTCCTGCGCCAGGACGGGCATCACGCGCGCGTGCGTCGACGCCTACATGAACCGCAGCGAGGGATACACCGCCGGAGGACTGCTCCTGCCCGTCAGGTTCGAGCGGCTCCCCGAACCGCCGGAAACCAGCCGGACCTGCCTGTCGGTGGCCCGCTGGCGGGACGGCGAGGGCTGGGTCGCACAGGGGGACATGAACCGCACCTGCTTCGAGGTCCCCCAGTTGGCGTACGAGCCTTGAGGACAGTGGCTGTCCGCAAGGGCTGGCAGACTCGCCCCATGTTGGAGACCTCGGCACGCCTGCTGCGTCTGCTGTCCCTGCTCCAGGCCCACCGCGAGTGGTCCGGCGCCGACCTGGCCGAGCGGCTCGGCGTCAGCGCCCGCACCCTGCGCCGGGACGTCGACCGGCTCCGCGGACTCGGCTACCCGGTCAACGCCAGCCCGGGCACGGGCGGTGGCTACCAGCTGGGCGCGGGCGCCGAGCTGCCGCCGCTGCTCCTGGACGACGACGAGGCCGTGGCCGTGGCGATCGGACTGCGTACGGCCGCCGGCCAGGGCATCGAGGGCATCGGTGAGACCTCCGTCCGGGCCCTCGCCAAACTGGAACAGGTCCTGCCCGGCCGGCTGCGTCGCCGTGTGGGCGCCCTCAACGCCTTCACGGTGCCGATGCTGCGCGGGCCCGTGCCCGACGCCGTCGACCCGGGCGTGCTGACCGAACTCGCCCACCTCTGCCGGGACGCCGAGCGGCTGCGCTTCGAGTACCGCGGCCACGACGGCACCGTCAGCCGCCGCAGCGTCGAACCGCACCGCCTGGTGTGCACCGAGCGCCGCTGGTACCTGGTCGCCTGGGACCTCGACCGGGAGGACTGGCGCACCTTCCGCGTCGACCGGATCACGCCCAAGCCACCGCACGGCCCGCGCTTCGTTCCGCGCGAGCCTCCCGCCGAGGACCTGGCCGCCTACGTCTCCCAGGGCGTCTCCACCCGCGTGTACGCCACCCACGCCGTCGTACGGATCCTGGCGCCCCTGGAGGAGGCAGCCGCCCACATCTCGCCCACCGCCGGGATGCTGGAGGCCGAGGGCCCGGACAGCTGCCTGCTGCGCTGCGGCGCCGGAAGCCTCGACGTGATGGTGATCCACATCGTGATGCTCGGCTTCGATTTCGAGGTGCTGGAACCGGTGGAGTTGATCGACGCGGTCAGGAGGACTCGCGACCGGCTTGATGGGGCTTTGGCTCGGGCTGGGCAGTCACCGCCGCGTACTGCGGATGGTGCAGGTCGAACGCCGGCGACTCCGACCGGATCCGGGGCAGCGTCGTGAAGTTGTGCCGGGGCGGCGGGCACGAGGTCGCCCACTCCAGCGAACGCCCGAAGCCCCAGGGGTCGTCGACCTCCACCTTCCGGCCGTATCTGGCGGTCTTCCACACGTTGTAGAGGAACGGCAGCGTCGACATGCCGAGCAGGAACGCGCCGATCGTCGAGACGGTGTTGAGCGCGGTGAAGCCGTCCGCGGCGAGATAGTCCGCGTACCGGCGGGGCATGCCCTCGGCGCCCAGCCAGTGCTGCACCAGGAACGTGGTGTGGAAGCCGGTGAACAGCGTCCAGAACTGGATCTTGCCGAGCCGTTCGTCGAGCATCTTCCCGGTGAACTTGGGCCACCAGAAGTAGAAGCCCGCGAAGATCGCGAAGACGACCGTGCCGAAGACGACGTAGTGGAAGTGCGCGACCACGAAGTACGTGTCCGTCACATGGAAGTCCATCGGCGGCGACGCCAGGATCACCCCGGTCAGCCCGCCGAACAGGAACGTCACCAGGAAGCCCGTCGCCCACAGCATGGGCGTCTCGAAGGACAGCGAGCCCTTGAGCATGGTGCCGGTCCAGTTGAAGAACTTCACCCCCGTCGGCACCGCGATCAGGAAGCTCATGAGGGAGAAGAACGGCAGCAGCACCGCGCTCGTGGCGAACATGTGGTGCGCCCACACGATCATCGACAGGCCGGTGATCGCCATCGTCGCCCCGACCAGCGTCAGATAGCCGAACATCGGCTTGCGGCTGAAGACCGGGATGATCTCCGTGATGATCCCGAAGAACGGCAGCGCGATGATGTACACCTCGGGATGCCCGAAGAACCAGAACAGGTGCTGCCAGAGGATCGCCCCACCGTTGGCCGCGTCGAAGACCTGCGAGCCGAACCGCCGGTCCGCCTCCAGCACCAGCAGCGCCGCCGCCAGCACCGGGAACGCCATGAGGATCATGATCGACGTGAACAGCGTGTTCCAGACGAAGATCGGCATCCGGAACATCGTCATGCCGGGGGCACGCATCCCGATGATGGTGGTGATGAAGTTGACCGCGCCCAGGATCGTGCCGAAGCCGGACAGCGCCAGTCCCATGATCCACAGATCGGCCCCGATCCCCGGCGTGCGCTCCGCGCTGTTGAGCGGGGCGTAGGCGGTCCAGCCGAAGTCCGCCGGCCCCGAGGGCACCAGCAGTGAGCCCAGCACGATCACCCCGCCGAACAGGAACAGCCAGTACGAGAGCATGTTCAGCCGTGGGAAGGCGACGTCGGGGGCGCCGATCTGCAACGGCATCAACTCGTTCGCGAAGCCCGCGAAGGTCGGCGTCGCGAACAGCAGCAGCATGATCGTGCCGTGCAGCGTGAACGCCTGGTTGAACTGCTCGTTGTCGATGATCTGCAGCCCGGGCCGGGCCAGCTCGGCCCGCATCAGCAGCGCCATCGCACCGCCTACCAGGAAGAACACGAACGACGTGATCAGGTAGAGGTGACCGATCTTCTTGTGGTCCGTCGTGGTGAGCCAGTCGACCACCACCCGCCCGTGCTGCTTCCTCGGCACGGGCCGCACCGTCGCCTGTACGGTCTGCGTCCCCATCGCTCGCTCGCCCCTTCGCTCATCGCGTACCGGGTCCGCCGAAGCCCGCGCCACCGTCCCCGCGAGCCCACGCCATGATGCGCGCGGCACAGCTCGCTCCGACAGGGCGCGTACCGGCCTCTTCACGCCGAAGCCATGCATTTCCCGTGCGGCGTCGGCTGCGCGGACCCGGACCGGCGCCGGAATGGAACGGGCCCGGAGGCGCTTCTTCCGGAACTTTCCGCCGGGCTTTTCCCATGGGGTCACAGGACACGCTGAATTCCCGATGGAATGACTGCGGAAGGCCTACGGAACCGCTCGTCCGTGTGACGGACAGCGCCCGAAACTCCGGTCGCGATCTTGTGACAGAAGCGTGACAGGAGGGGGACAGGGAAGGAACAGAGGGGAGTAGCGTGGCGGCATGGCACCGACACCTTCCGCGGAACCCGACGACACTCCGGACAGCTATGTCGGCCTGGAGGCCGGCCGGGCCGAACACCTCGCGCGTGAGCGCGGCTGGTCGACGGTGCGCTCACTGCCGCCGGGGGCGATCATCACCATGGAGTACCGCGTGGGCCGGCTGAACTTCGAGGTGAAGGGCGGCCGGGTGGCGCGGGCCTGGAAGGGCTGAGAGCGGGCGACGGCCCCGGTTCCGAGTGGGACCGGGGCCGTCGCCGTGCCGGGGAGCGCGCACCCCGGCCCTCGCCGTCCGGTGTGGTCAGCCGCCCGTCAGGGGGCGCGTCGTGGAGGACGAGCCACGCGGGTGCCGCTCCGAGTGCGGCGGGCGGCGGCTGCCGACCGGGGTGGTCGGCGTGCGCTCCGAGCGGGCTGTGTGCGGGCCCGGCGCAAGGTAGGCCGGGGCCCGGGGCGAGCGGGCCGTGACGTCGTCCAGGTCGGTCGGCAGTGGCGTGACCACCACGGGCGGCGCGCTGACCGGGGCGGGAGCCGGCGCCGTACGGCCCCGGCGGGCCCGCCGGCGCTCGCGCAGGTCGAAGATCACGGCCTCGGAGCGGGCGATCAACGGCTCGAACCACGGCAGGGCGAGCAGGATCAGCAGGCCCGCGGCCCAGCCCAGGAGCACATCGCTCAGCCAGTGCGTACCGAGGTAGACGGTGGCCATCCCGACGCCGAGCGAGGTCACGGCGGAGACGGCGGACAGCCAGCGGCGCGCTCTCGGAGTCGAGGCCATATAGGCCAGGATTCCCCAGGTCACCACGGCGTTGGCGGTGTGACCGCTCGGAAATATATCGCCGCCGCGCCACATCTCGTTCGAGCCGATCACGGTCGCGTAGTGCGGCCCCAGGCGGCCCATGCCGTACTTGGCGGCGCCGACCGTGACGTTCAGCAGCAGCAGCGAGACGCCGAGGGCGAGCAGGGGGCGCAGGGTGTGCTGCCGCCAGGAGCGCCAGCCCAGCCAGGCCGCGACCATCACGGCGGTCGGGCCGCGCTGGCCGAGGACCACGTAGTAGTCGACGAACCAGTGGATCTCCGACCACTGCTGGTACGGCCGGAAGAACATGACCTGCCAGTCGAGCCGGACAAGCCAGGACGTGATCACCACGGCCCACACGATCGCGCCGTAGAAGGCCAGGGTCGCCGCCAACAGCACGATGCGGTGCCTGCTCATCTTCGGCTCATCGATGAGGGCCGGTCGTTCCGGCTCACGATCCAGCCGGGCGAACACCCGGTCCAGACGGGTGAGCTTCGGTTCGTTACGCACCCAATCGACGTTACAGCGAGTGAGCTCAGTTCCCTGTCGAATCAACGGCTTTGTGATGACGATGTGATGTGGGATTCCTCTCAGGGGGAGGTTTATTTCCAGCGAATCTGTAATCGCCGGGCGCTGCGGCCTTCAATTCCTTTGATCATTCCGGATGCGGGTTTTGGTGTGCTTTTGAATTCGTTCACCCGGGCATGGCGCGGAATTCCCCCGGCGCTCACAGCGGGTCAGGGCGGACCGGAGCCGTTCAGCCAGAACGCCCCGTACCCCGCCGAGAGGACGGCCACGGAGCCGAGCACCAGTGCTGACCTGCGTGAACGCAGCCGGGCCAGAGCCAGGGCGAGAGGCAGCAGCAGCGGGAAGGCGGGCAGCAGCAGGCGCGGTTTCGAGCCGAAGTAGCTCGACGCGCAGAGCGCGAGCGCGGTCACGACGCCGGTGTAGACCAGCAGCGGAAGCGGCTGGCGCTGACGTACTCCGACCCCATACAGCCATACGACTGACGCGACCCCGAGGATCAGCCCCACGCCGGCCGGAACCGACGAGATCGACGTGAACTTTTCGCCGACGAACCGGGCGAACGCGTAGCCCCCGTCGAACCCGTTGCGCCATCCGGCCTGTACGTCGAGATAGCCGAGTGGACCCTCGCCGGTGCGGTGACCGACCCACAGGACGTATCCGGCGGTGCCGAGGGGTGCCAGCAGCATGCCGAGGACGCGGCGGGCGCCGGGGCCCGGGCCGGGCGTGCTGCCCGCGCGCCGGTCCCGTGCGAAGGAGTCGATGGCCGCCACCCACACCGCCGCGGCCACCGCCATCCCCACCGGGCGGGTCAGACCCGCCAGCAGGGCCAGGGAGCCCGCGGCCACCCAGCGGCCGGTGAGCACCGCGTACAGCGCCCACGCGGCGAGCGCCGTGAACAGGGACTCGCTGTACGCCATCGACTGCACGATCCCGACCGGGAGCACGGCCCACAGCAGCACCGCGCACACCCCGGCCCGGTGGCCGTACACATGGTCAGCGACCGCGAAGATCCCCCAGGCCGCGGCGATCGAGGCACACAGGCTGACGACGAAACCGCCGTCCGCGTACGACAGCGGGGACACCGCCGCCAGCAGCCGCTCCAGCCAGGGCAGGAGCGGGAAGAACGCGAGGTTCGAGTGCACGTCCCCGTTCGGCAGGCGCACCTCGTAGCCGTAGCCGAGTTCGGCGACCCTGGTGTACCAGAGCGCGTCCCAGCGAGCCGTCAGCAGCGTGTACGCGCTCTTGTCCCGTGCCGCGCTCCACAGGGCCAGGGCGATGAGGCCCAGGACGCGGACGGTCGCGTACCCGAGGAGCGCCGGGGCGGCCCGGCGCAGCGCCCCGGCGCGGGACGGAGCCGCGCGCGTCTCAAGATCGGTCACGGGCCCGATTATCGACCGGCGCCGGAACCGCCCGGCCGGCCGGGGCGTGGTCGAGGGGGGAGGAAGTGGCGTACACCACATCGTTCCGCCGGACGGGTGAGAGGTCTGCCACTAGGCTCCGTCACGGACTCGCGTACTCTGACGTGTCACTCGCTTTTCGTTTGCGCGGGCCGGAGACCACCGCTTCTCTCCGGCCGAGTCGCGGGGGCGTCCCCACACCCCGTGAGCCCGCCGATCGCGAGACATCTGGGAGGTACGTGCATGTCCGGGACGACCACGGCCGGCGCCGCGCTGCGCCGTCGGGCGGCCGGGGCCGGTGCCAACCGCTGGGTGGTTCTCGTCGTCCTCTGCGTCAGCCTGCTGCTGGTCGCCGTCGACGCCACCGTGCTGCACGTGGCGGTCCCCGCCGTCACGGAGGACCTGAGGCCCGGCGGGATCGAGCTGCTCTGGATCGTCGACGTCTACCCGCTGGTCTGCGCCTCGCTGCTGATCCTGTTCGGCACGCTGGGCGACCGCGTCGGCCGCAGACGGATCCTGCTCCTCGGGTACGCGCTGTTCGGCGTCGCCTCCGCCATGGCGGCCCTGGCCGACAACGCCCAGGTGCTCATCGCGGCGCGGGCGCTGCTCGGCGTGGGCGGCGCGATGATCATGCCCGCGACCTTGTCGATCCTGCGGCAGGTCTTCCCGGACCGGCGCGAGCGGGCGCTCGCCATCGGCATCTGGAGCGCCGTGGCCGCTGTGGGCGCGGCGGTGGGGCCGCTGCTCGGCGGCTTCCTCCTGGAGCACTTCTGGTGGGGCTCCGTCTTCCTCGTCAACATTCCGTTGATGCTGGTCAGTCTCCCGGTCGGACGGCTGCTGCTGCCCGAGTCGAAGGGCGATGGCACCGGCCCCTGGGACGTCGTCGGTGCGCTGATGGCGGCGGCCGGGCTGTTCGGTGTGGTGCTGGGCGTCAAGCGGCTCGGGGGCGGGGAGCCGGTGTGGAGCATGTTCACCCTGCTGCCGCTGGTGCTGGGCGTGGCACTGCTGGCCGGCTTCGTACGACGGCAGCGGCGGCGGGCGCAGCCGCTGGTGGATCTGAAGATGTTCGCGCGGCCGGCGTTCAGTACGTCCGTCGGGTGCATCGTGCTGGCGATGCTCGCGCTGGTCGGTCTGGAACTGATCGCGGCGCAGTACCTCCAGCTGGTGCTCGGGCTGTCTCCGCTGGAGACGGGGCTGCGGCTGCTGCCGCTGACCTTCGCCGCGATGGCGGCCGGGCTGGCGGGGGCGCGCATGCTGCGGCGGTTCGGGCCTCGGCGGATGGTGTGCGCCGGGTTCTGCCTCACCGCTTTCGCTGTCCTGCTTCTGACGGCGATGGGCCGGACGGACGAGTGCGCGCTGATGCTCGCCTCGTTCGTGCTGCTCGGCTTCGGGCTGGAGACGACGCTGTTCGGGGCGTACGAGTCGATGCTGAGCGAGGCGCCGCCGGAGCAGGCCGGTGGGGCGGCGGCGATCGGGGAGACGTCGTACCAGCTCGGTGCGGGGATCGGGATCGCCCTGCTCGGCAGCGTGATGAACGCCGCGTACGCGCCGGGGCTGTCGCGCGTACCGGGCGTTCCGGAGTCCGCCTCCTCCTCGGCGGGGCATTCGCTGGGGGAGGCGTACGAGGTCGCCGCGCAGCTGGGCGGGACTGCCGGAGCCGCTCTGCGGCACGCCGCCCGGGACGCGTTCGTGCACGGGCTGCATGTGACGTTGCTGGTGAGTGCCGGGTTGCTGCTGCTGGGGGCGGTGATCGCGCTGCGGTTGCCGCGGGCGATGCAGTGCGAGGCGGGGCCGGTGGAGGTGCCCGCGCAAAGGGACGCGGAGGAGTCGCGCGTCTCGGTGTGAGTCGCCCACCCGCGCACCACCCGTAACCGTTCGAGTGAAGGGTCGAGGTCACCACTGGGTGGTGCCGCCCGACGCCGCGCCGTTGGCGGCTTGCGGTGGTGGAGCGGCGGCTTGGGGTGGTGCGTGGGCGGGCCGAGGCCGTAGCGTCTGACTAGCGCTGCTAGTTAAAGAGTCTCGGAGGGTGTCAAGATGTCCGGTTCATCCAAGCTGCCCCCCTTCGATCCCGCCGACCCCCTCGGCCTCGACGACCTGCTGGAGCCGGAGGACCTGGGGATCAGGGACACCGTGCGGGCCTGGGCCGCGGACCGGGTGCTGCCCCATGTGGCCGAGTGGTACGAGAAGGGCGAGCTGCCCGCCATCCGGGAGCTCGCCCGGGAGCTCGGTGGGATCGGTGCCCTCGGGATGTCCCTCGACGGGTACGGGTGCGCCGGTGCGTCCGCGGTGCAGTACGGGCTGGCCTGTCTCGAGCTGGAGGCCGCCGACTCCGGGATCCGGTCCCTCGTCTCCGTACAGGGCTCCCTCGCCATGTACGCGATCCACCGGTTCGGCAGTGAGGCGCAGAAGCAGGAGTGGCTGCCCCGTATGGCCGCCGGTGACGTCATCGGCTGCTTCGGGCTCACCGAGCCCGACCACGGCTCCGACCCGGCCTCCATGCGGACGTACGCCAAGCGCGACGGATCGGACTGGATCCTCAACGGCCGCAAGATGTGGATCACCAACGGGTCCGTGGCCGGTGTCGCCGTCGTGTGGGCGCAGACCGAGGACGGGATCCGCGGGTTCGTGGTGCCGACCGGCAGCGCAGGGTTCTCCGCGCCGGAGATCAAGCACAAGTGGTCCCTCAGGGCCTCCGTCACCAGCGAGCTCGTCCTCGATGACGTACGGCTGCCCGCCGACTCCGTCCTGCCGGAGGTGACCGGCCTGCGCGGGCCGCTCAGCTGCCTGTCGCACGCCCGGTACGGAATCGTCTGGGGAGCCATGGGAGCGGCGCGCAGCAGTTTCGAGGCCGCGGTCGACTACGCGAAGTCGCGGGAGCAGTTCGGGCGGCCCATCGGCGGCTTCCAGCTCACTCAGGCCAAACTCGCCGACATGGCGGTCGAACTGCACAAGGGGATCCTGCTCGCCCATCACCTGGGGCGGCGGATGGACGCCGGCCGCCTGCGTCCCGAGCAGGTCAGCTTCGGCAAACTCAACAACGTGCGGGAGGCGATCGAGATCTGCCGCACGGCCCGCACCATTCTCGGGGCCAACGGGATCTCGCTCGAATACCCGGTCATGCGGCACGCGACCAACCTCGAGTCGGTGCTCACCTACGAGGGCACCGTCGAGATGCACCAGCTCGTGCTGGGCAAGGCGCTCACCGGGCTCGACGCCTTCCGGTGATCCCGCGCGGGGGCAGGGCCGGTGAGCGGCCCTGCCTCAGCTCTGGTTGAAGAAGCCGTCCGTGCGGTGCCCGGCCGGGTCGCCGTTCACGATCTCCGTGTGGGCGGGGGTCAGCAGGAACACGCGGGTCGACACTCTCTCGATCGAACCGCGCAGGCCGAAGATCAGTCCGGCCGCGAAGTCGACCACGCGCTTGGCGTCGGTGGCCTCCATCGCCGTGAGGTTCATGATGACCGGCACGCCCTCACGGAACAGCTCGCCGATGGCGCGCGCGTCCCGGAAGCTGTCCGGGGTCACCGTGCCGATGCGGCGGCCCTTCTCCTCGGCGACGTCCGAGGCCACCTTGACGCGCGGATCGGTGACCCAGGCCTCCCCGGGCTCGGTCCCGTCGGAGTAGTCGTCGTCGTAGTAACGCTCGTCTTCGTTGTCGTCGACGAGGCCAAGCCAGGCACTTGCCTTGCGTACCGATCCCATGGACGCCTCCTCTCACAGCGGTCTTTCTTGCATTCCGCACCCCTATGGTCGTCCATGATGCGGATGCCGCGCCAAGTGGATAGACGCCGCGCGGGGGGTTTGTGACGGTACTGGTGCACAGCGAATCCGTCGAGAGTCCGTGTGTCCCAAGGGTCGTTTCCCAAACGGCTGCTGACTGTGAGTGAAATATGATTCTTCTCGGCGTACGGGTGACGGGCGGGGCGTACGGGTGAAGGCGCGGACCGATGTGATGCCGCAGCTCAGAGCGTCGTGGCGAAGCTCGGCGGCCAGTGGGTGGCGCATGTGTGCGGTCTTGTGCCTCGCACTACGGGGTGACCACGGACAGTTCACTCGAATAGTGACGAACTATGACGAGCTTCTCATATCAGTTTTTGACGGCGACTCAGACTCTGGGGTTGTGACGGCTGCGACTGAGGGTGCAGTTGTTGACGGCTGAAAGGCACTCTTGCGCCTACCGGCCGTTCGGCCGAATACTCCCTCCAGCGCTTGTCAGGGGCACGGCGTGTTCGGAATCCGGACAACCCGGCCCCAGGCTGCGCCTCACGGGCCCGAGACCCCACGAGGGCCCCCGACTTCCTTTGTGGAGGAACGAAAAGTGAGGATCAAGCGCACCACCCCGCGCAGCGGCATCTCGAGACGGACCCGGCTGATCGCCGTCTCCACCGGCCTCGTCGCCGCTGCCGCGATCGCGATCCCCAGCGCGAACGCGTCCGACACCCCCGCCACCTTCAGCGCCGCCGAACTCAAGAGCGCCAGCGGCTCGTTGCTGAAGGCCGACATCCCGGGCACCGCCTGGGCCGTCGACAGCAAGACCAACCGCGTGCTCCTGACCGTCGACAGCACGGTCACCCAGGCCGAGATAGCGAAGATCAAGCAGCAGGCCGGCGCCAACGCCGACGCGCTCACGATCAAGCGCACCCCCGGCAAGTTCAACAAGCTGATCCAGGGCGGCGACGCCATCTATGCGAGTAGCTGGCGCTGCTCCCTCGGCTTCAACGTCCGTGCCAGCAACGGCACCGAGTACTTCCTGACCGCCGGTCACTGCACCGACGGCGCGGGTACCTGGTACTCCAACTCCGGCCGCACCACGGTCATCGGCTCGACCGCCGGCTCCAGCTTCCCGGGCAACGACTACGGTCTCGTGCGCTACAGCGGCTCTGTCAGCCGCCCCGGCACCGCGAACGGCGTGGACATCACCCGCGCGGCCACCCCGAGCGTGGGCACCACCGTCATCCGCGACGGCTCCACGACCGGTACGCACAGCGGCCGTGTCACCGCCCTCAACGCCACCGTCAACTACGGCGGCGGCGACATCGTCTCCGGCCTGATCCAGACCACCGTCTGTGCCGAGCCCGGTGACTCCGGCGGTTCGCTCTACGGCAGCAACGGTGTCGCGTACGGTCTGACCTCCGGCGGCAGCGGTAACTGCTCCTCCGGTGGTACGACGTTCTTCCAGCCCGTCACCGAGGCGCTGAGCGCGTACGGCGTCAGCGTGTACTAGGTCCTGACGGCAAGCGGTTCGCAGGGTTTTGTGCCCCCGCACGTACTGTGTGCGGGGGCCTTCCTGTTTGTTAGGACTTGCTTGGGATGGTGAGGGTTTGGTGTAGGTGATGAGATGGTCCGCCAATGCCCTTTTCCTGAGTGCTGGTTGAGGTCGGATCGAGGGGCGGTTTTCAGCCACATGGAGACCTCACAGCGTGGGCACAAATTACTCACGCGTAATGTTTGCAGTGTGAACGCGGCGGAGTTGGGCCCGATTTGACCTTGAACGGTCAGTATGAGGGGGCGTGCGGCCCGTCATCTACGCGCGTCCTGAACTCGGCCTTGTGTGCTCCCCGTTGTCCTCGGAATAGTGGGCGCTCGTCAACGAAGCCTTCCGGTTCGTGAGGTCCCCACAACCTCCCGGACCGACCCCCCACAGGAGGACACGAGTTGAAGCACCGACGCATACCCAAGCGGCGTGCAGCCGTGGCAGGTGGCGGTATAGCCGCCCTCGTCGCCGCGGGAGTCACCTTGCAGTCCGCGAACGCGAGCGAGACGCCTGAGGTCTCCGCGCCCAAGACCCTGTCGGTCGCGGCGGCCGGAAAGCTCGCCTCGACGCTGGCCCAGGACCTGGGCGGCGACGCGGCCGGGACGTACTACGACACGAAGAGCAAGAGTCTCGTGGTGAACGTGCTCGACGAGGCCGCCGCCGATGCGGTCGAGAAGGCCGGCGCCAAGGCGAGAGTCGTGGCGAACTCCCTCGCCGAACTCAAGAGCGCCCGCAGCACGCTGAAGACGGACGCGACGATTCCGGGCACCTCCTGGGTGACCGACCCGACGACGAACAAGGTCGTCGTGACCGCCGACCGCACGGTCTCCAAGGCCGAGTGGGCGAAGCTGACGAAGGTCGTCGACGGGCTCGGTGCGAAGGCCGAACTCAAGCGGACGAAGGGGGAGTACAAGCCCTTCATCGCCGGTGGTGACGCCATCACCGGCGGCAGTGGCCGCTGCTCGCTCGGCTTCAACGTGGTCAAGGGCGGCGAGCCGTTCTTCCTGACCGCCGGGCACTGCACCGAGGGCATCTCCACGTGGTCGGACTCCAGCGGCAAGGAGATCGGCACCAACGCGGACTCCAGCTTCCCGGGTGACGACTACGGGCTGGTCAAGTACACCGCGGAGGTGGCTCACCCGAGTGAGGTGAACCTCTACAACGGCTCGACGCAGAAGATCTCGGGCGCGGCCGAGGCGACCGTCGGCATGGAGGTCACGCGGAGCGGGTCGACGACCCAGGTGCACGACGGGAAGGTCACGGGGCTGGACGCCACCGTGAACTACGGCAACGGTGACATCGTGAACGGTCTGATCCAGACCGACGTGTGCGCGGAGCCCGGTGACAGTGGTGGTTCGCTCTTCTCGGGCAGCAACGCGATCGGACTCACGTCCGGTGGCAGTGGTGACTGCACCTCCGGTGGGGAGACGTTCTTCCAGCCGGTGACGGAGGCGCTGTCGGCGACCGGGACCGAGATCGGCTGAGTCGGTTCCTGGGCTTGTGGCCCCGTCCCTCTCTGTGTGAGGGGCGGGGCTGTTTTCGTGCCTGCGGCGGCCTGTGGCTGCTTCGGTGGGGGTGCGCGTAGCGCGTTGCGCCGGGTGGTGGGTCGGGGCCGTGCCGGGGGGTGTCCGTCCTCGGAACGGCGCGATGGGGTGTCACACCGACTGACTGTCCGTTGACGCGTCAACCAGCTGCGGGCGACACCCCCCGACACGTCCCCTTCCGTGCGTACGCGGGTGCGGGCCGCCGGGGGTCCCCGTTCTTCGGCTGCATGGCTCCGCGGTCAGGGGAGACTCGGTGTTTGCGCAGGTGGGGTGGGGTTGAGCGGGTGTCGCACATGCATTCGAGATTTGGTCTATGGTGGGGGTGAGGTAGCTGGGAACAAACGTTCGATAGCTGGGTGGGTCACGAGTGCGGGAGGTGCGTGTGCCGGGGTTCACGCATCTGCACACCGTCTCCGGGTTCTCCTTGCGATATGGGGCCTCGCATCCGGAACGGCTGGCCGAGTGTGCCTCCGGGCGGGGTATGGAGGCCTTGGCTCTGACGGATCGCGACACGCTGGCCGGTGCTGTCCGGTTCGCGAAGGCCTGCGCGAAGGCGGGGGTTCGTCCGGTGTTCGGGGCGGATCTGGCGGTGGCGGGAGTGGAGCCTGCCGAGCGTGGTGCGCGGAGTCGGCGTCGGGTCCCGGTGCGGGGCGGTGCCTTTGTCGAAGAATCGGCGCCTCGTGTGACCTTCCTCGCCCGGGATGGTGGCCGGGGGTGGGGTGAGCTGTGCCGGCTCGTCTCCGCCGCGCATGAGGGGGAGGGGACGCCCCTGCTGCCTTGGGAGCGCAATCGTGCCGAGGGGCTGTTCGTACTGCTCGGGCCCGACTCGGAGGTGGGGCGCGCCCTGGCCGCCGGACGTCCCGACCGGGCCGCGAGGCTGCTCGTGCCCTGGCGGGAGGTCTATGGCGACGCCCTGAGGCTGGAGGCCGTCTGGCATGGCCGGAAAGGTACGGGTCCCGGATCTTTGCGGCTGGCCGCCCGTACCCTCGGGTTCGCCGCCGAGCAGCGGATCCGGCCCGTGCTCAGCAACGCCGTGCGGTACGCCGACCCGGGGCTGGGACCGGTCGTCGACGTCCTGGACGCCGCCCGCCGGCTGGTGCCCGTCGACCCGGCCAAGGGGCTGGACTCCGGTGAGGCCTGGCTCAAGGGCGCGGGGGCCATGGCCGGGGTGGCTGAGCGGATCGTGGAGGCCGCGGGGTTCCGGCGGGACACCGCTCACCGGCTGGTGGAGCAGACCGAGGCCACGGCCGCCGAGTGCGTGGTCGATCCGGAGGACGACCTGGGGATCGGGAGCGTTCACTTCCCCGAGCCGCACCTGGTCGGTGCCGGGGGGCGTACCGCCCAGCGGACGCTGGCCTCACGGGCGGCGGCGGGGATGGTGCTGCGCGGGTACGACCGGAGGCGGGAGTACTGGGAGCGGATGCACCATGAGCTGGACATCATCGCTCATCACGGCTTCGCCTCCTACTTCCTGACCGTTGCCCGGGTGGTCGACGACGTGCGGGAGATGGGGATTCGGGTCGCGGCCCGGGGGTCCGGGGCGGGGTCGCTCGTCAATCATCTGCTCGGGATCGCGCACGCCGATCCGATCGAGCACCGGCTGCTGATGGAGCGGTTCCTGTCGAAGGAGCGGGTGGTGCTGCCCGACATCGACATCGACGTGGAGTCCGCGCGCCGGCTGGAGGTCTACCGCGCGATCATCGACCGGTTCGGCACCGAGCGGGTCGCGACGGTCGCGATGCCGGAGACGTACCGCGTGCGGCATGCGATCCGGGACGTGGGGGCCGCCCTGTCCATGGACCCGGCCGAGATCGACCGGGTGGCCAAGTCCTTCCCTCACATCCGGGCGCGGGACGCCCGTGCGGCGCTGGAGGAGCTGCCCGAGCTGCGTGCGCTGGCGGGGGAGAAGGAGAAGTACGGCAGGCTGTGGGAGCTGGTCGAGGCCCTGGACGCCCTGCCCCGAGGGGTGGCCATGCACCCGTGCGGGGTGCTGCTGTCCGACGCCTCTCTGCTGGCGCGTACGCCGGTCATGCCGACCAGTGGCGAGGGTCTCCCGATGTCGCAGTTCGACAAGGACGACGTCGAGGATCTCGGGCTGCTCAAACTGGACGTGCTGGGCGTGCGGATGCAGTCGGCCATGGCGCACGCCGTGTCGGAAGTGGAGCGGGTGTCGGGGGTCAGGGTCGACCTGGACGGGCTGCCGCCGGGGGATCCGGAGACCTACCGGCTGATCCGGTCCACCGAGACGCTCGGCTGCTTCCAGATCGAGTCGCCGGGGCAGCGGGACCTGGTCGGGCGGCTCCAGCCGGCCACCTTCCACGATCTCGTCGTCGACATCTCGCTGTTCCGGCCGGGGCCGGTGGCCGCCGACATGGTGCGGCCGTTCATCGAGGCACGGCACGGGCGGGCGCCGATCCGCTATCCGCACCCGGATCTGGAGGAGCCGCTGCGGGACACCTACGGGGTCGTCGTCTTCCACGAGCAGATCATCGACATCGTCGACATCATGACCGGCTGCGGGCGTGGCGAGGCGGACCGGGTGCGGCGCGGGCTGTCGGACCCGGAGTCGCAGGAGCGGATCAAGGTGTGGTTCGCACAGCACGCGGCGGCGAACGGATACGACGCGGAAACGATTCAGCGGACCTGGGAGATCGTCGAGGCCTTCGGGTCGTACGGCTTCTGCAAGGCACACGCGGTCGCCTTCGCCGTGCCGACGTACCAGTCGGCCTGGCTGAAAGCGCATCACCCCGCCGCTTTCTACGCCGGGCTGCTGACGCACGATCCCGGGATGTACCCGAAGCGGCTGCTGCTGGCGGACGCGCGGCGGCGCGGGGTGCCGGTGCTGCCGCTGGACGTGAACAAGTCGGGGGTCGCACACTGTATCGAACTGGTGTCTGATCGATGGGGGTTGCGGCTGGCCCTCTCCGACGTGCACGGCATCAGTGAGGCCGAGGCGGCGCGGATCGCAGAAGGGCAGCCGTACGCCTCGCTGGTCGACTTCTGGGAGCGCGGCCGGCCCAGTCGCCCGCTGGCGCAGCGGCTCGCACAGGTCGGGGCGCTGGACGCGTTCGGCGCCAACCGCCGTGATCTGCAGCTGCATCTGACCGAGCTGCACCGGGGCGCGCGGGGCGCGGGCGGTGGGCAGCTGCCCTTGGCCGGGGGACGGAAGACCGCACCGGCCGGGCTGCCCGACCTCACCTCCTCGGAGCGGCTCAGTGCCGAGCTGGGCGTGCTGTCCATGGACGCCTCGCGCAATCTGATGGACGATCACCGGGCGTTCCTCGACGAGCTGGGCGTGGTGTCCGCGCGGCGGCTGCGCGAGGCCCGGCACGGGGAGACGGTGCTGGTCGCGGGTGCCAAGGCGGCCACCCAGACCCCGCCCATCCGGTCCGGCAAGCGGGTCATCTTCTCCACCCTGGACGACGGCACGGGCCTGGTCGACCTCGCCTTCTTCGACGACTCCCACGACGCCTGCGCCCACACCGTCTTCCACTCCTGGCTGCTGCTGGTGCGCGGGGTGGTGCAGCGCCGCGGCCCGCGCAGCCTCAGCGTGGTGGGCGCCACCGCCTGGAACCTCGCGGAACTGCTGGAGGTGCGCCGGGAGGAAGGCCTGGAGGGCGTCGCGGCCCGGCTGGCCGGCGGCGACACCGGTGGCGATTCCGGCGACGACGGTGAGGGGGCGGCGCGCCGGCGGCTGGCCGGCTCGGAGGGGGCGCCCGCGCCGGCGGGCTCCGCGGCCCAGGACCCGATGGAGCAGCGGAAGATCCGCATGTCCACCGGATACGAGATGCACCCCTGGGCCGATCTGCGTCCCGCGGGCGAAGGGCCCGCGGTGGGAAGGAAGTTGTGGCACCAGAGTCCGGGGAGTGCGGGATGACCATCCTCTGCGTACGTTTCCAGCTGCCTCCGACGCGCGAGGCCGACCTGCCCCGGCTGCTCGGGATGCTGGAGGAGTTCACACCCGTCGTCCAGGCCCTGCCACCGGACGGGGCCCTGGCCGACCTGCGCGGCGCCGAGCGGTACTTCGGACGGGACGCCGTCGAGCTGGCCTCGGTGATCCGGGTCCGCTCGCTCGCGCTGTACGGCGTCGACTGCTTGATCGGGGCCGGGCCCGGACCGATGCTGGCCCGAGTCGCACTGCACGACGCCGTGCCCGGGGTGACGTGTGCGGTGCCCGAGGAGCAGGACGCCATCGCGGAGTTCCTCGCCGACCGGCCCGTCGGGGTGCTGCCCGGCGTGGGCGCCGCGACCTCCCGCACCCTGGCCGACTACGGCCTCGACACCCTCGGCCGGGTCGCTGCCGCGCCGCTGTCCACGCTGCAGCGGCTGATCGGCGCGAAGGCCGGCCGTGAGCTGCGGGAGAAAGCCGGCGGCGTCGACCGCGGCCGGGTCGTACCGAACGCCGTCTCCAGCTCACTCGCGACGGAACGCCCCTTCGGACGCGACGAACTGGACCCGGACCGGCATCGCCGGGCGCTGCTGTCGGCCGCCGAGGAGATCGGCGCCCGGCTGCGCGCCCTGGACAAGGTCTGCCGCACGCTCACCCTCACCGTGCGGTACGCCGACCGCTCCGCGACCACCCGCAGCCGCGCACTGAGGGAACCGACCGCGCACTCGCCGGCGCTGACCAGGACCGCGTACGGCATGTACGAGGCGCTCGGCCTGCAACGCGCCCGGGTCCGCGCGATCGCGCTGCGCGCCGAAGGGCTCAGCCCCGCCGACCAGGCCTCCTACCAGCTGACCTTCGACCCCGTGGACGAGAGGGTCCGCCGTATCGAGGAGGTCGCGGACCGGGCGCGGGCGAAGTTCGGGCCGCGGGCGGTGATGCCCGGGGGGCTAGCGGGGCGGGCGGCGTAGATCCTCCCGCCTGACGTCAGTTGGCCCACGGCGGCGTGATGCGGGTGCCGTCGGCCAGTCGTGCCTCCAGGCCGACGGAGGTGGTGACCCAGGAGTACGCGGTCCGTTCGATCGGATTCTCGACGGCCAGGGTGGCACCGGCGTTGATGATCACGGTGTCACCGGCCGTGATCCGGTCGGTGCGGCCGTCGAGGGTGATCAGCGGTTCGCCGTCGAGCAGGTGGAAGATCTCCTCCCGCCCCCCTGCTCGCCGCCGCCGGCGGGCTCACGCGGCGCATCAACGAGGGCGTGGACGCCCGTGGCTTCGAGGGGATGCGGCCCGCGCACGGGTTCGCCTTCGCCCGGCTCGCTCCGGACGGCGCGACGGTCACCGGGCTCGCCGCCCATCTCGGGGTGACCGAGCAGGCGGCCAGCCGGTTCGTCGATGAGATGGTCCGCAAGGGGTATGCCGAGCGGCGGCCGCACCCCGAGGACCCCCGGGCGCGGCTGGTCGTGCTGACCGAGCGCGCGTGGGCCTGTACGCGGGCGGCCGAGGACGCGGCCGCGGGTGCCGTGCGGGAGTGGGGCGAGGTGCTGGGGGAGGGTGAAATGCGAGTGCTACTGGAGCAGGTGCTGCGGATCACGCCTCGGGGGCCGGTGCGGCCCGCCTGGTGAGAGGGCGTCGGGTCAATCGTCCGTCGGCGATTGAGGCGGGAAGTTTTTACTGACGCGTAACTTCCCAGTTCGGCTACTCGCCCGTAACTTGACGAATGAACAGCATCCTCGTGATCCGGATCACAGGGCATCGTGCCGTCGCATCCCCCTTGACCCGCAAGGAGATCACCCGATGCTGCCGTGGAAACGAGTGCTCAGACCCCTGGCCGCGCTGCTGCTGACCGCCGCGGCCGTCGCCGTCCCCGCCACGTCCGCCCAGGCCACCGGGGCCCCCGGCTCCGGCTGGAACGACTACTCCTGCAAGCCGTCCGCCGCCCACCCCCGCCCTGTCGTCCTCGTCCACGGCACCCTCGGGAACTCCGTCGACAACTGGCTGGGCCTCGCCCCCTATCTGAAGGTCCGCGGCTACTGCGTCTTCTCCCTCGACTACGGACAGCTCGAGGGTGTCCCGTTCTTCCACGGCCTCGGGCCCGTGGAGAAGTCGGCCGCACAACTGCGGGACTTCGTGGACCGGGTGCTCGCCGCCACCGGGGCCACGGAGACCGACATCGTCGGGCACTCCCAGGGCGGCATGATGCCCCGCTGGTACCTGCGGTTCCTCGGCGGAGCCGCCAGGGTGAACGCGCTCGTCGGTATCGCGCCCAGCAACCACGGCACCGATCTGAACGGCTTCACCCACCTGCTGCCGCACTTCCCGGGCGCGGCGGACCTGTTGTCGAAGAACACACCCGCCCTCGCCGACCAGGTCGCCGGATCCGACTTCCTCAAGCGGCTGAACGCGGGTGGCGACACCGTGCCCGGCGTGCGCTACACCGTCATCGCCACGCGGTACGACGAGGTGGTCACGCCGTGGCGGAGCCAGTACCTGAACGGGCCGGACGTGCGCAACGTCCTGCTGCAGGACCTGTGCCCCGTCGACCTGTCCGAGCACGTGGCCCTCGGGCTGTTCGACCGGATCGCCTTCCACGAGGTGGCCAACGCGCTGGATCCGGGGCGGGCCACACCGACCACCTGCGCATCGGCCTTCAGCTGACACGTGTCGCCTGCTGGCACGTGTCAGGGAAACGTTTCGGGGCCTGCCCGGCCTGAGCCGCCGGACAGGCCCCGGTCATGGGGCGACGCGGAGGTCAGCGGCCTTGCCGGCCGTCGCTCACCGCCCTGCGCCGGGTCGAGAGGAACAGGGCCGACGCGCCGAGTGCCAGCGCCGCCGCGCCGCCCAGCGCGAGGAGCGTGGTGCTGCTGTCGCCGCCCGTCTCGGCGAGGTTCTCGGTGGCACCGGCCGCCTTGGGCAGGTCGCTGGCGGCACTCGCCGCCTTCGGCTTGTTCGGGGTGGTGTTCTCCGGGGTGTTCTCCGGGGCCGCGGCCGGCTCCGCCGACGTCCTGGCGTCGTCATCACCGTGCCCGTGGTTCTCGATCGTCGACTTGCCGGTGCCGGCCTCGATCTGCTTCCGCGTGGGAGCGGAGGCGGCCGGGGTCGGAGCCGGCGTGCCGCCTCCGGCCGCGGCACCGCCGCCGAAGGTGACGTCCGAGCAGGAGTAGAACGCCTCCGGGCTGTCCGACCGCTGCCACACCGCGTACAGCAGATGCTTGCCGGAGCGCTCGGGCAGTCTGCCGGGGAAGGTGGAGAAACCGCCCGTGGCGGCCGGGTCGGTGGCCGTCGCCACCGGCTTGCCGAGATCCAGGTCGTCCCAGGCGAGCGGTTTGGCCGGGTCGTAGCCGGGCTTGGTGATGTACACCGTGAACGTGCCCTTGTGGGGGGCTGTCACGCGGTACTTGAAGGTGTGGGCGCCGCTGCGCACGGAGGTCGCGGGCCAGTCGGCGCGGGCCAGGTCGAGGCCCTTGAACTCCGCGTTGTTCGCGCTGCAGAGCTTGCCGTCGGGTATGAGCCGCTGGTGGCGTCCGCCCGCGTCGCCGATGCGGATGCCGTTCCAGTCGTAGAGGGCCTGCGTGCCGCCCGCCGCGACAGCGGCACCGCAGGCGGCCGACTTCGGGCTCTCGGGGCCCTCGGCGTAGCACTGCGACACCCGGCTGACCGGGTCGCCCATCGAACCGTGCGCGGCCGCCGGCGCGGCGGTCAGGGCGAGCGGAAGGATGCCGAGGGCGGCGACGGTGACTGCCTTACGGCGTGCGGGCATGCGGGAACTCCTCGAAACGGTGCGTGGGACAGGGCCGGGCCCGAGTGGGCCGGATCCCGTGGGGTGATCCGAAGCTAGCCCCAGAGAACCGTGAAATCGCCTGCTGGAGGCGGGTGATGGAGATCCTTATGGCCGCGTTAAGGGAGCGCTCAGACTGGCATCAGGTGACGAACGCGGTGACGTGGGAGAAGCGGCTGCTCCGACGCGTGCGTCTCATGACCGGCACCCGGACTCAGGCGTCCGGCCACCACGTGCGTGCGATGTCCTTGCGGATCTCCGGGCGCCCGGCGGGGCGCTCGTCGACCTCCTCGCGGACCCGGCGGACGTCCGGCTTCTTCAGGGGCTTCTGCACGGTCACACGGCGCATGGCTGCCTCCTTAGGGGCTACCGGGTTCCGCGTTATCACGGAGGTAGACCTTTCGGGGGAGAGTTCCTCATCGCTCCCGGTCTGTCTGTGGCGGCAGTCACGAATCGAGTGTCAGTGGCGGGTGTCACTCTTGGGGCCATGACGCACGACAACGACGCTGTGAACTCGGCGAACGCCGGCGCCGACGTGGACTGGGACGCGCGGGCCGCCGACTTCGACGAGGAACCGGACCACGGGCTGCGCGACCCCCAGGTACGCCGCGCCTGGGCCGCGCGGCTGCGCGGCTGGCTGCCCGGGCGCGCGGGCGATGTCCTCGATCTCGGCTGTGGCACCGGCAGCCTGTCGCTTCTCGCGTCCGAGCAGGGACACCGGGTGACGGGCGTGGACCGCTCCCCGGCGATGGTGGCACTCGCCCGGGAGAAACTGGCCGGGCGTGACGCGGTGTTCCTGGTCGGTGACGCGGCGGCGCCGCCCGTGGGTGAGCGGCGTTTCGACGCCGTGCTCGTACGCCACGTCCTGTGGGCCCTGCCCGACCCCGGGCGCGCCCTGCGGCACTGGACCGGGCTGCTGCGGCCGGGAGGACGGCTCGTGCTGGTGGAGGGCGTGTGGGGGACGGTCGAGCCGGTCGGCATCGGGGCGGAGCGGCTCACCGGCCTGCTCGCCCCGATCGCCGCCCGGGTGCGGATGGAGCGGCTCTCGGACGATCCGCTGCTGTGGGGCAGGGAGGTGACCGACGAGCGGTACGCGGTGGTCGCGGTGAGCGGGGCCTCAGGCCAGCAGGGCGGTGAAGTCGCCGCGGCGGGCCAGTGACTCCAGCTCGTCGAGCGCGGACCGTGCGGCTGCCGCCGCCCCGGGGTCCGTTTCGCCGAGGCCGCTCTCGGCGAACTCGTCCTCGTCCAGGCGGCGTATGTCGCTGCCGTCCGCTGAGCACCACAGATCCAGGTCGAGATCCTCCACGACCAGTTCCTGGGCCATGGGGGTCCCCCCGCGCGAGCGGGTTAGAGCGTGGGGGAAGGCGGCCGGGCGGGTGACGTCGCAGTACCAGCCCTTCAGCGCGCCCGTGGCGGAGCGGACCTCTTTGATCGCGTACCAGCGGTCGCGCCAGTAGTACTCCGTGAAGACGTCCCCCGGCTCGAAGCGGACGAAGCCGAAGTCGCGGATCCCGGAGCCGGCCCACGGGGCGCGGACGGCGAGCCGGATGCCGTCGTCCGCCAGGAGCTCTCCGGTGTAGCGGATCTTCGTACGGCCCGCCTTGACGAGCACGACGTCCACCCGTGCGGGCCGGTCAGGGGAGTTCGCGGACATGGCGCACTTCCTTCGCGCAGATCTCGTAGCCGAGCCACTTGTTGACGGCGATCATCGGTTCGTTGCCGGTGTCGTTTCCGGTGAACGCCTCCGTGTACCCCGCGGCGCGGGCCCGGTGGAGGGAGTCGTTCTTGGCGAGCTTGGCCAGGCCCCGGCCGCGGAATTCCCGGGCGGTGCCCGTCATGGCGGTGGCGTAGCGGCTGCCGCCGTCGGTGTACGCCACGCTGAAGGCGGCGGGCCGGCCGTCGACGACGGCGACCGTGGTCAGGCCGCGGTTCAGGAGCGGGTGCTTCCAGGTCTCATCGAGCCAGGCCTCGTAGTCCGTGAACTCGACCTCGATGTCGCTCGGTTCGTCCGACGACGTCACCGCGTCCAGTTCGAACATCGGGCGCGGGTCGTCCGCGTAGTCGGCGGCCGTGCGCAGTTCGACGCCCGGCGGCGGGTCCTGGCGGGGCGGCAGCGTGCCGGCCGCCAGGTCCAGGCGCAGGAAGTAGGCGGAACGGCCGGCCCTGAAGCCCCTCCGCTCGGCGAAGGCGAGGTTGTCCGGCTCGTCCAGCACCCACGCGAACAGCTTCCTGACGCCCAGTGCGTACAGGCACTCCTCGGCCGTGCGCAGCAGGAGCGAACCGGCGCCACGGCTTCTGCGGTCCGGGCGTACGTAGATGTTGGCGCGGCCCTGGCCGGGTTCCGGGCTGTCGTGGGCGACGCTGACCTGGGCCGTGCCGATGATCTCGCCGTCCTCCTCGGCGACGAGCTGCCGGAAGTGGGCGTCCGGGTGGGTGTGGGTCAGGGTGTGCACCACGGCCTCGGGGGTGGACAGCATGTAGGGGAGGGCGAGGCGGCGGGTGTGTGAGAAGCCCTCGGCGTCGGCTCGGACGTCGGGTCGAAGGTCGCGCACGATCACGGTCATGGAGGCGCACGCTACGCGGGGGCGTGCCCGGCATGCCTCCCATTTTCCGTGAGGTACGGGACAATCGGCCTGTGACCTTGAAGATCGACATCGACGACAGTGCTCCGCCGTACGAGCAGGTGCGGGCACGGATCTCCGAGCAGGCGCGGTCGGGGGAGCTGCCGGTGGGGTACCGGCTGCCGACCGTGCGGGGGCTGGCCGAGTCGCTGGGACTCGCCGCGAACACCGTCGCCAAGGCGTACCGGGCGCTGGAGGCGGACGGGGTGATCGAGACGCGGGGGCGTCACGGCACGTTCGTGGCTGCCGCCGGCTCGGCGGCGGATCGTGAACTGGCCCTTGCCGCGCAGGCGTACGTGGAGCGGGCCCGGCGGCTGGGACTCACGGAGGACGACGCGCTGGCGGCGGTCCGGGATGCCCTGCGAGCGGCTTACGGGGAGTAGGGCGACCGAGCGCCGGCCGCGTCACGCGACGGCGATCCCCTCCAGTTCGACCATCAGGGTGGGGATCGCCAGCCGTGTCACCCCCAGCAAGGTGGTGGTCGGGGCCACCCGGGAGGCGGCCAACCGCGCCGCCAGCGCGCCGTAGTGCTGGAAGAGCAGATCCACGTCGGTCGTGTAGACGTTGAGCCGGACCAGGTTGGCCACCGACATGCCGGCCTCGCCGAGCACGGCCTCCAGGTTGTCGATGCTCAGCTTCAACTGAGCCGCCATGTCACCGTCATGCTGGGGCTTGCCGTCGCCGCTCATCGCGGTCTGCCCCGAGATGTACAGGGTCCGGGTGTGCCCGGAGACGACCTCGCCCTGGTTGAATCCCATGTCCGCCGACCACGTCACCGGGTTGACCGCTGTTCGTTCCATCGCCATGTCAGCTCCATTCGAGTCATGGGGTACGGACGTCCACCGGCTCGGCAGCCGGCTCGCCGTCGTGGGAAGAGCCTCGCAATGAATCACGACATCCTTGGTCATGTATTCCGATAGCCTTTTCGTATGCGCGCCGATCGGTTGGTCTCGCTGGTGCTGCTGCTGCGTCAGCGCGGTCGGCTGACCGCGGACACGCTCGCCCGTGAGCTGGAGGTGTCCACCCGCACCGTGCTGCGCGACATCGAGGCGCTGTCCGCGGCCGGCGTCCCGGTCTACGCCGAACGCGGGCGGCACGGCGGTTTCGCCTTGTCGCCCGGTTTCCGGACCGACCTCACCGGACTGAACCACGACGAGGCCCTTGCCCTGCTGACCGCCGGATCGCGGCGCGGCGCGCAGGCGTTCGGCCTCGGCTCGGAGCTCGCCGCGGCCATGCGGAAGGTGGTCGACGCGCTGCCCGAAAGCCACCGCGCCAACGCGAGCGACGCGGCCCGGCGATTCCTCGTCGACCCGGAGACCGACCTGCTCGCACGCCGACTGGTCACCGAGGAGGTGCCCGGCACCACGATGACCGAGGTCCGGCGCGCGGTGCTCGCCGGACACAAGCTGCGCATCCACTACGCGGCCACGGGCCGGACACCACGGTGGCGCACGGTGGACCCGATCGGCCTGGTCACCGTCCGCGACCAGGGCTACCTGCTGGCCACGCGGTCCGGTGAGGACCGCACCTACCGGCTGTCGCGGGTCCTGGCCGCCGAGGAACTCACCGAACCGGCACAGCGGCCGGACCGGGTCGATCTGGACCGGATCTGGCGGCAACGCTCCGCGCGTTTCCTCTCCGGCGGCGACCACATCACCGCGCTGGTACGGGTGAGTCCGGCACGCCGTGAGGATCTGCTGGGCACCGCGCTGGCCGTCCGCGCCGAAGAACCCGACGCAGACGGCTGGCTGCGGCTGGAGGTGACCTTCCAGGACGCACGACACGCCGAATGGGCGCTGTGGCAGCTCGCCACGGACGGGGAAGCCCTGGCCCCGCAGTCGTTGCGCACCTCCCTGCGCGACCGCGCCGCCGCGATCGCTGACCGTTACACCGACCCGCCCTGAGAGATACCGCCGGCCACGGTCCGCCGCGTCAGGTGCGGGCGAGGTGCTCCGGCGTGCGGGTGATGTCCAGGCCCGCTGACCTCCCCGCCCTCGCGAACGTCATCGCGTCCGCCACCGCCGCACCGCCCGGGTCGTTGTTGAAGTACGCGTAGACGTCCTCGCCGCCGGGCCACGTCGTGGCGATGCGGTCGAGCCAGGTGGCGAGGGAGCGGCGGCCGTAGCGCGGCCAGGGCCGAGCGCGGCCCTGGTGGAAGCGGACGTACCCCCAGTCGGTGGTGCGCCACAGCGGCGTCGCGGGGCGGGCCAGGACGTCGGCCCAGCACAGGGCCGCGCGGCGGGACTCCAGGACCGCCCGGACCTCCGGCGTCCACCAGGACTCGTGGCGGGGCTCGACCGCCACCCGGGTCGAGGCGGGGAAGCAGGCCAGGCAGGCGTCCAGGAGGCCCGGGTCGGCGCGCAGGTTGGGCGGGAGCTGGAGCAGGACCGGTCCGAGGCGGTCGCCGAGGCCCGCCGCGTGGCTCATCAGGCGGTGTACCGGCTCCTCGGGGTCCTTGAGCCGCTTGATGTGGGTCAGATAGCGGCTCGCCTTGACCGCGACGACGAAGTCCGCCGGTACCCGGCCGCGCCAGTCCGCGAACGTCTCCCGGGCCGGCAGCCGGTAGAAGGCGTTGTTGATCTCGACGGTGGCGAAGTGCCCCGCGTATTCCTCCAGCCAGAGCCGCATCGGCAGCCCGGACGGGTACAGGACGTCCCGCCAGTCCTTGTACTGCCATCCGGACGTGCCGACGAACAGGGTCATAAGCCCATGAAAACACCGGCGGCCGGCGAGAACCTAGAGATAGAGGCCCGCGTCCGCGTCCCCGCGGGGCTCCGGAAGGGCGGTCGGAGAGGTGCCCCGGCGCAGCGCGTACAGCTCCGCCAGGGTCGCGCCCTCGCGGCCGATGCCGTCCTCCGTGCCGAGCCAGGTCACCGCCTCCCGGCGGGTCAGCGGGCCCACTTCGATCCGGGCGAGGCAGCGGCCGGGGCGGACCACGGCCGGGTGCAGCCGCTCCAGGTCCTCATTGGTGGTGACGCCCACCAGGACGTTGCGGCCCTGGCCGAGCAGCCCGTCCGTCAGGTTCAGCAGCCTCGACAGCGCCTGGCCCGCCGTGTGCTTGGCCTCACCGCGGATCAGCTCGTCGCAGTCCTCGAGGAGCAGCAGCCGCCAGCGGCCCTTGCCCGCCGTGTCCTCCTCGCCGATCGCGATGTCCATCAGGTAGCCGACGTCGCTGAACAGCCGCTCGGGGTCGAGGACGCAGTCCACCTGGCACCAGTCCCGCCAGGAACGGGCCAGGGTGCGCAGCGCCGACGTCTTGCCGGTGCCCGGTGGACCGTGCAGGAGCAGCAGACGGCCCGAGATGTCCTCCGGGGTCGTCTTCATCAGGCGGTCCATCGCGTCGGCCACCGGTGCGGTGTAGTTGGGCCGGACCTCGTCCCAGGTGCCCGCCGCGATCTGGCGGGTGGTCCGGTGCGGGCCGCGGCGCGGGGAGACGTACCAGAAGCCCATCGTGACGTTCTCCGGCTGCGGTTCGGGTTCGTCCGCCGCGCCGTCCGTGGCCTGGTCGAGGACCTTCTTCGCCAGCTCCGCGCTGGTCGCCGTCACCGTGACGTCCGCGCCGCGGTTCCACCGGGAGACCAGCAGCGTCCACCCGTCGCCCTCCGCAAGCGTCGCGCTGCGGTCGTCGTCCCGGGCGACGCGCAGCACGCGGGCACCGGACGGCACGAGCGTCGCCCCGGACCGTACGCGGTCGATGTTCGCCGCGTGGGAGTACGGCTGCTCGCCCGTCGCGAAGCGGCCGAGGAACAGCGCGTCGACGACGTCGGACGGGGAGTCGGAGTCGTCGACGTTGAGCCGGATCGGCAGCGCCTCGTGCGGGTTCCCAGACATAGCCGCCATGATCCGGCACCGGGGCGCCGCGCGCACGCGGTTTCCCGGTGCGCACGGCGTGTTCCCCGAGTCGGGGTCAGGCCCCGGTGCGGGACACCAGCCGGCGTGCCCGGCGTGTCCTGCGGACCAGCGCGTACCCCTTGGTCAGGACCCGGTCCCCGGCGAACGTACGGGCGATCGCCCGGCCCTGGACCACCCGCTCGAACTCGGCGATGTCCGTACCGCGGCGCACTGTCACGCGCCGCAGGGCGTACGGTCCCTGCGCGCGGCGTGCGAGGCCGTTGCCGACGGCGAGGGCCTGGGCGTACCCCGTCTCGCGCACCGCCTGCCGGACCCGGCGGCTGGAGTAGCCGTAGGGGTAGGCGAACGAGGCCGGTACGGAGCCCAGTTGATCCGAGATGATCTCCTTGCAGTGGATCAGCTCGAACCGCAGGGTGGCGCCGGAGACCTGGTCGAGCTGCGGGTGGCTGTGGCTGTGCCCGCCGATCTCCACACCCGCCGCCGCCAGCTCGCGGACCTGGTCCCAGTCCAGCATGGTGTCCAGGCCGCCGCCGGTGTCGTACGGCCCCTGGATCCAGCCGGTGGAGACGAACAGGGTGGCCGGGAAGCCGTGCTTGGCGAGGGCGGGCAGGGCGTGCCGGTGCACGCCCTCGTAGCCGTCGTCGAAGGTGATGAGGACCGGCCGCCCGGGCAGCGGGCGGCCGGAGCGCCAGCACGCGGCGAGCTCGGCCGTGGTGACGGGGTTCAGACCCAGCTCCGCGAGCACCGCCATCTGCTCCGCGAACGCCTCCGGGGTCACCGACAGGGCACGGGTCGCCTCGTTCGGATCGGTCGCGACCGCGTGGTACATGAGGATCGGAACGCGTGCGTCGACGTCACTCACGGGCCGCCACCTCCACCCCGGGCACCCGGAAGGTGGTGCCGCCCCGGCGGGCCCGGACGCTGCCGACGACGTACCCTCCCGCCGCCGTCAGCACCCCGGCCACGATCGCGCCCGCCCGCCCCGCGCCGCCCGGCCGGGCCAGCAGGGCGTCCCGCAGGCCCCGCGCAACCCCGGCGGGCAGGACCCGGGTCGCGTAACGGCGCTCCGACTCGAGTCCCTTCCCGGCGCCGACGCTTCGGGCCACCAGGGCCTTGGACAGGCCTTCGGCGTAGGTGCGGGTGCGGAAGTAGCGGAAGTGCTCGCGGGCCTTAGGCACCCGGTGGTGGATCACCGCCCGGTCGTCGATGAGCAGGACCGCGTCGGGCCGGGCGCGGCTGAGGCGGATGCACAGTTCCGTCTCCTCGCAGCCCAGCGGGCGTTTGTCGCCGTCCCTGCCGATGCCGGTGGCGAAGCCGCCCGCCGCGTCGAAGGCGCTGCGGCGGAACGAGGCGTTGCCGCCGAGCACGTTGCGCACCCGGACCCGGCCGCGCGGCAGGCCCCGGTAGGTGCAGCCCACCACCCAGTCGAACTCCTCCGGGAACCAGCCGGGCCGCCGCCCGGAAGCCCAGACCGGCTCCGTACGCCCGCCGACCGCCATGACACGCGGGTCGGCGTACGCCTCGGCGAAGTGCCGCAGCCAGTCGCGCTCGGCCACGGCGTCGTCGTCGAGGAAGGCGACGACCTCGCCCCGGGCTGCCGCGATCCCGGTGTTGCGGCCGGCGGACAGGCCGCGGGGGCCCGCGTTCGCGAGCACCCGCACCACCCCCCCGTCGCACGACTCCTTGTACTCCTTGGCCAGCCGCTCCCGGAGCGTCTCGTTGTGGTCGACGACCAGCAGCGTCTCCAGGGCCGGACGCGACTGCGCCCGCACCGAGGAGACCGCCGCGAGGATGTCCTCCCAGCGGTCCTCGGTGTACGCGCAGATCACGACGGAGATGCCGGGACCGCTCAAGACACCTCTCCCCGCATCGCGTCCACCATCGGCGACTGGGGTGAACGGCGGCGCAGCGCACGGCGGTTGGAGCGCTCCTGAAGGATCACCCGGAGCACGCGCAGCCCGTCGCGCACGGCCCGCAGGTTGCTGGTGCCGTGGATGCGCAGGTACTCGTGGCTCGGGATCTCCTGCACCTTGAGCCCGGCCTTGACGACCCGGATGTTCATCAGGGTCTCCACCTCGAAGCCGGTGCAGTCGAGGTCGATCTTGTCGAGGCAGTGCCGCCAGAACGCGTTGTACCCGTAGCACAGGTCGGTGTAGCGGGCGCCGAACTTGCGGTTGACGGCCGTGCACAGCGCCCAGTTGCCGAGCTTGCGGATGAAGGTCATGTCGTCGGTGCCGCCGCCGTTGGCGAAGCGGGAGCCCTTGGCGAAGTCCGCGCCGGAGACCAGGGCGGAGACGTACGAGACGATCTCGTTGCCGTCGGCCGAGCCGTCCGCGTCGACCATCACGATGATGTCGCCGGTGCAGGCCTGGAACCCGGTGATCAGGGCGTCGCCCTTGCCCTTGCCGCGCTGCTCGACGACCTTGACGCCGGGCCACAGCTCGCGGGCCACCTGGACGGTGTCGTCGGTGGAGTTGCCGTCGACCAGGACCACTTCGTGGATCCAGTCGGGCAGGGTCTTGAAGACGTACGGCAGGTTCTCCGCCTCGTTCATGGCCGGTATCACCACGCTCACCGGCGGCGCGATGGCCAGGTGAGAGGAGACGGGCCGGTACGTGGCGGCGGCCGGCGGATGCTGGTCCGCCGCGGCCGGCTGCAGAACGGAGCTCATGAGTCGGTCCCTCTCGTCCGGTGGACCGCCCCCCCTGGGCAGTCCGGATCCACTCCGGTTCGAAAGGGGGGTTCTCACCCGTGCACCCCGAGATGGAGCTTCGGGCACGCCGGGTGAGCTGGCAAAGCTGGCCGGCCGCGAAAAACGGCAGCCGACCGCGCGGCACGGCCCGGTCACCGATGTGGTCACCGAGCACGGCACCCCCCTACCGCGCCCCGCGCCGGTTCGTCGCGGTCCTTGAGCCCTCCCCTAGAGCCGCGTACTGACGGACCGATGCGGGTGAGATGTATGACGGTATTGACGATTGAACCCGTATGGCAAGACCTGGAACGGCCTCTCACGTTTTTGTTGGTTTGGTCGTCGCTCTATGCGATTTCTGGTGCGTAAGTTGAAAGATTCGGTTACGCAAAAGAGCCGTTCCCCGAAGGCGGATGGAGCCTCCGGGGAACGGTTGTTCAGGTGCTGGAATCCCTGTCGCCTACTGGACGAGCTTCAGCAGCCGGTTCGGCGAGCCCGAACCCGCGCTGGTGACCTTGCCGGTGGTGGCGCCGTTCACCAGGGCCGAGGCGACCTGGGCCGGGGTGGAGGAGGTGTGGCCCGCCAGGTAGACCGCCGCCGCGCCCGCGACGTGCGGGGTCGCCATCGAGGTGCCGGAGATGGTGTTGGTCGCGGTGTCGCTGGTGTGCCAGCCGGCCGTGATGGAGGAGCCGGGCGCGAAGATGTCCAGGACCGAGCCGTAGTTGGAGTAGCTCGCCTTGGCGTCGGTGCTGGTGGTGGCGCCGACCGTGATCGCCTCGGCGACGCGGGCCGGGGAGGACGAGGAGGCGGTGGTGCTGCTGTTGCCCGCGGCGACGGCGTACGTGACGCCGCTGGCTATGGAGTTGCGGACCGCCGTGTCCAGCGAGGCCGAGGCTCCGCCGCCGAGTGACATGTTGGCGACCGAGGGGCCGGAGTGGTTCTGCGTCACCCAGTCGATGCCCGCGATCACACCGGCCGTGGTGCCGGAGCCGCTGTTGTTCAGCACCCGGACACCCACGATCTTCGCCTTCTTGGCGACGCCGTAGGTCGAGCCCGCGATCGTGGTGGCCACGTGGGTGCCGTGGCCGTTGCCGTCGGAGGCGTTGTTGTCGCCGTCGACGGCGTCGTAGCCGTGCGCCGCGCGGCCGCTGATCTGCTGGTGGGTGATGCGCACGCCGGTGTCGATGACGTAGACCGTCACACCGCTGCCCGCGCTGTCCGGGTAGGTGTAGGTGCCGGACAGCGGGAGCGAGGTCTGGTCGATGCGGTCCAGACCCCACGGGGCGCTGGTCTGGGTCGCGGCCAGCTGGACGCGCTGGTTCTGCTCGACGGAGGCCACCGCCGGGTCGGCCGCGAGCCGCCTGGCCTCGGTGGCGGAGAGGGTGGCGGAGTAGCCGTTCAGTGCCTTGCCGAACGTCTTGTCGACCGTGCCGCCGTACTCCTTGACGAGGCCCTTGCCCGCGGCCGAGGACGCCTTCAGGGCCGCGCTCTTCTTGAGCGTGACGATGTAGCTGTCCTTGATCGCGGTCGGTGAGTCCGCGGCGAGCACCTTGCCCTCGGCCGGAGAGGCCTGGGCGGGGAGGGCGGTGAGTCCGCCCACGAGGGCGGCGGTCGCCGTCAAGGTGATCGCGGCGAACTCGAGTCTCTTGCTACGCAGTTGTGCCATTACGAGGGAGTCCTCCTCTAGGCGGCGCGCGCCTGGGTGGGGCGCGCGTCATGTGGGGGAGTGCGCGTGCTCGCGCACACGGCCCGGGAGCGTCGCGTTCCGCTCCCGGCCGGAGTAAAGCGTCGACCATCTACCGGCGTAGAACAAGGGAGTTGAGCACTAGTCAACAAATCTGTCATGGGCACGTAACAAAGAGTGCCGGGCGCGTAACAAGGCGTGGGGAAACGCGCCCCGAGTGCCCCGGAGGAGCCGAAAAGGCTTGGCATGGACACTTCCGGTCAACACGCGTAGCTGCTACGACGGTTGTGGCAGAGATCCTGCTAAGGGAGGTTCCATGAGACGTTCCCGACTTGTCGTCTTCGTGAGCTCGCTCTTCCTCGCCACCGGCACCGCCCTCACCGGGGCAGCCACGGCGCAGGCGTCCTCACTTGCCGCAACTGGCGGTTATGTGGCTCTCGGTGACTCCTACTCCTCCGGAGTGGGCGCCGGCAGTTACATCAGCTCCAGCGGCGACTGCAAGCGCAGCACGAAGGCCTACCCCTACCTCTGGGCCGCCGCCCAGTCACCGTCCACGTTCCACTTCACGGCCTGCTCAGGCGCCCGAACGGGTGATGTTCTGTCCGGTCAGCTCGGCCCGCTCAGCAGTGCCACCGCCCTCGTCTCCGTCAGCGTCGGTGGCAACGACGCGGGATTCGCCGACGTCATGACGACCTGTGTGACCCAGTCCGACAGCGCCTGCCTCTCCCGCCTCGACACCGCCCGGTCCTACGTCGACTCCACGCTGCCCGGCAAGCTCGACAGCGTGTACTCGGCGATCCGCTCCAAGGCACCCAACGCCCGTGTCGTGGTCCTCGGCTACCCCCGCTTCTACAAGCTCGGCACCACGTGTCTCGGCCTGTCCGAGACCAAGCGCAAGGCCGTCAACGACGCCTCCGACCACCTCAACACCGCCATCGCCAAGCGAGCCGCGAACCACGGCTTCGTCTTCGGCGACGTACGCACCACCTTCACCGGCCACGAGCTCTGCTCCAGCGACTCCTGGCTGCACAGCGTCAACTGGCTCAACATCGGCGAGTCGTACCACCCGAAGGCTCCCGGCCAGTCCGGCGGCTATCTGCCGGTGCTCAACGCCAACGACTGACCGGTCAGCCGGAGTCCGTGTCCGAATCCGCGCCCGATTCATTGTCCGGATCCGTGCCGGAAGGGGAAGGGGAGGCCCCGCCCGTCGGGGTCTCCGTCTCGCACGTCAGGGAGAACGGCACCGCTTCGGACGTCGTGCGCACCGGCTCCCGCACCTCGACACTGATCTCGTTCTCGATCGTCCCGGACTCCTCGTCGGTCGTCACGGTCACCGCGTCCTGCTTCGTCCGGCCGCCGCCTTCCGGGAACGACAGCGTCTTCCAGCCTCCGTCGAGCACGGAGCCGTCCCGTGTCACCCAGCGGTAGCGCACCTCTGCAGGCAGGCTCCCCACGGTGATCGTCGCCGTGAACCCCGGTGCCTCCTCGCTCGGCGGCGGACACGAGCCCGAGTAGTCCGTGCGCGTGCCCTCCAGGCCGACCCGCACCGACTGCGGCGGCGGGCTGCTCTCCTCGCTCTCGCTCTCGCTGGGCGTCGGGGAAGGGCTGGACTTGCCACTCCCGGTGTTCCGTGGAGGAGCCTTGGTCTCGGTGGGCGTACCCGCCCCGGCGCCCCGGTCGCCCGAGCCGCCGCCGTCCCCGTTGTTCAGCAGCGCGTACGTCAACCCGCCCACCGCGAGGGCCAGTGCGACCACACCCGCGACCAGCACCGGGCCGGCCCTGCGGTCACGGCCTTGCCGGGTGGCCGTCGTCGCGCCCGAGCCGGAGTGCGCCGGCGGACCCCCCGGGAACGGCATCGGGGGCGTGGGAGCGGGCTCGGCGTGGCCCACGACCGTCGGCGGGTAGGGGGCCGCCCGTACGGTGTCCGAGCGCGGCGAGCCGCCCGCGCCGACGACCCGCAGGTCCTGCTCGGCCCGGTCGGCCGGCAGCCGCTCCGCCGGATCCTTGCGCAGCAGCCCCTCGATGACCGGGGCGAGCGGACCGGCCCGGCGCGGCGGCGGCAGCTCCTCGTCGACGATGGCACGCAGCGTGCTCAGCGGGGTGTCCTGACGGAACGGCGAGTGGCCCTCCACCGCCGCGTACAGCAGCACGCCGAGCGACCACAGGTCGGACTCGGGGCCGGGCGTGCGGCCCAGCGCCCGCTCCGGGGCGAGGAACTCGGGCGATCCGATGACCTCCCCGGTCATGGTCAGCGCGGAGCTGCCCTCGACCATGGCGATGCCGAAGTCGGTGAGCACGATCCGGCCGTCGTTCGCGATCAGTACGTTGGCCGGCTTCACATCCCGGTGCAGTACCCCGGCGTCGTGCGCGGCCCGCAGCGCGGCCAGCACCTCGGCGCCGATGTGCGCGGCACGCTGGGGCGGCATCGGACCCTCGGCGTCCAGGACCTCGGCCAGGGAGAGCCCGCGGACCAGCTCCATGACGATCCACGGCCGTCCGCCGTCCGTCGCCACGTCGTACACCGTCACCACGTTCCGGTTGGCCACCCGGGCCGCCGCCCACGCCTCCCGCTCCAGCCGGGCGTACATCCGCTGCACATCGTCGGACCCCAGCCCGGCCGGGGCGCGTACCTCCTTGACGGCGACCTCGCGGTGCAGCACCTCGTCACGGGCGCGCCACACCGTCCCCATGCCGCCCTCGCCGAGCGGCGCGAGCAGCCGGTAGCGACCCGCGATCACACGCTCATGGCCCGGTTCTTCGGACACGGCGCCCCCATTCGCAGCCGGGCGGAATCTCCATGAGGTCTGTTTTCCCCACGACGTCGGATTTCCTCACGAACGTAACTCAGCCGAGCGCGGATGCCGCCCCCTTGAACACGAGTCCGGCCCCGAGGACGACGACCGCGAAGGCCGATCCGAGCGGGGCGGTCCGGCGTACCAGGGCCGCCATCGGGCCCGCCGTCCAGCGCGGGCGCCGGTCCAGGAGCCGGGTCATGCCGCTGCCCGCCTTGACGACGGCGTACCCGGCCGCCGTGAGGGTGAGTGCCAGCCCGACGCCGTACGCGACGACGAGCAGCAGTCCGAACCAGGCCTGTCCGAGGGCCGCGGCGCCGACCAGCACGACGACGGCGGACGGGCTGGGCACGAGGCCGCCCGCGAAGCCCATGAGGATGGTGCCGCGGAGGGTCGGGGCGACGGGGTGGCTGTGGGTGAAGCCGCCGTGGGTGTGCTCGATCGTGTGGGGGTGGGAGTGGGGGTGCGCGGGGTCGTGCGGGTGGCTGTGCCCGTGCTCGTGATCGTGCTCGTGGTGGTGGCCGTGCGCGTGGCTGTGGTCGTGGGCCTCGTCGTGGTCGGTGTGGGTGTGGCCGCCGTGGCCGTGCGTGTGGGTGTGGCCGCCGTGGTGGTGGGTGTGCGCGCGGTTGCGCAGGGCGCGGCGTACCAGACTCGCGCCGGCCAGGGTCACGAGGAGCCCGCTGGCGACACCGAGCCAGGCGATCACCGAGGGGGCCGCCGCCGAACCGGCCGTGACCAGGAGGCCCAGGGCGACCACGCCCAGGGTGTGGGTGACCGTCACCGACGCGGCCATGGGCAGGACGTCCTTCATCCGGGCCTGGCCGCCCCGGGCCGCCGCCGTCGCGGCCATGATGGTCTTGCCGTGGCCGGGGGCGAGCGCGTGCATCGCGCCGAGGACGACGGCGATCAGGAGGGCCAGCGCGGCGAAGCCCGCGGTGAGGTCGTGCCGGGCGACCAGGTCGTCCAGGGCGCGCGTCCACCGGTCGGCGCCGCGGGGGAGCACGGAGGCCGCCGGGGCGTCCGACTCCTCCCCGGCCAGGGCCGGGCCGCCGGGGCGTACGCGCAGCGCGGCGGATGCGGTGTCGGCCGGGGAGGACAGCAACTCCTCGGGGTAGCGGGTCAGTTCAGCCGAGATCGACTTCTCCGGCACGTCCGACGCGGTGAGCGTCATACGGTCGCCACGCGCCGTGACCTCCCGCCAGCCGGGGCCGGAGGCGGCGCCGGCACCGCGGAACCCGAGGGCCACGGTCTCCTTGTCCTTGGGCAGGGGGGCGGTCAGCTCGCACTCCACGCGGAGGGTGTCCAGGCCGGCCTGCCCCGGCCGTACCCGCGCGTCGCTGCGCTCGGCGGTGAGAGCGGCGGTCCGGCCGTCGACGGTGACCCTGCTGTCCGCGGCGGCCTGCGCGCACCGCTCGCGGGCCCACATGGCCATGCCCAGCCGCTCGATGTCCGGTCCGGCCTGGGTCGCCGGGATCTCGGCGAGGTCCTCCACGTGGTGGACACGGAGTTCACCGGGGGCGGCGACCAGCCCGTCGTAGCGGTTGACGGTGAAGTTGCCCAGCGGGTGGGCGCTCGCCGTGTCGGCGGGCAGCAGGGTGAGCGCGCAGGCGGCCGTGAGGACGGCGGCACCGGACGCGAACAGCCGGCGCAGGGTCACCGGTTCGTCTCCAGATCCTTGAGTGCGGTGCGGGCCTCGCGCGCGCCGAGGGGCGAGAAGCCGGGGTTCAGGTCCAGCGCGGCCTTCAGGTGCTTCCGGGCGCCGCGTTCGTCGCCGGTGGCGCGTTCGATGACCCCGCGGTGGTAGAGGAAGACGGCGTTGCGGTAGCCGGTGGCGGTGGCCCGGCGGGCGTACGGCAGGGCTTCCTCGTCCCGGCCGTTGACGTGCAGCGCCCAGGCCAGGGCGTCGGCGGTGTGCACGCTCTGCCGGCGGTCCCACTCGGCGCGGGCGGCGCGCAGCGCCTCCTTCTTGTCGCCGTGGTCGGCGACGGCCATGGCGGTGTCGAGGTCGGCGTTGACACCGCCCGCGCGGGCCAGGGCGGTCCAGGCGTCGACGAGGGCGTACTGGTCAGCGGCCTTGGCCCGGTCGCCGTCGGCGCCGCGTTCCTCGTAGAGCTCGCCGAGGGCGACCAGCGGGCCGGGCAGCGGGAAGCGGGCGACGACCTGCTCAAGCCCCTCCACGGCGGCCGCCCGGTCCCCGCTCGCGGCCTGGGCGCGGGCGCGGCCCTCCAGGGCGGGGAGATACTCCTCGTCGGCGGCGAGGGCACGGGCGTAGTGGCCGAGAGCGGTCTTGTACTCGCCCTGGTTCCAGGCGAGTTGCCCGAGGGCGGTGGCGACGTACGCGACATCGGCGGGAGCGCTCGCGGCGCCCAGGGCGCGCTCCAGCACCTCCCGCGCCGTGCGGACATCGCCGCGCAGCTCGTGCACGTACGCGTAGCGTGTGAAGACGGGGACGCCGGGCCGCCTGTCGTCGGCGGTATCGGCCGCCTCGGCGGCGTCGTCGTACCGCCCGAGTTCGACGAGGGCGTCGATACGGCTGCACAGGGCGCGCTCGTTGTAGGGATTCTCCTTCAGGGCCCGGTCGGCGTACGCCAGCGCGCCGGGGAAGTCGTGCCGGGCCGCGGCGAGGGCGGCACGGCCGGCGAGGGCCGGGTCGTTTCCGGGCCGCAGTTCCAGGGACCGCTTCAGGGCGCGCTCGGCCTGGGGGTACCGCGACGGGTCCCCGTTCGTACGGGCCTGCTCGACGTAGGCGACCCCGAGCGTGGCCCAGCTGCCGAAGTCCCTCGGCTGGGCGCGGAGGTGCTTCTGCAGCGACGCGATCCCCGAGCTGAGGTCACCGCCGGCCAGCACACCGGGCGACAACGCGCCGGCTGCGGACACGGCATCGACACCGGAAGCGGCCCGACGGTCCCCCGCACCGCCGAAGGCGAGAGCCCCACCGGTCAGCGCCATGGCCAGCAGCGCGGCGCAACCGGCCAGGTGAGCGGTCCGCCACCGCCGCCCGCCGGCCGCGGCCCGCCGCACGGCGGTGACGCGTGGGCCGGTGCCGCCGTCGTCCCCGGAGGCAGGGCGGAGATGCGCGCCCCGGGCGCCGGTGTCGGCATCGGATCCGTTCCCGGCGCGCGGGCCGCCGCCCCGCCCGGCTTCCGGTTCTTCGGCCGAGCGCGGACCCTGCTCCTCCCGCGCTCCAACGGCCGTGCCGTCACCGCCTCGCCCCGTCTCCGCGCCGGCGCCGGACGTCAGGCCACCTCGCTCACGTCCCGCAGACCTCTCCGTGTCGGTCTCCTGGTCCGGGCGCCGGCGGTCGTCGCCGCGCCCCTCCGGGGCGCTGTCCGTCGTAGGCGGAGGCATGGTTCTCCTCAGTCGGCTGTGCTGGTGCGGTGCGGGAGTCGGCGGCGCGGCCCGTGCCGTGGGGGATGGGGAACGGACCGCGCCGGTCGGTGGGAGCGGAGCGGGTCAGTACGCCCGGTTCCGCATGCGGCGCCACCACATCAGGGCCGCGCCGATCAGGACGATGCCGCCCGCCCCGGCCCCGGCGGACGCGGCGATCAGGCGCATGTCGTCCGAGCCGCCCTGCGCGCCCGCCGGCTGCAGCGCGTCGCCCAGCTGGCTGCGGACGTCGTTGCCGCCGTCCACGCCCTTGGCGAGCGGGCCGCGCGAACCCTCGGTCGGGTTGGCCAGGTACGGGAAGGACTTGCCGAACTTCTTGTCGTTCTCGTTGACCGCGTCACCGAGGTCGTTCTTGGCGCCGAGCAGCTCACCCTCGACCACCTGGAGCGACGCGTCGATCACGTCGTCGGTCAGCCGCCGCCCGTTCGGGAAGCCCGCGGTGTCACCGTCCAGGACACCCAGCCGCTTCGGCTTGGCGGCCGGCTTGATGGACGTGTTGAGCCGCAGCTGCTCCGACGGCGTCACGTGCGGCGGCTGGTTGAGGTCCTTGACGCCCTTGAGGAACACGTCGACCAGGTCGTTGCGCGGCTCGGCCGGGGCCGGGATCTTGTAGATCGCCTCGATGAGCTTCGGCAGCTCCGGGTTGGTGACGTTCTCCAGGAACTGGGCGTCGTCCCGCGGCGCGGACGCGTTGAACTTGTCCTTGTCCTTCAGCGGGTTGACGACCTCGTTGACCAGCGGGTTGCCCAGACGCGAGACCTGCGTGAAGTAGCCCTTGGCGTTCTTGCGCTGCGTCGTCGACCAGATGCCGACCACCGGCTGCTCGTGCGACTCGGCGATGAAGCTGTTGGGGACCTGGAGGGCGATCGAGTTGACGTTGTAGCCCTTGAGCGTGTCGTTGCCGACCTCGGAGAGGTTCCCGCCGTACAGCAGGTCGAAGACGCGCAGATCCAGGAAGAACGGGTCGTCGGCCTGCCCGGCGAACGTCTGGGCGCCCCCGGCGAGCTTGTGGATGGCCTGCTTGCGCAGGGTGTTGTAGTCCGGCATCGACGCCTTGCCGACGTTCGACGGTGCCACCGGGACGTCGTCGGCGACCCTGGTCTTCGACACCGCCTTCAGGTCGCGCAGCTTGATCAGCTCGAGGTCGTAGGTCTGCGTGATGTTGAGGTCGGGGTCGTCGAGGCTCTCGACCGGGCCCGTGTTGTAGAGGAACGTCTTGTCGTTCTTCGTGTGGGTCTTGAACGTGTACCGGAACACCAGGTCTTCCTTGGCGTCCCCGTTGCTGTCGATGCGCAGGTCGTACTGCGCGTCCTCGGCGAACGTGAAGAAGTTGGGGCCGCCGGCCGGTTCCTCGAAGGGGATCCAGTTCGCGATGATGGTCGTCGTGTCCGGCTTGTCCGGGCTGACGAACGCGTACACGTCGGTGTTGTCGAACTGAGGAGTCCCCGAGATGAGCGGGGCCTCCCGGTGGCTGGAGGCGGAGGCCTCCTCAGGTGCCAGCGCGGTCACACCGGCGGCCGTGAGCCCGCCGGCGGCCAGCGCGCCACATATCGCGGTCGCGATGCTCCTGCGTCCCGCACCGGTCCTGGGGTTAGGTGTCATGCCGTCCGTCCTCCGTGTCAACTTGCCTGACACACGCCATTCGGAGCGGTCGGCAGAGTGGATTGGTCGAATCTCAAACGTTCTTACGGAGCATCTGAAAAGTTGTTTCATCGCCGCGGACCCGCGTTTTCGTCGCGCTGATCCGTAACCCCATCCGGAGGTGGCTGCGTTGCGAATGCCTCGTATGAGGGGACAGGCCCCGTGCGGCCTGGGAGAGGGGGACCGAGTGGAGGCGGACGAGCTGCTGCTGCTCGTGGCGGGCGGGAACCAGCATGCCTTCGAGGAGCTGTACGGGCTGGTGTCCGGCCCGGTGTTCGGACTCGTACGGCGTGTGGTGCGTGACCCCGCCCAGTCGGAGGAGGTGGCTCAGGAGGTGCTGCTCGAACTGTGGCGCTCGGCGGCGAAGTTCGACCCGGGCCGGGGCAGCGCGATGTCGTGGATCCTCACCCTCGCCCACCGCCGCGCCGTCGACCGGGTGCGCAGCGCCCGCGCGGCCGGCGAGCGCGAGCAGCGGGAGGCGCTCCGGGCGAACCAGCCGGCCTTCGACCAGGTCACCGAGGAGGTCGAGGCCGGTCTGGAACGCGAGTGGGTGCGCCGCTGCCTGGACCGGCTCACGGTCCTGCAGCGCCAGTCGGTCACGCTCGCCTACTACGAGGGCTATACGTACCGTGAGGTGGCCGAGCAGCTCTCCTTGCCCCTGGGTACCGTCAAGACACGGATGCGCGACGGACTGACCCGTATGCGCGAGTGCCTCGGAGGTGTGGCATGAGCCTCCTGCGCCGCGAGGACCCGCACTCGCTCGCCGCCCCCTACGCGCTCGACGCCCTGGACCCCGCGGAGCGGATCCGCTTCGAGAGGCACATGAAGGACTGCGACCGCTGCACCGCCGAGGTCCGCGCCCTGTCCGAGGACGCCGTCCGGCTCGCCTGGTCCACGGCCGCACCCGCTCCGGCCGCGATGCGCGACCGGGTCATGGCCGCGGTACGGACCACTCCGCAGGACCCGGCGCCGCAGGACGCGGCACGCGAGCCGGCACGCGCGCGTGCGACGCAGCTGCCGCCGCACGTGTGGGGCACCCAGCCGCCGCCGCGGCAGCGGGTCCGGCGCCGGATCCCGCTGTTCGTGCCCTTCGCCACGGTCACCGCCGCCGCGGCCCTCGTCGTCGCCTCGCTGTTCGCGGTACAGGCGAACCGGACCCAGGACGAACTGGCCGCCGAACGGGACCGGTCACGTGAGATCGCCCACGTCCTGTCGGCCCCCGACGCCCGTGCGAGCAACGGCCGGGACGGACGGGGCCGCACCATCGGAGTGATCGCTTCCGCCACGGAGGGGAGCGCCGTGGTCACCCTCGGCGGATACGACGCCCCGCCGGGCGGCCGAGTGCACCAGCTGTGGCTCATGGGTCCGGGCGGGCAACCGCGCTCCCTCGGGCTCTTCCAGGGCGACACGCCGCTGGTCGCCACCGGTCTCGGCACGTCCGCGACATCACTGGCCGTGACCGTCGAACCCGCCGGAGGGTCACCGCAGCCCACCACCCAGCCCATCGTCCAACTCGCCCTGAAATCTGTTGGATTCGGAGAGTGATCGAAAATACATCGTCAACCCCCTTACGGGGAAGGTGAATCCTGTGACCGCGATACACGTGTGCCCGGACGGGACGATAGGGTTAACCTGCCCGGGCCGGGTGGACTCGTACGGGTGGGGAGTGACATGGAACAGATAACAGTGCGCAGCAGGGCCAGGGTCCCTGCGATCACGTGCGGGAGCAGCGCGACCAGTTCGCGCCTCGACCGCCATCTCTCGGTGCTGGCGGGACCCGCCGTCCCGCAGCGGGAGACGGTCGAGGCGACCTCGCTGATGCGTGAGCTGACCGAGCGCCGGCCGCACGACCGCAGTGGCAGGGGCGCGCGCGTGCGCCGCGTCTCGCTCTTCGCGCCGCTGCGCCGGCTGCGTCGTTCGTTGTTCGGCGGCAAGTAGGGGCCGCGCTCGGGCGGTCGCACCGTCCCGGTGCGGCGCCGCGCACTCGTCGTCCGTCATCCCCACGGCACGCAGTGGCGCCAGGTGTGTTGCCCGAGCGCGGTACGCCCCCTGTCGGTGTCTGATCCCCGCCCGGCAGTGACCGGGGGCGCCGCTCGCTCCCGTCGCCCGTTCCCTGAGAACACGCTGACCGCATTCCCCTCGGCGTTGTGCTAGAGCAGGGCGAGTTGCCCTTCCGGGCCCTCCTCCGGCCCGTCCAGCACGGAGGCCGGGCGGCGGGCCGTGGCCGGGACCGGCAGAACGCCCGCGCTGGTCAGTTCGGCCGCGGTGATCGGGTCACTGACCGTCCCCCTCTCCTGCGGCGGGCGTGCTTCCGCCAGCAGGGCCAGGATCGTGATCAGCTCCAGCAGTTCCGACGTCCAGGCCTGGGGCCATGTGGCGGGGCGGATCGCCGCCAGTGTGCCCGGCTCGGCATCGGTGGCACGCGCCGCGAACCACTGTTCCAGCACGCGCACCCCGCCCACCTCGAAGTCCCAGGCCTCCGGCGGCACGGGGGAGACGCGGCCCTCGCCGAGCAGCAGGGCCTCCTCGTCCCTGTCGTAGTGCAGGGTCAGGGGGCGGGAGGGCAGCGGCGCGCGGACGTAGGGGCGGCGGCCGCCGGGAAGTTTGGGACGCTCGCCGTCGCGGCGCATCAGCCACAGCAGCCGGTGGCCCCGCTCCACGCCCCGTGCCCACGTGCCGGCGTCCCCGGTGAGGGGGACGGTGAGGTCCGGGCGGGTCGTCGCCGTGATCCACGCCAGTACGTCCAGCGGTGTCGGGGCGCTGCCCAGGCGAGTGCCCAGGTGCTCCAGCAGGCCGGGCGCCAGGTTCGGCTCCCGCCCGCCCGGGCGACGGAACAGCGGATGGACGCGGCCGGGGCGGAGCAGCGGCAGCAGCGAGGTGGCCAGGAGGCCCTCGGGCACCTCCACCACGAAGACCTGCCGCTCGTCCGCGACCCGCCACAGCTCCGGGCGGGGCGCGTCGATCAACCGCTGGTCGGGGATCAGCCACTGCTCGTCGAAGGGGGCGTGCAGCACCCGCACGGGCTGCGGGCAGGGTCCCGAGGCGCGGACCAGTTTCTCCGTGCCGCCGGTCCGGCCGGGCAACTGGCCGACGGCCGTGGTCAGCGTGCGTGAACGGCTTGGCTCGAACAGGGTCTCGCGGTCGGGCCCCTCGGCCTTCACCAAGGCGTCCCAGCGGGCCTTCAGGGACGCCGGGTCGGGGCCCGCCGGCCACCCCCGGCCCAGCCGCGGCGGTGCGACGGACCACGGCATGAGGTCCGCCAGCAGCGGAGCGTCGTCGTGCGTCACGCTGGGCATCGTACGGTGTGGCTCCGACACGCGGGTCAGTTGGCTTCGAGCGTCACCGTGAAGGAGAAGCGGTCCCCCCGGTACTGGATGACGGCCACGTCCAGGGGTCTTCCCTCGGTGTCGTAGGTGACGCCCGTGTAGTGCAGGATCGGGCTGAGCAGCGGCACCTGGAGCAGCTTCGCCGTCTCCGGGTCGGCCAGCCGGGCCTCCACCGTGTCCGTGATGCGGCCGATGTCCGCCCCGGCCGCGTCCCGCAGCACCTTGGTCATGGGCCACCGGACGAGATCGTCCAGGTCGATCCGCGCGGCCAGTTCGGGACGCACGTAGTTGCGGGCGTGGTTCGTCGGCTCCCCGGTCTTCTCGTCGCCGCGCAGCCGGTGGTACGTCGCCACATCCGGCACATCCGGGAAGAACTCGGCGAGTTCGCCGGGGACCGGGACCCGGCCGTGGTCCAGCAGTTCGGTCGTCATACCGGACTGCTGGGCCACGATCGCGTCCACCGAGCCGAGCAGACGGACCGGGGAACCCCGCCGCGCGTCCGGCTCGATGAAGGTGCCCCGCCGCCGGTGGCGCGTGATCAGCCCCTCGTCCTCCAGCTCCTTCAGTGCCTGCCGCATGGTCAGCACACTCACGCCGTAGTGCCCGGCCAGCTGCTCCTCGGTGGGCAGGCGCAGCGGGTCCTGGGGCGAGCGGCCGAGGATCGAGGCGCGCAGCGACTGCGACACCTGGTACCAGAGCGGCAGTTTGCGGTTCAGGACGATCGAGTCCGGGGCGAAGGAGGTCACGGGCCATCCGTACCGGTAGGAAATGATCAGTGCAAGGGGTGGAAGTGCCGCTCCAGGCCCTGCCAGACGTCGTCGTAGCGCTGTTGCAGGTTCTCCGCCCCGGCCGCGTGCGGCGTCAGGGTCAGCGGCCAGCGGGTCTCGAACATGAACGCCAGGCCGTCGTCGAGCTTCTGCGGCTTCAGCTCGGCGGCGCTCGCGCGGTCGAAGGTCTCCCGGTCGGGGCCGTGCGCCGACATCATGTTGTGCAGTGAGCCGCCACCCGGCACGAAGCCTTCCGCTTTCGCGTCGTACGCGCCCTCGATCAGACCCATGTACTCGCTCATCACGTTCCGGTGGAAGTACGGCGGCCGGAAGGTGTCCTCGCCCACCAACCAGCGTGGCGCGAACACCACGAAGTCCACACCGGCCAGCCCCGGGGTGTCCGACGGGGACGTCAGCACCGTGAAGATCGACGGGTCCGGGTGGTCGTACGTGATGGTGCCGAGCGCGTTGAAACGCCGTAGGTCGTAGACGTACGGCAGATGGTTGCCGTGCCAGGCGACGACATCGAGCGGGGAGTGGTCGTAGGTGGCGGTCCAGAGGTTGCCGCAGAACTTGTTCACCACCTCCACCGGGCCCTCGACGTCCTCGTACGCGGCGACCGGAGCGCGGAAGTCCCGGGGGTTGGCCAGACCGTTCGCGCCGATCGGGCCCAGGTCGGGCAGGCGGAAGGGAGCGCCGTAGTTCTCGCATACATAGCCGCGGGCTGACTCGTCGAGGAGCTCCACACGGAAGCGGACCCCACGTGGGACGAGCGCGACATGGCCCGGCTCCACATGGAGCAGACCGAACTCCGTGCGCAGCAGCAGTCCGCCGCGCTCCGGGACGATCAGCAGCTCGCCGTCGGCGTCGCTGAATACCCGGTCCATCGAGGCGTTCGCGGCGTACAGATGCACGGCGACGCCGGTGCGTTGGGTCGCGTCGCCGTTGCCGCCCAGCGTCCACAGGCCGGCCAGCCAGTCGGTGCCGGGGGCCGGGTCGGGCAGGGGGCTCCAGCGCAGACGGTTGGGGTCGGGCACGGCCTCGGTGAAGGGAGCGGTGGCGATGGTGCCGTTGGGGATCCGGGTGAACGCCGGGTGTGCGGCCGAGGGGCGGATCCGGTACAGCCACGAGCGGCGGTTGTGGGCCCGCGGCTCGGTGAACGCCGTGCCGCTCAGTTGTTCCGCGTACAGGCCGAGCGGGGCCCGTTGCGGCGAGTTGCGGCCCTCGGGCAGCGCGCCCGGGACGGCCTCGGAGCTGTGCTCGTTGCCGAAGCCGGAGAGGTAGGCCAGCCCTTCGGCGGCCTTCCGCGCTCCCTCACGCTCGACCGCGCTCGCGCGGGTGGTACCCCCATCGACCATGATCGCTGCTCCCTTGCCGTCCGATTCCTATGTGACACCGTAGGATTGCGATTTCCGCGACGCAAGGGGGACGCGCGCCCTCGGGCTCATCCTCTTGACGGAGGACGGGGAACCCGACTTCAGGACGATTCGTCGGACCGGACATGCGTTCTAGGCTCCCGGCATGTCATGTACGCGGAGGCTGCGTGCCGCGCTCGTGGTCTGTGTCCTCCTGGCCGGATCCGCGGGCTGCGGCTCCGGTGACGCCGGGGAGAACGCGGTGTCGCCGACGCCGGTGGGCCGGCTTCTGGAGGGCCGGGACACGGAGGACCGGGCCTACCGTGAGGTCGAGCAGGAGAGCGCCCCCGACGTCGGCATCGAGGTGCAGCCCGACGCGGGCGGCGGCTGGGAGGTGCGGCTGACCGTGCGGAAGTTCCGCTTCTCCCCGGCCGGGGCGGCGGGTCGCGCGGTGGCCGGGCGCGGTCTCGCGCACCTCTATGTCGACGGGCGCCTCGTCGCCCGGCTCCGCACGCCCGAGTACCGTCTCGCCGACCGCCTGGTGCCGCGCGGCACGCACCACGTCACGGCCCGTCTCCACGCCGACGACGGCACGGTGTGGGCGGTGGACGGCACCCCTGTGGAGAGCACGGCCGACATCACCGCGTCGAAGCCCGGCCCGGGCCCCGCACCGAGCGCCGACGTCCGGCCCGAAGCGGAGCCGCCGCAGCCGGCGGACGCGCGGCGGCGGAGCGGGGGGCGAGGTTCACCGGACCGCGCCGGAAAGGCATCATGAAGCCCGTGCCCCACGCGACATCGCTCCGTCGTGCGCCCGTGCAGCGGCGCAGTGCCGAACGTCTGACCAGGATCCTCGACGCCTGCGCCGACCTCCTCGACGAGGTCGGCTACGACGCGCTGAGCACCCGTGCCGTGGCCCAGCGGGCCGAAGTCCCCATCGGCTCGGTCTACCGCTTCTTCGGCAACAAGCGCCAGATGGCCGACGCGCTGGCCCAGCGCAACCTCGAGCGGTACACCGCACGTGTCACCCAGCGCCTGGCGGAGGCCGGTGCGGGGGACTGGCGGGTGGCCATGGACGTCGTGCTCGACGAGTACCTGGAGATGAAACGCTCCGCTCCGGGCTTCGCCCTCGTCGACTTCGGCAATCAGATCCCGGTCGGGTCCCGCACCGAACCCAATCACCGCGTCGCCGACCGGCTCACCGAACTCCTCTCGGGCCATCTCGACCGCGAGCCCGACGAGGAGCTGCGCCGCGTCTTCCTCATCGCCGTCGAGACCGCCGACACCCTGGTGCACCTGGCGTTCCGGGTCGCGCCGGACGGGGACCGGAAGGTCATCGAGGAGATGCGGGAGATGCTGCGGGCGTACCTGGCCCGGGTGCTCGACTGACGGCTCCGGCCCAAGCAGGCCGGCCTCCCGTTCCGCCAGGGGCTCCCCTCCGTGCATACCGGTCGGTATGCTCGGCGGGTCCGCGCGTCACCGCAGCCGCCGCCCACCGGGAGGACCTGTGTCCCGTACCGCCCTGCGTATCTGTCCCCTGTGCGAGGCCACCTGCGGCCTGACCCTCACCATCGAGGGGGCGCGCGTCACCCACGCCCGCGGTGACCGCGACGACGTGTTCAGCCAGGGGTTCATCTGCCCCAAGGGCGCTTCTTTCGGCGCCGTCGACTCCGACCCCGACCGGCTGCGCGCCCCACTCGTCCGCAGGGACGGCGAGCTGCGCGAGGCCACCTGGGAGGAGGCCTTCGACGCGGTCGCCGCCGGCATCCGGCCCGTCGTGGAGCGGTACGGCCCGCACTCCGTCGGCGTCGTCCTCGGCAACCCCAACGTGCACACCATGGCCGGCGGTCTCTACCCGCCGGTGCTGCTCGCGGGGCTCGGCACGCGCAGCGTCTTCACCGCCTCCACCGTCGACCAGATGCCCAAGCATGTCTCCAGCGGACTGCTCTACGGCGACGCGAACGCCATCCCCGTGCCCGACCTCGACCGCACCGACCACCTGCTCCTCATCGGCGCCAACCCCCTGGAGTCCAACGGCAGCCTGTGCACCGCACCCGACTTCCCGGGCAAGCTGAAGGCCCTCAAGGCCCGGGGCGGCACGCTCGTCGTGATCGACCCGCGGCGCACCCGCACCGCGAAGCTCGCCGACCGGCACATCGCCGTGCGGCCCGGCACCGACGCGCTGCTGCTGGCCGCGATGGCACGGACACTCTTCGACGAGGGCCTCGTCGAGCCGGCCCCCTACGCGCAGGGCGTCGAGGAACTCTCCGAAGCCCTGAAGGAGTTCACCCCCGAAGCCGTCGCCGAGGCCTGTGACGTCGAGGCCGGCCTCATCCGCACCCTCGCCCGTGACCTCGCCGCCGCCCCCACCGCCGCCGTATACGGCCGTATCGGCAGCTGCACCGTCCCGCACGGCACCCTGGCCAGCTGGCTCGTCGACGTCCTGAACATCCTCACCGGCAACCTCGACCGGCCCGGCGGCGCGCTCTTCCCGCAGGCCGCCACCGACAAGACCCCCCGCCCCGCCGGACCCGGCCGCGGATTCGCCCTCGGCCGCTGGCACTCCCGGGTGAGCCGGCACCCGGAGGCCAAGGGCGAACTGCCCCTCTCCGCCCTGGCCGAGGAGATCGACACCGCGACCGAGGAAGGCGAGCCGGTGCGTGCGCTCCTCGTCGTCGCCGCCAACCCCGTGCTGTCCGCACCCGACGGCGACCGGCTCGACAAGGCGTTCGACTCGCTCGACTTCATGGTCAGCGTCGACCCGTACCTCAACGAGACCTCGCGCCACGCCCACGTGGTCCTGCCCCCGCCCCCGCCGTCGCAGAGCCCGCACCACGACTTCGCCTTCAACACCTTCGCCGTGCGCAACCAGGTCCGTTACACCCGCCCCGCGATCCCACTGGAACCCGGCCGCATGGCCGAGACGGAGATCCTCGCCCGGCTGATCCTCGCCGTCACAGGTATGCACGGGGCGGACCCCGCCGCCGTCGACCGGATGGTCATCGAGCAGACACTCGGCAAGGCGGTCAACGAGGACCACTCGCCCGTGCGCGGCCGCGACCCGCGCGAGCTCGCCGCACGGCTCACCGGCGACACCGGCCCCGAACTGCGGCTCGACATGATGCTGCGCCTCGGCCCCTACGGCGACGGCTTCGGCGCACGACCGGACGGGCTGAGCCTGGAGAAGCTGCTCGCCCATCCCCACGGCATCGACCTCGGGCCGCTGCGGCCCCGGCTGCCGCAGCCGCTCAAGACCAGGAGCGGCAAGGTGGAACTGCTCCCCGGGCCGATCGCGGACGATCTGCCCCGCCTGCGCGCGGCCCTCGCCGAACGCCCCGAGGGACTCGTCCTGGTCGGCCGCCGCCATCTGCGCTCCAACAACAGCTGGATGCACAACGTGCCCGCCCTCACCGGCGGCTCCAATCGCTGCACCCTGCACATCCACCCCGAGGACGCCGAACGGCTCGGCGTACGGGACGGGGAGCCGGTGCGCGTGAAGGGTGCCGGGGGGGAGGTGACCGCACCGGCGGAGGTCACCGACGCGATCCGGCGCGGTGTCGTGAGCCTGCCGCACGGCTGGGGCCACGACCGCCCCGGCACCCGCCTCAGCCACGCCTCCACGGACCCCGGCGTCAACGTCAACCAGCTCCTCGACGGCCGGCTGCTCGACCCCCTGTCGGGCAACGCGGTCCTCAACGGAGTGCCCGTCGAATGCGCCCCAGCGGCCGAAAAGCTCATGCCTCTGACCTGAGCAAAGCTGTGACCAGCAGTTTTGCGCTTATTGCTCGCACGTCAACGTCTTGTTAACGCTGCTTGACGGGACCTAACGTCTCGGGAACCGCCGGCCCTGGTGGGATGTTCAAGGGCGAACGTTAGGTATCCACTCATGCTGACCATCCTCGGCTTCGCCATGATCGCGACCTTCCTGGTCCTGATCATGATGAAGAAGATGTCGCCGATCGCGGCGCTCGTGCTGATTCCCGCGCTGTTCTGCGTGTTCGTCGGCAAGGGCGCCCAACTCGGCGACTACGTCCTCGACGGCGTGACCGACCTCGCCCCCACTGCGGCGATGCTCATGTTCGCGATCGTCTACTTCGGTGTGATGATCGACGTCGGTCTCTTCGACCCGATCGTCCGAGGCATCCTCAAATTCTGTAAAGCCGACCCGATGCGCATCGTCGTGGGCACCGCCCTGCTCGCGGCGATCGTCTCGCTGGACGGCGACGGCTCCACCACCTTCATGATCACCGTCTCGGCGATGTACCCGCTGTACAAGCGTCTGAAGATGAGCCTGGTCGTGATGACCGGTGTCGCAGCCATGGCCAACGGCGTGATGAACACGCTCCCGTGGGGTGGCCCGACCGCCCGCGCCGCGACCGCGCTCAAGCTCGACGCCAGTGAGATCTTCGTCCCGATGATCCCGGCGCTCCTGGTCGGCCTGCTCTTCGTGTTCGTCCTCTCCTACGTGCTCGGCGTGCGTGAGCGCCGGCGGCTGGGCGTGCTGACGCTGGACGACGTGCTGGAGGAGAAGAAGGAGACCGAGACGGTTCTCGTGGGAACCGGCGGCGGCTCCGGCGACGGCAAGGTCGACATGCGCAAGGGCGCCACGGGCGGCGCGGGCTCCGGAACGGACGCACCCGAGGGCGACGCCCGGGACGAGGACGACGCCCGGGACGAGGACGGCTTCCAGGGTCTCGACCCGAACCGGGCCACCCTGCGCCCCAAGCTCTACTGGTTCAACGCGCTGCTCACGGTCACGCTGCTCACCGCCATGATCATGGAGTGGCTGCCGATCCCGGTGCTGTTCCTGCTCGGTGCCGCGCTCGCCCTCACCGTGAACTTCCCGCACATCCCCGACCAGAAGGCCCGCCTGGCCGCCCACGCCGACAACGTCCTGAACGTCGCAGGCATGGTCTTCGCCGCCGCCGTCTTCACCGGCGTCCTCCAGGGCACCGGCATGGTCGACAACATGGCCAAGTGGATGGTGGACGTCATCCCCGAGGGCATGGGCCCGCACATGGCGCTCGTCACCGGTGTGCTGAGCCTGCCCCTGACGTACTTCATGTCGAACGACGGCTTCTACTTCGGTGTCCTCCCCGTCCTCGCCGAGGCCGGCGCCGCGCACGGTGTCTCCCCGGTGGAGATGGCCCGCGCCTCGCTGGTCGGCCAGCCGCTGCACATGTCCAGCCCGCTCGTCCCGGCCGTCTACGTCCTGGTCGGCATGGCCAAGGTGGAGTTCGGTGACCACACGAGGTTCGTGGTGAAGTGGGCCGCCCTCACCTGCCTCGTCATCCTCGGGGCAGGCATGCTGTTCGGCATCATCTGACCGTTCGACCGATCTCGTGGAGGACATCGTGGGGCCCGGTGGGAACCGCGGCTGGCTGCTCCGCCTCGTCATCGCCTTCAGCTTCGCGCAGGGGGCGGTGTCCATGGCCCGGCCCGCCGTCTCCTACCGGGCCCTCGCGCTGGGCGCGGACGAGCGTGCGGTCGGTGTGATCGCCGGTGTGTACGCGCTGCTGCCGCTGTTCGCCGCCGTCCCCCTCGGCCGTCGCACCGACCACGGCCGCTGCGCGCCCCTGCTGCCCGTCGGCGTGGTCCTGATATCCGGCGGCTGCGCGCTCAGCGGCGTCGCGGACTCCCTGTGGGCGATGGCCCTGTGGAGCGGGGTGATGGGCCTCGGCCACCTCTGCTTCGTCATCGGTTCCCAGTCCCTCGTCGCCCGGCAGTCGGAGCCGCACGAACAGGACCGCAACTTCGGCCACTTCACCATCGGGGCCGCGCTCGGCCAGCTCGTCGGACCGATCGCCGCCGGCGCGCTGATCGGCGGCGAGGACATGACGGGCACCAGCGCGCTCGCGCTGGTCGTGGCGGGCGCGCTCGCGGCGGTCGCGCTCACCTCGCTGTGGCGCATAGAGCACCGCAGGCCGGCAGCCACATCCCGCGCCGGGAAGGGCGATCGCGTTCCGGTCCGGGGCATCCTGCGCACCCGGGGCGTGCCGGCCGGCATCCTCATCAGCCTCGCCGTGCTGTCCGCGACCGACATCCTCACCGCCTACCTTCCGGTGGTCGGCGAGCACCGGGGCATCGCGCCGTCCGTGATCGGCGTCCTGCTCAGTCTGCGCGCGGCGGCCACCATCGCCTGCCGTCTGGTGCTGACGCCCCTGCTGCGGCTGCTCGGCCGGACCGTTCTGCTCACGGTGACCTGTCTGCTGGCGGCCCTGCTGTGCGCGGGCATCGCCCTGCCGGTGCCGGTGTGGGCACTCGGCCTGCTGCTGGTGCTGCTCGGCTTCTGCCTCGGCGTCGGGCAGCCGCTGTCCATGACGACGGTCGTCCAGGCCGCTCCCGACGACGCCCGTTCCACGGCCCTGGCCCTGCGCCTGACCGGCAACCGGCTCGGCCAGGTCGCCGCGCCCGCCGCGGCCGGGCTGATCGCCGGGGTCGCGGGTGTGGCGGCGCCGTTCGTGATGCTGGGTGTGCTGTTGCTGGTCTCGTCGGGGGTCGCGGTGCGGTCGCGGGGAAAGCCGGACGAGCCGGACGCCGAGGGGGACGAGGCGGGTGGGACCGGTGGGACCGGTGAGGCAGGTGAGGCGGACGGAGGGCACGCCGGACCCCGTCGGGACGGGACCTCGTTGGGCCGGAAGAGCGACAGCTGACGCGTCGTGGGCGCTGCTCCGGCGGTTCCGGATGACATGTGACAGATAGTCAGGTGACGAGATGTTTGTATGACAATCATCTGACTTGGAGGACATGTTCATGCCCCTCGTACCCCTCGCGCGCCGTGCCGGCACCCGCACCGCCGTCCTCGCCGCCCTCGCCCTCGCAGGGACCACCCTGAGCGGGGCGGCCGCTGTCGCCGCTCCCGGGGACAACGGGGACGTCATGATCCACGCCCGCGAGACGGCCGCCGGCAGTCGCACCAACGATGCCAAGGTCTGCGAGTTCTACCTCGCCGCGTTCGACTTCGAGGCAGGCGAGACGGTCAACTGGACCATTCAGACCCTGCCCGAGGTGCCGGCCGAGAGCGGCTCCGTCACCCTCGACGCGACCGGCGCGGGTCGCAGTCCGCTGATCGACCTGCCCAACGGGCAGTACAAGCTGACCTGGCTCACCGACCGGGCCCACGGTGCCGGCAAGTTCAAGTTGTTCCAGATCGACTGCCCGGCCTCCGGGGCCACGCCGACTGCCATCACTCCGAGTGGCGCCGCGCCGGCGGGCGGTGGAGGCATCGCCCGCACCGAGGCCTTCACTCCGGTCGCCGGCGCCGCCGCCGTCGGGCTGGCCGCCGTCGCCGGGACGGTCTGGTTCCGGCTCCGCCGCCGCCCCGATGGCGCGGCGTAGGCCGCGTTCCGCGTATCGCGCCGCTCCGGTGGAGCGGCGCGGAGCCGGGGAGGCTGTCGGCTGGGTGCCGGTGGAGTGGAGCGGGGAAGAAGGCGGCCCTGGTGCCGGCTCAGCGGTCCGGCGTGCCCGCGAGGCCGGCTCCGCCGCGGGGCCGGTGCGGCGTGGGGGCACGGGAGCCACCGCTGATCCGAAGAGCCGGCGTGGGGCCGGGCCCGGTGCCGGCGCTCCTGCTGCGGCGGGGCGGGGAGCGGGTCACGGGGGAGGCGTCGCCCCTGTGGTTCGGCGCCCGACCGCGAATCGTGTCGCCGCTGTTCAGGGGGTGCGGCGTGGGGCTGGGTACGCCGCTGCTCAGGGGATGAGGCGTGAGGTCAAGTCCGGACACGTCACCGCTCCGGGGGTGCGTCGCAGGCGGGCCCGCAGGCCCTGGTACCGGAGGCGCGCCTACCGACTGACGCGGACGATCGTGGTGGCCGTGTCGGTGTTGATGGCCATGGTCTGGTGGGACCGGGGCGGCGAGTCCGGCAGGGCGGCCACGGCCCTCCCGCCGAGTTCCGCAGGGGCGGCCGTTGCCGTGCCGGGCGAGTCCGGCGACGACCGTGCTGCCGTACCGGGCGGCTCGACGGACGTCACCGCCCGGCCGCGCCGCTCCCGCGCACCCGAACCCCACACCGGCACGTCCTGGGCACCTGCGTCCCGCCCTGCCACGCCCCCCGCCCATGGGTCTGAGCCCTCCGGGACCCCCACAGCACGCCCCTCCACCGCCGCCGGAGACGCACGTCACCAGCAGCCCACCACGGCCCCCGAGCCGAACCACACCCCCACCCGCACGCCCACATCAACCC
>NZ_JOCT01000029.1 GCF_000717875.1 Streptomyces sp. NRRL S-455
AGGCTGCTCGGTCGGCCCCGACGAGGAGACCGCGCACCTGGTGCCGGTGCTCGCCCGGCTTAACCGACGCGGCTGGGTCACCACCTGCTCGCAGCCCGGCGAGACCGGCACGGCGTACGACGGACGGCCGTGGGAGCAGCGCGCCGCCGTGGAGGGCTGGATCTCCTGCCGGAACCCGCTCCTCGGCCCGCTCATCCGCCGGGCCCGGGGCGCCGGGCTCATCATCACCGCGTACGGTCCCGGGCGCTCCATCGGGCCGCGTCGCGGCCTCACGGTGACCCGCTGGGGCAACGAGGCACACACCGGCTTCGGAGGCCGTCCCCGGCGCCTCCAGCTCCGCGCGGAGCTGCCCGGCATCGGCCGTGGGGCCTGGCGGGAGCTGATCCGTCACGGCGTCGCCCTGGCCGTCATCGACCCCGTCTGGGGCCGGGACACACGGCTGTGGCCCCTGCTGGACCGGGTGATCGGCTACCGCGAGCACGAGCCGGCGGCGCCCGCCTGGGCGCGCGTCGACCACTGACCAAGGAACGAGGAACCCATGACCGACACGCAGACGCTCCCGCAGTCGTCCGTCCCGGCGGCGTTCGACCGGGGCCACCTCTACAGCCCCACCCGCGACTACATCGCCCCGGCCCTGCGCGGTCGGTACGACTACCAGCCCGGAGACCTGTTCGAGCCGATGCCGGAGGCACCGCGCGAGCCCAAAGAGTTCGCCTGGTGGTGGCGGAACGTCGCACGACAGGAGGTCCCCGACTTCCTCGGGCTGCGCGTTGGCGACCGGGTGACGATCCAGCACGTGACCAGCGTGGGTGAGGGCGAGGTCATCGCCACGCGCCGGTCCGGCGCCGTGGTCCGCTACCTGTTGCCCGTGAGCAACCTGAGCGACCGGACGCACGCAGAGATGTACGTCCGCCGCCGCAACGACGTCGGCCACTGGTACCCGTAGAGCACGTCGACCAAGGAGAATCGGAACATGCGTACACGTTGGGTCGCGTTCGGGCTGGCCATGCTCGCCTTCGGGGTCGTGTCGATTGCCGCGATCACGGTTCTCTACGTCTCGGAGTTCCACGTCCTCCCGGTGTACTCGGTGCTCGGAAGCACGAGTGCGACGGGTCTGACCCTCGGCTTCTGCGTTCTGTTCTACGAGTGGAGAGACCACCGCTGACGTCGGCTCACCGAGCCCCGAACCCCCACCGGTTCGGGGCTCTTTCGCGTTCGGGGTTGTGCCCGCCCGGCATCTATGATTTAGTTAATCCATCGGAACGGCCGACCGGCCGGGACGACGGACCAAGGAATGAGGAACCGACCATGACGAAGACCTCCCGCCTCCGCCGCCGAATCGTCCGCGAGCGCGCCGCCGCCACCCGCTTCGCCCGGTCCCTGCGCAAGGGCCGCAGCCTCGCGACGCACGCCATCGCCGCCGGTGTGGACGCCCAGGTGGCCGCCGGTGTGGCGAACGGCCTGCGCTCCGTAGCCAAGCGGATCGGGATGGAGCCCGCCAAGGTCGCCCGCACCCACCGCACCACCGAGGGCCGCGCGGCCCGGCTGCGCAAGGTGAACCACTTCACCGCCGCCCAGGTCCAGGTGCTCCTGCGCAACTACAAGCCGCGCAAGGCGGAGTACAAGGCGGCCGTGGTGCTCATGGTCCTCGCGCACGGCGCCCCGGTGGCCGTCCGCCAGACGGTGCGCCCGACCGTTCCGGCCCGCGAGCTGGTCAACGCCTGACCGACAGACTTCCGGGGCCGTCGACCGGCGGCCCCGGCCCGAGCAAGGAAGGACCGATCATGCCGGACACCGTCTCGACCTACGTCAAGTGCTGGGACGCATGCAACGAGCCTGCTACTCACCTCATGACGCGCGAAGGGTCAATCCCGCTGCGTGCTTGCGACCGCCACACCCGAGTTGACCGCGCGGAGGCTGAAGCGCGCGGTTGGACCATCACGAGCCTGGACGACTGAGCACCGCTCGGGGTCGCAGACGGAACCTCCGGCCGTGGCCCCTGTGAGGCAGCTCAGCCTCTGACCCGAGATACGAGGAGAACCGACACGATGGCTACCGGACCCGAGAACTACCGCGCAGCCGAGAGGCTCGTCGATCAGTCGCGCACGTGGGAGAACGCGGACACCGGGTGGAAGGCTCACCTGTCCGGCGAGGAGCGGCTGGCCCGCCGCATGGCCGACCTGACCGAGGCTCTGGTGCTTGCGCAGCTCGCCGACGCGGCGGCCACGGCCCTGAACGACAACGACCCGAACGGTGAGGGCATGCCCGGCGAGGACTACCGCGAGTGGAAGGCCGCTGCCAGCGTGAAGGGCTGAGCCTCACGTGGACGTCATCGGCACCGCGCCGGTGGCGCCCCCGAGGCGGCTCAGCCGAGAGCCACCGACCAAGGAATGAGGAATCGATCATGGGCATTGTGTTCTCGACCCCTGACGCAGGTCTCCAGCGCAACCTTCGCCAGGCCGACGAGGTGGCCGACGGCCTGCGGGCCGAGGGTCGCGACGCGGTGGTGAAGTCCGACCCGACGACGGACACCTGGAACGTGCACGTCCCGGACGAGGACTGACCGGACGTCACCGCTGAATCTGTGCCCCGGGGTTGTCCGCCCCGGGGCACTGTGATTTAATTAAGTCATCGTCGGACGGGCCGGCGGGGACCCAGGGAGGAACCGACCATGAACAACGCGACGACGACCGAGGACAAGTGGCGCGCGGAGGGCTACGCCTGGGGTTTGTTCATCCCCGGCCCCGACTGGCTGACTGTCCCCGGGTCTGCCCACCGCTCCGCCCCGCTGACCGAACGGCCCGAGGACGCCGAGCGTCCCAACTACGCGGCCGTCCACGGCGGCGAGGTGAGCCCGTGGGTGCTGGCGAAGGTCCAGCGTTGCGGCGGCGGCACCTTCCGCGTCCTGGAGGTCGTCCGAGAGGTCACCCCGGAGCGGGCGGGCTCCTGACCCGAACCCCAGGGCCCCGTCGACCGGCGGGGCCCTCCCCTCTGACCAAGGAATGAGGACACGATGGGCGCGACGACGGCGAGGCTGGGCCTGCTGGCCGAGGTTAGCGAGGACCCGTGGAACCTGGGCGACAGCCGCTGGACGGCGACGCTCGGGCCCGTGAAGGCCCACGGCCGGACCAAGACGGCCGCGCTCAAGGCCCTCGCCGAGGAAGTCGTGCACGGCCTCTCCCGGCTGGACGCGGAGCCTGCGTTCGCCCGGGACGACGACGGCTCGCTGATCGCGGCCGTACCGAGGTGGCACGGCGTGGAGCACTACCGCGTGACCGAGGAAGGCGTCCGGTCCACCGCCGCGTGCGACGGCCCGCCGGCGAAGTCGCTGGAGGGTACGCACCACTACACCGTGATCCCGCAACGCTGATCATCCCGGCCCCACCGCCCGGCGGGGCCTTCACCCGTTGACCCTGGAGGAACCGACCATGCCCCGCTCGGAAATCACTGACCCGGCTGTTCGCGTACTGTTCGCCAAACATGACCCGGCCGACAGCGATCAGTACGGGAAGTGCACGGCCGCCGGGTACTTCGCGGAGGAGAGTGCGGACGACGAGGTCCGGGTCTCCCACCGAATGCCCGAGCCCGACCTGCTGGACGACGACCGCATGAGCAGCGACGAGATGGCCGCCGAGCGGCACCGGATGGTTGATGCCTACGCGACCACCCTGGAGGCTGCCGGCTGGACCGTGGAGCGCAAGGGCCTACACGCCCAAAAGCCGTACCTGCTGGCGCGTCGCCCGCTGACCGACCAGGCCGCCGAGGCGCTGGACGACGGGCTGGACAAGCTGTTCCGCCGGCTCGGGCCACCGGACGCCTGACCCGACGTCACCGCTGAATCTGTGCCCCGGGGTTGTCCTCGCCCCGGGGCACAGGTATGATTTAGCTAAATCGACCGGTTAGGTCGTAGACCAAGGAACCAGGAAAGTAGGCCCGTGATGACCAGCTACTCGGTAGAGAGGCCGGTACGCCAGCCCGGTCAGCCGTCCCGCGTCCGTCCCGGACTGGTCCACCTGCGCCCCGGCCAGGCGACCCCCGGACAGCCGGTGACCATCCGCACGTTCGACGCAGCAGGCAACGAGATCGAGTTCCCCGCGATCTACGTCCGCACCGACGGCCTGCACCTGCGCTGCTCCCGGGACGGTGAGAGCCAGACGCGGCGGTACCGCCCGTCACAGGTCTTCCCGCGCCACGTCATCTACCGCCGGTGGACCGTGACGCTCAAGCACAAGGCCGTGGCGGCCGACGGCAGCGGCGACGAGCTGCTGCCGGTGTTCGTCAACGCGCGCACCGAGCTGGAGGCCCGGTACCAGGCGCTCCAGCAGGTCCGTGCCGAGCGCGGCCCGCGCGCCAACTGGTCGTTCACCCTCCACTCCGTCCGCCGGGAGGGCTGAGCCGTGGCCGTCGACACCCTGTCACGCCAGGCTCTGCTGGAGGCGAAGCAGGAGGGCGGCTACGCGCCCCGCGTGAAGGTCTGGCCGCCGGAGGGCTACGTGCCGCCGACGGCCGAGGAGTTTGACACTCTGCGGCAGGCGGCCCGGCGGTACGCCGGGGTGGTCTTCCACCTCACCTACTGGAAGAAGGTGACCGACGACCAGGTGCTGCGCCGGTACCAGCTCGCCGAGGTGGACGGGCCGGAGGAGCGGGCGGTCTACGCCTACACCCGGGCCCTGCGCGACGAGCTGCGCCGGCGCGGCCTGGTGCACCGGTCCATCGCCCTCCTGCGGTGCGAGCAGTGCAGCCACGCCACGGAACGCCTGTTCGAGGTGACGCAGGAGACCCACCCCGGGCTGAAGTCCCCGCGCGGGCCGGTGACGTCCGCCTGGTACTGCGCGCGGTGCTGGAGCGGGGACGACGTCGCCGACGAGGACGAGCTGGAGGACGAGGGATGACACTGCACCTGTTCGCCGGGCCCGGCGGCATGGAGGCCGGAGACGGCAGCGCGTCCATCGGCATCGAATACGACGACGACGCGGTGGCCACTCGTCGCGCGGCCGGGCTGGCCACGGTTCACGGCGACGTGACCGACTACGGCCCCGCCGACTTCTCCGAGGACGACACGCTCGCCGGTGGGCCGCCGTGCCAGACGTTCACCGTCGCCGGCCGAGGCGCGGGCCGCCTGCTCCTCGCTCACCTCCAGCAGAAAGCCAAGGCGATGGCCGCCCGTCAGGCCCTGCCGCCGACGCCGCCCGGAACGGACGCGCGCTCGCTGCTCGTTCTGGAGCCGCTGCGGTACGTCCTGGCGGCGGCCGACGCTGGGCGCCCGTACCGCGCTGTGGTGTTGGAACAGGTGCCGGGCGCCCTGCCGGTGTGGCAGACCTACGCGGAGATCCTGCGCGCTGAGGGCTACGCGGCCGTCTGCGGAGTGCTGAACGCCGAGCAGTACGGCGTACCGCAGACCCGGCGTCGTGCGGTCCTGCTGGCCCGCAGGGACGGCGCCGTGGCGCTCCCGACCCCGACGCACCAGAAGTGGTCCCGGGGCCGCGTGAGCGGCGACGAGGGGCTTCCCGCGCCGGTGTCCATGGGTGAGGCGCTGGACCGGCCGGAGCCATTCACCGTGGTGTCCAACTACGGCACCGGCGGGGACCCGCAGAACCGTGGCCAGCGTGCGAGCACCGAGCCCGCGTTCACGGTCACGGGGAAGATCAACCGTAACCGGGTTGTCGGGCCGGCCGGCGAGGAACTGCCCCGGTTCACCGAGTCGGAGGCCGGCCGGCTCCAGGGGTTCCCGGCCGACTACCCATGGTCGGGCCGGGGCGTCCCGCAGCAGATCGGCAACGCCTGCCCGACGCAGCTTGCGGCGGCGCTGTTCCGGGCGGTGCGCTGTGAGTGAGGTGAGCACCGTCAGTCCGACCCGCTACGGTGCAGACAACCCTGAACACGGAAGTGAGGAACCGATGACCCATCACCACCAGACGACCGAGGACGTGGACCCGGACTGCCCGCGTTGCCAGGAGGAAACGACGCAGTACTGGACCGACGTGGAAGCGTGGAAGCTGCGTACCGCAGTCGAGATGGCCACCGACGGCACCGGGCACGCTTCCCCGTCGGCGCTGATGCTCCGGCTGGGCCAGGACCACGGCATCCGGGTCACGTTCGAGGAAGCGCAGGCATTGCTCAACCGACTGGAGACCGCCGGTGTCGTCGGCCCTGCGGACGGTTGGACGCACGCGCACCCCGTCCTGATGCGCCGCGAGCAGGCACTGGTCGCGCTGAGCCTGCCGGTCGTCTGACGACCGAGCAGCACCTCCACCGAAACCCCGGAGCCGTACGCGGCCCGGGGCTTCGTCGTGTCCGGGGGTTGCCCCGCCGCCGCACCTATGGTTTAATTAATTCATCGGGACGCCGGACCGGGCGGGTGACCGCAGGCACAGAGCGTAGAGGCCGACCCGGCCGGCGTCCCGGACAGACCGACCACAGACCAGGGAACGAGGGACCAGCCATGGCGCAGCTCACCACCATCGGACGGACCGCCATCTTCACCTGCGAGAGCCAGGCAGAGGCTGAGACGATCCGTCTCGCCGTGGACCGCTTCGGTCGCTACCTCCGGGGCATCGGCGAGGACGAGCGCAACTGGGCGGCCCCGAGCGTGGAGGGTCCGGGGTTCGGCTGGGACGCGGTTCGCCGGGTCGCCCGCGACATGCACGCGGGCTCCACGTCGTACATGTCCCGCCGCATGGCCAAGGCCCTTTGCGACGCCCTGCACCACGCGGCCGGCGAACCGTCGGGAATCAACGACGCCTTGACGGCGGCGGCCCGGACCCTCCGCGCCCGGCTCTCCCCGAGCCTCGTCTGAACCGCCCTGCCCCGGCCTCCTCGCCGGGGCTTCGTCGTGCTCAGGGTTGTGTTCCGCTCCGGGCTATGGTTTAATTAATTCATCGGGACGCCGGTCGGGTGGACCGGGCCGCGACCGCCGAAGCGGGGAAGCCGACCCGGCTGGCGTCCCGGACAGAGGACCGCAGACCAGGGAACGAGGAACCGACCATGAGCGAGACGTTCGAGCCCGTGGACTTCCGCGATGTGCACGAGGGCGACCGCCTCCAGTTCACGACCAACGACAACGGGTTCGGCGGTCGCGGTCAGTACCGCCGCACTGGCTCCGTGGTCCGGGCCACCGACAAGACGGTCCGTGTGGCATGCGACGACGGCACCACGGCCGTCCTGCGGCGGGCCGACTGGAGCGCTCGGGCCGCCGGCAAGTCTGCTCAGAAGACGGACCTTGAGAGCACCCCGCCGTGGCTGGTGGTCAGCATGGACCAGGGAGTGCTACGAGCTGAGCCCACCTCCGCTGCCGCGCTGAACTGGTTCAAGCGGCTGCACGGGTGCAACCGTGTCCGTGAGCGCAGGCAGTACAGCGAGTACGACTACGCCTGTACGTTGGCCACGGATGGCGAGTACGCGCCGAGTGCGGGCATCGTTCGGGCCGATCACGTCCGCGCTCACGGCGGGGACCCCGACCAGACGCCCCTGTACCCGCTCGCCGATTCGCCGTACGAGTACGTCGCACGCCCGGACGAGGACTGACCCACCCGGGCCCCGGCCTCCTCGCCGGGGCCCTGCACCACCCGACCAAGGAATCAAGGAAGCGATTCTCCGCTCCGGCCGTATGATCCGTGCCGGCCGACGGGGGCCTCAGAGAGGACGACCGACCGTGACGACGCAGGACCGCATCAGCGACCCGGGGTTCACCGCCGCGCAGGACCAGAACGAGGCTGCGATAGCCGAGCTGACCGGCCTCGGCGTGCCGGAGGACCGCGCCATCGTCATCGTGCGGCGGACCTACTCCAACGGGCTCGACCGGGGCCTGTACCTCGGGCTGCGGAAGCTGAACGCCCCGGCCGCCACGTCCTGACAGCCGGCCAGGAATCGAATCGGGTCCCGGGGTTGTGCGCCCCGGGACTTTCTGATTTAATTAAATCAGTGAGCCGGACAGACCGGCCGGAAACGAGGAACCGACCATGGGCAAAGGCGGGGGCCACAGTAAAGGCCAGACGATGCCGTACGCCGTCGTACGTACCTGGGGTGGCGGCAAGCCGACCCGCACGCCGAAGTGGAACATCGGCGCCGCCGAGGCCGACATGCTCGACTCGCTGCGTGCCGCCAACGCGCGGGGTGCCGAAATCGAGATCCGGGTCATCGACCGGGCGACGGGCGAGATGGTCGCCGAGCCGCAGCGCTGCGTCGTGTGCCGCGAGCGGTGGGCCACCGAGACTGGTTCCGCCCGGGGCGCCGAGGCGCCCTCGCTCTGCCGCTACTGCGAGGACGAGCACGTGGACCCGGCGCTGGCCGCCCAGTCGGAGCCGCTCGTCCAGGCCCTTCAGGCGAAGGGGCTGGAGCCCGTCGCACAGCCGGACGGCATGGTGACCGTGGAGGCGAACGGCATCGACTGGACGATGCAGCCGGTCCCGCACGCGGTCACGGGTGAACCGTGCGGCGTGTGGTCGGCCGTCGGCCCCGCCGGCCCGCGCGGGCAGTTCGTCGCACTCAACGCGGCCGAGTTCGTCGCCCAGCGCCGGACCCCGTAGGACTTCAGACACCCGAGGCCGGGGCACTGACACCCCGGCCCGCCGATCACGGAAACGAGGAACCGACCATGACCCGCAACGGTCTCCCCCAACTGGGGGACGTCAACCCCGGTGACGAGCTGGTAGTCATTGACGACCCCAGCAGCCGGAACCTCAGGACGGTACGCGTCCGGGTGACGAAGGTTGCTCCGGTGTGGATCGACGTGGAATCGGTGGACGGCAGTCGCCTGAGTGAGAGCAGGTTCCGCCGTGACAACCAGTCCGCCAAGGCAAAGCCCGAGCACTGGACCGCGTGCTTCTACACCCTGGAGCAGTGGGCGTGGAAGGAGCGGAACGCCCGCGCGCACCGCTACCTGCGCGAGATCGGCGTCAGCGCCGATCTCGGCTCCCGCTTCTCAGGTGACCCGCTGACCCTGGCCAACGTCATCCGGCGCGGACTTGGCGAGGCCGAGCTGTGACCGCCATGGACGACGGCTGGCACTACGGCCCCGACGGGACCCCGGAGCGCGGGTTCCTGGAGGGTACGGCCTTCCAGCCGGACGACACCCGCGACCACATGGACGCGTGGGGCTCCGTCCACCCGGAGAACCTGAAGGACTGCGGGCCATGCCGCGCCGAAAGCATCCTGACCCTGTGACGCATGACGGCCGGCCGGGAGCCGTGATCCCGGCAACGAGGGCCCCGCAGCGCGGCAGCCTCGCATCCGAGCGCGAACCTTGGTCGGTTCCCACGCGCTCTGCGGGGCCCCCGGTTCGACTCCGGGCGGGCCCACCACAGCAGGCAGGCGACGACCACGGAAACGAGGAGCGATGACCATCTACTTTCTGCCCGATGAGTACGCCCGGGTGACGCAGACGACCGTGGTGGTCCCGGTCGCCCGGCCCAACACGGACGCGCTCACCGACCCGTCGAACGGCCACGTGGTCCTCCCGGCGCGCGTCGAGATCACCCTGCGGCTGGACGAGGGCACCCCGCGCGGCGACCGTGCGACCGCCCACGTCGCCGTAGTCGGACCGCGACGGCTGAAGTCCGGGGCCGTCGGCAAGCCCATCACGACCATCGGGTGGGAAAGGGCGCGCAACGACGGCTCGCGCGGTTACGTGGCCCGGCCCGACTGGCTCACGGAGCTGCTCGCCGAACACCTGCCGGAGGGCTGGGACCCGGCGCTGCTGGAGCTGATCGACGACCACGGAAATGAGGAGCGATGAGCAGCGCACTGCCCGAGTGGCTGGTGGACTACGTGCTGAAGCGGGACCAGCAGCGTGCCGATGAGGTGAACGCCGTGCTCGCCGCCATGAGCGAACGGGAGCGGCGCCTGGTTCGCGAGGCGGCCGTCATGGCCTACGTCCACGGACGTCAGCACCCGAACGGGGCCGACCACCCCAAGGACTCCACGGTCCTGGCCAACGTGATCGGGGCATGCCTCGCGAACGCCGACCTCTACCCGGTGACCAACTACGTCGCCAAGGTCGGACCGCCCGTAGCCCTCACGCCGTGCACGCACGTGAAGGCGCTGCACGACACGGAGCACGACGGGCTGATCGTGGAGGGGTGTTCGTGGTGCGCCGGGCGGGAGCAGCTCGGTACGCCCGGCCACACCAAGCCGCTGATGCGCGTGACGTCGACCGGACTGCGTCCGGGACTGACCGACGCGGAGCGCGCGATGCTGCGCTACGCCCTGGAGCTGGCCGAGAACGCGATGGCGTCCGAGGGCGACGAGTTCAGCGACGACGACCACGAGGCCGTCGCGTCGCTCAAGCTGCTCGCTGGGGAAGAATGACCGCCAGCGACCACGGAAACGAGGAGACATGAGCAACCGACCGCAGACCGATGAACCGCCGTTCGGGTCCCCGGGCTGCACCTGCAAGCCGTGGACTCGGGAAGGCGGACGACCGCGCTACCTTGACCCCCGCGAGACGGTGGACAAGGTCAGCGGCTGGGAAGTCAACCCGGACTGCTTCCACCACGCCAGTTGACCCCGCACAGCCCGAAGCCCCGGAGCCGCTACGGCCCGGGGCTTCGTCGTGCCGTCACGGCGTGAGCCGGCCGATCTTGGCAGCGAGGGACGCCACCTGCTTGGCCAGCTCCAGGCCGCGCTCATGGTCGGCCTCCAGCGCGTCGGTAACGACCGTGCCGCGCAGGGCCTTGTGTGCGACGCGCAGCGCGGCCAGGCCCTGCTCCAGCCGCACGATGGCCAGGGCCTCCTGCGGGGTGTGTTCGGTCGGCAGGTCTGCGGACCCCTCGTCCTCCTCGGCCGTCTGCGCGGGGATGTAGTGGAGCCGGTGGGCCGCTTCCTTGATGGTGGCGGCCGTCACCTTCGCCCCGGCTTGCTTGACCGCCACGACGACCTCCCGCACGGCCTCCTCGCCGTGGGCCTCCAGGACCGGGGCAAGGGCGCGGGCCTGCGACTCCACGGGTGCCGTGTCGAAAATTTTAGACAGCAGGTTCATCGTCGGGGCGGCGTCGATGAGCTGATAGGCGCGGGAGCGGTCCATGTCCCACCGGTCGCTGATGTACTGCTCGAACGTCTCGTGAGTGACCTTGTAGAGCCCGCCGTCCTCGTCGCGAATCGCGCGCAGGGCTGTCCCGGCCTCCACGACGAACCGGGCGCGGGCCGCCTTGAGGGAGTGACTAGCCGCTTCCTTCGCCTCGTCGATGGCCGCCTCGAACGCGGCCAGGCGCTCCTCGGCCGTGCCGGTGACGGTGGCCGGGTCGAGCACCTTCGGGGCGAACGGGTCCGGCGTCGTGGCCGTCGCGCTCGCGTGCCGGGCGCGCAGGACGTCGGACAAGCCGGGAGCGCGCCCGGGGGCGGGAAGCTGCTTGGCGGGGCTCATCGGTCGATCACCTCGGCGATGGACCGGTACGCCTTGGCGTGCTCGGACTCGGGCGCGTAGTCGACGGGTGTGCGCCCGTACCGCCACGCCTCGGTGATGACGACGCCCAGGGGCACCGTAGCGAGGACGGGGAGGCCATCCAGTGCCCCGAACTCCTTCAGCACGGACTGGGCGAGCAGGCTCGGCGGACGTCGTAGCCGGTTGACCACCAGGCCGTGCAGCTCCAGCGGCTTGGTGCGCAGGTCGGCGTCCACGGAGGCGACCTGAGGCAACAGAAGTTCCAGGGCCTTGAGGCTGGAGTCCTCGGCCTCCACGGGGATGAGCACGCCGTCGGCGGCGGTCAGCGCGTTGTCGGTGAGGATGTCCAGGGAGGGCGGGGAGTCAATGAGCACGTGGTCCCAGGCACCCCGTGCTGAGGCGAGCAGCTTGGCCAGCCGCTGCTCGCGGGCCTTGACCTTGTCGACGTCGCGCACGGCCATGAACATCTCGAACGCGTTCGGAACGACGTCGATGCGGCCGGCGGGCTCGGAATGCGTAACGGCGAGGTCCGCTACGGGACCGGTGAACTCGCCGACCAGCGACCGGTAGAGGTTGGGCGCACCGTCGCCGGACGGCGCCTGCGGGACCTTGAGTCCGTCAGTGAGGTGGCCCTGCGGGTCCAGGTCGACAACGAGGACGTTGCGGCCCATCTCGGCGAGCGCCCCGGCGGTGCCGAGGGTCGTGACGGTCTTGCCGACCCCGCCCTTCTGGTTGGTGACGGCGGTGATGCGCGTGGTGGTGGATGCATCCATGACGCGGGAGCCTATCGGGCGACCCGTCGGCCCCTGGGTATTGCCCCGACCGGCGACCTATGATTTAATTAAGTCATCTGCCGGACGGACCGGCCGGGGAGAAGGGAACCGACTATGAAGCTCGACCGTATGGACATCGTCAACGCCGCTGAGACCGCCGAGGTGTGGGACGACGACTACGAGATTCGCGAGGCGTACAGCGGCCGGTACATGGGCTCCCGTACCTGCCTGGCGGTGACCCTGCCCAGCGCCAGCAAGCTGACCGAGTTCATGGTCGCCCTCGCCGTCCAGCTCACCGAGAACGACCGGGCCGACGACGCGCTGAGCCTCGCCCGGATGACCCGCACCGACTCGATGGGCACTGGCATCGTCGCCTACTGGCCCGGCGTTGAACTGGCCGGCTGACCGCACCGCCCGGGGCCGTTCGGCCCCAACCCGCTTCCGTGGGATAACGAAGTCCGCCAGGCCACCGGCCCGGAGGCGCCGGCTCACAGCCGGCCGGGAGCACTCGCTGCACCACTGACCAAGGAACAAGGAGACGGGCCATGCAGACGATCTGGACGAGGTGGGACCTCGCGGACATGCAGGACGCGGCCGACGCCGAGGGGCACACGGCCCTGGACGCCCTCGTGGTCCCGGAGCTGAAGCTGGTGGGGACGCTGCCGTACTCCGGTGCGTTAACCGACTACCGGGAGCACATCACCGCCTGCGCGGACTGCCGCCGCGACGACCGCCCGGACTGCCGTACGGGCGAGGCCCTGCTGGCCGTCTCCCGCATCGGTGTGGAGGAGCAGCACCGCATGGCCGTGCACAACTGACGACGGTTCAACAAGGCAGCGCCCCGGGGTTGTCCACCCCGGGGCGCTGTGATTTAATTAAGTCATCAGCCGGGCGGACTGCCCGGCAGGACCAAGGAACGAGGAATCGACCATGACGCACTTCCAGACCTGCCGCCGCCACCCCGAGGCCGGGCGCTTCCTGCGCGACTGCTACGGCTGCAAGCGCGACCTGTTCGACATGCAGGCCCGCAACGAGGCCGAGGCGCAGGCCCGCAAGGCGCTCGCCCTGATCGGTTCCTCGGACGTGGAGATCCTGTCCGCGCAGGCCGTCGGGACGGCTCTCGTCGTCGCCACCCACAACCCGGCCCCCTTCGTCGGCGGGTACGCGGTCGACGTCTTCCGGCTCCCCACGGCCGCCGAGACGGACCCCGACCTGAGCGACGACTACCGGCTCCCCGCCGGACAGTGGGTCCTCAACTGGCAGGCGTGGGACGAAGTCGACACCACGGCTCAGATGACCGCCGAGGCCCGCGCGTACCTCGCCACCGCCTAGTTGTCCGCCTGACCCACCGGGGCCATTCGGCCCCAAGCAGCTCCCGTGGGATAACGGATGTCCGCCGGGCCCCGCCCGGAAGTGCCGGATCGTGACCGGCCGGGAGCACCCACCCCCTACACCGCTGACCAAGGAAAGTGGGACGCATGGACGCATTCGAAGCCCCCGGCACCGTCCGGGGTACGGCCCTGCGGTTCGACCCGGGCCACGCCGGCACGCTGACGATGACCACGCAGTTCATCACCGCCGGGACGTACAACGGTGTGGTGCTGCAACCGTCGTGGGTCCTGCCGCTGGCCGCGTGGTTCGCCGGCGAGGCGCAGCCAGCCGCGCACGGGGATCTCCCCGGGACGCTGTACGGGCGGCGCATGGACATCGCCGGCGACGAGTACGCCATCGTCTGGTCCACGCACACGTGGGCGCAGCTGGACTGCGTCCTGCCGTTCGGGACGGCCCGGGTGCAGGCCGGACCGCGCGGCAGGGAGTACGGATCGACCGTGATGCTCGCCCCCGAGGCGCGGGTCGACGTGGCCGCGTGGCTGCGCCGGACCCACGCCGAGGGGTGGACGCAGCGCGAGCCGGCTGCCTGAGCAGGCCGTTCGGCGATTGGCGTACCCGCTGGCACACTCCGTGCCTACGTCGTGGCCCACCCCCTGCCGGGCCACGACTCCAGTGCCCCGCCCACACCCCCTGGGCGGGGCACTCGCAACTTGACCAAGGAACAAGGGGAGGCCCGTCATGGGCATAGACAGATCCATTTCCACCCGGGCCCGTGAGGCCTTGCGCCGCATCGAGCGGCTGGAAGCGGAGCGGCGGCGCGTGCAACGCTCCCTGGCCCGGTGCACCCCCGGCTCCCCGTACGCACGGGAGCTGGACGAACAACTCGCGGAGCTGGACGTGCGGATCGAGCACTGGGGTGCGATCGTCGTCCGGGCCGAGGCCGAGGGCTTCCGGGTCTGGACCCGGGCAGACTTCCGCCGTGGCGACTTCGTCCGGTACCGGGGCGACTGGTACGAGGTGCTGCGCGCCAACCCGAAGTCTCTGACGGTTCCGCACGGGCGCGGGACCTGGACGGTGCCCTACACCGACGTCTCGGGGCGCCGGAGCGGCGTGGATCAGGGCGCCGGGGACGCAGCGTGAAAGCGCTCCCCTAAGCTCCGACAGCTCCTCAATCCCAGGTGACCGACCGGTAATGCCAAGGCACCTTCCAGAACGTCCCGGGAGGTGCCTTGACCGTTGCCCCTGACAACTCCCTTGCAGATATGCGGAGTTGATGGTCATGCCCTCACATCGTGGACGATTGGTGAAAGCGACTGCCGCTGAGCTGGGACAACTCACAATCGGAAACATGTCTCTTACTTAGAGCGAGGGTCGTATTTATTCACGTGTGCGCCGTTCCAAACACAGGTGCATACAGCAATAGTTTGACCTGACAGTGTCACTGCGTCCGAGGAGTCGATAGGTGATACAGCGACTGGGCGGCGACTACGCTGCCTCTGAGGTGCGTTGGCAGGATGACGCGCTGTGCGGCGGTCTCCCGCTGGGGGTGTTCGTACCGGACAAGGAGGATCCCAAGGGACTGGAAACCGCGCGCACGTACTGCAACCCGTGCCCCGTTCGGGGGACATGCCTGAGGTACGCGCTTACGTACGGGCTGCGTGGGTACTGGGGCGGCACCGACACGGCAGAGCGTCGGCGCCTCAAGGCGAAGAAAGACCGGGCCAAGTGCCCGTCCTGCACGAGTACGCGCGTCGTTGACATGGTGGACAGCCATGACGCACTGTGCCTGGCTTGTGGACTGTCGTGGCTCAGGGAGTCGGCCGCGCAGCCCCGCACCAGCACGCGAGTGCGTACTGTGGCCTGACGGCCCTCCCCGCTGTCATCGGGGAGGGCCGTCAGTAAGAAACAACGTAGCGGCCGGGCGTCCACTGTTGTGAGTGGGTGCCCGGCCCTTTTGATTCAGATATTGCACACCCTGACAGGCGGTATCACGCCGCGTACGCCTTGAAGCCGTTTTGCTCCTCGCGCGCCCTCTCCCACGCCTCCCACCAACGCCAGGCGTTGGCCGACAGCCGCAGGCCCTCGGCAACGGCGCGGCCGGCTTCCGCCCGCTCCGCCCGCAGGGCCGGCGAGTCGACCAGGCGTTTCAGCTCCCGGTACCAACGGCGTGGTGTGTCGGCGAGGACACCCGCTCCCCGCTCGTGCAGCCGGACGTACTCCACCCTGGGCGAAGCCACCCACGGGATGCCAAGGGCGCTCAGCTCCAGCGGCTTCAACCACGATTTGGCCGCGTTGAACCGGGTGTCCGCCAGTGGCGCAATCCCTATGCCGACGCCCTCGGCCACGGCGGCTGGCCAGCCCGCCACGTCCACGCCCGTACGGCCCTGGGGGTCCCGGGTCAGACCGAACGCGGCGCCGACGCCGGTGGGGTCCCCGACGACCCGGAAATCCACGCCCTCGGACACCAGGCGGGCGACGGCCCCGCCGATCACGGCCGGATCGTCCGGGTGCGAGGCCAGTGCGGCCGGCCAGCCGATGACGTCGCCGTCCGTGTGCGGCGCCTCGTAGTAGGAGTCCGGCAGATGGTTGTAGATGACGTGGCCCCGGCCGTGCCGGGCGTAGCGCTCCAGCAACGCCGGCGTGGACACGGTCACCAGGGTCGCGTCCCGGCACGCAGCAGCGAGGTTCTGCCAGGAGTGCAGACCGCCGGAACGCGGGTGCATCGAGTCGTAGGCCGGGTTCCGGGGGTGCACGGTGGACAGGTCGTCGTCCACGTCCACCACCACGGCTATGCCCTTGCGCCGCAGCAGCGGAACAGCCTCGGCCATCCACTGGTGCGTGAGGCGCTGGAAGACGAGGACGTCCACGTCGTCCACGTCCAGGACGTCCTCCACGTGGTCGTCGGCGCCTATCTTCAGCTTCAGCCCCCGGTTGGCCGGCGGGCGTATCTCCACATCGTGCCCGGCCGCCGCAAGCAGCTCCGCAGCCCAGATGATCCTGAAGTATCCACAGCCGCCCATGTCCGCCGGGTAGGTGACGACGCGCATTCCTCGGTCTCCGTTCCCTGGTCGCCGCTCTGCTGCCGGACTACTGCCCGGCCTTGTCCTCCGACGCACCCTTGCTGCGGGCCGTACGGCCCGTGGAGGCGCGCTTCTGCTCCGGCGCATGGCTCGGGCCGCCGGACTCCTCCACAGCCGTGAGACGGGCGCTCAGCTCCTCCAGGCGCTTCTCCAGCGGGGCAGTGGCGCGGGCCACCGCGTCGTCGATGACCGCGCGCATCCTCGCGTCCTGCGACACGGCTACGCCCCCACCTTCGCCTTGATGGCGTCCACGGCCCGCTTCAGCGCGGTGAGCTGCTCGCCGTTGGAGCGGGCCTGCGCCCGGATCTCCCGCACCGCCGTGGTGGTGGACTGCACGTGCGTGGCGAACGTCCAGTGCTTGTTCGTCGCGTAGTCGGCCGCATCCGACGGGGCGGTGAGGACGTCGTCCGTGGTGAAGATCTTCCGGACGTCGCTGCCCTCCAGCACCCCGCCCCCGGCGAGCAGCTTCGCCACCACCGCGTCGGCTATCTTGCCGATCTCCGTATTCGTCAGTGCCATGTCCTCTTCCTCTCCTGGGCTCCAGGTGCGGTCGTGGCGCAGCCGTTCGGCGACGTCCGCACGAAACTGCTTCGGCGTGAACTCGAACCGGCCCCGGCTGCCGTAGCCCGCCACCGGGCCGCGCGGGTCCGGTTTGCCCTCCACGCTCGTCTCCTTGTGGCAGGCGACCGACTCGGCCGACCAGCCGTAGTGACGGCAGATGGCCGCGTTGGTGCGCACCCACGCGTCGTACTGGGCGCGCGGGTAGACGTCCTCGCCATCGCCCAGGTTCTCCGTCTCGATGCCGTAGCTGACGTCGTTGCCGTCGATGGTGCCCGAGGCCCGGGACGGCGCCGGGTGGACGGAGGCCTCGTCGCGGAAAGACTGGTAGGCGTTGATGGCCATCGGCCCGGCGTGGTTCGCGCGGCCGGCCGAGCACATCGTGGCCGTACCGTCCTTGGCCAGGTGGATGTGCGCGAGCGGCGGCGGCAGGCCGGGCACGCCGTCCCGAGCGACGACGTCGCGGGAGTTCCGCCCGGCGGTGTGGTGGTTGAGGATCATCCGCACCGGGCCGAAGGCCAGGCCGGTCTCGTCATCCCGCTCCCGGGTGCGCCATCCCGGGTATTCGGAAACCCTCACGCCCTCCTCGCGGAGGATGCGTATGTACGTGTCAGGACTCATCGGTGATGCCACGGCGGGCCCCCTCGATCTGCGTGTGGCCCACGAGCCACGCCTGGTACAACATCAGCGCCCCGAACAGGGCGGCGAGGATGCCGCGCACGATGCGCAGCACCTCCACGTCCGCGCGGAACACGGTGACGCCTATGGAGATGGCCATGAACGCCGCGATAGCCAGGGCCTTGATGACGAGCAGCCGGCCGACGAGGGTCCGCCACCACCGGGCGAGCAGGGTGTAGACGAGGACGAAGGACAGGCACCCGACGAGAGCGATCACACTGCCCGCGAGGTTCACCGTCTCCCCTGTCGTCATCGGAATTTGCCCCCAAGCGCGTCCTTGATCATCGGGGCGAAGTGATTCCGTTCACCCAACCGCCGCAGAGTACGTGAAATCTCCGAAATCACCGCCGTACGGGCTTGCGCCCGGGCGATGTCCTGTTCAAGGGACTGGAGGGCTTCGCGGACGGCCTGGACCTCGTCGCTGGACCGTCCGGGATCCGGCTCACTCTTCGGGCGCTTGCGCCAGGGCACGGCCGCCTCCTCGGTTGTCGCGGGCGGCTTCGGAGACCGCGTGCAGCACGCGCTCGGTGGTCTGGGCGGTACCCATCAGCATGTCGAGCTGCGCCTGCTGGATCTCGATGAGTTCCTGGCGGCCCTCGGCGAGGGTCTGCCAGAGCTGCACCTGCTGGTTGGCCTGCTCGCGCATCATGTCCACGGTGCTGCGTGGCACCAGCGCCCCGCGCAGCACCATGAGCACGACGAGCAGGACGATTCCGCCGGCGCCCAGCGTCGGGGTGAGGAACGCGGTGAATCCGTCCACGGCTACAGCCCCGTCAGCCAGGAGAAGTCGGCGGCCTGGACGGCGCTGCACGCGGCGGCGATGTCGTCGTCCGTCAGCTCGCCCTTGTCCACCAGGGCGCGCACCAGGCCGACGAGCATCACGTCCTGGCTGAAGAGGATGGCCCGCTGCGCGGCGGGGAGGGCCGGGACGCTCACACCCAGCTTGGCCAGCAGCTCCTTGTGCGTGGTCCAGAACAGACCGAGAACCGATTTCACGGCCTGGCTGGACCCGGCCCGTGCGAACACCGCGCGGCTGCCCGTCTCGTCGTCCCCGAGGTCGCTCCAGGCGCCTGTGAGGCTGAGGCCCAGGGACGTGAGCGCGGCCTCTGTCTCGGTCTGGGCCGCCGTGCGGCTGGTGGCCCGCAGCGGTCTGGCCCGGGACTCCGTTGACAGCCCCGAGGCGTACCAGGTGCCGGTGTCGTATTCGTAGTGCACCCGGACGGCGACGTATCCAGCGGGCACGGCTCCTCCTAGAACGGCAGCACGCTGATGCGCCGGGACTGGTAGTTGCCGGTTCCGCCGGCGACGCGGTACTTCATCGTGAACGTGTTGGACCCTGCGGTCAGGTCGTTGTGGAACACGGTGTTGCTGCACACCACACCGTTGTTGGCCACGCCGTAGGTGCCTACGCCCCGGTTGTCCGCCGGGGCGATGGAGGACGCGCCGCTGATCTCGTACGAGCAGCGGGAGCTGGACGTGCCGGTGTTGTGGATGGACGTCGAGATGACGACCAGGGCGCAGTTTCCGGTGGTCACGGTGAGGGACGGGCCGCTCGTGGCGTCCAGGTCGGTGTAGGACGTGGACGTGGTGACGTCGGCGGTGAGGTTCGTGGCCACCACGCCGTTGCGCTCAGCGATTTGGTTCGTCGCCGTGGTGACGAAGTACCCGCCGGGCGTGACCGCTTTGGCGGGGGCGGTCTCGGCGAGGTTGTCTCTCACGAACTGGTTGAACTGCGCCGCCGTGAAGACGGAGCCGGCGACTGCGGTCATGGGTGCTGTCCAGGCCACGGCCTGCTCCTCCCCTACAGCGGCAGGACCGCGATTTCGCGGTCCCGGAACGAGGCGGTACCGGACGCGCCGACCCGGTACTTCATGGTGAACGTGTTACTGCCGGCGTTGAGGCCGGTGAAGATGTGGAAGCTGCCGCCGCGTACGAAGTTGCCGGCGGTGATGCCGTCCACGCTGTGCTGCCAGGCGTTGGACGCGGCGACGGTGGAGGCGCCGGAGACGGCCACGGAGCACGCGGTCTCGTTGTTGTCGGCGTTGTGCGCGTGGCTGGCCGCGAACCACACGAACGCGATGTTGCCGGTGTCGACGGTGACCCGGGGGCCGACGGTGGTCAGGTCCACGAAGCTGGACGACGTCGTGGACTGCGTGGTGGAGACCGAGGCCTGCGTGGGAACGCGGGTGGTGATCGCGTTCGGGCCGGTGGAAACGAAAAGCTGGCTCGCGGCGGTTGCCTTCGCGGGCGCGGTCTCGTTCAGGTTGTCTCTCACGAACTGGTTGAACTGTGCCGCCGTGAAGGTCGCCCCAGCGACTGCGGTCATGGGTGCTGTCCAGGCCATTGATCAAGCCACCTCCGGAGCCCGGCCGACCGGGAGTTTTGGGGGCTGTACCGCCTGTACCCTCTGCTCCGTATAACGCTTATACGAGGCCAATTTTTCAGTCATGGGGAGAAGAGGGTACAGGCGGTACACGTCTGTGAGTCTGCGCCCGACCTGCGGGTTTTCACCCTTAACAGTTATTGCGCCTAACGTTTTCGCGTGATCGTCAACGCACACCGTGGGCCTCGTTCTCGTCCTCAAGATCCCGGACGCTCTGCCCGTGAGGCAGGCCGAAACGGACCGCTACCGGATGGTCCGCCGGGTACCAGTTGCGGGTCCCGGGCACCGGCCGCCGGGTGAGCACCGCGAGGAGTTCGTGCTGGTTGTCCGGCCAGACGATGGGCGCCTGCATCCCGCAGTGCGAGCACATGTAGAAGTCCAGCGCCCGGTCCCTCGGCCCGCCCATGCGGGAGGGCCGGTACAGGAACTCCACGTTGCCGCAGCCCGGCCTTCCCGGCTCCGCCCCGGGCCGTGGGCAGTCGGCCACCCACTCCCCGCTGTAGACATACGCCCGTGCCACCGGTGTCCGCTCGCGCGGTACCTCCATCGCCATCCCCTCACGTCCCCAGCCGGCCACGGTCGAACTGACCCTGGACCGGATCGTCGAACACGAACACCTCGCCGGGGGTGTCGGCCACGGTCAGGTCGAACACGCCCTGGTCGAACCCCGCGCCGCGCTGGTCGAACCGGAACACGTTGTCCGGCGCCACCAGGTCCGCCTCACACCCGAGCACCACCGAGTGCACCGGCGCCCGGCCCGGCCTGCCGGTGCGCTGAACCGTGTGCGTGACCCGCTCCACGAAGAAGTCGCCGTCCAGGCCCATCTCCTCGTTGACGATGCGGATGCAGTCGCTGACGGTGCGCTGGAGCACCTGCATGAAATGCGCCGGGTCCGAACTGACCACCCGGAGCTGCACCGTGGGCCGTCGGCGCGCATAGTGCAGCAGGATCATGTTCGCGATGGCCTCGGCGTCCGCCGGGCTCGCCCACGGGGCGCTGTCCGGGTAGGACCGCTCGCCGTGACGGGTGACCGAGCCCGGGTCGGTCAGCGACACCTTCACCGTGCGCTGCACCGTCAGCGGACGCGCCCGGAGCTGCACCCGTGTGACCGTCACCGGGCCACCCACCGCGCGCAGCGTCAGCGTGGCCGAGGCCCCCGACGTCCGGCTGAGCAACGTCCACACCGAAGCCCCTCCGGGAGCGGTGAACGCGATGTCCGTGCCGCTCCGGGGCGTGACCGCGTCCACGAACGGGTCGGAGGAGGTGACCTCGATCTCCACCGACTGCCCGGCGGCCAGGTGGTAGGTGGACTCGTCGGTCCATACCGCTTCCAGCACCGCTGACGGCGCCCGCACGTCCACATCGAACGTGACCGAGTTGACGACGTCCCGCCAGCCGTGGGAGTAGGTGAACGGCTTGGTGAAGCTGTAACCCGTCGCCGGTGGAGATCCGGCCGTGCAGTCCCCCAGCCGGCCGCCGGTGAAGGTCGCCCGCACCTCCCGTGACTGCGTGCGCATCAGCCGGTGGTGCCGGTCCCGGAATACGAACGTGTTGTCCGGGGCGACGTAGGCGACCGCAGGCGGGCCCTCGGACTTCACCAGCTCGTTGATGGCGCTCAGGGCGTCGGTGCCCTCTGCCCACCAGTACGGCACCACGGAGGCGCCTACATCGATGTCCCGGCCGCCAGTCCAGCCGACCAGGTCCAGCACGGCGTTGATCAGCTCACCGGTGTGCAGACTGGCATACACGCCCGTGCTCAGCTTGATGCCGGACAGGTCGTTCAGGGCATCAAGGAACGTGAACTCCGCCGTGCGGTCGCCGTAGTCGGCGTGCACGTTGTAGTCGTCGATGCGGCCGTTGAACAGGTCGTGCGTCTGGCCGTTGAAGTCGACGGATGCGCGCATCAGCCGCGCCGGGTCCAGGTCGCCGTACAGCGGGCTGGCCTCGTTCTCGGGGCTGTACTTCCGGTCGGAGTTGTCCAGTGTGAACGAGGCGGAGCCGACGGCCGCCGGGTTGAGCTGCCGTTCCTGGTCCCTGCCGTAGCTGACGGAGATGTCCGAGATGATGTCCTCGGTCACCTCCTCGGGGTCCGCCGGATCGGACGCCTGGAAGTTGCGGAACGAGATCGTCGCGGGCACGACCGTGGACGACGTGTTCGTGCGCACGCCGACCGGTCCGGGCTCGGTGAGCGGCAGACCGGTGGTCACCGTGGCGTTGACCTGCCAGCCGGGTTCCGGCCCGGCGGGGTCCCAGACCTTGGCGCGCAGCGTCTGGCCGGTCAGCCTGAAGCGCAGCCGGTACCAGGTCGCCGGGGACAGTGCGAGCGGGAAGGAGACGGCCAGCGCGGTCTCCCCCTCGTAGGACGCGTACTTGCGCACGCTGAGGCTGCTCAGGCTCCCGTCCTGGGGGATCTGCAACCTGGTGTAGTAGTAGCTCTCCGAGGTCAGGCGGGCGAACAGGAACACAAAGTGATGATTGTTGGCCGGCCGCTGGTCCATGGAGAAGTCGACGGCCAGGTCCACGTCTTCCACGTAAGGCGACAACACGGTGTAGCGGTCGGTGTTGCTGGTGGAGAGCACGTGACGGCCGACCCCGGAGGAGACCGAGAAGTCCGACGGGACCCCGTAGAAGGACGTCCAGCTCTGCCCGGTGTCGGCCGTACCCCAACCGTCCGTCACCGTGCGGTTGAAGGAGTCCGTGGCCCAGGTGTCGCCCAGTTCCTCCACACCCTCGGGGGTGCCGTCCCCGTTCCAGTCGACGCCCACCTTGTAGACGGGCAGGCCCTCCTCCGCGCACAGGTCCCACCCGCCCGGCGCGGTCTGCACGGTGGGGCTGTGGGCTGTGGCGGACACGGTCGCCGTGCCGGGCAGGGCGACGGTGGCGGCTGCGGCCGTGACCGGCTTGAGCGCCAGGGACCACATCGTCGAGCCGCCCTGGCAGATGGCGTCCCCACCGGCGGACGTCGTCGAGCGCTGCGTCTGCGCGCCCGCAGAGAGGGAGGCCCCCGAGTCGTACAGCGCGGCGAACAGCTCCCCGAACCCGTCGGTGTCGTCCACACGTTCGGTGTTCGTCCCGCCGGATACGGTGACGGTCCGGGCCTGCCAGGCCGAGCCGGAGCGGAAGGTCAGCAACCAGTCCCCGCTCGCCACGGTGGTGAGCTGCGGGTGCACTTGCGTCGCCGCCGTGTTCGCCGTTCCGGTGGCCGACCACTTCTCGATCGGCCCGGCCGGGTCCACGCCGCTGTACGCGGCCGTGAACGCCAGGACGTACGGGCTGCCGGTGGGCCACGGCTGCTTGGAGAAGGAGAACGAGGCGCTGGACGTCGTCCCCGTGGCCACGCGGTAGTAGACCCGCGTCTGCACCTGCGAGGCGGAGGCGCCGGGCAGCGACTGCCCCGCGCTCGCCGTGCCCAGCAGGGTCCAGCCGCTCGGGGAGGACGTCGGGGCCACGTTGTTGTCGTAGACGAGGAAGAGCAGCAGCAGGTCCCCGGCGGCGTGGCCGGGAGGCATGGTGACGGTCTGCGGGTTCGCCGCGTAGGTCATGTCGGCCTTGAGCCGGGTCCCGACGGAGCGGAAGGCGACAGGCATCTACGCTCGCCCTCCCATCGCGCGGGGCAGCCGGCTGCGGCGGTCCAGTTGCTCCAGGGAGCCGACCAGCCAGTCCAGCGTCTGCTGCCGGGAGCCGATGACTCCGTGGTTCTCCACCGTCAGGTGCACCACGGTGGGGGCAGTCGCGGCCTGGCGGGCAGAGGCGCGGTGGCTGCGCACTCGCGCGCCGGCGGGCAGCTTCAGCAGCTCCGGGCCCATCTCACCGACCCAGTGCCAGCCGGCCGAGGCGCCGTCGGTGCCGAGCGCGTAGCCGCCGGGCCGGTTGTAGGCGCGGGGCAGTGATCCGTACGCCGCGAGTGCGTAGCGCATCGAGGCGTACACGTTGGCAAGGGGGTTGATCGATGTGCCGTACATGAACGGACCCGTCCGGCGGAACCTTCCGGCGTGCGCCTGGAAGGTCGGCCGGATGACCTGCATGAGGCCGACCGACGGGTAACCGCGCTTGGCGTTGATGTCCCAGAGGTTGACCGCGCGCGGGTTGCCCCCGGACTCCTGGTTCATGCGGCGCAGGGTGATACCTGTGTACGCGGCGGGCTGGCCGACGAGCCCGAGGGCTTGGCGCACGACACCTGTCCAGCGCTTGACGCCGGATCCGCCGATGTCGACGTTGCCGCCTCCACCGCCGAACCCGAGCAGGTCCGACCCCACGGACTTCACGGCCTTGATCAGTCCGTCCACGGCCATGCGCGGCAGCCTGGCGACCATGCGCGCCCAGGAGCTGGAGCCGATAGCCCGGGTGATGTTCCTCAAGGGACCCATCAGCAAGTCCTTCGCCTTGCCTACCGGGTTGGACAGGAACCCCAGGGCGGCCTTGCCCAGGGATTTCCCGGTGTCGAACACGGACCCGATGGCGCCCTTGATGGAGCCGAGGATGCCGCCGTCCGCCATGAAGTGCGCACCGGCCGCCTGCCACAGGCCCCGCGCTCGCGTGGCGTACTTGGGGTCGGTGGGGATGACGTACTCGGGGTACCGGGGGTTCCCCTCGCCGACGATGGCCGTCGGCTTGTTGAACATCCCGGGCTGCGCCCGGCCGACGGTGCCGCCGGAGGCCAGAAGCTTGACGCTCTTCAGGCTGTTCCGCAGCCCGACCCATCCGGCGATCTTCCCCCAGACGCTGACCAGGCCCCGGTTCCACACCCGATCCAGCACCCAGTTGACCGGCGCTTTCGTCTTGCTCTTGATCCCGGCCCAGATGGTGCCGATGCCGTCGCGCATCTCCCGGAAATAACCTTTGACCCTGTCACGCAGGGTTCGCGCCCAGCCGGGGATCGTCTTGGTGAAGAAGTTGCTGATCGGCGTGAAGACCCGGTTCTTGATCGACGTGTAGACGTCGTACAGGCCGTTACGCAGACTCCCCCACGTGTTGACCACTTTGGTCCGCAGCGTGACCGCCCAGCCGGGGATCGTCTTGGTGAAGAAGTTGCTGATCGGCGTGAAGATCTTGCTTTTGATCGACGCGTAGACGACAGCGAGTTTGTCGCGCAGGGAGTACCAGTGAGTGATCACCAGGCTGACCAGCGTGACCGCCCAGCCGGGGATCGTCTTGGTGAAGAAGTTGCTGATCGGCGTGAAGATCCGGTTCTTGATCGACGTGTAGGCGGTGACGAGCCGGTCGCGCAGGGTGTACCAGTGACCCACGACCAGGCTGACCAGCGTGACCGCCCAGCCGGGGATCGTCTTGGTGAAGAAATTGCTGATCGGCGTAAGCACTTTGGACTTGATCAGCTCCCAGACGAGCGCCAGTCCGGCCCGCAGCAGATCCCACCGCACCAGGACATAGCGCACTGCCGTCTCCACCGGTACGGTCAGCAGGCTGACCAGGGCGTTCCACTTGGTCTGCACCCAGTTGAGCAGCGACCGGAAGGCGCCGGGGATCGTCTCGGTGAAGAACCTGACGAACGGCCCCGCGAACCAGCCCCCGACCGCGACACCTACGTCCTTCACCCAGTTCAGGGCAGCCTTCACCCCGTTGCGGAAGGTCTCGCTCTTTTTCCAGGCGACGAAGAAGGCGGCACCAAGGGCCACCAGGGCCGTGATGATCAAGCCGACCGGGTTGGTCAGCATCGCCACGGCGAGAGCGCGCATGGCGCCGGCTGTCAGCAGCACGGCCGCACGGGCAAGACGCAGCACACCCGTGAACAACCGCAACCCCAACGCTGCGGCCCGGGACGCAGCCGTGAAGGCCCACGTGGCTGCGGTGGACGCGGCCGTGCTCACGGCGTAGGCAGCCTGCTGGATCCGGAACCAGAGCAGCGCTGCGCGGCTGGAGGCCACGGCGCCGTTGCTCGCGGCCACAGACGTGCCGAAGGCCCACGTGGCAGCTGCCGCTGCGGCCTGGTAGATGGCATACAGCTTCATCGCCGCGTTGACGGCGAGGATCGCTGGGACGAGCAGGCGGAGCACCGGCGTGGGGATGGCCGCGACGAGCTGTGAGAAGAGCTGGAGCACCATCAGGCCCATGCCGCCCAAGGGACCGGCGGCAGACGCGATGTCTCCGAGGGCTGCGGCGAACTCCTTGATGGCCGGGACGGCTCCGCGCGCCCGCTCCAGGAACGTGGCGAACCCTTCGCTGTCCCCGAGGTTCGCGCCGAAGTCGGCGAACCGCTGCGTCAGCTCGACCATGCCGCCGGACATCTGGCTCTGGACCGGCATGAAGGCATTGATCATGCCGACGACACCCACCGTCACGTTCCGGATGGACGTCAGGAAGTTACCGAGGGCGCTGCCGGCGTTGCCTTGCAGGTTGGCGCCGAACTCCTTGAAGACCCGGCCCGCCTGGCCCTCGCCGAACGAGGACGCGAACTCCTTGATCTCCCGGGCACCGATGCGCACGAACGGGGTCAGCTTGGGCAGCAGGTCCCGGATCTTCTCGATACCGGCCGTGAAGATCGGCATGGTGGTCCCGGACAGGGAATCGGACCACTTGTCGATGTCGTCCTTCAGACCCTGGAAAGACTTGGCCGTCTCCCGGGTGGCCGGGGTCATGGCCTTCATTTTCTCGTCGTAGATGGCCTGAGACTTGCGTGCAACGTCGGTAGCGGACGTGACTTCGCCCAGAGCCTTGTTGTACTCCTGCGCCTTCTCCTTGGCGCCCTCCGACATGTCTTTCGTGATCTTGATTTGCTGGCCGTACTTGACGCCCATGTCCTTGGCCAGCTTCTGGGCGTGCGCCTTGGCGAGGGTCACCTTCTCATTGGCGTCCTCGGCCGCCTGCAACTTCTCGCTGGCCTCGGTGATCTTCGCGAACTGCGGTTTCACGGCCGCCGCGAAGGCACCGCCGGCCGCCCCGGCTGCGGCCAGAGAGGCCGCCATGGCACCGGCGCCGGCAGCCACAGCGGCTTGGACCGGGAGGAAAGCCGAGGCCAAGGCGTGCGCGCCGATCTGCCCTAGTCCCTTGACCGCCTTCATGGCGGGGGCCGTGTCGGCGTCGATCCGGACGAACCCGGCCCCGATCAGGGTTCCGACGGGCATCTACAACACCACCCCTTGTGCCGCGAGGAACTGCTGGCTCGCGTCCTCCTCGCCGTGCCACCACCACGGGGCGCCCTCCTCGACCTCCACCGGCTCGGGCGCGGCCTGCCCCGGGGTGCGCCACAGACGCACCTCCAACTCGGAGTCCAGCCGCTGCTGCGCGGCGTCCTCCGGCTCGTTCTCGCGCGGCTCCGCTCGCTGGCACATCTCGTAATAGACGAGGTTCAGGAAGCGATCGATGGGGAGGCTGCGGAGATCGATACCTCGGCCGGCGTACTGGCCGTCAAGGTAGTGCCAGGTCCCGGGCCGGAGGGCCCAGAGGGCGAGGCCGAGGACGGTTCGGTAGGGCGGAGCCCGTACTGCTCCATCAGCCAGGTGACGATCTCCTCCACCTGGTCGATCTCGATGGGGTTCTCCCGGTCACGCATCCGTGCGGTGAACCGCTCCAGTGACTCCGGCAGCAGAACGACCTCCAGCATCGAGCGGAAGGCCCGGAGCTGCTGGTCCACGGTCGCCGTGGTGTCCATGCTGGAGAACTCCGTGGCGAAGTCCAGCAGCACGTCGGCCGGCACGCCTCGCGCGGCGTGGAAGAGGTCGTCGTCCACGCGGAAGGAAATGTCCTTCCGCTTCTTCGTGAAGTCGCGCATCTCGGTCATGGCGCGCACGGTAAGCCCACAGCACACCATGATCGTTCCGGAGCCGCGTCAGCCCATCCGCAGGGCCTTGGTCAGGAAGTCGTTCGGCTTACTGCCAGGATGATTGACCACGCGGGCGAACACGACGCCGCGCTTGGTGGTGAACTTCAGCACCTGCCGGGTGCGCGGGCGGATCTGGTGCGGCCTCGTCCCCTTGATCACGTACATGGTCGCCGGGTGGGTGGACTCCACACGGACGTGCCGCCCGACCACCACGGCGCGCACCTGACGACCCATCTTCCCCGGGGCCATGCGCCGGGCGTTGCGCTGCACGCGGCGGGCCTTGCGGACCAGCTCCTTCATCACCGGTGAGTCCGGGGACAGCAGCAGCTCGCCGACCTTGTCGGCCCGGATCTCGATACGCGCGGCAGGCACGTCAGCTCCTTACCAGGCACACGCGCACGGTCAGGTTGACCCCCACACAGCCGCCCTCGGGCCCGACCGGCTCCACCGGGGTGACGAAGTAGTCCAGCACCTGGTCGTCGTTGCGGAGGCGACACAGCGTGGCGGTTACGGCGTCCAGCATCTCCGTGGCGTCCTGGAGCAGCAGGCCGGCCGCAGCGTCCAGCTCGTCCACCGGGGGCGCCGCTTCGGCCCCCGCCGGCTGCGGAGCACAGCGCACCACGGCCACGGTGAACTGCCCCACCTCGTACGGCGGCTGGCAGGCGCCGGTGACCGTCTCGGACTCCTCGGGGAAGTTCTCCGAGAGGTACAGCCTGGACAGGGTGACAGCGAGCATCCCGCCGCAGTCGCACGAGTCCCAGACGATCTCGCCGGGGACCATGCTCGCGCGCTTCGGCTTCGACGACAGGCCGTTCCGTACGGAGGCCACCAAGTTGTTCCCCACGAGGTACCAGCGCGAAGCCCCGGTGATCACATCTGCCTCCTGAGCACACGGTCCACGTTGTAGACACGGCCTCGCCGACTCAGGCCGTCTGGATTCTCCGACGCAAGAAACAGGTCGACCAGGTACAGCCCGGTGCGGCCGTCCTTGAGGAGTTGGCCCATGTCCGGGTACTGGATCGTGACGCCCTGACGCACGAGCTGCGTCACGCCCGGGGGCAGACGGCAGTCCGCGCCGGTCCCGGCCTTGGCGATCTCGCAGGCCAGTTCACCCATCGCGAGACGCCCGGAGTCGGGGACCTCCTCGCCGACGACCACCTTCACCGACCACGTCCCCGGCTGGTCGTCGTCCAAGGCGAGGTTGTTGCAGCGCGGCCAGGCGGAGCCGTCCGTACGTATCAGCGACCGCCCGTCCAGCCGGTAGGAGCCGGTCACCATCGGCGTGCCGTCCAGCTTCACCTCCACGACGCGACTCACGTTGTCGGGCAGGCGAATCGTGGAGAGGTACGCGCACGAGCATCCGCCCTGGCAGGCTCCGGCGCAGTACGGCAGGCGGTAGAAGTCCCACGGCGTCGTCGAGTAGCCAGTCCCCCAGCCCCATAGCGGAACGGCGCCCGGGTCGGCGCAGTCCTCCGCGCAGGGCCTCCAGGTCACCTCGCACTGGCCGAAGCGGCGCCCGGACAGCGCCCACAGCACCCGCGTGGCGGCGGACACCGCGTACCCGGTCAGCTCGGGCGAGTAGGTGGACACGTCGCACGTCCAGTAGACCGGCCAGTCCTCGCACGGCCCGTAGTCGGTCATGTGCTGGTCCCGGCGATTCGGTCCCACACCCACTGGTGGAAGTTGAGATGCTGGTCCCACCACTCCCAGGTGACGTCCATACCCTGCACGAGGGCGCCGCACAGCTTGCACGGGGCAGTCATGTCCATGGGCGGGCGGATGTCTTCGGCGGTGGGGCGGGAGTCGAACGCCATCGTTACCTCCGGTCTAGTAGAGAGCAGCCCAAAAGGCGGACACGGTCCCGGACAGGCTGGTCAGATTGACGGTGGCGGGGATGGACGTCTGGCCGCCAGTCGAGACCAGCGTTGGAAGCGGTGGGGATGGCCAGCCCGCGTTCATCAGGCCGGACGGTGGGCCCTTGCTCCAGCTGGGCCCGGCGGAGCCGACGAACAGCATCGCGGCCCAGTAGTAGCCGGGGCTCGCGGCGTACTGCGAGGTGAACGCGCAGTCCTTGTTGACCTGGCTGCCACTTGCCCACGTCGTGGACTGATCGCTGCTGATGGCGACCCGGTTGCCGGAGGAGTCGTAAAGGCCGACGAGGCATTGCCCAGCGGTCAGTGAGGCCCCGGGGGCGGTCTGGTAGAGGCGAACCCCTGTAACCGGCCGCGCGGCGGGGATCTTGCACCGCATGAAGTAGATGATCCCGCTGTTCCCGGGGCCTGCCGAGGAGGCAGCCCACGGCGGGTAGGACCAGGTGATCAGACCTGCGTCGGCCGGTGTCATGTCGACGAGGCCGAGGCCGTCCCTTGCCTTCGCGGGGTCGGCGACGTCTGACAGGTTCGCCGCCTTGGCCAGCAGCGTGGACGCGTCGGCGAGCACGGCGTGCGAGCCGGCCACCGGGTCGGGGATGAGGATGTCCGCCAGGACGACAGTCGGTGAGGCCTTCGGCAGGGTGAAGTACCGGGTCCAGGCCGTCCCGTACGTTGGGGTGAAGACGATCGTGTAGGAGAACCCGGTGGGGTCGATACCGGTCGCGTCGGTGGCCACGAGGGGCAGCGGGTCGAACCGCCCGGCCCTCACCCACCGGCGCGCGGACCCGCCGAACAGGTAGTCGTCCTCGGCGACCGTGGCGAGGTCCGGCCCGGCCACGGTGAGGGATCCCTCCAGCGGGGTTCCGTCGGGTCCGGTGAAGGGAACGCCCCCGTCGGTGACGGTGACCGTCTCGACTCCTGCGGGAATGGGCACTGTGTCTCCTACGACTCGAACCGCACGAGACCGTTGCTGGACCAGACGACAGTGAACGAGCCGGAGACGACCGACTGCGGCCCGCCGAAGTAGAAGTAGGCCACGCCCTGGTCGGCGACCGCGTTCGTGCCGCCGGTGATGGAGTCGTCATAGACCAGGCAGCCGTAGGCGTCGGTCAGCGTGACGGTTCCGCCGGCGGAGAGGTCCGCCGCGTCGAACATCACCGTGCCCGGGGCCGGGCTGGTGAACGTCTTGGATGCAAGGGATCGGCCGCCCACTGGCCAGTTGGTGCCGCCGGTGATCTCGCGCGCGGTCGTCCAGGTGCCCGTGTTGTACCCGGTTTCGGCGACCGCCGCGTCCCGGTCCGGCGTGACGTTGTTGTCGAACAGAGCGGCCTTGACCGTGTCGGAGTCCAACCCGGTGTAGCCGGTCCCGGCAGCCTGCATCATCGGGCCTGAGATCCACGCCCGGAATGCCTTGCTCTCGGTCCACGCCATCGTCCTCAGCCCCTCGTCACTCGCGCCGTGGGTGCGAAGACGGCGCAGTCCTGGCCGTCGTCCCGCTCGGTCACCACGGACGTCACCGGCCGGCCGTCGCCGTCGTAGCGCACGTCCTCGCCGCTCACGTAGTCCTCGCGCAGCACCGCGCGGACGCGCGCCCGCACCCCTTCCAGGACCATCGGGGCCAGCAGACCGGCGAGCCCGGGGCAGGGGTGGAAACGGTTGTCTGCCCCAGCCGTCACCGCTGTCGCGGGGCAGTTGGGGCAGACCCAGTGCTGCTCGCCCGTCAGGATCACGACAGGGTCAGCGGGTTGACCTGCGGGTCGGGCGGGGCCGTAGTGGTGATGTTCCACAGCCAGTGCTCGCCTGCCTGCGCGGTCTCTCCGGTCGGCAGCCACGACGTGGAGCCGGGCCCGTTGCCCCACCCGATGACCGGTGTCGTGGATACAGCCTGCGTCTCGGACTGGATCTGCATGGTGGAGCGGCCGTTCTCCACCGTGTACGAGCCGATACGCGTGGAGCCCACGTTGGGCCACGCGTTGTAGATGTACCGCTGCGCTCCGGACGGATCGCACGAGCCGGACCCGGCCACGCGCTGCCAGACCTCCAGGCTGTACCGGTTCGACGGCGAGCCCTCCGCGAAGGCGAAGCCCGTGCCGGTGACGCCGGCGCCGTTGACGGTCAGCTCCCGCGCGCTCGCGAGGTAGGCGACCCCTGTCGTATTGATCTCACAGAAGTCGATGGTGAGCTGCATGCGCTTGAGAACCGGATCGTCCTTCTGGTTCACGCACGGCGTGCCGTCAGCAGTCCTTTCGAAGAACTCCTCACCGTCCTCGTACTGCGGTTCCATCTGAACCTGAACAAATCCCTTGGTCACCACGACCAGGGAACCGGTTCCGGTGACCGGGTTGCCGCAGGCGTCCACGCGGACGATCCGGGCGTGCGTGCCCTTGATCGCGGTGGCGGCCGAAGCCACGGTTGCTACCACTGTTCACCCCTTACGTGGGTACGCCGAGAGTCATCAAGGCTGCGAGGTGCGCGCACTCCCAGCCGAACAGGTACGTGCGGGAAGCCTGCTTGCGGACGGTGTTGGTGGACCGGTCGAACGTGCCGGGGAAGTCGCGCACGGCGACGTCCGACCGGTAGCCGAACAGGGCGCCGGTCGCGTAGATCCACGCCGAGCCGGCCGGAGCGGCCGACCCGTCGGGACCTGTCCCGGTGTACCCGGCCGCCGCGACGATGCGATGCCCGCCCGGTGTGCGCAGCACCCCGTCCGCGTCGTCCGTACGGAGCAGGCTCCGGGACTTCAGCGTGGCCAGCGCGGCCACCGGAACGTGGACCACGCCGACACCGCCGTACTGCTCGGCGAGCGCACCGTCCAGACGGCCGATCGCCACGGCGGCGTCGTCCGTCGTCGCCACCACGGCGTTTGCGGCCGTCTGAAGCCGGATGCCTTGTGGGTCGTCCAGCGGGTCATCGGCGGCCAGGTGCGGCCACACGGTGGACTGCCCGCCGGCTTGGCCGGTCCAGAACGCCCTGCTGACCTGGAACGCCTCACTGCGCGCGAGAGCTTCGGCAGCCTGGTCCACGTCCGGCAGACCGATGAGCGAGCAGTCGAACGCGGCGTAGACTGTGAAGGCGGTCGCCCCACGGTCTACACCCTCGGCCGTGGGCTCGATCGGCGGTGCGGCGGGGACGGAACCGTCCGTGCCGGTGACGGCGATGCACTCGTCCGCGTACGTCGTCTGCGCCCCACCGCACCAGTCGGTCCAGGTCACTCCCTGCTGCCAGTGCGGCCCCGGCGCGGCCGGATGCTGCGCCGCGTCCCACAAGTCGTTCGGGAGCGCGACGAAGTCCGGCCCGTCGACTATGCCCCGGATACCGGCCACGTCGCGCTCCCTCCGTTGTCGGTACGGTCAGGGCTCAGAGCTGGTGCCCGAGAGTCTGGTCCGCGCTGCCCGACCCGTTGACCGCGAGCGTTGCCCGGTACAGGCGGGACTCGTGGCCGACCCTGGCGACCAGGTGCGCCTCCTCCGCCCACAGGGCGGTGTGGTCGTTCTCCGCGTTCAGCGCGCTGTCGCGGATCACACCGAGGTCGAGCTGGAGGCCGTTGCCGTGCAGGAAGGTGCCGGCGGCGTACATCATGAAGTCGACGCTGGTCGGCCAGGCCGTCATGTTGGTGTCCACGCGGCCGAACTGGCCGGAGCCGCGCACCTGCCAGTCGGAGACGAACTGCGGGCGCACCGACCTGTCCGTGAACCACGCGGTGATCTGCGCGTCCGACACGCTCTCGCGCTCGACCTTCGTCCGCCAGGCGAGGTCGGCCCGGATGACCGCGAGCGTCCAGCGCGGCAGGACGACCTCCAGTACCGCGTCCTCGCGCATGGCGAACTTCGCGCGGTAGTCGATCGCTGCCAGCTCCACGCCGTTGAGCAGCGTCTGGGCGGCAGGCTTGTTCGCCGCGCCAAGAGCGATGGCCGAGGTGGACCGGGCGACCATGAGGGAGATCAGCCGGGCGTTGATGACGTGCGCGTAGGCCGCCCGCAGCAGCCGGATGAAGTTCTGCGTCGCCTCCGGGTACGCGTCGTCGGTGAGGTTACCGGCGGTGAGGCTGACGCCGTACGCCTCCAGCCGCGTCTCGTCGAACGTCGGGCACGGCACGCGCAAGGTCGGCTTGTTCACCGAGCCGGTGACGGTGGCGATGTCGTCGGCCTCAGTCCACAGCCACGGGTCGCTCGCGTTGGAGAACGGGAAGGCGAACCCGCCGAAGCCCGAAGCCGGGTTGGAGCCCGCGTTCTGGAAGAACACGTCACCGATGGACGGGGACACCGGGTAACGGATGCCGCCCCGGGAGACACCGACGGTCGGCAGGTCGATGAGGCCGACCGGAGTGTCCGCGATGTTGAAGAAGTCGTAGGTGACCTCCGACGGGGCGCACCACCCACCGCCGGCCAGCAGGGCGTCGGCCTGGCCGCGCTGCTGCGTCATCGAGTGCCACAGCTCCTCTACCGTGGAGGCAGAGGTGCGGTCGTCCACCGTGTGCTCGAACTGGTTGCGCAGCGACGCGACCAGGTGGCGCGGGGCGCCCCGGTCGCCGTACTGCGTGGTCGGCACGGCCTTCGCCTTGGCGCGGAACGCCTCGCTCAGGGCCTCCAGCGTCGGCAGGGACTGCCCGGCACCCACGCCGGGGATGTCCACGCTCGCGGTGACGGCCATGGTCTGCGCATTCGGTGCCTTGGCCTGCGGGGCACGCTCGCGTACCTGCGACAGGGAGGCCACCCGGCGCTGCACGGCCTCGGGGGCCTGGTCGCCGAAGAGGATGGAGGCCACACCCTTGGCCGTGGCCTCAGTCAGTGCCGCGAGGTCGACACGGCCGCCGGCGGTGACGGGGGCGGCGCCCTCGCCTCCGTCACCGCCTTCGCCGCCCTCACCGACGTGCACGGACTGACGCAGCAGCGCCATGCGCCGGGTCGCCTCCTGCTGTGCGGTGGCGGCCTCTTCCTCCGCGCGGACCGCGCGCACGCGCAGCTCCGCGCGGATGCGGTCCAGGTCACGCGTGAGACGTTCGCTGTAGCTGATGTGTTCGGGGAGGATCTGCTGAAGTCCGGCGACGCGGTCGAACTCCGCGACCGCGTTCGTCTCCAGCTCGCGCAGCTCCGACTCTCCCACGAGTGAGAGGTCGTCGGGCGCGGTGAACAGTTCGGGTTCCGGCACGTCAACCTCCGGGAGAGCGGCCGAGATCAAGTCGGCGCGCACGGTACATACAAACGGCCGAATCGCCAAAAGTCACAAAGACTCTGACGATTCGGCCGTTGTCGCTGCTCAGCCGCCGATCGGGGGCGGCGGAGGCGGCGGGGGCGGGGCCGGTCGGTTACAGCCGCACATACGGATCACTCCTCTCGGTGGACTTGGCGGGACAGGGCGGCGAGGACGCGGCGGTATGCCCACTGGTCCAACTCGTCCTCGGTCAGACCCTCGGAGAGCTGCGGGATACCCGCTGCGACGAGGGCGAGCTGCTGGCCGGACGTCAGGTGCGTCTTCAGCTTCGGGACCGGGAAGCCGGGGATGTTCACGGCGAGCAGGCCGACCAGGCGCAGCGACCCGCCGATGCGGCGCCAGTCGCCGGACACCTGCCCGGCCGCGCGCAGCTCGTGGATGCGCGACTCGGGCGTGCCGGGCCGGATGGAGCCCGCGACCCAGATGCCGTGAGCGTCGTTGCCGACGGCGACGTCCGCCACGGCGGCGCCGGTGTTGTCGTAGTGGTCGGCTGCCGCGCGGTAGCCGTAGGACAGGGGCGCATGTCCGGTGCCGACGGTGATCTGTCCGACGCCTACCGATGAGCCGTCCTCCGTCCAGACGTTGCCCGTCATGAAGTACGGGTGTGCCTCCTCGTGCGGTGGGGTGACGCACACACCCTCCTGCCCGATGTGGCAGGTGCCCCACAACGCGGCGTGCCCGTACACCCGGCCCTCCGGCGTGACCGTGATCCCGGTGGGCACCGACAGGCCCGGGTTGGAGAACCAGCTGGCCGGCGGGCGCACCGGCGCCTCCACCGTCCGAGCCGGAGCCGTACGGACCTTCGTCTCACGCACCGCGCCGATCGGTTCGCCGCCGGCGACGACGGCCCCGGCCTCGTCCAGCAGGGCGATGTACGCCTCGGCGAAAGCGGGGATGTCCACCAGGGTCGCCGCGCGGATACGGCCCTTGTTGAACACGACTTTCTCCGGCGACGCGAACAGCATGTCGAACGGGGAGCCTTCACCGTCCGCGTCCGGGTCGGCAGGCCACACCAGTTCCATGTCGGCGTCTTTGATGGAGTCGACATCCACCGACACACCGCGCAGGAACTGACCCTTGATCTTGCCGTGGACCGTGCGGCCGTCCTCGGTGGACAGGTCCAGAACGCCCTCACCCATGATGAGGCCGCCGTCTTCCCGCCACACCCGGTCGATGCGGCCGACGTTCACCGCTACGGTGTGCGGCTCCCCGCCGTGGCTGTCTTCCTTGTTCCAGCGCAGCGGGAGCGGCAGGTCGGCCCAGGTGAGCGCCTCCGGCTTGAACTCCCGGCCGTCGCCGGTCTCGATACCCTCCACGGTCAGCGGGCCACGCCACGGCGCGGTGTCGCCGGAGCCCATCTCGCTGACCGGCGGCCCCGCCACCTCCTCGGCGTCGGCCGCCGCGCCGTGCGCCAGGGTCTCGGGGCCGTGCTCGCCCCGCAGCGTCTGCGCACCCCCGACCGCCTTCTCCCCGACCTCCACGCACTCGCCGGAAGCCTTGTCCAGCTCCATGCCGGGCGGGCACTGCTTCTCCTCGGAGGCGGACTGTTTGTTCTCCTTCAACCGCTTGTCCTTCGGCGTACCGGGGTTCGGCTCACCCTTACTCAGAACCTCGGTCGCTTCGGTCGCTGCTTCGGTCGTCATGGACTGATCTCCTTCCGCCGCGTCCTGTGCGGCCGGTTGGGTGTCGGCACTCGCCGTGGTTGCCGGGCTCCGCACTTCCTGCCAGACGGCGATGAGGAAACCCCGGCACGCGTTGCCGTAGCGGGCGCCGGTGCAGTCCCGGTAACCCATGACCGGGTACTCCGCCATGGCTGCGTCCAGGGTGGTGAACGTGCGGCCGTCGATCGCTTTGCAGGGGTCGCACGTACGGCGGTCCAGAATCTCGGAGGCGGTGTACGAGGATGCAGGCGGCGCGGCCTCCATCACCGCGTGACGTCCGGCGTTCTGCGCGGCCGTCATCGCCTGTCCGACGGCGGCCCGCACTGAGGTGTCGTCCACCGTGGCCAGCTCCCGGTCGACCTCAGCAGCCACCTGCTCCGACGGCCGGCTGGAGCGCAGCAACCCGGACAGCTTCCGCTTGGCGGCCGTCAGTAGCGCCCCCGACATGAGGTCGCTGGACAACTCCGCGACGGAAGACAGCAGCCGCCGTCCGGTGAGCGCGGCCGTGACCGCGTCCTCGTCGCCGTCGGGCAGCGACCAGTCCGGGACGGCGATGCCCTGCCGTTCGGCCTCACGCTGGCACGCCCGGCCCGCTTTGACCGCGTACTCCTCCATGAGATTCAGCAGAGTGGACGTCGCAGCCCGGCTGTCCAGGGTCAGCTCAGGCACCGACTCCAGGCGGTCGTCGGCGAGGTCCCGGGTGATCTGCTCGCGCACGTCCAGGCGCCACGCGGCCGTGACCGACTTGAGGGCCTTCAGCGCCCCGGCTGTCGCGGACTCCCACTCCGCGTGCACCCCGGCGAAGTCGACGCGCGAGGCCACCTCCAGCTCGGTCGGCTCCCGGCGCAGCGGTCCGGCGGCGGCCGTCACCGCGTCGCCGGTCAGGGGTATGTCGTGGTCCTCGTCGCCGAAGGACAGCCGAATGCGGTCGAACGTCACCGTGCCCAGCCGCTGTTCCAGTTCCTTCAGCAGGGCGGGGTCGTCGCTGTACGCGGCGCAGATGTGCGCAGCCCAGGGGCTGTGCTGCGGGGGCATCTCGGGACGCCCGTGCGTGGACTCCAGAGCTTCCGTGACGCAGGCCCGGACCCGCAGCAGGCCGTCCGGTGGAACGTGCTCGCCGGGTTCGGCGTCGCCCACGTTCCAGACCCAGCAGGGGTAGTCTCCACCTCCGTTCCAGTGCGCGGCGCCGAACGCCTTGGCCCGCACGGGCCCGAGCCCGTACAGCTCCGCCAGCGGGCGCAGGATCCCCTCCAGCTCGTCGCGCTGCCCCTCGGTCCACTCGGAGCTGTCGTCACCAAGGAAGAACAGCGTGCAGTGCAGCTCCTCGGCCGGCTCGCCGCCGGGTATTGCGAGGCGTTCGGCATCCTCGGCCGTCGGCATGAGGGCGACCATGCAGCCCTGCGTGTGCGAGCCGTCGGCGGCGGCCGTGAGCGCCGGCGGGTGCTGGTGGTCAGTGCGCGGGGGCATGGCCGTTCACCGCCCTCGGTACGAGCGAGGTGGAGATCATGGCCGTGGTGTCGGCGTAGGGGCTGCGGCCGTCGATGACGAGCCGGCCGAACGTGTCCAGGTGGCACAGGTACGTCCCGGACGAGCCGGGCCGTACGGACGGGGCCGCCGTGGCGACCGCGTGCGTGAACGGGCACGAGTACTCGTACTCACCGCACAGAGGCGGGTGCAGCAGGTCCCACCGGTTGCCCGCTCCGACGCGGAGCATGTGCTGCGTCCGGGCCTGCTGCACGAGAAGCTGCGCCCGCTCCACCGTGGCCTGCTGCTCCCGCGCGGGCGGGCCGGTCTCGTCCTGCGTCGGGGGTGGTTCCTCACCCGGCGTGGCCGCGCGTCCGGTGTCCTCGGCCGGGGCCTGCTGCGCTCCTCCGGGCGGCGGGGTGTCGCCTTGCTGGACGGCTTCGGCCGTGCCGGGGTCCTGCGGGGAGACGGGGACGATCTGCGGGACGTCCTCGCCGAGCAGTTGCGCCAGGGCGGACGCGGCGCCCGTCGGCAGGGTGCGGATGATGGTCTTGAGGGACTGTACCCGCAGCTCTTCGTCGTCCGGTGCGTCGTCCTCGTCGAACCCCAGCTCCCGGCGGTACGCCTCGCCGGACAGCTCCAGCCGGTCGTAGGCCAGTGTCGCGTTGCCGCTGCGGTCCGGGCTCAGTGCCAGCTCGCTCATGTCGTACCAGACGACCCACGCGGCCGGGTCCTCGCCGGACAGCTCCAGCCGGGGCTGGAGGTAGCCGCGCGTCAGTGCGTCGCAGATCAGCTCCGCGACGGGGGCTATGTGGGTCTTGAGAGCACCTTCTTCCAACTGCCAGGCGGACCAGTGGTTCACGTCACCCATGCCCAGTAGCACGTCGGCAGGCATGTCCAGCTTGGTGGCCAGACGCTTGATCGCGCTGTCCCGCTTCGCGATGATCTTCTCGTCGATCTTCAGCGTGAAGTCGACGTGCTTCACCTTGTCGATCGCCTCGGCCGGGCCGACCAGCGGGATCGGCACCACGGCGGACGCGGTACCGGGGTTCTGAATGGCGGTCGCCGCGACGGCGATCCACTCGGACATCAGCGGGTTGGGGTCTTCCTCGAACTCCTCCCTGACTGGGAAGCTCAGCTCATCCGGGAGCAGCAGGAGTCCGGCGGAGGCCAGCCGGGACAGGTACTCTGCCGTGATCTTCCGGTTGACCAGCTCCAGCTCCCGCATGATCTCCCGGGCGGACCGGGCCGGGGAGTCGGCCATGTGGAAGAACCGGTCATGCGGCCGCCAGACACGGACGACGTGGTGCTCCGGGGCGAGGTCGCGCCAGTCCTGGCCGGTGGTCGCGCTCTCCTCGTCCATCACCTGGTACTTGCCGGACTGCACGCGGACCTCGTCCACGGACCGGACCTGCCAGCGCTCAGTCTTGCCGTCCTGCTCCCCGACCAGGTACCCCTCGCCGGGGAGGGAGAGTTGCACCGTCAGCCGCCTCAGAATCTGCGACTGGCCGGCGACGCCTCCGCCGAAGAGCATCATGAGGTCAGCGGCCGTGCCGCTGGTGACGATCTCGGGTTCGTCAGAGCCCGGCTTCAGCCGGCCCGCCCGGAGGCGGACCCTGCTCAGCATGTTGGCCAGCCACCCGACGCCGAAATTGAACTCGCCGAGGGTGTCGTGGAACTGCCAGACCTCTTCCTGCCATTTCTCTGTCCGGCGCAGGAACTTGGTCTCAGGCCCAGGCGGTGAGGCAGCGGCGGCCGTCAGCGACTCGGGCGGAGACTGCGGCAGCGGGGCGGGCTCCCGGGCCACACGTCCCCGGAATGCGTCGTACCACGGCACGGCATACCTCCCCGGTTCGGATCGAGGGGCATGGTAGCTGCGATCATCCAAATGGCCGTTTTCACGGCATACCGGCTGCGCGCACGTGAGCCCCGCCGGCCACCACACCGGCGGGGCTCACGCATCCCTGTGCACCCTGACCCGAGGAAGCCGGATGAACGCGGGGCACCATACGACGGAAGGTCAATTTCACCTACTCCCGCACGAAAACCCCGGAGCGGAGATGCTCCGGGGCCAGTGGGGCGAACGGTCAGAGCCTTCCGGCCTTGAGCAGCGTGCGGACGGCCTGCCGGAACTCGCCCTTCAGCTCATCGGCTGCCAGCGCGTCGCGCAGAAACTCGCCGGCCGTGGGGTGGGTCGCCGCCCGACGGGCCGCCCAGCGGAGGTCCGGGGTGACTCCGTGATCGCCCCGGGCGACCTCGGCGAGAATTTCCTGGGCGTCTGCGATGTGGCTGGAGTTCATGGTCGGTTCCTTCTTTCCTTGGTCTGTCGGTCCGGCACTCCGTCCCGATGAATTAATTAAACCACACTCTGTGCGGCCGGGGCAACCCCGAGCACGACGAAGCCCCGGAGCCGTACGCGCTCCGGGGCTTCGCGGGGTGTTGCAGTGCGCTACACGTCGGCGGACCCTCGCTGCCAGGGCGCCCCCGAGGACGCGCGGTGACCACCGCCGGGGGTGTAGACGTGGGTGGCCAGTGCCGTCTGGACGAGGTGGTCAGCGATGGCCCGTGAGATGACCATCCCGGTAGACGTTTCCACGAAGCCGAACTGGCCCGCCGGGTTCGCCTCCAGGAACCACCACGTGCCGCCCTGGTCGACGGCGAAGTCCAGGGCGGCGTACTCCAGCCCCAGCGTCTGCATGAGCTTCTGGACTTTCTGCGTCAGCGGCAGACTGGCACTCACAGCCTCGAAGCCCAGGTCGTTCTCCGGGGCCGCCCTCCAGTCGAACGCCCCGTCGGCGGTGACCTTGCACGGGAACATCCGGTCGCCGATCACCGTCAGCCGGATGTCGTGTGTCTTGTCCACAGGCCGCTGGAGGTAACACATGGTCTGCCGCACGTGGTCGGCGCCGGCCAGGATCTCCTCGGGGGACACCAGCCGGGCCTGGACGAACCGGTCCGGGTGCGCGGTGAGGGTCTTGCACACCACCCTTCCGCCCTGTTCCGTGGCGAACGCGGCGGCCCGGTCGGGATCGTTGGTGAACAGTGCTGGAGGAGTCCGCAGGCCGAGAGACGAGGCGAGATGCAGTTGTCGTGGGCCGGGCCGGGCAGCCTGCGCCCGGAGCGGGTGGTTCACCCACAACGTCCCGTCAAGGCCGTACAGGAAGTCCTCCAGGATGGCTCGGGACTCCCGCTGTCCCCACCCACCGGGCAGGCCAGGGTGCCACCAGAAGACGGAGACAACCGACTGCGAGAGCGTGGAGCGGTGGTCGTCTTCGATGGTGAACCGTAACGGCTCCCCGTCCGAGACGCCGGTCATCCGCAACGCCCCCGGGCGCGCGAGGTCGGCGGGGTCGATGCGGTGGATGGCGACCCCACGCGCCTGAATCTGCCGTATCACGAGGTCAGCCCCGAGATCGTCAGGTGCGGTGACGACAAGCACGGTGGGTGGGAGCGGCATCAGTCGTCGTCCTTCTTGTGCTCTTTGCTGTTGTGGGTCATGGTCGGCCCGAACAGGGCGTGCGGAACGTGGGCGAAGTCGTCGTCCTTCTTGAACCCCTTGTGGTTGTGGGTCATCGTCGTGGCCTGGACGTCGGCGACGTCGACCACGGCGTCCCCGTCCGAGGTCACGTTGAGCTGGCGGAGGCGGTCGAACGTGAACTCCGGGGTCCGGTCGACGGGCGGGGTCGGGACCTCGACGAGGAGTGCAAAGGGGGTACACGTGGCGGTCACGGTGCCATCCTTCGGTTGTGGGGCCGTGCTCTGACGGCCCGTTCCTGTGTTCCTGGTTCCTTGCTCTTGATCCGCGCCCTGGGAGACCAGCACCCGTAGTCGCCGATCATGGATTAATTAAACCTTAGTTGTGTGACGCACGCAACCCTCAGACACGACAAAACCCCGGAGCGTGAAGGCTCCGGGGTTCAACCGCGCGGCATTCAGGACAGAGTGAGCGGGTGGCCCGGCGCGTAGACGGCCTCACCGACACCGATCACCGTGTTGCCGGTGACGTAGACGCTGCGCACCGTCAGCACCCCCCGGTCGTTGTCCAGGCCGAACTCCGCACGCTCTTCGTCCGTGGTGGTGCGGACGTCCGCTGTCTTGGACGCCACGCGGACCTCGTTGCCGGAACGGTCCTGGTAGAGAGCCTGCCAGGTGGGATCGCAGGCCCGGGGTTCGTCGATCTCGGGGACGTACTCGGCAACGTCCACGCGCACCCACGACTGCGATGCCTGGACGACGTCGCCTCCTCGGGCCACGGTGCGCACGCGGTTCACGCACTCGCCCTCCCCGAGGAGTTCGGCGACCCAGTCGGGCGCCTGCACCCGCTCGCTGCGCTTGTGGTTGATCGTCTCGCCGGCCTGCGTGATGCCCTGAATGCGCTTCTCGCCCACGATGAGCCGGCGCCGGTCAGCGACGAACACCCCACGCCCCTGCTGGGAGGTGACGTACCCCTCGGCCTTCAGCAGCGCGATGCCACGATAGACCGCATTGTCGCTGATCATGAACTGCTTCATCAGTGCTGCGGTGGGCGGCAGTTGGTCTCCCGGCTTCAGAGTTCCCAGGTCAATGCGTGCCCTCAGGTACGAGACCATGCGCGCGACGGTGCCAGCCATCAGTTTCTCCTCGGGTCTTCCTATCGGATGTGGTTGACGGTACATCAGCTGTGCCTTAGCTTCCTAGGAGGGTTCCTGTAGGAAGTCCCCCAGGGCATTCCCCTGAATTCGATAAATCACACACGGAGGACCGCATGGCCGCCACCAGCACTCTGTCCGACGTCAAGACGACCGCCCCGACTGCCCGTCGCGCGGCAGAGATCCACGCAGTGTGGATGGCCGACCCAGAGATGCCGGACGTGGCCGGGAGCATGGCTGACGCCGTGCGTGTGCTGGCCGTACGGGCCGCCGTGCACGAGCGGACAGGCGACGCGCGGGCCGCCGCCCTGCCCGCTCCGGCGGCCGTGGAGCTGTCGGCGAGGGTGCTGGAGCGTCAGTTCCCCGAGCTGCGCTGGATCGCGGAGCGCACCGGGCACGTCCTGGTGCACGGGGCCGACGACGCCCGCTGGGCCCCCGGCGACTACACGCAGCAGGTGTACGTCGGTGCCTTCGGCGCGGTCGGCGGCCGACACTGGTCTGTGTGACGATTTCGGGCACGACGAAGCCCCGGGACCTGTGGTGGAGTCCCGGGGCTTCGTCGTGCCTGCGATCAGTCGGAGAACCCAACGCCGAAAGGCATGGAGTCCGAGGGCAGCGCCCCGTCAGGTACCTCGGCGGTGAACGTCGCAGACGCCCCGTCCTCCGCGACCTCAACGGCGATGATCTTGCACCCACCCTCAATCGGCTGGCCCTCGATGTTCATCGGAACCGTCTTCCCGATTTGACTGTCAAAGACGTCCGGAGCGAAACGAGACCCCGGGTCGGCGGGCTGGCTGAACTGGACTTGTCGGCTCACGGGTACTCCCTGCTTAGACGGGTGACTTGATTAAACCAGTGTCAGTGGGTGTTGCGGCCGGCCTCGGCGCAGGCGCCGCACGGGCGGCGGTGGCAGTCACCGCAGACGGCCGGCGGGTAGAAGCTGCGGGTCTCCTGACGCAGGTACCCGTTCTCGCAGGTGCAGGTGTGCACGCACGGAGCGGCCACGGCCTCCACCGGCCCGGCCGCCGGGATGACGGCGATCATCTCGTCGGGGCGCACCGGGCAGTGCGGGTACAGCGTGATCCACGGGCCGTCGGCCCCGGCCGTCCACGCCTTGCAGCTCGGGCAGTCAACCTCAAACGCGGCCGGCCGGGCAACGTAGGCGGCGTTCAGGTAGCTCACCCAGTTCAGACGGCTGCCGCGCCGCAGCGGCTGGTCCGCGTCCCCGACTACGAGGTCTCCGGGCTGCACCTGGTCGGCGCGGACGATGGTCAGGCGGTCCAGGCTGTAGCCCTCGGGGAGGGGACGCAGGCCCCAGTCCTCATCGCGGACGCAGGCGACAGCGGGGGTCAGTTCGACGGCTACAGCGGTCATGGTCGGTTCCTTCTTTCCTTGGTCTGCCGGGCCCCTGCCCGATGACTTAATTAAATCACAGTCCGGGCGGGGGTGCAACCTCGCACGCAGTAGGGGTCAGAGTGCGTGCACTCGCATAACCAGAACCTTCGCGGGTGCCGGGTTCGCGGTAACCAGGTCGGCACGCACGCTTTCGTGGGCGTCGACCGGACCCTTCGCTCGAACCACCCGCTGCCCGGTGCACCGTTCTCCATTGGGGCCGAGGATCAGGTACTTCGTCAGGTAGTTCTTCACAGATCCTCCCCCGCGCCCGGGTCGGTGATGGTGACGCCGTCCCGGACGCGGGACAGGACCCGGTCGTACTCGCAGCGGGGGTCGTCCCAACCGCCTCCGCCGCCGTCCAGCGTCAGCGTCTTGGCGTTGACCCTCTTCACCCGGTAGGTGTCTTGGCAGGTCTCGAACGTGCGCACCGTGACGATGTCGCCGACCCGGAAGTCCGCCCGCTCCCACGGCCGGGACCGGGTGGCCACCTTCTCGGCTATCGCGTCCTTGGCGTCCGCCTTGGCCTTGGCGTGCTTCGCGTTGGCCTGCGCCTGCTTCGCCTTGGTGTACGCGACCAGCGCGCGGTCGGACGCCGCGTCCGCACGGTCCTTGGTACGCCGGGCGGAGCGGTAGGAGTGGTGGCCGGCGAGCAGCGGCTGCCCGCCGGCGAACCGGCCGTACATGCCGTCCGCCCGCTCACGCATCCCCTCGGCCTTGGCCGTAAGCCGGTCGGCCTGTTCCTGGAGTCGGTCAGCCCGGCGGCGCTCGGGTGAGGCGCCCATCAGACGGCCCGACGCTTCGGCGCTCGGCGGACGTTCTGGACGACGTAGTCCTCCGGGTTCTCGGAGTCGAGCGCCCAGGTCTGGCCGGTACGCTCCATCTCCGCACGATGCTTGGCGTTCTTCTCCTTGCGGAAGGCCACCGTCTCGGCGACCGCGACCCGCACGGCCTCGTCCTTGTCCGCCGCCTGCACCACGCGGGTGCCGGCTCCGATCCGGCCGCCCTTCGGGTGGCGGATCTCGATCAGGACCCGGAAGGTCTCGCTCATGCTGGGTTCCTCTTTCCTTGGTCTGTCGGGCCGTTCGTCCTGCCCGATGACTTAATTAAATCATAGGTCTGTGAGGTGAACAACCCGGAGGATGCCACGGAACAGGGTTCCCGCAGAATCGCTCTAGGCGAAGCGCAAAACGTGTGTTTTGAGCACGCCCGAACCGGCCTCCGGATAGGCTCAGCGATGTGACGATCATGACGGCGGCAGGGGCCGGCACGATCGCGGCCGACGGGAACGTGGCGCTGCGCACCGTGCTGGGCCTGCGCGAGAAACTGGGCACGGTCGCTCCGCGCGACCCGAAGAACCGCCGGCTCGGACCGCGCGTCCACCGGCTCGACCTCCTCCACGAGCTGTGCGCGCCGGAGACGTTCGAGCACGTCGTGGGGTGGCTGAACTCCGAACGGCTCACCAGCAACGGCACCCGGCGCGAGTACGCCGACGACGTCCGCCACTGGGCACGTGCTGCCCGGGAGCTGGTTGGCACCGAGCCCTTCTACCTCGGGGCGATCACCTCCGATGTGATCCCGGCGTGGCGCGCGTGGACCGGGGACATCGGGCTCGGGCCACGGCGGGTCAACCGCCTGGCTTCGTCGCTGACTTCGCTCATCGAGTACACCAAGTTCCGCACCCGGCTGGAGATCATCAACCCGATCACCAGGTACGACCGGCCGGTGATCGACCCGCACGACGAGACGTCCATGACGCCGATCCTTGAAGTGCCGGAATTCCAGGCCGTGGTGGAGCAGGCGCAGACCCCACGTCAGGCCCTCGTGCCGGTGCTCATCTACACCCTGGCCGGCCGTGTCTCGGAGTGCTGCGCGGCCGGCATGCACCACATGAAGCCGTCCGGCGGGGAGTGCAAGCTGGACCTGACCCGCAAGGGCGGCAAGGGCCGCGTGTTCACTCTCCCGCCGAAGCTGTGTGAACTCGGGGCCGTGTGCTGGCAGGGCCGGACCTCCGGGCCGCTGCTGCTCGATGACGACGACCGGCCGATGGACCGGCACGCGGTGGACCGGCTGTTGAACCGCCTCGGCCGCGCGGCCGGTGTGCTGCCGGGCCGGGACCTCACTCCGCATGTCCTGCGGGCCAGCAAGCTCACCCACATGTACGACCAGGGTGTGAAGCCCGACGACATCCGCCGGTTCGCCGACCACAGCCAGGTCGCCACGACCATGCGGTACATCAGGCGCCGGGACGATGAGGCGCTGAAGCGGACACACGCAGCGGCGGCCGTGAAGGTCTACGAGGGTTTGGTCGACCGGTTCTTGTGACACGACGAAGCCCCGGAGTCACGGGACTCCGGGGCTGGTCTACGGGTGTGAGTGTCAGTCCTCGTCACCGTCGCAGGTGTGTCCGTAGACGACTCGTCGGACGTCCGACTCGTTGGTGATCAGGTCGTACGCCATGCCGGAGCGCCAGCCGCACGGCGTGTGGGTCAGGTGGTGGAGAGACCACCAGCCGGACGCCTTGTCAGCTTCCCAGTCCGCAGGGAGTCGCATGGTCAGTTCCCTCCTTGGTCAGTGTTCCTGATTTGATTAAATCATACCCCGGCCCGGGCCGACAACCCTTCCGCGTCATCTGCCAGGCGCGCTGAAGACGACCGTGCACCCGGCGGTGTCCAGTGCGGCGCCGATCTGGTCCCGCTCGGCGGCCGTCAGCGGGCGAGTGCTGTCCCACTCATTGCGCGGGTCCCAGCCGAATAGGGCGATGGGGTCCTCGCGTCTCGGGCGCCGCCTCGACAGGGACGCCAGCGACTCGGGCCAGGACTGCGGCGGCGTACGGGTTCGGCGCGTAGACGCCGGGGAGGATCAGCGCGCAGTCGGACATGGCGATGCGCAGGCGCGAGCCGTCGGTGAGGAACGCACGACCGACGCCGTGCGGGCCCAGGGCTTTCTCCGCCGTGGCGATCCGGTCACCCCACTCCGCGCGGCCGTCGGGGTGGATCAGGACGTAGACGGGTTCCGTGGTCGTCATGGTCCGCACGCTACCGTGACGCACTGACAGCGGGCGGTCACTTGAGCAATTGAGCCACGATCGGGCCGGCGGCATCGTTGACGTGCTGCGCGACGACGGCAACCGTCAGCATGGCCTCGGTGACCAGCGTCGGCCCCTCGTATGCAGTAGGGGTCACCAGGCCAGACCACTCACGTCCGGAAACGCGGACGACGGCCGATGCGAGAACTGCGGGCCGCTTGGTGTCGTCGGGCTCCCGTACACCGGGGTACTCGCCGCTGTCGCCCCAGCCTCGGTCCTCAGTCCAGTCCTGCCAGGAGTGCGGGAACCGCTTCGCTCCACCGCCGATCTGGTGGTGATCGAGGGGTATGCGGATCTCGGCATACAGGCCGTGGTCGTCCTCGTCGCGGTGCAGCGAGATGCCGCGAAGGTCCGGGCGGGTCCGCACGTACCCCGGGGCCATGATGGGCCCAGAGGCCACTGTCCAGGCGTGCACTGCGAACTCTGCCGGGTCATCGACCGGGGCAGGTTCGTCGGTCCAACTGCTCCGGAACAGCCCGTTGTTCAGGCGCAGGTATTCCGCGTACCGGGAGTACCCGTTGCTGGCGTGCTCCCGGTCGTAGACGTCGTCGACAGCGGCCAGTGTCGTCTCGTTCCAGGAGGTCATCGCCGGGCCTCCCGCGCACCGACCTGGACACCGTCCAGAAAGGCGTACGCGTTGGCGAGGCTCATGGGCGTCAGCCCACTGCTTCCGACATGGACCGCGTACTGGCCTTCTTCCAGGTCACTCACGTAGATGCGCAGCCCGGTCTCCGCAGCAACGACACCGGCGGACCATTCGAGCTGCACGTGAGGCGGCCAGCTCTCGTTGTACGGGGGCTCGTGGCTGCCGTCAGGGTTCCTCGTAACGTTCACGGTCGCAGGCTATCGCCCAGCAGCAGTCGTCCGGGGCGGTTCCGGTCAGGCCCACTCGCGCGAAGCGAGCAGTGCGGCACCGGCCCACACCGCACCCCAGACGAGCACCGGCGCCGGGACGCCGACGGTGAGGGCAACGGCGACCGTCACGGCGGCGGACAGCCACCCGGACACGCACCACGGGCAGGTGATCAGCTCGGCGAGCCAGTACGGCGACCACTTCGCCCGGCGCACGTACCGGTTCGTCCGGCCGTCGATGAGCGTCAGCGTGCCGAGGGCCGGGTGGCGGACGAACGGCTCGTCATCGGACGGCTGAGGGACCGCGTGCCGCTCCTGCTCTTTGTCCGTCAGTGGGCGCCATCCGCCGGCGAGGCGGTCGCGCAGCCAGAGCACCGGCGGGAACGTGTCTTTCATGGCGAGCCGGGAAGCGCGGTAGCTCGCGAGGATCATGCAGGCGATGAGCAGCCAGGTGGGCACGGTCTTGGCTCCATGGTCCGTGGACGGGACGCCCTGTCGGGCGACGATTGGAGGTGGTCACCAGGCCGAGCGCCCCGCCGTAGGTGAGACGTTGCGCCCGGTGGCCTGGTTGCGTCAAGCGACGAGCTTCCCCGGAGGGGACACGTCTGCGGGCTGCGGCGCGATGACGTTCGGCCGGGTCACGAACCAGGCGACGAGCAGCATGATTGCGCCGACGAGCTGCGCCTGCGTTTCGGTGCTCCAGTCGAACCCGAAGTACGCGACGAGCGACACCCCGGCGACTATGAGGCCGTTGACGGCCGCGATGATCCCGTCCCCGACCTGGACGGCGACGATGATGCCGAGCACGGCCGCAACGGTGGCCGTGATGATGGACTGGAGCTTGGGGTCGAACCCGAGGCCGAAGGCGCTCAGGATCTGCCACACCGCTCCGACGGCCGCCAGCCACACGGCCGGCTCCCGCCCGTACACCTTGCCCATGATTCCTCCCGAGGAAGAGACCCGGGCAGGGTAGGGCAGATCCGCCGATTCACCATCTCAGAGCACGACAAAGCCCCGGGCCGCGAGGGCGCCGGGGCTTCGGTGTTGGACGTCGGGTCAGTGCGCCCGAACGACTTGACCCACAGCCCACGCGAGAGCAGCGCGCAGGGCCTCGGTCTCCTTCAGGCGGGGTCGCAGGCTCGGGTCCGGATCGGTCAGCTCTTCGAACTCGATGGGGTTCAAGCGCCGCCGGGTACCTTCGTCCAGCTCCCGGTCGTCGTGCGGTCCTGTCACCAGGGCCAGACTGTGTGACGGCTTGAACTCGAAGGGGTTTCGGTGAAGGTGCCTCGTGACGATCGTGCTCTCAGTGAGCAGGAGCTTCAACTTCCCGGTGTTGATGCGCCCAATCTCTTCAGCCACGACGAAGCGGACGCCGCGCAGGTCCCCAGCCAGGGGCCAATTGACCGAGTACAGCGCGTGGCTCCCGAGGGCATCGCACAGCGGCCGAAGGAACGTCGACTTCCCGGACGACCCCGGGCCGTGCAGGACGGCGGCCGAATCGGCAGGTTCTCCGGTTACGGCCCTCGCGACGAAGGACCCGAGCGGGGAGGACGCGCCGGACGGCAGGCTTGCGAGCACTTGGTCCCAGGCAGGGCTCTGAGCGTCGGGGTTGTAGTCGACGGCTGCCACCTTGGTCAGTCGCAAGGTGGGGTCGTGCGGGTGCAGCGTTCCGGTGAAGAGGTCCACCACACCGTTCTGCACGTTGAGCAGACCCGGGTGGCTGTCCAGGGTCTGCACGTCAATCTCCAGAACAACCTGGAGCTGACGGAGGATCGTACGGACGTGCCTGTCAGAGAGTCGGCGGTGCCCGTGCGCTTCCCGCCACTGGTTCACCCTGTCGGCCGCCTCGTCCGCGCCGAACTGCGTCACCCAGACCTTGCCGTCCCAGTACAGCCATCCGAGGCCCGGGTTCCAGGCGAGTTCGCTTTCAAGGTCGTCCGCCATCTCACGGAGGTTGGGGTCAAGGTCCATGGTCTGCTCCTCTGTTCCGTGGTCGGGATGAATTTACTAAACCATGCTTCCGTCAGCCGGACAACCCCGCGTCACCCGATCAGGGCTGAACCCGCTCCAGGGCGCGGTCCAGCTTGGCCTCGATGCGCTCCAGGTCCCGGGCGTCGGCCTTGAACATGACGTGCTTGGCGCCGAGCAGAAGCACAGCCTGGAACACGAGTTGCAGCCACTCGGACTGCCAATTCTCGAACGTCGCCGCCCAGAACTCCGACCAGCCCTCTTGGTCGATCTTGGGCTGCATGGCGATGAGCTGTCCGGCCCACGAGCCTAGGAACAGCAGGGCGAGGATGTAGACCGCGCCCCAGCGGCGGAAGTGACGCACCGACCCTCCCGAGGTAGACCCGGGCAGGGTAAGGCAGGTCAGTCGATTCGCCGACTCGCCGTCAGGCACGGCGAAGCCCCGGACCGCGAGGGCGCCGGGGCTTCAGGTGGATCAGTGGCTGCGCTCGGCGGTCCACTGCTCGCGACGGCGGCGCAACTCGTCCTTGGCCGACTCCAGCCATGCGGCCTCGGCCTCGGCGCTGCCCAGGTCGGTGGTCAGCATGACCCGGCTGAAGACCCGGGTGTCCTCGAACGTCGGCGGGACGCGGCCGGCCAGGGCCTCGCGGGCGGCCTGCGCCTTGGCCGGGTCCGGCTCGGCCGGTCGCAGCTCGGGGCTGTTGCGGCTGGTAACGTCGCCCGGCTCCAGCAGCGGGACCGAGCCGTCGGTGGCCTTGTCGTACCAGTGGCTGGACGGTTCGCCGGTGACGTCGTCGTCTGCGATGAGCAGGGGCACGGCGTCCAGGCTCACCGGGTCCACGTAATAGGCGACCAGCGTGAAGTGGTCGTTCTCATCGACGAAGCGTGTACCGAGCGGCTGCCGGTCAGCGAACGGATACGGGCCGTCCTCGGTGATGGGCCTGGGCGCGGTCATCTGACTCTCCTCGTTCCGTGGTCACTATGAATTAACTAAACCATAGCCCGTGTGCCCGCACAACCCCGCGTCACCCGATCGTGCGGGCCGCCGTGGCGAGACCCTTGGACGACGTCGTGCCGGTCATCGTCGGCTTCACGATCCGCTGGTGCCAGGCCGGCCACACCATCGCGTCCAGCCGGTCCGGTGACCAGTCCAGCTCGTCGTACCAGGTGCACATCTGGTCCTCCAGCTCCGGGAATTCACCCACCATGTGCCACCGGCCCTGCTCGGACAGGGCCGATACCGGCTCCGCGCGCACCTTCTTCCCCCGCGTCGCGCGCACGGTCTTGATGGGGATGCGTACGCCCATCGCGTCGGCGGCGGCCCGAATCGTGTTGACGGCCATGTCCCCGCCGAAGTTGACCTCTACGCAGATGTCGTCCGCGTCGTAGTCGACGGCTGCCTGAACTGCGCGCCGGCCCCACCCGTCCGGGGACAGGTGGCACGAGCGGTCGGCGAGGACATGGCCGTGGGCGAGCTGCGCCGGGCGGCCGTCGGACCGGACATGCTCCCGCATCGCCTTGCCCACGACGACAATGCCTTGTTCGCCCCGGCCGCCCGAGGGGTCCACGCCGACGGAAATCCGTGCAAGGTCTGGAAGATCGGCTGGGCGCAGCCGGTGGGCGTCGATCACCGCGCGGGTCCACAGCGCGTTCTCGTCCTGGTCGATGATCTCGGCGTGCAGCTCCTGGCGGCCGATCTGCGTGCTGCCGTAGGCGTCCTCCAGCGCGGCCTTGATGTCCTCGGGCAGGTGCGGGTTGTCGTACATCGACGCCCGGGTGCGCACCACGTTCTCGACCCCGCCGGACGCGAGTTTCTTGATCAGCGCCCGGGGCTTCGGCGTGGTGGAAGCCACCCAGTGCGGCCGGGGGCCGGTGCGCAGACCGAAACGCATCTGGTCCCACGTGTCGTCCAGGTACCGCCAGGCCGCCAACTCCTCCAGCCACGAGAGGCAGTTGGAGACGAGCAGGTCACCCGCGAAGAACTCGTGATCGTGCTCAACCGTCAGGTCGTACACGCGCGCGGCGCGACTGATACGCGAGGACCGAAGTGCACCGGCGCGAACAGGCGCGGGTCGGCTTACGGACTTGGCACTCAAACGTGTCGCCGCACACGCAGCACACCCGTTCCTCCCGTGCTCGTGACGCATCCGCACGGCACTTCGGAGAGCAGTACCGCGCTGCGACCGTGCCCCGGGACTGGAAGGAGGCCCCGCAGCGCTCACACTCGAAACTTCGGTAGACCGCGCGGGCCCACTTTGTCTGGCCGCCCCGGCTGCGCTCCTCGGGGGTGAGATTACCCCCTCGCTTGCTCCCGTCTTGTTCCATGTGAGAACACTATCAAGTGGCCCGACGAGTAAAGCGGGCTTCCAGCCGTCGGCCGTCGCTACCTTGTGATCCGGGGTGAGCCACGTGAACCCCGCGCCGTGGTCGTAGCGCACCACGTCCTTCACACCGTTGTCCCAGACCTCCAGTACGGTGCGCAGTCCGTTGCGGGTCCACACGCGGTCCCCGGGCCGGACGGTCTCGATGTGCCGCTCCCCGTGCTCGGTGCGCACCAGCGTGCCCTCAGCCACGCACCTGTTACCGCCGGACCGCAGGCGCTCGACGCTGCCAGGGCTGTCGGCGCCGAACAGCTTCGCCTCCGAGCCGTTGGGCCAGCGGATGACCGTGCCGCCCTGGACGGTCATCATCCGCGCCTCGGGGCTGTGCACCCGGAGCCCGGAGGGACCGGCGTAGCAGGACGTCGCCGCGTCGCCGAGGGTCGGCGCGATGATGCCTATCCAGTGCGGGGTGGGGCCGGGCAGACACGGCGGGCCCATGACGTGCTCGTGGACGTACCGTGCGCAGGCGTCCGTCTTGCCGGCGCCACGGCCGGCGAGGAGCAACCAGCCGTACCAGTCGCCCTCAGGCGGGACCTGGTGGGGCAGTGGAGTCCAGCGCGGTTCGGACAGCGTGCGCGCGTGCATCAGCAGACGTTCGGCCGCCGCGCGGCTCAGCATCCGGTCCACCATGGAGGTCATTGTCGGTGGAGCTGCGGCCGTTGCTTTCCGGAGCGCCACGGAGCCCGTGCCAACTGGTGATCGGCACGGGCTCCGTGGTTGCGGACTACGGGGTAAGGCGGTCCCCGCTCCGGTCCTTGGCGCCGGCCCGCGCGGCCGTCTGCGGGGCGCTCACGCCGCGTTGGGGATGCGGAGCACCTGGCCAGGGAAGATCAGGTTCGCGTCGTAGACCTTGTCGCGGTTGGCCGCGTGCAGCAGGCGCCAGTCGTCCAGGCCGTGCACCTCGGCGATCTCCGACAGGGTGTCCCCGGCGCGTACGGTGTACCGGCCGGCTACCGGGACCTTCACGTCGCCGTCCCGGACGACGGGCCGGGAGCTACCCCTGTCGGCGGGCGCGGCCTGCTGCCGCTGCGGCTCGGTGCGCTGCACGGCCACCGACGCACCGGCCGGCCGGACCACGCCGGTGAAGTGCGCGGCATACCAGCCGGACCGCCACGGGGCAGTCTGCACCGTCTTGCCGGGACGCGGCGCCTCGATGATCTGGCCGTTGCCGACGTACAGGGCGACGTGGGTGGCGCCGTTGTAGACGACGAGGTCGCCCGGCTGCACGGCCGAGGGAGAGACGCGGGCGAGACCGGCCCACTGCGCCTGCGAGGTGCGCGGTATGGAGACACCGGCGGCCCGCCAGGCGGACATCGTCAGCCCAGAGCAGTCGTAGGCGCCGGGGCCGGTGGCTCCGTAGACGTACGGCTTACCAAGCTGCGCACGGGCGTAGGCTACGGCGCGGGCCGCGACGCTCGTTCCCGCCATCCGGGGTTGCGCCTGCGGGGCCTTGCGCGTCTGCGTGGTGGACGTCTGCACGTCCGGCGACGGGCCGCCTCGGGTCAGTCCCGCGCGGGCGCCGCACACGGGCCAGGCGCCGGGGCCCTGGACGGCCAGTACCCTCTCCGCCACGGTGATCTGCTGCGCTCTGGTCGCGAGGTCGGCCCGTGCGGCGTAGCGGGTGCCGCCGAAGCCCTCCCACGTGGACTGGCTGAACTGGAGCCCGCCGTAGTATCCGTTCCCGGTGTTGACGGACCAGTTGCCGCTGGACTCGCACTTGGCGACCTTGTCCCACGTCGACTGGCTCGCGGCCGAGGCCGGGGCGCCGCCGAGCAGGGACACGACCGTACCGGCCGTTCCCGCCATGACGGCGCCGATGGTTGTTCGGTGCTTGGCCATTGTGTGACCACCTCCGGCCCGGCACGGTACGGCCGGGTCACGAAACGGCCAAACAGCTCAGGTCGTGGCGGGTTCGGGGAGCAGGCCGAGAGCGCGGGCCTTGCGCAGGGCCGCGTCCTTGCGCTGGGGCTTGTCCACCCAGTCCACCCCGAGGCGCTTGTACGCCTCGGAGACCCGTGAGGAGAAGGTTCCCGGGTGCATCTTCAGCCGGTCGGCGGCGACTGAGAAACTGACCCCGGTCTCCAGCTCCCGTAGGATCTTCACGTGCGTGTCCGAGAGGCGGATCTGACGATCCGTCGGTGTCGGCGGGTCGGGCCTGCACACCCCGAGCAGGCCGCGCATCCGGGCCTCCCGTAGTGCGGCCTCCCGGCGGACCACCTGTGGGAGATGCGAGACTCCGAGGGCCGCATACACGGAGGTGGTGAGGTTCTTGACGACGTGGTGGCGGACGCCCCACGCGGCGCACACCTGGGCCACGGTGCGCCCGGCGTCGAACGCGCGCAGCAGCCGGACCTCCGCCGGGTTGAGTTGCACGCGACGGTTGCGCAGGGCGGCCTCGGTCTCCGCGCGCTCACGGTTGCCGCGCTTACAGGCCGGGCAGGTCGGCTCCTCGCGCTTGATGTGGCGGCGGTAAGCGGCCAGGGTGCCGCAGTCCTCGTACGGGCCTATGTGTCCGCCGAGGAGCCCGTTACGGACGGCCTGTGCGGCCGTGTCGGCATTGAGCAGTTGGAGGATGCGGGCGCGCGTTCCCTTGATGCTCCCGAAGGTCTCCCCGGGCATGGCCCGCACGATGTCCTGGCGGTCCTTCCCCATGGACAGCAGCCACAGCACGCGGCGTTGACGTTCGGTCAGGACGACAGGTTGCGGCTCGCTGTCCATGCGGGTGTCTCCCTCCGTAGATTGGGGCGGGCCCCGGGTCACGTCCACTGACCCGGGGCCCTTGTCGACCGGCGACGTCCCGGGACGGATCACCGGGTCTGCCAGGACACTCTCATTTAGTTAAATCCCCGATTGATGGTTTTGTTAAACCATCCTGGCGTCACAACTCCAGCCACAGCGGGTTATCGAGAGACCAGCGCACGGTGGTCTCTATGGACTGCTCCAGCGGCACCGGGGGCTTCCAGCCGAGGGAGGCGAGCCGCGCGCCGTCCAGGGCGTAGCGCAGGTCGTGGCCCGGCCGCGAGGCGTGGAAGGAGATGGGTTCGATGAGGTCGTCCACCCCGGCGGAGTCCATGCCCATCGCGGCGCCGACCAGATGCACTAGCTCGATGTTGTCCACCTCGCGCTCGCCGACGATGTTGTACCGCTCGGGCCGGGTGAACGCGCCGTCCCGGTACTGCGCCGGGCCCATGGCGATACGTATGTGCTCGCCGCTCAGCGTGGTCACGTCGGGCTCGTCTTCGGTGTACCGGCGCGTCAGGAACAGCCAGGCGTCGGCCAGGTTGCGCGCGTGCAGGTAGAACCGGGAGCCCGGGGTTCCGTCGGGCGCGGTGTGCACCATGATGGACCGGCCCGCCCGCAAACTCTTGATGATCTTCGGCAGAAACTTCTCCCCGTCCTGCATTTCTCCGATCACGTTCATCGTGTTGGTGAGGACGACCGGCACGCCGTAGGTACGCCAGTAGCTGACGGCGATGGACTCCTGCGCCGCCTTGCTCGCCGAGTACGGGTTCGACGGCACAGCTGGCTCCCACTCCGTGTGCCGGTGCTCGCCGTAGGCCGGGCCGTACACCTCGTCCGTGGACATCTGGAGGAACAGCCGGGGCTCGATGGCCCGCGCGACCTCCAGGACGTTCAGCATCAGAGCGACGTTGTTCTGCACGAACGGCACCGGATGGGATATCGAGCGGTCCACGTGCGACTCGCTCGCCACGTTCATGACGACGTCGCAGCCGCCGAACTGGTGCAGCGTCAGCGGGTCGGCCGGGGACCGCATGTCCCAGTGCACGATGTCCACGCGGTGCGACCAGTCGGTGTCGCACACGGCCGAGGCGATCCGGGCCGGCAAACCCTTGTGGTGGAAGGAAACCGGGCAGACGATCTCCCAGTCGGTGTGCGTCAGCAGGTGGCGCAGGACGTGGCTGCCGACGAACCCCGACGCACCCGTGAGCAGAACGCGCATGGCCACCCATTTCCTCGGTCCCTGATCCGTGGGCCGGATGGTAGCCAGGGGCGGGGAAATCGCCGAACACGCAGGAACCGCCCGGTGCGGCGCCGGGCGGTTCCTCAAGCCGAGGCGGTGCGAGCGCACCAGCCGTCCCAGGTGTCGTACCCAGACGGCCGGCCGGTTACTCGGTGGCGAGCTGGTCCTGCATGGCCGCACTGTAGGCGCGCTCGATGTAGAGCACCTCCTGCTCGGTGCCGTTGGCGTAGTCGTTGCGGAGCTGGTTCAGGGCCGCCTCCAGGTACGGCTGGAACAGCTCGAACGCCTCGCGCCGCCCCGCGTTGTCCGTCCGTACGGTGATGCTCACGGGCAGGTTGTCGCTGGTGGCGAGCGAGTAGGTGACGCTCGCCGTGGTGAAGCCATCGGTGGGAAGGGGCACGTCTGCCTCCTGTGTCGTGGGTCGGGCCCCGGATGATGTCACCGAATGCCGTGACCACCTACCGTCGTCACTCCGGCTCCTCGGTCTCGCCGACGACCTCGCCCTCCACAACGCGCAGGTGCGCGCCGGCCGCCTCCAGCATTCGCTGCCGCTGCGCGGGCTCCAACTCCACGGCGTTCGCGCCGGCCAGGATCGCCTCCACGACCACCGTCGTCTCCTCCTCCACCCGGCGGTCCAGCGCGATGGTCAGCTTCTCACTGGAGTCCGTGCCGTCGATCTTCGCCTGCCGCTCCTCGATGCGTTGCAGACGGTCGATGCACGCGAGGACCACCCCGTCGTCGCGCAGCGGCTGGCCGTCAGGACCGTGGACGATCTGCCCGGCGTGCAGCACGTAGTGCGGTCGGGCGAGGACCGCGTGGACCTGACGGCGCATTCCGTCCAGCCGCATCCGGGCCGCCTCACGGTACTCCTCCAGGCCCATCGACAGCTCTTTGTTGGCCTGCTTCAGCGCACGGGAAACGTCCACGCACGCGTACGCGGCCGACGCGATGCCCTCACCGTCCAGATACTCCGGATAGTCCGAAGCCATCTGATCGGCGACCTGCTGCCAGGTCAGACCCCGGTTCTTCAGCTCGATGGCCCGAGCCCTGCGCTTCGCCACATAGGCCCGGTGACTGGGCTGACGGTGCGGAGGATCACCCCTCGCCATGACTTAACCCTCCCTATCCTTTAACGGACATCTACAGTCCGCAGCGCGTGGCGAACGCCCCGACCACGACCCACTGGTGCCAGCGGAACAGGATCTCCGGGTCGTGCCATCCGGCCGCTGTGATCGAGTGAATGAGCGTGTCCTGCGGGTGCGGTATGAGGACCCCGCGCAGCGCCCGGGACTTGGCCCGGATGCCGTCCGGGGAGATGCCGTGCGAGGCCTTCCAGTCATGCGAGGAGTCGGTGCTGATCTCATGCCACCGGGAGTCCAGCGGGCGGACCTTCTCCGCGACGACGAGCGCCCCCGTCTCACGGGCAGACATCCGCGCCAGGTGCAGTGCCCCGACCCGCTCACGTAGCGGCAGGAACTGGAGCGTGAACAGGCACAGCGTCAGGTCCGCGTCCGTGTGCTGGAGCGGCGGTTCCTGAATCGGCGCGTGCACGTAGTCGATGCGCCGTGCCGGCACCCCGGCCAGATTCTCAGCGGCCCGGTCCAGCATCGGTTTCTCGATGTCGTACAGCACGGCCGACAAGTCCCGGTGCGCCTGGCGCTGGAGGATGGCGCCTACCGTGGTGCCAGTAGCTGCCCCGAGGTCCGCCACCAGGCCGCCCTGTGGTACGAGCCAGTCCGACAGGCCCGCCACCAGGTCCTGAATCGCGTCGTAGAACGGAACGGACGCGCGCACGTGGCTGTCGAACGCGTCGACCACGTCCGGGGTGAACGCCCAGGCGCCAGCGGTGAAGGACTCAGCCACGTCCCGGTACACAGGTGTCTCAGCCGTAGAGTCGTCGGTGTTCGGCACGGTAGTACCTCGCAGGGTCTGGAAGGGTTTCACTGATCACGGTCTTGAGGCCCAGGCCGTCCTGGAACGCGACCTTGGCCCGGGTGGTGACGGACTCGGGGAGCCGGCCCCGGTACGCGCGCTGGAGCACAGCCTTCGGCCGGGCCTTACCGTCCTGAACGGCGTGCCGGGGCAGAGACAGCGCGAGGTCTACGACGTCCGGGTCCAGAAACGGCAGGCGACCCTCCACGCCGTGAGCCATGAACGCCTTGTTGACACGGGGGAAGTTGCGCCGGGCCTGTGCAGCGATCAGGTCCCGGCGGTAGGCGTACCAGTCGGCTTTCGCCAGCCCGTGGTAGGCGAACCCGTAGCTGGCCCACAGCTCGTCACTGCCCTCGCCGCTGTACGTGACCTTGAAGCCGTCGGAGCGGATGGCCCGCGCGAGGGCGAGGCACGGCCACGCGATCTCGACCTGGGCCTTGTACTCCAGCTCCACCTGCGCGACGACGCGCGAGAGGTCGTCCGCCGTCGGCGGCGGGATGTCGACCTCCACCAACTTGGCGCCGATCATCTCGGCCGTTTCCCGGGCGCAGCGCAGGTCTCGTGACTTCGGGTCCAGGCGAGCGGTGTAGCAGACCAGGTCCGGGTAATGCCGCTTCAGCTCCAGCGCGATGGCGGCGGAGTCGATGCCGCCGGACAGCAGGGAGCACACCGGAACATCTGCGATAGCCCGCCGGTCCACGGCCCGCTCCAGCGCCCCGGCGAGAGCGTCGGCCGCGTTGTCCAGGGTCCAGTCGGCCGGGTGCGCGGTGAGCCGGTGGAAGGCCCGCCGGGAGGTGGCGCCGCTGGTTGCGTCCGTGCTCCACCACTCCCCTGGGCCGACGTCCATCACGGCCGGGCCGCAGCGACGACCGAGTGCGGTGAACGCCTTCAGCTCCGAGGCGTAGAGCACCGGCCGGGCCCGGTGGACGTGCAACGGGATCTCCCCGTGCCGGTCACGCGCCGCGTGCAACACGCCAGGCTCCCGGTCGTCCGTCCACACCAGGGCGAACATGCCGTCCAGGACGGGCAGCGCGCGAGCAGGGCCGAGGACAGCCAGGGCTGCCGCCACGACCTCCGTGTCGCCGGATGTCTGCCAGGTGCGGCCCGGCTCCGCACGTTCGACCATTCGCCGCACGGCGCCCGCGTTGAACAGCTCCCCGTTGTAGACGAGCAGCACCGGGCCGTCGCGGTACGGCTGGTCGGACCGTTCCTGCGGGTCCTGGACCGCCAGCCGAGTGTGCCCGAGGGTGCAGCCGCCGGACTCCGCGACGGCTGACGCGTCCGGGCCCCGGTGTGCGAGAGCGGTAACCGCCCGGCCGAGGTCGAGATGCCCGGCGGCGGCGACCAGACCGCACATCAGATCGCCCCTGCCTCACGCAGCGGCACGAGGATCCGGTCCCGCACTGTGGCGGCGATGTGGGACATCATCACTGGCGGCACGGCCCGGCCGATGCGCTCCCAGCGCTGCGCGTACGTCCCGGTGAGCACGAAGTCGGCCGGGAACCCGCCGATAGCGCGCAGCTCCTGAAGCGTCAGCTTCCGGGCCTCGGTCCAGTGTGTCGGACCTGTGAAACCCGGGCCGCCTTGCCCCTGTGCAGCCATCACCGTGTCGTACGGCCGGTCCGGGTGCTGACGTCGGACGTGAAAGTACCTCTGCGATTTCTCGCCGGGCCGTAGCTTCTCCCAGTCGTCCCCGATGGCGTACCCCTTGATGGACAAGGCCTGGCCGGTCTCCGGGTCGTGGGTGACCGGTTCCGCCTCGCCGCGCACTTGGTAGTGGCATGCGCTCGTGGCTGTTCCGCCTACCGTGATCGCTGGTGACGGTTTGTCCGTCACGTCACCTGCGCTGAACTGGCCGGACGTGTCGTGGAACACGCGGGGCTCCGCGATGACCCGAGACGGCGGGAAGTTGCCGTTCCCGGTGCCGGGGTCCGCACCGATGGTCGGGGACGGCTGGTCAGCCGCGCGCATGGACCCGCCGCCGAACCCGCCGTTGTCTCCCTGCGCGAGGATCCACGGCAGTGCGTCCCGCACGGTGTACTGGTACGGCAGCGGGCCAGGGTGCACCGGGTCCATGCCGAGGTCTTCGCGCACGCCCACGAAGATGAGCCGGTTGCGAGACTGCGGGACGCCGAGCCACGAGGCGTCCAGCACCCGGGCGGACACGCGGTACCCGCACGCGCGCAGCCGGGCCAAGATCAGCTTGAAGTATCCCTTGGCCGTGCCCCGGACCAGCCCGGCGACATTCTCAGCGACGAACACCCGGGGCTGCGTCTCCTCGATGAGTCGGGCGTACTCAAAGAACAAGTCGTCCGTACGTTGCTGGGTGTCGCTGTACTTCTTCACCTGGCCCCAGCCGGCCTCACGCTTGCCGGCCGTGGAGAACGAGGCGCACGGCGGTGACCCGTCGAACAGGTCGATCTCCCCGACGCCGAGGCCGCACGCGTCCAAGACGTCCTGCCCCTTGACCTCCCGGATGTCCCGGGTGTCCAGCACGGTATGCGGCGCTGCATTGGCACGGTAAGTGTCCTGCGCGGCGGGGACGAACTCAGAGGCCCACAGCATTCTGAAGCCGGCCATGCGGTAGCCGAGGGACGACCCGCCGCACCCGCTGAAAGTCGACACGGCGTTGAAGCCGTTCCACGACAGCGCCCGGATCTCCTCCATGGACGGGACGCGGTACGGGGGCTTGTCGGTCACCGGGACTTCCCCGACCACTCGTACCCGCACTTGGGGCACCGGTGCTCGGTCTCGATGTCCTCGTCATAGGACGGGAACTCCGTAGGTGGCACCGAGGCGGGGACGGCGGTCGCGTCGAACTCGGGTGTCTCCGCCTGCTGGCCGAACAGGTCGGCCTCGCTCACCTCGTAGCCTGTGCCCACCAGGTCGTCGTCCAGGGAAGCGAGCAGGGCCGCCAGGGCCTCGTCGTCGTAGTCGCCGTCGTCGGCCGACTTGTTGTCCACCAGGTTGATGCGCGTGGCGGTGTCGTCGTCGCACTCGATGAGGTGCGCGAGAGCGGTCGGGTCGTCGGCGTCCACGTTGATGCAGAGCTGGCACGGCCGGTTGTGCGTCAGCTCCCAGTCCTGGCACGCCTCACGGCCGGACTCCTCGTGCCGCAGCAACGCGAGGTACGTGTGGTTCCCGGCGAGGATCGTCAGCTCCTCGCCCTGCCGGCGCACGGTGAGCGGCTTGTACTGGCCGTTGGCCCGGAGGCTGTCCAGGATCACGTCCACGTTGCCCCGGCGCGCGTTACCGGGGAACGGGGTGAGATCTTCCAGCGAAACCTGTTCGGTTCCGACGGTCGTGGTCATCGCGGCCCCTTCGCCTGGTCGACGGACGCGGCGATGTTAAGACCGGAGCAGCCCATGATCATTCCGGAGTACGACGAAGCCCCGGGCCGTGAGGCTCCGGGGCTCGGTGGTTCATCGGGCGGTCAGTCGTCGGTCGGTGCACTCGACTCGGTGAGCGGGGCCAGGTGCTCTTTGCAGTTGCTGCACCGCTGGACCGCCATACGTGGATGGGGTTCGAGGGTGACCGGGCCGCACGTAGGGCAGACGGCTTGGATTGCACCGTCCACGTCGCCGCACTCGTCCACGTCGCCGGGCGCACCCGGCATCGTCAGTTCTCGGCACGGCTTGCTGTGAGCCGCGTGGCCGCAACCCCGGCAGACTCCTGCCGCCGTGGTCCCGCCCGGGATGGCGACGCCCCGCATGAACGCGAACAGGTCCGCCTTGCACCCGGGGCACAGCTCCCGCTCGTCGGCGGAGCCGTCCTCGTTGGGGAGCCGGGGCCGCGTCCAGCCGTTCGGCAGCTCGGGCCGGGCCACCGGGATCCCGGGACCGCAGGTGCCGGCGAACAGCATCACGGAACCCGTCTGTTCCTGGAACCCGCAGCGGTCACACTCCAGATGGACGCTCACGCCCCGGCCCTCGCTTCCTCGGTGACGATCAGCACGCGGTGCCCAGCCGGGAACTCACCCGTCAGCGTCGCCCCGGTCTGGCTGCGCGCCGTGATGCGCTTGCCCTTCCGGGCCGTGACGGTCCACGCAACGCCCTCCATCGGCATCGCGTGCGCGATCCCGGCGCCGCTCACGCGGCCGTCCTTGCCGACGAGATACGCGGCCCCGGTGCCGGGGTTGACCCACGTGTCCCCGACGGCCAGGTCATCAGCGGGGCGGCTGCGTACGTCGTCCCAGGTGTACGGGTGATCTGTGCTCATTCCTCGTTCCTCGCTTCCTTGATCAACGCCCGGCATCCCGGACGCCGGCACAGCAGCCGGCTGTCTACCTTCCTCAGCTCGACGAGGCACGACAACTCCGCCGACTCCCCCAGCTCCATCGAACCGTCGCAAGCGGCCACCGACGTGCCGTAGGCGTATCCGGAGCCCGTGACTGCCACGTGCACCGTGACGTTCCGGCGAGGAGTCCAGTCACCGTGCCCCTCACCGTTGTTCGCACCGCCGAGCGCCTCGCCGTTCCAGGTCAGGATCCGGCGCGGCTCGTCGGCCGTAGCCGGGTGGTAGTCGTCGGGCCGGTCCTGCTCGTTGCGGGCCACCTCGTCGCGGTAGTCCGCAACGTCGATGGAGCCGGGCGCTTTCACCCCTCGTTCCTCGCTTCCTTGATCGGCAGTTGCAGCGGCGGCCGGATGCAGTGCACCCACCGCGCCGGCGCGCACTTGCCCGCGCGTTCGACGGGCCAGGGCTTCGCCTCCCGGCCGCACCGGGGGCAGACGTACAGCCACGTCCCGTCCTCGTTGCGCTGCGGGTGACGTCCGGCGTCCTTGTTGGCGCGCATCCGCTGCGCAACCCCGAACAGGACACCCGCCGCGCGGCACTCCACGCGGCCCGCCGCGACCAGCTTCGGCACGTTGCCCTTGTGCCGGTACAACTTCCCCGTGGCGGTGAACGAGGCGTAGTTGCCGCACAGCGGGCACGTCCCGCCGCTGCTCGCCCGGCCCACCGCTCAGCCCTCCGCCGGTGCCGGGTGCTGCTCGATGACGGCTCGAATCGCCTTCACCGACGAGGCCCTGACGAGCCGGAGAATCTCCGCGTAGTCGCCGGCCTGCTCCTCGATGGCCTTGATGCGCTTGCCGAGGGTGCTGGCCCGGGGCCCGGCGGGCAGGGTCAGCCACTCCTCGCGCAGCGTCTCGGCCTTGGCGGCGAGCTGCGCCCGGCGCAGATCCAGCTCGGCTATCGTTCGTGCGTTCACCGGTCGGCCTCCGTCTCTTTGCACCCCGGGCAGTAGTCCCGTCCGCCACGCTTGCTGACCCAGCCTGCGCGCTTCGCGTCTCGGCGAGCCTCCGTCACGGTGGCGGCCGACGGAACGGTGCTGCTGTCGAACATCTCGTGACAGCCGTTGCAGCGCAGGAATGCCCTTACGAACACGGTCACCGTGCGGCCCTCCGCTCCCGGTAGATCTCGTACGCGTCCGCGTAGGAGTCCGTGCGGTCGGTCTCGATGTACCACCGGGCGAAGCCCCGGCCCACGAAGATGCCGCTCCGTTCGGCCCACCGTTCGATCTTGGCGGGCGACACCAGCCACGCGGCGTACGCCTCGGCGTAGCTGTCCGTCCGACCGGTGTCCTCGTACCACTTGGGGAAGCCGGCGTCCGGCTTGCCCTGCGCGGTCTCCCACTGCCGGGCCGCCGCGATGCGCTTGTTCCGCTCGGCCGCTTCCTTCTGCTTCCAGTCCACGGGTCCCGCCTTCCTTGATCGTGGCCCGGGGCCGGGTGGTTCTCCCGGCCCCGGTTCTGTCATCGGTCAGTACGGGCGTGGGACAACCGCGATGACGGTCCGCACGCCGGTCCCCGACTCCTTGAAGGCGTTGTCCGGCAGAGTGACCGTCCATCCGTCCACGTCCTTGAGCAGCGCCCAGAACCGGCGGGTGAGGGCCGTCTCCCGGAAAGCGACGCCTGCCGACATGACCGACACCAGACGGCCTCCCGGCCGCAGGTGCTCGTACGCGTGCAGGATGTGGGTGATGTCGGCCTGCCTGGCGAACGGCGGGTTCATCACCACCCGGTCATACGCACCCTGTGGGTCGGTAGTGAGGAAGTCGCCGACGGTCACGGTGATGTCCGGGTGGTGCTCATCCCTCAGCGCCTCGGCATGTTCGGGCTGGATCTCCACGCAGTCCACGACCGCACCGGCCCGGACAGCGGCGAGGGCGAGAGCGCCCCTGCCAGCTGACGGCTCCAGCACGCGCATGCCCGGCTCGATGCGGGCCAGGTCGATGACCTGCTGAACGACGGGCGCCGGGGTCGGGAAATACCCGAACTGCTGCTTGGCGCTGACGACTTCTCCGGTGAGGATGACGGGCTCTATGGCGTCGGCCGCGTCACCGTCGAACAAGTGGGCGCGCTTGCTTCGGTTCCACTTACCGCCAGCCGCCTTGAGCACCTTGTCGGTGTCGAGATACAGCTTCCGGTCGAGCTGCCCGGTCAGCCGCAGGGCGTTGCCGTCGGTCTCGGCACGGTCCAGCACCGCGAGGACGTCGACAGAAACCCTCATGGGAACTCCATTCCTTGATTCCTTGGTCATGAGACCAGCCGGGGCGTGGATCGCCGAACGGCCCGCTCATTCGATTTAATTAAACCAGGGTTGGGGTGCCGAGACAACCCCTTGGAGCTGCCCCGGCGCCTCTTCACGGGTGAGCCGCCAGACGCAGGCGCTCGCCGCCCTCTGCCCGCAGGATGGCTATGGCCAGGGCCTCATCGACCAGCAGGCCCGACGCCTCGCACAGCCGCCACCCGCCGGGCCCGTGCGCCGGGACGTGCGAGCCCTTGAGCGAGTCGTCCATCAGACCCGGGTCCACCTGGCCCCCGCACAGGGGGCACTCGATCACGTCGTCCATGGCCGTCAGTCCTTCGCGTAGCACGCATCCCACGACACGGCCGCCTTGCTCGCGCCGGCCGTGATCGGCACGCCCTTGAAAGCGAACGTGAACGCGTCCAGCACGGTGGCCGTGATCTCCTCCACGCGGTTCTCGGGGACGCACAGGACGACCTCGTCGTGCACGACGCAGCGCAACCATTCCGTCGCCTCCGGGGCCCGGTCGACGAGCCGCAGCAGCGCCTCGCACATGATGTCCCGGGCGCCGCCCTGGCCCATGAGGGCCGGGGCCTGCGTCCAGGCCCGGTCCGGGTTGCAGCGCATGAGCCGGCCGAAGCCGTTGTCCAGCAGCTCGCCAGCCTTGCCCCGCTCGCGGACCTCGGTCCTCCAGGCGCACAGCCCCGGGAACTGGCTGTTCATCTGGTCGTCGAACTGCTGCGCCACCGCCCGCTCGACGCCCTGGCGGAGGACAAGGCTGTCCACGCCCATCCCGTAGTTCCAGCCGTGGCCGGACGCCTTGGACTTGTCCCGCCACTCACAGGTGTGCTTCGGCCCGGTGCACCCGCAGTTGTCCCGGCCGAACACGGCGTCGGTGACCATGCTGTGCGCGTCCATGCCCGGACCGAACAGGGCCATGTACGCCTCGTCCTGGCTGTGTCCGGCCACGGCGCGCATGTCGACCTGGTCCAGGTCGAACGCAATCAGCAGCATGCCGTCGTCGGCGATCATCGGGCGCCGTTGGTGGACCTTGCCGCCACGCTTGCCCATGTTGGTCACCGACGGGTTGATGTACGCCCACCGGCCGGACGCCTGGAGGTCACCGACCTTCGGGTGCACCCGGTCTCCGATGAGGTGCTTCTGGATCTCCGCGTACTTCTGCACCGAGGACGTCACGGTGACGATGTGGCCTGCCATTTCCTCGATCGCGGCCCAGTCCGCGTCGGGGTGGAACGGGCGACGGTTCGGGTTGAGCAGGGCGGGCAGCTCGCGGGTCTCTTTGCCCTTGCCCACCAGGTAGGCGCCCTCGCCCAGCGCGTCCTTGCTGGTGGCGAGTGTCCCGGAAGCCGTCTTGAGGTAGTACGGCAGACCCCGATCGGCGAACGCCCGAACGAGAGCGCCCCGACCCTCCTTGGTGGACAGGGGGGCCAGCACCGGCTCGTCCGTGAAGACACGGTTCTTGCCCCGACCCCTGCCGACCGACTTGGTCAACGGCACACCGCAGTTCTCGTGCAGCCACTCCAGCGACTCCTGCCGCTTGTCGGCCTCAGCCTTCACCAACCGGGTCAGCTCGGGGACGTCCACGCGCCAGCCGTTGTAGGTCATACGGTGCTGGAGGTGGGCTACACGCATCTCGCGCCGGACGTAATCCGAAGGCTCACCCAGAGCGCGCCGCACGCCCCGGGTGGCCTTCAGGTCGCCGCTGAAGTACGCGCGGTACTCGGGATCGTCCTCGGGGATCCTGCCGTATCCGATCTCGGCCCGCTCGTCGTCGGTCAGCTTGCGCCCGTCGATCTCTTCCGGGGCGTGCTTGATGGCGAGGGCCCGGAGGTTGTCCGTCTTGCCGGGCATGCCGAGCCGGGCCGCCAGGCCGTCCAGGCTGTAGTAGCCCTTGGCGGACCAAGGCTTCTCACCCTTGGCGCCGGGCGGGTCCACGGTCATCGCCCACCGCATGGTGTCCACCGTCTTGGCGGCCAGCTTGTCGTAGTCGGCGCCGTGGTGGCGGGCGAGGGCCATGAGGTCGAACCCGAGCAGGTTGTGGCCGTAGATCTCGTCGGCGTCCTCCAGCCGCTTGATCAGCTCCTGCACGGAGTTGACGACGACCTCCGTGCCGTCCTCGGTGACGTAGCCGGACAGCTTGGTGTACGGGTCGCCGCCGAGGTCGGTGTGGGTGAACAGCCGCTTGGCCGAATGAGACTCGATGTCGAACCCGATCACGCCGCCGGCGCGCGACGGGACGCTTTCGGCCTCGGGAGCCGGGGACGGGGCGGGGACGGTGACCGCGCGGGCCGCGTGATCGGCTTCCGCTTCGCCGAATGGATCTTCTCCGAACGGGTCCGCATCGGGGGCCGTCTGAGGAGGTGTACCGCCTGTACCCCCTACTCCGGTAACTCCTATACGTGAAGAGATTTCACGGTTATGAGGTGAAGAGGGTACAGGGGGTACACCTTCGTCTCCACCGGCGTTGACCGGGTCTTTTCCGTTCGGGTCCTGGAAGCGCACTCCGAGCCACGCCTGGTAGTTGACGCCCTTGGGCTCGTGACCGCCCAGCGTCGACCGTCCGTCACGAGCCCGGATCTTCTTCCGCTGCACGCCGTTCCGCGCGCACTCGTCGTGGCCTCCGAATCGGGAGACGAACGTGCGGTCCGTCCACTCCCGGTGGCCCTTGTCCTCCAGGTACTTGTTGAAGACCTCGTGCAGCTCCCGGGCGAGGATGTGGCTGTTCCAGTCGAACGTCAGGACGTCCCCGATGAACGACAGGATCAGGTCCGACTCCCGGCGCCAGCTCAGCGTGTCGTCCTCCACCCGCTTCGGAGCGGGCGGCATGATCTGCCCCGCCGCGTACCACTTGCGGGCCCCCTCGACGAGCCACGCCAGGGCGGCCTCCGTACGCGGCCCGTCGTCCGTCCGCAGCCGCTGACGGAGCATCTGGTCACCGGGCTTGTCGTAGGGCCCTGTGCACGCCTCCCCGGGCTTCCTGAACGTGAACGGGAAGCACAGCATCTGGAGCCGGCGCCACGTGCCGTGGTCGGACTCCTCCACGAGCGGCCGGTGGTTGGTGTTGATGATCAGGGTGTGGGTCGTCCGGAAGGTCACGCTGTCCTGACGCATCTTGCGCGCCTTGATTTGCTCGGTGCCTGCGAGCTGCTTGACCCGGTTGACGTCCAGCTTCTTCGCCTCGGGCGTCTCCTCCAGCACCGCGAGCCGGGCCCCGAGGAAGTCCATCATCTCGGTGGGGTGGTTCTCACTCGCGTTGCCGAGCAGGGCCCGGTGAGCGACGGCCGTGTGGTACCCGCCGCGCGTGCCGGCCGCCTTGGCAAGCGTGTCCATGATCGAAGACTTGCCGTTGGACCCTCCTCCCTGGCAGATGAGGATGACGTCGTCCGGCGGGGTGTGGCCGGTGATGCCCTGGCCGTTGCGGATCTGGAGGTAGTCCACCGAATCATCGGGGACGGCCTCCAGCGCGGTGTCCCAGTCGGGGTGCGTGGCGCCGGGGACGTAGTCACACCCGGTGATCTTCGTCATGAGCCGGTCAGGGTCGTGCGGGGTGAGCACACCCGTCTTCAGGTCCAGGATGCCGTTCTGGCAGTTGAGCGCGTCCGGGTCGTAGTCGAAGTCCGTCGCGTCGGACAGGATGCCGTTGACACCTTTGGCCAGCTTGAGCAAGTTGCCCAGCTTGGATGCGGCCAGCGCTCCGCGCCAGCCGTCCATCTCGGTGCGGTAGTCCTTGCCCGGCTCGGCGCGCTGCTTGTCGAGTGCCCGCTGGAAGCCCGCGAGGGCCCACTGCCGGATCTCCTCCAGCACCTGGGCGTCGGTGCACTCGGTCCACACCTTGCCGTCCCAGCGCATCCACCCGAGCCCGGAGGCCCACCGGTAGCGACCCTCAAGGGCCTCCATGCACACAGCGTCCGCCAGCACGGCGTCGGAGAACGCGGCGTCCCGTGTGTTGTCGCTCGGCTTCTCGGTGGTGGCCGCGTCGCGCAGCCCCTCCAGCGTGCCCCCCGCGTGGAAGTAGTCGTCCACGCCCTTGACCTGCGTCCCGTTGACCTCCTCGGGGACGATCAGGTACCGGATGTCGGCAGCGCCCTTGGACTCCAACCAGGTGCCAAGGCGACGCATAGCTTGCAGCACTTGGCGGTTGTGCCGGGCGTCCGAGTCAAAGCAGATGACGACTGTTCGGCCCTTGAGCTGGATGTCCTCCCAGTCTCCGAGCGTGCCGCCCCGCCTCTTCCAGTTCCAGACTCCGGAGAGCGCCACCGCCGCGATCCCGTGGGATGCCAGGGAGTCGGCCTTCTTCACGCCCTCCGTGATCCACAAAGGAGTCGTGACGAGGCGTACAGAGTTTGCGACGAGCGGCGGGACGTCGAGACGCGACGCCTTGCCCTGAGCTGTCGCGTACTTCACGGGCTTGTCGCCCATCGCTTGCGGAACACCGGGCTTGAACTGCGCACCGATGCGCTCGCCGGTCACCCGGTAGATGGGGATGAACAGTCCGGGAAAGGCACTTTCCTCGCGCCAGGCCCACACCGGGATGGACTCCTCGCGCAGCCGTGCGCGGTCCTCGTCGGTGCCGTAGAGGGTCTCGTAGCCGCGAGCGTCCCGGTGTTCCGGCGCGATCTCGCTCGCGTCCAGTTCCGCCCGGTGGTGATCGGACAACTGCCCCGCGTTCGCTTCCACGTAGGTGGTCATCGGTTCCTCGATTCCTTGGTCAGTGCTTCCTTGGTCTGCGGGGGTGTGGGCACTTACTCTCTCCTCCCCTTCCGGCCGGCCGGGCGCCGACGATCGAACCGGGCCGCAGAAGCGGCGTCCCACGCCGTCCGGAACTCGGGGCCGGTCCACATGCGGTGGACGTCGGCGACCATGCCGCTCGGGTGCCAGACGCGGACGGTGTGATCCCGCCCGCAGACGTCACCCCTGCGGTGCAGGCCGCGCACCGTGAACAGCATCAGGCCGGTGACGGTGACGAGGCCCTTCCAGCGTGGGTCGTCAAAGGTATCCGCGAGCGGCTTTATCTCCATCCACGCCTGGTCAGCGCCACGATGGGGCCGGATACGGAAGTCCGGCAGGTACCCCCGGCCGTCGCCGACGCGGTACGCCTGCGGCTCGTACTCCCACGGGATGCCCGCGCGTTCGAAGAACACGATCCAGCGGGCTTCCAGCCGCGAGCGTGTGGTGACCCCGTGCACGGTGGTGGGGATCGGCTTGACGGCCTGGTACAGGCTGGTCATCCCGCACCGACGCCCGTGACGACCGGAGATGCGGCGGGGACGGAGACGACGATGGGGGTGTTGCGCAGCTTCACCCACGCCTCGGCCTCGGCCCGGGGGATGCGCACACGGCCGTTGGCCGTCTTGTGCTTGGTCAGCGGCACGTCCGGGTCGTCCAGCCACCGGTACACGGACCCCGGATGCACCTCCGCGAGGCTTGCGACCTGGGCGACCGTCAGGAACTCCTGCACTGCTCCTCCTTGATGGTGCGTAAGTACGTGCAACAACGATACCCGCGTTTACACACACTTACACGGTGGGTACCATAACGGACAGAGGGCCCGACGGAGCCCCGCCGACCACTGACCAAGGAACACCCGGGACGCCGGGCGCGGATGGGGTGACGTCACAGATCCCCGCAACCCCCTCGTGAAGTGCGGGTTCGGTGATTGTGCACCCCGCTGGGAGGATCACGGACTCATGACCAAGGAACAGGCCGCCTACGCGGCAGCGCTGAACCGCGTCGGCTCCGACGTAGAGGACGGCTTGCTGTTCTCCGAAACGCTCGGCCGGTGGAGTGCAACGCCCCGCGCCGCAACCGGCCCGCACGTCGACTGCCCGCACTGCTGGTGGACGACCCCGTGCGGCGGGCCGGACGACGGTGAGCACTTCGCCGACCTGTGGGAGCACCTGATCGCCCGCCACGGGATCGACACGTGGGTAGCGGCGGCGCTCGCGCAGACGGCGTGGGTCCGTGCGGTGGAAGAGTTCGAAGGAGCGCAGGCCGCATGAGCGACGACACCGACCGCAAGCTGCTAGGCATGCTCGACTCGCTCAGCCCCGACCACGTGCAGCGGCTGAAGACCCTCACCGACGCGCGCACAGCTACCCCGCCGGCGTCGCCGACCGACGGCCCGGAGACGTACCGGGGCGTGACCGTCCCCGAGACCCTGCGGCCCAACTGGGACCAGCCGGAGGCGCACTTCTGGCGGGCTGGAGTCAGCTCCACGCTGGACGTCGCCGTGCCGCTGGTGGACGACTTCATCGACCCCGGGGCCTGCTCCCTGGACCACCACGGCTACTGCCAGGAACACGGCTGGTTCGGTGAGAACGACTGCCCGAACGAGCGCGCTCAGGAGTTCATCAAGTCGGCGGAGGCAGGCCAATGAGCCAGACCCTCCAGCTCCGCGAGTATCAGCGCGAGGCCATCGACGCCGTGCAGGCCGCGTGGGCCGACGGGATGCAGCGGCCCGCCGTCGTGCTCCCGACCGGCGCCGGCAAGACGGTCATCTTCTCCCGCATGGCGTCTGAGCACATCGCGGCCGAGGGCACCCGCGTGGTCATACTCGTGCACCGCGACGAGCTGGCCGACCAGACGCTCAACAAGCTGAAGCAGACCGAGCCGGGCCTGTTCACGGGCAAGGTGAAGGCTTCGGCCGACAACGTCGCGGCCGACGTGATGGTCTGCTCGGTGCAGACCCTCGCCCGGGAGAAGCGGTTCAACCGCCTGGTGGACTCGCAGGAGAAGTGCGGCAAGGTCGGCCTGGTGATCGTTGACGAATGCCACCACGCGGCGGCCGTCAGCTACCGGAACATCCTCGCCGGCCTCGGCTGCTACAGCGGGATGCCCGGAACCCGGGCCGTGGGGTTCACGGCGACGATGGCGCGCGGGGACGGCCAGGGCCTCGGGAGCGTGTGGGAGGACGCGGTCTACACCCGCTCCCCGCTGTGGATGATGTCCCGGGGCCACCTCGTGGACGTCCAGTCCAAGCTGATCGACGTCGACACCCTCCACCTCGGCGACGTGAAGAAGTCCCGGGGCGACTACACCGCTTCCTCTCTGGGCGACGCGCTGATGGAGGCCGGCGGCCCGCAGATCATCGCCAAGGTGCTGGAGGAGCATGCAGCCGGCCGACGCAGCCCGATCGTCTTCACCCCGACGGTGGAGGTCGCACGGGCGACGGCCGAGGCCCTGCCGGACGCCGCGTACGTGCACGGCGGAACGCCCCGCGAGGAGCGGTTGAACATCTACCGCCGGTTCCGCACCGGCGAGGTGCGCACGCTGGTCAACTGCATGGTGCTCACCGAGGGCGCGGACTTCCCGTTCGCGGACTGCGCGGTGATCGCCCGGCCGACGAAGTCGGAGCCCCTGTTCATTCAGATGGTCGGCCGCGTGCTGCGGCCGAGCCCGGCCACCGGCAAGCAGGACGCGCTGGTGCTCATCCTCGCCGGTGAGGGCGGGTCGTTGTGCACGCTGGTGGACCTGGAGCCCGGGGCGGAGATCCGGGAGGTGAAGGACGGCGAGACGCTGGCCGAAGCCTACGAGCGCGAGGAGTCCTACAAGGACGAGGTCGTGCCGGCTGGCTCGCTGCGGTTCGAGCTGAAGCACCGCGACCTGGACCTGTTCAAGGCGTCGGCCGCCTACTCGTGGCTGCGCACCCACGGCGGTATCCAGTTCATCCCGCTGGGCGACAACGGGGAGATCCTGCTGTGGCCATCGCGGGAGGAGACGGAGAAGTGGGACGTCGCCTACGCGCCGGCGCGCGGTACGTGGGAGCGGCTGCACGAAGGCCTGGACCTCGGCATGGCGATGGCCTGGGCGGAGACCGAGGCCATGGACCGCTCCGCGCTGAACATGACCAAGTCGGCCGCGTGGCGTAAGAAGCCGGCCTCCCCGAAGCTGGTCGGCCTGCTGCGGTACGCCGGTCACACCGTGCCGGACGGGATCCGGGCGGGCCTCGCCTCGGACCTCTACGCGGTCACCATCGCTTCGCGCAAGCTGGACCGTTTCCTCCCCCGGACGTCCGGGGTATGATTTAGCTAAACCACAGGAACGGGGACCAAGAAATGGACGAGGCACGGGTTCGGACGGTCATCCGCGAGGAGATCGCCCTGGCCATGAAGGCGCTCAAGGAGGCGGCCGACCGGGCGGACATGCCGTACGAGACCGGGGAGCTGGAGTCCTCCGCCCTGCGGGCCATCGGCAGCGCCGTCGACCACTTCCAGACCGAGTACAAGACGATGTGCGAATGGACGGACAGTGAGCGCAAGCGACTCACTGACCCCTTCACAGGCGAGGCGCCGGACGTCGCGACCTGCGAGCACTTCTACCCGTACGACCTTGCGACCAAGACCCAGGCAGGCATCTGCGAGGGCTGTGACGCCCGGCGCCCCCACCGACACGAGTACGCGTGGTCCCGGGAAGCTGGCGAAATGCGTTGCGTGCACTGCGAGCAGCCGGACTCCAACGAATGATCCCGGGGAGGGTTGCGGCGGCCCTCCCCACCTGGCCGTTAGGCCATTGACCAAGGAAGCAGGAAGGTACCGCAATGACTCAGACGACCCCTGAGCGGAAGCCGTGCTCCGTGTGCGGCAACGAGTACACCGTGACGGCGAACAAGACGATCCGTCACCACTTCACCGAGAACCCCGACTTCCAGGCCGGGCCCGACAGCCGCAAGTGCAAGGGCGTCGGACAGCCCCCGGCCGGCGCGGCGGGCGTCGCTCTCGCCGAGGACATGGAGGCCGGCCGGTCTCAGTGCCGCCTGTGCAAGCATCCGGCGCAGCTCACCGGCAACGGCCGGGTTCGGTCTCACCTCACCCCCGAGCAGACGCCCCGTCAGTGCCCGGGCGGCAGCGACTTCCCGCTGGGCACCTACCCGGACCTCATCGGCACGACGGACGGTCTCGTGGCCACCCTCGCGGCCGACTGCGAGCACGTTCCGGTCGGCCAGTGCTACGGCTGCCACGGCGCTGCCGGGAAGCCGGTCAGCGACGCTGAGCTGGACGCCATGGCGGAGACCGAGGGCACCGGCGCGGCTCCGTGGGGCGTGGACCCGGCGACGGTGACGCAGCGGACCATGGCCGACCAGTTCAAAACTGTGGAGACTGACGACTTCGGTCAGCCGGTCCGTACGTGCTTCAACTGCGACGCTGTGGCGTGCCCGGGCTGCGACGGACCGGCGAACGATGAGGCCCGCTCACAGGCTGAGCGGTTCATGGACGCGGCGCCAGCCACGCACACCGGGCGGCCGTCGATGCACAGCGGCGGCGGCGGACTGTCGGCTGCGGAGCAGGAGCGCTTGGCGGCCGTCGTTGCCACGGACTACCGCACCGGCGAGCAGAAGGCTGCCGACGCTCGGATGTCCCGGCTGACGGACGAGGCCATCAAGGTGCTAGAGCAGCGCAGCCCGGAGGAGAAAGCGGAGACGACGGCCCGCATGGACCGCACCGCGTCGGCCGCCCTCGGCGTCCCGCTCGACCCGGCGCTGAACCACAACTACACCGACCCGTCCGGGGTGGAGTGGATCCACCCGGGGCCGGAGGAAACGTACCAGGCGCCGGACTGCACGGTGCTGAGGGAGGCCGGTAACGACGTCCCGACGATGGACCAATACGGTCGGATCAAGGGAGGCGGGGTCTACTGCGAGAAGTGCGACACCGACGACCACCGGTGCCCGGGCTGCGGCACGGACGTCCCGCACGGCACCGTGGCCTGCGCCGCGTGCACCGCCCGCGTGGACGCCGAGGACGCGGAGCGGCTGGGCACCTGCACCCGTTGCGGGAAACCCCGCGACGGACACGCGCACGACGTCGGCCCCGACCCCGAGCTGCCCAACTGCCCGCACCCGGAGACGCACCGCGCGGGCTGCGGCTGCCCGGACGACGACAGCGCCCCCGGGCAGTACAACCCGGAGGACGACCCCCAGACGCGTCTCGGTGAGCTGGACGAGGGCGACTACTTCCTCCGGAAGGGCACGCTCATGCGCCTGACCGAACGGGAGTCGAGTAGCTCGGTGCTGGCCGAGGTGATGGACGGCCCGCATAAAGGCCGCACCGGCGAGCTGACGAACCTGAACGAGGTGGTTCAGCGGGCGCCCGCACCGCAGGACGCGACGTCCGGCCCGGTCCGCGTCGGCGAGCTGGAGGAGGGCGACCACTTCACCCGGCGCGGCACGCTCATGCGCGTGACGAGCGCGGGCTACGGCCTGGTGGAGGCCGTCGTCGTGGACGGCCCGCACAAGGGACGCACCGGCGAGCTGAAGAACCCGGACGAGCTGGTGGACCGCGAGCCGTGCCGCCACAGCTACGCCTGGGGTGACGACGGCAAGTTCGGGCACAGCGGGTCATTCTGCGAATACTGCGGCGCTGGGGACCCGGCGACCGAGGTGACCACGGAACAGGAGACCAAGGAATGCACGGACGACAGGACGCTGATCGCGTCGCCTCGTTCTTCGGCGGCATCCGCAACGAGTTCAACGGCCACGGCTACGCCGACGAGCCCGGCCCATGGTTCCCCGCAGGGTACGAAGGCGAGTGCGCCGGCTGTTTCGCCGAAATCGGAATCGGTGACATCATCCGCGCCGACGGCGAAGGCGGCTGGGAACGGCAGGAGTGCTGCGGTGACGACTGACCAGAGCGCGGCAGCAGCGGCCTTCCTCGGCAGCGGCCGGCCGGCGGCCCCTGCATCGAACGGGACGCAGAACCAGGCCGATGCGGCGGCGCAGTTCCTCGCCGGTGGCTCGGGGTCGCACGGGGAGAAGGAGACCAAGCGCGACCGGTACGGCAGGTACCTGATCCCGCACCCGGACACCGGCAAGGAGAAGGCCTGGACCCGGGCAACGACGTTCGCCAAGTCCATCAGCGACACGTACGCCCTGTCCCAGTGGGGCCTGCGGATGGCATTGCTCGGGGCGACGATGCGTCCGGACATCGTGGCGCGGGCGCACGGCAAGCACGTCCGGGCGGACAAGGCCCTGCTGGACGAGCTGACGGCGGAGCTGAAGAACGCCGCCGGGGACAAGGTCGCGGCCAACCTCGGCACCGCGATGCACTCCTTCACGGAGATGGCGGACCGGGCATGGCACTCCCCCGGCGGCCCGCGCAGCATCCTGGACCAGGTCCCGGCGGATTGCCGGGGGATGGTGGAGACGTACATCCGCCTGCTGGAGGAGACCGGTCTCGAACCGGTGCCGCACCTCATCGAGTTCACGACGGTCGTCAAGCAGTACGGCGTCGCCGGGACCTCGGACAACTGCTACAAGGTCACCAAGCCACTCGTGCTGAAGATCGGCCGGGCCGAAGTCCGGTTCCAGCCGGGCGAGTACGTGATCGGCGACAAGAAGACCGGCCGGGACCTGGACTACGGCTGGCAGGAGATCGCAATCCAGCTCGGCACGTACGCACAGGGCATCAACACGGCCGGGGTGTGGGACCGGCACGACGAGGTCTGGGAGCCGGACCCGCTGAGCCGGTTCGACAAGCCGGGGACGAAAGTCCGCACGGATGCCGGGATCGTCATTCACCTGCCGGTGGACAAGGAATCCGAGAAGACGCCGACCGTCTACGGCGTCGACCTGGAGAGCGGCTGGAACGCGGCCGTGCTGTGCGAACGGGTGAGGGCCTGGCGCAACGTCCGTACCCTCGCCTCCCCGGTCATGGTCTCCGAGGCTGGGGACACGTTCGCCCCGTCCCGGGCGGCTGCGGTGGTCAAGGCCGCCCCGATGGCCGGCGACCACGACCCGGACACCGGCGTCACCACGCGGACCACGGTCCGGCCGCCGTCCCTCAAGGACAAGGCCCTAGCGGTCACGTCCAAGGGCGACGCGTCGGCGGTGTGGAAGGAGGCGAAGGCGGCCGGCCTGCCCGACACGAAGGTGGACGAGCTGGTGGCCGTCATGCAGAACCGACTCAAGGAACTCGCCGAACCCGGTGGCTGAGTAGGGTTTAACTAAATCAGCTTCCGGGGTATCATAAAAGCATACGGAGCACAGCAAGTCCGGGCGGAACAAGCATTCGTGACATAGCGTCATAGATCCTCCCGGAACAACTCCACAGAGACCGCCCCGGGGCTCAACCCCACCGGCTCCGGGGCCTTGAGAGACCCAACGACGCGCCGTCGTAGCGACACAGCCCCCTGGGCGACACGCAACATCGGCGGGCGGCTCGGGGTCTGGCGGCGGCCGTAAAACGCTGGTCGCGCGGTAGCTCAACTGGAGCAGCCCTCACAGGCTCAGAGCCCCTACAGGACAACGGTTCCCCCGAGCCGTCTGTCCGGGGAGATTCGGGTTCGAGACCCGGCCGCGCACCGGAGCCACGTTCCACCGGCTCCCCTCCCTCGCCACCGGCGGCGGGAACACCCAAGGAACACACGAACCCAAGGAAAGCAGGGCACACATGACCACGATGACGGACCCGTTCAGCGCGGACGCGGTGAAGGCCGTTCGCTTCCTCTCGGGAGAGAAGAAGGTCGGGGCCAAGTTCCCCAAGGTCGGCCACGTCGTCGCCGGCACCATCACCGACTGGCGGATGGCGCAGCAGACCGACAACGAGACCCGCGAGCTGCTGTTCTGGCAGGGGAAGAAGCCCACCCCGCAGTCCCAGCTCACCATCCCGACGGAGTCGGCCCGGCCCGTGGAGATGATGGTCATCGAGCTTCAGTGCGAGCCCACCGGCGTCACCTGGGAGGGCAAGGACTACGAGGAGGTCCAGCTTCCCGAGGACGACGGCAAGCGCACGCTGTACGTCAGCAACACGAAGATCAAGGCGCTCGCCGACGCGCTGAAGCAGGCGGGTATGCAGCTCCCGGAGGTCGGCGGGTACCTGGAGATGGCCCGGGGCAAGAGCGTCAAGGCGCCGGGGGCCAAGTTCCCCAGCCAGTCGTTCACCGCGCGGTACACCCCGGCCGACAAGAACACCCGTCGGGAGCAGGATCTGCCGGTGCACACCTCCACGTCCGTCAGTGAGGACGGCGAGGCGGCGGACCCGTTCGGCGGCTGAACGGATCTACGGCACAATGAGGAAACCCCCGGGAAGGGCGCTCCCGGGGGTTTCCCCTTGTCCGGCATCATGTCAGGCCGCCACCTTCCGCCGGCGGCGGGGCTGCTTCGGGAGTGGCGGAGCGAAGACCGGGACGGTGTCGCCGAGGACCGGCCAGGCGACCGCGCGCAGGGCGTCCATGTTGTGCTGCGGCATCCGGACCACCGGCTCGCCGTACGCGGCGTGACCGGCCGCCCGCAGCCACCACGCGTCGCACTGATCCCCGCCCTTGTCGCCGGGGAACTTCCGTCCGGCGCGAGTGAGCGCGGCCAGGGCCATGGAGTCTTTGTCCGCCCCGCCGCCGTAGCCCGTGGCGTACAGCTTCAACGTCTTCGTGTTGACCAGGACGTAGGGGACGCCTGAGCGCATGACGGCGAGCCGGACGGTGGCGTGCACCATCGGGATGACCTTGGCGGACGCACCCCGGAAAAGCCCGGGGTCGTCCTCGATGACGACGAGGTCGGGGCGGGCCACACGCAGGGCCGCCGTCATGCGTTCCTCGATGCTCAGCAAGCGCCGGTCGCCCTTACCGCGCGGCTTGATGACGGCGGTGGAGTCGTCCGGGAAGCACAGTCCCGTGCACTTCATCGACAGGTCCGCTCCCATGATGCGCATTCCTTGGTCCTCCGAATCTGGGCGCACTCATTTCGTTAAATCAGATGTACCCGATACGCTGATCGGCCACGCTCCCGACGCGGCCTGGACTCGGCTACGCGCAGGTTTACCCAGTGGGTACGCTCGGAGCAGGACCACGGACTGAGGAGAGCAGACCAATGACAAGCTCTACACCCCTGCCCGGACTGGACTCCGTCGGCAAGTCGGGAACCTGGACGATCGCCGACCAGCACGGCCAGACGATCACGATTACCGGGGAGCTGCTGGGCCTCGGCTCCAGCTACCGGCCCCGGCACCAGAACCACCCTGACACCGAGTTCGCCCCGCCGCGCACCCACTGCTCCACCTGCCGGTGGACGGAGATCCGCATCTTCGCCGTGGACTCCGAAGAGGGCAACCCCGGACCGCTGCCGTACCTGGTGGTCAAGCGTGGTGCGTCGGCCATCCCCGGGGAGAAGGACTTCGTTGAGTGGGAGGGTCTGGTCACCGGGGACGAGGTGCTGGAGAAGCTGACCACCCGCCGGGGCACGGACGCGTTCCTGACCGCGCCGGCCTCCCGGGCCGCGTCGCAGGCCGCCGCGTTCGACCCCGGGGTGAGGGACGCCTGGCAGAACCGCGCGGTGAAGTAAACCCCGTTCGGCGGCCACGCTGATCGCTGGTACCGTCCCCGGCTTTGACCGAGCCGGACGGAGGGACGGACGACATGGGCAGGCACAGCGCGGAACGAATCCCCACCCGGGACCTGCGGCGCTCGTACTCCCGGCTGCGCGAAGCGTACGAGCGCCTGCTACGAGACCACCTGGAACTGAAGAGCACCGCCCACGGCCTGCCGGCCCCCGAGTCCGGCGGGCCGTTGTCGTCCGGGGCCGAGGTCGTGCTGTGGCAGCCTCCCCGCCACCTGGCCACCGGCGCGGAGCCGCTGGGCGTGGATGCCGCCTGCGAGCTGGTCCGGTCCACCGGTCTGCTGACATCGCCGGGGCTTGAGGCGTGACAGGCGAGGGTATACCGATTAAGATAAATCATCGACCCCCTGATCACCGAGGAAGGAACCATGACCGTGACCGCGCCCCAGCGCCCCCCGCGTGGACGCCCGAGGCCCGCAGAGACCATCGAGCGCGACCGGAAGATCCTGACCCTGCTCAAGGATCACCCCGACGGCCTGGCCCGTAACGCCATCGCCGAGGCGATGGGCTTGAACAAGTCCCGCACGTACCTGTCCCTGGACCGGCTGCGCCGGCAGGGCCTGGCCGAGATGGTCAAGTCCGAGGAATCACAGGCCGACAAGGACGCCCTGTGGGTGGCCGTCCAGGAGGACTGATGCCATCGGACCGCACACCCGCCGCCACGGAGCCCGCACCCGGCGCAGACGCCGAAAGTGCGGGCTCCGTAGTTGTCGGCGTTGACCCGTCGACGTCGGACGGTGTGGCCATCGTCTCAGTGAATCCCGAACGTGTGGAGGCGTTGAGGCAGCGTCTCCAAGAGGCAGGTGAGGGGTTCCAGCGGATGCGTGGGAGTCTGGCTGCCGCATCATCAGCCTTCCGGCAGTACGACCCGCGCTACGCACCGCCGGTCAGGGACGCGATGCGCTGGAGCCCGCCGGCCGACGGAGAGGAGATACCCCCGTGCCCCGCATGAGTGTTGCCGTGGTCATCCCGACGATCCCGGGCCGGGAGGATCTGCTGGAGCGCGCCCTGGCCTCCGTACGGGCGCAGCGGCGCCGGCCGGACCAGGTCGTCGTCGAACGCGACTCGCTGCGCACCGGAGCCGACCAGGCTCGCAACCGCGCGCTGCAACGGGTGACCACGGACGTGATTGCCTGGCTTGACGATGACGACGAAATCAAGCCCAACCACCTTATGGCCTGCATGCGTGTAATGGAGCAGTCCTCGGAGAAGCCTGACCTGGTGTACCCGGCACCGGTAGTGCGCGGGGGCGAGGACCCCACAGCCGTGTCGGTGCAGGGCCAGTGGAGGCTTCCGTGGGGTGTCCGTTTCGGTGCGGAGCAGGAGGCCCATCTGCGACGGTTCGGGTCATTCATCCCGATGACGCACCTGGTGCGCACCGAGCTGGTCCGCACCATCGGCGGGTTCCGTCCTGGCCAGAACGTAACGACAGATGGCCTAGGTCGCCGCTACCGTGGCGAGGACGAGGACTATCTGGTGCGCCTGCTCGACACAGGGGCCACGTTCGAGCACCTGGACGCTCGGACGTGGGTCTGGCACGTGCACCGTGGCAATACCGCCGGGCGGGGTCTCGCCCCGGCGGATATCTGAACACGGAAACGGAGGAGTCGTACCGACCACCACAGCCACGACCGGACCACCCCCCACCCTCGCCGATGCCGTACGGCGGCGCATCGGCGAGATGACCGCCCGGGGCCAGAAGACGTTCACCGTCGCGGATTTTCCCGGCGTCGCCCGACGCGCAGGCCGGCCAGGACCCTGGCTGGAGGACCACCTGCTCGTCCTGGAAGGCATCGGCGTGCTACGGGCCGTCAACCGACCCGGGCCGCGCACCTGGGCCGTCCGCCCCGGTGCGGAGTACCTACGGTGAGCCGGCGAGTGATGAGGTTCGGGTACGTCTACGGAGGAACGGCCCGCTTCAAGGGGCAGAAATACATGCTGGACGGGACGGCCTACTCACTGGGCCGGTGTGACGAGGTGCGGCTTCGCGCGGCAGCCGTACGGGACTTGTCCCAGTCACAGAACGTTCCGCTTGCCGGTATCGAGATCACGGACTTCTGGTTCAGCGAGATCGTCACCGAGAACGACATCCGGGACACGTCGGCGGGTACGGCGAGTGCCGACCCTTTCCGTCCCCACGCCGACCCCGGTCCGGACCCGTTCCGCCCCTGCGATGTCCCTGACGGCTGGGACACGTAAATGCGGGACACGGACAACGAGGGGCCCCGGGACATCGGGGCCCCTTTCGCGTACTTCACGGTTGCACGCCCGGGGCGACGGGTACGATGATTTAGGGAAATCATCCTGACCAAGGAACGAGGAAGTCATGACCAAGCAGACCGAAGCGGCGGCCGTGGACGTTCTCACCGCCGTCACCCGGGACGACCCGGCGGCGGCACGGGCGCACATCCGGGAACTGTCCTTCCAGGGACGCGCCCTGCTCATGGCCTGGGCCGTGGAGCTGAGCCGGCTCATCCAGGACGAGCAGTACGCCTACGACGCCAAGGAGCGCCGGATCGCCCGGGAAACCCGCGAGACCGAGGCAGACGCCTCCACATGCCAGAAGATTCTGCGCGCCCGCGTCCGACGCCTCGCGCAGAGGACGGATGCGGAAGCGCTGACAGTGCGTGCTCTCGAATTTCTCGACCTCGGACGCAGCCGGCCGTGGATCGCCGGGGAGCTGGAGAAGCTCACCGACGAGGGTGTGCTGAAGCCGGACCCCAGTGACCCGGGGCGGTACTTCATCCTGCGGGCGCCGGACGGGGACACGACGGCCGACGTCTGACGGGACATCGCGGTAGCGGGACAACGAGCCCTCACGGGACAAGACCGTGGGGGCTTCGTCGTGTCCCGGGACATCCGGCGCCGGGACACAGGAGGTGTCCCGCACGGGACAGGGACAGCGGGACACAGCAGCCGGGACAAACACTCTGTCCCTGGTGGGACATGTCCCGGGACAAAGGTTTGCCGGGACACGGGACATGGGGACAAGTAGCGTGTACGATGATTTAAGAAAATCAGCACCGACCAAGGAATCGTGACCAAGGAAGAGAGGGCAGACGATGTCCCGCATGTCCCGCACTCAGGCAGCCACCTACGGTCTGCTTGTCCCGGCCGCACTGGCCCTGGCCATGTCCGCCGACACCTCGTACCGCTTCATGGAGACCGCGCTTCAGATCTCCGACGAGACCGAGCGCATGATTCTGTGCGGCGTCGCCGAGGCCGCCATCGTCGCCCTCACGGTCTACGCCTGGGCCACCCGGACCAAGGGCCCCGCCTATCTCGCCTATGCGGCCGTGCTGGTGCAAGGCATCCCCGCCTTCACGGTCTCCGGGAGCGTCGGCGGCCCAGTGCGGGTCGTCCTCGGCCCGGTGCTGCTGGCCGTTCTCCTGCACCTGCTGCTCGGCCTGGAACTGCGCATGTCAGGGGCTAAGTCGGACAGCCTGCTCGCCTCCGCCCTGCGGGAGCTGAAGGAGCGTCTGACGGCCTTCCTGGGCATCGGCCGACGGGGCGCCGACTCCGCCGCCATCGCCCGCAGCCGCGCCGCCGACAAGGCCGTGGACCTGGCGGACCGTCTGGCTGCCGCCCAGCCCGGCAAGCGCAAGCACACTCGCCTGGTAGGCCGTCTCGCGAAGCAGATCGACGCGGCCCGCCACGGGCTGAACGAGACGGAGGCCGCGCAGGCGGAGGCCGCCATCGTCGCCCGCGTCGTCCGGCGTAAGTCGGTCAAGGCTCTCGCCAACATCAGTACGCGGCACGACTGGTCGCTGTCCCTTGTCCCGGCGCCGGCTGTCCCGGTCGGGGACACGGGACAGAGCGATGTCCCGACGTTCGTGTCCCCCGAGGCGGCTGTCCCCCGGGACACGGCCGATGTCCCGGCCCCTGTTGTCCCGCAGCGGGACATGTCCCGTGTCCCGCAGGACGTTGTCCCGGCGCCCGAGCCGGTTGTCCCGGCGGCCGTGTCCCGCCCTCGGGCCGCTGTCCCGGCGACGATGTCCCGGCCGCGTCCCACCGTCCGTATCTCTCTGGACAAGACGCCCGAGGAGATCAGCGCCGAGCGGGACATGTCCCGGAGCGCGGGACAGGCGAGCGTCGATGTCCCCGAGGACGTCCGGGACAACCTGACTGGCATCGTCCGCTTTCTGATGGAGACGGGACACGACAAGGCCGAGGTCCGCGCGATTGTCCCGACTCTGCCGGGACACGGGGACACGAAGCCGGGCGGCCCGAAGTCGGAGAGCCTGCGCAAGGCGATCCAGCGGACGTTCCCCAAGGAGTAACCGACGTAGAAGGCACTTGCGGCCCGGGACAGACGGGCGCACCCTTGATTTAGGTAAAGCCCTACCGGGGACAACCCTGGTAGGGCTTTCGCCTTCGGAACCAGGAATCAGGAAGAGGAACCAGGAATGAATCACATCGGGCAAAACCACCCTGACAACCCGTTCAGCCCGGCTGGCCGGGCCAACGGGCAGACGAACGGACAGCTCCGCGCTCGGGGCCTGGACGGCCAGGGCAACCCCCTCCCGTCGAACGGCAGCAGCGCCAAAACCGCAGGTCAGAAGGGATTCTCCCGACCGGGCGGCACACGGGGTCAGGGCATCGCACAACTCGCCCAGTCCATCGGCTCGATGGAGCTGTCCAACCAGGACGATCTGCACGCGTTCTGCGAGGCGTACCGGGCGATCCTCAACTACCTGGCCGTGTCCGCGAAGATGGCCGAAGGCCAGCTCAAGGCGGCTGCCAGGGCCAACGCACGGCAGGCGAAAGACGGGTGGATGACGCCCGCTCAGGCAGCCAAGCTGGCGCTGACGTTGCGTTCGGTTGGCAAGGATCTCGACCGCATGGCCAACTCCTGCGTAGACGGGTCCGCAAGCGCGGTCAAGGCGTGGCGCCGGTTCGAAGGCCTGCTGGACGAGCTGGAGAACGACCGCAAGGGTGTCCGTCGTCCCGGGGGCCGTCGTGGCGGCTCCTTCACCGTGGTGTAGGGGCGGTGGGCGACGTGTCGAACAGTCACCGCGTACGCGGATACGCCCTGTTCAGGGTGTCTGAACGCATCACTTCGTACGTCCTGCCCTGGGCCATCACCATGGCCGCGTGGCCTCTGGCTCTGGTGCTCCACCTCGTCATCGGGGACAGCCCGTTGTGGATGTCCTTTCTCGCCCTCGGGTTCGCGTATCTCGCATACGTGACCTGGTCGACCTGGGCGGTGCGCCGCCAGGAGACCCGGGTCATGGTCACGGTGTTCGTCAGCGCCGTCCTGACCTGGGAACTCTTCGCCATCACCGTCCGTCCCTGGCAGGCCGACGTGGCCAAGGCGTGGGCGCTCGGCGGACTCGTTCTGTCGGTTGCCTGGTGCGTCCGGCACGCGGCTCTGTCGGGTGTGCGGGACTCCGACAAGTCGCCGGAGACCAGCGGAAACGACGGTTTGCTGGCCAAGGTCCGGGCGTTCAAGGACGCCAGGGTCGGCAAGGTTACGGAGTCCGAGCAGGAGCTGCGCGCCCGGGTCCACCTGGACGCCCCGACCACGGCGAAGGAGGCGCAGGACGCCCGGGAGCAGATTGCGGCCGTCGCCGGGGTCGGCGCCGACCAGGTGAAGGTGCTCAAAGTCGCAGGTCACGAGGGTCAGGTGGACGTGGCGTTCACCCGTGGGCAGGACGCCCTCAAGCCGGCCGTCTGGACCGGCCCACGCCACCTCGGGGCGTCCATCGCGGACTACCCGATCTGGCTCGGCAAGCGCACCGACGGCAGCGACATCAACTGGTGGATCGTCGGTTCCGACGACGAGGAAAACCCCAGGCCACTGGCCCACACGAAGTGCACCGGGGTGTCCGGCGCGGGCAAGACGGAGACCCTTTGCACCGCCATCCTCCAGATGCGCGAGCGCGTGGACGTCGTCCCCGTGGTCGGCGACCCGGCGAAGTACTCGCAGTCCTTCGGCGACATCTCAGAGGCGATCGGCCTGGCCGCGACGACCCGTGAGACCACGGAGCAGCTCGTGCGGAACCTCATCCCGCTCATCGAGTACCGCGCGGGACTGTTCGGCACGCTGACCCGGGCTGATGGCGGCAAGGGCTACAAGCAGTGGGTGCCGGAGCTGTGGACGCTGCACCGCATCCCGGCGATCTTCCTGGACATCGAGGAGGCCACCGACGTGCTGATGGTGGTGGACGAGGAAGCCGACGAGGCGCTGCGCAAGCTGCGGTCGGTCGGCGTGCACTTCTGCGCGTCTACGCAGACCATGCCGCACGACAACATCAACCGGAAAACCCGTGGTCAGTTCACCCAGTCCCTGGCCCACGGGCAGAAGGAGAACCAGGACGCCAAGTACGCCCTGGAGGCGGAGACGCTGGAGGCCGGGGCCGACCCGACCAAGTGGGCCAACAACGCCCCTGGTTCGCTGTATGCCGAGGTCACGGGCACGGACAAGGTCCATTGGCCGGTCGACGGCCGGGTGCCGCGCATGAGGGCGGCCGACCGTGCGGAGATGATCGAGCGCACTCGACCGTACTGGGCTGAGCTGGACGCGGGCAGTTACCGCATCCTCGCCGAGGGCGTCGTGGACGAGCAGGCCGAGGCCGTGGAGACGGCCGGCGACGAGCCCCTGGAGGGCACCGTGGACGACGATTTCGCGCAGGTCAGCGACCTGGACCTGACCTCGGACGGCATCGACACGAGCGAGCCTCTGTCCGCCCCGCGCGGCGCCGGCGTCACCTTCGCCGACCCGCTGAACACCAGCCGGATGTCGACGGAGGACGCCCGCGCGGAGCTGCTGAACCGCATGCACATCCTGGTCAGCAGCGGTCAGACGGACGTCACGTTCGAGGACCTGGCCGACCTCCCGGACCTCGTCGGCCGGCCCCGTGGCTGGGTGTACGACGAGCTGGAGCAACTGGCCGACGACGGCGTGCTGCGCCGCGTCAACCCGCCCAACAAGCGGGCCGTCTACGAGGTCGCCGGGAACGTGTTCGCCGAGGCGGCGGCCATGTGACGGACCGGCGATTGGCGCACACTCAGGGCGGGCATCTCATGTCAGAGATGCCCGCCCTGACACGTCTCTGACGGCCCGTGGTGGCACCTCTGACGCGTCAGCAGACGCCGCCGGACTGTCCGTGACTCCAGCCATTACACGGGTCTGACAGGGGCGCTGACGGCCTCGGCGGCGCTGCGACCTAGAACTCTCTCCCGCTCGGCCCGGCCGGCGCGGACAACGACCGATGACGCAAGGACTGATGACAGATGACCAAGGAACTGAACTGCACCGGATGCGGCGGCCAGGCGGTCCACACGAAGACGGTCCCGCTGTGCTCGCGGTGCGCTCTGGCCGTTGCCGAGGAGTCGTTGGGCTTCGTGTTCGACGGGCTGCGCAGCGACGCCGGAGTGATCCAGCTCCCGGCCGCGCCGGAAGACCGGATGAGCCCGGCGGAGGCCGACGACGTGGCGTACCAGCGGCTGTCCGCGCTGCGCCGACAGGGTGCGAAGCGGGTCACGTTCGAGGACTTCAAGGATCTGCAAGAGATCACCGGCCGGTCCCGGCCGTGGGTGTACCGGTGGCTGGACGCCCGGGTGAAGGACGGCGACCTGGTCAAGGACACGGCGGGCGAGCGCGTGGGTTACGTCTACGCCCCGGACTGACGCGGGCCGGGGGTTGTGCAGTCACAGGGCCTATGGTTTAGTTAATTCATCGAGACCGACCGCTGGAGGAACTGATGAACTGGACCACCGAGACGCTCCGCTCCGGGATCGCGCTGGAGGTCGCCTCCGACGACCACGGGACCATGGGCGTACCGGGCACGTGGTACCGAGTCCGCCGGGGCGCTCGTGTCTCGGTGGCCACTCGCAACCGGGGTGACGCGCTCCGTCTGTTCCAGCGTCGGGTGCGGGTGGCCTCCAAGGCCTGACCGCACCGCCCGACACCGACAGCCCCGGCGCCGACCACGGAACGAGGAACTGACCATGGGTGAACGCTTCTGGAATGGACTGGGCATCCTCGCCCTCATCGCGGCAGGTGTGTTCGCCGTGACGTGGATGTCCCTGCACTGACCGCACCACCCGACACCGACAGCCCCGGAGCCGCTACGGCCCGGGGCTTCGCCGTTTGCTGCCCGATTGGCCAGGCTGCCGCCGTGGTACAACTAATTCAGGGTCGCGGCAGCGGCTCCTGACCTAGGAATCAAGGAATCTGACCATGGAGATAGAGCGGAGGCATGCCCCGGTCCCCGGGGAGTTGCTGGAGTACCTGAAGGCCAACCCGACCGCCGCGCAGCAGGCGGCCGACGGCGGCGTCCACGTCCACGTGCACCACCACTACGCGGCCCCGGAGCCGGCTGTCCCCGCCGGGGCGATCGTGCATCAGGGCCCGGAGAAGACGGTGGCGGAGAAGGTGATCCCGTGGCTGTGGGTCGCGCTGCTGTCCTGCGTCGTCCTGACGCTGTGTGCGCTGGTGTTCGCCATGGTGGCCGTCGTCGCGGTGGCCGTCCTGGCGGCGGTGATCGTGCTCGGCCTGGTGGTCGCGCACGTCATCAACTCCCACGCCGGCGCGGCCGAGGCGAAGGCCAAGGCGGCGGAGGCGCTGAACAAGGGCAAGCACAAGAGGCGGTGAGGCTCATGGCACCGCCGACCCGGAGAACCCCGGACCCGATGAGGGCCGGGGTTCTTTGCGTTGAGGGGTTGTGCGGTCGCCAGACCCATGGTTTAATTAAATCAGTCGGGAGGGATCCCGGCGGACAACTCCACAGAGAGCAGGCCTCCCGTACGTGCTGGCTGTACGGGCGTAACCATGGGACTGACGACGCCGAAGAGGGCGCGGAGAGCACCCGCGACACTGGGCAGACCCCCTCAAGGATCACGTAGCACCCGCCATGGCAGCTCTGCTCTCTGTGGGACCTGACCCACCGAACCCGGAGGATCCGATGCAGCGCACGAGCGCGGACGAGGAAGACCGGCAGTCTGTCGCGCAGTTCGGCTGCACCGTGCAGGGCGCCTACGACCGGTTCAGTGATGTTCTTGACGAACGAGGTGTCCGGGCCAAACGGTACGGACCGAACCGTGGGGGCCCTGCGACGGACCGTCAGAAGGCTTACCTCCGGTCGCTGCTCGCGCAGCACGCTGGCTCGGAGACGGCAGAGGCGATTCGGAACTACTTCAACTGCTGCCGTTTGGTCCGCCGTCCGATCAGCTTCGGCGACGTGGCAGAAGCCATCGAGGCGCTGCGCAGCCTTTCCGACTGACCAGTCGACCACGGAACGAGGAAGCTATGAACTCGGGACAGCCCCGGCTCATACGACACCCGGAAGGCGGGTACGTCTCGCCTTCCGGCAGGTACCGCATCACCGCCAAGAGGGGCGAAACCGGGCTACTGCTGTTCTGGAAGGTCCGCGACACTTCGGACCCGTCCCGGAACCTGCCGCCCTGTCACTACCTGGCGCACGCCCGAAACCGGTACGGCACCGACTGACCCGCCCTACTGACCACGGAACGAGGAACCCATGACCGCAGCGAACCCCGCGCCCGTGCGCGTCGTCTCTTTCGGCTACGGCCACGGCGACGCCCCGGCCGCCCACCTGACCCTGGACCTGCGCCACCACTTCCCCGGTGCGGGTGCAGACCCGGAGATGCGCGGCCGGACTATCATCCGCCAGACCGGAGGCCGCCGGGGCATCCTCGGCACCCCGGGTCTCCGGACCTTGCTGGCCGCCACGGTGCGCGCGGTCCGGGCGTACGACTCCGGGCCGTACAACCGGGCCATCGTCGTCGCGGTCGGCGGAGGACGGATCCGCGCCGTCGTGGCCGCCGAAGCGCTCGCGCGGCGCCTGCGCCGCCGGGGCCACGACGTCCTGGTGGAGCACCACCCTGCCGCCCGCTGACCCATCAACTCCTCGGCCCCGGAGCACCCCCGCTCCGGGGCTTTGTCGACCAAGGAACGAGGAAACTGCGACCATGACCGACACAGCAGGTACCTTCGCCGCCGCCTTCGCGGCCCTGTTCGTCGCGCACTCCGTCGGTGACCACTGGGTTCAGACGTCGTGGCAGGCGGCCCGCAAGGGCGACCGTTCGCGCCCCGGGCACATAGCCTGCGGCCGTCACGTCTTCGGCCTGACCGTGACCAAGGCGCTCGCGCTGCTGCTCGCCGTGCTTGTGCTCGGTCTGGAGGTCAGCGCCCTCGGGGTGGTCCTCGGCCTCGGCCTGGACGCAGGCACGCACTACTGGGCCGACCGCCGGCACACGCTGACCAGCCTCGCCCGAGTCTGCGGGAAGACGGAGTTCCACACCCTCGGCACCCCGGCGCACCCGGGCCACCCGGTGGCCGCTGACGGCGAGTACGCCCCGACCCTGGGCACCGGGGCCTATGCGCTGGACCAGTCGTTCCACCACTTCTGGCTGTTCGTCGCTGCGCTCATCATCGCGGCCGTCTGAGCCAGTTGGAACGGAAGCCCCGGAGCCATGCGGCCCGGGGCTTCGCCGTGCCCGGGGTTGCTTGCCCAACGGGCATAGGATTTAATTAAGTCATCCCGGACCGACCAAGGAACGAGGAACACATGGACCGCCGCAACGTCACTGGCCACGACGGAACCGTCCACCAGGCCCTGCTCAACTCCCACACCGGCGACTTCATCGACCTCGCGTGCGACGCCGGCCGCTACGCCGTCGTCCACCACGGCGAGGCGTTCGACCAGGCACGCCTCACCGACGCCGCGCTGACCTGCCCCGGCTGCACGGCCGCCGCCACCGGCGCCGTGCCCCACCCAGCAGATGAGGCCCGCGAGTACGCCGCTGCCGTCCTCGCCGAGGCCGACCGGCGCGGATACCCGCCGGCGCTGGACGACGAGGGTATGCGTCTGGCGTTCGAGCGCCTTGCTCTGGACAGTGGCGCGGCCCACCCCGTTTACGCGCGCCTCGCACGGGGCGAATACGACCCCGAGAACTCTTACCGGAAGGTGCGGGAGTACGGCCTGGCCCGGGGTTACCTGGACGACATGCTCACCGAACGGGCGCTGGATGTAGCGGAGCCGATCCCTGGAGCGACGGCCGAGTACAGGAGGTTCACTGGCGGGACAGTCACGGCCCCGCTCTCCGTCGGCGACCGCGTGATGCGCACCGCCTACGCCTCGGGCCTGTGGTGGTTCGGGAACATCGCCGGGACCGACGGCCGGTACGTCCTCGTGTACCGGGACGGGTCCGAGATTCCGTCCCGGTACACGGCGTGCGAGATGCACCGGCTGTTCGCCAAGCTGGACCGTGCGCCGCAGCCGGCTGCCGTCTAACGGCCTGTTCACCCGGAGCCCCGGCGCCCTCACGGCCCGGGGTTTCGTCGTACCCCGTGAGCGAAGGGAGCCGTGCGGCGATTCGACGATTCCTCGGTACCTTCCGGCGCATGACGCAGACCACGGAACCCCTTGCGGTCATCGTCCCCACGCGCGGACGACCGCAGAACGCGACCCGGCTCCAGCAGGCCTTCCGCAACACCGACTCCCTGAACGCCACGCTGGTCTTCGTAGTCGACGCCGACGACCCCGAACTGCCCGCCTACCGCGAGGCCCTGAGCGGAGCCATGCTGATGGTCTTCGGAGGCGAGACGGGCACCGGCATGGTGGCCGCTCTGAACCGGGCCGCCGACCTGCTCGCCCCGCAGTACGGCGCACTGGGATTCATGGGCGACGATCACCTGCCACGCACGGCCGGGTGGGACGCGCACGTGCTCGGGGCGCTGCGCTCCCCTTGGCCGCAGATCGTCTACGGCAACGACTTGTTCCAGGGCGAGCGGCTGCCGACGGCCGCCTTCCTGCCGTCCCGAGTGGTGCAGGCGCTGGGGTACATGGCGCCGCCGGTGCTGCGGCACCTGTACGTCGACAACTTCTGGCTGGAGCTGGGCCAGCAGCTCGGAGGCCTCACCTACCTGCCGGACGTCGTCATCGAGCACGTCCACCCAGCGGCCGGGAAGACCGCGATGGACGCCGGCTACGCGGCGGTCAACGCCCCCGAGGCCGACGTGGCCGACCGGCTCGCGTGGCTGGAGTTCCGCGACGGCGGCGGGTTCGACGAGGCCGTGCGCAGGGTGCGTACCGAGTACGCGCGGGCGGCGGCGTGAGCACGCCCCGGGCGCTGGTGACCGGCGACCGTGGGTTCCTCGGCCGGCACTTCAAGGCTGAGCTGCGCCGGCGCGGGTACGAGGTGCACGGCCTGGACGTGAAGGCGTCCCCGGCGCAGGACTGCCGGCTGTTCTTCCGCGAGTGCCTGAGCAAGGGTTCGGTGCCGGGGCTGTGGGACCTCGTCGTGCACTGCGCGGCCGTGGTCGGCGGCCGGGCGACGATCGACGGCGATCCGCTCGCCACGGCGGAGTCGCTGAGCATCGACGCGGAGATGTTCCGGTGGGCGGCCGTCGCGCGGCCGGGCAGGGTGCTGTACTTCAGCTCCAGCGCGGCGTACCCGGTGGCGTACCAGACCGGGACATGGCGGGGCGAGACACTGCGCGAAGACGATCTCTGGCTTTCCCGCACGGTCGGCATGCCGGACCAGGTGTACGGCTGGACCAAGGTGACCGGCGAACTCCTCGCGGCCCGCCTCCGCGACAGCGGAGTGCCGGTCACCGTCGTGCGGCCGTTCTCCGGGTACGGCGAGGACCAGGACGATACGTACCCGTTCCGCGCGATCCTCGGCCGGGTGCTGCGCCGCGAGGACCCGCTGGAGGTCTGGGGCACCGGCGAGCAGGTGCGCGACTGGATCCACGTGGACGACCTCGTCGCCGGGGCGCTCGCCGTCGCCGAATCGGGCACCGAGGACCCGGTGAACCTGTGCACTGGCCGGGCGACGTCGTTCCTGGACCTGGCCCGGATGATGGCCGACGTCGCTGAGTACAGCCCGGAGATCAAGCCGCTGGCGGACAAGCCGGCCGGCGTGGCGTACCGCGTGGGCGACCCTGCCCGGATGCGCCGCTTCTACGAGCCGAAGGTGGACCTGATGGACGGGATCCTGCGGGCGCTGAACGTGATCTGACATCAGGGGTTGTGCCTCCCTCGGGACTATGATTTAATTAAGTCATCGAGAGGGACCGACCAAGGAAAGCAGGACATCATGGGCGAGCAGGCCAAGGTCTACGAGCGGACCGAGAACGGCACCGTCACCCACGTCTCCATCCGCGAGGGCCTGGCCGAGATCAACCACGCGATGCTGGACGGCAAGCGCGAGGTCCGGACGATGTCCTCCATCACCCGCACCGACTTCGCCATCGAGTACAAGGACGGCCGTAAGGTCCGCCTGGTCCGCGTGGACGCCACCGCCGAGCAGCCGGCCGAGACCGACGAGCGCCCCGACGCGTGGACCGTGGCCAGCCACAGGACCCTGCTGCACCGCTTCACGCAGGCGGACGAGGACGGCCGGGCCCTGTGCAACAAGAGCTTCCGCCCCTACCGCTACGGCAACGGCTACGACTTCAAGACGAAGGCCGAACAGCAGGCGGACAAGTACGCGCACCTGTACACCTTCTGCCCCCGCTGCGAGGCGAAGTAGGAACCCCGCCCGGGAGCCCCACCGGCTCCCGGGCCTGACCACGGAATCGAGGAACGGATGAGCGCCCGCTGCTTGGCCACCACGTCAAACGGCTACGGCTGCATCAATTCAGTGCAGCCCGGCCGGACGGTGTGCCCAGCCCATGACCCGGCCCGCCAGTGCGGCGCCCCCACGCGGAGCGGCGGGAAGTGCAAGCGGATGAAGATGCAGGGGCACCTCCGGTGCTCGAAGCACACCACGACGAACGGCTGACCAAGGAACGAGGACCGCATGACCGACATGAACCCCCGGCCGCTGCTGGCGCACGCGCACGAAGAGGCCGACGCGTACCTGATGCGCAAGGCGATGGAAGGCTCCATGACGCCCGGCGTCGCCAAGGACATGGCGACCACCGGCTTCACCGCCGTGACCCGCACGCTCTCCTACCTGCGCACGCGGGACGGCCTGAGCGAGCAGGCCATCGTGGACAGCTTCCAGCGACAGCTCGGCAAGGCCCGCGAGGCTGGCGACGAGCAGCGCGTCATCGCGGCGGAGTTCACCCTGGCCGTGTGGGACGGCATGCAGCGCGACCTCGCCGAGTACCTGCGCGACGCCGGGGCGGAGGCGCAACGGTGAACGCCAAGAGGTATCGCGTCCAGTGCCTCAATCCGCAGTGCGGGTGGGTCGGGTATCGCAGCAACGCCTACGAGTGCGAGTGCTACGACTACCCGTGCCGCCCCACGGCGCCCGGATCAGGGTGCCCCAACGGCGCTAACCTGCGTGCTCGCTGCCCGCGATGCAAGAGCGACTGGACTCCGGCCCGCCGGGACCTGTTCCGGTCGGAGTACTTCACCGTGCGCGAGACCTGGAGCCGCGAGTACGCGGCGCAGATCCTTCGTGGCCGGGCCAAGCTGCGGAAGGAGGCACGGCAATGAGCCGAAGCGCCGGCCCGCCCTGCGGCAACAACCCGGCCTTCCGCATGAGCCCAGGGGACCGGGCCGCCGTGGCGGAGTTCATGGATTACCTGGACGACCGACGGCTGGCCGACGCGGAGCCCGAGCCGATCCGGGACGAGGACCCGTTCGGCCCGTGGGAGTTCGTGGAGATCTGGAACCAGTGCGCGGGCCACGGCGACGAGTGCATGTTCAACCGCTGCACCGGCCGGGAGTCCACCTGCCGGTGTATGTGCCCGGTCTGCCTCGGCGAGACCCCGCAGGACTACGGCTTTGACGGCGACTACTGATCAAGGAATCGAGGAACCCGTGACCTCTCAGCAAGAGCCGATGGACGTCGAGCAGGCCGTGCAGAACCTCGACCGCGCCCTGCACGACCCGGCGCGGCGGAGCGACGCCGTGGGTGATCTGTTCTCCGCTCTCGGGGCCGCCGCTCAGCAGATGGCAGACCAGCGGCGTGCCGCCCGTGCGGTTCTGCGAGAGGCTCGCCGCAACAACCCCGTGACGCGCGCCAACCGCGCCGCCGGTGCCCGCAAGGGCTGGGAGACGCGCCGGTCCCGGGAGGAACGGGAACGCCTCCTCGATTCGATCGGGGACGACCCGCGCCGTTCCGGCCCCGTATGCGACGAGATGAACCACAACTCCGTTGGCTCCGAGGTGTTCTGCCAGCTCGAACCGGGTCACGACGAGGATCACGACGACGATTGCGGAACCACCTGGGAGCGCGAGGACTAGCCCGACCCGACCAAGGAATGAGGAACCCCGATGAAGTACTCCCTGACCCGCACGCTCCCCGACGGCACCGAGCGGACAAACCCGACGGCCCTGCACACGCTGCGCGAGGTGGAGGTGGCCGTCGCGTACTGCCTGATGGACAACTCCCGCGTGCCGCGCGGCGAGGCGCGGACGTTCGCCGCCGGTTTCGTCGGCCGGCCGCTCGGCGAGGCGGTCAAGCACGAGTCGTCCGGCTACGCGTTCCGCGTGGACCGTGCCTGACCGCGTGTAGAAAATTTTCGACATGGAGCCCCGGAGCCCTGCGGCCCGGGGCTTCGTTGCGTCCCGGGGTTGTCCGGTCGGCAGACCTATGATTTAATTAAGTCATCGGGAGAGACCGACCAGGGAACGAGGAAGTCATGGCCACGGCATACCGGGTGATCGGCACCACGGACGAGTCCACCGAGTGCGACCTGTGCGGCAAGGTGGAGCTGAAGGCCACGGTCATGCTCGTCCCGCTCGACGCCGACGGCAACGACGACGGCGACGTCTGCTACTTCGGGACGTCCTGCGCCGCCAAGGCGGCCGGCTGGACCGTTCGCGAAGTCCGCGCCGGCATCCGGCGCGCGGCGGCCGAGGAGCTGGCGGCCGAACGGTCCCGGCGTATCGCCGAGCGCGAGGCGGAGACGAAGGCGTACAACGCCTGGGTGGCCGAGACTTACGGCACCTGCGTGAAGGACGCGATTCAGAAGCACGGCGTAGCCGGTCTCTGGGCTCAGTTCCGCGCCGCGCAGTCGGCCTGACCACCCGGGCCCCTGAGCCAGTTGGTGATTCCGGGGCCCTGCACCACCCTGACCAAGGAACTGAGGAATCGAGGACGCCATGCGAGCCAAGACGCCCGAGGGCCAGCGACTGGAAGCTGCCGCACGGGAGAAGCTGAGCCGTCTGACGGACGAGAAGCTGTCCGTGACGTGGCTGCTCACCGGGACCATGCCGATGAGCGAGGAACTGGCCGTGACGCGGGGCTGGCTGATGGACGAGCTGGAGGCCCGCATGGGCGAGGAGAAGTTCGACGCGTGGCTGTGGACCGACGGTGACGCCGTGGACCCACTCCCGTTCCTGGCCGGCTGACCATGGACCGCATCTGGCGGGACGTCCGCAGCATCGACGAACTCGGCGCGGCGATGGCAGGGTGGCTGGAGGGACGCATCGCCTCACAGCCAGGCTGCTCGGTCGGCCCCGACGAGGAGACCGCGCACCTGGTGCCGGTGCTCGCCCGGCTTAACCGACGCGGCTGGGTCACCACCTGCTCGCAGCCCGG
>NZ_JOCT01000030.1 GCF_000717875.1 Streptomyces sp. NRRL S-455
CGGCCGCTGCCTGACCGTCCCCGGCGCCGGCACCACCAACGGCACCCAGACCCAACTCTGGGACTGCACCGGCGCAGCCGGCCAGACCTGGACCTACACGACCGGCAGACAACTGACCGTCCACGGCGACAAGTGCCTCGACGCCAGCGGACGCGGCACCACCAACGGCACCCCGGTCATCATCTGGGACTGCAACGGCCAGAACAACCAGCAATGGAACGTCAACACCGACGGCACCATCACCGGCGTCCACTCCGGACTGTGCCTCGACGCCAACGCCGGCGGCACCGCCAACGGCACCAGGACCATCCTCTGGTCCTGCAACGGCGGCACCAACCAGCAGTGGAGCCGTCGTTGAGTGGCAAAGCCGTCCTTCTGCCCGCCGAACAGAGAAAGCCGTACACCGGCCTGGCCGTCGGTCGACCCGGTGTTCGTTCGTAGAACTCGGAAGGGCCACCGCACCGTGGCAGGTGGCCCTTCCAGCGTGCCGCGTCAGCTCAGGCGGGGGGCAGGGTCCATTTCTGGTTGGCTCCGCCGTGGCAGGTCCACAGGTGCACGAGGGTGCCGTCCGACGAGTTGGCGCCCGATACGTCCAGGCACTTGCCCGACCGCGGGTTCCGCAGCGACCCGTCCGGGGCCGCCTGCCAGTTCTGGTTGGCGCCACCGTTGCAGGACCACAACTGGACTCTCGCCCCGTCCGCCGTGCCACTGCCGCTGACGTCCAGGCACTTGCCCAACGCCTTGAGCGTCGACCCCGGCGTCACCGTCCACCGCTGCCCCGCCGAGCCCGTACACGACGAGATCTGCAGCCATTGAGCCAGACCTGGAGCCGCTCGCCCTCCACCAGCAACTCGAAGGCGTTCCACTCGCCCGGTGGGTTGAGCGCCGCGTCCCGGGCAGCCGTGTCCGGGGCTTTGACGGCGTAGATCGACCCAGTCGTGCGGTCAGGCGCGTCGGTGGCGTCGATCTGGACCTCATAGCCGTTGTTCAGTGCCGACGACGGGTCGCTCGACGGTGGGAAGCCCACGATCACGCCGGAGTTGTCGTCACCGGGCATCTTCCAGTCCAGCTTCAGCGAGTAGTTCGTGAACTGCCGGGCGCTGTACCAGAGCATGCCCATGCCGCCGTGCGAGGCGAGGGTGGCGTCCGAGTTGGTGAAGCCGCCCGGGCCGGCCTGCGACCAGCCGGTGGTCGAGCCGTTGTAGAGGGTCGTATAGCCGGTCTCGGGCCGGCAGTCGGCCTTGGTCCGGCCTGCCGCGTACCGGATGCCGCCGAGCAGGTGCGCCCGGAACGCCGGCTCCGCGTACGACGCCTGGCTGTGCCCGCCGCCGGTGTAGAAGGACCGGCCCCCCGAGTAGCTCTTGCACCACGTGTGCGGGTGGTCGGCGCCCATCGAGCCGCCCGAGTACGACGACTCGTCCAGCGTGGTGAGCACGCGCGCGGTGGTACGGGGGTTGGTCCGGAAGTTGTACCACTCATCGGTGCGGGTCCAAGTCTGCGGCAGGTGGGCGGTCGCCGCGTGCGCCCGCCCCTCCACCTTGACGTCGGCCTGCTGGACAGCGGGGTGCGAGGCGAAGTAGGCGCCGACCAGGTCGCCGTAGAACGGCCAGTTGTACTCCGTGTCCGCGGCCGAGTGGACGCCGACGAAGCCGCCGCCCGATCCGATGTACGACTGGAACGCCGCCTGCTGGGCCTCGTTCAGAACGTCGCCGGTGGTGTTGAGGAAGACCACCGCCTCGTAACGGCTCAGGTTGCTCGTGGTGAAGTGGTTGCCGTCCTCCGTGGCCGTCACCGTGAAACTGTTCGCCGCGCCGAGGTCGCGGACGGCCTGGATCCCTGCCGGGATCGAGTCGTGCCGGAAACCGGCCGTCTTGGAGAACACGAGGACGTCGTAGGACGTGTCCGCGGCATTGACGGGGCTGGGCTGCCCGAGGAGGGCCAGGGTGGCGAGTGTCGCGGCCGCCCCACCAAGCAGCGTTCGGGGTTGTCTGCGCATGTCCGTCGCTTTCTTCCTGGTGACAGAAATCAGGGCAGGGTCCATTTCTGGTTGGCTCCGCCGTGGCAGGTCCACAGGTGCACGAGGGTGCCGTCCGACGAGCTGGCGCCCGACACGTCCAGGCACTTGCCCGACTGCGGGTTCCGCAGCGACCCGTCCGGGGACGCCTGCCAGTTCTGGTTGGCGCCACCGTTGCAGGACCACAACTGGACTTTCGCCCCGTCCGCCGTGCTGTTGCCGCTGACGTCCAGGCACTTGCCCAACGCCTTGAGCGTCGACCCCGGCGTCACCGTCCACCGCTGCCCCGCCGAGCCCGTACACGACGAGATCTGCATGCACCGGAGAGCGAGCCGCCCACGGTGGTGAAGTTCGTCCACGAGCCGGTGACCGGGACGGTGGCGGAGCCGAGGACGGTGCCGGTCGGCGAGCCGGCCCGGACCTGCAAGGTGCCGCCCGCGCCGGCTGACGACACCCGGGCGCTGAACGACGTGGCGTTGCTCAGCTTGTACGGCTCGAATGCGATCCAGTCGCCGTTCTCGATGTCACCGACGGACTTGCCGCCCTCGGCGGTCGACTTGTCGAAGGTGGCGATGCCGGACGATGTCTTGTAGTGCTCGGCCTGCCGGTGCTTCGGCTGCAGGATGTGCTGTGTGTGCGTGGTGAGTCCGGCGTTGTCTGTGTACTCGGCATCGAAGACCCCGAATATGTTCGCCGCGTCGTCGTGCTCACCGTCGACCGGGATGGTGATCGTGCCGGAGCAACCGGTCTTCGAGGTGATCGGGTGGCCGTGGCTGTCGTGACCGACGATGTACGTGAGCTTGACCTTGGTGCAGTCGACCGTGCCGTCCTCCGGATCCGTCACGGTGATACGGAACGGCACGGTGTCGCCGAAAGCGAAGATCTCCCCCGCGGCGGGGCTGTTGATGGTCACGGTCGGCGCGGTGTTGCCGACGGTGATCCGCACCTCGGCGGTGCCGGTGGCACCCTGCGGGTCGCGCACGGTCAGCGTGGCCGTGTAGTTCCCGTTTGTGTTGTACGTCTTCGTCGGGTTGGCGGCGGTGGAGCTGGTGCCATCACCGAAGTTCCACGCATAGGTCAGTGCCCCACCGTCAGGGTCGGACGAGCCGGCCGAGGAGAAGGTCACGGTCAACGGCGCCGCGCCGGAGGTCCGGTTGGCGCCGGCCACCGCCGTGGGCGCCCGGTTGCCGCCGCCGACGTAGTCGAAGCGGTACAGGGCGGAGTACTGGTCGCCCTGGTACAGCCCGGCGCCGTAGTCCAGCACGTAGTAGGAGCCGTCCGGGCCGAACGCCGAGTCGATCACCTGCTTGCCGGTCCAGGGGAAGCTGTCGATGGTCCCCGGGGAGCCGTCGGCGTTGAGGTGGATCGGCTTGATCCAGCCGCGGCCGAACTCCGTGGCGAAGAACTGCCCGTCGAACGACTGCGGGAACTTCGTGGGCGAGCTGACGTCGGGGTCGTACCGGTACACCGGGCCCGCCATCGGCGACTCCGAGCCGCCGCCGAACGCCGGCGGGCTGCCGGCGTCGCCGCCGTAACGGATCCAGGCGGCCTTGGCGGGAGGCAGCGCGCTCAAGCCAGTATTGCGGAACGAGTTGTTCGTCGGCCCGCCGGAGCAGTTGTACTTCGCGCCTGCCGTGTTGGTGGCGAAGTCCCACTCCGCGTACGTCTCGGAGCTCGTGTTCGTGCCGGTGCAGTACGGCCACCCGTAGAAGCCCGGTCCCGTGACGCGGTTGAACTCGACCTGGCCCTGCGGCCCGCGCGCCGAGGTGGCACCGGCGTCGGGGCCGTAGTCGCCGACGTAGACGATGCCGGTGGCCTTGTCCACGCTCATCCGGAACGGGTTGCGCAGGCCCATCGCGTAGATCTCCGGCCGGGTCCTGGCCGTACCGGGCGGGAACAGGTTGCCTGCCGGGATCGAGTACGACCCGTTCTCGTTCACCTTGATCCGTAAGATCTTGCCGCGCAGGTCGTTGGTGTTGGCGGCGGTGCGCTGCGCGTCGAACGCCGGGTTGCGGTTGGCCCGCTCGTCGAGGGGGGAATATCCGGCGGACTCGAACGGGTTGGTGTCGTCGCCTGTGGACAGGTACAGGTTGCCTGCCGCGTCGAAGTCGATGTCTCCGCCGGCGTGGCAGCAGATGCCTCGGTCGGCCGGCACGTCGAGGATGTCCACTCTGCTGGACTGGTTGAGCGTGAAGTCGGCGTTGAGCGTGAACCGGGAAAGCCGGTTGACACCCTGCCACGCCGACCAGTTGCCGCCGGTGGTCGGTGCGTCGCCTCCCGGTGTGGACAGCGGCGGGGCGTAGTAGAGGTAGATGTGCCGGTTGGTGGCGAAACCCGGGTCGATGCCGATGCCCTGCAGGCCGTCCTCGTCGTGCGCGTATACGGGGATGCTGCCGATCACCGTGGTGGTGCCGCTCGCGTCCGTGCGGCGCACGGTCCCGTTGCGAGCGGTGTGCAGCACCGACCGGTCGGCGAGTACGGCCAGCGACATCGGCTCACCCATCTCCGCGACCCCGCGGGCCAGTTGGACCTGCTGGAAGTCGGCGGTGTTGATCGGGTGCGCCGAGGCCGGGGTCGTACTGGACAAGGCCGCGGTGAGAGCGGCCGCGATCAGGAGCAGAGCCGAACCGATGGCCGGCCAACGCGCGAGAGCCCTCTTGATTTTCGTGACCATGACAATGCAGTCCCCTTCCTGAACAGGTGGCTGCCAGGCTTGGGGCGCGCGCTGCCGCGCCGATGCCGTAGCGAGATGCGTCGCTTCGGCCCGCTAGGTGTGCTTCAGCAGGCCACTACGCCGAGCGGGGGCAACAGCTCGGAAACAGGAGAAGTCGATGGCTACCGCGCTGTCGGGTCACATCGACGACCGTGACGGTACACCGACAAGGCTAGAGGTCTTCAGCCCACTATGTCCATACTTCCCTCCGGACCAGCCAGGCTTTTGGTCTGTTGTGGAGCAAGTCACGAAGGGCCCGAGCCCTGTCAGGACTCGGTGCCATCTCTCACCGGATCGGCGGGACGCAGACGGCCGAGGCCGCGGGACTCACCACGTCCTGCAGATCGCGGCCATCAGCCGCCCCCGGCGAAGGCGACCAGTTTCTTTACTGCACCGGCCCGGCCGAAGTCAGCGACGCGGCCGACCAGTCCGCGACCACCCCGGGCCCGCAAGTCCTGCACATCAGTTGGAGCGCCCGGAGCCCCGCGACGAACGAGCGGGGCGAGGACGAACGAGTTGGAGGCCGACGAGCGGCCGTCGGCGATGGAGGCCGAGGAGGCGTCACAGCGCTCTCACACAGGTCTCACCAACTGTGCGGACTCCCCCGGACTGTGAGGCCCGCTCGTGGGCCGCAGCGCGCATGCTTCTCACCTGCGCGAAGCAAGCTCCCTGCCCGCCCCTATCGCCGCTCCGGCGGGTGCCGGTGGGCCCGGCAGACGGTGGTGCCGACGTTCACGTCACGGGGGATGAGGCCCCGACGCCAGGGGCTGTCGCTCCCCTACACCCAGCCGCGTTGGGAAGCCCGCATCCCCAGCTGGAACCTGCTCGCCGCACCCAGCCGCTCCTGCAGCTCGCTCACCCGCCGCCGCAGGGTCCGCAGACTCACCCCCAGATGGCGAGCCACCGCCTCGTCCTTCATTCCGGCCGCCAGCAGCCGGATCAACGTCCTCTCGGTCTCGGAGAGTTCACCCTCGGCGGCCGCCTGGCCCAGAGGCGTCGCCTGTTGCCAGGCCAGCTCGAAGAGCTTCTGCAGGGCCTCGGTCACCGCCGAGTGCCACACCACGACGGCACAGTAGCCGCCGGCCACGGAGGCGGTGAGCGGCAACAGCGCCCGGCATCCGTCGACCACCAGCAGCTTGAGCGGCACGGACGGCAACACCCGGGCCTGCTCGCCGAGTTCGACCATCCTGAAGGCGCGGGACAGCACCTTCGGATCCTCCAGGCCGGTCGCCGCGTAGATCCCGCGAGAGACGATCCCGCGGCTGAGCAGATCGGCCTGGAGATCCACCTGCGGTGCGGCCGGGGCGAGATACGGAGGTGTGTCGAAGAGGCACACCTCGCGCTCCGCGCGCGCGTACATCTCCTCCAGGCGTGCCGCGATGGCGCCCTCGCCGGAGGCCACCTCGACCAGCCGGGACGGCTCCTCGCGCAGCAGCCCCGCCTCGTAGGCGGTCGCCATCTCCTCGGCGGTGGCGGCCAGCAGCTCGGACTCCGTCTCGCGCCGCCGGATCAGCGCGCGGATCGCCACCCGGGGGTCGACCGCCCGTAACCCGCCCATGGAGTCCGGTGGTTGCAGCAGCCCGAGCGTGAGCAGCCGGTTGCAGGACTCGCGGACCCGGGCCGGGGAGGCACCGGTCAGCAACGCCCACCCGGCCGCGCCGGCGTCGGGCTGGTTGAGGACCGCCCGGTACAGCAGCTCGTCGAACGCGGAGACCCCCACCGCGGCCCAAGGGCTCGCGGCGGGGGCCTGCCCTGCCGTGTCGTATGCCATGTCCACCATGGCTCGACACGGTAGGCGACCTTTGTTAAGGCTGTTGACAGGCCTCGGGCACCGCCCGCTTCAGGCCGATCACTTCAGGTCATCTCCTTCGTGCCGTCTACTTCAGACCGAACGCCCGCAGTACGGTCTGGTCGACCGCGTTGCCGTTCCGGTCGGCGGCCCGCACGCGCAGCGACACGGACTCGGCGCCCTTCGGGTGCTTGAGTTCCAGCTGGCCGCGTTTCACCCTCACCTCCTTCCAGGACGTGCCGTCGTCGTAGGAGACCCATGCCTTCAGGTCAGCGGCAGTGACGCTGCCCGACTGAGTGCGCACGGCGAGTCCGAGCGCCGACTTGCGCTTGCGGTCGACGCGGTTGAGGAGGTCCAGCCCGTCCACGCCGTAGTCGACCGAGAGCAGTGGCAGCGGCGTCCGCTGGTCCGTGTGCGCCGAGGTGAAGGACCATTCGGTGTGGGTGCCGGTGGAGTACGCGGCCCAGCCGGCGGTGCGCCGGGCGTCGAGCACGAGGCGGTACGAGGCTTTCGCCGCCGGGACGTCGAAGGTGCCGACTCCGCCGAGCGCGGTGTCGCCGACCAGCTGTCCGTCCTTGTACAGCGTGCCCTTCGCGGTGTCCTGGACGTTGTCCACCGACCCGTAGTGCTCCGGCGCCGAGTCGCTCAACTCCGGGATCGTGAAGGTGAGTTTGTCGCCGGTGCGCTGGGAGAGGCCGTACTGCTGGCTGGTCGCCGGGCGGACGACCTGGCGCAGCCAGTCCTCGGCGGGCAGCTTGCCCGCCTTGTCGAAGGTCCGCAGGGAGTTCCACTGAGGCCTGGAGGCGTTCGTGTCGGGATAGACGGCGTGCCAGATCCGGCTGTCGGAGACGTTGTAGTACTCGGTGCGCTCCGTGCCGAGTCGTACGTTGCTGGTGGTCGCGATGTCGGCGGCCTGCCAGGGACGGAACCGGTACACGGCGTCCTTGCCCACATGACCGGCCCGGCCGGCGTGGTAGCGAACCGTCTGCCTCACCGTGTTGGAGCTGTTCAGGTTGTACGTCTGATTGGCCGAGACGGCGTCCGTCTGCGGGAACATCACGTTGTACACGTAGGGGCTGACCGCGGTGCCCTTCAGTCTCAGGTTGACCTTCTTCCCGCTCTTGAGCAGGGCCCCGAGCTTCGCTCCGTCCTCGCCGGTGGCGGTCATCAGCGGGATGGTCGCGCTCTTCACCCAGGAGATCCAGTACCCGGGCGTCTCCTGGTAGGCGAGGACGTAACCGGCCCCGGCTGCGGTGGCGTTGGCCAGTGCCTCGTCCGCCGTTGCGCCGGCGCCCACCCGGACGACCGCCACCTTGCCCTTGACGTCGAGCCCGTCGAAGTCGGCCGCGGTGCCGCTGCCCGCGTCCACCGCCCGGACCGTGCGGTCACCGCTGATCTTCACCGGGAAGCCGCTGGACGTCTGTGCGTAGTCGAGGGGCAGCGCGTACTTCTCGGGGCTGGTGACGCTCGCCGTCAGCTCCTTGGCGTACAGACGGAACTTCGAGGAGAACTCGAACATGCCCTGGGTGACCTTCTTGGTGGGCGCCACGTAGATGCGGTCGGTCCACCAGCCCTGGCTGTAGGTCAGGCCCCAGGCAGTGCCCGGGCCCTCCCGGTGCCAGTTGGTGCTGAAGCCCTGGAACTCGGAGTCCTCCTTGGTCTTCGGCTTGATCTCGACCGCCGTGCGGGCGTCGAGGACGACCTCGGTGTTCTTGCCGACCTTGATCTCCGGGTCGCCGACGACCGAGGTGGCGACCTCCAGTCCGGCCGCGTCCCTCTGCGAGATCCAGGACGCCATGCTGTACGTACCGGCCGGCACCTTGAACGTGTAGCCGCTGCCGAGGAACCCGTGCGTCTCCGGATACGCGCCGTTCAGCTCCTGAAGCATGAAGAGCGACGCCGAGGTGGACGGCTTGCCGTCGCGGCCCACCAGCGACACCTTCAGGTCGTAGGTCTTCGCCAGCTTCTCGAAGCCGATGGCGGTGGTGACCTGGACGCCGTCGGCGCTCGCGGTGATATGGCCCGTGTACCGGCCCGTCGCCTCATCGGCCGGATCGACCGTGACGGCGACGGTGGTGGTGCCCTTCGGCGGCACGGTCACGGTGTCCGCGGTCAGCGCGGCCTCGGGGAGCGAGGAGGCGACCTTCAACTCCACCGCCTTGTCGGTGGTGTTGGTGTACGTGATGTCCTTGCTGTCCGCCCCGGTGTCGCTCTCCTCGTATCTGCCGAAGCTCAGGGCCGGCGTCGCGAAGACACCCTGGTTGACGGCCCGTACGGCGTCCACCCGGCCGTCGCCCTGCTCGTACACGGAGTTGACGGTGTTCTTCTTCGCGGTGCTCGCCAGCGCCTGCTTGATCTGCTGACCCGTCCAGCCGGGGTGGGCCTGGGCGACCAGCGCGGCGGCGCCGGCGACATGCGGGGTCGCCATCGACGTACCGTTCGACGTCGTGTAGTACTCGTCGACCGGTGTGCCCATGGTGGTGCCGGCCGCGCGGGCCGCGGTGATGGCCGCGCCCGGTGCGGTGATCTCCGGCTTGACCGCGGAGTCGCCGAGGCGCGGGCCGCGGCTGGAGAACGAGGCCAGCTTGTCGGACTTGTCGACGGCGCCCACCGTCAGCGCCGAGTCGGCGATGCCCGGGGTGCCCACGGTCTGCTCGGAGGGGCCTGAGTTGCCCGCCGCGATCACGAAGAGGGTGCCGGTGGACGCGGACAGTTCGTCGACCGTCTCACTCAGTACGTCCGAGGGGCCCGAAGCCGTGCCGCCCAACGACATCGACACGATCTTCGCACCGGAGCGCGCCGCCCACTCCATGCCCGCGATGATCCAGGAGTCCTGGCCGCGACCGGTGTTGTCCAGCACCTTGCCGACCAGCAGCTCCGAGCCCGGCGCCACACCCTTGCGCTTGCCCTCCGAGGCAGCGCCCGAGCCGACGATCGTGGACGCCACATGGGTGCCGTGGCCGTGGCCGTCCCGTACCGCCTGGTCCGGCACGAAGCTCTTCGTCTCGCCGATCTTCCCGGCGAGATCCGGGTGACCGGCGTCCACGCCCGTGTCCAGGACGGCGACCTTGACGCCCTTGCCGTCGTAGCCCGACTTCCACACCTCGGGCGCGCCGATCTGCTCCACGCTGACATCGAGGGATGCCTCCACCTTGCCGTCGAGCCAGATCTTGTCGATGCCCTCGCCGAGCCGCTTCGCGGCCTGCGCCGTGGGTTCGGTGCCGAGTGCGGGGGCGATGTCGGCCCAGAAGGCGGGCGACTTCTTCGCGCTCAGCGCGGCGCCGTCGATCGTGGGCAGCGCGAGCGTCCGGCGCGCGCCGTCGGGGGTCGCGCTGCCCTTCGTGTACGTCACGATCACCGGAGTGGTGCCGGTCTTCGCGTCCGCGTATCCCTGCCGCACGAGCTGGGTGACGTTGAACAGGGCCGGGTCGAGACGGCCCGCGTTCACCAGCGGGATCGCGTCCGCCGGCAGGACACTGACCTCGCCGTCCTTCTCGCTCGACACGAAGGTGGCGGCCGCACGCCCCTTGCCGCGCTGCACGTCGACGGCGTGCTTGCCGTCCGGGCCGACGCTGAGCGTCACGGTGTCGCCGGTGATGAGGGTGACGGTCTGCGTCTTCGTGGCTGCTGTCTCGGCGCTGCCCCGCGCGGGCGGGGCGTCCGGTGCGGTGACCCGCGGTCCGGAACCGGCCGTGGCGGGCGTGATCACGCCCGTGAGTAGTCCTGCCGCTCCTGCCACTGCCCAGAGGGCGTGGAGTCTTCGCATGGGTGGCGTCCTCCCCTGAACGCTGACAACGCTTCCGGCTGGTGAGCGGAAGCCAGTGATCAGAGTGAGCGCTGCGCGGAAATCAGCTCAAGGGAATCCTGTGGCCGAGGAGTGCCAATGCCTTCTTCGGCCATGGGAATTGACGCTTTCCGTAGGTCCCGTCGTCGAACGTCCGTGTTCGCCCGGAGGGTGAGCTCGGGCCGCGCCCCCGCGAGCCCGGCCAGGCGGAACTGCCGGCCTGGAAGGAGCCTGCACAACCCCACCCTCGCCGAGTGACGGAGGAACAAGCAGGTCAACGAGCATGTCGTAGATCATTTACGGGCCAGCCCTCAGTGCCGTATCAAGCAACGTCGGCCCTGGTTGTCGCCCGGCGGTGTCGGCTCGATCGAGCCGTTGCAGCAGATGGGCGGCGCCCATCCGGCTCCGGCGAGGACCTCTTCGGCGTCGATGCCTCGTTACAGATCCATGCCTGCCTGGGTCATGCCCCCAAGTCCTCCGTCACGGGCAGGCACTCGGCGAGCAGGTCGACGACGTCGCGCCAGGCTCGCTGCGCGTGCTGTGGGTGGTACCCGACACCGGGGACCACGGGGTGGTCGACCGGCGGGTGGTGGAAGGCGTGCAAGGCGCCGCCATAGATCGCGAGGCGCCAGTCGACGCCCGCGGCCTGCATCTCAGCGGTGAACACGTTTCGTTGCGCGGGCGGCATGATCGGGTCTTCCGATCCGACCCCGGCCCACACCGGGCAGCGGATGCGCGCTGCCTCGCCCGGTCGGCCCGTGGTAGTTGCGTTGACTGTCCCGATCGCGCGCAGGTTGACGCCGCCTCGCCCGAGTTCCAGCGCGATGGCGCCCCCGGTGCCGTAGCCGATGGCGGCGATCCGGTCGGGGTCGGTCCGGGGCTCGGTGCGCAACTCGTCGAGTGCCGCGTGGCCGATGCGCCGCATCCGGTCGGGATCAGCGAGCAGTGGCATGCAACGGGCCAGCATCTCCTCGGGGTCACCCACATAGCGCCCGCCGTGAAGGTCGAAGGCCAGCGCTACATATCCCAGCTCGGCGAGAGCATCGGCCCGGCGGCGCTCGACGTCGCTGAGCCCCATGCCCTCTGGTCCGAGCAGCACTGCGGGCCGGCGGTCGACACCGGCCGGGAGCGCGAGGTGCCCGGTCATCGTCAAACCGTCGGCCGGGTACTCGACCGTACGCGTCGTAATCGTCGTCATGAGACCGGACCGTAGTGATCTTCGAGCCCGGTCCGGCCGGTGTTCTGCCGCTGGCAGAACAGCGGTGTCCCTCTGAAATACGGGACGGGCCCCAGGGGCCGCGCCCATGACCGCCGGTCCGGTCGGCTCCAGGGTGACCGGATACAGTGCGCGGAACGACAGCCTGGTCAGGGAGGCGAAGCGTGACCGACACCAGCAGTACCCGGCCCGCCGAGGGTGAAGCGCAAGCGCCGCGGCAGAGCCGACTGCACCGCCTGATGCGCTACATCCCCCTGATCGCGCCCGTCCTTCTCTGGGCCGTGCCCTGCTGGGTGCTCCTGTACGCCGGCCAGCGCTGGCCGCTGCCCGTCACGCTGGCCGGCACCGTCCTGTTCGCCCTCGGCCTCATATGCATGCCGCTCGCGATGGCGCGCGGCCACGGCAGGCGTCAGCAGGACCGGGCGGCGATCCTCGGTGACACCCTGCTGGGCACCAGCTGGGTTCTGTTCACCTGGTCCGTGCTGCTCGGCGTCCTGTTGCGGCTCGCCCTGACCGTGGCCGGCGTCGGAGTGAGTCAGGACCGGGCCCGCATCGTCACGTGGGCTGTCCTCGGTGTCACCGCCGTACTGCTCGGCTGGGGGTACACCGAGGCCCGCCGCGTGCCCCGCGTGCGCCGACTCGACGTGCACCTCCCGCGACTGGGTGCCGGGCTGGACGGCACCCGTGTCGTCCTCATCACCGACACCCACTACGGCCCACTCGACCGCGCTCGCTGGTCGGCACGGGTATGCGAGACGGTGAACACTCTGGAAGCCGACCTGGTCTGCCACACCGGCGACATCGCGGACGGCACGGCCGATCGCCGCCGCGCCCAGGCCGCGCCGCTCGGAACCGTTCGGGCGACCCGGGGCCGTGTCTACGTCACCGGCAACCACGAGTACTACAGCGAGGCCCAGGGCTGGGTCGACCTGATGGACGAGCTGGGCTGGGAGCCGCTACGCAACCGCCATCTGCTGCTCGAACGCGGGGGCGACACCCTCGTGGTCGCCGGTGTGGACGACGTGACCGCCGAGTCCTCGGGCGTGGCAGGCCACCGTGCCCACCTCGCCGGAGCCCTGGCCGGCGCCGACCCGGACCTGCCCGTCCTGCTGCTGGCGCACCAGCCCAAGTTCATCGACCGAGCCGCGGCCGCCGGCGTCGACCTCCAACTCTCCGGCCACACCCACGGCGGCCAGATCTGGCCCTTCCACCACCTCGTCCGCATCGACCAGCCCGCCCTCGCCGGCCTCAGCCACCACGGATCCCGGACTCTCCTCTACACCAGCCGCGGAACCGGCTTCTGGGGCCCGCCGTTCCGCCTCTTCGCCCCCAGCGAGATCACCCTGCTCGTGCTCCGCGCCCCGCACCTCCCCACCTCGATGTAGCACTCGACGGCTCGACCGTGCGCCCGCACACGGCATCGTCCTGCCAAGAGGGGGCCCCGGGGTCAGAGATCGAGGCGCTGCTGGGCGGCGACCTCTGGCTGCGCTCGGCGGCCCACTCCAACGCGATGACCCAGCGGCTGTACGAGGCGGTGCGCCGACTGCCGGGGCCTGGACGTCCCCGCCCGGTGCAGGCCAACCAGATCTTCGCCGTCCTGCCGCCGGCCGTCACCGAGCGTCTCCAGAAGCGTTTCCGCTTCTACACCTGGGACGTGCAGGCCGACGAGGTCCGCTGGATGACCTCCTCGACACCGAGGGCGACGTTTGACGCGTTCGCGGCGGCGATTGCGGAGGAGCTGGCGGCTGAGCGAGGCCAAGGGCCGGCGGCCGCGCTGACCACGGCCGAGCGCGAGGAACTGGAGCAACTGCGCCGCAGGGTCCGCGAAATGGAAGAGACGATCGAAGTGCTGGGGAAAGAGCCCGCCTTCTCCGCGAACCGCGGGACGAAGTAGCCGGCGGCGGAAGCCTGGGAGGTCGACACCGGCCGCTGGGCCCGACCAAGCCGTCTCGAGGAGTCGGGCTCAGCGGGCGGCGCGCTCCCGGGTGGTGCGGCGCAGTCCGATGAGTTCGGCGACCGCCTCCAGCCAGCGGGCCACGACCTCGTCGCCCTCCACGGGCCGGGCCACCGACTCGGCCGCATCCAGCCAGCCCCGCACCAGGTCCGAGGCCGTCGGCTCGGGCAGCAGCTCCGGCAGCCGGGCGGTGTAGCCGGTGCCACCGCTGCGGACGGTCCTGCCGAGGAACGCCACCGAGCGGGGCTGGACTCCGAGGCGGTCGAGCGCGACCGCGGCGCCCACGGCTCCGTCGCCGAACAGGGCGGTGCGACGTGGGCCCTGGGAACCGATGCCGTAGCGCAGGAGCATGGCGACATCGGCCAGTACTGACTCATCGTCGCTCTTGCCGGGGTTCATCGGTACCTCCGTTCCGGTCACCGCACGGTGACCGTGTAGATGAAGTACGCCGGGTCGTTGCCGGGGCTGCCCGTCGCGGGGCGGCCGTCGCCGCCGGGGCACTGGCCCAGCACGCAGTAGCTCATTTTGATCTTCGTGGTGCCCGCGGCAACGGCCTGGAAGGTGAAGGTCTGCGTACCAGCACCACCCCCGTCGGAACCGCTGTCGCCCTCGAAGTCGTCCTCCCGGCCGCCCTCCTGGCGCACCGTGGCACGGTCGGGACCGGGGCGCGCGATGCTCCAGTCCTGGCCTGTCGAGGGGTTGGCCGGGAGTGTCAGCTCGAACGTGTCGCCCGCGTCCACCTCGATGGACCGGTCTTCGGCCCCGAACGTCTCGGGGCCGAAGAGGCCGCACCCGGACAGCATCACGACCGTCAACGGCAGGGCCAGGGCGGCGGACAGGCGGTGGCTGGGCTTCACAGGGATCGGCGTTCCGTTCACTGGGCGGGCAGGTGGACGCCGTAGGCGTCGGGCAGGTCCTTGTCGGAGGCTTTGCCCATGTTGCCGTTGACGAAGTCGTCCTCGCTGACCCACGTGGTCGTTCCCCAAGGGTTGTAGACCTGCAGCATGTCGCCCTCCTGGCCGATGATCATCATGGAATGACCGACCCGGTCACCGTCCTCGTCCTCGCCCTCGACACCGATCGGTACCGGTCTGCCCTCGGCGACGGCCCGCTGGATGTCGGGCAGCGCGTCCCGGCGGTCGTCCGCGCTCCTGATCTCCTGGAACTCGTACTCGCCGCCCGTGTGCGGACTGATCTCCTTGTTGGAGATCTCGGTCTTGCCGTCGTTGTCCATGCCGTCGGGTGTCGAGCCGAAGGGGAAGTCGTACGCGTCGTTTCCGTCGCCTTCGTCATGCATCCGCAGCTGCTCGTCGCGCAACCGCTCCCGGAAGGCGTCAGGGTCGTCCTCCTGACCGGACGGACCGCCGGTGAGTTCGAGAGCGTACACCGGATCGACCATGGCGCGCCCGGTGACGACGGTCGACGGCACGCAGGTGTTGCCTTCCTGCGACCACCTCTCGCCCTTGAACGTCTGTTGGTCCGTGTTGTGGTTTGAACCCTCGTTGGGGCCACTGGTGTTGACCCCCTCGTCCTTCATGCTGTCCCCGGCCGTGGTGACCGGCGTCAAGTGCCGCTGCAGCCAGTCCGGGTCCTTGCCGTGGATCTTGTCGCGGAACTCGCCGACCTCCTTGACGTCGTACCCGGCGGCCAGCGCCTTCACCAGGTAGGCACGTTCCTGCGGGGTCTGCGCCTCGGCGAGCATCCGCTCGAACTCGGCCTCCTCGCGGGCGTCGAGGCGCTCCATCGCGCGGCCCGAGCGCTCCAGGTCGTTCGCGGTCAGCAGCTCGTTCATCTCCGCCGGGCCGCCGGGGCCCGCGATGTCGGCGAGCACGAGGCGGTCCGCGGCGGAGATGTTGTCGGTCTTCATCTGGCCCGCCCGGGCCTCGGACGCCAGCTTGTTGAGATCGCGCGCCGCGGCCCGCGCCGCGTCGTCGGCCACCTCCGCTGCGGCGTGCATCGCCTTGGCGCCCGCGGCCGCGATGCTCCGGGCCCGCAGCCGCTCCGCCTCCTCGGCGTCCTTCTCCACCATGTCGTCGAAGAAGCCGTCCTCACCGCCGAGCATGCCGAGCGCCTCGCGCAACTGCTCGCGGCCGCCCTTGTCCTGGGCCTTGGCGTCGGTCAGCGCGTCGGCCAGGCGGTACAGGGCTCCGGCCGCGCCGCTGAACGCCTGCTCCATCTGCTCGGCGGAGCGGGCCGCCGCCATCACCACCTCGGACGCCCGCGCCCCGGTGCTGCCCACCCAGGCGTCGGGGAGGCCCTCGTTGGCGACCTTCAGCACCCGCCGGTGCACGTCGGCGACGTCGTCGATCTGTTGGCGATAGGTCTTGGCGAGACCCTCGAGGATCCCGGGTTCACCGACCGGCGCCGAGACGCCCAGGGCGTTGTTGATGGCCCCGATGAGATCGTTCTTGCTGTCGGCCGAGGAGATGGAGTCGTAGTGCTCGGCGAGCTTCTGGCGGCGGTCGGTGGTGGATTCGCCTGCGTCGGGCATGACGATGCGGCCTTCTGTCGAAGTGAGGGCAGGAGTGTGGACTCGTACGCGGTACGAAGGACGCTCAGCCGAAGTCGGACAGGCCGCGCGGCGGCGTGCCGGGCGCGGGCATGGTGCGGTGGCCCGGCGCGGGAGCATCCCCCGTGGGCGCGGGCATCGTCGTCAAGCCCTCGCCGCCGGCCGCGCTCATGCCCCGGATGGAGGCGTGCTCGGCTCCCTGGTAGTTCGCCTTGGACACCCGCACCTTGTCGGCCAGTTCGTGCAGGGCACTCTCCAGGACCTCGGCCTCTGCCTGCCAGTCACCGGCGAAGTTGTTGTAAGCGGGGCCCGCGTCGGAGCCGCCGAGTGCGTCCGAGGTGTAGCAGGCGGTGTCCTTGACCGCCCTGGCGATGGCACCGACGTCGTCCCCCGCCGTGTCGAGTGTCTGCGCCTCTGTGTCCATCGCGCTCGTCTGGAGGCGATAGCCCCCGGCGCGCCCGTGCACGGTCATGTCCGGCCCCCGTCTTTATGATCTTGCGGGCGTAATGTAGCAGGGGGCCGTGACATGAACGCAACGACCTTCACCGCCCCCGCACAACAGGGTTGAAGGCCACGACCAACTGGCGAACTCTGTGTTGCGGGGCGCCCCGGACCCCCCGGGGGACGGTCCCCGGGAGACCCTCCGGGACGAGCACCTGCTACATGGCCGTCGAGGCCTGCAGCGGCTCCGGGACGTCGCCTTACTCCTGCACGGTGTTCTGCAGTTCGTCGGCGATGGCATGGCCGATCGAGTCGGTCACCGGGCCGGGTTGCCACGCCCACTGTCCGTTCGGGTTGCACTCGAGGAAGTACCAGTCGCCGACGGGCGTGACGGCGAAGTCGAAGGCACCGAAGACCAGTCGGAAGGTGGTGAGGTACGCGGACACCGAGCGCGCGATCCGGGCGGGGACGGCGATCGGCGTGCACTCCATGAGGGACTGCCGTTGCCGCCAGTCCAGGTCCGGGCTGTCGATGCGGACCGCGAAGAGCCGGCTGCCGACAGCTGTGAGTCGTACGTCGAACGCCTTCTCCACCTTGGCCTGGAACAGATGCGGGCAGACGGCCACGGCGGGTGTGATCTCGTCCGGACGCACTTCGCGAACCCATACCTGTTGTGCCGTGCCGTCGATCGCACAGGGCGTGTTCCACAACGGCTTGTAGACCACGGCACCGCGGTGCTGGGCGGCGAACTCGCGGGCCTGTTCATGGTCGTTGGTGATCAGCGTGGACGGGACGGACAGCCCGCTGCGCTGTGCGATGGCCAGCTGGGCCGGCTTGTACTCGGCCGCCCGGTTGTTCCACGGGTGGTTGACGTAGTGGGCTCCGGGAAGCGACGCCAGGATGCCGCCGACACCCCACAGGGACTGAGAGGCGGCGAACCGGCGCTCCTGGCCGCCCAGTTCGGGCGGCCCCTCGTAGGGGGAGGGGCGACGTGTCCAGACGGAGCGCACCTCGGTGAGGTCGAGCTCGCGGGTCGGCGTGCGCAAGGTGCCGCGCTGATCACCGGTGCGGTACGTGGCGGTGAGCGCGGCACCCGTGTGCAGGTCTGTGCCGGGATCGAGACGGACCACCGGGACCTGGCGTTCCGCGAGGATGCGCAGGACCACGTCAGCGGTCACGTCGTGGAGGCCGGTCAGCACCAGCACCGACCCGATCGGGCCTGTCGTCATCAGTCGTGGTCGGAGTCCGACGAGCTGTCCGAGTCATAGCTGTCGGCGCAGCTGGTGCTCGTGGAGCTCGACGTGCCGCTGCCCGTTTGGTGGTAGAGCTCGAGCGCCCTGCCGTGCTCGTCGATCACGACGGCGATCTGGGTCTCCGGGTCGATCACCGCGGTGAGCCGGGGAACCGTCCGCGTCTCGGCATACGGAGCCATGCGGGTGATGCCCCAGGGCGCGTCGGCGTTTCGTGTTGTCATCGTTCGTCTCCTTCACTTCTGACTCTTCAGGGGATCAATTCCTCCGAAGGGGAGGTCTCCGGTTTCGCACTCACTCCCGGCGCATGAAGTCGATCTCGACCGACGCGAGGAACGGCTGCACACTGACGCACTCCCAGCCGATCGGCTCCACGGCCGCGATGATCTTGTTGATCTCCTTGCGGATCGCCTTCATGGGCACCCTGGCGCGGCTGTCGATGTCGAACCCGGCGACGAAGAGCGTGTCACCTCTGCGATAGGCGGTTCTGGCGTCCGAAACGAGTTTCTGCATACGCCAGGCATGTAACAGCCCCATGTGGTTCCTCTTCGTCGTGGATGCGGGCGCGGCTCACACCGTGAGCGATGAGTCCATGCTGGCGAGGAGCGTTGAAATGCTGGTGAAATTCCGGTTCATCGGGCGGATGCGGCGGCAGCGGTGCGGCAGGGGGACGAGGAGCACCCTTTCGAGACGGATGCGGGCTTACGCGAGTTCACCCGATGCGGTGCGGGAGCGGGCGACGGCCCGTTCGAACCGGTCGCGGGCCTGGACGAGGTCCTCCGTCGCGGCCTGGCGCCAGCCCAACCGGTTACGGATCTCGGCCTTCAGACCGGCGCCGGGCCGTCCGCCGACCGCCGCGCGTGCCTCGGCGTGGAAGCGGGCCGCTGCGGCCGGGTTGCCCAGGCACTCCTCCGCGGCGGCGAGTCTGCCGAGGACCGCGGCGAGGAGGGGGACGTCTCCCACGCGCTCGGCGAGTTCGGCTGCCCTGGTCAGCGCGTCGGCGGCCTGCGCGTGGCGCCCGCGGTCCAGCTGGAGCGTGCCCATACGGAAGAGCGTCTTGCTCAGGATCCGGGGCCTGCCGATCCTTTCGGCGAGACCGACCGCTGCCGCGTAGCACTCCTGCGCCTTGTCCTTCTCTCCCACCTGATGGTGGACGGCACCCACATTGGCCAGGTACATCACGGCGAGCCAGTCGTCCTCCACTCCCCGGGACAGGTCAGCGGACTCGGCCAGGAGTGCGGCGGCCTCGGCCGGCTCCCCTGCCGCGTTCGCGAAGATGCCGAGGGAACCCAGCGCCCGTGCCTGCTCGAGGACGTCTCCGGTGCGGCGGCTCATCCGAAGCGCTTCTCCCAGCCAGCGGCGCGCCTGCCCGTAGTGACCCTGTAGCCCGTACGCGATGCCCATGCAGGTGCGCAGTTGGGAGACCATGCGCTGGTCGGTGAGCCGCTCCGTGAGCGGCAGCACGATCTCGACGGCGGTCCGGCACTCATGGTACCGGCCCTGCCGAGTGAAGTAGTCGCACAATCCCTCGGCTAGCCGGCGGCCGTCGTCCACGTGGCCGACGGCCGCCGCCTGGGCGACCACGTCGACCAGTTCGCCGCCCGCCGCGTCCAGCCATGCCGTCGCCTCCTCCCCGTGGGCGAAGGGCGCGGTGTCGGCCCTCGGGCCGGTGGGGAACGCGACGGGGCCCCAGTCGCTCGCACGGCGGGCGGCGGCCACATAGAGCCGGAAGACGCCGGCCCGCGCCGCGGCGACTTCTGCGGGGTGCGCGGCGGCGACGCGCCGGGCGTAGACCGCGACCAGGTCGTGCAGGCGGTAGCGTCCCGTGACGGCCTCCTGGACGAGACTCGTCTCGACCAGGCTCTCCAGGACGCGCTCGGCGGCGGACGGGCTGAGGCCGAGCAGTCCGGCCAGGGTCAGCCGGTCGAAACTCACGGTGGGCGAGAGGCCCAGTACGCGAAACGCCCGACGCTGCACGTCGGGAAGCTGATCGTAGGAGACCTGGAAGGCCGCCTCCACACTGCGGTCCTCGACCGCGAGTTCCGCGAGACGGTGCTCGTCGTCGGCCATCCGGGCCACCATGCGCTCCAGCGCCCACGGCGGGCGGCTCTGCATCCGAGCCCCGACGACCCGCAGAGCCAGCGGTAACCGGTCGCACAGGCGGGCCAGTTCACGCACCGCGGCACACTCCGGATCGGACCCCGTGCCACCGACGACACCGGTCAGAAAGGCCTCCGCCTCGTCCGTCTCCAGCGGCGCCAGCGAAATCCTGCGATCGGCGTCGAGCCCGGTCAGCCGCCGGCGGCTGGTCACCAGCACGAGACTGCCCGGACCGGCGGGCAGCAGTGGGCGCACCTGTCGGGCGGCGCGTGCGTCATCGACCACCACCATGAGGCGGAGGAAGGCGGTGGCCGCTCTCCAGGACGCCGCCAGGCCCTCGACGTCCGAAGGATCATCGTCTTCCGTGAGGTCGCCGACCGCCCGCAGCAGTCGGCGCAGCACGCGCTCCGGCACAGCTGCCTCCCGTCCCTGCCGGTGACCGTTCAGGTCCACGAACAAGCAGCCGTCCGGGAAGCGGTCGCGTACCGCCCGCGCGGCGCGCACCACGAGCGCGGTCTTGCCGACACCGGCCATGCCGTCCACCGCACGGACTGTCACCGCCTGCTCGTCCACCGGCGCGAGGAGCGCGTCCAGCTCGTGGTCGCGCCCGGTGAAACCGCTCACGTCGACCGGTAGTTCGTCCCGCAGGCGCCGAGGCGGGCCCGCGGCGGGCGGCCGCCGGTCTGTCGATCGGCTTGCCGGCGGGGGTGCGCCGACGAGGAGAACGTCGTCAGCGCGCAGCACTGCCTCGTGCACCCGCCGCAGTTCACCGCCCGGCTCCGTTCCCTGTTCCTCCACCAGACGGCGGCGCACCTTGGCGAAGACGGACAGCGCGTCGGCTTGCCGGCCGGCGGCGTAGAGGGCGCGCATCAACAGGGCGGCCACGGACTCGTTGTGGGGGTGCGTCGCGGACAGAGCGAAGAGTTCCGCGACGACCTCGGCGTGCCGGCCCAGCCAGAGCTGGCACTCCACCTTGTCCCGCGCCAGCACGAGCCGGTACTCCGACAGCCGTAGACGCTCCGCCTCCGCGAACGGCCCGGGGAGCGCCGACAGGGGTTCGCCGTGGAACAGGTCCAGAGCAGCTGTCCACGCGCTCACCGCGGCGGCCAGATCACCGGAGTCCCGCGCGCTGTGGGCCTCTTCGACGATCTCCCTCAGTCGGGCCAGGTCCGTGCGGACGCTTCGCGCATCGAAGCGGTAGCCACCCCGGTCGGTCACGATCACGGACCCGGCGGTACTCCGTGCTTCCAGCTCCAGACGCCGGCGCAGCTGGTGCACATAGACCGGGATGACCTTGGCACCGGTGCCCGGCGGCTCAGGGCCCCATACACCGTCGAGCAGTTGCTGTCGGCTGACGGTGGTACCCGGCCGCAGCAGCAGCGCGGTCAGCAAGGCCTGTTGGCGCACCGGACCGAGGTCCAGCCGCACATCGCCGCGCCAGGCCTGGAGTGGGCCGAGCACGGCGAACCGGAGTGGACCGCCGTGCGTCGACGACTCGCCGTTGGATGGCACGCTGGGGAGTATAGGAACCCGAGCGTCCCCCGTGGTGGGCCAACCTGAAGCAACCTTCCTCGCCGTGCGGCGTCCTCCACAGTGACGCGCCCTGAAGCTCCCCAGGGCGTGCGGCTCCCCCCCATGATCGAGGACGGTCTCTTCCTCGGGGCGAGTGCTGCTCATGTCTTCTCCAAGGCACACGCCTGGGTGAGCGAGCACGATGTCCGAATCGCGGATGTCTCATGGGACTTCCTCGACGGCGAGGACGAGCCCCACTGCCTGAGTGTGTATTTCACGTTCGAACCGCAACCCGCAGAAGGCCCGAGCCTCAGTCCGCGCTGACGACGACGACCTCGTCCCCGGCCGTCCAGCGGCGCCGCTCGTTCTTGGGCGGATTGATCCGCAGGCCGTGGCCGGGAGTCGTCAGGGCGCTGTCGTGGCTTCGGTAGCCGATGGCGCATTCGCCGCGATCCCGTGCCGCGGCCACGACCGTGGCGAAGGCCGTCTCACGCCCTGTCAGGACGTAGTCGGTGGCCGGCCGCATGCGCACCCCGGTGCCGTCGGCGGAGAACAGTTCCTCGAACACCGCGGCCAGGTGCCGGTTCTGGGAGATCTGGGCCATGAGCAGGCCGATGAGCTTGCCACTGATGATCACGTCGGCTCCGGGGCTGATGGGGGCCAGCGCCCGGTTGCGGTCGTCGATCAGTTCGGTGACGACCGGCAGTTGGCGGCCGGTGGCTTCCTCCAGCTGACGCAGGAGCAGGAGGGTGACGAGCGTGCGGTTGTCTGGGTCGTCCGGCGGCTGCCCCCGAGCGGGGTCCTGGCCGAGCACGATCACACTGTCGTAGGAGTGAACGTCCAGGCGCCGCAGGGTCTCGGGGCGGGTGACGTCCCCGTGGTGCATGGTCAAGGTCAGGTCGGTGCCGCTGCGCGCGTCGGCCTCGCTCACCTGGCGGACGGTCGCCTCGCCATCGTGCGTCACCACGTCGACGACCGACCCGGGCCGGGCGCGGCGGCGCAACTGGTCGACTATGAGCGGCGCACGGCGATTCCAGCCCAGCAGGAGAACCCGCTCCGGCCGCGCGGGCGCCGAGGTGCCGGACGCGATCGACGACTTCTCGACCAGCTCCGCGCAGTCCGCCGTCCAGGCCGTGTCGTCGTCCCGGGAGATGACGATGAGCCGGTCGTCCGGGGCTACGGTCGTCTGCGGTGGCGGGTTGAGCAGAGGGGTCTCTCCCCGCATCATCCCGACGACGCTCGACGTCGGGTAGGACAGCAGTGCGTCGCCGAACGGCCGGCCGGCCAGGGCCGGCTCGGTGACGAGGTAGAACTCGTCGCCGGCGAAGTCGAGGAGCTCCTGGTGGACGAGAGAGAGGCCGGGGCGGCGTGCGGCCTGGACGATCAGCCGGGCGGTGACGGTGTCGCTCTCCAGGATGACGCCGCCCGGTCCGGCGGCGAGAGAGGCGGCCAGGCGGTAGCGGTCGTCCCGGACGGCGGCGACGACGGGCGGCCGGGTCGTCTCCGCGGCCAGGGCAGCCCTCAGCGCCAGCAGCGTCTTGACCACCTCGGCGTCGGCGTCCGGCTCGTCGTGGGGCAGCACCAGCACGACGCCGGCCGTGGCCGGGCTGGTGAGGGTGAGGACGGCCGGGTCGGTGGTGGGACCGCTGCGGCAGATCAGCCGCGTGCGGCCGGCGGGGCCCACCTTCGTGCTCAGGGCCTCCTCCATGGCGGTCTTGTCCCGGTCGGCCAGCACGGCCACCGCCGCCCGCCGCTGGTTGGCGTTGGCGGCGACCAGCTCACCCACCACCGTGAAGACCTGCTCCGACCAGCCCAGCACGACGGCGTGCCCGTGTTCGAGCACGGTGGAGCGGCCGCGCCGCAACGCGGTGAGCCGCTCCGTGAGCGCCGTCGTGATCAGGCCGACGAGCGTCGAGACGTACAGCAGGGCGACCAGGGCGAGCAGCACCGACATCGTCACCCGCAGCGGCGCGCCCGTCGCGCCGCCCAGCCGCAGCGTCTCCCCGGTGAGGCGCCATACCTGTGCCAGCCGGTCCGTGAGGGGCGCCGGCGCCTCGGGGTCGGTCCACACCAGCACCCCGCTGGCCGGGACGACGATGGCCAGACACACCAGCGCCATCCAGCCGACGAGAGCGGAGGCACCGCGGGCCAGCGTGCTGTCGAACCAGTAACGGGCTCTGTCACCGAACGGAGTGCGCCGCTGCGCCACCCTTCCCCCTCTGTCGCCCGCGCTCTCGTCAGGCCGGGTCGGCGCCGCGCACGCGATGCGCCGCGCAGGCCGGCCGGAGAACCCGGATGGATACGCAAGGGGCAGTGTGGGGGATCGATCGTGGCGGCCGACGGGGTTCGTTGAGCCTTCATCCCTTCGGGTATTCCGAGCCGTCCCCATGGGCTGACCTGCTGTGACGTCAGGGTTTGTCTCCGTCTTCGCTCCTTCGGGTCAACGCCGGAGCGAAGGACGGACGCCCGGTCACGACCGCCAGTACAAAGACCGCCATGACTGAAGATCACTCGGTGGCGCGCCCGGACGGCGGTTTCTCCCGGAGGACTTTCGCGGCGGCGGCCGGCACGGCCACGGTGGCGACGGCCCTCACCGGCGGTGTCGCCACGGCTCTGCCCGCACCGGCCGCACCGACTGCCCCGGGCGCGGGCCGGGGCGCCGACTTCGACCGGTGCCTCGCCGTCGCTCGCGCCCTCCTCGTACTGGACTCCGACGACCGCCCCCTCGTACCGCGTTACCAGCGCGTCCTGAAGAAGGGGCTGCCGGCTGGACGACGGACCCGCTCCAAGGACGTTCTGGTGATCGGCGCCGGTCCGGCCGGTCTCGTCGCTGCCTGGCTGCTGAAGAAGGCGGGTCACCGGGTGACGGTGCTGGAGGCCAACGGCAACCGCGCGGGTGGACGCGTCAAGACCTTCCGCAAAGGCGGTCACGAACAGGCCGAGCAGCCCTTCGCCGACCCCCGCCAGTACGCCGAGGCGGGCGCGATGCGCATCCCCGGCAGCCACCCCCTGGTGATGGAGCTGATCGACCAGTTCGGCCTGGAGAAGCGGCGTTTCCACTACGTCGACGTCGACAACGAGGGGCGTCCCGCGGGGCGCACCTGGATCCACGTCAACGGTATCCGCGTGCGACGCGCCGACTACGCCCGCGCGCCCCGGCGCGTGAACCGGTCCTTCGGCGTCCCCAAGGCCCACTGGGACACCCCCGCCGCCGCCATCCTGCGGGCCGCGCTGGATCCGGTGCGCGACGAGTTCAGTTACGTGGGCCGAGACGGCAAGCGGGTCGGCAAGCCGCTCCCGGAGCGGCTGCGGGGCTGGGCCCGGGTGGTGCAGCGGTTCGGTGACTGGTCGATGTACCGCTTCCTGACCGAGCACGCCGGCCTCGACGAGCGGACCATCGACCTGATCGGCACCCTGGAGAACCTCACCTCACGCCTCCCGCTGTCCTTCATCCACAGCTTCATCGGCTCCTCCCTCATCAGTCCCGAGACGCCCTTCTACGAGCTGGAGGGCGGCACGGCCGTACTGCCGGACGCGCTCTTGGAGCGCGTGCGGGGGGACGTGCGCTTCGACCGCCGTGTCACGCGTATCCAGTACCACCACCCCGACCGCCCCTCGCCGGACACCCCACACGTCCGGGGCAAGGGTCCGCACGTGTGGGTGGACACCGTGTCCGAGGGCCGCGACGGGCCCGTCGTACGCGAGCAGTTCACCGCGGACGTCGCGGTGGTCACGGTTCCCTTCTCCGGCCTGCGCCACGTGCAGATCGCCCCGCCCCTGTCGTACGGGAAGCGCCGCGCGGTCAGCGAACTGCACTACGACAGCGCGACCAAGGTGCTGCTGGAGTTCAGCCGCCGCTGGTGGGAGTTCGACGAGGCGGACTGGAAGCGCGAGCTGAACGCCGTCGAACCGGGCCTGTACGACGCCTACCGCACCGGCCGCGCCGCCGCGGACGGCCGTCTGCTCGGCGCCCATCCCTCCGTGCCGGGCGGGCACATCACGGCGGGTCAGCGCACCCACTACGCCGCCAACCGGGCGATCGCGCGCGACCAGCCGGAGGCGGTCGACGTCGTGGGCGGCGGCTCGGTGTCGGACAACGCCAACCGGTTCATGTTCCACCCCTCCCACCCGGTTCCGGGCAGTGCGGGGGGCGTGGTCCTGGCGTCCTACAGCTGGGCGGACGACGCGCTGCGCTGGGACTCCCTGGACGACGAGGCGAGGTACCCGCACGCCCTGTGCGGCCTCCAGCAGGTGTACGGCCAGCGCATCGAGGTCTTCTACACCGGCGCGGGCCGCACCCAGAGCTGGCTGCGCGACCCCTACGCCTACGGGGAGGCGTCCGTGCTCCTGCCCGGGCAGCACACGGAGTTGCTGCCCGCCATCCCCGTGCGTGAAGGGCCGTTGCACTTCGCCGGGGACCACACGTCCGTCAAACCGGCGTGGATCGAGGGAGCCGTGGAGTCCGCCGTGCGTGCCGCCCTGGAGGTCCACTCCGCATGAGCCACGAGGTGGGGGCCACCGGGCCCCCACCTCGCGTCTGAAGGGTCATCGGTCAGTCAGCCGTCAACAGGAGCTGCCGCAGGAGGACGAACTGCCGCACGACGACGAACTGCCGCATGACGACGAGCTGCCGCCGGAGCAGGAGGAACCGCCGCAGGAGGAACCGGACGGCGAGCTGTCGCAGGCGTCACTCGCGGCGTACCAGGACGAGCCGCCGGACGAGGTGCCCGCGCCTCCTGTCGCTGATGCCGGGCCCATACCGCTGCGCGTCGGCCACGCCCCGTGTGCGGACGCCTGCCGGCCCAGATCGTCCCAGGCACGTCGCGCTGTCCTGCGCACGAGCCAGGCGGTCAGCACAGCCACCACCAGGATGACGGCCACCACGACCACAGCTATCACAGCAATCACGATCATGTCCCCCTTCCCCGGGCCAGGCGCACCGGATGCCCGGACCATGCCCCCGCTCCCGGCTGCTTCAATCTCTCCTTGAGCAACCTCAGAGGTACGACGGTCTTCGGGTCACGCTCGCCAGGCGTACCGGCGTTCGGGCCGCCCGGCGGCGCCGTAGCGCAGGGACACCTCCGCGCTGCCGGTGGTGTGGAAGTGCTCCAGGTAGCGGCGGGCGCTCACGCGGGACACGCCGGTCAAAGCGGCGCACTCGGTGGCGGACAGGGTGCCGTCCGCCGCGCGCAGCGCCCGCTCGACCAGTTCGGCGGTCTCGACGCTCATGCCCTTGGGCAGGGTGGGGGCCGACGCGGGGACGAACGCTCCGGCCAGTACGCGGTCCACGTCCGCCTGGCCCCGTACGACCGTGCTGAGCAGCCGTCCCCGCTGGGCCGCGTAGCGCTCCAGGCGGGGGCGCAGATCCTCGAAGTCGAAGGGTTTGAGGAGGTAGTCGACGACGCCGCGGCGGACGGCGTTGCGTACCGTGTCGGCCTCCTGTGCCGCGCTGATGACCATGACGTCGCAGTCGTGGCCGGCCGTGCGCAGCCGGGGGATGACGTCGAGTCCGAAGAGGTCGGGGAGATACAGGTCGAGCAGGACGAGGTCGGGACGCAGGGCGTCCACGGCCTCGATCGCCTGTCCGCCGGTGTGGGCCACGCCGACGACACGGAACGGCTGGACGCGTTCGACGAACGTGCGGTGGACCCTGGCGACCATGAAGTCGTCGTCGACCACCAGGACGTCGATGGTGCCCGCCTTGCCACGGGTGTCGGTGGTCATGAGGTCGCTCCTTCCGCCACCGCGTCGGTGAGCCGGCCGACGGTCATGCGTGCGATGAACACGGCCCCGTCGGGGGTGTTGGCCACCGAGATCTCGCCCCCGTGCCGTTCGCAGACCAGCTTGGTCAGGGCCAGTCCGATGCCACGCTCGCCCTCCCGCGCGGCCTTGGTGGTGAAGCCGTGGGAGAACACCTCGCGGGCCAGTTCGGGTGCCACGCCCGGCCCGGAGTCGCGGACCGCGATCTCCACGCTGGAGGCGTCCTGCCGCAGCGCCACCTCGACCCAGGAGTCGTTCTGCGCGGCGGCGGCGTCGACGGCGTTGTCCACCAGGTTGCCCACGACGGTGGCCACGTCGGCGGCGTCCTCCGGGGCCAGCCGGTCCAGCGCCGTGTCGTCGGAGATACGCAGGCTGACCTTCCGTTCGGCCGCGAGGGACGCCTTGGCCATCAGCAGCGCGGCCACCGCGGTGTCCCGGACCCGGCGGCTGAGGGTGACGTCCAGGGACTGCCGGCGCTGGTTCAACGCGCGGATGTAGCGCACGACTTCGTCCTGCTCACCGATCTGGATCAGCCCGGAGATGGTGTGCAACTGGTTGGCGAACTCGTGCGCCTGCGCCCGCAGCAGCTCCGAGGAGCTGCGGAAGGACCCGATCTCCCGCTCCAGCCGGGCCAGTTCGGTGCGGTCGCGCAGGGTGGTGACCGAGCCCAGGAGGCGGCCCTCCTTGGTGACGGTCATCCGGTTCATCACCAGGACCCGGCCGTGCCGGACGACGACCTCGTCCCGCTTGCCGGAAGTGGTCCCGGCCAGCACGTCGCGCAGCCGCCCGTCGATGCCGAGGCCGTCCAGGCTCTGCCCGACGCAGTCCTCGGGCAGGTCGAGCAGGCGGCGGCCCATGTCGTTGACGAGGGTGAGCCGTTGCTGCGGGTCCAGGGCGACCACGCCCTCGGCGATCCCGTACAGCATCGCCTCCCGGTGCTCGGCGAGCCCGGCGATCTCCCGGGGCTCCAGCCCGAGCGTCTGCCGCTTCACCCGCCGCGCGAGCAGCCAGGAGCCCGCCACGCCGAGCCCGCTGGCGATGCCCAGATAGGCGAGCAGGTAGGAGGAGGCGCCGTTGAGCCGCTGCCACACCGTCGGATCGGCCTCTCCGATCATGACGGTGCCGAGGAGCCGGCCGAGGTTCTCCTCTCTCGCCCCGAGGACGGGGACCTGGGCGGCGAGCTCACGGTTGCCGTCGAGCGTCAGCTGCCCGGACCAGCCGCGCCCCGGGGCCGCGCCCCGCGCCGGCGGCAGCCGCTCGCCGATCACGGTGGGGTTCGTGGAGCTGACGATCCGGCCGGAGGCGTCGGCCACCGTCACCGAGGTCACCCCGGACTGCGCCTGCGTGGCGAGCACCAGCGGGGCGAGCGTCTCCCCCGGGGCCGGACGCGTCAGCTGGCTGCGCACCAGGGGGCTGGCGGCCAGTTGTTCGGCCAGCGCGCTCACCCGGCGTCCTTCGACGCGGTTGAAGGTGGCCTGCGACTGGGCGAGGGAGACCGCGGCGACCGCCAGCAGCACCACCACGACGATGGCGAGCTGGAGCACCAGCATCTCGCCCGCGAGCGAATGGCGACGGAAGGTGGCGACCACAACGAACTCAATCTTTACTGCTGACACAAGGGGGGCGGCTCATGTGCCGAGTCGCACAATCATGACGCCGGCCAGGGAAAACCGGAAGTGAGGTGTCATGAGACGTCCCGCACGTGCTCTCCTCGGCGCCTGCTCCGTCCTGGTCCTGCTGGCGGCCGGCGCGTGCGGTGGATGGCCGGGGGGCGGGGCCGGGCCGGACCCGCGGCTCATGGTGCCCAACACGCCCGGCGGCGGCTACGACACCACGGCCCGCACCGTGGCCCGGGTGATGGCGGAGACCGGGATCGCCTCGGACGTGCAGGTCTTCAACCTGCCCGGCGCCGGTGGCACGGTGGGTCTGCAGCGCCTCGCCGACGAGAAGGGCAACGGCGATCTCGCGTTACAGATGGGCCTGGGAGTGGTGGGCGCCTCGCACGCGGCCGGGTCACGGGTGAGCGTCACCGAGACCACCCCGATCGCCCGCCTCCTCGAGGAAGCCGGGGCTGTCGTGGTGCGCGCGGACTCGCCGTTCCGGACGATCGGCGACCTGGTGGACGCCTGGCGCGAGGTGCCCGGTCGGCTGAGGGTGGGCGGCGGCTCCTCCGTCGGCGGACCCGACCATCTGCTGCCGATGGAGCTGGCGCGGGCGGTCGGCATCGACCCGGGGAAGGTCAGGTACGTCCCGTACGACGGCGGGGGCGGTGATCTGCTGCCCGCGCTGCTCGACGGCCGGATCGACGTCGCCACCAGTGGGTTCGGCGAGTTCCTCGACCAGAGGCGCGGCGGCCGGGTGCGGATCCTGGCCGTCACCGGTGAGCGGCCGGTCGGCGTCCTGCCGGGTGTCCCGACGCTGAAGTCCGCCGGGATCGACCTGGTCTTCAACAACTGGAGGGGCATCGTGGCCCCGCCCGGCATCAGTGACACCGACCGGCGGCGCTGGGTCGAGGCGCTGACCGAGCTGCACGGCTCTCGCGAGTGGCGGGCCGAGCTGCGCCGGCACGGCTGGACCGATGCTTTCGCCACCGGCCGTGCCTTCGCGTCCTACCTCGCGCGGCAGGACGCGCGGGTCGCCGCCCTGGTCCGCGGTCTGGGGCGGCGGTGACGTCAGGAGGCGTTCGTCTTGGGGCCGATTCCCTGCAGATCCCGGATGGTCCCGCCGAGTTTCGCGCGGAGGGGTTCGAGCATCTTCGGCTTGGCGCTGACCACCCAGCGCATGCCGACGAGGTACTTGCCGCCGTACACGCTGGCCGACTCCAGCCAGGTCTCCTTGAGTTTCTCCTCGGGGAAGGTGGTGATGAGGAAGTCGCCCTTCTTGGTGTGGCAGACACCCTCGCGCAGTTCGTCCGCCTCGGTGCGGATCTTCACCTTGCAGCCGGTCAGGCCGGCGATCACCTCCACCTTCGCCGGCGCGACGACTCCGGCGGCGGGTGCGGCGGACCCGCTCGGCGTCACCGTCTTGCGGCTGCCGGCCGGCTCCGCGTCGTCACCACCGCCGCAGGCGGTGACGAGGGGGAGCACGGCCAGGGCGCCGGCCAGCGCCGCGGCGCGCAGCCGGTGGGTGCGGAACGGGGTCCGGGCAGTGGATCGTGCGTGCGGTTGCTGCTGGGACACGTCGCCTCTCCGGGTGCGGACTGTCCTGCCCCCGTGGGCAGGCAGGAGTACTCACGAAGCGGTACGGATGCGCACCCGGAGCCGTTCACACCCTTTCCATGACCGGGCTCTCCGACCCGCCGAACTGGGTCCGGTAGAGCTCCGCGTACCGCTTCCCCGCCGCCAGCAGTTCCTCGTGCGTGCCGCGTTCCACGATCCGGCCGGCCTCGACGACCAGGATCTGGTCGGCTGCCCGGACGGTGGAGAGCCGGTGGGCGATCACGACCGCGGTCCTGCCTTCGAGGGCTTCGGTGAGCGCTTCCTGGACGGCGGCCTCGGAGGTGTTGTCGAGGTGGGCGGTGGCCTCGTCGAGGATGACGACGCGCTGCCGGGCCAGCAGCAGCCGGGCGATGGTCATGCGCTGGCGCTCGCCGCCGGAGAGGCGGTAGCCGCGTTCGCCGACCACGGTGTCGAGACCGTCGGGCAGGGACCGCACGAGGTCGTCGAGCCGGGCCCGGCGCAGGGCGTCCCAGAGGTCGGTGTCCGTGGCCGTGGGGCGGGCCAGCAGGAGGTTGGCGCGGACGGTGTCGTGGAAGAGGTGCCCGTCCTGGGTGACCATGCCGAGGGTCTCCCGCAACGACTGCGCGCTCAGATCACGGACGTCGATCCCGCCGACGCGTACGGCGCCCCCGTCGGCGTCGTAGAGGCGGGGCAGCAGCTGCGCGACGGTCGACTTGCCGGCGCCGGAGGACCCGACGAGCGCCACGGTCTGCCCGGGCTCGGCACGGAAGGAGATGCCGTGCAGGACCTCGTCGCCGCCCCGCTTGTCCAGGGCGGCGACCTCCTCCAGGGAGGCCAGGGAGACCTTGTCGGCGGAGGGGTAGCCGAAGCGGACGTCGTCGAACTCGATCGCGACGGGCCCCTCCGGCACGGGGCGCGCGTCGGGCTTCTCCTCGATGAGCGGCCGCAGGTCGAGCACCTCGAAGACCCGCTCGAAGCTGACCAGGGCGCTCATCACCTCGACCCGGGCGCCGGCCAGCGCGGTCAGGGGCGCGTACAGCCGGGTGAGGAGCAACGCCAGGGCCACGACCGCGCCGGGGTCCAGGGTGCCGCGCAGGGCGAGGTAGCCGCCCAGCCCGTAGACCAGTGCCAGGGCCAGGGCGGAGACGAGGGTGAGGGCGGTGATGAAGGCCGCCTGGGCCGTCGCCGTCCGGACGCCGATGTCCGCGACCCGGCGGGCCCGTTCGGCGAACTGTGCCGACTCCTCCTCCGGGCGTCCGAAGAGCTTGACGAGGGTGGCGCCGGGGGCGGAGAAGCGCTCGGTCATGCGGGTGCCCATCGCCGCGTTCAGTGTCGCCGCCTCCCGCTGCATGCGGGCCATCCGGCTGCCCATGCGCCGGGCCGGGATCACGAAGACCGGCAGCAGCACCAGCGCGAGCAGGGTGATCTGCCAGGACAGGGTGAGCATCACGGCGAGGGTGAGCAGCAGTGTGACGAGGTTGCTGACCACTCCGGACAGGGTGTTGCTGAACGCGCGCTGGGCGCCGATGACGTCGTTGTTGAGACGGGAGACGAGGGCGCCCGTACGAGTGCGTGTGAAGAAAGCGACCGGCATGCGCTGCACATGGTCGAACACCGCGGTCCGCAGGTCGAGGATGAGGTGTTCCCCGAGCCGCGCCGAGAGCCTCCGGCCGAGGATGCCGAGCGCCGCCTCCGCCACCGCGATCAGCGCGATGAGCAGGGCCAGGCGTACGACGGTGCCCTCGTCCCCGTCCGAGACGATGACGTTCACGACCCGCCCGGCCAGGACCGGCGTCGCCACGGCGAGCAGGGCGGTGCCGACGCCGAGCAGGACGAAGAGGGCGATGCGGCGCCGGTGCGGGCGGGCGAACGCGCCGATGCGGCGCAGGGTGGCGAGGGCGAAGGGGCGGCGCTCCCGTTCGGCGTTGATGACGCTGTGCAGTTGTGTCCACGCTGTGGTCTCCATACTCATGACAGCGAAGCTAGAACCTCAAGCAATCTTGAGGTCAAGGCGTTCACACATCGCTCCGGCATACCGCACAATCGGCCCGACCCCCCTCTTCTCCCCGTCCCCCACCCAAAGGTCCCGATGACGCTCTCCTCACAGCCGCTCCCCGCACGTAAGGCGGCGTCCCCGCTCCCGCAACCCGCCGTTGGCGGGGCGTGGGAAGCCTCTGCGGATGTGACAGCGGTACAACTCCCCGAACTCCGCCCGGGACGACTCCCCCGTCGCGTCCCGGTCCGCCGCCTGCGTCAGATCCTGTGTCTGCTTCCGCTGCTGCTCGTCACCGTGGTCGCGGTGCAGCACCGGTCGGTGCTCGCCGAGGGCTTCGCGCATCTGGCCACCGCCGAGTGGCCGTGGCTGCTGGCCGCGGTCGGCACGACGTGTCTGACCTGGGTCGCCGCCGCCTGCACCCGGCAGGGCGCGGTCGTCGAACGGCTGCCCCGACGGCGGCTGCTCGCGACGCAGTTCGCCGCGGGCGCGGCCAACCACCTGTTGCCGACGGGGCTGGGCGCGAGCGCGGTGAACCTGCGGTTCATGACGGTGTGCGGGCTGCCGCTCGCCCGGTCCTCGGCCGCTCTCGCGCTGTACCTGCTGGCGGAGAGCGTGGGCCGGGTGGCCCTGCTCGGCGCCCTGCTCATCGCGTTCCCCGACGCGCTGCGGCTCGGCACGCTGCTGCCCGAGGCGGCGTTCGGCCCGCTGCTGACCGGTGCCGGCCTGGTGCTCGTCGTCGCGGTGGCGGTGCTGGCCCTCGTCCGGCGGGTGCGCTCGGCCGTGGTGTCCTTCCTGCGGACGGCGCTCGGCGAGGCGCGCTCGGTGCACACCCGTCCGGCCCGCGCCCTGGCCCTGTGGGGCGGATCGCTCGCCTTCCCGGCGCTGCAGGCCTCCGTACTGGTGCTGGTGGGGCAGGCGTTGGGGCTGCCGGTGCCGCCCGCGCACATGGCGGTTGCCTATCTGGCGGCGACGGTCGCCGTCGCGCTGGTGCCCACTCCGGGCGGGCTCGGCTCGGTGGAGGCGGCGCTGGTCGTGGCGCTGGTGGCGGCGGGCGGACCGGCCGCGGTGGCCACGGCCGTGGTCCTGGCCTTCCGGGTCATCACCGTCTGGCTGCCGCTGCTGCCGGGGGCGCTGACGCTGGGGGCGCTCGTCCGGCTGAAGGTCATCTGAGCGACCGGTTCCGAGCACCGGCGCGTTGACGGCGCGTCATGTGCAGCAACTCACCCTCCGCTCGCCCCGGTCTCCGGTACGAAACCCCGCTCGGGATGCGGCAGGATGAAAGACCGTGCCCACCGCAGGTCAGGGTGGTCGGGCGCGATTCGAGCATCCCGGAAACCGAGCAGGTGACGACGTGACGACACTTCACATCCGGCCGTCGGCGACAGAGGTCGCCGCAGCACTTCTCCCGGGAGGCGACCGGTGAACCGCGCGCTCACCGTGGACGACCTCGTCTTCGCCGGGATCGCCCTGGCGTCGGGCCTGCTGGCGGCCTTCGCGCTGCGCATGCTGCTGCGCTGGCTGGGCGGGCACGCCGACCGCACCCGCTGGACGGGGGACGACGTCATCGTGCACGCGCTGCGGGCCGTGGTGCCGTGGGCCGCGGTCGTGGGCGGCGTGGCGGGCGCGGCGGCGGTGCTGCCGCTGACCCGGACGGTGCAGCACCACACCAACCAGGTGCTGACGGTGCTGCTCATCTTCGTCGCAACGGTGTCGGCGGCGCGGGTGGTGGCCGGACTGGTGCGGACGGTCACCCAGTCGCGTTCCGGGGTCGCCGGATCGGCCACGATCTTCGTCAACATCACCCGGATCCTGGTCCTCGCGATCGGTTTCCTGGTGGTGCTCCAGACGCTGGGGATCTCCATAGCCCCGCTGCTCACCGCCCTGGGTGTGGGCGGTCTGGCGGTCGCGCTGGCGCTTCAGGACACGCTGGCCAACCTGTTCGCGGGCATCCACATCCTCGCCTCCAAGACCGTCCAGCCCGGTGACTACATCCGGCTCAGCAGCAACGAGGAGGGCTACGTCGAGGACATCAACTGGCGGCAGACGACGATCCGCAACCTGTCCAACAACCTCGTCGTGATCCCCAACGGTCAGCTCGCGAAGACGAACATGACGAACTTCATGCGTCCCGAGGAGCAGCTGACCATCATGGTCCAGGTCGGCGTCGCCTACGACAGCGACCTGGAGCACGTGGAGCGGGTGACCAACGAGGTCATCGCCGAGACGATGACCGAGGTCGAGGGCGCCGTCCCGGACCACGAGCCGATCATCCGGTTCCACACCTTCGGCGACTCGCGCATCGGCTTCACCGTGATCCTCGGCGTCGGCGAGTTCAGTGACCAGTACCGGATCAAGCACGAGTTCATCAAGCGCCTGCACAAGCGCTACCGTGCCGAGGGGATCCGGATCCCCGCCCCGACCCGGACGGTGGCGCTCCAGCAGGGCGCGGCCGTCATCCCGCAGCAGCGGACCGGCGAGATCGAGCCGGGAGAGATGACCTCCGCCCGGTTCGACTGAGCGTCACGTCGCCGGCGCGTCGCCGACCATGATCCGCACCCCTGGGCGGGCGGCCGTCGGCGACGCCCCGTGGTCAACCGGTCACGGCGGATCGGATGTTGCCCGAAACCGGTCGCGGACCCCTGTCGAGACGTGGTCGCCCACGAGATATCTTGATGTCGAGCAATGTTGCAGACGTGGAGCGGAGCACCCGGTGACTGACTCGACCATCATCTATACGCACACTGACGAGGCCCCGGCCCTGGCAACGTATTCCTTCCTGCCGGTGGTCCAGACGTACGCCTCGCAGGCGGGTGTCGCCGTCGAGACCCGCGACATCTCGCTGGCCGGGCGCATCATCGCCCTGTTCCCGGAGTACCTGACCGAGGACCAGCGCATCCCGGACGCCCTGGCGGAGCTCGGCGAGCTGGCCAAGACGCCCGCCGCCAACATCATCAAGCTGCCGAACATCTCGGCGTCCATCCCGCAGCTCAAGGCCGCGATCGCCGAGCTCCAGGGCCAGGGTTACGCGCTGCCGGACTACCCGGACGACCCGAAGACCGACGAGGAGCGCGAGATCCGCGCCCGCTACGACAAGGTCAAGGGCTCCGCCGTGAACCCGGTCCTGCGTGAGGGCAACTCGGACCGCCGCGCCCCGGCCTCGGTGAAGAACTACGCCAAGTCCCACCCGCACCGCATGGGCGCCTGGACCGCCGAGTCCAAGACGGACGTGGCGACCATGGGCCAGAACGACTTCCGCTCCACCGAGAAGTCCGTGGTGATCGCCGAGGACGGCGCGCTGCGCATCGAGCTGGTCGGCGACGACGGCAGCACCACCGTGCTGCGTGAGTCCGTACCCGTCCAGAAGGGCGAGGTCGTCGACGCCTCCGTGATGCGCGTCGCCGCGCTGCGCGAGTTCCTCACCGCGCAGGTCGCCCGGGCCAAGGCCGAGGGCGTGCTGTTCTCGGTGCACCTGAAGGCCACGATGATGAAGGTCTCCGACCCGATCGTCTTCGGCCACGTGGTGCGCGCCTTCTTCCCGAAGACGTTCGCGCAGTACGGCGACAAGCTCGCCGCGGCCGGCCTGACCCCGAACGACGGTCTGGGCGGCATCTGGAAGGGCCTCGACGCCCTGCCCGAGGGCGCGGAGATCAAGGCCTCCTTCGACGCCGAGCTCGCCGAGGGCCCGGAGCTGGCCATGGTCGACTCCGACAAGGGCATCACCAACCTGCATGTCCCCTCGGACGTCATCATCGACGCCTCCATGCCGGCCATGATCCGCACCTCCGGCCACATGTGGGGCCCGGACGGGCAGGAGCACGACGCCCTCGCGGTCATCCCGGACTCCTCCTACGCGGGCGTCTACCAGGCCGTGATCGAGGACTGCAAGGCCAACGGCGCCTTCGACCCGTCCACCATGGGCACGGTGCCGAACGTCGGTCTGATGGCGCAGAAGGCCGAGGAGTACGGCAGCCACGACAAGACGTTCGAGATCGCCACCACGGGCACGGTCCGCCTGGTCGACCAGAACGGCACCGCCCTGATCGAGCAGACCGTCTCGGCCGGTGACATCTTCCGCGCCTGCCAGACCAAGGACGCCCCGATCAAGGACTGGGTGAAGCTGGCCGTCACCCGTGCCCGCGCCACCGGCGACCCGGCGGTGTTCTGGCTGGACGAGTCCCGCGCGCACGACGCCAACCTGATCGCCAAGGTCAAGCAGTACCTGCCGGAGCACGACACCGAGGGCCTGGACATCCGGATCCTGTCCCCCGTCGAGGCCACGAAGCTGTCGGTGGAGCGCATCCGCCGCGGTGAGAACACCATCTCGGTCACCGGCAACGTGCTGCGCGACTACCTGACCGACCTGTTCCCGATCCTGGAGCTGGGCACCAGCGCCAAGATGCTGTCGGTGGTCCCGCTGATGGCGGGCGGCGGCCTGTTCGAGACGGGTGCGGGCGGCTCGGCGCCGAAGCACGTGCAGCAGCTGGTCAAGGAGAACTACCTGCGCTGGGACTCGCTGGGTGAGTTCTTCGCCCTGGTGCCGTCCCTCGAGCAGTACGCCAAGGTGACCGGCAACGCCCGCGCCCAGGTCCTGGCCGACGCCCTCGACCGTGCCACGGCGACCTTCCTCAACGAGGACAAGTCCCCGACCCGGCGCGTCGGCGGCATCGACAACCGCGGCAGCCACTTCTACCTGTCCCTGTACTGGGCGCAGGAGCTGGCCCAGCAGACCGACGACGCGGACCTGGCGAAGGCCTTCGCCCCGCTCGCCGAGACGCTCGCCGCCAACGAGCAGAAGATCGTCGACGAGCTGATCGCCGCGCAGGGCAAGCCGACCGACATCGGCGGCTACTACCAGCCCGACCCGGCGAAGGCCGCGGAGGTCATGCGCCCGTCCGCGACGTGGAACGAGGCCCTGGCGTCCCTGAGCTGACGCCGCCCGCCCCGGGCTGACCGACCGCCCGACGGCATGCGACTCCGCCCCGACCGGCATAGTGTCCGGTCGGGGCGGGGTCGTCTTCCCAGCTGCCGGGGCTCCGAGGGAGCCCGTCTGACAACGTCCCGTGGAGCCGCCGCATGACCGACGACCCGCAGTCCTTCGACGTCCTGCCCGGCGCCGGGCACTCCCCCGTGATCCTGCATGTTCCGCACGCGGCGCGGGAGATCCCGCCGGCCGTACGGGCGGACATCGTCCTGGACGACGAGGAGCTCGCCCGGGAGCTGGACCACATCACCGACGCGCACACGGCGAAGATCGCCGAGGTGGCGGCGAGCCTGGCCGGCGTCACGCCGTGGCGGTTCGTCAACCGGCTGTCGCGGCTGGTGGTCGACCCCGAGCGGTTCCCCGACGAACGGGAGGAGATGCGAGCCGTCGGCATGGGCGCGGTGTACACGCACACCACGCACGGCGATGTGCTGCGGCCCGGGCACGTCGAGGCCGGGCCGCTCGTCGAGCGGTACTTCCTCCCGTACGCGCAGGCGATGACGCGGACCGTGGAGGAGCGCCTGGCGGCCACGGGGCGGGCGGTCGTCATCGACGTGCACTCGTATCCCAGCGCGCGGCTGCCGTACGAGCTGCACGGGGAGGGGCCCCGGCCGCCGGTGTGTCTCGGCACCGACCCCTTCCACACCACTCCCGCGCTCCTGGACGCCGCGCGGACGGCGTTCGGGGAGACGGAGCTCGACAGCCCGTTCAGCGGGGCCTACGTACCGCTGGAGTTCTACGGGACCGACTCAAGGGTCGAGGCGCTCATGGTGGAGATCCGCCGGGACACCTACATGAGCGAGCCGGGCGGTCCCGCCGGACCGGGCCTGGAGCGTCTCGCCGCCGCGCTCGCCGGTCTCGTGGACGCCGTGTCCCCCTGACGCTTCAGTCCGTGCCGCAGGACGACCCGACCGTGAAAACGGAGAGGCCGCACCGGATCTCTCCGGTGCGGCCTTCGACCCGCTGCCTCACAAGTCGGGACGACAGGATTTGAACCTGCGACCCCTTGACCCCCAGTCAAGTGCGCTACCAAGCTGCGCCACGTCCCGATGCTTCTCGCGCGGGTGAACCGCGTGATCACGCAGGTCAACCCTACCGCATGGGAAGCAGACTCAGCCCCGCGGTCCCCGGCGGCGGCCGATCCCCGCTCCGGTCCAGCCGGCGAGACCCGCTGTCGAGACGGCGACGGCGAGCACGGCCCACCAGGGGATCTCCGCCGTGGCCGCATGACCGGCACCGGCCGCGACGGCCAGCAGCGCCGTGACGGCGCCTCCGGTCAGTCCGGCACCCCGCCGGTGCCGTGTCTCGTCCACGTCCCCCACGTCCTCGTCCCCCTTCGGGTCGGCGCCCGGGCATATGCCGCGAACACTACGCGAAGCCGAAGGTAACTTCCTACCTGGGCATACGGGTTGAGACGGACAGGGCTCAGGGCGGCGGTGCCGTCGTCCCCCGGATCTCCAGCGTCGGCGCCGCCAGGTGCAGCCGGCCCTCTCCCCCGGGCCGCTCGAAGCGGTCCAGGAGGAAGCGGGCTGCTCGGCGGCCGACCTCGTGTCCGGCGTTGTCCACCGTGGTGAGCCACAGGTGACGCAGGCGGGAGATGCTCGTGTTGTCGTAGCCGACGACGGACACGTCGTGCGGGACGCGCAGGCCCAGTTCCTCCGCCGCCGAGAGGGCGCCGACGCAGGTGATGTCGTTGACCGCGAAGACGGCGGTGGGGCGGTCGGGCCGGCTGAGGAGACGGACGGTCGCCCGGTAGCCCCCCTCCTCGGTCATGTCGCCGGTCTCGACGACGGCCCGGTCGGCCAGGCCACGTTCCCGCATGGTCGCCTCGAAGCTGTGGCGGCGAAGTTCGCCGACGGCCCCGTAGCCCGCGAGGTGGGCGATGCGGCGGTGGCCGAGGCCGATGAGGTGCTCGGTGACCAGCCGGGCGCCCCGCTCGTCGTCGCCCGCGACCTGGTCCACCCCGGGCGGCACCGGCTCGCGGGTGCCGGCCAGCACGACCGGCATCCGGCCGGCCGCCGCGCCGAGAGCCGCCGGGTCGGGCAGGGTGCCGACCACGACGAGGCCGTCCACGCCGAGGTCCAGGAGCGGAGCGGCCGGGTCCTGGCCGGTGCGGCGGTTGAGGCGGGCGTCGGCCAGCAGCATGTGCAGGCCACGCTCGTGCAGCAGGGAGTTGAGGCCGCCGAGAAGGTCGACGAACCAGGGGTTGCGCAGGTCGTTGAGGAGGACGCCTACGGTGCGCGTGCGCTGTTCGCTGAGGCTGCGCGCGGCGGCGTTGGGCCGGTACCCCAGCTCCCTGACGGCGCGGAGCACGGCTTCCCGCTTCTCTGGCCGTACCTGGCCGGAGCCGCGCAGCACCAGGGAGACCAGTGACTTGGAGACGCCGGCCCGCTCGGCCACGTCACGGATGGTCGGCGGTCTCATGACTGGACCGTTCCATGCGGGTCAGCCGCTTGTCAAAGGGTTGACATCTGGCGGAAACGCCGCCCAGGGTGGGCTGGACAGGTTCTGGAACGGTCCAAAGAGGGGCTCGCATGGTGGACAAGCTCGGCGTCGCCGTCATTGGTTTCGGCTGGATGGGGCGCGTGCACACGCAGGCGTACGCGCGCGTGCGGCACCACTATCCGCAGCTGCCCCTCGTTCCGGAGCTGGTGACGGTCGCCGAGGAGGTGCCGGGCCGGGCGGAGGAGGCGGCCGAGCGGTTCGGGTTCGCCTCGACGACGCGGGACTGGCGCGAGGTGGCCGCCGACCCGCGTGTGCGGGCGGTCAGCATCACGGCGCCGAACTTCCTGCACCGCGAGATCGGCGTCGCGATGGCCGAGGCCGGCAAGCACATCTGGATCGAGAAGCCGGTCGGTCTGACCGCCGAGGACGCCGGCGCGGTGGCGGACGCGGTGGCCAAGGCGGGGGTGCAGGGCACGGTCGGCTTCAACTACCGCAACGCTCCCGCCGTCGAGGCGGCCCGTGAACTGATCACCTCCGGCGAGCTCGGCACGGTCACGCATGTCCGCGTCCAGCTGTTCAGCGACTACGCGGCGCATCCCGAGGGTGCCCTGACCTGGCGTTACGAGCGGGAGCGTGGCGGCAGCGGGGTCCTGGGGGACCTCGCCTCGCACGGTACGGACCTCGCCCGGTTCCTGCTCGGCGACATCACGTCCCTCATCGCGGACACGGCGATCTTCCTCCCGGAGCGGGCCCGGCCGACCGGTGCGACGGCGGGCCACAGCCGCGCCCTCGGCGGTGAACTCGGCCCGGTCGAGAACGAGGACTACGTCAGCTGCCTGCTGCGCTTCGCCTCCGGGGCGCGCGGTGTCCTGGAGGCCTGCCGGGTCTCGGTCGGCGAGCAGAACAACTACGGCTTCGAGGTGCACGGCACCAAGGGGGCGGTGTTCTGGGACTTCCGCCGCATGAACGAGCTGGGTGTCAGCCGCGGCACGACGTACCAGGACCAGTCCGTCACCACGGTGTACGTCGGTCCGGGGCACGGGGAGTTCGGGGCGTTCCAGCCCGGCGCGGCGAACGCGATGGGGTACGACGACCTGAAGGTCATCGAGGCGTACCGCTTCCTCCGGTCGGTCGCCGAGGGCACCGCGCACGGGGCGACGCTCACGGACGCCGTGCACAGCGCGGCCGCGCTGGACGCCATGGCGCGGTCGGCCGGGAGCGGAACGTGGGCCGAGGTGGCCGGGCAGGCGTGACACCGCTCCCTCAGCCGAGGTTCTGCAGCCGCCTGCCCAGGTAGACCTTCGCCGGGACGAGGACGAGCCACAGCCACATGATGACGGGGCCGGTCACGAAGACCAGCGGGACGGTGACGAGGAAGACCACCACGATCACGGCGCTGTCGAGGAGGTAGAGGCTGGTCGCCGCCTCGGAGGGCCTGTCGTTGCGCAGCCAGGGGCGCTTGGCCAGGACGGCGGCCACCGCGAGATGGCAGGCGCCGAGCGCGGCGACCGCCCCCGCGTAGACGGCGACGGACACGGACTGGTCCCCGTACTCGGCGAGCAGGCGGGTCGGGAAGGGGACGAGGGCGGCGACGCCGAGGCCGACCACGGAGATGCCGATCACCTGCCCGTCGATCTCCCGGACGTCCTTGAAGATCCCGCGATGGCCGCGCCAGAAGCTTCCCAGTACCGCGACGCTCAGCGCGTAGGCGAGGAGGTCCGGGAGCAGTTCCCGAAGGGCCTCGCGGTATGCGGCGGGATCCAGGTCCCGGGGCACGGTGATGTCCAGGACGAGCAGGGTGATGGCGATGGCGAACACGCCGTCGACCAGGGTCACCAGCCGCTCGGGGCCGCCGTCCGGGTGCGAGGTCCACATGGGCCCGACCGTAGGGGCCGGGGCGGGCCTCCTCCCGGACCCACGCCCGGTCACCCCCGGGGATCACACGGCCGCCTGCGGGGGCATGTTGTACGGCGTCACCACCTGGATCGCCGACGGCAGGGTCGGCCCGGCCGGCGGCAGCGCGCCGTGCGCCCGCATGACGATGTGGCAGGCCTCGCGCACGTCCTGGCGCAGGTCGTGGTGGAGCACGGCGGACAGGCGGTGCTCGCGCAGCAGGCGGGTGTTGTCGTGGTCGAGATCGTGGGCGACGAACACGGCGCACTCGCGGCCGAGGTCGTCGAAGGCCCGCAGCGTGGCGATGTTGCCGCCGCCGATCGAGTAGACGGCACGGATGGCCGGGTCGCGTTCCAGCGCGGCACGGACGAGGTCGTACTGGGTGGCGTCCAGGCCCTGCCCCTCGGTGATCTCGACCAGCGTGCGCTCCGGGTGCCGGGCGCGCATGGCGCTGCGGAAGCCCATCTCGCGCTCCTCCTCGTTGCGGAAGGACCCGCTGCTGAGACTGGTGAGGATGTTGCCCGGCCGGTCCCCGAGCCACTGGCCCGTCAGATAGGCGGCCGTCGCCCCCGCCGCCCGGTCGTCTATGCCGACGCAGGCGAGGCGGGCGCTGGACGGCAGGTCGGTCACGAGGGTCACGACCGGTATGCCGGCCGCCGTCAGCCGGCCCACCGCGGCGGTGACCTCCGGGACGTCGGGGGCCTTGAGGATGACGCCCTGCGAGCCCCGGCGGGCGATCCGGTCCAGGGTCCGCACCAGCTCCTCGACGGGGCCGGTCTCGCGGAAGTGGAAGCGGGAACGCAGCACGGCCGGGTGCAGCGACGGCAGCTCGGCCTCCAGGGCGGCGCGGATCGCCGTGGTGAAGCGCTCGGGCGCCTGCATCACGATGTCCACCATGAACGTCCGGCCCACCAGCCGGACCTGGGTGCGCTGCCGGTCCAGGTCGGCGATGGCCTGGTGGACCTCCCGTGCGGTGCTCTCGCGCACCCCGCCTCTGCCGTTCAGGACCCGGTCGACGGTCGCCTCGCTCAGACCCGCCTGACGGGCGATCTCCCGGATCGGGAAGGGGTGACCCATACGTCGGCTCCTTGAGGGGTTTTTGATGGCTCGCTGCTGGTTGTTCGAGGGGTTTGTACTGACAAGAATGACAGGGCTGCGTCGCTCCGTGACCCCGAAGGGACGACGATGTCCTTCACTTCCGTGACCCCCCGTGCCTGGCTGTCCGAGCAGGACTGCGATCTCGACGCGTTCCGCGCACTGGTCGAGCAGGCGACGGACCCCGCCGACTATCCGCACGCCTCCGCCGTGGAGCGGAACGTGCCGGTCTATGACACCGGCCTCCTCGAAGGCGACCGCGTGGTCCAGGCCGAGCTGGTGCGGGCGCTCGCCGACGGCCCGGGCATCGTCGTCTTCCGCGGGGCGTTTCCCGACCCGGAGGTCGTGGACCGCGCCACCGCCGTGTTCGAGGCGCTGATCGCCGAGCAGCGTGCCTCGGGGGCGACGGCCGGTGACCACTTCGCCGAGCCGGGCGCCAACGACCGGGTGTGGAACGCGCTGGAGAAGACGGCCCTCTACGACGCCGAGGTGTTCGCCGACTACTACGCCAACGACGTCCTCGCCCTCGTGTCGACGGCCTGGCTGGGCCCCGGTTACCAGGTCACCTCCCAGCTCAACGTGGTCAACCCGGGCGGTGCCGCGCAGACCGCGCACCGCGACTACCACCTGGGCTTCCTGCCGAACGAGGTCGCCGCCGCCTACCCGGCGCAGGTGCACCGCCTCTCCCCCGCGCTGACCCTGCAGGGCGCGGTCGCGCACTGCGACATGCCCGTGGAGTCCGGGCCGACGATGTACCTGCCGCACTCGCAGAAGTACGAGCCGGGCTACCTCGCCTGGCGGCTCCCGGAGTTCCGGGCGTACTTCGAGGCGCGGTACGTGCAGCTGCCGCTGGCGAAGGGGGACGCGGTGTTCTTCAACCCGGCCCTCTTCCACGCCGCCGGCACCAACCGCTCGGCGGACGTCCGGCGCATGGCCAACCTGCTGCAGGTGTCGTCCGCGTTCGGGCGCGCGATGGAGACGGTGGACCGGGAGGCCGTCGCGGGCGCCGTGTATCCCGTGCTGCTGGAGCGCAAGGCGCGCGGTGCCGACCAGGCGTGGCTGGACAACGTGATCGCGGCGAGCGCGGAGGGCTACCCCTTCCCCACCAACCTGGACAGCGACCCGCCCCTCGACGGCCTGGCCCCGCCGTCGCAGGCGGACCTCGTGCGGCGGGCACTGTGCGAGGGATGGACGCCGGAGGCACTCCGGGCGGAGCTGCGGGCCGGTACCGAACGGCGAGAGAGCTGAGGATTTCATGGGACTTCTCGACGACAAGGTCGTCCTGGTCAACGGCGGCAGCCAGGGGGTCGGCGCGGCCATCGCGCGGGCCGCGGTCCGCGAAGGTGCGGTCGTCGCCGTCACCGGTCGGCGCCCCGAGCCCGGTGAGGCGCTGGTGGCCGAGCTGGCAGCCGACGGAGGCAAGGCGATGTTCGTACGGGCCGATCTCGCGGACGCGGAGCAGGCCAAGGCGTCCGTCGCCGAGGTCGTCGGCGCGTACGGGCGGATCGACTGCCTGGTCAACTCGGCGGGGCTGACGTCCAGGGGCACGCTGCTGGACACCACGCCGGAGCTGTTCGACCAGCACATCGCGATCAACCTCAAGGCGCCGTTCTTCGCGATGCAGGCCGCTGTCGCCGACATGGTCGGGCGCGGGGCGCCCGGCACGGTCGTCAACATCATCACGTCGTCGGCGCACGGGGGGCAGCCGTTCCTGGCGCCGTACGTGGCCGCCAAGGCGGGATTGATCGGGTTGACCCGGAACGCGGCGCACGCTCATCGGTGGGACCGCGTGAGGATCAACGGCCTCAACATCGGCTGGACGGCGACCGAGGGGGAGGACGCCACGCAGAAGGCCTTCCACGGAGCCGGGGACGGCTGGCGCGAGGAGGCCGCGGCGAAGCTGCCGATGGGCAAGCTGGGGCAGCCGGACGAGATCGCCGACTTCGTCGTCTTCCTGCTGTCGGAGCGGTCCGGGGTGGTCACCGGGTCGGTCATTGATTGGGATCAGAACGTCCTGGGGGGACTCGACTAAGGATCTGCCGCGCGTTGTCGTTGGTCGTGCGCGGCACCGTCGTGGCTGGTCGCGCCCACGCGGCGGAGCCGCATATCGACACAGCCCCGCGCCCCTGAGGGGGCGGACCCCACACCCTGCATCAAGGAGCAACACCCCATGCGTATCGGAATCCTCGGCCTCGGCCGTATCGGCGCCTTCCACGCCGAGACCCTGTCCGGGCTCGACGCCGTCGAGTCGCTCGTCGTCACCGATCCGTTCGCGGATGCCGCCAAGGCCGCCGCCGAGCGGTTCGGGGCGGATGTCGTGGACTCGCCGGAGGCGCTGCTGGCGGCCGGTGTGGACGGGATCGTCGTGGCGGCCGCCACGGACGCCCACCCGGCCCTGATCCTGGCCGGGGTCGAGGCCGGGGTTCCGGTCTTCTGTGAGAAGCCCGTCGCCAAGACCATGAGCGAGGGCGTCGGGGTGCTCAAGGCCGTCCGGGACAAGGGCGTGCCGATCCAGATCGGTTACAACCGCCGCTTCGACACCGGATTCGTCAACGCCCGTGCCGCCGTGCTGAGCGGCGAGCTCGGCACCCTGCACACCGTCCGCTCGACCACGCTGGACCCGGCGCCGCCGCCCGCCGCGTACATCGCCGCCTCCGGCGGCATCTTCCGCGACTGCTCGGTCCACGACTTCGACATCATCCGCTGGGTGACCGGGCGTGAGGTGACCGAGGTGTACGCCGTCGGCGGCAACCGCGGCGCCGACTTCATCAAGGAGGCCGGCGACGCCGACACCACCGGCGCGATCCTCACCCTCGACGACGGCACCATCGCGGTGGTCTCCAACTCCCGTCACAACGCCCGGGGTTACGACGTCCGCATGGAGATCCACGGCTTCAAGGACTCCATCGCCGTCGGCCTGGAGGACAAGCTGCCGCTGCGCTCGGTCGAGCCCGGCGTGACCTTCCCGGCGGGCACCCCGCACGACTTCTTCATGGACCGCTTCACCGCGGCCTACCGCGCCGAACTGACCGCGTTCACCGAGGTCGTGGCCGGCACGCGCCCCTCCCCCTGCACGATCGAGGACGCCCTGGAGGCGGGCTGGATCGCCGACGCGTGCACACTGTCGCTGCACGAGCACCGTCCCGTGACCATCGAGGAGGTACGGCAGGCATGAGCGACAAGGGCCGGGAACCCCTGCGCATAGGTGTGCTGGGAGCCGCGCGGATCACCGAACGCTCCCTGATCGTCCCGGCCCGGGCGACCGGCCACCGCCTCGTCGCGGTGGCCGCCCGCGACCGCGCCCGCGCCGAGGCGTTCGCCGCCGGGCACGGCGTGGAGCGGGTCGTGGGGTCGTACGCCGAGCTGGTGGCCGATCCCGAGATCGACGTCGTCTACAACCCGCTCGCCAACGGCCTGCACGGCCCGTGGAACCTGGCCGCCCTCACGGCGGGCAAGCACGTGCTGTCGGAGAAGCCGTCGGCGAGCAACGCCGAGGAGGCGGCGGAGGTACGGGCGGCCGCGGCGAAGGCCGGGACGGTCTTCATGGAGGCGTTCCACTACCTCTTCCACCCGGTCACCCGCCGCCTGCACGAGCTGCTGGACTCCGGCGAACTCGGCGAGCCGCGGCACGTCGAGGCGATGGTCGCGATCGCCGCTCCGCCGGACACCGACCCGCGCTGGTCGCTGCCGCTGGCCGGTGGCGCCCTGATGGACCTGGGCTGTTACAGCCTGCACGCGCTGCGGATGCTCGCCCCCTGGACGGGCGGCGCACCGCGCCTGGCCGCAGCCAGGGGCGGGGAACGCGCGGGCGCGCCCGGCGTCGACGAGTGGCTCGACGCCGACCTGGAGTTCCCGGGCGGCGCGACGGGCTCGGCCCGCTGCCACATGGCGTACGAGACGATGGACATGAGCATCCGGATCGTCGGCTCCCGGGGCGAGGCGTGGGCCCCGAACTTCGTGCTGCCCCAGATGGACGACCGGGTCGTGGTCCGCACGCCCGAGGGCGAGCGGACGGAACATCTCGGCACGCGCTCGTCGTACACCTGTCAACTGGAGGCGTTCGCCGCGCGGGTGCGGGACGGCGCGCCGCTGCCGCTGGACGCGGACGACGCGGTGGCGACGATGGAGCTGATCGACGCCTGTTACCGTCAGGCCGGGTTCGAGGCCAGGCCGCGCACCAGGATCTGACGCCCCCAGGAGTGGGGCCCGGGGCGTGCCCCGGGCCCTCCCTCACGCGTACAGCGCGGGTTTCCGCTCGAGTCCGATCTCCACCCGGCCACCGTCGTCCAGCGCCCGCACCCCCGCCTCGCACACCGCGGCGGCCGCGTAGCCGTCCCAGACGCTCGGGCCGGTGACCTCGCCACGGCGGGTGGCGTCGACCCAGGCCTGGATCTCCTGGTCGTAGGCCGTCTCGAAGCGCTCGGTGAAGTCCTGCGCGATGGTGCCGCCCCAGCGGCCGGCCATGTTGGTGACCAGGGCGTGGCCGTCGCCGATGCGGGCGGTGCCGCGTTCGCAGACCACCTCGGCCTGGACCTGGTAGCCGAAGCCGCAGTTGACGAAGATCTCGACGTCGCTGAGGGCGCCGCCGTCGGTCTCGAAGACGACGAACTGCGGATCGCGCAGCCCGTCGGGGGCGTGGGAGGACGGGGTCGGGTGAAGCACCGTGACCGCCGTGATCTCGTGGCCCAGCAGCCAGCGGGTCGCGTCGGCCTCGTGGGCGACGGAGTCGCTGATGAGCATGGAGCTGGTGAAGAAGGGCGGGCTGGCGACGTTGCGGTGCCGGTTGTGCAGCATGAGCGGCCGACCCAGCTGACCAGTCGTCAGCAGGGCCTTCAGCTTCACGTACTCGGGGTCGTAGCGCCGCATGAAGCCGACCTGCGCGCGGCGGTGGCCGAGGCGCAGTTCGGCTTCGAGGACGCGCAGGGCGGACGCCGAGTCGGGGGTGAGCGGCTTCTCGCACAGGACGGGCAGGTCGTGCTCGAACGCGGCGAGCAGCGTGGCCTCGTGGGCAGGGCCCGGGGAGGCGATCAGGACGGCGTCGACGTCGGCGGCCGCCATGGCGGCCGCCGGATCGGTGTACGGGGTGCAGCCGTCGACGCCGGCGGCGACGGCCTTCGCGCGCTCCCCGTCGACGTCCACGACGGCGGCCACCCGTGCTCCGCTGGTGACCTCGTGGATGCGGCGCACATGGTCGGCGCCCATCCGGCCCGTACCGATGACTGCGATTCCCAGAGTGGCGCGCTCGGCCATGGCCGTCCTTTCGGGTCGTCAGGCGCCGCAGGACCTCAGGAACTTGCGGGTGCGCACCGCGATCGGCAGCGGCTTGTCCGGCTCGCAGGGGTACATGTCCTGCTCGACGATGGCGAAGAGGTCGACGCCCAGCTTCTGGGCGGCCGTGAGGACCGGGCCCAGTTCGGGGACACCGGCGGGCGGTTCGCACATCACGCCGCGCTGGACGGCGGGGCCGAACGGGATCTCGTTCTTGACCACGTCGGCGAGGATCTCCGGGTCGACCTGCTTGAGGTGCAGGTAGCCGATGCGCTCGCCGTAGGTCTCGATGAGCTTGACGCTGTCACCGCCGCAGTAGGCGTAGTGCCCGGTGTCCAGGCAGAGGTTGACCACGTCGGAGTCGGTCGAGTCGAGGAACCGCTCGACGTGCTCCTCGTTGTCGATGTGGGTGTCGGCGTGCGGGTGGACGACGATGTCCAGACCGTACCGGTCCTTCACCTCGCGGCCGAGGCGCTCCATGCCCGTGGTGAGGTTGCGCCACTGCTCGACGGTGAGCTCCGGGGGCTCCAGGATCTCGGCGGTCTTGTCGTCGCGCCAGAAGGACGGGATGACGACCAGGTGCTTCGCGTCCATGGCCTGGGTGAGGGCGGCGACGCGGCTGACCTGTTCCCAGGTGGAGTCCCACTCGGAGGGGCCGCGGTGCAGTCCGCAGAAGATCGTCCCCGCGGAGACCTTCAGGTTCCGCTTGGTCACCTCGTCGGTGAGCCGTGCCGGGTCGGTGGGCAGGTAGCCGTAGGGGCCGAGTTCGATCCAGGAGTAGCCGGCTTCGGTGACCTCGTCGAGGAAGCGTTCCCAGGGCACCTGCTGGGGGTCGTCGGGGAACCAGACGCCCCAGGAGTCGGGGGCGGAGCCCACCCGGATGCGGTCGAGCGCGAGGGCCATGTCAGGACTTTCCTTCCGAAGACGTGGCTACGGGAGCGGTGAGGTCCCCCTCCTCGGGGAGCTCTTCGACATCGACGCCGCGGACCTGCGCCAACTCGTGCTTGAGGGAGGCCAGTTCGGCGCCGCCTGCCATGTGGTTGGTCAGCTCCTCGAGGCTGACGTCGCTGCGGGAGGCGGAGAGTTCCACGGTGCCGAGGCGCAGCACGCTGAAATGGTCGCCGACCATGTAGGCGTGGTGCGGGTTGTGGGTGATGAAGATGACGCCGAGGCCCTTCTCGCGGGCGGCGGCGATGTACTTCAGCACCACACCGGACTGCTTGACGCCGAGGGCGGCGGTCGGCTCGTCCAGGATGAGGACGCGGGCGCCGAAGTAGACGGCGCGGGCGATGGCGACGCACTGGCGCTGGCCGCCGGAGAGCGTGCCGATGGGCTGCTCCAGGTCGTCCAGGACGATACCCATGTTGCGCAGCTCTTCGTCCGCGGTCTTCTTCATCCGCTCGATGTCGAGACGGCGCACGGGCCAGGGGCCCTTGGTCATCTCGGAGCCGAGGAAGAAGTTGCGCCACACCGGCATCAGCGGGACGACCGCGAGGTCCTGGTAGACCGTGGCGATGCCCTTGTCGAGGGCCTCGCGCGGAGTGGAGAAGCGCACGGGTTCGCCGTCGACGAGGAACTCGCCCTCGGTGTGCTGGTGCAGACCCGAGATGATCTTGATCAGGGTGGACTTGCCGGCGCCGTTGTCGCCGAGGACGCAGGTCACCTTGCCGGGGTGGACGGTGAGGTCGACGCCGTGCAGGGCGCGGATGTTGCCGTAGGACTTGCCGGCGTCGCGGAGTTCGACGAGGGGGCGGTCGGTCACGGGCGGCGTGTCCTCGAGGACGGCCCCGTGGGTGCCGGATTCTTTGCTGGTCATCGCTGTCACCTCCGGGTGGCCGTGCGCTGGACCCACAGATTGATGAGGACGGCGCCGAGGAGCATCACGCCGAGGAAGGCCTTGAACCAGTCGGGGTTCCAGCCGGCGTAGACGATGCCCTGCTGCACCATGCCGAACATGAAGGCGCCGAAGACCGGGCCGATCGCCGAGCCGTAGCCACCGGTCAGCAGGCAGCCGCCGATGACGGCCGCGGCGATGTAGATGAGCTCCTGGCCCACGCCCTCGCCGGACTGCACGGTGTTGAAGGAGAACAGCTGGTGCATGCCGACGAACCAGGCGCCGAAGCCGACCAGCATGAACAGCGAGATCTTGGTGAAGGTCACCGGGACACCGACGGCCCGGGCACTCTCCTTGTTGCCGCCCACCGCGAAGATCCAGTTGCCGTACTTGGTGCGCAGCAGCACCCAGGTGGCCAGGGCCGCGAAGACCAGCCACCACACCACGGTGATCTTGACGTTGACCCCGCCGACCTCGAACGTCGAGGCGAAGAGCTTCTGCGCCTGGGCGAAGCCGTCCATGTCGCTGATGTCGTCGGTGGCGACATTGCCCGTGACCAGCTTGGTGATCGCGAGGTTCACACCTTGGAGGATGAGGAAGGTGCCCAAGGTGACCAGGAAGCTCGGCAGGCCGGTCTTGACCAGCAGCCAGCCGTTGAACGCGCCGATCCCGAGCGACACGATCAGGGCGACGATCACGCCCATCCAGACGTTCAACGTCAGCTGGTAGCTGAGCATCGACGCGGTCAGCGCCGAGGTGATCACGGCGACACCGGCGGACAGGTCGAACTCGCCGCCGATCATCAGCAGCGCGACGGGCAGCGCCATGATCCCGATGGTCGACGACTGGTACAGGATGTTCGCCATCGAGCTGCCGTCGCGCACCGGCGGCGCGGCGAAGAGGAAGAACACGAGCACGGCGACGGCGCCGAGGAAGACGCCGACCTCGGGCCGGGCGAGCAGCCGCAGCGCCAACGGGCGCTGCCGGGTCCGGCCGTCGGACTGCTTCTGGCCGGGTGCCGGCGGTGTGTCCACCGCCGGCGTGGCCTGCTGGGTCATGCTCATCACCGGGTGCCCTTCGCGGCGAACTCCCCGATCTTGTCGACGTTGGACTTGTCGACGAAGGCCGGACCGGTCAGCACGGGCTGCTCACCGCCACCGCTGTAGTTGCCGTTGTTCTTGTAGAGCCACAGGCCGTCGACGGCCAGGTAGCCCTGCAGGTAGGGCTGCTGGTCGACGGCGAACTGGATGTCGCCGGCCTTGATGGACTTGATCAGGTCCTTGTTGAGGTCGAAGGTGGCGACCTTCGCCTTGCTGCCGGCGTCGTCGACCGACTGCACCGCGGTCAGCGCGAAGGGCGCGCCGAGCGTGACGACGTAGTCGATGGACGGGTCCTGCTTCAGCTTGGCGGTGATCGTCGACTTCACGGCCGGCATGTCGGTGCCGTTGACGTTCTGCGGGTCGACCTTGCCCTCGAAGGTCTTCGCCACGCCGTCACACCGCTGTGTCAGGCCGACGTTGCCCTGCTCCTGCATGACGCAGAGGACCTTCTTGGCGCCGACCTCGTTGAGCTTCTTGCCGAAGGCCTCGCCAGCCACCGACTCGTCCTGGCCGAAGAACTCCAGCATGTTGAGGTTCTTCCAGTCGCTCAGGCCGGAGTTGAGGCCGACGACGGGTATGCCGGCCTTCTGGGCCTTGCCGATGACGCCCTTGAGGGCGTCGGGCTTTGCGAGGGTGACGGCGATGCCGTCGACCTTCTGGTCGATCGCGTTCTGGACCAGGTTGGCCTGGTTGCCCGCGTTCGGGTCGGCGGAGTAGACGAGCTTGATGTTGTCCTTGTCCGCGGCGGTCTGGGCGCCCTTGCGGACGGTGTCCCAGAAGGTGTCGCCGGGGGCCTGGTGGGTGACCAGGGCGACGGTCATACGTGGAGTGGTGGCCTTGCCGGCGGAGGCGTTCGCGGCGCCTTCCTCGGACTTCTTGCCCCCTGAACTGCTGGAGCAGCCGGCGAGGGTCAGGGCCGCTGCCGCGGCGACGGCGACGACGGGCGCGATCCTGCGGGAGCGGGGGTGAGAAGAGCGGTCCATCTTTCCTGGCACCTCACTGTGCTACTGCGGGGAAAGGGGAGGGATCACGAGGGATCCGTGGTCCCGGAGCCTTACGGAGTCCGGATCATGATGCCGCAAACACACTGTTGCGATGCCACGGGATCCAAGTCCCTGCCGCGCTCGCTGTCAATACTTTGTTAAGACATCATTTCACAAGCAGGTCCGAATGTAAGTACAAAGTATTGACAGTGACGCCTTCGGAGGCCTAAACCTGGGGTGCGGCAGGCCCGTGGATCCACGCCCCCACGGTGTCAGGGCGTCTCCGGACCCGCATCCCCAGCTTCCCGAGGAGGTCGCGCATGGCCGAGCCAGCCCAGCATTTCGACTTGATCACGATGGGGCGCATCGGCGTCGACCTCTATCCCCTCCAGACCGGCGTCCCACTGCCACAAGTGGAGAGGTTCGGGAAGTTCCTGGGAGGTTCGGCGGCCAATGTGGCGGTCGCGTCGGCCCGCCTCGGACGCCGCACGGCGGTCATCACCCGCACCGGCGACGACCCCTTCGGCACCTACCTGCACGAGGAGCTGACGTCCTTCGGCGTCGACGACCGCTGGGTCACCCCGGTCGGCGCGTACCCGACGCCGATCACCTTCTGCGAGATCTTCCCGCCGGACGACTTCCCGCTGTACTTCTACCGCCGCCCCAAGGCGCCGGACCTGGAGATCCATACCGACGAGCTGGACTTCTTCGCGATCCGCGGGGCCCGGATCTTCTGGATCACCGGCACCGGGCTGAGCGAGGAGCCGAGCCGCTCCGCCACTCTCGCCGCCCTCAAGGCCCGCGACAGGTCGGGCATCACCGTCTTCGACCTCGACTGGCGGCCGATGTTCTGGCGCGACCCCGAGGAGGCCCGCCCGTACTACCGCGAGGCCCTGAGCCACGCCACCGTCGCGGTCGGCAATCTCGACGAGTGCGAGATCGCCACCGGCCTGCGCGAGCCGCAGGCCTGCGCCGACGCGCTGCTGGAGGCGGGCGTGGAGCTGGCCGTCGTCAAGCAGGGTCCCAAGGGCGTGCTCGCCGTGCACCGCGACGGCAGCCGCGCCGAGGTGCCGCCGGTGCCGGTCGAGGTGGTCAACGGCCTGGGCGCGGGCGATGCCTTCGGCGGCTCGCTCTGCCACGGTCTGCTCTCCGGCTGGGACCTGGAGAAGACCATGCGCCACGCCAACGCCGCCGGGGCGCTCGTCGCCTCCCGCCTCGCCTGCTCCTCCGCGATGCCCACCGAGTCCGAGATCGAGGATCTCCTCGCCGGGGTGCCGGCGCCGAGCACGAGCCACTGAAACGGAGCCTTCCTTGAACATCGGCATCCCCGACCTCACCTCGGTCAGAGCCCGGAATCCCGAGGCCGTCGCCGAGGCTGCCGCCCGCCGGGTGCGGCGCCCGCTGATCAGCGACAGCGGCCGGCTGATGATCGTGGCCGCCGACCACCCGGCGCGCGGCGCCCTCGGGGTGGGTGACCGGCGCCTGGCCATGGCCAACCGCGCCGACCTGCTGGAACGGCTGTGCGTCGCGCTGTCGAGGCCCGGCGTCGATGGGGTGCTCGCCACCGCCGACATCCTGGAGGACCTGCTCCTGCTCGGGGTGCTGGAGAACAAGGTCGTCATGGGCTCGATGAACCGCGGCGGACTCGCCGGGGCCTGCTTCGAGATGGACGACCGTTTCACCGGCCACCGCGCCGAGGACATCGCCCGGCTCCGCTTCGACGCGGGCAAGCTCCTGGTCCGCATCGACTACGACGACCCGGGCTCGCTGACCACCCTGGAGTCCACCGCCCGGGCGATCGACGCCATGGCGGCCCGGCAACTGCCCCTGTTCGTGGAACCGTTCATCTCCCGGCGGGTCGACGGAAAGGTCCGCAACGACCTGTCCGCCGAGGCCGTGACGCGGTCCGTCGCGATCGCCTCCGGGCTGGGCGGCACCTCCGCCTACACCTGGCTGAAGCTGCCCGTCACCGACGACCCGGACGACATGGCCGAGGTCCTGGAGACCTCCACGCTGCCCGTGGTCCTGCTGGGCGGCGAGGTCGGCGACGACCAGGAGGGCGCGTACGAACGCTGGCGCAAGGCCCTGCGCCTGCCCACCGTCCAGGGCATGGTCGTCGGGCGCTCGCTGCTCTACCCGGCCGGGGGCAGTGTGGAAGAGGCGGTGGACACGGCCGTCGGTCTGTTGTGAACCGGTCAGATGTGAGTCGCTCTGCTGTGATCCGAAAGGCACACGATGACGTATCACCTTCCCGCGGGTAAGGCCCTCGGCGGCCCGTACACCGTCGACGTCACGCCCGAGAAGGCCGGCTGGGGACACTCCAGCCTGCGGGTCCTGGAGCTGCCGCCGGGCGGCACCCACACCTTCGACACCGACGACAGCGAGTGGATCGTCGTCCCGCTGAGCGGCGGCTGCACGGTCGCGGCGGCGGACGACTTCGGTCAGGAGACCTTCGAACTCCAGGGCCGCCCGGACGTCTTCAGCGGCGTCAGCGACTTCGCGTACGTGCCGCGCGACGCCCGCGCGACCGTGACCTCCGCCGCCGGCGGGCGGTTCGCGCTGACCGGCGCCCGCTGCACCCGCCGGCTGCCCGCCCGCTACGGGCCGGCCTCCGAGGTGCCCGTGGAGCTGCGCGGCACCGGGAACTGCTCCCGGCAGGTCAACAACTTCGGCGCGGCCGGGGTCTTCGAGTGCGACAAGCTCATCGCGGTCGAGGTGATCACCCCGGGCGGCAACTGGTCGTCGTTCCCTCCGCACAAGCACGACGAGCACCGGCCGGGCGAGGAGTCCGTGCTGGAGGAGATCTACTACTTCGAGTTCGCCGGCCACGACGGCATCCCCGGCCTCGGCTACCAGCGGGTCTCCCCCTCCGGCCCGGGCCGGGACACCGACGTGCTGGCGGAGGTCCGCGACGGAGACGTCGTCCTGATCCCGGACGGCTGGCACGGGCCGTCGATGGCCACGCCCGGCCACCACATGTACTACCTCAACGTCATGGCGGGCCCGGAGGCCGAGCGCGCCTGGCTGATCTGCGACCACCCCGACCACGCCTGGATCCGCGACACCTGGCCGGACCAGCCGGTCGACCCACGGCTCCCCCTCTACACCGCCCCGGAGACCCCCGCATGAGCGCCCCCACCCGCAGACTGACGACCGCCCAGGCGCTGGTGCGGTTCCTGTCCGCCCAGTACACCGAGCGGGACGGTGTGCGCCGCCGGCTGATCGCCGGGACCTGGGGCATCTTCGGCCATGGCAACGTCGCCGGGGTCGGGCAGGCCCTTCTGGAGGCGGGCGAGGAGGTCATGCCGTTCCACCAGGGCCGCAACGAGCAGTCCATGGTGCACGCGGCGGTCGGCTACGCACGCCAGCTGAACCGCCTGTCCGCGCAGGCGGTGACGACCTCGATCGGCCCGGGCGCCACCAACCTGGTCACGGGCGCCGCCCTGGCCACCATCAACCGGCTGCCGGTCTTGCTCCTGCCCGGCGACTACTTCGCCTCGCACGCCCCCGACCCGCTGCTCCAGCAGCTGGAACACCCGGTCGAGGCCGACGTGTCGGTCAACGACACCCTGCGCCCGGTGTCGAGGTACTTCGACCGGATCACCCGCCCCGAGGCGCTGATCCCGTCGGCGCTCCAGGCCATGCGGGTCCTGGCCGACCCGGCCGAGACCGGCGCGGTCACCCTGGCCCTGCCCCAGGACGTGCAGGCGGAGGCGTACGACTGGCCGGAGGAGTTCTTCGCCGAGCGCGTCTGGTACGTGCGGCGTCCCGCACCCGACCCGGTGGAACTGACGGCGGCCGTCGAGGCGATCCGGTCGGCCGAGCGGCCGCTGATCGTGGCGGGCGGCGGCGTCCACCACAGCGAGGCCGAGGCGGCGCTTAAGGCGCTCGTCGACGCCACCGGCGTCCCGGTCGCCTCCACCCAGGCCGGCAAGGGCTCGCTGCGCCACGACCACCCCGCCGACCTCGGCGGCATCGGCCACACGGGCACGGCGGTCAGCGACGAACTCGCCCGCACCGCCGACCTGGTGATCGGCGTCGGCACCCGCTACACCGACTTCACGACGGCCTCCGGCACGCTCTTCCAGAACCCGGCCGTGCGGTTCCTCAACCTCAACATCACGGGCTTCGACGCGCACAAGCTGGCCGCGCGCACCCTGGTGTGCGACGCGCGGTCCGGTCTCGAGAAGCTGCTCGAGGCGCTCTCCGGTCACCGGGTGAGCGCGGAGTACGAGGCGGAGTACCGCGCAGGCAAGGAACGCTGGGACGAGGTCGTCGAGGCCTCCTACCGCACCGGCGACGAGCACGCGGTCCCCACGCAGACGCAGGTGCTCGGCGCGCTGGACGCGGTCGTCGGTGACACCGACGTGGTGATCAACGCGGCCGGTTCGCTCCCGGGCGACCTGCACAAGCTGTGGCGCTCCCGCAGCCCGCGCCAGTACCACCTGGAGTACGGCTACTCCTGCATGGGCTACGAGATCCCGGCCGGCATCGGCGTCCAGCAAGCCGCCCCGGGCACGCCCGTCTGGGCACTGGTCGGCGACGGCACGTACCTGATGATGCCGACGGAGATCGTCACGGCCGTCCAGGAGGGACTGCCGCTCAACATCGTCCTCCTCCAGAACCACGGCTACGCCTCCATCGGCGGCCTGTCGCAGGAGACCGGCGGCGAGCGGTTCGGCACCGCCTACCGCTTCCGCGCGGCCGACGGCACCTTCACCGGCGCCCCGCTGCCCGTCGACCTGGCCGCCAACGCGGCGAGCCTCGGCATGGACGTGCTGCGCGCCAAGACCGTGCGCGAGCTGCGCGAGGCACTGGCCGCGACCCGCGCCTCCGACCGGCCGACATGCGTGTACGTCGAGACCGACCCGACCCCGACCGCTCCGCCGGCCGAGGCCTGGTGGGACGTGCCGGTCGCCGAGACCGCCTCCCGCGAGGCCGCCGTCCAGGCCCGTGAGCGCTACGACCGCCAGGTGGCCGGACGCCGCCGGCACCTCTGAACGCCCCGCTGACGAACTCCCCGCCGCCATCAGGCTCCACGAAAGGCCCCCGCACGATGAAGACCATCACCCACTGGATCGACGGCAAGCCCGTCGAGGGCGGCTCCGGTCGCTTCGGCCCCGTCTACAACCCGGCCACCGGCGCCCAGGAGAAGCAGGTCGCGTTCGCGACCGTCGACGAGGTGGACGCCGCGGTCGCCTCCGCCAAGGCCGCGTTCGAGTCCTGGGGGGTCTCGTCGCTCGCCAAGCGCACGGCGATCCTGTTCAAGTACCGCGAGCTGCTCGACGCCCACCGCGACGAGATCGCCGAGCTGATCACCGCCGAGCACGGCAAGGTGCACTCGGACGCGCTGGGCGAGGTCGCGCGCGGCATGGAGATCGTGGAGCTGGCCTGCGGGATCTCCGTCCAGCTCAAGGGCGAGCTGTCCACCCAGGTCTCCACCCGGGTCGACGTCGCCTCGATCCGCCAGCCGCTCGGTGTGGTCGCGGGCATCACGCCCTTCAACTTCCCGGCGATGGTGCCGATGTGGATGTTCCCGCTGGCCATCGCCTGCGGCAACACCTTCGTGCTCAAGCCCAGCGAGAAGGACCCGTCGGCGTCCTTCAGGCTGGCGGAGCTGGCCGCCGAGGCGGGTCTGCCTGAGGGCGTCCTGAACATCGTGCAGGGCGACAAGACCGCCGTGGACCGGCTCCTGGAGCACCCCGACGTCGAGGCGGTCTCCTTCGTCGGCTCGACGCCGATCGCCAAGTACATCCAGCGAGCGGCCGTCGAGCACGGCAAGCGGGTGCAGGCCCTGGGCGGCGCCAAGAACCACATGCTGGTGCTGCCCGACGCCGACCTGGACCTCGCCGCCGACCAGGCGATCAACGCGGCGTACGGCTCGGCGGGTGAGCGCTGCATGGCCGTGTCCGTGGTGGTGGCCGTCGGTGACACGGGCGACGAGCTGGTCGGCAAGATCGCCGAGCGGGCGAAGAACCTCAGGATCGGCCCGGGGAACGACCCGGCCTCCGAGATGGGCCCGCTGATCACCCGCGAGCACCGCGACAAGGTGGCGTCGTACGTGTCCTCGGCCGCCGGGCAGGGCGCCGAGGTGGTGGTCGACGGTACGGGCTTCTCGGTCGAGGGCCACGAGGACGGCTTCTTCCTCGGCGTCTCCCTGCTGGACCGGGTGCCGCTGACGGCGGACGCGTACCGGGAGGAGATCTTCGGCCCGGTGCTGTGCGTGGTCCGCGCGGAGACGTACGACGAGGCCATCAGGATCGTCAACGACTCCCGCTGGGGCAACGGCACGGCGATCTTCACCCGGGACGGCGGTGCCGCCCGCCGCTTCCAGATGGAGGTCAAGGCGGGCATGGTCGGCGTCAACGTCCCGATCCCGGTGCCCGTCGGCTACCACTCGTTCGGCGGCTGGAAGGACTCGCTCTTCGGCGACCTGCACATCTACGGCAACGACGGCATCGCCTTCTACACCCAGGGCAAGGTCATCACCACCCGCTGGCCCGACCCGGCCGACGGCGGCATCAACCTCGGTTTCCCGAGCAACTCCTGACACCCGTAGGGGGGTTCGTCCATGGCGAAGACCGGTGACCGGGCCGGCACCGCTCCCGCAGCCGCACTCAGCTCGCTGGACTTCACCCTGGACCGGGGCACTCCGGTACCGCTGTACCACCAGCTCGCCCAGCAGCTGGAGGCGGCGATCGAGCACGGGGTCCTCGCCCCGGGCGACCTCCTGGGCAACGAGGTCGACCTGTCCGTACGCCTCGGCCTGTCCCGCCCCACCGTCCGCCAGGCCATCCAGTCCCTCGTCGACAAGGGGCTGCTGGTCCGGCGGCGCGGGGTGGGCACGCAGGTGGTGCACAGCCAGGTCAAGCGGCCGCTGGAACTGAGCAGCCTCTACGACGACCTGGAGGCGGCCGGGCAGGGACCGACCACCCAGGTGGTACGCAACGAGGTCGTCCCGGCCTCCTGCGACGTGGCGGCCGCCCTCGGTGTCGCCGAGGGCAGCGAGGTCACCGTCCTGGAACGGCTGCGCCGCACGCACGGCCGGCCGGTCGCCCTGCTGTGCAACTTCCTGCCGGCGTCCTTGCTGGACCTCGACGACGCCCGCCTGGAGTCGACGGGCCTGTACCGGATGATGCGGTCGGCGGGCATCACCCTGCACAGTGCCCGGCAGAGCGTCGGGGCCCGCTCGGCCACCGCGGAGGAGGCCGCCCGCCTGGACGAGGAGGAGGGTGCGGCGCTGCTCACCATGCGGCGCACCGCGTACGACGACACCGGGCGCCCGGTCGAGTACGGAACCCACATCTACCGGGCCTCGCGCTACACCTTCGACTTCCAGTTGCTGGTGAGGCCGTAGAGGGCCGGTCACCTCCTGCGCAGCATCCGGCTGAACGGCGTCTCCGGACGCTCCAGACGCTCACCGTCCAGGGTGATGTCCACGGCCTCGTTGAAGAAGGCGACGCGCCCCCGGACCGCCGCCACCGCGGGCAGCGGGTCGGGGTAGGTCCAGAGGATGTTGGGCGGCACGTCGCCTTCGCCACGCCAGGACCAGTACTCGGCCGTCCCCTTGTAGGGGCATCCGGTGCTGTGGTCGGTGGCCTCGAAGAGGTCGAGGCGGACGTCCGCGCGGGGGAGGTAGTAGCGGGTCGGCAGGGAGGTCTCGAAGAGCAGGACGGGGTCGCGGGTGTCCGCGACGAGCCGGCCGTCGATCTCGACCTGGACGTGACGGCTGCTCGGCAACGCGTCCACGCGTTTGTGCGGGTCACGGGGGTGGATGAAGATCTCCTCGTCCTCCTCGTACCAGTGGTCGAGGCCGGTGTCGGTGCGCGGGAACCACTCGAAGGCGATGTGGCCGGCGAGGTCGTCGGCGGGGAACGTCCACGCCGCGTTCTCCCGCACCTCACCGTCGGCGTCGAGGTCGTAGAAGACGCGGGAGCCGGTGTGCTTGCTCGTGGGCGGGTTCTTCGCCGGGCGGAGCAGGTCGGTGCGGACGTCCGCGTGCGGGAAGGCGTACTGCGGCACGGGCAGGTGGGGCTCCCAGACGAGCACGGGGTGCCGGCTGTCGACGACGGTGACGTCGCCCTTGCGGCCGCGCACCCAGCGCTCGCTGGGCTCCCACATGAGGCCTTCGGGCGTGGTCCTGATCGACCGGGCGGCGGGGTGGGCCGGGTGGGTGGTCATGGCCGGTGCTCCTTCCGGAGGTCCGGATGTCCGGTTCCTTCCACGGTCCCACGATCGCGATGCGCGGCGCCGAGTCGTCCCCTGCCCTTACACCCCACCGGCTTCGACGACCGGTCGCCGCGGCCCGGCACTAAGCTGGACCAGGTGAGACGGCACGCCATGGCGACATGGCACCAGGCCACGAGGCGCTCGTGATGGCGGGAGAGCGACGAGGGCAGCCGAGGCAGCCGCAGCTCCCCGACCTGCAGGTGCGCCTGCGCACCGAGCTGAGCCGGATCGACGAGCAGGTGCGCGCCCTCGTGGAAGCCATGGACCGCATGCAGGGACTGCTGGACTCGGTCGTGGCGATCAGCCGGGAGGTGGAGCTGACCGCGGTGCTGCACCGCATCGTCACCACCGCCATGGACCTGGTCGGGGCCCGCTACGGCGCGCTGGGCGTGCTCGACGAGTCGGGGGAACGCCTGAAGGAGTTCATCACGGCCGGTCTGTCCGACCATGAGCGCGCAGACCTGGCCGGAACCGCCCTGCCCAGCGGACGGGGTGTCCTCGGCCACCTGATCAGCCACCCCGAACCCCTGCGGATCGACGACATCCCGGCCCACCCGTCCTCCGTCGGCTTCCCGCCCGGCCATCCCCACCTGCGTACGCTCCTCGGTGTCGCCATCAGCGTCCGCGGCGAGATCTACGGCGACCTGTACCTCGCCGAGCGGCGCGACGGGCAGCCCTTCGACATCCACGACGAGAACGTCGTCACGGCACTGGCCAGTGCAGCCGGAATCGCGATCGAGAACGTGCGCCTGTTCGAACAGGTACGGGTCGGGGCGGAGCAGTTCCAGCGGCTTCTGCTGCCCATGCTGCCCGACCTGCGGCCCTTCACCGCCGCCGCCGTCTACCGCCCGGCCGCGGAGCCCAGCCAACTCGGAGGGGACTGGTACGACGCGATCCCCCTGCCCGGTGGCATCGTGGCGGTCGTCATCGGTGACGTGGTCGGTCACGATCTGAAGGCGGCGGCCGCCATGGCCTCCACACGCAACATGCTGCGGGCTCTGCTGTTCGACCGGGGCAGTACGCCCGGTGCGGTCCTCGCCCGGCTCGACCGCACCCTCCAGGCCATCACCACCAACCCCGTCACCACCACGGCGCTGGCCCGCGTCGAACCGGAGGGAACGGGCTGGCGGCTTCACTGGAGCACCGCGGGCCACGTTCCGCCCCTGCTGATCACCCCGGACGGCCGGGCGGAATACCTGTCCGCCGAGCCCGGACTGCCGCTCGGAGTCGACCAGGAGCAGCCCCGCCCCGACCACTCCCGCGACCTTCCCCTGGGCGCGACCCTGGTCTTCTTCACCGACGGGCTGATCGAACACCCCGCCCGCTCCATCGACGAGAGCCTGGACGAACTCGCCGGACTCGCCGCCGTCCATGCGACGCTGCCCCTGCAGGAGTTCGTGCGGGCGCTGGCCGATCACCACCCCAGCGACGGCCACGACGACATGGCGGTCCTCGCCCTGCGCACCCCGCCCGTCTGACGCCCGGCGGCGCCGTGGAGGTTCCGGTGCATCCGGTGGATGATGGTCGAGGGGATGTCGATGCGGAGGTCCCCGATGACTGTCCCGCGACATGCCTGGTCCCGGCGCGGCGGCCTGGTCGCCCTGCAGATCTGCGCCGTCGCCGCGCTGTACTACGGCTCGGCCGAGCTCGGACTGCTCCAGCAGCTGGTGCGCGGCCAGGTCACCCCTCTCTGGCCGCCCAGCGGTATCGCGCTGGCCGGCCTGCTCCTGCTCGGGCCGCGGGTCTGGCCCGGGATCGCACTGGGCGCGTTCCTGACCAACGTCTCACTCGGGCCGTCGGTCCCGGCCGTCCTCGCCATCACGGCGGGCAACACGCTCGCGCCTCTCTGCTCGTACGCCCTGCTGCGCCGCGCCGGGTTCCACAACGAGCTGGACCGCCTGCGTGACGCCCTCGCACTGATCTTTCTCGGTGCCTTCACCGGCATGCTGGTCAGCTCCACGACGGGCACCGGGACGCTCGTCCTCACCGGTGTGCTGGACGCCGCCGACTTCTGGCCGACGTGGTCGGTCTGGTGGACCGGCGACGCGATGGGCGTCCTGACGGTCACACCGCTCCTGCTCCTGCTCCGCTCGGCACGGTGGCCCAGAGGTGTCCCGCCGTACCGGTGGGCGGAGGGGATCCTGCTGCTCGCGGCCACTGTGTGCGTCGGTTTCCTCGAGACCAGCACCACGCCGCTGCTGTTCATCGGCTTTCCGCTGCTGATCTGGGCGGCCTTCCGCTTCCAGCTCGCCGGAGCGGTACCGTGCGCCCTCGCCGTGTCGACCTTCGCGATCATCGCGGCCACCCGGAAGACGGGCCCGTTCGCCGGTCACGACCTGTTCACCAACATGATCACTCTGCAGGCGTTCAACGCTTCCGCCGCGCTGACCGCCCTGCTGCTCGGGGCGGCGGTCAGCGAACGCGCCCGGACGGCACAGGAGATCGCGCTGGCCGTCGGACAGCTCGCCACGATGGCCACCAGGATCAGCGGCAGTGACCGCCGCCCGACGTTCCGCGTCGGCGAGGGTGAGCGGGCAGTCGGGGACAGTGCCCGGCATTGACGTCGTCGGGGCGAGTGGGGTGCCGGCGAACGCGTTCGGGTGGGTGGCGGCTGCCACCCACCCGAACGCGTCGGCGTGCCCGCAGGACTTCTTCAGGACTGCGGACGGCTGCCGTGGTTCGCGCCGTTCTTGCGGCGGGCCTTCTTCTTGCGACGTCGCTTCGACGACATCGAACCTCCTCTTGCCGGCTTTCAGGTCGCTGTCCACCGGACTGTCACGTCCGGTGACTACAGAGCCGCTTTCCAGCCGACGCGACGGCAAACACACCCGTCGCGGACGCACATGCGTGGCCTGTGTCACGGGTGGATGCGGCTCGCGCCCTGTGTGGTGCCGCCTCAGTCCGCCCTCACCGGGTGTGTGAGGTTCGCTCCGGTCGCCGGGTCGAACACGTGAGCCTTGGCCATGTCGACCCGCAGCTCTACCGGTTCTCCCTCGCGGGCACGCGTGGCGGCGTCCAGGCGGGCCACGATCTGCTGGGTGTCCGCGCCGGTGTCGCGCAGGCCCGAGTCCCTGGCGAGCTCCTCCAGTTCGGTGGTCGTGGCGGGTCCGCCCTCCGCGGTGAAGTAGACGTACGCGTCGGAGCCGAGCGACTCCAGTACGTCCACGGTGGCGGTGACGACCGGGCCCGTCCGGCCCCGGTCGTGGGACAGGGCCACGTCCTCGAATGCCTCCGGTCGCAGCCCGACGATGACGTCGCGGGGCGCGTTCTGGCGTTCCAGCGCCTGCCTCGTACGGTCGTCGAGGGTGAGGTCGCCCAGGGACGAGCGCAGGGCACCTCCCTCGAGGGTGGCGTTCAGGAAGTTCATCGCCGGGGAGCCGATGAAGCCCGCGACGAAGATGTTGCGCGGCAGGTCGTACAGTTCGGCGGGTGTGCCGATCTGCTGGACCAGGCCCTGTCTCATGACCACGACGCGGTCGCCCAGTGTCATCGCCTCGGTCTGGTCGTGGGTGACGTACACGGTGGTCGTGCCGAGGTTCCGCTGCAGCCGGGAGATCTGGGTGCGCATCTGCACCCGGAGTTTGGCGTCCAGGTTGGACAGCGGCTCGTCCATCAGGAACGCCTTGGGATCACGGACGATCGCCCGCCCCATGGCCACCCGCTGGCGCTGACCGCCCGAGAGGTTGGCGGGCTTGCGGTCCAGGTGCTCGGTGAGGTCGAGGATCGCGGCGGCGCGCGTCACCTTGGCGTCGATGGTGTCCTTGTCCACCTTGGCCAGGCGCAGCGGGAAGCCCATGTTCTCCCGGACGTTCATGTGCGGGTACAGGGCGTAGCTCTGGAACACCATGGCGACGTCGCGTTCCTTGGGGGCCAGGTCGTTGACGACCCGGTCCCCGATGCGCAGGGTGCCCTCGGTGATGTCCTCGAGTCCGGCGATCATGTTCAACGTGGTGGACTTGCCGCATCCCGACGGACCGACCAGGATCACGAACTCGCCGTCGGCGATCTCGAGGTCCACGTCCTTCACGGCGAGGGCCCCGTCGGGAAAGCGCTTGGTGACTCCCTCGAGGATGATCTCGGCCATGGGTGGTGCCTCCTTGCCTTCCCCGGTCAGCCCTTGACTGCCCCGGAGGTCAGTCCGGCGACGATCCGCCGCTGGAAGAACAGGACGAAAACGATGATCGGGATGGTGATGACCACAGCGGCGGCGGCGATCGACCCTGTGGGCTGCTGGAACTGGGAGCTTCCGGTGAAGAACGCGATCGCGGCCGGCACGGTGCGCGCGGACTGCGTGGACGTCAGCGAGATCGCGAACAGGAAGTCGTTCCAGCAGAAGATGAACACGAGAATGGCCGTGGTGAACACGCCCGGTGCGGCCAGCGGCGCGATGACCAGCCGAAAGGCCTGTGCGGGCGTCGCCCCGTCGACCTTGGCGGCCTTCTCCAGATCCCACGGGATCTCCCGGAAGAACGCCGACAGGGTGTAGATCGCTAGCGGCAGCGAGAAGGTCATGTACGGGATGATCAGCCCGATCCAGGTGTCGAAGATCCCGATGATCCGCTCGATGTTGAACAGCGGTGAGACCAGGGAGATCGGCGGGAACATGGCGATCAGCAGGGACATGCCGATGAGCAGTCGCTTGCCGGGGAAGCGCAGCCTGGCCACCGCGTACGCGGCCATGGTGCCCAGCGCCACCGCGATCACCGTCGCGATCAGGGCGATACCGATCGAGTTGATCAGGGCCCGGGTGAACTCCGAGGTGTCGAAGATGCCCCGGTAGTTCTCCAGGGTCCAGTCCCGGGGGATGTAGTCGCCGTCCGTGAGGGTGCTGGGATCCTTGAACGACAGCGCGGCGATCCACCACACCGGGAACAGGGCGTAAAGGATCACCACCACGTTCACGACGCCCCATCGGACGGCATGCGTCTTCCCCACGGCGGCCATCAGCGCTTCACCTCCGCGCCGGGTGCGGCGGCGCCGAACAGCTTGATGAAGGCGAAGGCGATGATCCCGACGCAGATGAAGATCAGGACCGAGATCGCCGACCCGATGCCCAGGTTCAGCGCGGTGAACAGGTTGTCGTACCCGAGGATCGACAGCGAGCCGGTCCCCTGGGCGCCCGCGGTCAGGATGTAGATGTTGTCGAAGATCCGGAACGCGTCCAGGGTGCGGAAGAGCAGTGCCACGAGGATGGCCGGCTTCATCAGCGGCAGCATGATCTTGGTGAAGCGCTGCCAGGAGGTGGCACCGTCCACCATGGCCGCCTTCAGGGTCTCCTCGGGGACCAGCGCGAGGCCCGCGAGCAGCAGCAGCGCCATGAACGGCGTCGTCTTCCACACCTCGGCGAGGATGATCAGCCAGAGGGCGGGCCACTGCTCGGTCAGTGGAGCCTCCCCGCTGGGCAGCAACTCGGCGAGGTATCCGAGATCCGGGGTCCAGGCGTACTGCCAGGAGAAGGCGGCGACCACGGTGACGATCCCGTACGGGATGAGAACGGACGTGCGGACGGCGCCGCGCCAGAAGATCGTGCGGTGCATGACCAGGGCAAGCCCCATTCCGAGGACCAGTTCGATCGCCACGGACACCGCGGTGACGAACAGCGTGACCCAGAAGGCGTCCCACCAGAACGGGGAGGACAGCACCGCCCCGTAGTTGGTCAGGCCCACGAACTCCGCCCGTCCGGGAAAGCGCAGGTCGTACCGCTGGAGGGACAGATAGACGGCGTAGCCGATGGGGTAGGCGGTCACGGCGACCATGACGACGACGGCGGGCGCGCAGAGCAGCCAGCCGAGCCGCCGCTCCTGCCGGGCGCCCGCCGAGAGTGCCGCCCGGTCCCGCTCCGCCCGCTCCGTCGCCGCCTCGGGGGGCGGCGGGGGTCCGGCGTCCTGCGCCCGCGTGCTCATCGGGGGCCGCCCGGGGATGAGGCCCGCGCGCTGCGGCGCCGGGCGGCGAAGTGGTGCGGGAGGTGGTGGTTCACGGGATCACACCCTCGGATCGCAGGGCCTCGTCGATCTGGTCCCCGATGGTGTCGACCGAGCTCTCCGGTGTGATCCCGGACGGCGGAGACAGCGTGTGGGAGACCGCGATCGACACGTTCTGGTAGACCGGAGTGATCGGGCGCACGCTCGCCGACTCCAGGGCGGCCAGCACCTCCGCGGAGAAGGGGTACTCCTTCATGAACGCGGGCTCGTCGTACAGGGCGCGCAGAGTGGGCGGCAGGCCGCCCTCGAGCGCGGCGGTGAGCTGGTTCTCCCGGTTGCGCAGGCACAGCGCCGCCTCGAAGGCCAGGTCGGGGTGGCGCGAGTAGGCGCTCACCGCCAGGTCGATGCCGCCGATGGTGGGCCGTGCCGGGCGGTTCGCGTCGACCCGAGGGTACGGCGCCCAGCCGAAGTTCTTGAACAGCGCGGGGTTGTTCGCCTTCATCGACGGATAGACGAACGGGTAGTTGAGCTCGAACGCCGCCACCCCCGACTCCATGGCGAGGCGGTTCTGGTCCTCCATCTGGTTGGGCAGGGAGGGGTCCGCGGCCGGGGACTTCGCCAGGTCACGCATGATCCCCGCGGCCCGCACAGCGGGAGGGCCGAGGGAGGGCGCGGTCGCGCTCGCGTTGAGGATGGAGCCGCCCGCACTGTTGATCAGCGTGTTGAACCAGGCGGTCAGGCCCTCGTACTGGGCGCCCTGGATCTCGACGAAGTGCGGTTTGCCCTGCCGGGCGAGGGCGCCGGCCATGTCCAGCATCTCGGCCCAGGTCCTGGGCGGGGTGGGCACCAGGTCCTTGCGGTACCACAGGAGTTGGGTGTTGGTGTTGTACGGAACGGCGTACAACTTGCCTTTCCAGGTCGAGGTCTGCAGCGGTACGCGCAGGGTGCCCTTCACGGCCTGGCGCTTCGCCGTCCCCGTCCATTCCCGGATCCAGCGCGCCTCGGCGAACTCCGCCGCCCAGGTGACGTCCAGGCCCAGGATGTCGAGCGAGTCGTCCTCGGCGGCGAGTCTGCGGACCAGCTGCTGGCGCTGGCCGTCCGCGGCCCGCGGGAGCTTGTTGTAGCTGATCCGGTAGCGGCCGCCCGACGCCTGGCCGCACCGGTCGGCCGCCTTCTGCAGCGCACCCGAGTCGTCGGGGAAGTTGTACCAGTTGAGGGTGGGCGTACCGGAGCCCTCGTCACTGCCGCAAGCCGCGAGCATCGACGCGAGCAACGGCAGTACGGCGAACGCCCGCAGCCATCGCGTCCCTCCGGGACGCCCCTTCCGACCTGGAACCGGCCGGCACCCGCACCTCGCGTGCACGCGCTCCACACCTCGCTTCCGGACGGTGGCACGGGACTCGGACCTCGCAGTGGTGCCCTCCGGCGAACACTAAAGACCACTTAAGGTGACATCAAGGACATACGCCATCGAATCGCCCATACCTACGGCCATGAGGGTTGCGGGGCAGGCTGCGGAGGCAGCGTCGTCATGCGGTCCCGGCAACCGCGCCGGCACCACAAGTCGACGAGAACGTCAGAGTCGGCAGGAACGTCAGAAAGGTCGCTCCCTCATTTCGAGGAAACGACCTCCGACCTGCAAAAGAGCTGGTCGGGACGACAGGATTTGAACCTGCGACCCCTTGACCCCCAGTCAAGTGCGCTACCAAGCTGCGCCACGTCCCGGTGCGCTCCGCCGCGGTGAACCGCGTGATCGCGCGAACAGCACTGTACCCCACACCCCTGGCCGCGCCGAAAACGGCCTGGACGGGACAATCGGCGTATGGGCAGCACAAGCAGTGGCAACACAGGAAGCCCCGCCGGTGCGCGGGACCGCGACAGCGAGGGGCGGGCGCGCAACGCCCGGCCGCGGGACGGTCTCGGACGGCCCCTGCCGTACGGCACTGACGGCGTGCCCCGGCAGCCCGAGGGCGTCGTCCGCACACCGGACGAGACCGTCGCCGAGGCGCAGCGGCTGCTGGACGAGGGGAAACCGTTCCACGCGCACGAGGTCTTCGAGGACGCCTGGAAGTCGGGGCCCGAGGAGGAGCGGGAACTCTGGCGTGGCCTCGCCCAGCTCGCCGTGGGGCTGACGCACGCCGCCCGCGGCAACCTCACGGGCGGGGCGCGGCTGCTGCGGCGCGGTGCGGGCGCGGCGGAGGCGTGGGTGTCCGGCTCCGGGAGCGCCGTCCCGTACGGCATCGACATCGAGGGGGTCGCCGTATGGGCGCGCGAACTGGCCCAGGAGGTGGAGCGGAACGGCCGGGCCGTGGACGCGCGGGCACGGGCGCCCCGGCTGCGGGGAACGCGCCCGGGACCCTGACCCGGACGCGACGCGCGCCGCCCCGGTCCTGGCGGCCGGTTCGGCGGCGGCCGGCCCGGGCGGCAGGGGCCAGAGCCGGGGCGGTCAGCCCGGGCGGGAGCCCCGGGACCAACGATCGGCCGGAGCGGGACACCGCTCCCCGCACCGGGGGCGGCCTCCCCGGGGGGCCACCGGTCAGGCCGGGGCGCCGGGCCGGAGACCGGGGCTTGCGGCGCGCCCGCTCGGCCCGAGGAGGGCCGACCCGGGACGCGCTGCGGGCGCTGCGGTGGGGTGCGGCAGACTCGGGGGCGTGCGACGGATTCATGTCATCGGTATCGGCGCGGGCGACCCTGACCAGCTGACCCTGCAGGCGGTCAGGGCGATGCGCGACACGGACGTGTTCCTCATCCTGGACAAGGGCGAGGCCAAGGCCGATCTCACCGGCCTGCGCCGGGACTTGCTCGACACGCACGTACCGGACGGGACGTACCGGGTCGTCGAGGCACGCGACCCGGAACGGGACCGTACCGCCGGCGGCGCGGCCTACTCCCCCGCCGTCGGGGACTGGCGCAGCGCCCGTGCCGACATCTACGAACGGCTGATCGGTGAGGAACTGGGAGCGGACGAGACCGGCGCGTTCCTGGTATGGGGAGACCCCGCGCTGTACGACAGCACGCTGGGGATCCTGGAGGAGGTCCTGGACCGGGGCACGGTGGCGTTCGAGTACGACGTCGTGCCGGGCATCTCCAGCGTCTCGGCGCTAGCCGCCCGGCACCGGACGGGGCTGAACCGGGTGGCCGGGCCGGTGCAGATCACCACCGGCCGGCGGCTCGCGGAGGGCTTCCCGGAGGACGCGGACGACGTGGTGGTCATGCTCGACGCCCACCAGACCTTCCGGCGGTACGCGCGGGAGGACGTCGACATCTACTGGGGCGCCTACCTCGGCACCCCGGACGAGATCCTCGTCTCCGGCCCGATCGCCGAGGCCGCCCCCCGCATCGAGCGGCTGCGTGCCGAGGCCCGCGAGCGCAAGGGCTGGATCATGGACACGTACCTGCTGCGCCGGCACTCCCGCGACTGACCGGCTCCGGGTGGCTATCGTCCAGGCATGGAGTCCGTGCGTGCCGTGCTCATCGACATCGACGGTGTGCTCACCGTCTCGTGGCGGCCCCTGCCGGGAGCCGTGGAGGCGCTGCGGGAGATCCGGGCAGCCGGTTCGGCCGTCCTGCTGGTCACGAACACGACCTCCCGTACGCGGGCGTCGATCGCCGGGACGCTCGCGGAGGCGGGGTTCCCGGTGTCCGGCGAGGACATTCTGACCGCGCCCGCCGCCACCGCCGCGTACCTCGCCGAGCACTGCCCCGGCGCCCGGTGCGCCCTGCTGAACAGCGGCGACATCGAGGAGGACCTCGACGGTGTGACCGTCGTGGACACCGCGGACACCGATACCGTGCCCGATGTGGTGCTGGTCGGCGGGGCCGGGCCCGAGTTCGGGTACGAGGCGCTGGACCGGGCCTTCGGGCATCTGCAGCGCGGGGCCGGGCTGGTGGCGATGCACCGCAACCTGTACTGGCGTACGGCCGAGGGGCTGCGGTTGGACTCCGGGGCGTTCCTGGCCGGTCTGGAGCGGGCCGCCCGCGTGGAGGCCGAGATCACCGGCAAACCGGCGCGGGCGTTCTTCGAGGCGGCACTGGCCCGGCTGGGTGTCGCAGCGGACGAGGCCGTGATGGTCGGGGACGATGTCGAGTCCGATGTGCTCGCGGCGCAGCGGGCCGGTATCACCGGAGTGCTCGTGCGGACCGGAAAGTTCCAGCCGGAGGCACTCGAGGCCGCCGACGGCACGCCCGACCACATCATCGACTCGTTCGCGGATCTGCCGGCGCTGCTGCGGGGCTCAGCGCAGCAGTAGCTGCAGGCCGCCGACGACGGTCGCCGCGATCACCAGCCGCTCGAACAGCTGCTGGTTGATCTTGTGCACCGCCCACTTGCCGAACAGCGCGCCGGGCACCACGAACACCACGAGCGCCAGGTCGAGGAGGAGCGAGCGGGCGTCGATCAGGCCGAGCCCGGCACTGAAGGGCAGCTTGGAGACGTTGACGATCAGGAAGAAGAAGGCCGAGGTGCCGAGGAAGCCGAGCTTGCGGAAGCCCGCGGACAGCAGGTACATCGACATGACCGGGCCGCCCGCGTTGGCGACCATGGTGGTGAAGCCGCCGAGGACACCGTAGGAGCGGGCCTTGAGGCGGCCGGCCCGGGTGGTGACCGACTCCGGTCCCTCCTCCTTGTCGGCCGTACGCCTGCGCCACACCGTCACGGCCGCCATCAGCAGCAGGATCGCGCCGATCGAGGTCCGTACGATCGCGTCGTCCGCCCACATCAGGAACACGGTGCCGACGACGACGCCCGCGGCGACCGCCGGGAACAGCCGCCACAGCGTCGGCCAGTGCGCGTGCCGCCGGTAGGTGGCGACGGCGAGCAGGTCCCCGGCGATCAGGACAGGCAGCAGGACGCCGGTGGAGGCGCGGGCGGGCAGCACCGCGGCGAAGATGGCGAGGCTGACCGTGTTGGCCCCGCTCACGGCGGTCTTGGAGAAGCCGACGAGCAGGGCCGCGAAGGCGAGGGCGGCGAACTCCCAGCCGGTGATGTGCCAGAGCGTCATGGTGTTCATGCGAACACTGATGCTATGTGCAACGAACCGGGGCGCGCAGTGCCGTCTCGCCTGGCGGTTGCCCTGCTTCGTTCGCCCTGCTCCGGCGTCCTACGCCCGCTCGACCAGGAGCGCGCTTCCTTGCCCCACCCCGACACACATCGTGGCCAGGCCTCGCCCCGCCCCCGTACGCCGCATCCGGTGGAGCAGCGTCGTCAGGATGCGGGCGCCCGAGCAGCCGAGGGGATGGCCGAGGGCGATGGCGCCGCCGCTCGGGTTGACCAGCTCGGGGTCGATGCCGAGTTCGTCGACGCAGGCCAGGGCCTGGGCCGCGAACGCCTCGTTGAACTCGGCCTCCTCCAGGTCGCCGATGCCCCAGCCGGCGCGGGCCAGGGCCTTGCGGGTGGCGGGGACCGGGCCGATGCCCATGACGTCGGGGTGGACGCCCGCGGATGCGCCGGCGACGTAGCGGCCCAGGGACTCCAGGTTCAGGTCGTTCAGGGCCTCCTCGCTGACCAGGAGGAGGCCGGCGGCGCCGTCGTTCATCGGGGAGGCGTTGCCCGCGGTGACCGTGCCGCCTTCCCGGAACACCGGCTTCAGCCGGGACAGCTTCTCGTACGAGGTGTCCTCGCGGACGCACTCGTCGGTGTCGACGACCACCCCGTCGGCGCGCTCCACCGGCAGGAGTTCGTCGTCGAAGTGGCCGTGTCTGCGGGCCAGGGCCGCCCTTTGATGGCTGCGCAGCGCGAAGTCGTCCTGGCGTTCGCGCGGGATGCCGTACCGCGCGGCGACCTCCTCCGCCGTCTCGCCCATGGGCAGCAGGCCGTGCAGGTCCCGCATCGCGGGGTTGACCAGGCGCCAGCCGAGGCGGGTGTCGGCGGTCTCGATACGGTGCGGCAGGGCTTCGTCGGGGCGGGGCAGGACGAAGGGGGCGCGGCTCATCGACTCGGAGCCGCCCGCGATGACGATGTCGGCCTCGCCGGCGGCGATGGTGCGGGCGGCCGTCATCACGGCCTCCAGACCCGAGGCGCAGAGGCGGTTGACCGTGGCGCCGGGCACCGAATCGGGCAGGCCGGCGAGCAGCGCGGCCATGCGGGCGACGTTGCGGTTGTCCTCGCCGGCCTGGTTGGCGGCGCCCCAGTAGACGTCGTCGACGCGGGCCGGGTCGAGCGTGGGCACGTCGGTGACCAGGGCGCGGACGACGGCAGCGGCGAGGTCGTCGGGGCGTACCGAGGAGAGGGATCCCCGCAGCTTGCCGATCGGGGTGCGGCGGGCGGCCGCGAAGTGGACGGTACGCACGAGGACTCCTCACACCACTTATTAATTAGCACCGCTAGTTTCGGACTATAGACCCTGGGCCGAGCTGCGGGGAAGGTTCCGGGGTCCGAGGGCCCTGGAGAGGCGTTATCGCAGGCCGGGACGGCCGGTTTCCACCGTTCCGCTTCGGGTTTGCGCCAGGGGGCCGGGGGCACCCGCGCGTTCATGGAGTGGTTGCGGAGCGCTGCCTGCGTCGACGAGGACCCCGAGCTGTTCTTCCCCGTGGGCACCACGGGACCCGCACTGCGGGACGTCGACGCCGCGAAACGGATCTGCGCGCGCTGTCCCGTCACCGACGACTGCCTGAGCTACGCGCTGAGCAACGGTCAGGCCTCCGGTGTGTGGGGCGGCACCTGCGAGGAGGAGCGCGACGCACTGCTCCGGACGACGAGGAAAGACGCGGGAAGGAGAAGCGCCCTATGACGGCTGTGCGCAGCACACTGCCCGACGAGGCCCGGAAGGCTGCCTGCGAGGCACTCCAGGACACGCTGGTGGATCTGCTCGGACTCTCGCTGACCGGGAAGCAGGCGCACTGGAACATCGTCGGACCGCGGTTCCGGTCGATCCACCTCCAGCTCGACGAGGTGGTCTCCGCCGCGCGGGACTTCGCCGACACGGTGGCGGAGCGGTCCGCGGCACTCGGCGTCCCGCCGGACGGCCGGCCCGAGACCATCGCCAAGACCTTCACCCTGCCCGCCCCCAAGGAGGGCTGGGTGCGTGACTCGGACGCCGTGCAGGTGATGGTGGAGTCGCTCCAGGACGCCATCGGCCGGCTGCGCGAGCGCATCGACGCGACCGAGAAGGCCGATCCGGTCACCCAGGACCTGCTGATCAGCATCACCGCCGAGCTGGAGAAGCAGCGGTGGATGTTCGACGCGGAGAACTTCCCCCGCGAGGGCTGACCGGGCACGAACGTACGGAAGGGGCACCTCATGACCGACGCCCTCGAACTCGACGCGCTGTGGGAGGACTTCCACCGCGTGGTGAACATGACCTCGCAGGAGCTCGCGGCCTGGCTGCGGACCCGGGACGCCGAGGAGGACACGGAGCCGCTGCCCGAGCAGGCGGGGACCGAGACCGGGCAGCACGTCCTGGCGATCCTCCAGAAGCGGCGCACCGATCTGACCGAGGACGACCTGCGGGTGATGCGGAACGTCGTGGACCGGGTCACCTCGCAGGTGGATCTGGAGAGCGAGCCGATCCCCGAGGTGACGGCCGAGGACACACGTCTCAGGCACCGGCTGATGACCGTCGGACACGATCCGCTGAAGGCGTAGCCGTGAACCGGCAGGAACGCGTCGTACGCGAACTCGTCGGCGCGCACGGCCGGACCTACGCGGACGAGGCGGGCATCCGCCTGAAGGACACCCCGCAGCCGCTGTACCGGCTGCTGGTGCTGTCCCATCTGCTCAGTGCCCGCATCCGCGGTTCGATCGCGCTGGCCACCGCCCGTGCCCTGCACGAGGCGGGGCTGCGCGATCCGCGCCGCATGGCCGAGGCGACCTGGCAGGAGCGGGTGGACGCGCTCGGCCGCGGCGGCTACCGGCGCTATGACGAGCGTACGGCCACCCAGCTCGGTGAGGGCGCCGAGCTGTTGAACGAACGGTGGGGCGGGGACCTGCGCCGGCTACGACGGGAGGCCGACGGCAAGGTCTCCGAACTGCGCAGTCTTCTCCAGGACTTCCCGGGGGTGGGACCGGCCGGCGCCGACATCTTCCTGCGCGAGGCGCAGGGCGTGTGGCCGGAGGCCGCCCCCTACCTGGACGCCAAGGCGCTGCAGGGCGCCGAGCGGCTGAAGCTGCCGGAGGACCCGGAGCGCCTGGCCGAACTGGCCGGGAGGACGGACCCGGCCGTGTTCGCCGCCGCGCTGGTGCGGGCGGCGGTGGACAGGGAAGTGACCGAGGACGCCCTGCGGCGGGCCGGGTGACGTCTCACCGGAGCAACCAGCCCCCGTCGAGGGTCAGTTCGACCGCGTTCACCGACCGGTTGCGCAGCAGGAAGTCGACCACTTCCGCCACATCCGCCATCGCGGCGAGCCGCCTGTGCGGCGTTCCACGCCAGAGTGCGGGGGCCCGGCCGGCCGGAGCGTGAGGCGTCCGCGGTCCGCCCGGGCCTCACCCGAACAGTCCGGTGCCGGTGGTGGGCCGCCCGTGCCGATGGTGCGCTGAGGACACGCGTCGCGTCACGTTCTCAGGAGGCCCTCGCGATGACCCGTGGTCCGTCCCGGCTTGTCCGCGCTCTCTCCTCCGCTCTGGCCGCGGGCTCCCTGCTGATCACCACCGCCTGCTCGGGCGACGGCGGTGAGGACGGTTCACGCGTCTCGGGCCTCACCGCGTCCCAGGCCGCGGGGAAGCGGCAGACCCCGTCCCCCTCGCCCACCGCCCCCCTCACCGAGAACGGCGCCCGGACCGCGCTGATCACCGAGGCGGACATCGAGGACGACTGGACCCAGGTGAAGGACACGGAAGCCGAGAAGTGGCACGACGGCCTGCTCATCGGCACGGTCGACGTCTCCGACTTCCTCACCGCCCGGGCCGACGCCGCCGACTGCCAGCGGCTCATGAACTCCCTCTTCGACGACGACCTGCTGGGCAAGCCGTCGGGAGCGAACGCGCTGCGCGGCTTCGAGCAGGGCGACTCGCGCCTGCTGCACCAGGTCGCGTCGTACGGCCGGACCGGCCCGCAGGAGTCCCTGGACTGGATGGCGACCCTGCCGGAGAAGTGCGACCAGTTCACCATGACCGAGGACGGCGAGCAGCGGACCGTCCAGGTCATCGAGACGTCGCTGCCCAGAGCGGGCGACACCCGTGAGGGCCTGCGCGTGACGGTGCAGGGCACCACCGGGGGCATGGCAGCCACGCTGACCCTGGACGTCGCCGCGGTACGTGTCGGCGACGACGCGATCACGGTCACGGCGGGCGGGCTCCACGGGGACGAGCACGACTCCCTCGAACAGGCGGTGCGGATCGGCACCCAGCGACTGAACGACGTGCTGGCCGGCAAGACCCCCTCCCCCGCCCCCAGCGAGGTCCAGTAGTCAGGCCGGTGGTGTTCTCCTCCGCAGCGCGCCGGCGGCCCCGCCGGCTCTGCCGATTCCCGGGACAGCGTGATCACCGGAGCGGCACAATGGGGCGGCGACGGCCGGCTCCGGTCGCTCGTGCGAGGAGAGGAAGAGACGTGAGTGAGAGCCACACCCCGACGAGCGGCTCGGCGCGGCTGAACACCGGTGTGGCGCACAACGCGCGCGTGTGGAACTACTGGATCGGCGGCAAGGACAACTACGAGGTCGACCAGCGGGTCGGCGAGCACGTCGCCGGCATGTTCCCGATCATCCGGGACATCGCCCGGGCGGACCGGGACTTCCTCGGCCGGGCCGTGTCGTTCCTGGCCGGTGAGCGCGGAGTGCGGCAGTTCCTCGACATCGGCACGGGACTGCCCACGGCGGACAACACGCACGAGATCGCCCAGCGGACAGCGCCCGACTCCCGGATCGTCTACGTCGACAACGACCCGATCGTGCTGGTGCACGCCCGCACCCTGCTGACCGGCAGCCGCGACGGCGTCACCGCCTACATCGACGCCGACGTGCACGACCCGGACGCCATCCTCGAGCGGGCAGGGCATACCCTCGACTTCACCCGGCCCGTCGCCGTGATGATGCTGGGCATCCTCAACTTCGTCCTGGACACCGAGAAGGCCCGGGAGATCGTGCGCCGGGTGATGGCCGCGGTGCCCTCCGGCAGCTGTCTGGTCCTCACCCACCCGACCTTCGACGACGAGCTCGGCGGCGCGGGCCAGATCCCCGCCATGAAGTTCTGGAACGAGAACGCCACGCCCCCGATCACCGCCCGCAGCGGCGCCGACATCGCCGCCTTCTTCGAGGGCCTCGAACTGCTGGAGCCGGGCATGGTGTCGTGCGGTCAGTGGCGTGCCGACGCGGACGCGTCCGTGCTGGTGCCGCAGTACGGCGCGGTGGCTGTCAAACCCTGACGCGGCTCTCACCTCTGCCTTCGCATCCGTCTTCGTCTCTGTCTTCGTCTCTGTCTTCGTTTTCGTCGAGGAGGGCGTATGACCACCCTGGCCGATCCGGTGCCGGGCGGCCGACCCGGTGACGTCGAGCGGGCCACCGCGCTGAGCGGCGAACTCTCCGGACGCGGCGTGCACGGCGTCGTGCTGTCCTACGTCGACACCGCGGGCATCGGCCGGGTGAAGACCGTCCCGACGGCCAGGCTGGCCTCCTCCGCGGCCTGGGGCGTCGGCATGTCCCCGGTGTTCGACACGTTCCTGGCGAACGACTCCATCGTCACCACGAACGTCCTCGGCTCCCCCGACGGCGACCTGCGCCTCTACCCGGACCTCGACCAGCTCGTGGTGCTGGCCGGGCAGCCCGGCTGGGCGTGGGCACCGGTCGACCGGATCACCCAGGACGGGGAGCGGCATCCGGGCTGCTCGCGCACGTTCCTGCGCCGGGTCGTCACCGAGGCGGCCGAGCGGCACGGCCTGAACTTCAAGGCGGCCGTGGAGGTGGAGTGGACCGTGGCCCGCGGCGACGCGCCCGGCGACACGTTCGTGCCCGCGACGACCGGTCCCGCGTACGGGGCCGCCCGGCAGGTCGAACTCGGGGGCTACACCGCCGACCTGCTGGCGGCGTGCGCGGCCCAGGGGCTCGACGTGGAGCAGGTCCATCCCGAGTACGCGGCCGGGCAGTTCGAGATCACGGTGGGTGCCGTCGATCCGGTGGCGGCGGCCGACCGCAGCGTGCTGGTGCGGCAGACCGTCCGGGCGGTGGCCCAACGGCACGGGCTGCGTGTCTCCTTCGCCCCGGCCGTCGTGGGTCAGGGCGTCGGCAACGGCGGGCACGTCCACCTCTCCGCCTGGCGCGACGGGGTCAATCTGCACTCCGGGGGCGAAGGCCGGTACGGCATGACGGCCGGGGCGGAGTCCTTCACGGCCGGCCTCCTCGCCCATATGCCCGGCCTCACGGCCGTGACGGCGCCGAGCCCCGCCAGCTATCTGCGGCTCAGACCCTCCCAGTGGGCGGGGGTGTTCACCGCCTGGGGCCGCGAGACCCGGGAGACCGCCCTGCGTGTCGTCACCGGCACCGCGGGCCTGCGCGACCAGGCGGCGAACCTGGAGATCAAGCCCGTCGACCTGGCCGCCAACCCCTACCTCGCGATCGGCTGTCTGATCACCGCCGGCCTCGACGGCCTGACGTCGTCCGCCGCCCTGCCGGAGGAGATCACCGGGGACCCGGCGCGGCTGACCGAGGCGGAGGCGGCAGCCCGTGGCGTACGTCGGCTGCCGGTGTCGCTGGAGCGGGCCGTGGAGGAGTTCCGGGCGGACGAGTCGTTGAGGGCGGCGCTCGGCCCGGTCCTGGCCGACGCGGTGATCGCCGTACGGCGGGGCGAGCTGGCGTCCGTGGCCGGGCTGGACGACGACCAGGTGGCGGCGGCCTACCGCTGGAAGTACTGACGTGGGCGCGGTCCGCGAGGCGCTCGACGCCCTGATGCTGGTCGATCACCACTGCCACGGCACGGTGACCGCCGACCTCGACCGCGCGGGTTTCGAGCCGCTCCTCACCGAAGGCGACGCCTGGCCCGGGATCTCCCCCTTCGACAGCCCCGTGGGCGTGGCCGTGCGCCGCCACTGCGCTCCCCTGCTGGACCTGCCGCGGCACGCGCCCGCCGAGGAGTATCTCGCCCGGCGCCTCGAACTGGGGTGGCGTGAGGTGCACCGGCGCTTCCTGCGGGCCACCGGCACGGACGTCTTCTGCGTCGACACCGGCTACTCCCCCGGCCGGCTGACCGCTCCGGGCGAGGTCGCCGAGGCGGCGGGCGGGTCGGCGTACGAGGTCGTACGGCTGGAGAGCGTCGCCGAGTCGGTACGGGAGGCGGGCGTGGAGCCGGACGCGTACCCGGACGCCTTCCGCGCGGCGGCCCTGGACGCCGTGCGGCGTCCGGGCGTGGTCGCCGTGAAGTCGGTGGCGGCCTACCGCACGGGCTTCGGCCTGGACCCGGCCCGCCCCTCGGACGCGGAGGTCACCGGGGCCGCCCGGCACTGGCTCCCCGGGGGCGGCCGCCTGGACGACCCCGTCCTGGTGCGGCACCTGCTGTGGACCGCCGTCGACCTCGGTCTGCCGCTCCAGCTGCACACCGGGTTCGGTGACAGCGACATCCGGCTGCACCGGGCCGACCCGGCCCTGCTCACGGACTGGCTGCACCTGACCACCGGGACGATCCCGGTCCTGCTGCTGCACTGCTGGCCCTACCAGCGTCAGGCCGCCTACCTGTCGGCGGTCTTCGAGCACGTGTACTTCGACGTCGGCCTCACCCTCCACCACGTCGGCCCCGCCCGGGCCGCGGCGGTCCTGGCGGAGGCCCTGGAGATCACACCGTTCCGCAAACTGCTGTACAGCTCCGACGCCTACGGTGTGGCCGAGTTCTACCACCTCGGTGCCCTCGCCTTCCGGCAGGGCCTGGCGGGACTGCTGCAGGAGCGGGTGGACGCCGACGAACTGTCCCCGCGGGACGCGCTGCGGTTCGCCCGGTGGGCCGGGCGGGACAATGCCGTCCGCGTCTACCGGCTGCCGGACGGCCCCCCGGGAGGCGGTTGAACGACGTGTGGCCGGTCACAGTTCTCCAGGAGCGGCTACCCAGGAAGTCCGAACGGCTGAAAGTATGATCAAGCAATGTCTGACATGACCGAAACCACGCCCGGCTGGCTGTCCTCCGACGAACTCGAGATGACGCGCGCCCGCATGCCGATCCTGTACGTGGAGGCCGTCCCGGTCCGCGTCGACGACAGCGGCGAAGTCACCAGCGTCGGCCTGCTGCTGCGCATCGGACCCGACGGTACGGTCAGCCGGACTCTGGTCTCCGGCCGTGTGCTGCACCACGAACGCGTCCGTGACGCCCTGCTGCGCCATCTGGAGAAGGACCTCGGCCCGGTCGCCCTGCCCCGCGTCCCGGCGTCGCTCCAGCCGTTCACGGTCGCGGAGTACTTCCCGACCCAGGGCATCACGCCGTATCACGATCCCCGCCAGCATGCCGTGTCCCTCGCCTACATCGTGCCGGTGACGGGCGACTGCCGGCCCCGGCAGGACGCGCTCGACCTGGTGTGGTTCAGCCCGCAGGAGGCGCTCTCGGAGGCCGTGCAGAGCGAGATGCCGGGGGGCCACGGGGTGCTGCTCAAGCAGGCGCTGGCGCACGCGGGTTGTGTGATCTAGGCGCCCCGGGGCGGTCACGAGGGGACCTCCGCCGATGCGGGTGCACGGCCATGAGCCGGAGGTGCTGCGTCGGCGCGACGACCTGGACGGCGGTGACCGACCCGACAGAGCAGCGGGCCTGCCGTTTCCGGCAGACCCGCTGATCGCTTCTGTCGGGACGACAGGATTTGAACCTGCGACCCCTTGACCCCCAGTCAAGTGCGCTACCAAGCTGCGCCACGTCCCGTTGCCCGTCTGACCTGGGGATTCCCCCGGCCGAACGCGCAGGGAAACAATACCGCACTCGCGCGGGTGATCGCGCATCTGTTTCCGGGCGGCCGACCGCGGCCGGAGCGCATCGCGGGCCTTCTCTCTCAGTCCACCGGGAGCCCCAGTCCGGGATGTGCTTCCAGGAGCCGGGGCGGGGCAGCCTGACGCCAGGAGTCGGCGAGGATGTCCCGCAACTCGTCCTCGTCCTCCAGCGCGTCGAGCCGGGCCCGCACCCAGGCGAACTGTGCCTCGTGACCGGCGATCCAGAACTTCTCCGGCTCGGCGAGCACCAGCTCGTCCCGCTCCTCCTTGGGGCAGCGCACGGCGATGGACGTCTCGTCCTCCGGCAGCGTCGCGAACATCTTTCCCGCGACCCGGAACGTGGGCATGCTCCAGGCGACCTTCTCGGTCGTGTCCGGCAGGGACAGGGCGATACGGCGTACGTCTTCGGCATCCGGCATGGCAGGCACGGTATCGGCTGCCACTGACAATCACCTGGTGAGAGTGCCTGCCGGTACCTGCTTGTAGTAGATCGTCGTCGGCCGCAGCTCTCCGGCGGGGCTCGCCGCGTAGTCGGGGATCGCTCCGATCGGCGTCCAGCCGGCGGACCGGTACAGGCGCTCCGCGGGACTGCCGGTCTCGGTGTCCAGGTGCAGCAGGGTGACCCCGGCGGATGCCGCCGCGTCCTCCGCGGTTGCCAGCAGTCGGCGGCCGAGGCCCCGGCCGCGGGCGTCCGGACGCACCATGAGCTTGACCAGTTCGGCGCGGTGACGGCTGTTGGCCTTGTCCGGGAAGGCCAGGCTCACGGTGCCCAGCACCCGGTGCCCGTCGTGCGCCGCCCACACGGCGAGCCGCCCCGCGGCCACGTCGGCGGCCCGCTGCTCCCACCAGGCGAGCGCCTCCGCGCGGCCGAGCGGGGCGAGGAAACCCACCGAGGCGCCACCGTTCACGGTCTCGGTCAGCAGGCCCGCCAACCCTCCGGCGTACTCGAGCAGCAGGGTCTCGTCCAGACGGATCACGGCCGCACCACCGCCAGCAGGTACCGCACACCCTCGGGAGCGGCACACCGGAACCGGGTCGGCCCCCACACCCGCATCCGCAGGCAGTCGCCGGTGGTGAGGTGATGTCCGGTGTCCTGTGCGGTCACGTCGAGGGCCCCCTCCAGGATCCAGATGTGCTGCTCCAGACCAGCCAGGGGTGGACGGTCGTAGGTGATGTCGGCGCCGGCGGTCAGGCGCCCCTCGACGAGTTCGCCGCGCAGCGAGGAGTGCGGTGGCGACACGGACCGCCGGACGAAGCCGGAGGCCTGGTCCTGCCACACGGGCTGGTGGGTGGCCCTGACCACGGGCTCCGGTTCGGCCTCGACCTCGCTGAGCAGCTGGGACATGGTCCGCCCGTAGACGGCGCACAGGCGGTTCAGGAGCGAGGCGGTAGGGCTGATCTCCGCCCTCTCGGCCCGGGACAGGGTGGACCGGCTGACCCCGCTGCGGTCGGCCAGCTCACCCAGGGACCAGCCGTGTTCGGCCCGCAGCCCGGCAAGCCGTGCGCCCAGCCGCGTGTCCACGGAATCCGCATCGTCGACTCTCATATCCGGGACGCTATCCCGTATTTGAAACGCCCAGGTTGCGGAGTTCTCACAGCGGCAGCGGCAGCGGCTGCGCCTGGGCGGCCCCGCTGAGCGCGTCCAGTACCGGGCGGATCAGCGGATGCTGCTCGGCTCCCCGGCGTACGGCGGCGAAGACGCGCCGGGTGGGGGCCGTGCCGTCGACAGGGCGGACGACCACTCCGGCGAGATCCATGCCGCGCAGCGCCGAGCGGGGCACCAGGGCGACGCCGGCATCGGCCGAGGCGAGGGCCACGACCGCGCGGAAATCGTCCGAGGAGTGCTCCATCCGAGGCTGGAAGCCGGCGTTCTCGCAGGCCAGGACCACCACGTCATGGCAGGGGTTGCCGGGGTACGGGCCGATCCACGGGTCCTTGGCCAGTTCGGCGAGCGGGACCTCCGCCGCGTCGGCCAGCCGGTGGCTGACCGGGACGACCGCGTCGAAGGGCTCGGCGTACAGCGGTACGTGGGCCAGTCGCGGGTCGTCGGCGGGCGGAGCGCCCCGGTACTCGACGGCGACGGCGACATCGACTTGGCGGTCCAGGACCATCGGCAGACTGGCGTCGCCCTCGGCGTCCTGGACGCGGATGCGGATACCCGGCGCCGACTCGGCGAGGCGGGCCACCGCGGGCGCCACGACCAGGGCGATACCGGTCGCGAAGGAGGCGACCGTGACCGTGCCGGCCGCGCCCGAACTGTAGGCGGCGAGCTCGGCCTCGGCCCGCTCCAGCTGGGCGAGGACCGCGTTGGTGTGGTTGAGCAGGATCTCGCCGGCGGGGGTGAGCCGCACGCCCTTGGCGCCGCGCTCGACGAGCCGGTGCCCGGTCTCCTGCTCCAGCGCGGCGAGCTGCTGGGAGACGGCCGACGGGGTCAGGTACAGCGCGGCGGCAGCCGCCGTCACCGTACGGTGGTCGGCCACCGCACGGAGGATGTGGAGCCGCCGCGCTTCGATCATGCGACCGATTCTCTCAGGTCGCCGGTGCCTCTCAGCCGGACAGCTCCGCCCGGGCGGCCACGAAGGCGTCGACCGCGCGGTGGACGTCGTCCGCCGAGTGGGCGGCCGACAGCTGGACGCGGATCCGGGCCTGTCCCTGCGGCACGACCGGGTAGGAGAAGCCGATCACGTAGACGCCGCGCTCCAGCAGCAGCTCCGCCATGCGCCCGGCGACCGCCGCGTCGCCGATCATCACGGGGGCGATGGGGTGGTCGCCGGGGAGGACGTCGAAGCCCTCCTCGGTCATGCGGCCACGGAACAGGGTCGTGTTCTCGGCGAGCCGGACGCGCAGGTCGTCCGCCGACTCCAGCAGGTCGAGCACCTTGAGCGAAGCCGCCGCGATCACCGGGGCGAGCGTGTTCGAGAAGAGGTACGGCCGGGAGCGCTGACGCAGCAGGGCGACGATCTCGGCGCGGGCGGCGACATAGCCGCCGGAGGCGCCGCCGAGGGCCTTGCCGAGGGTGCCGGTGATGATGTCGACGCGGTCCATGACGCCGTGCAGCTCGGGGGTGCCCCGGCCGCCGGGGCCGACGAAGCCGACGGCGTGCGAGTCGTCGACCATGACCATCGCGTCGTAGCGGTCGGCGAGGTCGCAGATCTCGCGCAGCGGGGCGACGTAGCCGTCCATGGAGAAGACGCCGTCGGTGACGATCAGACGGCGGCGCGCGTCGGAGGCCTCCTTGAGGCGGGCCTCCAGCTCGGCCAGGTCGCGGTTGGCGTACCGCAGGCGCCGGGCCTTGGAGAGCCGGATGCCGTCGATGATCGACGCGTGGTTGAGGGCGTCGGAGATGACCGCGTCCTCCGGGCCGAGCAGCGTCTCGAAGACGCCGCCGTTGGCGTCGAAGCAGGAGGAGTACAGGATCGTGTCCTCCTGGCCGAGGAACGCCGACAGCCGCGCCTCCAGCTCCTTGTGGACCTCCTGGGTGCCGCAGATGAAGCGGACGGAGGCCATGCCATAGCCCCAGCGGTCCAGGGCCTCGTGGGCGGCGGCGATCACCTCGGGGTGGTCGGCGAGACCGAGGTAGTTGTTGGCGCAGAAGTTGAGGACCTCGCCGGGGCGGCCGCCCGCGGTGACGTCGACGGTGGCGGACTGCGGGCTGCCGATGACGCGCTCGGGCTTGTGCAGACCGGCGGCGCGGATCTCGTCGAGGGTGGCGCGCAGGTCGTCGCGTACGGAGTCGAACATGGAAAGCTCCTGAGAATGCTCGCGGAAGTGGAGGGTCACGCGGTCCAGTCGAGGATGACCTTGCCGCCGCGGCCGCTCGCCGCGTCGGCGAACGCCGCCTCGAAGTCGCGGTGGCCGTACCGGCCGGTGATCACGGGGGCGAGGTCCAGGCCGCCTTCCAGCAGCACGGACATCGCGTACCAGGTCTCGAACATCTCGCGGCCGTAGATGCCCTTGACGGTGATCATCGAGGTGACGATCCGCGCCCAGTCGACGGCGAACTCCTCGGCGGGCAGGCCGAGCATCGCGATCCGGCCGCCGTGCGTCATGTTGGCGATCATGTCCCGCAGCGCCTCGGGGCGGCCGGACATCTCCAGGCCGATGTCGAAGCCCTCGCGCAGTCCGAGGGCGCGCTGTCCGTCGGCGATGCCGGCGTCCGAGACGTTCAGCGCGAGACTGACTCCGATCTTGCGGGCCAGTTCCAGCCGCTCCTCGCTGACATCGGTGATCACGACGTTGCGGGCGCCGGCGTGCCTGGCGACCGCGGCGGCCATCAGGCCGATGGGACCCGCGCCGGTGATCAGGACGTCCTCGCCCACGAGCGGGAAGGACAGCGCGGTGTGCACGGCGTTGCCGAACGGGTCGAAGATGGCGGCCACGTCGAGGTCGACGGGCACCCGGTGCACCCAGACGTTGCCGGCGGGCAGGGCGACGTACTCGGCGAACGCCCCGTCCCGGCCCACCCCCAGCCCCACGGTGGCCCGGCACAGGTGCCGTCGGCCGGCCAGGCAGTTGCGGCACTTTCCGCAGACCAGATGCCCCTCGCCGCTCACCAGGTCGCCGACGCCGATGTCGGTGACGTCCCGCCCGGTCTCCACGACCTCGCCGACGAACTCGTGCCCGATCACGAGCGGGGTGCGAATGGACTGCCGTGCCCAGCCGTCCCAGGCCCTGATGTGCAGGTCGGTGCCGCAGATACCGGTGCGCAGCACCTTGATCAGTACGTCGCCGGGCCCGACGGTGGGCTCCGGGACGTCCGCGAGCCACAGTCCGGGCTCCGCCTTCTGTTTGACCAGCGCCTTCACCGCTACGGCTCCTGGGGGTGAGTCCCGGCTCCGGGCATGCCGAAGGAGCCCGCGGGCCGGGAGGGGAGTGGAATCGCACAGCAATCTGCCGCACGCCGGCCGCCCCGGTCCATCGAGGTTTTCTTAAGCGCCGCCTCAGCTTTCCTTCACGCCCCCAGAAGGCACAGGGGAAACGCGGGCGTCAGTAGGGCAGCAGGCCGTCCCGGCCCTCCAGGTGCGGGACGAGTTGGGCGGCGTGCTGCTTGATGGCGGTCAGGCCCGGTTTTCCCCATGGCCGGGGTTCGACGTCGGCGACGCTGACCGTGCCCAGCACGAGGCCCGTGCCGTCGACGAGTGGCGCCCCGAGATAGGAACGGATGCCGAACTCGTCGACCACCGGATTGCCCGCGAACCGCGGGTAGTCGCGAACGTCCTCCAGGACAAGTGCCTTGCGGCGCGCCACCACGTGGGGGCAGAAACCATGGTCGCGGGGCAGGGCCCGGCCGAACCGCGGGCGGGTGCCGTCGCTTCGCACGACCGGCGCGACGGCCGGGACGTGCAGGCCCGCGTAGAACTGCCCCTGTTCGTGCGGGAAGTTGACCATGGCGTAGGGCGCCCCGGTGAGCTCGGCGAGGCGGTGGGCGAAGGCGTCGAGCGCGGGTTCGGGGCGCTCCCCGAGGCCCAGTCCGCGCAGGCGGCGAAGACGCGCGGGAGCCTCCTTGTCCTCGGGGGTGAGCAGCAGACGACCGGCCGGGCGGGGCGGGTCGTAGCTCATGGGCGTACTCCTGCGCTGTAGACAAGTGTCATATATGGGCTCCCTGGGCGGTGTTGGGATGTCACATGTGGGCGCCGTACCCCGTCGTGGGGGCGGGCGTGTGGGCGATGAGGTGGCGCACGAGGGTCAGCAGGGTCTGGACTCCCGAACTGGAGATCCGGGCGTCGCAGCAGACGACGGGGATGTCCTCGGTCAGATCGAGGGCGGCTCGCACCTCCTCGGGGTCGTAGCGGTAGGCGCCGTCGAACTCGTTGACGGCCACGATGAATTCGAGACCGCGCTGCTCGAAGAAGTCGACGGCCGCGAAGCACTCCTGCAGGCGGCGGGTGTCGGCGAGGATGACCGCCCCGAGCGCGCCGGCGCACAACTCGTCCCACATGAACCAGAACCGCTCCTGGCCGGGGGTGCCGAACAGGTAGAGCACGTGTTCCCGGTCGAGCGTGATACGGCCGAAGTCCATGGCCACGGTCGTCTCGACCTTGTTCTCGATGCCGTCGAGGTTGTCGGTCGCGGCACTGACGGTGGTGAGCAGCTCCTCCGTGCTGAGCGGCGCGATCTCGCTGACCGCGCCGACGAAGGTCGTCTTGCCCACGCCGAACCCGCCCGCCACCAGGATCTTCAGTGCGGTGGGGAACGGGTCTGAGCCGTGGCCGGGCCCGTCGGCGTAGTCAGAGCTGTCGTCGTAGTCCATCGAGCACTGCCTCCAGAAGGGCCCGGTCCGTCGGGTTGTGGTGGAACGCGGGGGGCTTGGTGGTCAGCGCCCCGCAGTCGACGAGGTCCGCCAGCAGCACCTTGGTGACGGCCACCGGCAGTTTCAGATGTGCGGCGATCTCGGCGACCGGGACGGGCGCGCGGCACAGGTCGAGCGCCTGCGCGTGCTCGGGGCCGAGATAGCCGAGGGGGGTCGCCCCGGTGGCCATCAGCTGCGACATCAGGTCGAGCGCGACGGTCGGACGGGTACGGCCGTTGCTGACCGTGAACGGGCGCACCAGCCGCCCGGCCGCGTCGTCGAGCCAGGGCCCGTCGCCGGCCGCCGCCACGCTCAAGGCCTCATCGCCGGGGATTCGACGGACTGCTGGCGGGGAGCGGTCACCAGGTACGGTCGGACGCTCTTGACCAGCATCGCCATCTCGTAGCCGAGCACCGCCGCGTCGGCGTCGCGGCCGGCGAGCACGGCCAGACAGGTGCCGGAGCCGGCCGTGGTGACGAACAGCAGCGTCGAGTCGAGTTCGACCACGACCTGCCGTACGTCGCCGCCGTCGCCGAAGCGGACGCCGGCGCTGCGGCCGAGGGAGTACAGGCCGGATGCCAGGGCGGCCATGTGGTCGGCGCTGTCCGGGTCGAGGCCGTGCACGGACTTCACGAGTCCGTCGCACGACAGGAGTACGGCGGCGGTCGTGTGCGGTACGCGCTGCACGAGACCGCTCATCAGCCAGTCGAGATCGGATACGTGGGCGGTCGGCGCATCGCTCGCCATGGTGGATCGACTCCTTGGGGTACGAAGGTCTGTGGGAGCGCTGGGGGTGGAACGGGGGGTGGAGCTGTGTGTGGGACGGGCAACGGGAGTGGTCATCCGGCGGGTGTGCTCCCGTCGTGCCGGGTGCCGGTGTGGTCGGACGAGGACCGCTCGGTGGGGAGCGAGTCGAGGTGTATCGGCGGCACGGACGTCCGGTCGCTGTGCGCGGACTCCATGTGCGCTGGCTCCATGTGCGCTGGCTCTGTGTGTGCCGCCTGCGCGTCGCCCCACGCCGTGTTCTCGTTCTCCAGGTGCTGCTGGGCCTCGGCGAGGCTGATGCCGCGCTGGAAGGCCGCCATCAGACCGGGGTCGTGGCCCACGAGGTGATCGGATTCCTGGCGGGGCGCCGGGCCGTCACGCAACTGGGGCGCGATGTGCTCCTGGGCGCGGCGGCGGGGCAGTTGGGGCTTACCCATGGTGCCGCGCACGGCGTGGTTGCGGGGGGCGGGGGGCCCGGTCACGTGCTCGGCGAGGACCTGCCGGTCGTCGGGCCGGATGCCGGGCCTCGCCTCGGCCGGGTTGGGACGCTCCCTGCGGGTGCCGCGCACGGGCAGGGGCGCGGGCCGGCCGTTGGTCGGGGTTTCCTCCGGGGCCCGTTGGGCTTCCTGCCGGTACTCAGCGGGTGCGGCCGTTGCCGCGAGCGGGGCCGACGACGGTGAGCCGGACGCGGGCACCGACGCGGACGGAAAGTGGAGCACGGGCGCCATGGGGGACTCGGGGGCGACCCCGAGCGGCCCGTCCGGCCTGGCACCCTCCTGGCGCCCCTGACCGTGCTGCCCGTGCGGCCCGTCATGCCCGGGCTGCCCGTCACGCTCAGGCTGCCCGAGCTGCCGCACCACCGGATGTTCCGAACCCGTCGCCCCGCCCTCCGGCAGGCCAGCCCCGCCCCCGGACTCCGCCTGCGCCTCCGATCCCAGCAGCGCCTGCGGCACGACGAGCACCGCCTGCACACCGCCGTAGATGTTGGTCTGGAGGCGGACGGTGATGCCGTGCCGCCGGGCCAGCTGCGAGACGACGAACAGCCCGATGCGGCCGTCCGCGAGGAGCCGCGCGACGTTCACCTGGTCGGGGTCGGCGAGCAGCGCGTTCATCCGTGTCTGCTCCTCCAGGGGCATGCCGAGTCCCCGGTCCTCGACCTCGACGGCGAGCCCGGAGGTGACGAGGTTGGCGCGCAGCAGGACCTGGGTGTGCGGGGCGGAGAACAGCGTGGCGTTCTCGACGAGTTCGGCCAGCAGGTGGATGACGTCGGCCACGGCGTGCCCGCGCAGGGTGCCGTCGATCGGCGGCACCAGCTTGACCCGGGAGTACTGCTCGACCTCGGCGATGGCCGAGCGCAGCACCTCGGTCATGGGGACCGGGTTGCTCCACTGACGGCGGGAGGCCGCTCCGCCGAGCACGGCGAGGTTCTCGGCGTGGCGGCGGATGCGGGTGGCGAGGTGGTCGACGTGGAAGAGGCCCTTGAGCAGCTCGGGGTCCTCCATCTCGTTCTCGAGCTCGTCGAGAAGGGAGATCTCCCGGTGCACCAGTGACTGCAGGCGCCGGGCGAGATTGACGAAAACGTCGAGCTTCTGCTCGCTTCCCGTCTGGCTGGAGAGCTGCGAGGCCTGGACGACGGCGGTGACGGCGCTGTCGTGCGCACCGGCCAGGTCGGCGGCGAGGAGTTCGACGTCGTCGGCGTCCTCAGCGGTGCCGCCGGGCGGGTTCCGGGGGCTGTGCTGTGGCGGTCCGTCGCCGCGGCGCAGTGTCTCGACCAGGGCACGCAGATCGGCCTCGCGCCGCGCGGTGGTGCGGCGCAGGACGCCGATGCGGTCGTGCAGGGACCTGGCGGCGCGGTTGGCGGCCACCGCCGCGACGACGATGCCGACCAGGGTCACCGAGACCGCCCCGGCGAGCACGGCCCACAGCGTGAGGCCGGGGCGCACTCCGGTGGACCGGACGGCGAAGAGGACGGCCGCACAGCCGCTGAGGGCGACGGCGACGGGTGGCAGCACGGCGATCCGCAGCAGCTGGGGCCCTATGTGGGTCTCGGGCAGCGCGAGCGCGGTGCGGGCGGCCGGGCGCCCGTGCCGCCCGCCCTCACGGCGGTCTGTACGGGCGGCCTGAGCACGGAGGTGAGCCATCGATGTCCTCGTACTGGTCCGTCGGGCCTGGGTGCCAAGGGGGCTTGCGATGGTGCGGCCGGGCTCACGCGGCCGCTTCCGCACCCCCCGAGCCGACCGCGGCGCCCCGCCTCGCTCGCGCGCCGCCCCGGCGCGGCCGGACTCCGTCTGTGCCCCGGGGCCGGATTCCATGGCGGTGTCCGGCTCGGCGTCGGTGGTGCGCGGACAGCGGGGATCCCCCTCGCGTCGACTCCCTGGTCCGCCTTGCGCCTGCACGTGCCGGTCCCCACTCCCTGGTCCGTCTGTTTCCCGACGGCCACTGACAGTAGTCGCCAGCGCATCATGTGCGGTGGGCAGTTGACAAACTCATACGGCAAGCGTCCTGCTCTGGTATGAGGTCTCGCACGACAGACCGATATCCCCCTCACACAGCCGACCGTCAACGAAAACAGTTCGATACGACCTGGTCAGAAGCGGTCACACACAGAAGGCGAGGGCCGGGGAGCCCCTCGCTCCCCGGCCCTCGCCGTCCGCCCGTCGACCGCTCCGGGTCAGCTCGCCGGGAACGTCTCCGTGCCCTCCGCACCCCGGCCCGTCCTTCGACTTTCATCACTCACCGTATCGGCCTGGGCCACGGCTGCGGCGTCAGAGGCGGTCTTGATCGCCGCGTCGGCCAGGGCTTCCCCAGCCGGAAAGCCACCCACCGGGGCGAGGGCCACCCCGCGCCACCACGGCTCGGACGGCACGGTCCCGGCCGTGGGCTCGAAAGGCTCGCCGGGGCGGGGCAGGGCGATCCGGGACCCCATCGCACCGGCGGCCGCGATCGTCCCCTCGCCGGGCTCCGCCCACGGGTGCGTGGCCAGGTTGAACGTGGCCCAGTGGATCGGCAGCATCAGGCCGTGCTCCGGCCCGCCCTGGAGGTCGAGGTGGGCGCGCATACCCTCCTCGGGCGTCATGTGGATGTCGGGCCAGAAGTCGGAGTACGCGCCGATCTGGATCATCGTGGCGTCGAACGGCCCGTGCTCGGCGCCGATCTCTCTGAAGCCCTCGAAGTAGCCGGTGTCGCCACTGTGGTAGATCCGGTGCTGCTCACCGGCGACGGCCCAGGAGGACCACAGGGTGTGCTGGGTGTTGCGCAGTCCTCGGCCGCAGAAGTGCCGGGCGGGAGTGGCGGTCAGGGCGACGCCGTCGATCTTCGTGGTCTCGTGCCAGTCCAGTTCGCGCAGCCGGCTCTCGGCCACGCCCCAGTGCTCGAAGTGCGCCCCGACGCCGAGCGGCACGGCGAACAGCGTGTCCGTGCCGGCCAGGGCCTTGATGGTGGGCATGTCCAGGTGGTCGTAGTGGTCGTGCGAGATGACCACGACGTCGACCGGGCCGAGCGCGGCCAGCGGCAGCGGCACCGGGTGCAGCCGCTTGGGGCCCGCGAAGGAGAACGGGGAGCAGCGCTCGCCCCACACCGGGTCGAACAAGACCCGTTTGCCGTCGATCTCGGCGAGCACGCTGGAGTGCCCCAGCCAGGTCAGTCGCAGCCCCGTGGCCGGGGGCCGGGCGAGGTCGGCGAGCGTGGTGGCGTGCACCGGCACCGTGCCCTTCGGGGAACGCCGGGGCCGGGTCTCCTTGTCGAAGAAGACCTTCGCGAAGTCCAGGGTCGAGCCCGCGGGCCGCGTGCGCGCGGGGCCGCCGGGGTTCTGGAAGACCCCGTCCTTGAAATGGGGCGATCTGCGGATGCGCGCCATGCGCTCACCGCCTGGGTCCGCGCCGAACGCCCCGGGCCGCAGCGCACGGAGCCCGGAGCTCAGGGAACGGAAACCGGCCACGGTACCTCCAGGTGGAGTCGGTCAGGCTTTCCATTATGGTCGGCCCCTCCGACAACACCGGGGACAGGTGTCCCACCGAAGGCCTCGAAGGGTCATACTGACCGGCGATTCAGTAACCCGGCGAAGGAGCCCCGCATGGCCGACCCCCTGTTGTCCCTCACGTGGACCGACCATCTCACCGGCCACCAGGGCTTCCTGGTCGTCGACCGGCTGGTGCGCGGCGTCGCCAGCGGCGGTCTGCGGATGCGGGCGGGATGCACCCTGGAGGAGGTCACCGGCCTGGCCCGTGGCATGACCATGAAAGAGGCCCTGCACTACGACCCCGACAGCCGCTACATCCCGCTCGGCGGCGCCAAGGGCGGCATCGACTGCGACCCGAGGGATCCCGAGGCATACCCGCTGCTGGTGCGCTACCTGCGCGCCATGCGACCCCACATCGAGAACATGTGGACGACCGGCGAGGACCTCGGCCTCACCCAGGACCTGGTGGACCGGGCCGCGGCCGAGGCAGGGCTGGTCTCCTCCATCCAGGCCGTGTATCCGCTGCTCGACGACGAGGCCGAGGCGCGGCGGCGCCTCCGGGACGCTTTCGCCGTCGAGGTGGACGGCATCGGGCTGGACGAGCTGGCCGGCGGCTGCGGTGTGGCCGAGGCGGTCCTCACCACTCTCGACCGAGCCGGCGTGCCGTACGCGGGGACACGGGTCGCCCTCCAGGGGCTCGGCACCATGGGCGGGGCCACCGCACGCTTCCTCGCACGCGCGGGGCTCACCGTCGTGGCTGTGGCGGACATCAAGGGCACGATCGCCAATCCCGCGGGCCTCGACGTCGAGGCGCTGCTCACCGCGCGGGACGCCCATGGCACCGTGGACCGCTCCCGCCTGCGGCCCGGCGACCGCGAACTGCCGGGCGAGGACTGGCTGTCGGCCGACGCGGACGTCCTGGTGCCCGCGGCCGTCTCGTACGCGATCGACGCCGGCAACCAGGAGCGGATCACCGCCCGCTGGGTCGTCGAGGCGGCCAACATGCCCGTACGGCCCGAGGCCGAGCGGCTGCTGACCGAACGCGGGGTGACCGTGCTGCCGGACGTCGTGGTCAACTCCGGGACGAACGCCTGGTGGTGGTGGTCGCTGTTCGGGGACATCGGCGCCGACGCGGAGGAGGCGTTTACGCACATCCGCCGCTCGATGCGGGCCCTGGCCGAGCGGATGCTGGTCCGTGCGCAGGCCGACGGCACCACACCACGGGCCGCCGCCCACGCGATCGTCGCGGACCGGCTGCCGGAGCTGGCGGACCGGTTCGGCTGGTATCGCTGAGGCGCCGCCCGGACTGTGCCGGACCGGCCGGATCGCCCCGTCAAGGGGCCGCTCGCACGTGTGTAGGGTGACGGCGTGACGAGGGTCCGGTTGAGCGTGGCGGAACGGCGGGAGGAGCTGCTGCGCGCCGCCGTCGCGCAGATCGAGTCCCGGGGTGTGGCGGCGGTCAGGATCGCCGACGTGGCCTCGGCGCTGGGTGTGAGCAACGCCCTGGTGCTCTATCACTTCTCGACGAAGGAGCAGCTGGTCGCCGCCGCGTTCCGGCATGCAGCCGAGGGCGACCTCGCACATCTGCGCAAACTGCTCGGCCGCCGCACGACGGCGCTGCGCCGACTGCGATCGGCCGTACGCTGGTACGCCCCGAGCGGCCAGGCCAAGGGCTGGCGGCTGTGGATCGAGGGCTGGGCGGCGGCACTGCGCGAGCCCGCGCTGCGGGAGGTCACCCAGGACCTCGACAGGCAGTGGAAGGCGGCCCTCGCGGAGGTCATCGCGGAGGGCGTGGCCGCCGGCGAGTTCCACTGCCCCGACCCGCACGGGACGGCCCTGCGTCTCACGGCCCTTCTCGACGGCCTGGCCGTCCAGCTGACGTCCTACGAGGGCGCGGTGGCGCGGGCGCGGGCGCAGGAGTGGGTGGAGGAGGCCCTCTCTCGTGAACTGTGTCTGGAGTCCCACATGTTGACTTGACCCACCCGGCGTTGGTGCTGGGGCGGGGCGTTGCGCAACCCGGCGCTGCGGGGTGCCGCTGCGCCCACCCTCCCCCAAGCTCTCGGCTTCGCTCGAGCAGGGGGGACCCCCATCGCCCCAGCGGCACGACTGCCCGCAG